>OZ244887.1:250000-1842357 GCA_965221415.1 Parvibaculaceae bacterium
GAAAGAGCCCAGACCGCCATCTAAGGTCCCCAAGTTATGACTAAGTGGGAAAGGAAGTGGAACGTCCAAAACAACCAGGAGGTTGGCTTAGAAGCAGCCATCCTTTAAAGAAAGCGTAACAGCTCACTGGTCTAAATAAGACGTCCTGCGCCGAAAATGTAACGGGGCTAAAGTCATACACCGAAGATGCGGGCGCGATTTATCGCGCGGTAGCGGAGCGTTCTGTAAGCCTGCGAAGGGAGCACGCGAGTGTTTCTGGAGGTATCAGAAGTGAGAATGCTGACATGAGTAACGATAAGGAGGGTGAGAAACCCTCCCGCCGAAAGTCCAAGGGTTCCTGCGCAATGCTAATCAGCGCAGGGTTAGTCGGCCCCTAAGGCGAGGGAGAAATCCGTAGTCGATGGGAAGCAGGTTAATATTCCTGCACCAGTGGGTAGTGACGAATTGCGTAAGTTGTTCCTCCTTATTGGATTGGAGGGGCTGCGATGCAGTTCCAGGAAATAGCTCCCACATGAGACCGTACCCGAAACCGACACAGGTGGACTGGTAGAGTATACCAAGGCGCTTGAGAGAACGATGCTGAAGGAACTCGGCAAAATGCCTCCGTAACTTCGGGAGAAGGAGGCCCGCTCAGGAGGCAACTCGTGAGCGGGGGCACAGACCAGGGGGTAGCGACTGTTTATTAAAAACACAGGGCTCTGCGAAGTTGCAAAACGACGTATAGGGTCTGACGCCTGCCCGGTGCCGGAAGGTTAAGAGGAGAGGTGCAAGCTTTGAATCGAAGCCCCGGTAAACGGCGGCCGTAACTATAACGGTCCTAAGGTAGCGAAATTCCTTGTCGGGTAAGTTCCGACCTGCACGAATGGCGTAACGACTTCCCCGCTGTCTCCAGCATCGACTCAGTGAAATTGAATTCCCCGTGAAGATGCGGGGTTCCTGCGGTCAGACGGAAAGACCCCGTGCACCTTTACTATAGCTTTGCAGTGGCATTAGTGTCGGCATGTGTAGAATAGGTGGTAGGCTTTGAAGCAGAGGCGCCAGTCTTTGTGGAGCCGCAATGTGAAATACCACCCCTATCGTCATTGATGTCTAACCGCGAACCGTTAGCCGGTTCCGGGACCCTGCATGGTGGGTAGTTTGACTGGGGCGGTCGCCTCCCAAAGAGTAACGGAGGCGCGCGATGGTAGGCTCAGGCCGGTCGGAAATCGGTCGTTGAGTGCAATGGCAAAAGCCTGCCTGACTGCGAGTCTGACAAGACGAGCAGAGACGAAAGTCGGTCATAGTGATCCGGTGGTCCCGCGTGGAAGGGCCATCGCTCAACGGATAAAAGGTACGCCGGGGATAACAGGCTGATGACGCCCAAGAGTCCATATCGACGGCGTTGTTTGGCACCTCGATGTCGGCTCATCGCATCCTGGGGCTGGAGCAGGTCCCAAGGGTTTGGCTGTTCGCCAATTAAAGCGGTACGTGAGCTGGGTTTAGAACGTCGTGAGACAGTTTGGTCCCTATCTGCCGTGGGTGTAGGAATTTTGAGAGGAGCTGCCCCTAGTACGAGAGGACCGGGGTGGACATACCTCTGGTGGAGCTGTTGTCGCGCCAGCGGCATTGCAGCGTAGCTAAGTATGGACGGGATAACCGCTGAAAGCATCTAAGCGGGAAGCCTCCCTCGAAACCAGAATTCCCTTGAGAACCGTGGAAGACCACCACGTTGATAGGCCGGGTGTGGAAGCGCAGCAATGCGTGTAGCTTACCGGTACTAATTGTTCGATCGACTTGATCGTTCTCATTTCCCCATGCGCTGGCCTCGCTCAACGAGCGTCAGCAATAATAGCTCAGTTTTTGATCAATAAATGTTTCATATTGCGCCGACTTGGTGACTATGGCGAAGCGCCTAAACCCGATCCCATCCCGAACTCGGAAGTTAAACGCTTCAGCGCCGATGGTACTGCATCTTAAGGTGTGGGAGAGTAGGTCGTTGCCAGGTCTGCGCAATATGAAACAATTCTGTAAACCTTCTTCACAACGTCATTCACAACATACCCCATTCATAAGCTATACTCATAAAATGTTGCGTTTCGCGTCAATAAGAGTAAAATAGCACCATAATGAGCAAACAAACGCCAGTTACGGATTCCAACCAACCGCACCCCACACAGGACGCGCGCGCCAAGTCGCATGGCAAATCCGACCCGAGGCTAAAATCGCTCACGCCCGAGCAAGAGCGGGTTTTTCTAAGCGGTCTTGAGCGCTTTGACGCGCTTTACCGCAAACTAGCCGAATAAAGCTGCCGCCATGTCTGAAACAAGCCATGTCGTCTATTTGACGACAGAGAATATTATCGCGATGCACGATGTGTTAATTTACAGGCATGGTGGTGCAGATGGCATCCGTGATATGGGTGCGCTTGAGTCTGCTGTCGCACGACCGCAAACGGGCTATTATGATGGCATCGTCGACGCAGCAGCCGCGCTCATGGAAAGCCTTATTCAAAATCACCCCTTTGTTGATGGCAACAAACGCATCGCTTTTGGTGCGGCGCAGTCTTTTTTAGAGACAAACGGATATGAAATTAGTGCCGAGAGCATGGATGTTTATGAAAAAATCATCGGCTTGTTTGAACGCCAAGAAGTCAATCACGATAATTTGGTAGTGTTACTAGAAAGCATTGCGCGCGCTACATAAATGATTATGAACGTGCTTGAGATATCAAGATTAATAGTATGTGTAAAAAATTATACTTCCTTGCATAAATCCGAAATGCATGGTTATTATTTCCATTGAAACGTAGCTTTTGCGACAAAATGAAAATGACAAAAACAAGGAAATATAAAATGCGCAACCTATTTACTAAACTAATCGCCGTAAGCTTGCTTGGCGGCATGCTAGCGGCTTGTGCCTCTATCGTTGATGGGGGAACTACAAAACCAGTGAGTGTCAACTCGGCAATCACAGGTCAGAAGTTTAAAATTCGCGATAAATCTGGTAAAATCGTCTATAGCGGCACGACACCCACAACCGTTAACCTGCAACGAAGCGGTAGCGGATGGTTTGAAGGACAGCAATATACAATTCAATTAGAAGATGGGACAGCCTCGGCAGTGGTAAATAGTTCAGCGACAGGCTGGTATATTGCTGGCAACTTCTTTATCGGCGGACTCGTCGGATGGCTTATCGTTGACCCACTCACAGGTGCAATGCATACATTGCGTCCAGACTCGGTAAACTTACGGTAGTAAATAGAAAAAATGAGGCGTGGATTATCTTGGTGTGCCACAGCCAATGTAAATAGCTTTTGAACCCGCAAGCGCAGTAGCGGCGCGGTCTGTAGGCTTCTGCAAGGTTAGCTAAGCGGTGAAACTTTGGTTTTTTCGCGTTATTTCCTATGCAAATTATTCATGTGTGTTACAAGAGCGTTTCGTGAAACCACCTTTATCGCGGGGTGGAGCAGTCCGGTAGCTCGTCAGGCTCATAACCTGAAGGTCGTAGGTTCAAATCCTACCCCCGCAACCAAAAACCCTCGCTGGAAAGCGGGGGTTTTTTGTTGTGGGGGTGCGGTGGATGGACTAGCGGTTCACGCTAAAAGCGCTTATCGAGCGTTAGCGAGATGTAGCGCGCCTTGCGCCTTTTAGGAATCCTACCCCCGCAACCAAATCCAAAAGACGACGGTAGCGTTTTTACGCATTTATGCGTATAGTCAACACGATTGTACCCGCCAAGGCTATGCACGAAAGTGTATCCTCAAATTGGCGGGTCCTTTCGTTTAGGAGCATGTGTATTGGCGTTTTGAGCGTGGGCTGCTAGATTGCCCCATTGGGATGAGGGAGAAACACATGCGCGAAGTTCAACATTTTATTGCTGGCAAGGCGACCCGTGGCGAGGCCACCCGCGATGGCGATATTTACAATCCAAGCACAGGTCAGGTGCAAGCCAAGGTTTGCCTTGGGACGCCAAGCGATGTTGAGGCTGCCGTCAAAGCTGCCCAGAAAGCGCAACCAGAATGGGCGGCGACCAATCCGCAGCGTCGTGCGCGGGTTATGTTTGCGTTCAAGCAGCTGCTCGAAGACAATATGGATGCGCTCGCTGCGCTGTTATCGTCTGAGCATGGCAAGGTGATTGCCGACGCCAAGGGTGATATTCAGCGTGGGCTAGAGGTTATCGAGTTCGCCTGTGGTATTCCGCATTTGTTGAAGGGCGAATACACGCAAGGGGGTGGCCCAGACATTGATATTTATTCTATGCGCCAGCCATTGGGGATTGTCGCGGGAATCACGCCGTTTAATTTCCCTGCGATGATTCCGATGTGGATGTTTGGTATCGCCATTGCGTGCGGCAATGCGTTTATTCTGAAGCCGTCGGAAAAAGACCCGAGCCTGCCTGTTCGGCTGGCCGAGTTGATGCTTCAAGCGGGCGCGCCTGAGGGCTTACTGAATGTTGTCCATGGCGACAAGGAAGTGGTTGATGCGGTGCTTGCGCATCCTGAAATTAAAGCGGTGAGTTTCGTAGGCTCATCTGATATCGCGCATTATGTGTATCAGACTGGCACGGCCAATGGTAAGCGCGTGCAGGCGATGGGCGGGGCGAAAAATCACGGCATTATTATGCCTGACGCTGATATGGATCAGGTGATTGCGGATTTCTCTGGCGCGGCGTATGGCTCGGCGGGCGAGCGTTGCATGGCACTGCCAGTCGCGGTGCCTGTCGGCAAAGATACCGCCGACGAGTTTGTCGCCCGCATGAGCGAAGAGATTGGGTCGTTAAACGTCGGTGTTTCAAGTGACCCAGAGGCGCATTACGGGCCGGTTGTCTCGGCGGCGCACCGCACCAATATCGAGAATTATATCGAGATGGGCGTTAAAGAAGGCGCAGATTTACTGGTCGATGGCCGCGGGCTGAGCTTGCAAGGAAACGAGCAAGGGTTTTTCATTGGCCCGTCCCTGTTCGACCATGTGAAGCCCGACATGCAGTCTTACCAAGAAGAGATTTTCGGCCCTGTTTTGCAAGTTGTGCGCGCAGATAATCTGGAAGAAGCGGCGCGCCTGCCATCCGAGCATCAATACGGCAATGGCGTGGCGATTTTTACCCGCAATGGTCTGGCAGCCCGCGAGTTCGCCGCGAAAGTCAATGTCGGCATGGTGGGCATTAACGTGCCCATACCCGTGCCAGTGGCGTATCACACATTCGGCGGCTGGAAACGCTCGGCTTTCGGCGACACCAACCAGCACGGCACAGAAGGCATTAAGTTTTACACCAAGATAAAAACCGTCACCCAGCGTTGGCCATCGGGCGATGTGGACGACCAGTCATTCATCATCCCAACGATGGAATAGCGACTGCCTCTTGCCCTTTTTGATAAAAACGCCATAATCAGGGTTAGATTCGACGTGACCCTATTTTGAGAGAGTAAACCATGAACGAAACCCAGCATAACGACGTGTTGATTATTGGTGCCGGTATCTCTGGCATTTCTTCGGCCTATCATTTGAAAAAACATAGCCCTAAAGCATCTTTCGAGATTCTCGAACAGCGCGACAGTATCGGCGGCACTTGGGATTTATTCAAATATCCGGGTATCCGCTCTGATAGCGATATGTATACGCTGGGCTTTGCGTTCCGCCCGTGGCGCGATGCCAAGGCTATCGCGGATGCGCCGTCTATTATGGATTATCTCAAAGACGCCGTGTCAGAGGGCAAGATTGACGAGAAAATCCATTTCGGCAAGAAAGTCACCGAAGCCAGATGGTCAACCCCCGAAGGTAAGTGGTTCGTGACGGTCGAAGACAAAGCAACAGGCGAACAAAGCATCCGCACCTGCAAGTTTCTGCATAGTTGTGCCGGCTATTACAATTATGACCATGGCTATCAACCAGATTTTCCGGGGGCAGAAGATTTCGCAGGCGAGATGGTGCATCCACAATTCTGGCCAGAAGATTTAGACTATGAAGGCAAGAAAGTCGTGGTGGTTGGCTCGGGCGCAACAGCTGTGACGCTCGTGCCAGCTATGTCGCACAAGGCAGAACATGTCACCATGTTGCAGCGGTCGCCGACTTATATCGTCGCCCGCCCATCGGAAGACACGATGGCGAATTCTTTACGCAAATTCCTGCCAGCATCGGTGGCCTATAGTCTGGTGCGCTGGAAAAACGTATTGCTAGGACGGTTTTTCTTTTGGATGTGCCGTAAATATCCTGACCGCGTGAAAAAGCAGCTTTTGGACGAGCTTCCTGACTTGTTACCCGAAGGCTATGATATTGAAAAGCATCTGACCCCCACTTATAACCCGTGGGATCAGCGTCTTTGCTTGGCACCCGATGGTGATTTTTTCACCTCTATTTGCGATGGCAAGGCGGATATTGTCACCGACCATATCGAGCGCATCACGAAGAATGGTATCGCGTTGAAATCGGGCGAAACGTTGGAAGCGGACATCATTGTTTCGGCGACGGGTCTGGATTTGAACTTTTTGGGCAATATTCAAGTCAGCGTAGATAATGAGGCGGTTGAGCCGGCTAATCTGCTGAATTACAAGGGCATGATGTATTCGGGCGTTCCGAATTTGATGACATCGTTTGGCTATACCAATGCGTCATGGACGCTGCGCTGCGATTTGACCTCGAAATATCTGTGCCGCATGGTCAATTATATGGACCGCAAAGGGTTGAGCCGCGCCATGCCAACGCCAGATATGGCAAATGTTGAGTTCGAGCCATTGCTTGACTTCTCATCGGGCTATATCACCAGAAAATCGGCTGAATTGCCGAAACAAGGCACTGTTAAGCCATGGGTGATGTATCAAAATTATGTCGCAGATATTTTTCTGGTGAAATTTGCAGGGCTGTCTGATTCAGGCATGAAATTCACCAAATAGCAGCGCCTTTATGAGCTTTGCGGGTAGCCAAGCTCAGTCAGCTTGTCGCCGATTTCGTCTAATATCACAGGGTCGTCAATCGTGGCGGGCATTTGCCAAGCCTCGCCATTGGCGATTTTGCGTATCGTGCCGCGCAAGATTTTGCCAGAGCGCGTTTTCGGTAAACGCTCGATGCGTGTCGCCAGTTTAAACGCGGCGACAGGGCCGATTTTGTCGCGCACCAATTGCACACATTCGCTCAGTATTTCCGCATCAGGCCGATTGACACCATCGTTAAACACCAAAAGTCCAAGCGGTAATTCGCCTTTCAGCGCATCTTTGACACCTAGCACAGCGCATTCGGCAATGTCGGGATGGCCTGCGAGGACTTCTTCCATACCGCCCGTTGACAGACGGTGACCCGCCACATTGATAATATCATCCGTGCGCGACATCACATAAAGATAGCCATCCTCATCAAGAAAGCCTGCGTCCCCTGTTTTGTAATAGCCGGGGAAATCATTGAGATAGGCTTCCGCAAAGCCCTCTTGATTTTGCCATAGGCCGGGCAAGCAGCCGGGCGGCAAAGGCAGCTTAATGACTATCGCGCCCGTTTCTTGCGCTGCGACAGCTTGGCCATCTTCGCCCAACACAGCCAGTTCAAAGCCCGGCATGGGCAGGCTTGGTGAGCCTTTTTTGACGGGCAAGAGTTCAATTCCAACTGGATTGGCACATACTGGCCATCCTGTTTCCGTCTGCCACCAATTATCAATGACGGGCACATTAAGGCTTGCCTCTGCCCAGTTGATTGTATCGGGGTCGACGCGTTCGCCTGCCAGATAAAGCGTTTCGAAATGGCTTAAATCATGGCCTGCGACCAATTTGCCGTGCGGGTCTTCTTTTTTGATGGCGCGGAAAGCTGTTGGTGCGGTGAACAGCGCCTTGACTTTATGGTCTGCGATGACCCGCCAAAAGGCACTCGCATCGGGTGTGCCGATAGGCTTTCCTTCATAGATAATGCTGGTCGCGCCAATCGATAGCGGCCCGTATAGGATGAAGCTATGGCCGACCACCCAGCCGAAATCCGAAGCCGCCCAGAACACCTCGCCCGCTTTGATGTTGTAGATATTTTCCATCGACCATGACAGGGCGACCAAATGGCCGCCATTATCGCGCACCACGCCCTTGGGAATGCCCGTCGTGCCAGAAGTATAGAGAATATAAAGCGGGTCGGTGGCGGCCACGCTCACGCAGGGTGGGCGATGGCTTCGCTCACGGGCTTCGGCTTCTTGGGTCTGCCAGACAAAATCGCGCTCAGTTAACTCGGCTTGTAATTCTGGGCGTTGCCAGATGATGCAGGCGTGCGGTTTATGATTTGCCAATTCTATCGCGCCATCCAGCAGCGGCTTATAGGCGATGACCCGCCCCGGCTCGATGCCGCATGAAGCCGTCAGAATGAGTTTCGGCGTGGCATCATCAATGCGCGTGGCCAATTCGGCGGCGGCAAACCCGCCAAAGACAATCGAATGTATCGCCCCAAGGCGTGCGCATGCCAGCGTGGCAATCGCCGTTTCAACAATCATCGGCATATAAATGATAACGCGGTCGCCTTTTGTGACCCCATGGGTCGCCATCAGCCCCGCGACTAATTCTACGCGGTCTAATAAATCGGCATAGCTCAGCTTGGTAACGCTGTCGGTCAGGGGGCTGTCATGGATAAGCGCTATCCTATCGCCATGGCCAGCCGCAATATGGCGGTCGACGCAATTATAGCACGTGTTCATCTCGCCATCGACATACCAACGGTCACCATCGGGCGTTTGCGCGAAAATAGTTTGCGGCGGCGTTGTCCAATCCAACCGCTCGGCTTGCTTGCGCCAAAAGCTCTCTGGGTCTTTCTTCCATTGCTCATAAATCGGCTGATACATATGCACTGTCTCCTCTTGCGGGGACAGCTTATCGCGGCCACCAAAAAGGTCAATCTTTGCCCCCTTATTTTATAAAGCGCATGGCTTGTCATCGGCGCTTGCTTGAGGCACACTTATTAAAAACGGGGAGAAGATTTATGAAAATCCGCAATCTGCTTGGCGCTGCTTTGCTGGCAACGCCTTTAACGATGATGTCTGTGGGCGTCTCTGCAGCACCTGAAGACCGTCAGGCTTTGTTTGGCGAAACGCATTTGCATACGAATCTGTCGTTCGATGCGTTTATTTTTGGCAATCGCAACGGCCCAGACGAGGCGTATCGATTTGCCAAGGGGGAGACGCTGAAGCACCCTGCTGGTTTTGATATGAAAATGCGTGTGCCGTTGGATTTTCAGGCGGTGACCGACCATGCGATGTATCTTGGCATGGTGCCTGCCATGTTTGACGAGAACAGTTCGGTGAGCGGGCATCGCGTATCGACGAAGCTGCGCACGGCCAAAACACCGGGCGAACGCCGCGCCGCCTTTGCCGAGATGCTACCGTATCTTGGCCAGCAAGTAGAAGATGATTTGCTCGATATGCGCATTGTGCGGTCGGCATGGGCGGATATTATCGCAGCGGCCGAGAAGCATAATGACCCGGGCAAATTCACCACTTTTATCGGGTATGAGTTTACGACATCGCAAGACTTTTTCGAAAACCTCCACCGCAATGTGATTTTCCGCGACGGTGCGCCAGACGAGCCTTATTCGCGATTGATTTCCAGAAATCCAGAAAATCTGTGGCGCTGGATGGATAGTCTGCGCTCTCAAGGGATGGATTCATTGGCGATTCCGCATAACTCAAACGGCTCGGACGGTTTTATGTTCTCCGATAAAACCTTTGATGGCGATGAGATTACGCAAGAATACAGCGCACAACGGATGCGCAATGAGCCATTGGTCGAAATATCACAAGTCAAAGGCACATCAGAAACGCACCCCTTGCAAAGCCCGAACGATGAGTTCGCGGCCTTCGAAATCATGCCGTATCAAATCGCGACGTGGAAGCCGAGCCGCATCGATGGCTCATATGTGCGCCAAGCCTATCGCCGTGGCCTCGAAATGCAGGCGCGCGGCCAAGGCAATCCCTATAAGTTTGGCCTGATTTCAGCGTCCGACACGCATGTGTCGGCGGCGGGGTTCGATGAATATGATTATTGGTCAAAAATTGGCCTCGTCGATGCCAATGGCCAGTTGCGCGGTTCGGTACGCTTGAACTGGCGGCAGCGTCTGGGCGCACAGATTTTCCGCACCCAGAATTGGTGGCGGCAAGCGATGACACCAGAAGCCGCCAGAACGGGCAATCCGCCGAAAAATCCAGCGCCGGGCTTTTTGCACATGCAATGGTCGAGTTGGGGGGCATCAGGACTGGCCGGCGTATGGGCTGAGGAAAACACCCGTAGCTCTATTTTTGACGCGATGCGTCGCAAAGAAACCTTCGGGACAAGCGGCCCGCGCTTACGGGTGCGGATGTTTGCGGGCTATGGGCTAGGTAAAAATCTGCTCGATGACGCGCAATTGGTCAAGAAAGCCTATGCGCGCGGTGTGCCGATGGGCGCAGATTTGAAAGCGCGCAAAGGGCGCAATGTTGATTTTCTCCTATGGGCGACACGCGACCCGGGCAGTGCGCCGTTGCAGCGTCTGCAAATCGTCAAAGCATGGGTGGATGCAGATGGAAAAAGCCACGAAGCCGTGTTTGATGTGGCGTGTGCAGGCGGTGCGGCGATTGACCCTGACACCCATCGCTGCCCCGATAATAAGGCGCAGGTTGATTTGGACACATGCGCTTATAGTGCCGATACGGGCGCAGATGAGTTGAAAGCGCATTGGCGCGACCCAGATTATAAAGCCGGTGAGGATGCTATCTATTATGCGCGTGGCTTGGAAAACCCAACCTGCCGTTGGTCGACATGGGATGCCATCCGTGCTGGCACACCGCTCAATCCATCATTGCATGCGACGCTGCAGGAGCGCGTTTGGTCGTCTCCTATCTGGCTTGAACACTAATTATTGATGTGGCAAAAATTTACTAATTTACGGCGCGACCGTCTGGTCTGGTTCGTTGCGTTGGGCTTCGCGCTTTTTGCCATCGAGCATGTCGCACAGCAACGCGCCAGTCAGCGTATTTTGATTGACTTGCCCCTCGTTCAAAAACTGGTCGCGCAATGGGAAGGCCAAACCAAAAGACGACCCAATGCGCAAGAGCTAGACGCGCTTATCGAGGGGTATATTCGTGAAGAAATTCTGGTGCGCGAGGCGCATCGGCTAGGGCTTGATGATGACGACGTTATTATTCGTCGTCGCTTGGCGCAAAAGGTCGAGTTTTTTCTGGCTGAGAATGACCCTCCCGAATTGCCTGATGAGGCTGGCTTGCGGCAGTGGTTTGAAGCCAATCGCAGCGCCTATGATGCGCCGCCGAAATTGGGGTGGCGGCATATATATGCCAGCAATCGGGGCGAAGCGCAGGCGCTGTTGCGTGCGGTGAAAGTGAGTGCCGCAAACTGGCGCGAGATGGGACAGCCCTTCATGCTCAACCGCACCTATGCACGCCAAGACCAGTCTGACTTGGCACAGCTTATGGGGGCTGATTTTGCGCGTGCTTTATTTGATGCCCCCCAGACAGGTTGGTTTGGGCCAGTGCAATCGGCCTATGGGTGGCATGTGGTGATTATTGATGCACGCCACGCCGCGCGGCTTGCGCAGTTTGATGTGATAGCTGAGAAAGTCGCCCGCGATTGGCAAAACCAGAAAGCGCGCGAGTCAGCGCAATTAGCGTGGCGCGAGTTGCGCAGCTCTTATGATATCGAATTGGTTGCGGTGGAAGACCAGTGATACGCACGATTGCGAGCTTATTGACTATCCTTGCCGCGTTTATCTTGCCAGCGGCGGCGCATGAAGTTCGCCCCGGCTATATCGAGATTAACCAGATGGCAGGCGATGAATATCGGGTTATTTGGAAACAACCCGTGCGCGATACGAGCCAGTTTGAAGTCGCGGGGCTAGGCTTGCGACCAGTCTTTCCAGAAAATTGCGCGCGCCTTGGTGATAGTCGTATGCAGCGTCGTCCGGGGGTGCTGATTGAACGGTTTAATCTGGCGTGTGCGGACGGCTTGCTAGGGCGGCAAATCGGTGTTGAGGGTTTGCAAAAAACCATCACCGATGTGTTTGTCGAGATGCGCCTGCGCGATGGCACCAAAGCGCATTTGCGGCTGACCGCCGATGCGCCCGTGAAGAAATTTGTTGGTGGCGGTGCGGGCATAGCGGCTTATTTTGGCCTTGGGATTGAGCATTTGCTGCTCGGTTTCGACCATATTTTATTTGTCGTAGGGCTCGTCATGTTGGTCAAAGGGTGGCGGCGTTTGGTCTATGTCATCACGGCGTTTACTTTGGCGCATTCGCTGACTTTGGCACTGTCTATGCTGACAACAATAAGCGCGCCTTCAGCCGTGGTCGAGGCGATTATCGCACTGTCGATATTATTTCTCGCCATCGAATTAGTGACCCCAGAAGATAAACGCTCGCCCTTAGCCACGCGCTATCCGCAAAGCGTGGCGTTTGGATTTGGTCTCTTGCACGGCTTTGGTTTTGCAGGTGTGTTGGGCGATATTGGCTTGCCGTCCGACCTCGCCATATTGGCACTGGCTCTGTTCAATATCGGCCTAGAGGTCGGCCAACTCATTGTGGTCGCAGCCAGCCTGATGGTCGGGCGGGCGTTAGCACCACTGGTTTTGCAACGCCCCTTCATTGTGCAAATACCTATCGTGCTGATTGGCGGCGTGTCAGTCTATTGGCTGATTGAGCGCATGAGCAGCGTTTGGGTGAGTTAATTATTCGGCTGCTTTTTTAACACCAACATCGTCAAACACGGCGGCGCGACCTTCCAGTTCGGCTTTGACCGCTTCTATTTGGTTGGCTGAGCCAATAATGTCGTCCTGCAATATGCTTTCGAGCATCAGCGTTTCGGCGATAAAGCGGTCGGCTGGTTCGTTAAACAGCTGCTTGGTGCCGCGAATGGCATCTGGATTGCGTGCGGCAATCGCCTTGGCGGTGTCCATCGCAGCCGCAATCGGGTCGTCGCAAATGCGCGTTAGAAAGCCATACTCGTAAGCCTCGTCGGCCTCGAAAATACGCCCCGTCATCGCCAGTTCTTTGACGATGTCTTCGCGTGCGACTTGCGTCATGGCATGGGTCGTACCCATATCGGGGACAAGCCCCCAACGGATTTCCATAATCGAGAATTTCGTCTCTGGCGCGGCATAGCGAATATCTGCGCCCATAAATACTTGAAAGCCACCCCCCAACGCAAAGCCTTGCGCGGCAGCAATGACGGGTACGGGCATTTCGCGCCATGTGAAAGCGACTTTTTGCGCGCGATTGGCCAATCCATGGGTGCGCTCGGCGAGGGTTCTGCGTTTGCCCGCATCGGCATCCGTAACACCCGCGCCACCGCCATCAGCCATTTGGGCGAAATTGGCCATATCAAGACCCGCGCAAAAAGCGCGTCCTTCACCCGATATAACCGCGACGCGGATACTTGGGTCAGATTTGATGCGCTCGCCAGCTTCAATCAAAGCATCCATCATGTCGCTATCCAGTGCGTTCATTTTGTCGGCGCGGATGAGGTGAACATGCGCGATATGGTTCTCTACGTTAAAATCAATGCGGGTTTCCATGGGAACCTCCCTCAAGGTTGTGGCGTTTCATAAACTCACTATGACGCTCACTGTAGCGTGTATGGGCTGTCTTGTCAGGGGTAAATTCCGCGCTTTGTGTGTAACCGTGCTGCGCAGCTTGAGGTAAGTCCGCAAAGCTGCCATGCGCTGTGGCAGCCAGCAATGCGGTAGCAAACGCGCAATCGGTCTCTGCCGCGACCCTTAACGGCACATCCAACATATCGGACAGCATTTGGCAGAAAAACCCGAGCCGCGCGCCGCCGCCCAATACATGCAGCGTGGCGGGCGTGTGACCGAGCCGCGTTGTCATGTCATGCCAGATGGCCGTCAGCACATGGCCAACCCCTTCATAGGCAGCACGGGCAATCGCATCGGCTGTCGTCGCACGGGTCAGCCCGTAGATTTCAGCCGTTAGCGAAGCATCCCAAAATGGCGCGCGCGCCCCTGAAAGATAAGGATAAAACATCAGCCCCTCCGCCCCGATAGACGCGTTTTGCGCCGCCGCAGCAAACGCATCTGCGCTGAGCTGGGGGGTAAAGTTTTGCCGCACCCATTCAATAGCCCCCATGCAATCGCTCATGCCAGCGGCGTGATAATGTAGCGGCGGCACAATATGGGGGTAAAAAGACACGGGCGGAAAACTGTCTGGCGCGGCGGTGGTAAAGGCCAAAACGCCTGCTGATGCCAGTTTAAGACTGGCTATGTCATTTGTCTGGGGGCTTGCGCAGAGCCATTCCACCGAAGTATCGATAGCACTCTGATAGACCGACACAGCCTCGGGCAAGCGATAGGTTTCGGCGGCCGATTTTGTCACCGTGCCAACCTCTGATAAAGGCGCAACCAGTTCTGGGAAGCGCGCATCGTCAAGCCCGCTCAGCTTTTTGAGCGCGGGCGACCATTGCCCGTTCTTTTGCGCCATCATCGCGCCGACCGCTTCGCTTGCGTCGCTTGTGGCATCGCCCGTCAATTGATGACGTAGCCAGTCTTTTGCAAAATAAATCTGCTTGGTTTGCGCGATGATATCGGGTTCATGGGCGGCTAACCACATGAGCTGCGGCAATGTCCATGTCGCATTCGGACGGTTGCCCGAGATGCGCTCGACTTCGCCTTGGGCAGCTAATGCGCGCGCTTCCTGCACAGCGCGTTGGTCGTCCCACATAATCGCAGGGCGCAAGGGGCGGGCATCCTCATCGCATAAAACCCCAATATGCGCACCACCAGAAAAACTAATGCCCGATAGTTGCGCCATTTCTGCCGCATGGGTTTCGTGTAACTGTTGAAGCGCATCGCTCACCCCCGCGCGCCACGCCTCAGGGTTTTGCTCGCTCCAACCTGTAGCGGGGCGATGCGTTTCCAACGCCGCACGCACCAAAGCAAGGCGCTCGCCTTGCGCATTTATCAGGCACGCTTTCAGACTGCTCGCGCCTAAATCAATACCGAGAAAAAAAGTCATTCCTGCTTATAAAACCAAAAAGGGCGTCTGCATAGCAAACGCCCTCCAGTTTGAAATCGTGATTGGATTTAAGGCCAATCCTTTATTTCTTTACGCACCTTTGAGCAGCGAAGGCATGCTCCCTGTCAAAGCTTCTGCGTTGGATTTGAAACCTCAAATACTTCCGTTCACTAGACAATGGACCACCTCCTTTCAGTTCATTAAAAGACGATTTTCACACTAAGGTGATTTGCTTCGCGTGTTAAAAGCTTTATGCTATCGCTAAATCAGGGAGCTTTATATGCTGCGATATCAGATTATTCCGGTGACACCTTTCCAGCAAAACTGCACGATTTTCTGGAATGAAGAGACCAAACGGGGCGGCATTGTCGACCCGGGCGGCGATTTAGCCCTTTTGGACAAGTTCATTGATGAGCAGGGCATAAAGGTCGAGAAGATTCTCGTCACCCATGGCCATCTTGACCATGCAGGCTCGGTCGCCGAGATGGCGCAAGCGCGCAATATCGAGATTATCGGCCCCCACAGGGATGATAAATTCTGGATTGATGGTATGCCAGAGGCCGCCCAGCAATATGGCTTTCCTGCGGTGATGGCCTTTGAGCCTGACCAGTGGCTAGAGCATGGCGACACGGTTGAGGTCGCGGGCGTCAGTTTCGATGTGGTGCATTGCCCCGGCCATACGCCCGGTCATGTGGTGTTTGTCCAGTCGGACGATAAAGTCGCGATGGTTGGGGATGTGATTTTTCAAGGCTCCATCGGGCGCACTGATTTCCCCAAAGGCAATTATCAGCAATTGATTGATTCCATCACCGAGCGTCTGTGGCCTCTGGGGCTGGATATTACGTTCATTCCGGGGCATGGCCCGACATCGACGTTTGAGCATGAAAAGAAAACCAATCCGTTTTGCTCTGATGCTGCGCTGACCTAATGGCGGGTTTCGTGCTTGATGAACGCTTGGCGGCGGACACGATATCGCTCGGGGTGATTGACGATATCGATATACGCTTGATGAATGATGCGCGCTATTGGTGGCTCGTATTGGTGCCGCAAATCGGCGATGCGGTCGAATGGCAGGATTTACCGTCGCCGTCGCGTGATAATCTTTTTAACGCCACCATGCACGCGGCGGATGTGTTGCGGGAGCTGACGCAAGCTGACAAAATGAACATTGGCGCACTCGGCAATATGGTGAAACAATTGCACGTTCATGTTATTGCGCGCTATGAAGGCGATGCGGCGTGGCCGTCTGCCGTGTGGGGTGTCGGCGAAAGCGTCGCATATGCGGACGAGCTACAAGGGCGGCTCACGCGCTTGCGCACCGCGTTCGGTTTGTAAAGTCGTGTGAAAGAGACTAGTTTTATCGCAGGAGAATCAAAATATGGCTTCACGAATAGGAAAACTTGTTACGGGACTTATTACGTCTAAAAGACTTCAAACCTTGCAGCGTAAGATAAAAGCCAGCAAGCGACGCTTTTTGGGTCAGCGCGCCGAAGTTTTGTATTTCCATCAGCCAGACGACCCCTATAGCCATCTGACAGCGCAAATATTGGCCGATTTCCAAATGCGCTATGATGTTGAGCTGAAGGTCGTACTGGTCGATGAACCATTGGATGATGTGGCACCAGAACGCCAAGCTTTGCGCGATTATAGCCGTCGTGATGCGGCGAAAATCGCGCCTTATCACAATTTATCGTTCACCGATTTGGGGGTGCAGCCCTCCGCTGCAACCCTTGCTCTTGCGCGGCGTAATCTGGCGGCTTCGAGTAATTTAGCGACCGCCGCGGCCGATATTGGCGAGGCGTTTTGGGCAGACAATACCGATGCGCTCGGTCGCATCGCGATGGTGTCGGACGAGCAGACCGAGATGGTGTTCCGCGAAGGCACGAAATTGCGCGATAGTCTTGGCCATTATCTCGGCGCGATGTTTTATTTTGAGGGCGAATGGTATTGGGGCATCGACCGATTGCCTTATCTGGAGGAGCGCTTGTATCAGGCGCGGCTGCGGATGAGTGGCTGTCGCCAACTGACGCATTTTCAAACGCGCCCTGATTTTATGAGCCAGCCAAGCAATGGCCGTCGTTTGACGGTCGAGTATTACCCCTCAGCGCGCAGCCCCTATACGGCGGTTGCGATGCAGGAGACGTTGGATTTGCCAAACCATTATCCCGTGGAGCTGAAAATCTGTCCCGTTCTGCCGATGGTCATGCGCAATTTGCCTGTGCCGCAGCGCAAGGGTATGTATATTTTGCGCGATACGAAGCGCGAAGCCGACCGCATTGGCGTTTCCTTTGGCAAGATTTCTGACCCCGTGGGCGAACCCGTACGGCGTTGTTACTCACTGTTTCCATGGGCCGATGCGCAAGGCAAGGGCGGTGCGCTGTTAAAGGCTTTCACCGATTTGGCGTGGGTTGAAGGCGTCGACGCAGGCAGCGATGAGGGCTTGAGCAAAGTGTGCGAACGCGCCGACCTTGATTGGCAAGAGGCCAAAGATATTGTCGGCAATAAAGATTGGGAAGCGGTGGTCGAAGAAAACCGCCTGCGCATGATGTCATCTGACCTATGGGGCGTGCCAAGCTATCGACTGCTCGATGAGCAGGGCAAGGAACTGTTCTCGTGTTGGGGACGCGACCGTTTATGGCTGCTCGCCTGCGAAATCCAAAAAGCGTTAGAAAGCTGATGCCCAGCTGATGCCAAGACTAGCCGTGCTAGCCTTGGCATAGGTCAAGGAAATCAAGGGATTATGACAGGGAGTCTTTCCCGCCCCAGTCGGATGGTTACGCCGATACATTGCACGACCGTTAAGTCTCGTTCATCCGCTTGCAGCTATCGCAATGCAGCTTGCAAGCTATGAAATGCCCGCGACACATAGCAAAGTTTTCTTGGCAGGGCGTGACACTTAAGATTAAAATGTTTTAAATTGGCAACAGGCACTGAACCAGTGGGGGATGATGTGCAATTAATCGATGAGTTTTCTTATGCCGTTGAAACCGATTCACTGCCGCGTGTGCTCGCCATTCGCGCCATTGAAGTGATGGGCGGTCAGCCATATTTGAAACGTCTGTATCATGAATACCAAGCGCAAAACCTACCATATGAACAGTTTTGGGACAGTGCCGTTCAACTGCTCAAGCTGGATGTGCATATGCACGGCGAAAGCATCCAGCAAATCCCCAAAACCGGTCGCCTTGTGGTGGTTGCCAATCATCCTTATGGCGTTCTGGATGGCATCGTTATTTGCTGGCTGATTGCGCAAGTGCGCCCAGACTTTAGAATTCTGATCAATAGCGCCTTGTGCCGTATTCCTGAAATAGAAGCCCATGTATTGCCTATCAGCTATGACCCCGCACCAGAGACTTTGCGCGCCAATCTTGCATCGCGCAAGCAAGCGCGTCTGCATCTTGAAGAAGGCGGCGTGCTGATTGTGTTTCCCGCAGGGGCGGTCTCGGCCACGCCGCGACCGTTTGCGCGCAAAGCTGTCGACCTCGATTGGGGAACGCTGACAGGGCAATTGGTTCGCCGCACCAAGTCGCCCGTATTGCCACTTTATTTCGCGGGGCAGAATTCGCAGCTCTTTCAACTGGCGTATTATATAAGCCCCATCGTGCGGGTGGCGTTGATTTTCCGCGAAGTGTACCGCCGTATCGGCAAGCCTTTCCACGGGGTTGTGGGTAAAATTATCGAATTTGATGAGCTAGAGAAGCATTTACCGCCGCAAAACCTTGTTCAGCACTTGCGCGGGCGTGTTATGGCGTTGCAAGAAAAATTACCATTTTAAGTGCCGATTCTGTTTTGACGATGGGCTAAAATCTGCTTTCATGCAGGCAATCTATATAAGGAGAAAAGCAATGGAAAACTGTTTGAAATTTTATATTGATGGCGCTTGGGTTGACCCCGTCGACCCGCAGCCATTTGACGTTATCAACCCCGCCAATGAGCAAGTTATTGGCCAGATTATGATGGGCAATGAAGAAGACGTGAACAAAGCGGTGGCTGCGGCCAAGCGCGCTTTTGCGAGCTTCTCAAGAACGACTGTTCAAGAACGCCTTGAATTGCTCGATGCGGTCATCGCTTCCTATACCAATCGGATTGACGAAGTTGCCGAGACAATTTCGGCAGAAATGGGCGCGCCCATGTGGTTGTCAAAAGCGGCTCAAGCGGCGATGGGCATCGCGCATCTGACAACGGTTCGCGGTATTTTGGAAAACTACACGTTTGAATCGCAGCACGACAACACGCTTATTCGCAAAGAGCCTGTCGGCGTATGCGGATTGATTACGCCGTGGAACTGGCCTATCAATCAGATTGCTTGCAAAGTCGCCCCCGCTTTGGCGGCGGGCTGCACGATGGTTCTCAAGCCATCAGAAGTTGCCCCGCTTAATGCGGCGCTCTTTACTGAAATCCTTGATGATGCAGGCGTGCCGGCTGGCGTGTTTAATCTGGTCAATGGCGACGGCCCCAAAGTTGGCGAAGCCATGTCCGCACATCCTGATATTGATATGATGTCGTTTACCGGCTCAACCCGTGCAGGTGTCGCGGTGGCGAAAGCGTCTGCCGATACGGTAAAACGCGTCGCGCAAGAATTGGGCGGCAAATCGGCGAACATCATTCTCGACGATGCTGACTTTAGCAAAGCTGTGGCGCAAGGCGTGCAAAGCTGCTTTATGAACTCAGGCCAATCGTGCAACGCGCCAACCCGTATGCTCGTGCCGGCCAGTCGCCATGATGAAGTGGTGGAAATGGCCGTTGCGGCTGCCGAGCAAGTGAAAGTCGGAGACCCGAACGCCGATGATACAACTATCGGTCCCGTGGTCAGCGAAATGCAATTCGACAAGATTCAGGGCTTGATTGGCAAAGCCATCGACGAAGGCACTGAATTGGCAACGGGCGGTTTGGGCAAACCAGACGGTCTGAATGCGGGCTATTATGTGAAGCCAACCATCTTCTCTAATGTCACAAATGACATGACGATTGCGCGCGAAGAAGTGTTCGGGCCAGTTCTGTCGATTATGAAATATGAGACAGAAGAAGAAGCTATCACGATTGCCAATGACACAGTTTATGGACTGTCGGGCTATGTGCAGTCGGGCAGCATTGAACATGCCGCCGATGTGGCTGCGCAAATACGCTCAGGCAATGTGCATTTGAACGGTGCGGGTGCTGACCTGCAAGCGCCATTTGGCGGCTATAAGCAGTCGGGCAATGGCCGTGAGTGGGGCGAGCATGGTTTCGAAGATTTCCTCGAAACCAAGGCCGTTCTGGGTCACGCAGCCGAATAATATAGGTTTAGAAAAAATAAACTGGCGGCTTTTACGAGTCGCCAGTTTTATTTTGTCTTATTGTGCGCACGACGGATTTTCTCTATCAGGCTGAGGCTAATCAGCACTGGCACAAGCCCGACCAGAATAATCATCAAAGCGGGGAGGCTTGCATCTTCCATTTGCCCCAGTGAGGCGTAAGTATAGACGGTGGTCGCCAGCGTCTCGAAATCGAAGGGGCGCAAAATCAGCGTTGCGGGCAATTCTTTCATCACATCGACAAAGACCAAAATCGCCGCCGTGAGAAGCGGTGTGCGCAAAAGCGGCAAATGCACCCGCCACAGCATGCTGCTTTGTGTAGCATTGAGTGTGGCGCCAAGGCTGCGGGCGGCCATGTCGAGGTCGGGCGAGACTCGGCCAAAGCCCGCCTCTAGCGTGCCGTAAGAGAGCGATAAAAACCGCACGATATAGGCGCAAATCAGCGCTCCGCTTGTGCCGCCCAGCACGATGACCCCCAGACTTATATCGGCGAGTTGCGCCAATACCACCAATATGCCGATGGCCAATACAGTGCCGGGCAAGGCATAACCAAGTGCTGCGATTTGGCTGAGGCGTGCAAGCTTCGTTGGTCTTGTGCGGGCGGCATAAGTAAGCCCGAGGCCAAGCGCACAGGTCACAAGCGCGGCAACGAGCGCGAGGCTCAGCGACCGCCCCGCGATAGGCAATACACGCATCACATCATTGCCAAAACTTGTACTGGTCAGGGCGTATTCCATCAGCAGCCCCGTCGGGACGATAAAATCCGAATATGACAGGCAGTGCGCAAACCCCCATCATCGCGAAGCGAGAAAGCGGCGTGGATTGGAAATCTGGCAGACTGCGCTGCCGACCCGCCCGCACATGGTGACGCGCTTTGCCGCGTTGGGTGCGTTCTAAAACCAGAAGCAGCGCCATAAAGCCCAAAAGCGTCAGCGCGATTTGCGCCGCCCCTGCCAAATTACCGCGTATCACCCATGTGTCATAAACCCCGATGGTGAGCGTGTTGATGCCAAGAAACTCGACCGCGCCAATATCATTGAGGCACTCCATCATCGCCAAAGCAATGCCGACCATAATCGCAGGGCGTGCCATAGGCAGGCCGATACGGATAAAGCAGCGCACTGGTCCTACCCCCAAGGCGCGACCAGCCTCAATCAGCATCGCCGATTGCTGAATAAACGCCGCACGCGCCGATATATAGACATAAGGGTAAAGCACCAGCGACAGCAAAATCACCGCCCCGGGCAATGAGCGAAAGTCAGGATAGGGCGCATCGACGAACAGGCTCTGCCATAAGCGGTATACGGGGCCCGCATGGTCGAGCACATCGGCATAGCTATAGGCCATTAAATAAGTTGGCAGCGCAAGCGGTAGCAGTAACGCCCAGCCCAATAGACTGCGCAGCGGGAAGCTACAAAAGGTGACGAACCAAGCGGTCAATGTGCCGATAACGCCCGTAAGCAGTGCCACGCCCCCCATGAGTAAGCCCGTGGTGATAATTTGCCCGGGCAGCACAGAACGCCACAAATGCTCCCAAATAGGCGGATGCGGTGCGATGGCCAGCCAGACCAAGGCGATAAGCGGCAATAAGGGCAGAGTGCTAGCAATCAGCGTCAGGCCGCGCCACGCGTCAAAACGCCAGACTTTCCGTTGGAAAGGGGGGGGCCGTTGGAAAGGGGGTTGCGAAAGGGCTTGGCTCATGCGCTCGCTTTCAGGAGGTGGGCGGCGAAAATGCAATTGCGAGTTGTTATCATTTGCAAAACATAGCCCACACGGCGCGGTTTTCAAAGCGTCTTTATAGGGGGGGCTTAGGCGTCGCGGCAGGCCATGGCGGCGGCCATAATCTCACGGGCGATTTCTTCAGCTTCCTCGGGCAGAAAATCCATCGGTATTTCTTGCTGCTCGGTGGCCACAAACAGTCGCACCATTTTCTGGTCGGTCGCGCCGATGGAAAGTTCCGCAGCAATTTCTGAAGGTGTGTTGATGCCCATAATCCAAGCCCCTTTATCTCGATGGTCAGGACATTACTTAACGCTTTCGCGCGGGTCTGTGAAGGGGGTGCGCGCAAACGCCAAGAATTTCGTCAAATGGGTGCATCGTCGCTTGAGTTTTTATAAAAAGGCGACTATTTTTCCCCCACCTTGGCGGCGCAAGCTGTCGGGTATTCGGTGCAGCCTTAGCTCAGTTGGTTAGAGCGCTAGATTGTGGATCTAGAGGTCCCCTGTTCAATTCAGGGAGGCTGTACCATCCTCCCTATTTTAGGCGCAGGCGGGCTTGTCACAGAAATGTGACGCTTGCGTGAAATTAAGCGGTTTTCAAGCTTTCGCTCTTTCCCCCTTTTGATTTTGGTGTATGTTCCCTCTGTTACAACTCTAGATTGGTGTTGCAATAATGTAACACATTTCGACAGCTTGCAGAGAATTTGCTTTGCATAAAGCGCGAAGCAACTTAAAGGAAATTTATAAATACCGAGTAATACCTATTTGTTGTCTTGGTGTTTTAAAGATTCTGAAATTAACTAAAGAAGGATATTGTAATGATTTTATCTAATCTAAATAAGCACATGCGTGGCACGTTGTTAGTGACCACGATGTTAGTCGCACCCTTCGCGGTGCAAGCCGATTCAATGAAGCCAAGCGTTTCAGTGAACGGTTATTACACTCAAGCGTTCAACTTGGTCGATATTGATGACCGTGGTACTGCCGTTGCCGAAGAAGAAGTCTTGGATCAAAATGCCGAGATTATTTTCAAAGCCAAAGCGATGGCATCTGCCGATACCGAAATTGGCGTGGTTGTCGAATTGGAAGCGTCTAACGCTGATGGTAGCCAAATCGATGAAAACTACATTTATGCAAAAGGCTCTTGGGGCAAGTTTATTGCTGGTGCCGAAAGCGGCGCGGGTCACTTAATTCAGGTGACAGCACCGATTTTCGTCCCCGGGCTGAAAATGTATGACAATTCGGTTACCGGAAACTCTATCGAAACCCTCTATAATGGTATATTGGGGAGCGACGTTCTCGGTGATGCGCATACGCGCACCACGCTAGAGCTTATTTCGCGCGAAGCCAATAAAGTGACTTACATCACACCAAAACTCGGTGGGCTGCAACTCGGCTTCTCTTTTGCTCCGAACAATGAGCGGAAAACAGCTGAGCGCCGCAATGCGGGGGTCTTTGATACGACCACGACTAACGATGTGCAAGAAGATATCATCGAATTGGCCGCACGCTATAAAGGCCAAGCGGGTGATCTCAAATATCAAGTGAGCTATTCGCAAGTCGAAGGTGAAACCATAGGGGCTGGTGGTGATGATGTTGAAAGCGAAAGCGTCGGCGTCAAAATCGCTTATGGTAATTGGGTGCTCGGTGGCAATCAGTCCGAATATACCAATCTTGCTGACCTCGTCGACGGCAACGATACCGCTGCCTATGCTGATAGCGAGGAAGTCGAATCGACCAATTATGGCCTGAAATACAAATCAGGCAGGAATTATTGGGGTATCGGTTGGACGGAAAGCGAAGAGACCAAAACCGGTGTTACTGGTAATGCTGCTGAGTATGAAGAGTTCATGATTGGCGGCGGTTACAAAATCGCTTCTGGCGTTATGGTCGGGTACTATTACCAAGATACCGAGGTCACAACACAGAATGATGAGGCCGAAGCCAGTATCGTTGGTATGACGTTAGGTCTTAAGTTTTAGGACTTAAGTCTGGTTATTCTACGGCCTTTAGGTCTTCGCGTAATGTGCGTGCCGCCAACATATAATGGGAAGCTCCCCAAATGTTGGCGGTAATCACCACAATCAGCGCGTAGCGTAGCCCATCCACGCCATAGCTTGGCAGGAAGGCGTCGGATAAAATCCCGACCAGTTGGGGGCCAAAACCGAGACCAACAATATTGATGCAGAACAAAAGCAAAGCCGCGCCTAGTGCGCGGCTTTGTGCTGGCAGCAGGCTTTGCGTCATGGCAAAGCTGACGGATAGGTAAAACCCGCCGAAAAAGGCAAGCACAGTATAAACGGCTGTGGCCGCATATAAATTATCGCTCAGATAGAAGTAATAGCTCAACGGCAAAATGCCGAGTTTCACAGCAGCAGTCAGCCAAACATAGGCGCGCTTATCTTTCGCCCCGAGCTTATCGGCTAGCCAGCCGCCAAAATAAGTGCCGACACCGCCGACAAGACCGCCAATCAGTGCCAATAATGTGCCTGTTTCGCCCGATGTAAGCCCGTGGATGCGGCGGAAATACACGCCGTTCCAATATAGCGCGCCATAGCCGACAAAGACCACGAGCGTGCAGCCAATCACGATATGGCGCAGGCTGCGTATCGACATCATCAGCTTGAAAGTGTCCCATACTTCGCGGAAGATATTCGCCGAGAGCGGTTTTGGCGGTTGCGTGCGCGCAGGCTCTTTGACGGTGAAGAACATCAAAAGCCCCAGAATAATGCCCGGTATGCCCACCACGAAAAAGGCCACACGCCAGCCATACCATTGGTCAACCCAACCGCCGACCAGAAAGCCGATAAGCACGCCAATATTGATGCCCGTGGCATAAATGCCCATCGCTGTGGCGCGGGCTTCAGGCGGGAACAAGTCGGAAATCATCGAGTGACTCGGCGGGCTTGAGCCGGCCTCGCCAATGCCGACCCCAATGCGTGCCAATGCCAGTTGTAGGTAGTTGCCTGCCAAACCGCAAAGGGCGGTCATGCCCGACCAGACAATCACCGAGATACCGATAATATTGCGCCGCGAATAGCGGTCGGCCAGCATGGCGATAGGGATGCCCAGCGTGGCATAGAAAATCGCAAACGATAATCCGATGAGAAAGCCTAATTGCGTATCGCTCAAGGAGAGTTCTAGCTTGATGCTTTCGGCCAAAATCGAGACGATTTGCCTGTCGACATGGCTCGATGCATACACGGCGACCAACATGGCGAGGGTGTAATTACGTGTCGATTTGCTCGGTGTCGCCGCAGATGATGCCGCCATGGTTGTTCTCCCCCAGATTTTGCAAAACCTTACGGCAAGTCAAAAGCTTTGGCGAGTTAGAAATAATACGCCAAGCGAAACCGAATGTAATCTTCATCGGCATTGGCGCGGGCGAGGGGGTCATCATCGCCGACTTTGTCTTGAAGGCGTGCCTCTAAGATGGTTTTGAAACTCTGCCCAAGGCGGCGTTCGGCTTCGAGTGAGATGGCCGTTGAATCGCTATCCAGATTGACAATGCCGCCAAGCAATATCGCGGTTGATTGCGTGTCATTGGGTGTCCACCGCAGTCCGATGCCGAGACTATTGCCAAACGGGTGCGGTGCGTCCAATTCGCGCTCGTCCCACATATATTCGGCAACAAGGCCGACATCCGTGCCGCTGTTAAACAGATTGTAAAACGAGTATTCGAAGCCGCCCGTCGCACGCGTGATGTCAATTTCTTCGATTGGCGATGCCAGTGTGGGGCGCACGCCTTGGAACATGTTCTGCTTGCTTTGGATGGCCTCTAGCTTGAGCAGCCACGGGCCCAAAGTCGCCTGCGCATCGAGGCTGATTTGCGTTTGATAGGCATAATAGGCTTGCGTGACCGGCAGACTATTAGCACTGGGTGGCACAGAGAGCAGCAATTGCGGTGTGCGCGCTGTGCCATCGAACCAAGCCAGTCCCAAATCGACAGCCCCAATACTATGTTTATAGCGCAGGGCATAATCGTCAGTGCGCCGCCCTTCGCCGCTTTCGAAATGCGTTGTATTGTCATCCACGGTGAAGCCGTAATTCGGGCGACCCGTCATCGGGTCAGCATATTGGCGGATGCGGAAATAGGGCAGCGCATAGGCCGTGAGCGTGCCGTAATCGCTGCTATAACTCAGCTTGACCATCGGCTGGCCGAGCTTGGCCTCACCATCGATGTTTTCGGTATTGTCGGTTTGGTTGATGATATCGACCAAATGCAAAAACTCGGTCACGCCCCAGAACTCTTTATCGACCCCGATGGTCGCCTCAATGCTGCCGCGCACATAGCGATATTTTGCCTCGCGCAAATCCATATGGCTGCGCTCATGGTCGTGCTGGTCATAGCGGCCAAACGGTTTGATGATAACCGCATGGCGACCCGATAGGCTATAAAAGCCCAGTTCAGCCTCGCCCGCCAGAGAGACAAAGTCTTGCTCCATCGCCTCAAGCCGCCCGACTTGCGGGAAATGGCGCGCCTCGATTTCGATATTGCCGTCAAAATCAATATCCATCGCCTGCACAGGCGCGGCGCACGCAAGCGATGTCGCAAATACCAGACGCGCGCCCGCAAACATTTAGCGCGCCCGTTTTAGACTGTTCTGGGTAAAGTCCGCCGCGCTCAAGCCCGTTTGGAATTCATAATCCTGCCACCGCAGTGTCGTGGTTTTTTTGGTGACGTGGTTTTCCATGAACAACTCATGCGCGCGCCAGAACTTATCTAAATAAAGAGTGAAATCACTAAAGGTGAGGGTTTTCAAAAGCGCGTTCTTGCGGTCGTAATAGACCACTTTGCGCAGCTGATAATCCGTCGTGTCAGTCCATGCGACCGTGCGCGTATAGCCCGAATGCTTATATAGCGGGCGACGCTCGGTGACATGGCACGTGCGCTCCCCACAGGCTTCATCGCGCAGCCATTTATACGAAAACTTGCCGACTTCTTGCGCTGAGAAATCCTCAAAAGCAAACTCTGAGCCCATAAAGGGCCCAGATTTATTGACCGATGAAATACGCTTCACCCGTTTCAACGCTGGCAGATACATCCATTGCTCGTCGGGGTCGAGAATATGCGCATAGGTGAGCATGGCCGTGCCAGCGACATCGGATGGCTCTTGAAAAACCATCATCGTCCAGTCGCCATCATCGGGATTTTTATTTTCCAACGAATTAAACGTCAGGCGGCGCTCTGAAACATCACCATTGGCATTGGTCAGCACCATCTCCATTTCGCTGGTGGTGCTGATGAAACCGAGATTTGTCGCATCGGTTTTTTGCGCAATCGCTAACCCGCGCGCCTCGGGCTTATCGGTGCCGGGCAAGTCAGGTAAGTCAGCCCGCGCCGTTAAAGTAAACGCAAACAGCGCGCAGGCAGCAAGGCGGGTGGTCTTTAAAATATGCGGTCTCATGTTTATCTCCATTATTCAGCAGGGGGCACCATGGGTTTAGATTCCCCACGACTATCAATCGCAATCAGTAAAGGGGGCAATAAAAGGAAGTCCAAAACAAGCGCCATGAAAATAGTCAAAGCGACAACATAGCCCAACATGGCATTAATCAGAAACGGCGATAAGGTCAGCACCATAAAGCCCGCCACAAGGACAAAAGAACAAACCCACAGCGCCGTTCCAACAGTCGCAAAGCTATAGCGCACCGCATCTTCCGAGTTGTAATTCAGCTCAATCCGCGCATGGCGATATTTCGTCAGCATATGCACCGTCGCATCGACAATCAGACCAATCGCGGTCGCCCCAACAAAAGCTGTCCAAAAGCCAACCTCATCGCGATAGAGCGAGAAAAAGCCCATCGCGACTATCGGCGGCGCAAGGTTAGGAATAAGGCTAATCAGCCCCAAGCGGAGGCTTTTCAGCGCCAACATCAGACACGCCGAGATAAGCACAAAAGCGATAATCGTCCCGCTGGTCATCGCGCGGAAATTGCGCTCGCCAATATAGGCGAACATGACCGACTGGCCAGATGGGTCGACCCGCATGCGCTCAGGGGCGTTTTGCGTAAGCCAATTCTTTGAGCGCGCTTGGATGGCTTTCATGTCCTGCGTGCTAATGTCGTGCAGCGTGGCGATGAGGCGCGATGCAGATTTATCTACATTGAGTTGGTCATTTAAATCCAGCCCATAGGGCAGCGACATTTCATAGAGCAGGACATATTGCGCGGCCAAGTCGCGATTGTCTGGCACGGCGTAGAACTTTTGTCGGTCGCCGTTAAACGAACGGTTGACGCGCTTGACCACATCCGAGAACGCCGCCACATGTTTGACTTCAGGCTGTGTGCGTAGCCAGTTGGCAAATGCATCGAGCGTCGCCAGATATTGCGGGTCGGCCACAGCCCCTGCATCGTCTCCTGCCAGCGAATAATTAATCAGGTAAATCCCCGTCAGATTATCCGCCGCCCAATCCGAGGCCACCCGAAAATCAACGGTCTCGTCAAAATAATCGACAAATCGGTCGTTAAACGTCAGGCGTGGCAACAAAGCCGCCCCAATGAGCGACACCGCCAGCATAGAAATCAGCAAAGGCTTACGCTTCGAGATAATCGCATCGGCCAAGACGCCCATCCATCGGCTTTGGCGGTCGACCGTCGGGCTGCCCGACATGGGAAACACCGAAAGCAGCGCAGGAAATATCGTCATCGATAAAAACCAAGCACAAATCGCGCCTATGCCTGCCAGTGCGCCGAGGTCGCGATAGGGCGGCGCATCCGAAAACTGCAAGGAGAACAAGCCAATCGCCGTGGTCACCGAGGTTAGAAATACCGGCTGCGCGTTGACCCGTAGGCTGTCTATAATCGCCGCCTTTTTGTCGAGGCCGCGCCCTTGCGCCACCAAGGCGGTGATAAGAATATGCACACAATCAGCCACCGCGACGGTGAGGATAATGGTCGGCGCGCCCGATGCAGGCGGCGAGAGGGGGATGCCTAGCCAACCGCCTATCCCCATCGCCATGGCCGCCGACATGGTGACCGCAATCATCGTCGCAATCATGCCGAATAATTTACGCGTGGTGACAATCAGCACCACGGCAATCAACAAAAACATGGTGGGGGTGAGCGTTGCTAAATCGCTCTGTGCGGCTTCAGCGAATGCATTGGACAGCATTTGCGAGCCGGTGAGTTCAATACGAATATCGGGATATTTGGCGCGCATTTTTTCGTGCAAATCGCGTGCCGCGCTAACGATGGATGTGGTCGCCACCGTGTCATCGACGGGCGGGCGCAGCGAAATCAAAACAGCGGCGGTGCGCTTATCCAGTGATAAAAGCCGCCCCGCCAGCAAAGGTTCGCCTAAGACTGTGTCTTCTATATAGGTAATTTTCTGCGGCGAGATATCAGCTGGATCTTCGAGCAGGGCGCGGACTTCTAAATCATCCTCGCCAATGGCGCGGGTGTTCTGGAAATTGGTCAGGCTATCGACGCGGGTCGAAAATGGAATCTGCCATCCCGCCTCGGTAATCTCATACGCCAAGTTTAGGGCTTGCGCCGAAGTCGCCGCGCCACCGTCCTTGGGCTGATAAACATAGAGCAGCGTGTCAGGGCTAGAATAAGTCCGCTCCAACTCCTCAAATGCCGTTAGGTAAGGATTCTCATTGGAAAAGAAGTAGCGATAATCATTCGTAAAGCGTAAGTGCTGACCGCCCGCAATCGCCGCCAGACCAATAAGTAGCGAAAGCACGATGACCAAATAAGGGCGGCGGGTGATAAACTCACCATATTGCTGCATTGAAAAAAGCATAAGCGACTCCTGTTATTTGGGCAGACTATAATTGAATCTGCCCAAATAGGGTGACTTATCTTTCGTCTCTCTCATGTCTCTTTTCATGTTTGCGCATACGAGCAGAGATTTTCTGCCGTGCCTCAAGCGACAAGCCTTGAGCCATATCGCGTAACGCGCCGTGCAGGGCTTCATTGACCCGTTGTGCGGCGGCTTGCGATTGGTTCAGCGCGGTCGTTATGTCGCCAGAATCGGGTGTTTCGGCACGCAGGCTTTGGCGGAAATCTTTACGCGCCATGCGAATATCCTTGATGGCAGTGCGCAACTCTTGGCGGCGACTGTCAAAAACCCGCTCTGCGAGGTCTCTGTCGGCGCCCTCAAGATGCCGCAAAACGCGCTCTTGCGCTCTATCGGCGCGTTCTTCAATCCAATTACTATCAGCGCGGATGCTTTTCCACTTCAGCGTGTAATATCCCGCACCGCCAATAATGAAAAAGTTGAACGCCAGTGAGACAATCAAAACACTATAAATAAATTTCTTATTTTCTAACATGTAAAGCTCCTATAGAGGTTCGGTTGGCATAAAGCTGCCGGTGATAATTTCGAGTGAGGCCATCAAGTCATTGCCGCTTATCACGGCATCGAGAATAGTCGGCGCCATCACAAATCCGCCGACCAAACAAGCCGCCAACATGGTCAGCGTCGCGCCCATCGTGGCGCGATTGGTGGAGCGCAATTCGGTTTCTGGTGCGGCCTCTAGCGCGAGAGATGCGTCCATTTGCGCGGTTATTTTGCTGCTCAAATCCGTCGGCGCATCTGGCAAACGTGCATCCAGCCAGCCGTCTAAGCTTTGTTCACGCGCCAATAAGGCAGAGGCTTTCGGCGTGTCCGCAATCATCGCTAACATGTCAGCGCGATAGGCTTCCGGCCAGTTTTCCGATTTGCCGCCATAGCTGGCAATCAGTTGTTCAAATTCATCAAAGCTCATTTTTTATCCTTCACCGTTAAGCTATTTTTAGCTGGTCGCGTTGTCTGGCCAGTTCCTGATGCAATTTCGTGCGCGCGCGGCGCAAAATAGATTCGAGCGCCGCTAGCGTCAGCCCCATCAACTCGGCCGCCTCGCGCTGTTTTATCTCTTTATAATAAACCAACTCGATGGCCTGTTTTTGGTCGGGGCTTAGCGCGGCCAAAGCGTTGCGGATAAGCTGATTGCGCTCGGCAATCATATGCATATCTTCAACATTGGCGCGTTCATCAGCCGGCTCGGCGATGTCGTCAATATTTGTGGTCGCCCGCCGCTGCCGCAATATGTCGATGCAGCGATTGCTCGCGATACGATATAACCATGTCGTGACTTTGGCGTTACCGCTTTGCCAATTACCCGCATTTTTCCAAACCGACGCAAACACATCCTGCGCGGCTTCTTCTGCTTCGGCGCGATTGGTCAATTTGCGCGTGCAAATATGCAACACATAAGCCAAGTGGCGGCGTATCAATTCGGTACCGGCCTGTTGGTCGCGTTGGCCGATACGCACGAGTAGCTCATCATCCGAAAGAGGCGGCACCAAATGGTCTCCCTGTTTATAGTTCGCGTGTTGTCTCACCTTATACCCTTTTGCTTCATTGGCTATTCAAACCATATAACGCAGCATCACAAAAATACTGTCGCATTAAGCAGGAAGCAGCGCCTGAAAAGCACATTGACGCGCAGTCGCACTGTCTTTTTGCGCGATGGCGGCGGTCAATTGGGTATAAGCAGAAAACGGCGTTGGTGTCGCACGATGCGTCACTGTCCATGCGGCAAGATGGCCAGAAAAGCGCGCAAAATCATTGCCCGACGCAGCGTAAAGCGCGGCAAGAAAGTCGATTTCATGCGCCGTATCGGCGTGTGTTTGCAAAGCGCGCAGCGCATCTTGCAGCATCTGATTGTCAGCAATATCAGCGCGTGCGGCAGCTAAGGCGGCAAAATCAGGCTCAAGCGCACGGCGAATATCAAGCGCATCCGCAAGCCAATCCGCCAAAGCGGGCGTGCTTTCCAACCATATCAGAATATCTGGGTCCCATACCGCCCAATCGCGGCGTGGGGCGACTAGCGTGCCAATGCGAGGACGCGCGGTAATCAACCCTTTGCTGCTCAAAATCCGCATGGCCTCGCGCACAACCGTGCGTGACACGCCGTGTTCGGCACAAATCTGCGCATCTGCGGGTAATTTATGCCCTTCCGCCCACTCGCCACCCAAAATAGGTCGCGCTAAGGCTTCTGCGAGCTGGTCTGTAAGGCGTTTTTCTCTTGCCATACAGAGAATTTGAGATGTTTCGGGGTTTTTGTCAATAATAGCCAAAAATAGTATGACTAATTAGACATTATTATCGTTTATCCAACTTTCAAGCGCCATTCCAATCTCGTCAGGCGAGTCTTCTTGGATAAAATGCGACCCCGCCACCGTAACCTCGCTCTGGTTTTTCCATGTGCGGCAGAAATCACGCGCTTTACCCGTCAAAATACTCCCCGGCGCGGCATTGATGAACAGCTTTGGCATATCGCTCGCGGCCATGAAAGCAGCATAATCTTCAACGATTTTCACGACACTGGCGGGTTCGCCCGCAATCGGGATTTGTCGCGGCCATGTCAGGGTTGGGCGACGGCCTTCGCCGACTTCAGCAAAAGGCGCACGATAAACCGCCATCTCCTCGTCGTTCAAGTCGCGCAACACGGCACTTGGCAGGACATTTTCGACAAATATATTTTTGTCCAGCACCATCTCCTCGCCCGCCTCTGAGCGAAAGCCTTGAAACACCGCGCGTGCGTTTTCTGGCCACTCGTCCCAAGATTCAATCGGCGCAACAATGCCTTCCATATAGCAAATGCCCGCGATATTTTCGGGGTGGCGTGCCGCATAGTGAAAGCCCAGCGCACTGCCCCAGTCGTGGATGACCAGAATAATATTTTCGGTAATGCCCAAGGCAGCCAGAGCCGCTTCGAAATATTTGCTGTGTTCGGCAAATGTGTAGCGTTCTAACCCGCTATCGGCGAGTTTGTCGCTGTGTCCCATGCCAATCAAATCGATGGCGATGCAACGCCCGAGCTTTTCAGCATGCGGCATAATATTGCGCCACAAATAAGAAGAAGTCGGATTGCCATGTTGAAACACAATCGGGCGGCCATTGGGGTCGCCGAGTTCAACATAAGCTATGCTGTGTCCCAAAACGTCGATGGTTTTATGCGCAAGTGGTTTGGTGTTCATGTCTTTATGCTCCCTATGATTTATCAAAAAATGACACAGAGCTTAGGCAAAAACAAGTTTTAGAGGCCGCGTTCATCCAGTAAGAATTGCAAGAACTCGCGATAACGATGGAGGCGGTCGCGCTCCATTTCGGCATTTTGAAAATAGCGCGTGTGTAAATCCGTAAGGCTGGTTTCGAATTTCACCAGCATCACTTCCATTTCATCGCGCACCATCAGGCTTTGATTTTCTAACTGGTCGAGCTCGCGCAGAATCGCTTGGCGACGGCTTTGCGTTTCGCTGGCAATGGTTTGAATCTGGCCGCGCATGTCGGCGACCAAAGCGGTGCGCGCTTGCGCCATCTCCGCCAGCAACGCCTCAGAGCCTTGCCACGCCTCATTGGTCTGGTTGCGAATTTCAATCAATGTATCTTGCATGCGCATCGATAAATTGGCCATTTCGCTGCCTGCACGCACGTCTTGCCCAATCGCGTTATTGATAGGCTCGGCGGCGGGCAAATCAAGCGACGGTGCTGGCCCGAAAGGCTCATCTTGCGGCGTATCTGTTGGCGTATCGGGTGCAAACTCAGCAGCGATGGCAGCGTCCAAATCATTGGCAGCGCATGGCGCGTCTGGTGTGGTTTCGGGGGGCGATATCTCCGCAGGCGTATCGCCGACGGGCGGTTTGGCATCCAAAATAGCAGTAATCGCCTCAGCAATCTCTGCCATACGCCGAACTTCGCGTTCCTCATCTGCCATTTTACTCTCCTTACGCAACACTAGATACGCACAGGCAAATTTTTAGGTGTGTTTGCCATTGCACGAATCTGGTTCATTTTACACGAAACGAGGCTTTTGGCTATGACAGCTGCATTTTTTTGAGAAAGCGTGACTTTTGTGACAAGCGACTCGGATACTAGCGATATAATGGATGAGATTGATCCCGATATTGATGCGGCTTATCAGCAAGCCGATAGTCAGGATAGCGTTGGCATGCGTGCGCTAGCGGGGCTGTTTTTGCTTGAGCATGAGTTTCGCCGTGCGCCGGGGGCGGCGCATTTGGCGCGTCTTGTGGTCAATCGACTTAACCGTTTTGCGCCGTATGACTGCGCCGTGTTTTGGACATGCAGCCCGCGCGGGCGGATTTATGACGTGACCATTTCGGGCATCGTAAAAGATAACGAGAAGAATAAAGATACAAAGCAGGTTCTCGCGTGGGGCGAAAAGCTCGGGGCGTGGCTCAGCAAGGCCGATTATCGTAACAGCCAGATAACGCCTGAGATGATTGATGACGACGCAAGCATGGCCGACTGGCCAGACAATTTGCCAAAATCTGGTTTATATGTGCCGTTGCACCGTCAAGATGGCAAGCTGCGGGGGGGCATTGTTTTGCTGCGCGAGTCGCAATGGTCGCAACCTGTGCGGGTGATGCTTGACCAGTTGGCAGAGGCGGCAGCTTATACCGTCGACGCGCTCGATGCAGGCGTTCATGGCGCGACTTTTGCGCGAGGCCGCTTTGGCAGACTGATAGGGCTAGGGGTTGGCTTGGTGCTGCTTGCTTTGAGCTTTTTTATCAATGTGCCCGTCACGGTTGATGTGCCAGCCCGCCTTGCTGTTGCCGCGACGCTTGGCGATTTACCGCGTGGGCCAGCGCAGATTGATTTACAAATGCCGCCGCAGGGAGCGATGGCGTTGCGCCCCGGCTCATTGCTCAAGACAAATTATCAAGGCACAGCGTATGAGTTTGAGGTCGAGCATATTTCGCCTTGGATTGCGGGGTTGTTTGCCGACCGACATATTCGCGCGCGTGTGACTGTCGCCCCCGATGGTCTCGCCCCGCCAGCGTTGCAATCCATCACGATTGAAAATGCTTCGATGCCCTTGCCGCTTTATGTCATGCGCGTGCCGATTAACGCGATGCGCGCGCGTTTCAACCTCAATTTTCGCGTAACTGAGTAATGAGACTAGCAAGCGCGAGGGGGGTCGTCGCGCCTGCGCAGACCAATAAATTATTGTCGATGAACAATTTTTGGCGCGGCGCATAATGGCGCGTCAGGGCGGGGTGCAATAAAAACTCCATGCCGCGACTGTCAGGCCGCGCACTCGTCTCATTGACCAAAATATAATCGGCGCGTGCCGCCACCGCACCCTCCAATGTCACCCGCCCCATCATATTATCGGTGATGTTGCGTCCCACATTAACGCCCCCCGCCAGCGCGATAATCTCGTTTAATATATGCCCATCGCCGACAGTAAGATTGCGCCGCTGCAACGGCAGGATAGTCGGCGCGTTGTTCACAGGCTTGAGCGCGGCCATCTCGGCATCGAGTTTTTTAAGATAAGCTCTCGCTGCTTGAGTGCGCCCGATAGCTGCGCCAATATCCATGATTTCTGCACGCGCGGCGGCAAAACTATCTGCCGCATTTATCACCATCAGCTTAAAGCCAAGCTGCTTGATGAGCGCGTTACGCATCGGGTCAGAATATGACGAGACGATAATCAAATCGGGCTTAAGCGCCAATATGGACTCTATCTGCCCCGTGCTTGTCGGGTATTCTTGTGCCGTTTTGTGAAAGGCCGACAGCTCAGCGTCGCGTGCCTGCGGGCTTAGCGCCAGCACTTGCGACTTTTCGGCAAACGCCATCAAATATGCATCGGCGCATAAATTGAGGCTCATGATGCGCGGCATAGCATCGGCTTTCGCAGGCATCGTCAAGGCGAGCAGGACAAGCATGACGCGATAGGTGCCACGATAGGTGAGTGGTTGAATCATGCTTTTGGCTTGCCATGGAAACCGATGCGTGTCCAGTCATCTGGCCGAAAAGTAAGTTGCAACCGCCTAGCGAGACCATTAGCTTGGCGGCATGATGAAAGCCGCACACCTAAACGCGATATTGTTCGCCGTGCTTGTCGTCGCCGCGATGGGTTCGCTATTGGTTGGCGATGTCCCCACGCCATTGCCGATGTGGTTCGATTGGCTGATGGGCAGCGACAAAAGCGATGGCTTTGCCGCGATATTGTTCGAAACCATCCGTGCGCCGCGCATTGCTCTGGCCGCGCTGACGGGTTTTGTGTTGGGGCTTTGCGGCGCGGCGGCTCAGGGGCTGTTGCGCAATCCACTGGCAGAGCCGGGGCTGCTTGGGGCTTCGAATGGCGCGGCACTTGGCGCTGTTATCGCGATTTATTTAGGGTTAGCGTCAACCTTGTCGTATGTCGTGCCGTTGGCGGCTTCTGTGATGGCGCTCGTATCTGTCGGGGTTTTGATGGCGGTGGCGGGCAAGGGAGCTTCTTCATTGCGGTTGATTTTGGCAGGCTTTGCGGTGTCGGCTTTTGCCGGTGCAGGCATTGCTCTGGCGCTTAATTTGTCGCCGAATTATTTTGCCGCATTGGAGATTGCCTTTTGGCTTTTGGGCGCGGTGGAAAATCGTTCATGGGTGCATTTGGCGATTGCTTTGCCGAGTGCGGTGTTGGGCTGCGGGCTGATGCTGGCCACAGGCCGCGCTTTGAATGCGTTGGCGTTGGGCGAGGAGGTCGCACAAAGCCTCGGTATTCAGCTTGGGCGCGTGCGGTGGCAAATCTCTATTGGCTTGGCGTTGGCAGTCGGGGCGGTGGTTTCGGTCACCGGCGTTATCGGCTTTGTTGGGCTTGTCGCACCGCATTTAGTGCGCCCCTATTGCGGCCATATGCCCTCGCGCACATTGTTGCCATCGGCACTGCTCGGCGCAAGCCTATTGGTTCTGGCCGATACGGGCGTGCGCGCCATCCCGACCATCACCGAATTAAAACTTGGCGTGCTAACAGCGTTTCTCGGCGTACCGCTTTTGCTCATGCTGCTGCGCCGTTCGGGCGATAGTGCTTGAGCCCACGCGCAAACTAAGCTAGAGAAAATCTTGCAAACAAGGTGCCCTCACAAAGGGGTAAAAGGGAATATCGTGCGAAAGAGCCTCAGCTCTGCCAAATCGATAGCTGCGCCCGCAACTGTTAGCGGTTAGTCAACGGCCACTTGCCACTCGTCAAAACGAGGAAGGCGGCTCGCGGCGATAACCCGCAAGCCAGGAAACCTGCCTTGATTGGTCGTTTTTCGGTTGGGCGGGATGCACCATACCGAGACGGTAACTCCGTTATAGACGACATGAGAAACACCTCGCGTGCGCCCTTTGAGTTTGGGGGTTGCGTGAGCTTATGAAGCTATTTGGAGAGAATAATGAATAATAATCGTTTACATAAATTTATCGCGGGCGCGCTTATGACGAGCGCGCTTATCTCGCCTGTTATGGGTCAGGAGGTCGATGAAATCATCGTCTCGGCCACGGGCATCCCAACGCCAGCTGCGCAAATCGGCGCTTCGGTGGATATCATCACGGCGCAGGATTTAAAACAAAAGCAAATCACCTATTTGCAAGACGCGCTCAGCACGGTGGCGGGCATCAGTACGTATTCATCTGGCGGCACAGGCACGACCTCGAATGTGTTTATGCGTGGGCTAAGCGGCAACTATAGCGGCGTATATGTCGATGGGGTGCAGATTAACGACCCCGTGAGCCAACAAGCTTCATGGGCTTATTTGCCAACCCATGGTTTGGCAAGCGTCGAAGTGCTGCGCGGCTCGCAAGGCGTGCTGTATGGCAGCGAGGCGATTGGCGGTGCTATCAGTCTGTTTACAGCCTATGGCGGCGAGACACAAAACACCGCAAGCATCGAAACGGGCGCATTGGGGACAAACATTTTTTCGCTGTCGAGCCAAGGCCAGCGCGATAATCTGGGCTATGGTGTATTTGTCCAGAAAACCGACACGGATGGTATTTCGGCGGCTAATGAGGAAAACGGCAATGTCGAAGAAGATGGCTATGAAAGCCTGACGGCGCGCGCTCGTTTTGTGTTGGATGTGACCGACCAGATATCGCTTGACCTCGCTTTGCGCTCGATAAGCAGTGAGGTGGAAACCGACGAATTCTCATTCGGCCTCGGCGTGGTTGATGACCCCAATGCTTACACTGATTTTGATGCCGTCGGCGGGCGTTTGGCTGTCGATTATAAGGACGATGGCGCACACCACAGATTATCTATCGGCGAAAGCCAAGATGTCACGAGCAGCTATGGCACTTTCCCCAGTACAACGACCGGTGAGCGTTCTTTAATAAGCTATCGCGGCGTATTTGATGTGGCCACCAACACCAAGGCATTGTTCGGTCTGGAAAGCGAGACCGATACTTATATAGCGACAACGAACACTTATGAAGCTGACACAGAGGCGGTGTATGCGCTGGTTCAATATGCCGATGAAAACGCGCTGAGTGCATCGGTTTCTGTGCGTCAGGATGAGCATGATAATTTTGGCAGCTTCGAGACTTATCGCTTGGCGGGGCGGAAAATGTTTGGCGACATAGGGTTTCGTGCGAGTTATGGCACGGGGTTTCGTGCGCCAAGCCTTTTCGAAAATTTCGGAGAATCGCCTTTCTGTGCGGGGGGCGTGTGTGGCGACCTGACATTGCAGCCTGAAGAAAGCGAAAGCGCAGATATTGCGGTTATTTTTGCGCCAAACAAAGCCGCGTCTTTTGAGTTGGCTTATTTCAAAATCGATATTTCTGATATCATCGAATATAGAGTTGACCGATATGTGCAGTCTGATGGCGAAAGCCAATCGTCTGGCTATGAGTTACGCGGGCGATATGATGTGGACGCAGCGACCACAATAAGCGGCAATTTTACCGCGCTCGATGCAGAAACGCCAACGGGTGCGCGCGATATTCGCCGTCCTGAGAAAACCCTGAATTTGAGTGTGACACGTGATTTCTCAGACCGTGTTTCGGGCAATGCCAATCTGCTGATGGTGAAAGACGTGATTGATACAGATTTTGCGACTTTCCCCTCCCAGCAAGTCACGCTCGACGATTATGCACTGCTCAATATGGCGGTTTCCTTTGCGATAACGGATAAGGTGAAATGGTCGGCGCGGCTCAATAATGTTCTGGATGATGCGTATGAAACGACTCTCGGCTACGGCACGCCCGGCCGCACGGCCTATGTCGGCTTGACCGCTAACTTCTAGCTTGGCTAGAAGGGAGTATGGATAAGCGTATGAAAATTGTCAGCCTCCTGCCGAGTGCGACCGAAATTGTCGCCGCCCTCGGCTTTGAGGCTCATCTGGTGGGGCGGTCGCATGAGTGCGACTGGCCGCTGGGGCTTGAGCATTTGCCCGTTCTCACTCAACCCAAAATGAACCCGCAAGCCGCCGCCGCCACAATCGACCGCGATGTCTGCGCTTTGGTCGAAGATGGCGCGTCAGTGTATAAGCTTGATGCCGATGCCATACGCGACATCGCGCCAGACTTTGTCGTCACGCAGTCGCAATGCGAATTATGCGCCGTGAGCCTTGGCGAGGTGCAGCAGGCGTTGCGCACATGGGTCGGGTCAGAGGCAACCCCCGAATTGGTCTCACTAGAGCCGATGACGCTCGACGATGTGACTGTCGATATCGCCAATGTCGCCAAAGCGTTGGGGGCTGTCGCGGCGGGGGAGAAGCTAAACGCCGCGTTCATCTCTGGATTTGAAACGCTGCGCAGTGCCACCAAAAACCTGCCCCGTCAACGCGTGTTTTTTATGGAATGGACGGCACCGCTCATGGGCGCGGGAAATTGGATGCCCGCGACAATCGCGGCGGCAGGCGGCGATGTGGTGCTAGGCGAAGAGGGTGTCCATTCACCCGTTATCGATTGGGCAGATGTCGCCAAAGCCGACCCCGATGTGATTGTCGTCGGCCCATGCGGGTTTTCTATCGACCGCGCCCGTGCCGAAATGGCTGCCTTGGTTGACCTGCCGCAATATCAAGCTTTGCGTGCTGTGCAGGAGGGGCAGGTTTATTTGGTCAATGGCAATCATTTTTTCAATCGGCCGGGCCCGCGCTTATTGCAATCAGCGCAGATTATCGCCGAGATTTTACACCCGCATATTTTTGCGCCAGATAATTATGAGACGGGCTGGGTGCAGTTTGCTTGAGCTGGATAATGTATCTTATGCAGTGACGGGCAAAACAATTCTGCGCGAGGTCAGCTGCCAGTTTAAAGCCGGCACGCTGACGGCCATTATCGGGCCAAATGGGGCAGGCAAAACCACCTGCCTGCGCGTCGCGGCGGGTATTATCGCGCCAACAAGCGGGATGGTGCGAGCCGCAGATTTTGACAATTTGCGCGCCCGCGCCCGTATGATTGCCTATTTGCCGCAATTCCAAAATATCGCATGGCCGCTTTTGTGCCGCGATGTGGTGGCACTCGGATTATTGGCACATGACGCTTATGGCACCTATGGCAGGCAGGCGGATGATTTGGTGATGGCCGCCTTAGCCAAATGCGACGCGACCCAATTTGCCGACCGTCCGATTGATACGCTGTCGGGTGGTGAAAAGGCGCGTGTATTATTGGCGCGACTGCTCGTAGGGGGCGCGCCCGTACTGCTGCTTGATGAGCCCGTGCAATCGCTCGATGCGGCGGGCGCATTGTCGCTGATGCAACTCTTGCGCCGTGAAGCAGATGCAGGTGCTGCGGTTGGTGTCGTGATGCATGATATTAATCTGGCGCGGCAGTTTTGCGATGAGGCGCTGGTCATGCACAAGGGTGTGCTCGTGGCACAAGGTGCGGCGGATGAGGTCTTTACGCCAGCGCGACTTGGGGCTATTTTTGGGGTAGAGTTCGACGCAATCGACGCGCCAGATGCGCGCTATTTGATGCCGCGCCAGATTTTAGGAAACTGATATGAGCCGCCTTACACTAGAAAATGTCAGCAAGAGCTTTGCGTCGGTCGAAGCCGTCCAGCATGTCAGCCTGTCGTTGGAAGCGGGGCGGTCGCTTGCGCTTATTGGGCCGACGGCGGCGGGTAAATCCGTGCTGCTGAAATGTCTGGTCGGGCTATATGCACCCAGCCATGGACGTATTCTTATCGATGATGAGGCGGTCGAAAACCCCGCCCATCGCACGAAGCAGCTAAACGAACGCATCGGCATGTTGTTTCAACAAAACGCGCTGTTTGATAGCCTCCCTGTTTGGGAAAATATCGCGTTTCGTCTCATTGCCAATAATATGCCCCGCGCCGAGGCGCGCGCCAAAGCCGAGGCTTTGCTGCCGCGTGTGGGTCTGCCCGTCAGTGCGGCGGATTTATTTCCAGCGGATTTATCGGGCGGGATGCAAAAGCGCGTCGGGTTCGCGCGCGCCATTGCCACCGAGCCAGATATTTTGCTGCTTGATAATCCGACCGCGGGGCTTGACCCTATTTTGGCGGCGCGGGTGGATGCGATGATTTCGTCCATGGCGCGTGAAAGTGGGGCTTGCGTTATTTCTGTCACGGGTAATATGGTAGGTATCACGCAAAGCTATGACGAGATTGGCGTGATGCATGAGGGGCTGCTACGCTGGCACGGGAGTGCAAAAGCAGCCGAAACAGATGATAATCCGTGGCTGCGTCAATTATTGGCGGGCAGCCGCGAAGGGCCAATCTCAACTTTAGCGGCGGCTTAACAAAACAGGAGAAGTCTGATGTTTGGACTAGGTAGAAAAACGGAAATGATTGCAGCGGATAAGGCACTGCCGGGGCGCGATATGGCGATAGACGTGCCGCAAACACATTTTGTCCTCGGCGCGCCGATGGTCGCCCCGTGGCCCGATGAAATGGAAGTCGCGATTTTTGGCATGGGCTGCTTTTGGGGTGCTGAACGCAAGTTCTGGCAAGCCGATGGTGTCTATTCCACGCAAGTCGGCTATGTCGGCGGCTTCACGCCAAACCCGTCATATGAAGAAGTCTGTAGCGGCCAGACCGGTCATAATGAAGGGGTGCAAGTGGTGTTCGATACGACCAAAACCTCCTATGAGGCGATGCTTGCGGTGTTTTTTGAAAACCACGACCCAACCCAAGGCATGCGCCAAGGCAATGATGTCGGCACGCAATATCGCTCGGGCATTTATTGCCTCAGCGACGACCAAAAGCAAAAGGCCGAAGCCGCCCGCGATATGTTCCAAAGCGGCTTAAACGCGGCGGGCTATGGCGCGATTAGCACCGAGATTATCGCCGCCCCAACATTCTACTACGCCGAGGACTACCATCAGCAATATCTGGGCAAAAACCCCAATGGCTATTGCGGCATGGGCGGAACAGGCGTTTCCTGCCCCATCGGCTAATAACTGCGCTTCACACGCAGCATGAAGCGACGCCCCTCGCCGGGGAAGAAACGTTCATTGCCAAACCATCTATCGGCACGCTTGGCGTAAGCCTCGTCGAACACATTATCGACACGCAGGCTCATACTGGTTTCAGACGACACAGTGTAATCAAGACCAAGGGCAAAAATATCATGCCCCTTATATTCGGCACTGTTCGAGGCATCCAGATAATACGCCCCGACACGCTCCCATGTCAGCGATGAAGCCAGCCGTTCATTCAGCTGATGCGTCAGCTTGGTATTGCCCAATGTTTCGGGCGCGCTGTCGATGGCGTTGCCATCCATAATGGTTTCGGCGCTATTGCCGCCCGTCACAACATTAGAAAACGCATATTCGTGTTTGCCATAGCTCAAATTGCTTTCGAGCAACCAATCACGCGCAAGCATCCAATTTAGGCTCAGCTCTACGCCCATATGGTCGGTCTCGCCATCGCTGATGTAATTGTCATTGGCATCGCGGAAATGATAATTTTCTTTCTGCATCACATACCCCGTCACTTCGAAAGAGACATGCGGGTAAACAGCGCGATAGCCGAGTTCCAAACTATCCAATGTTTCTGAATCGATGGCGCTCACATCTGGGTCGATACCGTCAGCAGGGTCGCCATCGCGCAGGCGATATAAATCAGTGACTTGCGGCGCGCGAATGGCACGCGCCAAATTGGCAAACACACGACGGTTTTCCGATAGAGCATGTACCACGCCGAGCTTCGGGGATATGTCCGAAAAATCATCCGACCGATTAGCGGGGCGGAACAGACGTTCACCCGGATTGGTTGCGACATTGGTTTTGTAGTCATAATCGGTCAGCTCGGCGCGTAGACCTGTGGTCAGTTCGGTATTGTCGCCCAACGGCCAGACCGCGTGCACATAAGGTGCGATAACTTGCGCATCGACTTCATAATCATAATGCGTGCCTTGCAGAAACCCCCCAAAAGGAGTGTCTGGCTCAGACTGTATCTCGGTAAGCTCGCCCGTGGTCAACTCAATATCGATACCTGCCACATAATCGACATTAGCGGTTTGCCGCGCATAAGCGGTTTGGAGACCAATCGAGTCGTGGCTGTTTTCTTCTACTGGGTTTCCGGGTAGAAAATGCATCCGAAACTGCATTTCATTCGAGCGCATATAGGGGGTGAGCGTCAGCGTTGCGCCATCATCGAGGTCGCGGGTGATGCGCAAATAGGCGCGATACGATTCCGCATCGCGATACGCATCGGGATTTAAGTTGGCTCTGGCGATGTCCTCATCTTTAAAAGAGGCGGCATACCCGGCTGTTTCCTGATTGAGGTTCATCGCAGATAGCGAGAAATGATAGCGCGTTGCGTCGCCGTACCATGCGGTTTCGATGCGCGCTTTTTGCTGTTCAAAGCCAGACGCGGCGCGATAGCCTTCTTCGTCGCCACTGAGGCTGACCGTCACGCGCGATGTGACTTGTTCGTGTTGTCGTGCCGATTGAAGACCGAGGCTGTAGCGGCCATAAGAGCCAGCCGCCACATCTATTTCGCCGCCTGTTTCGTCGAGCGGGGCGGAAACGAAGTTAATCAATCCATGCACCGCGTTCGAGCCATATAGCGCAGAGCCTGGCCCGCGCACGACTTCCACCGAGCCGCCTTGTGCGATGGCATCGAGCAGGGCGTTGACATTGGCAAAGCCCGGCGCGCGCATGGGGATGCCGTCCTCCAGATAAAGAAACGAGCCTGCGCCCGCGCCGCCCACCAATACGGGTGAGCGAATGGCGGTGAGATGTTCTTGTCCGCTACCGCGATGGATATGCACACCCGGCGCACGGTTAATCAGCTCGACGGGGAACAGATTGACCGTCTCGGATGGGTCGATGCGCGCGATATTGCCCGGATTATCGATGCGTAGGCTTTCTGTGCGCGTCGTGGTGACGACCACCTCGTCGAGTACGTCCTGCGCCAAGGCACTGCTTGCCATGAGCGCTGAGGCCAGCGCGGTTTTCATCATTATATTTTTCATTTTATTTCCCTTATGCTTACGCTGTGCCGATGCGTAGTAAATCGAGTACGCGGACAAGGCCGATTGGTTTTTTCTTTTCGCAGATAAATAGGCATTGAATCTTATGCTCTTCCATCAGGCTGAGGGCTTCTGCGGTTATCTTATCGCCAGTGATGGTTTGCGGGTCGGGGGTCATAATGTCGGTGACGCTCATTTGCAAAAGCGATGGGTTCATGTGGCGGCGCAAGTCGCCATCTGTCACGATGCCGCACAAGCGTCCGCCTTTATCGACAACTCCCAAACAGCCGAACCCTTTTTCGGTCATGGTGACGAGGGCTTCGTCCATTTTTATATCGGCGGTGACGAGGGGTAAATTGGGCGGTGCGTGCATGATATCGCAAACGCGGCTGAGGCTCGCGCCCAGCTTGCCGCCCGGGTGAAAGTTTTTGAAATCGGATGGCGAGAACTGACGCTTTTCAAGCAGCGCCACGGCTAGCGCATCGCCCAAAGCCAGTTGCATGGTCGTCGATGTGGTGGGCGCAAGACCATTCGGGCAAGCCTCTTTGGCTTTGGGCAGCTCAAGGCAAATATCGGCGCTGCGCCCCAGCAGGCTGTCTTTATCTGACGTGATAGCAATCAGCGGAATGCTAAACCGTTTGGTATAATTTAGCAGCCCGCCAAGCTCTTGCGTGTCGCCAGACCATGACAGCCCCAGCACCACATCATCTTGGGTAATCATCCCGAGGTCGCCATGATTGGCTTCGGCAGGGTGGACAAATTGCGCGGGCGTTCCCGTCGAGGCCATGGTCGCGGTGATTTTATTGCCAATATGACCGCTTTTCCCCATGCCCGAAATAATCACGCGACCCTTGGCACTGGCCAATGTCTCAACCGCCGTGACGAACGCATCACCCAGCGATTGCGCCAGTAATTCCAGCCCCTCGGCTTCTGCCGTCAGCGTGTTTTTTCCAGAAGTGAGCAGAGTGTTCGGCATATCGGCTTTGGTCTGACTTGTGCGTAAATGAATCGGCTATAATCTAAGTATGGCCAAGCCTGACCCTTCGGTCAAGGTTGCGTTCAAGGAGAAATATTTTGCGCCTCATATTTAGTGCCATGCTGTTTTGCGCTCTCGGATGGCCGCTTGCGGCACACGCTGCTCCAGAGCAGACCGATGCGTTTGCGCAGTTTATCGCCGAGATTAAACACGAAGCCGCGCAAAAAGGTGTCGCTGCGCAATATCTCGATGCGCTTGAGCAACTCACGCCTGATCCTGATGTCCAGCGACTTGCGGCGCGCCAGCCCGAATATGTCAAACCGATTTGGTCGTATTTGGTGCATATGGTGACGCCCGAGCGACTTAGGCTCGGCGTGCGCGAATTGAAAACCCGCGCGGCGTTTCTAGAAAGCCTCGAGATTAAATATGGCGTGCCGCGCGGCATATTGGTGGCGATTTGGGGGGTCGAGACGAATTATGGCGGCAATAAAGGTAGCCATTCTGTGCTGCAAGCTCTGGCGACTTTGGGCTATACGGGCAAACGCGCGGCTTTTGGGCGGCAACAATTATTGTCGGCGTTGCAAATCTTGCAATCGGGCGATGTAAAGCTCGAAGACTTTAAAGGCAGTTGGGCAGGCGCGATGGGGCATACGCAATTTATCCCGACGACCTATGAAGGCTACGCCGCCGATGGCACAGGCGATGGCATTCGCGATATTTGGACCGAGCCAAAAGATGCGTTGGCCTCGACAGCCAATTACTTAAAACGCATGGGCTGGCAACGCGACCTCATATGGGGGTTCGAGGTGCGCGTGCCAGATGATATGGATTTCTCTTTAGCCAAACTCAAAAGCCCCAAAGCCGCGAGCTTTTGGCGCGATGCGGGGATTCAAGGGGTCAATCGAAAAATCGACGACGCGCTGGGGGATATGTCATTATTTGCCCCCGCCGGCTTGCGCGGGCCAATATTTCTTGTGACCCGAAATTTCCGCGCCTTGCTGCGCTACAATACCGCCCCCGCCTATGCCTTGGCGGTGGGGCATTTGAGCGAACAGTTTTTTGCAAACACTCCTTTTTCGCGCGACTGGCCGATGGCCGACCGCCCTCTATTACCCGATGAAATCGCAGAATTGCAACGCCACCTCACAAAAGCAGGCTTCGGCACAGGCGATATTGACGGCGTATTGGGTCGCCAAACCATCGCCGCCGTGCGCGATTATCAAAGCGCGCGGGGGCTTGCCGCCGATGGCTACGCAACGCCCGGCTTGCTACGCGTGCTGGCGCAGGAAAATAAACGCTAATAAGCCGCGCAATTGTGCTATCTTCGCCCGCATGAGTGATAAGAAAAATCCAGCGTTAAGCGCTATCGAAAAAATTATGACTGGCTATCAAAAGCTTGGCTATGTCAGCGACCAACAAATCGCGACAGCCTTGTTTTTGGCGCAAAAGCTAGAAAAACCGCTCTTGGTGGAAGGCCCGCCCGGAGTCGGCAAAACCGAACTGGCCAAAGCCACAGCCGAGTATCTCGGTCTCGATATGATTCGCCTGCAGTGCTACGAAGGGCTGGATGAATCGAAAGCACTATATGAATGGCAATACGGCAAGCAGCTTTTATACACGCAAGTGCTGAAAGAAAAACTCGGCGATCTCATGCAAGGCGCAAGCTCGCTCGATGAAAGCATGACCCGCCTGAACGATTTTGAAGACGTGTTTTTCTCCGAACAGTTTTTGCAAACGCGCCCCTTGCTGCAAGCGTTGCAAAATGACGGGGGCGCGGTTTTGCTCATCGATGAGATTGATAAATCAGACGATGAGTTTGAAGCGTTCTTGCTCGAGATTTTGTCAGATTATCAAATCTCTATTCCCGAATTAGGGACGATTAAAGCCAAAAAGCCACCGCTGGTTTTTCTGACCTCGAATAATACCCGCGAGATTGGCGATGCGCTGAAACGGCGCTGTTTGCATCTGTATATTCCGTTTCCTGATGCGACCCGCGAGAAAACGATTTTGCAAGCCCGTGTGCCAGAACTCGATGCAACCCTGCGCGATAATATTGTCGATTTTGTGCAAGCGGTGCGTGAGATGGATTTGAAAAAGCCTCCCGCCGTGAGCGAAACCATCGATTGGGCGCGCACGATTGTATTGCTCAATATGGCGGTTCTGGATAGCGATTTTGTGCGCAATACATTGAATGTATTGCTGAAATTCAAATCCGACATTGAGAATGTTGAAGGCGAAATCGCGCGCCTCATGCGGGAGACAAAAATGACACCCGACACGCCCATCCAATAGGCCAACCCCGTGATTGCTGATTTCATCCGTATCCTGCGCGCCGCCGATATCCAAGTATCACCCGCCGAGGCGATTGATGCAGCCGCGGTGATTGATGAGATTGGCTTTACCGAACGCCATCTTTTGAAATACGCGCTTGGTCATACATTGGCGAAAACCGAAAGCGAGAAGCACTCTTTTGATGAATGTTTTGATGTTTATTTTCAATCGCCAGACTTTGCTGCTGAGGGCGGGGTTGAGAGTGCTACCGCGACACAAGAGGGCGCAGAACAAGGCGAGTCCCAAGAAGGCGACTCGCAAGAAGGGGACTCTCAAGAAGGCCAACCAAATGATGCCAATTCGACTCCCTCAGGCGAGGTTAAAAATGGCGCGGTAAAATCGGGCGATGCTGCCGCCGTCATCAACGAAGATACGCCAGAGGAAAGCGCGGTGCAGGCATCTCTGGCCGATATGCTGCGTGCTAATGACACGGCTGCTTTGCAAGCGGCGATTTCTGAAGCGGCGACCAGAGTAGGGCTTGCCGATGCCAAATTATTCACGCAACAGGGCATGTTTTCGCGCCGCATCATGGAAGCGATGGGGTTGAACGCGCTTGATGGTCTTATCCGCGATTTGGCGGAGGGCGGCGAGACAGAGGCCGCAAATCGGCTGCGCGAGGGACGCGCTCATTTGTTCGAAGCGGTGTTTGATTTTGTCGAACGCCAGATTGCCATGCGGACAAAAAATGCCGGACGGCTGCTTCGTGAGGATGCGCTGAGCCGTATTCGTTTGTCCAATCTGGATGCGTCGGATATGAAAATCATGCGCGGGCTGATTCAACGGCTTGCCAAAAAGCTTGCGTCGCGCCATTCGCGGCGGCGCAAAAAGGCGCAGCGCGGCATGTTGGATATCCGCCGCACCATGCGCCGTAACATATCTTATGATGGCAATTTGTTTGAGCTCGCTTGGCGGCGCACCAAAATCGACCGTCCCAAGCTCATCGTGCTTTGCGATGTTTCTGGTTCGGTGGCGGCGGTGTCGCGGTTTTTTCTGATGTTCTTATATAGTCTCGATGAGGTGATGCCGAAGACGCGCTCTTTTGTTTTTTCAAACCGCGCTGGCGAGATATCCGACATGATGCGCGAAGGCGACATCGAGCAGGTGATGGAATCTGCTCTGCGGCAATATGGCGGCGGCTCAACCGATTATGGCATGTCGATGATGGACTTGGCCGAGGCGACGCTGGACAGTATCGACTCGCGCACAACCGTGATGATTTTGGGCGATGCGCGCGCCAATTATGGCGACCCGGGGCATTTGGTGTTGAAAGAAATCCACGACCGCGCACGCCGCGTGATTTGGCTCAATCCAGAACCCGAAGCGACATGGAATAGCGGCGATAGCGAAATGAAACGTCTTGGTGCTTATTGCACGCATAAGCAAGTGTGTAATTCGGTGAAACATGTCGAGCGCGTGCTCGATGATTTGCTGCGCCTCAGTAGTTAGCGCGGCAATAGCGTCTCACCCATCAAGAATAAATCGACCTCGCGGGCGCATTGGCGACCCTCGCGAATCGCCCAGACAACCAGCGATTGACCTCGGCGCATATCCCCGCATGCAAAGGTTTTTGCGCGCGAGGTTTCATACGTCGCTGTGTCGGCGGCGACATTGCCACGGTCATCTTTTGCCAGTCCCAAATCATCCACCAGCCCTTCATGCACGGGATGAATAAACCCCATCGCCAGCAATACAAGGTCGGCTTTTAGGTCGAATTCAGAGCCTGCAATCGCCTGCATGTCGTCATCAATCTTCGTGCATTGAATGGCGGTGACGTGGCCATCTTTGCCTTGTATTTGGGTCGTCATGACCGAAAAGTCGCGCACCGCGCCTTCCGCCTGACTGCTTGATGTGCGCATTTTCAACGGCCAATCTGGCCATGTCATGGCTTTGTCTTCTTTCTCGGGCGGCATCGGCATAATTTCTAACTGCGTCACCGATAACGCGCCTTGGCGAAAGCTCGTGCCGATGCAATCCGACCCCGTATCGCCACCGCCAATGACGATGACGTGTTTGCCTTCGGCCAAAATAGGCGTGCCATCGCCAATCGGTTCTTGCCCAATGCGGCGATTTTGTTGCGGTAAGAAATCCATCGCAAAATGCACGCCGTCAAGCTCGCGCCCCGTCACAGGTAAATCGCGCGGCACTTCTGAACCACACGCTAAAATATACGCATCATGCTTGTCGTCTAGCGTATCGCCTCCAGCATGGACACCATAATGAAAGGTGACACCTTCGGCTTCCATTTGCGCCACGCGTTGGTCGATGCCGTGTTTTTCCATTTTGAAATCTGGTATGCCATAGCGTAGCAAGCCGCCCGCTTTGAGGTTGCGTTCGTATAAATGCACATCATGGCCAGCGCGGGCTAATTGTTGCGCGGCGGCCATGCCAGCAGGACCCGCCCCGATAATACCGACGCTTTTGCCCGTCTTGTGGTCTGGCACTTGCGGTTTAATCCAACCTTCTTCCCACCCTCGGTCGATAATCGCGCACTCGACCGATTTGATGGTCACGGGATTATCATCAATATTGAGCGTGCAAGAGGCCTCGCAAGGGGCGGGGCAAATGCGACCTGTAAATTCAGGAAAATTATTCGTCGAGTGCAGATTGGTCAGCGCCGCCTTCCAGTCATTTGTGTAGACCAAATCATTCCAGTCGGGGATTTGATTGTTCACCGGACAACCATTATGGCAATACGGGACACCGCAATCCATGCAGCGCGAGGCTTGCGCCCGCAGGTCGTTTTCATCCATTGGCACGGTGAACTCGCGAAAGTTTTGCACCCGTTCGTCCGCCGGCAGAAGCCCACTATCCTGACGGTCTAGTTCTAAAAATGCGGTTGGCTTACCCATTTTACTCTCCTGCGACTGGCTGAACGCCCGCGTCTTGTTCGTCCATCTCATTGAGCGCACGGCGGAATTCTGTCGGCATGACTTTGTGGAATTTGGGAAGATACGCCTCCCACTTGCCCAAGATTTCTTGCGCCCGTTTTGAGTTTGTATAGCGCGCATGGTTTTCCAACAATGTATGCAAACGCGCTGCATCATCGTTCAGCAAATCGGCTTTCAGATTACTCAGCGCGTGTCCTTCGCCCGTGATGGTCTCAAGCTCGACCATCGCCATATTGCAGCGGCTTTCAAATGTCGCATCCTCGTCGAGCACATAAGCAATGCCGCCAGACATGCCCGCTGCGAAGTTGCGCCCCGTCTTGCCCAATACGACCACACAGCCGCCCGTCATATATTCGCAGCAATGGTCGCCCGCGCCTTCGACAACCGCAATCGCGCCAGAGTTGCGCACGGCAAAACGCTCGCCCGCAACGCCACGGAAATAGCACTCGCCATCCACCGCGCCATATAAGACAGTGTTGCCGACAATAATACTTTTCTCTGGCACAATCGCGCTTTCGGCTGGCGGGTAAATCGCAATGCGTCCGCCTGACAATCCTTTGCCAACATAATCATTGGCCTCGCCTTCAAGCTCAAGGCTAATGCCGCGTGCCAAGAAAGTGCCAAAGCTTTGACCCGCCGTGCCTTTTAGTTTCACCGAAATCGTGTCATCCGCTAGTCCCGCATGACCATAGCGATGCGCCAACTCGCCCGACAGCATCGTGCCAGCCGAACGGTCGACATTGGTGATGGTCGCATCAATATGCACAGGCGTTTTATTATCTAACGCAGGGGCAGCTTGTTCGATGAGCCTGCGGTCGAGAATATCGTCAATCGGATGGGCTTGCGCTTGCGTATGATAGGTCGGGTTCTCGGAGCTTATTTTGGTGAACAGCCGTGTAAAGTCGAGACCCTCCGCTTTCCAATGGTCAACCGCTTTGCGCGTATCCAGTAAGTCAGCTTGGCCGATAATCTCATTGAGGCTCGCAAAACCCATTTCAGCCAACATCTCGCGCACTTCTTCGGCAATAAAGAAGAAATAATTAATCACATGCTCTGGCTGACCCGTAAAGCGTTTGCGCAGCGTTTCGTTCTGGGTCGCAATACCCACAGGACACGTATTAAGATGGCACTTGCGCATCATAATGCAGCCTGCGGCAATCAGGGGCGCGGTGGAAAACCCAAACTCATCCGCCCCAAGCAAAGCGCCAATAATCACATCGCGACCCGTGCGCAACCCGCCATCAACTTGCACCGCAATGCGTGTGCGCAAATCGTTCAGCACCAATGTCTGATGCGTTTCGGCCAAGCCGATTTCCCACGGGCTGCCCGCATGTTTTATCGAGGTCAACGGACTAGCCCCCGTGCCGCCTTCAAAGCCTGAAATAGTGACATGGTCAGCACGCGCTTTCGAGACACCTGCGGCAACCGTGCCAACGCCGACCTCGGACACCAGCTTAACGGATATATCGGCGCGCGGATTGGCGTTTTTCAAATCGAAAATCAGCTGTGCCAAATCTTCGATGGAATAAATATCATGGTGCGGTGGCGGCGAGATAAGCCCGACCCCCGGCGTTGAATAGCGCACGGCGGCAATGCGGCGGTCTACCTTATGACCCGGCAATTGGCCGCCTTCGCCCGGCTTTGCGCCTTGCGCCATTTTAATTTGAATCATATCCGCGTTTGCCAAATACTCCGCCGTCACGCCAAAGCGCCCCGACGCCACTTGCTTGATGGCAGAGCGTTTGCTGTCGCCATTTTCCATCGGGCTAAATCTGTGCGTTTCTTCGCCGCCTTCACCCGTATTGGATTTGCCGCCGAGGCGGTTCATCGCCACCGCCAGCGTCTCATGCGCTTCGGGGCTGATAGAGCCGAGCGACATCGCGCCCGTGGCAAAGCGTTTGACGATGTCCTCTACTGGCTCGACTTGGTCAAGGGCAATCGGTTTGCGACCTGTCTCTTCGGCAGTGCGAATCTTAAACAGCCCGCGCAAGGTTAATAGAGTTTCGTCTTGCTGATTAATCTGGCGTGCATAATCTCGATATTGCTCGCGGCTATTGCCACGCACGGCGTGTTGCAATGTACCAACGCTGCTCGCATTCCACACATGGTCTTCGCCACGCACGCGCACCGCATATTCGCCGCCGACATCCAGTGCATCTTGCAGCACAACGCTATCGCTAAAGGCCTCTCTGTGGCGGCGCAGCGTTTCTTGTGCGACTTCATCAAGGCCGATGCCCTCAATGGTTGTCGCTGTGCCAGTGAAATACCCGTCGATAAAATCTTGTGCCAGACCAACCGCGTCAAAAATCTGCGCACCGCAATAAGATTGGTAAGTCGAAATACCCATTTTCGACATGACTTTACGCAAGCCCTTGCCTGCCGCTTTAACAAAATGGCCGTGGCCTTCTTCGCGGGTCAATTCTGGGACAAGCTTTTCGCGCAATTGGTCAACCGTATCAAAGGCGAGATAGGGGTTAATCGCTTCTGCGCCATAGCCTGCAAGGCAAGAGAAGTGATGAATTTCGCGTGCCTCCCCCGTCTCCACCACCAGACCAGCCGATGTGCGCAAGCCTTTGCGAATAAGATGGTGATGCACAGCCGCCGTTGTCAGCATCGCTGGAATAGCCACGCGTGTCGCGCTCGCCGCACGGTCAGACAGGATTATAATATTCTCATGGCCATTGGCGATAGCATTCTCGGCCTCGGTGCAAAGCACATCGAGGCGTGCCTTGAGACCATCAACGCCGCTCTCAAGATCCCACGTCATATCCAGTGTGATGGCATGAAAGTCATTGTCTTCAATGTCAGAAATACGGCGAATCTTCCGCAAATCATCATTCGACAAAATCGGCTGCGCCACTTCCAGACGCTTAATGCCAGACGTGCCTTCCAAATCGAGCAGGTTCGGGCGCGGGCCAATGAAAGAGACCAGCGACATCACCAATTCCTCGCGGATTGGGTCGATGGGCGGGTTGGTGACTTGCGCGAAGTTCTGCTTGAAGTAAGTGTAAAGCGGCTTCGATTTATCCGACAGCGCAGAGGGCGGCGTGTCGGTTCCCATGGATCCGGTGCCTTCTTCGCCACGCTCGAGCATCGGCGCGATGAGGAATTTCAAATCCTCTTGCGTGTAGCCAAAGGCTTGTTGCAGTTGGATAAGCGGCAAATCAGATTGCGCCCGCGCCTTGCCTTCAGGGGGGGGGAGTTCTTCGAGTTTAATCTGCGTGCGTGCCAGCCATTCGCCATAAGGGTGCGACCCCGCCAAATCAGCCTTGATTTCATCATCGGAAATAATCCGCCCCTTTTCGAGGTCAATCAGCAACATTTTGCCCGGCTGTAATCGCCATTTCTCGATGATTTTTTCTTCTGGCGCGAGCAGCACACCCATTTCAGATGCCATGACGACGCGGTCATCAGAGGTGACATAATAACGCGCCGGCCGCAGACCATTACGGTCAAGCGTCGCGCCAATCTGGCGGCCATCAGAAAACGCCACCGCCGCAGGCCCATCCCATGGTTCCATCAGGGCGGCGTTATATTCGTAAAACGCACGCCTATCGTCATCCATAAGCGGATTGCCACTCCATGCCTCGGGAATGAGCATCATCATCGCATGCGCAGGCGAATACCCCCCCATCACCAATAGCTCCAGCGCATTGTCAAAACTGGCGGAGTCGGACTGGCCTTCTTCAATCAGCGGCCAGAGTTTTTCTAAATCATCGCCCAATAACTCAGAGGCAAGCGTTGCATGGCGCGCGGCCATCCAGTTGACATTGCCGCGCATTGTATTGATTTCGCCATTATGGCAAATCATGCGAAACGGGTGCGACAGCGACCATGTCGGGAAAGTATTGGTCGAAAAGCGCTGATGCACTAAAGCCATGGCCGATACCGTATCGCTATCGCACAGGTCAGGATAAAAGACCCCAAGCTGGCTCGACAAAAGCAGTCCCTTATACAGCACTGTGTAAGACGACATCGATGGAATATAAAAGAAGTCCTTGGCAGCAGCGATATCAGCACGCGCCACGGCCAGTTCAATCAAGCGGCGCGTCACAAACAAGTCGCGTTCAAAAGCAGCCTGCTCATTGCCCTTGGCGTTACCAATAAACAACTGCCGAATAACTGGCTCGCTCGGCACAATCGAATAGCCAAGGTCTGAATTATCAACCGGCACATCGCGCCATCCCAAAAGCGTGTGGCCTTCATCAGCAATTTTTGTCTCAAAAATCTTTTCAATTTCGGCACGCGCAGCATCATCAGGCGGCAGGAATATCATAGCGACGCCATACTGACCTTCTTTCGGCAGCTCTATGTTAATCTGCGCTGTCGTTTTACGGAAAAACGCATCAGGGATTTGCAGCAACATGCCAACGCCGTCGCCAGCTTTGGGGTCTGCGCCGACAGCACCGCGATGCTCGAGATTTTTCAAAATGGTCAGCCCATCGCGTATGATGTCGTGGCTTTTGACATTTTTGATGTTCGCCACAAAGCCGAGGCCACAGGCATCGTGCTCATTGGTCGGGTCATACAGACCCTGACGCTCTGGCAATCCATTGCGGATGGCTGGCGTTTTGCTCATTTTTTCACGCGGCTGCTTAGACATGCTGCCTACCTCATTCATTTCTCGTGGCCGATTTTCATCGGCCGATAGGTCGTGTGCGACCTGCTTAGCCTTTCGGCCAATGAGCGGGTACTATAAGCGCAAGCGGGGCGTAATTTCAAGCAAATTGGTCAGTGATATTGACCTAATTTGGGGGCTATTGACAGAAATACCGAAAAATCGCGGGTTACAGGCGAAAATGGCACCCAACCCAATGAGGGGGAGGGGAACCTCATCATGGGTCGGGTGCCGCGATTTTGGCTCACGAAACCAGCTACGAGAGGGACTACGCAGCTTTTAACGTTTTGCCAATGTTAATTTTACGCGGTCTTTCGGCCTCGGGGATTTCGCGCTGTAATGCTATATGCAACAAGCCTTTATCCAAGGCTGCACTGGATACTTTTACATTGTCAGCGAGCTGAAAGCGGCGTTCGAAGTTACGCGCCGCGATACCGCGATAAAGATAATCCTGCGTATCCGTATCATCTGGCGCGACAAGTCCGCGAATGTTGAGGGTCGTGCCGACTTGCTCGATTTCCAACTCATCCTCAGCAAAACCAGCAACGGCCATCGAAATCCGATAATCGGTCTCGTCCAATCGCTCGACATTATAAGGCGGATAAGCATTGCTCTTCTCGGGCGCGTTCAGCGCATCGAAAATACTGGCCAGACGGTCAAACCCAATGGTCGAACGATAAAGCGGGGTCATATCAAAATGTGTCATTTTACATCTCCTTCGCATGAAGCAAGAAATTGCCATCAGCCCTCAAAAGGCACTGTTGGCAAGGTTCGAAAACGGCACCATTGCCGCCTTCCCAACCGAGATGGGAATAAATTTGTGCGGTTCACACTCTTGAAATGAAAAAAGTTTTTTCTATAGGGCTATAATAAGCCGAGGCCGCCAAGAAAAACCCAAATAATTCCAATGGGCGCCACCAAGCGAGCGCACCAAAGCCACCCGTAAAATAAAGCGCCACCGCCGCCAAACACCTGCTGCAATGTGGCAACAGGCATCAACCAACTTGCAAATAATATCACCCCAAGGCCGCCCAATGGCATGATATATGCGGTGACCAGATAATCTTTGGCATCAAACAAAGACCGCCCCGCGATTTGTATCTCAGCCCAAATGTTAAACGAGAACACCGTCGCCAGACCGATAAGAAAGGCAGCCGCGAGCATGACAAAGGCGGCACGCTTGCGCGACCAGTTAAATTTATTCTCTGCCCAGCGAATAATCACCTCACTGAGCGAAAGACCCGATGTCAGCGCGGCAAAATAGACCAGCACAAAAAAGATAAAGGCCAATATCACCCCGCCCGATATTTGTGCAAACGCCAAAGGCAGGGTGGTGAAAATCAGCCCCGGCCCTGCGGTTGGGTCGAGAGATTGCGCAAACACAATGGCAAAAATGCCAAGCCCCGCAAGCAGCGCAATGGCGGTATCGGCCAGCCCGATGATAATCGCGGCCTTGCCAATATTGATAGGCTTATTGATATAGCTGCCATAGGTAATCAACATCGCTGCGCCAACGCCGACCGAGAAAAATCCATGCCCAACGGCGGACTGAACAACACCTGCATTAATTTTGCTGAAATCAGGGGTGAATAAATATGTCACGGCGGCGGCGATATCGCCCGCAACGGCTCCATAAATCGCAATCAATATCAGCATCACGATGAGTGATGGCATGAGGATGATGTTGGCGCGTTCTAATCCTGCCGATAATTTGCGCACAAGGATAAGGCCAATAATGGCGAGAAATCCGATTTGGTGAAGTATCATTTCGCTCGGCGAGGCTAACAGGCTGTCGAACATGGTGCCTGCGCTGCTGGCTTCTAATCCGTCGATTTGCCCGCTTACCGTGCGCCAAATATACGCGCTGACCCAGCCCGCAATCACTGCATAAAAGGTCAGCAATACGAACGAGCCAAGCACGCCAATGCCACCAATCGCGCCAAAGGCGGCGCTGCGGTTATTTTCTTCTGCGATATTGCGCACGCTGGTGCTGGCATCGGATTGTCCTTTGCGGCCAATCATCAACTCTGCCGCCGCAATCGGGATAGCAATGGCAAAAACCGTGACGAGATAAATCAGCACGAAAGCGCCGCCGCCTTGCGTGCCGGTCATATAAGGAAACTTCCATATATTGCCCAGCCCAACAGCTGCGCCAACGCACGCCATCACAAAGCCAAAATTAGAATTCCAAAATGAGGTATTGTTCTGCATGATCATTTTCTCCAAAACCCATCATGTCAGATTCAGACGTGAAAGCAAAGTGTTGTAGATATGCACCATAGGTGCCAAGCTAACGATGAGGAGCGATAGATGAGCGTAAAGATTGATTGGGATGCCCCCGCCGAGATTGTCGAAATGGAAGGTAATCCAACGCCTGCGCATGCTCAGTTTGGATTTCTAAAAGCACGCGACGGGGCGTTATTGCGCAATGGTGTTTTCATGCCAGAAAATCCGCGCGGCACGGTTATTTTGATGACGGGGTATTCGGAGTTCATCGAAAAATATTTCGAAGTGATTGACGATTTACTGGCGCGTGGGTTCGGCGTGGTTCTACCAGAATGGCGCGGCCATGGGCTTTCCGAAAGGCTAGGAAGCGAAGCAACGCGGCTGCATTTGACGGATTTTGATATGAATCTGCGTGATTTAGAAGACCGTTGGGCGCGATTGGTCGCGCCATTCCCCAGACCTCATCTAGGGCTTGCGCATTCGATGGGCGGGCAAATCTCATTGCGTGCGGCACAAGCACATCCCGACTGGTTCGATGCGCTGGCGCAATCCGCCCCGATGCACGGCATCGCTTTGCCGCGACTGTTGCATGCGCTTTTGTCGGCATTCATTGCGGGATATCGGCTATTCGACGCAGATGATAACTGGCTGCCGTTTACGTCGCCAGCGACGCATCCGGGCGTGCCAGAAGAAAATCATGTGACCAATGATATGGCGCGCTATAAGCGGGCAGAAAATCTACTCGTGCATACCCCGCGTTTGCAGGTCAATGGCACGAGCCTTGGATGGTTGCGCGCAGCGTTCATCGCCATGGAAGAAACGCGCCAACCTGCGTTTCTCGCCTCCATTGCGACGCCGCTTTATATCGCGACAGCCGAAGAAGAAATGGTGGTCGATAATGCCGCCCACGCGCATGTGCTAGCGCATGTCGCAGATGGCCGTGGCGATTCCTACCCCAACGCCAAGCATGAATTATTGATGGAAAAAGATGCCACCCGCCATGCGCTTTTGGACAATATCGAAGCGTTCTACAAAGATATTAGTTAAGCCATGCGAGCATTTTGGCGTGGAGCTGCGGGTCGCCGCAAGCCAGAGCTGTTCCGCCGAAATGTGCTGGCTCACCCTGCCAATCGGTTACCACCCCGCCCGCCTGTTGGATAAGCTGCACAAGCGGCTGGATATCGACATCTTTTAGTCCCTGCTCAATCACAATATCAACTTGGCCGAGTGCCAATAGCGCATAATTATAGCAATCACCACCATAGCGCGTCAGCTTTGCCGCATGTGCGGTGCGCTCCCACATGGCTGCCGCCGGTGTATCGGCAAACATGGCAGGTGTCGTGGTCGCCAAAACCGCCTCCTCTAAACTGGCACAGGCGCGGGTTTGCAGCGGGTGGGTCTGCCCATCATGGCGCAAAAATCCGCCCAGTCCTTCGGCGGCAAAATAGCGCTCGCCCGTGAACGCTTGGTCCATCATCGCGAGCATCGGCTGTGCGTCAATGTTCAGCCCAATAAGCGTACCCCATGTCGGGATGCCACTCATAAAGGCGCGCGTGCCATCAATCGGGTCGATGACCCATTGGAAATTATCACCCGCTTTCGTACCAAACTCCTCACCAATAATCGCGTGGGTCGGATAATGCGTCTCGATGAGGGTGCGGATGGCTTGCTCGGCCTCTCTATCGGCTTGCGTTACTGGGTCAAAACCACCCTTATCGGCTAGCTTATTGTCAACGCTTTGCAAATTGCGAAATAGCGGCAACGTCGCACGCGCCGCCGCATCGGCCAATTGATGGGCGAAGGTCAATAATTCAGTGATTTTATCTGTGTCAGTCATTTATTCGGCAGCAGACTGGCGCACTTTATTTCCCAACAGGGCAGGCTTTAATTTGGGCAACGCCGCGACCAGTTCCGACACCATCTGCTGCAAATCGGTGCGCAGGCGGTCAAACCCAGAATGTTTTTGGTAATTGCTTTCATCCATATAAATCGTCCGATTTATCTCGATTTGCAACGCGTGCAGCCCATTTGTGCGCGCGCTATATTGTTCGGTAATATAGCCGCCTGCATATGGCTTATTATGCGCGATGCGCCATCCGCACTGGCTGAGGAAATCGGTCACCCATTCGGTGAGTTGAGTGTCACAAGCACGGCCATGGCGATTGCCAAGAATGAAATCTGTTTCTTTTTTATGTGCCAAGCGGCTGGCTTGCGATGGCATAGAATGCGCGTCCAACAGCACGGCAAAACCATGCGTCGATTGCACGCCCTCAAGATGCGATGTCAGCTTTTGATGGAAAGGTTTATAAATCGTCTCGATGCGTTGGTTGGCTTCGTCAAAACTTAACTTGTGATTATAAATCGGGGTGTTTTCGGCCACCAGACGCGGCACCGTGCCAAGGCCTGCTGTCGCGCGCAATGACGGCGTGCCAATATGAGCCGGCAAAGGCTCGTTAAACAAAGCCTGTTCAAGTTCGTAAGGGGCGCGGTTTAAATCGACATAGGCGCGCGGGTAGCGTGCTGCCAAAAGCGGCACACCAAGCTGCGGCGCATCGGCAAATAATTCAGCGACAAACATGTCCTCCGAACGGCGGATTTCATGCGTATCAAGACACGACGCATCCAGAAAGTCTTGCGGATAATCGCAGCCGCTATGCGGCGAGGTGATGATAATAGGATGTGCCACAGCTTGGTGCGTCGCTTGCGGCGGCGTAAAAATAAACGGCAGATTATTATCCTCATGCATAGGCCACCTTCTAGCACACCATAAGGGTAAAGTCGCTTGATTTTAGATGCGGTTGCTGTAAATAAAACGCAACACGCTTGTGGCACGGGCGATTAGCTCAGCGGGAGAGCACTACATTGACATTGTAGGGGTCACTGGTTCAATCCCAGTATCGCCCACCACCAGCCACGCTAAGACAAGTAAAACGAATAAGAGCCCGTCGTTAAATGGCGGGCCCTTTTTCGTTTTTCAGTCTTAAAGCTAATTATTAGTCAGCAGCCGTCAGGTTAACAGCAGAATATTTACCGTTTTTACCTTGTTCCTTCTCAAAGCTTACTTTCATTTCTTCTTTGAGTTGCAGGCCGCTTGCTTCAACAGCTGAGATGTGTACGAAAACATCGTCTTCGCCCTCAACAGCAATAAATCCGTAGCCTTTCGTGGCATTAAACCACTTCACCGTTCCAGTAATCATAAGTCAGTCCAAATGTTGTTTCGTTTGTTCACGCTTCTCAATTATAGCAATCTCAACCATTGAAACTTGCCAAGCCACGCCAAAAGAAACCAATAACGTTACGCAGCACCATTTCGCTAGCACATAAAACGCGTAAAAGGAAACGAATTATTTGCTTAATCCTTGCTTTCAAAGACGGCTAGGGCATACTGTCGCCAAAACAAATCCAAAACAAATCAAGGAGAAAACCATGAGCGATACTGAATACACCCCGCCAAAAGTCTGGAAATGGAATAAAGAAAGCGGCGGACGCTTTGCCGCTATCAATCGCCCGATTGCAGGTGCCACCCACGACAAAGAACTACCTGTTGGCGAGCATCCTATCCAGATTTACTCGCTCGGCACTCCCAATGGCGTAAAAGTGACGGTGATGTTGGAGGAGCTGTTGGCACTCGGCCATGAAGGTGCAGAATATGACGCGTGGCTCACCAATATTAGCGAAGGCGACCAGTTTGCTAGCGGGTTTGTCGAGATTAACCCGAACTCAAAAATTCCGTCCATGATGGATCGCTCTGGTGATACGCCGCTTCGCCTGTTTGAAAGCGCGTCAATGCTCGTGCATTTGGCCGAGAAGTTCGATGTCTTTTTGCCAAAGCAAGGGGCTGCGCGCGCCGAGTGTTTTAATTGGTTGTTCTGGCAAATGGGGTCATCGCCTTATCTGGGCGGCGGGTTTGGTCATTTTTATGCCTATGCGCCGATTAAAATCGAATATGCCATTGACCGTTTTGCCATGGAAGCGAAGCGTCAAATGGATGTGCTGGACAAGCATTTGGCCGACAATAAGTTTATGTGTGGCGATGATTATACCATTGCCGATATGGCCATTTGGCCTTGGTATGGCGCTCTGGTGATGGGCATTTTGTATGAATCGGCAGAGTTTCTACAAGTGCATGAATATAAAAACCTATTGCGCTGGGCAAAAGAAATTTCGGCACGCCCCGCCGTGCGCCGCGGTCGAATTGTCAACCGTGCGTGGGGTGACGAAATGGTGCTTGAGCGCCACAGCGCTGCCGATATTGATAACCCAGTAAAAGGCGAGGGCTAAAGACCTTTTTGCGGGTTAATGAGATATTTCTCGCCCGTTTTTTTCGGCATGTAACGCCCAATATTGGCGGGGTCGATGGCCTCCAGAAGCGATAGATTATCGGTGATGTGGCTTGCAAAAGTGGTCTTAATTTCATTGGCCACTTTGGCTTGCATCTCGCCGACGCGTTCGAGCCCAAGCTTTTGCAGCGTTGGGGTGAGCAACCAACCGCCGCAGCCCCAATACATGCCATAGCTTTGGCCAAGCGTAACCTGACCGATACCAAGGCGGCCATAAATATAAACCTGCTTAAACTGGTCAGAGCCATATGTATTAAGACCCGATGCGCTGCGGCTAAAAGCACGCTCCATGGTGGCCAGAAGCGTGTCGGCCATATCGCCCGCCCCAATCGCATCAAAAGCCAGACTGGCTTGCGTTTCGGCAATCGCATCTTCAAGCTGTGCGGTGAAATCTGCGTCTTTTGAATTGATGACATATTTCGCGCCAAGGTCTTTGAGGATTTTCGCCTGCTCCTCAGAACGGATAATGCATACCAAATCAATATTGTCAGCAACGCATAGCTTCAGCAGCATTTGCCCCAGATTTGAAGCCGCCGCCGTATGGATGAGCGCCTTGTGACCCTCCGCCTTGAGCGTCTCGATAAAGCCCAATGCCGTCAGCGGATTGACAAATGATGAGGCCGCTTCAGCCGCGCTTGTGTCATCCTTATGCACCAGACACATCGCCGCTGGTGCTTGAACATATTGCTGATAAGACTGCCCCGTCACCAAAGAGACGGTTTTGCCTTCCATGTCCTTCACATTGTCGCCAGCCGCTACCACAGTGCCAGCACCCTCATTGCCGACCGGCAGAGGTTGGTCAAAGCGTGCGCGCATAGCATCAAGCATGCCGTCTAGCACGGGCGCGACCATTTTTTGCTCATTGCCTTCTGTCACCAATTCGCCTTTTGCATAATCAGCAAAGCCGAGCAGCGGAAACATATCCGATGGGTTAATCGGTGCCGCCTCGATGCGCACAACAACATCGTCTGGCCCAGGGGTCGGGATGTCATGCTCGACAATCGATAGGATGGCTTGGCCGTCCTTGGTGATGGTTGATATAATTTGGCGATTACCACTCATTTTTTTCTCCTGTTAAATTAAATTATGGACGCATGCCCGTAAGATAAGGACTCGGCGCATCAGTACGCGCAGCGAGCGCTAATTGCAACCACCTTATCAGCTTTGGGCGTGTTTCGCGCGGGTCAATTATTTCATGCACAGACAATCCTTCGGCACGCGGAAACGGCGATTGGCTAGCCGCTAACATATCTTCTAACTCTTTTTGCCGTGCGGCAGGGTCATCAGCAGCGGCAATGTCGCGGGCAAAAGCAACCGCCACGCCGCCCTCAACGGGCAGCGCGCCACTGGCAGCACTCGGCCAACTCAGCACATAGCCATCGGGCCCGAAATGCGCTTGCGCCGCGACCCCAAAGGCCTTCAATACTTGCACACTCGCCCATGGCACACGGCTTTGCAAAACCGCAGAAATCGCCGCCGTGCCGTGGCGAATTGTGCCAGCCTGTTCGCTGTCAGGGCCAATCATAAAGCCCGGCTCATCAACAAAACTGACAATGGGCAAGTGAAAACTGTTACAGAAATCGACAAAACGGCGCAGCTTTTGCGCCGCCGCCGCCGTCATCGCGCCCGCATAATACATGCAATCATTGCCAATCACCCCGACGCTCTCGCCGTTTAAACGCGCCAATCCAGTGATGAGGCTCGGCCCATATTTCCGCGACATCTCAAAAAAGCTCGAAGTCTCATCGGTGCAATCCATCACCATCTCGATGATTTTGCGCATCTGAAACGGCTGCCGTCGCGAAGCAGGTACAATCGAGGCGAGCGCATCTTCGCAACGGTCTATCGAATCCTCAGTGGCGATGGCTTCAGGAAACCCCCACGCATTATCGGGGACGTAAGAAAGAAAGCGCGTGATTTGCGCCATCGCGTCTTCTTCATCAGCCGCCAGATTATCAATCGCACCGCTTGCGAGGTGGACTTGCGGGCCGCCTAATTCTTCTTTGGTCAAATCATGTCCCGTGGCGCGCTTGACCACTTGCGGTCCAGCGATAAGCACCGCGGCGTTCTCGGTCATAACCGAAAAATGCGACGCCACAAGCCGCGCCGCAGGTAGCCCCGCGACAGGCCCGAGCGCGGCAGTCGCCACAGGCACAGTCGATAGCGTTTCGGCTAAGGGCAAAAAGCGCGACTGGCTAAAGACGGGCTCGCCAAGCGGGCGGCGTTTTTTTTCGTTATTAGTGCCACCGACCGAGCCGCCGCCGCCTTCGTGTAGGCGAATAAGCGGCACTTTATATTGCAATGCGAGCTGCTCGGTATAGACGCTTTTTCGTAAACCCGCCGGATTGGGTGAGCCGCCCCGCACGGTGAAATCTTCCCCGCCAATAATAACTTTACGACCATTGATTTGGCCAAAGCCCAAAATAAAATTAGCCGGCTGAAAATCTTTCAGCTTGCCTTTGTCGCTATATTCGGGAACGCCCGCGCCTTCGCCAATCTCGTCAAAACTATCCTTATCGACCAGCGTATCAATACGCTCGCGGATGGTCAGGCGACCCTTTTCGTGGTGCTTTTTAACGGCTTCTTTACCGCCATGCTGCTTTGCAAGCTTTCGGCGTGCGTGGATTTCGTCAATGTTGTCGTCCCAACTCATCGCGCGGTTAATCCAACGTCGCGATAAGCTGGCCTTCGCTGACCATTTCGCCTTCTTCAACATGCAGTTTGCTCAGCGTGCCATCTTGGGGCGCAACAATCGGGATTTCCATCTTCATGCTTTCAAGAATAATAATCACATCATCGCGTTTTACGGCAGCGCCTTCTGCCACAACAATCGACCAAACGCTGCCCGCGACTTCACTTTTTACCTGCATCAGCCTTCTCCCTATCGAGCCAGAGCCTAGCTAATGAAAAGGGGGCGGGCAAGCGTTAGTTGCTAATTGTCTTGAGTGTAAAGGTAAGGTTGAAGCTTGTTTCTGGTTCAATCGTGGTATTGCTGATGCGGTTATAATCGCGCTCTATCGCTATCTTGAAAATCGTGCAGTCATCTTCGTAAGTGAACTCGACATTGCGTTTAACGTCCGCGCCCGTCTCGATATTTTGACGGTCGCTGGCTTTTACATGCCAATATTGGCTCGCTTGCCATGCAAGACTGCTCGTGACCTCCTCCGATGGGCTGCTGCCGCTTTGTCCTGCTTCATAAAAGCTATGTGTCACGCCGAGTTCCAGCTTGTTAGCGGTCAATTTCTTAAAGTCCAATTTAGCTTGCGTGTAGCTACGCAAAATAGCATCTGCGTTTTGTGTCAGGCGGGTGCTTTGGGTGAGGCTTAGAGGGCCAGTAGATAAGCCCCAATCAACCAGCAGAGCCGAACGGTCATCGCCATAACCAGAATCTTCTGAGAAACTACGATTGGATAGATTATAAGACTGGCCAATAAAAAATTCCGTCTTCAAGCCCGTCACCAAATTAAGCTCATGGTTAACGCCGACATTGATACGGCTGGCTTCATCTTTTGGCGTGGCGAGTGAAAATAATTGCGCCGAGGTCAAGTCGATGTTGGTGTCGTTAATATAGGGGATGATCTCGTAATCTTCGTTGTCGGTGGTCACGACAAGCTGCGCTTGGGGGGTTAGGGTTTGGTGATTGCGCGGCGTGGTGCGCGCTAGCGGGTAGGTGAGCGTGAAAGCTGTGGCATTGGCGACGAGGCTGGTCTCGGCATTGTCGTCGTTCGTCTGATAATCATAATTATCCAAAACAAAGCGGTTGTGGATCGTCGAGACAAATCCATTCTGGCTGGTTTGCCGCCATGTCCAGTCGGCTTGATTGGAAATATGCGTGATATCAATGCCGCGTTCTCTGCGCTGATGCGTCAGGCGATTGGCCAGTGCCAATTGACCGCCGAAAATCGGCTCGGCGAACCGATAGCGATGGCTGATGCTTGGCAGAATCTCGTCCACGGTGGATGAAGTCTCTGGATTTATTGTGTTGCGAAATTTATGCGCTGCAATATCTATATGGTGGTTGCCAAAGCTGCGGGCGATGTTGATACGGCTCTCCAAATGGTTGGTATCGTTCAGGCGATAGCTTTTAAAAAATAAGTCGTCCGAGGCTGTCTCAACCGAGAAATTGAGCTGCCAGTCGGACAAAGTCAAATCACCTGTGCCGACCAGTCCCGTGCGCGTATCATGCATGGTTTCTTGCGCGAGATTGCCCTTTGGCGTGTGGACATAAGCGGTCAGATTATATTCCCCATAAGCGGTTAAATGCCGCCAGTCGCTGGTGAGAAAAACATCCTGTGTCTCGCTAAAGCGCGGGGCGAGGGTTAAATCGTAATTCGGGGCGAGGTCGAAAAAATAAGGCGTGTCGATGCTCGTTCCGAAATCATTATTGCTGCTCACACTGGGCGTGAGAAAGCCGTTGCGGCGCACGACTTCGGGGCCAGCATGGGCTAGATAAGGCACGTAAAAAACGGGCAGGCCGTATAGCTCGAGGCGGGCGTGTTTATAGATGACATCCTGCGCGGTGCGGTCATATTCGATGCTATTGGCATGCACTTGCCAGAGGGGCGCGGCATCTGGCTTATTCTCGCATTCTGGACAAGTGGTGAAAGTGGCGTTGCGCATGCTCAGCTGTGCGTTTGTTTTGTGCGCCTCGTCAGCCGAAAAACGTCCGCCTTGGGGGGGCTTGAGGCGTAATTTCTCCAACGTGCCAGTGTCAAGATTTTGGTTCAGCCGCGCCGTTGCCGCCTTTATCATCGTGCCATCGGCCTCGCGCAATTCTAGCGGCGTCGGCACCACCACCGTCCCCTTGTCACGATTTAGCAATAGACGCTGCGTCGTCAATCTGTGGCCGTCCGCATCAATCTGCACATCATCCGTGGCGGTAATCTCACCCGTTACATCATTGACGCTTATCTCGGTAGCTTCCAAACTGGCATCTTGCGCAAAAGCAGGCAAAGCAATAAGGAGCGCGCAATATAAAATAGGGCATTTCATCGCTCCAACATAAGCCAATTTGGACGCGCGCAAAAGAATTGCTTTGTTTCGAATGGTGGTTATTTTGACGGTAGGAGTAATATCGTGGACAAAGCAATGCTCGAAAATTTTAAATCAAATCAGGGGGCTATCGGAATCATCGGCCTTGGCTATGTCGGCCTGCCGCTATCTATCGCGTTTGTCGAGGCGGGGTATCACGTGACTGGTTTTGATATCGACGCTGAAAAGGTCAAGCTGCTCAATAAGGGCGAGACTTATATTCGCCATATTGGCGCAGAGGCTATCGGCAAAATCAATGCAAGCGGGCGGTTTTCTGCCACCGCAGACTTCGCCGATTTGACCGCTATGGATGCGATTATTATCTGTGTTCCAACACCCCTAAAAGATGGTCAAGAGCCAGACTTGCGCCCCATTCTAGCGACGGGCGAAACCATCGCCAAATATCTAAAAAAGGGTCAGCTTGTGGTGCTCGAATCCAGCACTTACCCGGGTACCACCGATACCGAATTGGCCAATGTGTTGGAAAGCTCAAGCCTTAAAGCCAATCGCGATTTCTATCTGGCCTATTCGCCCGAGCGCGAAGACCCAGGCAACGCCAATTTTGGCACGTCGCGGATTCCAAAACTGGTCGGTGCGGATACGCCAGAGGCCTTGGCGCTCTGCGTGGCTCTTTATGAGACGGTCATCAGCGAAGTGATCCCTGTTGCGTCGGCACGGGCAGCCGAGGCGGCGAAGCTTACCGAGAATACTTTTCGCGCCGTCAATATTGCCATGGTCAATGAGCTGAAAGTGATTTTTGACAAAATGGATATTGATGTTTGGGATGTTATCGACGCGGCGGCGACGAAGCCGTTTGGTTTTATGCCGTTTTATCCGGGGCCGGGGCTTGGCGGTCATTGCATCCCCATCGACCCGTTTTATCTGACATGGAAAGCGCGTCAACACGGTGCGGAAACGCAGTTTATCGAGCTTGCCGGTCGCATCAACACCGATATGCCGAAATATGTTGTCCAGCGTCTAAACGATGCCTTAGAGACGCAGGGTAAATCATTGGCCGAGGCGCATATTTTGATGCTCGGTATGGCCTATAAGAAAAATGTCGATGACATGCGCGAAAGTCCCGCCTTGGCGCTTATAGAGTTGCTCGAATCAGGCGCGGCGAAAGTCGATTATCACGACCCGCATGTGCCGATGATTCCAATGACGCGCGAACATGCCGCGCTAGCAGGACGCGCCTCGGTTGACATGACCATGGCGGCTTCAGCCGACGCGGTGCTTATCGTCACCGACCATGATGGCGTTGATTATCAATATATTGCCGATAATGCCCGCTTGGTTATCGATACGCGCAATGCGATGAAAAATACCGATGGGCCCGCCCCCGTTGTAAAAGCGTAAGGAAACAAGGCAATGAAATTTGTTCCGATTATCATTTCTGGCGGTGCAGGGTCGCGGCTCTGGCCTGCGTCGCGCCATCTCGCACCCAAGCCATTTATGGAAGTCGCAGGCAAGCCGCTATTAGCACATGCGCTTGAGCGTGCTTTGGTGGGACACGCAGATGAGGTGGTGATTGTCACCAATCAAGACCATCTGCATTTATCGCAAAAATTGCTGGCCGCTGAAGCACCGCATCTAAATGCGCATTATGTGCTCGAGCCAATGGGTCGCAACACCGCGCCTGCGATTGCGCAAGCTGTGCATCATGTGATGGATGCCTTCGGGGCTGATACGCATTGCCTTGTTTTGCCCGCCGACCACATCGTGACCGATTTAGAGGCGTTTCAAGCTGCCGCAGAAAAATCTGCCGATATCGCTAACGAGACAGCACTGATTACTTTCGGCGTTGTGCCAACAGCACCCGACACGGGGTATGGGTATATCGAAGTCGCCGAGGCAGGAACAACGCCTGCGCCCGTGCGCCAATTTGTCGAAAAACCCGATGCCCCAACCGCGCAGGAATATCTTGCGTCAGGGCGTCATTTTTGGAATAGCGGGATGTTTTATTTCACCGCCAAAGCGATGGCGGCGGCATTGCAAAGCACTGCCGATGAGGTTTGGACGCGCTCGCTTGCGTGCTTTATGGCAAGCACCTGTGAGGCGGGTGTGCGGCGTTTCGATGAGGCCGCGTTTATGGCACAGCCTGATATCAGTATTGATTATGCGGTGTTCGAGAAAGCCGATAATGTGATGGTTGTGCCTGCGGGCTTCGGCTGGAGCGATGTCGGCACATGGGAGAGCGTTGCGGCGGCGCAAGACACAGACGCGGGCGGCAATAGCAGCGCAGGCATTAATGCTACGCGGCTGATGCAGGTCGAGACCAGCAACACGCATATTGAAAGTTTTAGTCAAAGCGAGAAAATGATTGCCACATTGGGGGTGGATAATTTGGTCGTCATTGATTTACCCGACACGCTGATGATTGCCAATCGGGCGCAAAGCCAAGAAGTAAAAGCATTCGTCGACCAGCTAAAGGCGGGCGATGCTTTTATGCAACAGACCACGCAATTACCAAATGTCGTGCAGCGTCCGTGGGGTACATATGCAACGCTAAAGCACGAGGATGGCTATCAGGTAAAGCGCATTACCGTGCATCCGGGCGAACAGTTGAGTTTGCAATATCACCATAAGCGCGCCGAGCATTGGGTGGTCGTGCAAGGCACGGGGCTGGTACAAATTGGCGATGCTCAATTGGAGACGACCATAGGCGAATATCGTTTTATCCCCTTGGGAGAAAAACATCGCCTAACGAATATCGGCACAGATGAGCTTGTTCTCATCGAAGTGCAATGCGGCAGCTATTTAGGCGAAGATGATATCGTACGCCTAGAGGATGATTACGGACGGGCATAAGCGGGGGAGAAATGACGTGTTGTTTTTTACTGCGATATACAGAGAAATTGTTGCCCAACTTATAGGGTCAGATGCGCGTCGCGCGGCGAGTGCCAATATCGGTTGGATATTTTTCGACCGTGCTTTCCGTATGGGACTGGGCTTGCTGATTATTATCTGGATGGCGCGCCATTTAGGCCCTGAATTATTCGGTGAGTATAATTTTGTGTTTTCGGTTGTCCTTATTTTGGCGGCGTTTACCAGTCTTGGGCTGCGCGACGTTGTCATACGTGAGATTGTGCGCGACCCAGAAAACAGAATCGAGATTTTGTCGGCAGCTTTTGCATCCATGTTCTTAGCCTCAAACCTATGCGTGCTGCTGATTTTATATATTAGCCATGCGGGTGCGTTCGAGGGGGCGCAAAGCATGACACTTATCGCGATTTTAAGTTTTACCTTGGTGTTTAAATCAACCGATGTGGTGCGCTTCTGGTTTGATGCGCATGTGCGCTCGAAAGTGACCATCATTGCCGAGAATATATTGTTTGTTTTCATGGCGACGGCGCGCATTTATCTCATTATGACGGGTGCGCCGTTGCGGGCTTTTATTTGGATGCTGGTCATTGAAGCAGGGCTGCTTTCTGTCGCTTTTATCTTTGTTCTCAAGCGCGATGCCCACGCAGCATTGGCATGGCGTACGCTACGCAATCAATATCCGCGCGCTAAAAAACTACTCACCCAAGCCTTCCCACTTCTTTTGGGCACTTTGAGCGTTTCGATTTATCTGCGCATTGACCAAGTTATGATGGGCGTGTTGCTCGACAAAGAACATGTAGGCATATACGCCGCCGCCGTGCGGCTCAGCGAATTATGGTATTTTGTGCCAATTGCCATTTGTGCGTCGGCTTTTCCAAGGCTCGTCAGCTTACGAGAGGAAAACCATGCGGCCTATATGCGCAATCTCAAAAAACTTTACGCTTTAATGTGGGCGATTTCGGCAGCAGCGATATTCGGCATTTACTTACTTGGCCAATTATTGGTCGAAGGTCTGTACGGTGTACAATATATCGCTGCCCATGAAATATTGATCATTCATATCTTGGGTGGGTTTTTTGTAGCTCTAGGACTGGTGCGTACAAGGTGGATTTTGGCTGAAGATTTGCAACGCTATAGCCTGTATTTTCTCAGCACTGGGATGTTTGTGAACATTATCGGTAATTATTGGCTTATCCCTGTTTATGGCGGTATTGGCGCGGCTTATGCGACGGTTATCACGCAAGCCACAATCACAATTATCATGCCATTGCTGTTTAAACCAACGCGCGTGTGCGTGGCTCATATGATGAAGCCATTTTGATGAGCGAGATATAGAAATTAATGACGAAACATAAAATATCTATCCTGACCATTTGCTATCAAGCAGCCGACACTATTATCGGCACGCTAGAGACGATTGCCGCGCAAAATATCGAGGGTGTTGAGTGTTTGGTGCAAGACGGGAATTCGACCGACAATACCGCCGAACTTGTGACGACGTTTCCTCATGCGCGCTTTGTGTCGCAGCCCGATGCGGGCATCTACGATGCTCTAAACAAGGGCGTTGATGCGCTTAACGGTGATATTATCGGACTGCTCCACGCGGGCGATTTTTATCCCAATAAGGGTGTGTTGGCGGCGGTGCAAAAGCAATTCGACGACAATGCCGATTTGGTTGGGGTGTATGGCGATTTACAATACGTTCACCAAAAAGATGCCGCGCGTGTTGTGCGCCATTGGAAGTCGAGTGTTTTCTCGCGCACCAAGCTCGCTTGTGGCTGGATGCCCCCGCATCCTACATTGTTTTTGCGCAAAGAAGTTTACCAAGAGATTGGCGGTTTTGATACGCGGTATCGAATCTCGGCTGACTATGATTTTATTTTGCGTGTCTTTGACAAATATGGTACGCGCATCGCTTATATGCCGCAGGTATTGGTACATATGCGTAGCGGCGGGATTAGTAATTCAGGACTGAAAAATTTATTCACCAAATCGAAGGAAGATTTTGTTATTGCCACACGTTTCAAGCTATTTGCGCCCCTCACTGTTTTTGGAAAGATTTTCTCCAAGGCACTGCAAATTCGCGTCTTTAGATGATGCTTAATCCAATGCAAGATAATCTCATAACACACGCCCTGCGACGGCTTTTATTTCTATCAGCCATTTCGGCATGGCAATCAATGCCGCGACTGGCCGCTTATCGAAACGCGTTCAGTGGCCAAAAGGCAGTCATATTGTGCAATGGGCCGAGCCTCAATCAGGTCGATTTTGATAGCTTAGACGGCGTTTTCTGTTTTGGCCTGAACAAAATAAATCTGCTCTTTGAACGAACGCCCTTCAGACCCTCAGCTATTGTCGCGGTGAATAGGCTGGTGATTGAACAAAATGCTGATTTCTATGAGCAGACAGATATTCCGGTTTTCTTAAATGGTATTCGTGCGCGCAGCCGTGTCGCTTTTCAGAACAATCATATCAATCTATGTTGTTTCGAAGGTGGGTTTAGCAAAAACCCGCAGCGTTTTGTCGCCCAAGGCGGCACGGTTACCTATGTGGCGCTTCAGCTGGCTTATTTTATGGGGTTTACGCAAGTGGCACTGGTGGGGTGCGACCACGACTTCCCCGTTTCTGGGGTGCCGCATGAAACCTTGAGGGGAGAAAATGAAGACCAGAACCATTTCGATAGTCGGTATTTTGCAAATCAGGCTTGGCACGCACCAGATTTGGCAATGAGTGAGGCATCTTATGCAAAAGCGCGTCATGCTTTTGAGGCCGATGGCCGCCGCGTGGTTAATGCGTCAACTCATACAAAACTTGATATTTTTGAACGCATCTCTCTCGACGCATTTCTTGGACATTAGTTGGCAACCAAACAAAACATGGTTATATTTCGCCCATGTTATCTGTAATCCGCCTCGCCCGAGAATTCTGGTCTGAGAAATATGCCGTGTGGCATCTTTTCTTGCACGACGCTATCACCGAAACGCGGGGGTCGCGTAGCTCTGTCGCGTGGAACATCATCCTCCCATTAGTGCCGCTTGGGTTCTATATTGCTCTATCGGTCATCAACGTATTTCCAGATGCCGACGGGATGAACCGTCTTACATTTGTCAGCATCGGCGTGACGCTATGGGTGCTGTTTGTGGGCTTCATCACCACGCCAATGAACGGATTAGAAGCCGCGCTGAAAAGTGCCGAAACATCCAGACTTTCGATTATTTCGCAGCTTTTTATCAAGCTCGGCAGGGTGATTGCAGACACTGTCGTAAGGGTTATTGCTGTGTGTGTTATTCTATGGGCATTCAGTCCCGATGTGGTGGCACTGAATTGGGTGTTCGTTTTAAATATCCTCATGGCCGTAATATGCTGCTTCGCCGTTGGCGTTTTCTTAGGCGTGCTCAACTTGCTTTCGGGGGATATCAGCCGCTTCATCGTCGTTAGCTTGCAATATGGCATATTCGTGTCTGGCGTGATTTTCCCCATAACGCATCTTGGTTCGCTCGCTACCTTTTTTCAATATAACCCTCTTTTTATCGCCGTTGACAGCACGCGACAAATGATTGTGCTTGGCACATATACGCCAAGCCCCGCCTATTGGGGGCTTATTGCTTTGGGGCTTGTTGTTTTGCTTTGGACTGCCTCCATCCTTTGTATCCTGCGCGATGAATTGCGGGGACGGGTATGACAGAAACACTTATCAAGGCGGTTGGTCTGACGAAACGCTTCTCACGCGATGCGCATTATTCGCAAGCCGATGTTCGACGACGTGTCGCACACGCGCTTTTGGGACGTCGCGTGAAGCCGACAGAAACATTAGGCGAAACAGAGTTTTTTGCCGTTAAAAATCTCAACTTTGACGCACGCCGTGGCGAAGCCGTCGGCATAATTGGTGAAAACGGTGCAGGCAAAACGACCTTGCTAAAGACGTTGGCGGGCATACTCGGCCCAGATTCGGGCGCTTTAGAGTCGCACGGTCGTATTGTCACTTTGATGGATCTATCTAACGGGATGCAGGGAAATCTAAGCGGGCGCGAAAATATCTATGTGAAAGGAAGCCTTAACGGCCTGAGCCAAAAAGAAATTAGGCGGCACGAGGATGACATTATTCGTTTTTCTGAGCTTGAAGATGCTATCGACGCGCCTTTCAAAACATATTCTTCTGGTATGCGCATGCGGCTTGCTTTTGCGATTAACATCCACAGCGATGCTGATATTTTTCTGGTCGATGAAGTGCTTGCCGTTGGCGATTTTAAGTTTCGGCAAAAATGCATGGAGCATATGCAGAGGATTGCCAAATCAGTTGCATTGGTCATCGTGTCGCATTCAATGAATGATATTCTTCGATTTTGTAATAAATGCATTATTATCAAGGCTGGTGAGGCGACCTATTTTGACGATGTAAACGAGGCGACTGCTGTTTATTCTGAAGCCAAAAATAAAGCCGCCCAGAGCAAAGAAAACTAGCGCTTTGCAAAACCGTACAATCCATCAAGTTTCAGAGCATTGCAATGTTTTGGGCGAAGGGCTGTTGATACACGAAGGCAAGCCTTATTGGCTGGATATTGAAACGCGCGATGTATTTCTTAACCATCAGCGCATCAGGCTCGAGGACGACATTCCTTCGGTTATTTTTCAGGCGGATGAGACTGGCCTGCTGATAGGTACGCATCGCGGCATTAAAAAGCTATCGGGGGACAATCAATTATCCTTGGTTTGCGCACTGCCAGACCATGACCCTGAAAAATTCAGGCTGAATGATGGGTGCCTGTTGCGCGATGGCGCGTTGCTTGTCGGCTCGATGTCCCGCACAAACCCTGATGCGATGCCCGGGGCGATATATCGGCTTGATAAGACGGGGACTGTCACGCGGTTTGATTGGCCGTGTCATATTCCGAACAGTTTTGTCGAACTGCCAGATGGCGATGTCCTCATCAGCGATAGTTTGCGCCAAACTGTTTTTAAGGTTCAGCTTGATGGTGCGGATTTAAAAGCGACGGTTTGGTATCAAGCATCGGGTGCGGAGACGCCCGATGGCGGTTGCTTGCTGCCAAATGGTAATATTGCGCTGGCGATGTGGGATGGCGGGTGCGTGCGTATCTTCGATTTAGGCGGACGCATTGAAGACGATTTGCGTGTTCCCGTTTTGCGCCCAACGAATTGCAAATATGATGCCGCGTCGCAACAGCTGTTTTTGACATCGAGCAGCAGTGTTGCGGGGTCTGATGGTATGTGCGATAAGCCTTCTAAATCAGGTTATTTATTGTCGATTGCATTAGAAATATGAAAGTTTCGATTATTATACGCACCTTGGATGAAGCTGCTTATTTACCCGAGTTGCTGTCGGGCATCCGCGCGCAAGTCTTTGATGGTGACATTGAGACTGTGATTGTTGATAGCGGGTCAAGCGACGACACCTTAGCCATTGCAAAAGCGCATGAAGCGCGGATTACCTTTATTGAAAAGGAAGATTTCTCCTTTGGCCGTTCGCTGAATATAGGCTGTGCGTTTGCGACAGGCGAGATTCTTGTTTTTGTCAGTGGCCATTGTGTGCCGTGCGATACGCATTGGTTGTCGAAGCTTGTCGCAGCCTTAACGCCTGAAGAAAACGGTTATGTATATGGTCGCCAAATTGGTCGCGATACCACCCAGTTTAGCGAACGCCAAATATTCATGAAATATTTTCCAGACCACGCGAATGGTCACAATGCAGATTTCTTCTGCAATAATGCAAACGCGGCCATTCGGCGTGAGATATGGGAAAAATATCGCTTTGACGAGGGCGTCACCGGATTAGAGGATATGGAACTCGCGCGGCGTTATGTAAATGATGGCGGACATATTGGCTATGTGCATGAGGCGGGGGTTTTTCACATTCACAATGAGAGCTTTTTACAGACGCGGTCGCGCTATGAACGCGAAGCGCTGGCTTTACAAAAAATCGCACCTGAGCTTTATTTATCGCTTAGCGAGGCGCTTCGTTTTTATGTTGCGTCTGTTTTGCACGATGGGGGCGCAGCGCTCGAAGAAAAATGCTTCGTTGCGAATTTTGTATCCATTATACGCTTCCGCTTCGCCCAATATTGGGGAAGCTATAGGGGCAGCAAACGTATGCGGTTGCTTTCGCGCGAGACAAAGATGAATTATTTCTACCCCAAAGGATAACCCGATGCCGTCGACGATTGCTTTATTGCCTATGAAGGCGAACAGCCAACGTGTGCTAGGCAAAAACTTTAGAGATTTTGCGGGCAAGCCGCTTTTTGCTTGGATATTGGATACATTATTATCGGTCGAAGAAATCGATAAAGTGGTTATCAATACAGATGCGCGCGCCGAGCTAGAGCAAGGCGGCATTCTAAAAAGCCCGCGTGTTGAGCTGCAGCAGCGTCCAGCTGAGCTGTGTGGCGATACGGTGTCGATGAATCTGATATTGCAACATGACGTGCAGCATAATCCGGCGGACACGTATCTGATGACCCATACGACCAATCCGTTTTTGTCGCGCCAGACAATTATCAGCGCACTCGAAAAATATCGCAGCGGACAACAAAGCGGCTATGATAGCCTGTTCACGGTTGACCCTGTGCAGATGCGGTTTTATCGCGAAGATGTATCGCCTGTGAACCACGACCCAGACAATCTCATACAAACCCAAGACCTCGAATTATGGTTTGCTGAGAACTCTAATTTGTATATTTTTTCAGCCGATAGTTTCGCCAAAACAAACGCTCGTATTGGTGAAAAGCCGATGCTGTTGCCGACGCCGAAATATGACTCTGTCGATATTGATACAATGGAAGACTGGGATTTTGCTGAGGCTTTGGCGCATGCCCGAAAAGATGAGGTGTAAACATGCGCGTGCTCGTCACATGCCCGCCGATGATTGGCGCGAAAGAGTATTTTCTGCCGCTGTTTGAGGCGCGTGGGTGGGAAGCGGTTATTCCTGAGTTCACCCAAGTGATGGCGCAGGATGCTTTGTGCGATATTTTGCCGAGCTGCGACGGTTGGATAATTGGCGATGACCCTGCAACGCGCGAGGTTTTCGCCGCCGGCAAAGCGGGTCAGTTGCGCGCTGCCGTCAAATGGGGTGTCGGGGTCGATAATATCGATTTCGACGCGTGTAAAGATTTGGCCATTCCGATTTCTAATACACCAAATATGTTTGGCGGCGAGGTTGCCGATGTGGCGCTTGGGTTTGTTATTGGACTGGCGCGGCACTTATTTGAAATCGACCGCGAGGTGCGCCAAGGCAATTGGTTTAAGCCGCAAGGCATGTCGCTGCATGGCAAGACCGTCGGGGTTGTCGGATATGGCGATATTGGCCGCCAGACTTGTCACCGATTGCGCGCGTTCGGCATGGATGTGATGACGTGGGACCCCGCACTTGATGCTGCGACTCTAGAGGAAGGTGTCACGCTCAAAACATGGCCTCAAGGGCTTGATGCGTGCGATTTTCTGATTTTAACCTGCGCGCTCAACCCGACGACACATCGTATGATAAACGCGGATACGCTGGCCTTGTGTAAGTCGGGTATCAAGCTTATTAATGTGGCGCGCGGAGGCCTGATTGATGAGACCGCGCTTTGTGATGCGTTGGCGCGGGAGCATGTCGCGGCGGCGGCGCTTGATGTTTTCGAGGTCGAGCCAGTCGCGCTTGATAATCCGCTTATGAGTATGGCGAATGTTCTGGTTGGGTCGCATAATGGGTCGAATACGCGCGATGGGGTTTTCCGTGCGACGCGCAAAGCAATCGACTTGCTGGAAGGTTTTTTAAATGGATAGCGCGCGCAGTATTATCGTCACTGGATGTGGCGGCGGCATTGGCACGGTGTTGGTTCAGCGCCTGCTCGAGGCGGGATGGCACGTCATTGGAATCGATTTAGCAGATGGGGGGGGTGCGGCGCACCCGCGCTATGAGTTCATGCAAGTGGATTTGGAACGGCTGGTGAACGACCAAGATTTTAACGATCGTTTTGTCGCCGAGCTGACCCAACGGGCTTCTTTCAAACCGCTTGCGGGTCTTATTAATAATGCGGCGACGCAAATTATCGGCGCGGCAGAAACAATGCCGCTTGCCGATTTCAAAAGAACGATTGATGTCAACTTGACGGCAGCTTTTGAGTTGTCGCGCATCTGCCTTGCGCCGCTCAGAGCCAATCGAGGCACTATCATCAATGTGTCTTCCATCCATGCCAAATTGAGCAAAAAGAATTTTCTGGCTTATTCTGTCTCAAAGGCTGGGTTGTCGGCGCTCACAAAGGGTATGGCGATTGAGTTTGGCGAGACTATTCGCGTCTGCGCTATTGAACCAGCGGCGATAGAGACGCAAATGTTGCGGGCGGGCTTTGGCGATGACGCGGATAAAAAACACGCCGCACTTTCTGCCTATCATCCGAGTGGAACTATTGGAAAACCAGACGATATCGCTGATGTGGCGTTTTTCTTGCTAAATAATACGGCTCAATTTACCAATGGTATGATTATCGATTTGTCAGGCGGCATTAGCCATGTGCTGAGCGACCCAGAAAGTTTGTGACATGTATAACCCTCTTGTTTCAGTTATTGTGCCTTCTATTCTAAATAGCTTCACCCGAATAATTATCGATTCACTGGGAGACTCTCGTGCTTTTTTGCTATTTTCCTGAGTTCAACGATGTCGATGATTTGGCCGACCATTATTTTCGAGCTGCATGGTATTTATCGCCCCTTGAAAAGAACATTACTCAAATTAGTCTATTTTCGTCCAATCCGTCGCCACCCGCTTTGGCTGTACCCGAGTATCTTGACCCAAGTTTAGAAGACTTGGCTGCGAATTGCGCGAACATTACTATTCGCCATGGCGTGTCGCCAGATGATTATCAAAAAAGCTTAAAAGATTGCGACGTTTTGTTAGTTTGGAAGTCCACGCATCTATCTACTGCTAAGCGCAAATGGCCGAAAAAAAGGATTGTCAAAGTTGACCATAATAACGAACAGTTTGCTTCCTCATTATTTCTAAAAGTTGCGGAATTGTTTCCTGAAGTCATAGCTGAAAACTTGAAAATCTCTCAGGCGCGGTTTGTGGAAGCCGTGCCAGAGCTTCGTTTTTCAAAAGGGTATGTGTTTGGCACTGGGCCAAGCTTGCGCTTTGCGATGAATTATGATTTTAGCGACGGGCTTACGATTGCCTGTAACAGCATGGTGAAAAATAGAGATTTGCTGGAAAAACTTCAGCCCAAGATTTTTGTTGCTAGCGACCCAATCTTCCATGCGGGTCCTTCAAAATATGCGGCGCAATTTAGGCGTGATTTGATATGGGTATTGGAAACCTACACACCGCTGCTTATCGTGCCGATGCGCGATTTTCACGTTTACCATTCATTTCTCCCCGAACATCTGAGATGCCATCTCATCGGCGTACCATTTATTAAGGCCGACAATATTCACGCCGAGTTGCCGCATCGATTTGGCGTGTCAACGACTAGCAATGTACTTACTTTGCTGCTATTGCCGATTGCCGCCAGCCTGTGCGAGACGATTAACATAATGGGATGTGATGGTCGGCCTAAGGGTGAAAGCAATTATTTTTGGACGCATGACCCAGCGAGCCAGTTTAACGAGGAAATGGACAGCATTCAAACAGCGCACCCTGCTTTCTTCAATATATCGTACAATGACTATTATTCAGAACATGTGACGACGCTATCCCAATGGATAGACGAAATTGAAGAAAAAGGGGTCACCGTTCAGAATTTGAGTCCATCTTTTATCCCATGTTTGCAAGCGCGTAGTCCCGTCACTTTACCTAACCCAACCTCCACCAAATATCCGCTTGTCTCGGTTATCGTTCCTGCGTTCAATGCTGAAAGATTTTTGCCAGAGTGCATCCAGTCTATCATCGCACAAACCTATTCCAATTGGGAATTGATTATCGTCGATGATGGTTCGACAGACCGAACACCAGAAATCATCGCTCGCTATGCAGCACAGTATGGAAACATTCGAACCGTTCGCCAAACAAACAAAGGTGTATCGGCTGCGCGCAACAAAGGATTGAGCTTGGCCGCAGGCTTATTCTCGACATTTTTGGATGCGGATGATTTCTTGCCGCCGAACTCAATTGAATTGCGCGCTCAGCACTTGATTCGAAATCCAAAGTTTGAATTGGTTCACGGACGAACGATATTTGTTAATGAAGACAGAATTGATTTGGATATAGAACTAGGTAGTAGACGCATCATTTGCTTTGAAGACACGCTGGAAGGTAACCCGTTACACATTAATTCGCTTATGGGGCGTACGAGCCTGTTGTCGGCGACACGCTTCGTCGAGAGTTACGCCAATGGTGAAGATTGGTACTATTTGGCTGAATTGCTGTGCGGCGGATTAGAATCTCATTTGTGCAAGCCTGCTGTTAGCTTTTACCGTGCGCACACTTCCTCGGTGGTGGCGGCAGACTTCCCGAAGCATCAACAAAACCTGCTTGAGGTTATTGACGCAATTACAATGTTGAAAAAAGTGCCAAACGAGAGAGATATTAAGGCACTCAAAGGGGGTATCGTTTTTTCCCTCTTACTGTGGAAAATACTTGAAAACAGCGCGCCGAATCCGCAGATTGAAAGCTTAGAAAGTAGTTATGAAGAGCCTATAGCTGAGCTATTACCGCAAAGGCGCAGGGCGCTTTTCGTAACCACAATTATGAGGTTCTTTGGCAAGAAAGAATCGCACATGGGAAAACTTACACCTGAAGTCAAAGATAGGATTTTTGCAGGGTTAGAGATGCATATGCACATCCCGACCATTGCACGCTTTGCTCCAGAAATAGCTGGGGCTACTCAATTACCGCTCGAGGCATTCGGGCGATTAGTCTCAAAGCTCAAGAAAAGTAAAAAGCAACTAAGGTTCATGGTTGATGAGGTCGGGATTATACACAAATTTATCGGTAACAAGTCAGGGGTCATGGTTGATGTCGGGGCGCATTTTGGCGGCAGTTTGGGTATGTTTATTGACAAGGGATGGACGGTGCATGCGTTTGAACCCGATGCTAAAAATCGCGCAGAGTTGATTGCAGATTTTGCAGATTTTCCCAATTTGAAAATCAACACAGAGGCGCTTGGAAAGGAGCCTCAATCCAACGTGCCATTTTACCAGAGTTCCGTTTCAACAGGCATTAGCACTTTGTCGCCATTCCATAAAACGCATGAGCAGGCGCAGTCAGTGGATGTCACCACGCTATCTGCCTATTGTTCGGCACATGATATTCACGATATTGATTTTCTTAAAATTGATGCTGAAGGGACGGATTATTTTGTTTTGCAAGGCAATGATTGGGATAAAATTTCACCGAAAGTTATTCTTGTGGAATATGAAGACGCGAAAACTGTGCGCTTAGGGCATACTGTTCACGATATGGCAGACTACTTTATTGCCCGTGGCTATTCGGTCTTTACGTTCTGTTGGCATCCCATCCAGCAATATGGTGCCCCCCATGCGTTCAAGCGCTTTGGTAAGTATGGCGATTTCGACATCGCCGACAATGAGTGGGGAAACCTTGTTGCTTTCAAGAATGGCCAACAAGCCACAGATTTTGAACTATTCGTGAATAGATGGTTAAGTATTCAAGAGGTTCAGATGCGGTTGGCACGAATTTCAATTGTAAATATTTATTGGATTCACTCAATAATTTTAAGGATTCCTATTCCCGGCTTGTATAGGTTTTCTAAATTTATGTATCGAAGCGTGCTTTTGCGCATGTGGCTGCGTTTTCGGCACTAGGGGGCGTAACATGAAAAAAGTCTTGGTAACGGGTGGGGTCGGCTATGTAGGCAGTCATGTCGTGGCGTGCCTTGGGGCGCAAGATATTGCGGCGACCATCATTGATGATTTGTCAAACGCCACACGCGAGTCTCATAAATCGCTTGAAACCCTTTGCGACAAGGCCATCCCTTTGCATGAAGTGTGCGTGACCGATTATCAAGCGGTCAAAGCTGTTTTCTCAGAAGAAAAACCCGATGCGGTTATCCATTGCGCTGGCTTAAAGTCAATCGGTGAGAGCTGGGAAAATGCTCTGCGCTATCACGAAGTCAATGTCGGCGGCACGATGAATGTGTTGCGGGCGATGGATGAGACGGGCTGTCGGACAATGGTGTTTTCGTCAAGTGCCACCGTCTATGGTGAGCCAACATATACCCCGATTGATGAGCAACACCCGATTGCCCCCACTAATCCTTACGGGCGTAGCAAGCGGATGGCTGAGGAGGTTATCTCGGATTGGTCGTCATGCGGGGAGAATAAAACTGCGATTCTGCTGCGCTATTACAATCCAGTCGGGGCGCATGAAAGCCTTCTTGTCGGCGAAAACCCTTCCGCGCGTCCTAATAATCTTTTTCCGATTATTTGTGAAGTCGCCACTGGAAAACACGAATGCCTCGATATAATGGGCGATGATTACCCGACACAGGACGGCACGGGCGAGCGCGACTACATTCATATTTGCGACCTCAGCGAAGCGCATTATCGCGCTTTGATGCGCCTTGATAAAGGACTGCACACGCTGAATATCGGGACGGGGTCATGCGCGTCTGTAAAACAAATTATCGCTTTGTTTGAAGCCGAACTTGGCACAAATCTGCCGACTCGAATTGCGCCCCGACGCATGGGCGATGTATCGACAGTTGTGGCACAAAATACAAAGTCGATAGAGATTCTCGGTGATTATATTGCGCATGATTTAACCGCCGCCGTGGCATCAAGCCTCGCCTTTGGAAAATCTATCAAGCCATAGAGCTTTGCTATTTTTGGTTTTGTTTGGCGGATAATCGTTTCGCCACCAAGCGATAATAAATAATCGGCAAAATCACAAACAGCACACCAGCAAACAAACTATTCCAGCGGCTTATGATAAAGCCAGACCAGAATAAGATATCGGCCATGACCAGCATCACAATTAATGTTAGGCGCGGTGATAAGCCATTATTCAGTAGCAAATGATGCAAATGCGTGCGGTCTGGCGATAAAGGCGACCGCCCTTGGCGCAGGCGGCGATAAATCAAGCTCAGCGTGTCAAGCACCGGCAGCGCGACTATCCACGGCACGAGCGATGTCGGCAAAGTGTCCGTAAAAGGCTGACGCTGGCTGGCCAAGATAAGGTGGTAAGCGATAAACAATCCAATCATCATTGACCCCGCATCGCCGAGAAAAATTTTACGCCCCTTAATCCAGTTGAGATTGAGGACGAAGAAGCCGATAAGCGCTGCGCCAAATATCATGACTTCCTGTGTGACTGCGCTGTTCAATGGTCTGCCGATAAGGTGCATGGCCAGTATCAAATGCGCCAATGCCATAATCGCCAAGCCGCCAGCCAATCCGTCAATTCCGTCTATCATGTTGAAAGCATTGGCTAACCCGATAATCGCAATCAGGGTGAGCGGAAAGCCCCAAATCCCAAGCAATAATTCATCACCGCTCGGAAGCGAACCAAGCGATACGAGATATAAATCGCTATTGATCATTAAAAAAAGAGCCGCAAGCGTCTGTCCTGCCAATTTGTGCCAAGCGCGCAAATCATAACGGTCATCAAGACTGCCCAGCACGACCAGCCCGCCCATGGCACCGATAAGCGGCCAGTTCGGCGCACCCAAAATAATTTCTGCACTGGTAAAGACAACAAATATTACGATGCCGCCAATCAGCGGTATGTCGCCCATATGTTGCTTGCGCTCACTCGGTGTGTCGACAAGGCCAAGCTTGCGGGCAATCGGCATCGCTGCGATGGCGAGCAACACAGTCACGCCGCTCAGTACCAAATATATGGATAGTGTGAGCATGGGTCTCCTTAGTGTGTTTGGGTTTCGTCAGCCTCGGGCATTAGATGATAACACAAATGCGCCACGATAAATATGCAGGCACTCGCTGTCATAAGCCAACTATGCCATAGGGTGAACCCAAACATATGCGCCCCGAGAGTTGCACCAACGCCACCCCACGCCCAAATCGCGGCATCCTTTGGAAGCGTCTCTTCAAGGTGTCTGAACAAATCCCATATGGCGGCGAGAATCAGCAATGCACCGAGATATCCAAACTCGAAAATAATCTGCAAAAACAAATTATGCGCATGCGAGGCAATTGTATTATTGCGAAGCGTTGTCATGGCAAATTTGAGAACAGGTGGGTTTTCCCGAGTCAATTCCACATAATGAGCGTGATTGTCGGGCGCGAAATTCTTTGTACCATTAATGCCATGCCCGAAGATTGGCTTTTGCATCGCTTCATTGGCGTAGACATAGTAAATCCACTCGCGGATTTCGCCTGCGCCCCTTTCAACGACAATGTCGGGTGCGTATTTTTTGACCCAGCTATTTTCGTAACTGGCGGTGAACAGCAGCGGTGCTAAAAGAGTGCAAAGGGCAAGAGAAACAAAAATCACATGGCGGCAAAGTTTTGGCGAATAACTTGCAATCGCCATCGCAGCGATGCCGAGACAGGTGGCCAAAAAAGACGTTTGGCTTTCCGAAACAAAGGTGACGATAAAGGTGACACCAACCAGAGCAAGAATGATGTGTCGACGTTGACGGCGCACGCCAATAGCGAGCAAAAAGAGAAAAATCGGTAAGATAGAGAGCGCAGCATTTACATGATGAATCAACCTGAACATGCCCGCGAGTAAATCTGCCAAGCCTGGCCAATATACATTATAAGGGCCAATAAACAGCAAGGCGACTATCCCCCCAGCAAGGGAGTAGGTGAGTGCTCTTGCCCATTTTATTTTTTCTTCCACCGCAAGTGTATTGAACAAAACAATGATGGCGGTGGTAAAAATAAGCACTAAAAACAGGCGTCCCGTTGTGTCGCTCGCGCGCTCGGATACGCCCCAAAGGGCGGATAGCAGGATGTATCCAAAAGCCAAAACCAGTAAGGCAAAAGGCTTTGCTTTGCGTGAATTGAGCGGGCGTTGTATCGCCAAGGCGACGCAAGCGGACAGACCTGCGAAAATGAGTAAAGTGGCGAAACTACGTACTGACAGCGCAAGGATAGGCCCCATCAAGAGAAGAAGATAAAAGGTGAGGGAAGTCGCGCCGCGTTCAATCATTATGAATATCCATCTTGAGACCCATTATTTAGCGTGATTCACGAAGCCGATAATATATAAAAGTGGTATATTGAGTGCTTACACAGAAAGATGAGTATGTGAAATGCAAGTGAACCAGAAATTAACGTCGCCAAGCCGTATCCTTATTATCAAGCTTGGCGCTTTCGGCGATTTAATAATGGCCGAGGGTGTTATGCGTTGCATACGGCAAAATTTCCCACAGGCGCATATCACCCTTATAACCGAGCCGATTTATGCGCGATTCATGGCGCGTGCGCCGCACTTTGATGATTTTATCGCGCATAAACGCGAGCCGCGTTGGCACATTGGAAAACAACGGGCGCTTCGCAAAAGATTGCTGCAAGGCAATTTTGATACGGTTATTGACCTGCAAAACTCATCACGCAGCGCAGAATATAGGCGCTGGCTGAAGCATGCTTTTGTCTCAGGTAAACCCCGTTCAGCCGAGCGTGCGCAGCGTGCTTCGGGTATAGAGATTTCTAGCGCTACGCGTTTGGCTGAGCAGATGGTGGAAGCGGGCATTGATGTGTCGCAAGGGTATCAATCAGACATACGCTGGGCGGGCGACCCAGTCGCGCATTTGGTTAAAGCGGCAGGGTTGGAAGATGGCTTTGTTCTGCTGATGCCGGGGTCTTCAGTCAGACATCCGCAGAAGCGATGGCCATATTTTGCAGAATTATGTCAGCAGTTGGCCGCGCGCGATATACAGGTCGCGACCGCACCGGGGCCTGATGAGCTTGATTTATGCGCTGCGTTGCCAGCGACCATGCTGCTCGATGATGGCAAGCCTTTAACGTTTAATCAGCTTGTTGGCCTTGCGCCGCATTGTTCGATGGTTGTCGGAAATGATACAGGGCCGACGCATTTGCTCGCGGCTGCCGACACAAGCGGCGTTGCTTTATTTGGGGGGTTTTCGCCGCCTTATACGACGGGTATCGATGCGGTCTATACTGTGCTTGAAAAGCCCGATATTTCAGCCATTACGGTCGATGCTGTTGTAAAAGAAGTCGAGGCGATTTATGCAAAATCCGTGTAGGATTTTTCCTCAACAATAGCCGCGCCCGTGAGCAGGTTAATCTGCTTTTTGACCGCGGCGCGTTTGTCATTGGTGACATAAACGGCGCGCGCCAATGCGATAAATTTATCGCCGAAGTCTTTGGCCGCTTCGCAGGCGCGGATGTCATCTTCAATATCCCATAAGGCTGAGTTGATTTCTTTTAACTCAGCGGTGAGCTGCTCAATGCCATCAAATCCTAAAAGTTTGGCATTGCGGGCATCGCTTAGAATGGCAAGCTCATGGCGTATATTGTCCAGTTTTTCCGCATCGCTAATCCGCTCTGACTTAATTTCCAGAATGGTTATCTTGTCGATTAATTCACCGCTGCCGACTTCTACCATGATTGTTTGCTCGGTCATTTTTGTTCCCCCGCATTTTCCACAAACCATTGATACGCCAAAGCAAGGCCAGATTCCAAATCAATTTCATGGTGCCAGCCAAGGCTGTTGATTTTGGAAACATCGAGCAATTTGCGCGGCGTGCCATCGGGCTTGCTCGTATCAAACTGAAGCTGTCCCTCAAAGCCAACGACTTGCTTAATCGCCTCGGCCAGTTCGCTAATCGTTACATCGACCCCCGTGCCGAGATTGACGTGTTCACTATCGGAATAATTCTTCAGCAAAAACACAATGCCCGCCGCGCAATCATCGGCATGCAGAAACTCGCGCATGACTTTGCCCGATCCCCATACTTCCATATGTGCCGCGTTGGATTGCTTGGCTTCATGGCACTTGCGTATCAGCGCAGGGATGACATGGCTCGATTGCAAATCGAAATTATCATGTGCGCCATATAAATTGGTCGGCATGGCGCAGATAAAGTCTACACCGTGCTGCTGACGGTAAGCTTGGCACAGCTTGATGCCCGCAATTTTGGCGATAGCATACCCTTCATTTGTGGATTCCAATGCGCCAGTCAGCAACGCGTTTTCGGTTATCGGTTGTGCGGCAAGCTTAGGGTAGATACAGCTCGAGCCAAGGAATAAAAGCTTTTCGACACCGCTTGTGAAACTTGCATGAATGATGTTCGCTTCAATCATCAGATTATCGTAGATGAAATCTGCTGGATAAGACGCATTGGCCAGAATGCCGCCAACACGCGCAGCACACACAATCACCACATCGGGCTTATTGGCGGTTATCCAATTTTCAACATCGGTTTGGCGGGTTAAATCCACATCGCTGCGGGCAACGGTAAGAACCTCGCATGGCTGACTCTCAAGCGCGCGCACCACAGCACGCCCGACCATGCCGCTATGGCCAGCTACCCAAACGCGCTTGCCGCTCAAATCAAACATTAAAAATCAGCCAATTTGATGTCAGCTGCTGGTTGCTTTGCATTGTGCAGTGCGACACGAACCATTTCTGACACCAGTTCTTCAAGCCCAATCTTTGCTTCCCAACCGAGCTTTTCTTTGGCCTTGCTTGGGTCGCCAATCAGCACATCGACTTCTGTCGGGCGGAAATAACGCGGGTCAATTTCAATTAACGTATCGCCCGTCTTGGCATCTTTGCCGATTTCATCGACGCCTTTGCCTTCCCATGCAATTTCGCGGCCAACTTCAGCAAAAGCGAGTTCGATAAAGCGGCGCACGGTTTCGGTGCGACCCGTCGCCAGAACAAAATCATCGCCCTCATGGTGATTGATAATGGCGTGCATGCCTTCGACATATTCTTTTGCATGACCCCAGTCGCGCTTGGCATCAAGGTTGCCGAGGTGAAGCTTTTTCTGCTTGCCCGTCTCGATAGCCGCCACCGCCATGGCGATTTTTTGCGTCACGAAAGTCTCACCGCGCATCGGGCTTTCATGGTTGAACAAAATCCCGTTCGAGGTGTGCATGCCATAGGCTTCGCGATAGTTTACACAAATCCAATAGCCATAAAGTTTCGCCACAGCATAAGGACTGCGCGGATAAAATGGCGTGGTTTCGCTTTGCGGGGTTTCTTGCACTTTGCCGTAAAGCTCAGAGGTCGAGGCTTGATAAAAACGGGTTTTCTCAATCAACCCCAATGTGCGAATCGCCTCTAAAAAGCGCAATGTGCCAAACGCATCGGCATTGGCGGTGTATTCAGCCGTCTCGAAACTCACTTGCACATGGCTTTGTGCCGCCAGATTATAAATCTCATCAGGCTCTATGTTTTGCACCAGACGCATAATATTGCTGCTATCGGTCATGTCGCCATAATGCATGAAAAAGCGAACATCTTGGTCGTGCGGGTCGGCGTAAATATCGTCAATGCGCTGCGTGTTGAACGATGAAGCACGCCGCTTCATGCCGTGCACTTCATAACCCTTCGAGAGTAAAAACCGAGCAAGGTAAGCACCGTCTTGTCCGGTGACGCCGGTGATGAGAGCCTTTTTCTGTGTCACGATAATCTTCTTCCTAAAACTCTAAAGATTACTAACTTGTTCGCAGCTATTTGTCCATTGCGACGCTTGCAGGCATGTGCTTAAAGGCAAGATTATGACCCGCAAAAAAACCGCACTCATCACTGGCGTCACCGGACAAGACGGTGCCTATCTCGCGCAATTCTTACTCCAAAAAGGCTATCGGGTTATCGGCGCGACACGGCGGTCATCAACCCTTAATTTGCCCCGATTGGCAGCACTCGACCTCGTCGGCAAAATCGAGGTGATAACCCTTGATGTGCAAGATTTCACCAGCATTATGCGCGTGCTGCAAGAACTGCAACCTGATGAGATTTATCATTTGGGCGGGCAAAGCTCGGTGCAGGTTAGTTTTCAGCAACCGCTTTATACCGCCGAAGCAACCGGCCAAGGGGGTTTGCGTATTCTCGAAGCGATTAAACTGGCAGCACCCGAGGCGCGTCTGTTTCACGCCTCCAGCAGCGAGATTTTCGGCCATGCAGCCATAGGTGAAGTCGACGAGACAACGGATTTTCAGCCCGCATCGCCCTATGGTGTGGCGAAGCTATTTGCGCATTGGTCGGTTGTGAATCACCGCGAAGCGCATGGGCTGCATGCGAGTTCGGGCATTTTGTTCAACCATGAAAGCCCTATGCGCGGGATGGATTTCGTCACCCGTAAAATTACCGCGACGCTGGCGCAAATCGCTTGTGGTAGCCAAAATATGCTGATGCTGGGTAATCTTGATAATGCGCGCGATTGGGGTTTTGCGGGCGATTATGTCGAGGCTATGTGGGCGATGTTGCAGCAACCAAAAGCGGATGATTATGTGATTGCCACGGGCAAAACCCATAATGTGCGCCAATTCATTGACTTGGTCGGCCAAGCGGTCGGCTTGGATATTGTGTTCGAAGGCGAAGGTCTTGACACCAAAGGCTTTGAGCGCAAAACAGGTCGCCAGATTATCGGCGTGAGCGCGCATTTTTATCGCCCTAGCGAGCCAGATCCATTATGCGGCAATGCGTCGAAAGCCAAAGCCGCATTTGGCTGGCAACCAAGCGTGACGTTTGAACAATTGGCGACTATGATGGCAGAAGCCGACTTACAGCGCGCCCGCGATGGGCAGGTCTGGTATTGAGGAAATGAAGGGTCACGTCAGTGCAGCAAGATAATTTCACCACCCCGCAAGCGCGTCGTCGCGGCATGATTCTGCTCTTTGTCTGCCTGATGGCCATTGGCATGGGGCAATCATTGTTTTTTGCTATTTTCCCCCCCGTGGCGCGCGATTTGGGTCTGACGGAAGTCCAAGTCAGCACTATTTTCACGCTATCGGCAGTTCTATGGGTGTTTATGAGTCCGTTTTGGGGGCGGCGCAGCGATATGTGGGGGCGCAAACCCGTCATTTTGATAGGTCTTGCTGGGTTTGGGATTTCCACGGGTGGTTTCGGCATTTTACTCGCCTTGGGTGAGGATGGCGTGCTGCCATTGATGACGCTCTATGCGCTGATGATACTCGTGCGCAGCATTTTTGGCATGTTCGGGTCGGGGTCGCCATCGGCGGCGCAGGCTTATATCGCCGACCGCACCTCGCGTGCCGAGCGCACAAGCGGGGTCGCTGCGATTGGTGCGGCTTTCGGCATGGGAACAGTTTTGGGGCCGGGATTTGCCGCTGCATTGGCTGCGTATCATTTGCTCGCGCCGTTTTTTGCCCTCGCGGTTTTTGCCCTCGGAGGAGCTATCGCGATTGCGGTGTTTTTGCCCGAGCGGCGACGTCCGGCGGGTAGTTATCGCGAAGGCCCGCGCTTGAAATTTTATGACAAGCGCATCCGCATATTTTTACTCATGGGCGTTACCGTCTCGACGACGAGCGCGGCGGTGATGCAAGTCGCTGCCTTTTTCGTGATGGATACGATGACGCTTGATGGTCAGCAAACGGCGCAAGTGGTCGGCGTGGCGATGATGTCGATGGCCATGGCGACGTTGTTCGCGCAGCTGGTGATTATCCCGCGCGCCCATGCGACCGTGCGCGCCTTGTTGGTGTGGGGCATTTTGGTGTCGATGTTGGGCATCGGGCTTTTGTTGCTGCCGATGAGTGCAGGGCTGTTCACGATGGCTTTGACATTGCAAGGTCTGGGCAGTGGACTTATGCGCCCTGCCGTGGCGGCGGGTGGGTCGTTGGCCGTCACCCCTGAAGAGCAGGGCGCGGTGGCTGGTCTCAATAGTTCGACGGCGGCGGTCGGCATTATTTTTGTGCCGATTTTCATCATGCCGCTTTATCTCATCACGCCGACGGGTCCGTTTGTCGTTGCGTTTGTTTTATCTGGTCTGATGCTGTTTGCCGCGTGGTCGAAACAACTTGTGCTGCTAGAAACCAAAATCGATGTTGATAAGGTCGAAGAAGACACTTTGTCAGGCGCACCGCGCCACCACTAACTCTTACTCAAACGCCCCTTGTGCGTGCCATGCTTGCATCTGCAATGTAATCGCTGATGCAAAGCCCAAGGGCTGGTCAAGCAGGACATGGTGATGCGCGCCGAGCAAATCAAAATGCGGCGCTTCAGGGCGCAGGCTTTGCATATAGGCGATGGTGTCGTTGCGGCTGATAGTCTCGTGGTCATGGGCTAATTCGCCAAACATGGCAGCAAGCGGCAAGGGCAGGTTTTGATAAATCTCTGGCCAATCTGCACCCAGTGGAAAATCACGAAACATATGCGGGTCAAACTTCCACGTCCAGCCACCATCCACTTCGCGCAGCGAATGTTCGCCGACATAATCAACGATAAACTGATTGGCGCAAGGCTGTTCGGGCTGTAAGCGAAACCGCGCCAGTGCCGTGTCGAAATCGTCATAGACACGTGTTGGCATAGTTGGACGTGGCTTTAAGTCGCCATTTTCATCTTCTTCCATATACCATTCTTCATGCGCATGGGGTGGCTTGACATGAAAGTCGCATATCATCAGTGCCGCTAACTCGTCATGGTATAAATGCGCGGTCATCAGCGATACCATGCCGCCCATGCTATGGCCGACAATGGCAGGCTTGGTTTTAAACCCAACATCGCGGACCATGGTGATAACCGCCTCGGCCATGATGTCGCGTGTGTAGTGCTTGAGCCAGTCGCTATCGCCCATGCCGGGCAGACCAACCGAAATGACATTATAATAAGGGCTTAACAAAGGCGCGATGAAATCATACCACCGCGCATGCGCCCCGCCGCCATGCACCAACACCACATTGGCAACGCTCTCGGAGCGTTCATCTGATTGATGCGGCCAGTATCGGTAATGCAGCTTACCCTCTTGATAGGAGACAGAGCAGTCTTGCGGCTTTTGCGCCAGCGCATCCTTAAACCATTGCGGTTGCGCATCTATGCGCTCGCCTTCGGGCAATAAATCTTGCTGACCGCCATTTAGTGCTTTCATCACACGCTCCTATATTTGGTCGCCAGACTACATATTTTGACGCGCTTGACAATATCTTGACAGGGGAGGCTTTGTCTCATATGTTCGCCGCTTGCCGAGGAAACCCCTCGTGAATATTTTTATGGAGACGATGATGAAAGTCCGTAACTCGTTGAAATCACTGCGTGACCGCCACCAGAAAAACCAACTGGTGCGTCGTCGTGGCCGTCTTTATGTCATCAACAAAACCAATAAGCGGTTCAAGGCACGCCAAGGCTAGAGTGTCGGTGGATGCGCCATATGTGACGCGCCATCTGGACGGCGATAAACGCTTCCTCATTTTATGCAATCATGCCAGCAATTTTGTCCCGCCCGCATTGGATGGGCTAGGTCTCGCATCGGCTGAACTCGACCGCCATATCGCCTACGACCCGGGTGCGCTCGAAGTGGCTGAGAAAATCTCCGACACGCTCAATTGCCCGATGGTGGCTGCCCATTTCTCGCGCCTCCTCATTGACCCTAATCGGGGGCTTGATGACCCGACATTGGTGATGAAAATATCCGATGGGGTGGTTATTCCGGCCAATGCGCAGCTTGACCCATTTGGCGATAAATCTGGTTGGCAGGCGCGGATTGATACGTTTTACACACCCCATGATGAGGCGATTATAGGTGCTATTGCGGCGGCAAGGGACGCGCAAATCGCGCCTATTATTTTATCCGTACATAGCTTTACACCGTGTTGGCGGGGTGTGCAGCGACCTTGGCAAGCTGCCGTTCTGTGGGATAAGGATGACCGATTGAAATGCGTTATGGCCGACTATATGGCGCAGTTTCAGGATATTTGTTTCGGCGATAATCAGCCATATTCGGGGCAGTTAAAAAATGATTGCCTGTATCGCCACGGCACGCAAAACGGCTTATCACATGCGCTCATCGAATTGCGGCAGGATGAAATTGACAGCCCCCAAGGCCAAGCTAAATGGGCAGCGCATATGGTCGCGATTTTAACCAAGGCCGCCAGTCTGCCCGAATTGCGCAAAGTCAGCTATTTCGGCTCGGTTAATGATGGCATAAATTGACCAAACTGCCGCTTGCTCACACGGGCGCATCTGCTATATTCGCGGCCTATACAAAGCTTGGAGGCGAACATGGACGACAATAAAAACACTCAAAGCTGGGACGAAAACATGGATCGTCCTGAACACGAAAAAACCTACGATAGCTTTATCGCTTACACAAAATGGGCGTGTATCAGTATCGCCGCGATTTTGCTGTTCTTGTTGGTGTTCGTTTACGACTAAGCTCTAAGAGGAGATGATTATGGCTGTAAGCCTGACTGTTTTAAAGGAATCAGCGCAAGAACCACGCGTTGCGGCCACGCCAGAAACGGTGAAGAAAATGTCCGCCCTCGGCATGAGTATCACAGTGGAAGCGGGCGCGGGCGCAAAAGCGGGTTTTACCGATGCCGATTATAAAGCCGCAGGCGCGATGGTCAGCAAGGGGATATCTGCGGCGATTAAAAAGTCCGATATCGTGATGGCCGTGCGCCCGCCAAGTGCTGCGCAAGTCAAAGCCATGAAATCGGGTGCCGCCTTGATTGCGATGCTGAACCCATATCAAGACGCGAAAGGCGTTAGCGCCTATGCAGCGGCGAAGATTCAAGCCATGGCCATGGAGTTGATGCCGCGTATCACACGCGCGCAGTCCATGGATGTGCTGTCGTCGCAATCTAACCTTGCAGGCTACAAAGCGGTGCTCGATGCGACCAGTGAATATAGTCGCGCCTTGCCGATGATGATGACGGCGGCGGGTACAGTGCCTGCTGCGCGGGTTTTTGTTATGGGCGCGGGCGTTGCGGGACTGCAAGCGATTGCCACGGCCAAGCGTCTGGGTGCGATTGTGTCTGCGACAGATGTGCGCCGCGCTGCTGCCGAGCAAGTCGAAAGCCTTGGCGGGACATTTGTTATGGTTGAAGCCGATGAAGGCGATAGCGGCGAAACCGAAGGCGGCTACGCCAAAGAAATGAGCGCCGACTATCAAAAACGTCAGGCCGCTCTGGTGAACGAACATATCGCCAAGCAAGATATTGTTATTTGCACGGCGCTGATTCCGGGTCGCCCCGCACCAGAACTGGTCACTAAAAAAATGCTCGAAGGCATGAAGCCCGGCTCTGTGCTGGTTGACCTCGCGGTTGAGCAAGGCGGCAATTGCCGTCTGTCAAAAGCGGGTCAAGTCACCGAGCATAAGGGCGTTAAACTCGTGGCACATAATAATGTGCCGGGTCGCCTCGCAGGCAATGCATCTGAGCTTTATGCGCGCAACTTATATAATTTCATCAGCGCGTTTTTCGATGCCGACAAAAAAACCCTGACCTTTGATTGGGAAGATGAAATCATCGCTGGCATTGGCTTGACAAAAGGCGGTGCGATTGTGCATCCAGCTTTAAAAGCCGCAAAGCCAGCCCCCAAAAAACCCCAAGCGAAAAAGAAGTCCGCCAAAAAAACCCCCGCTAAAGGAGCAAAATAATGGAAACGGATGCCATTATCTATCTATTGAGTATTTTCGTTATGGCTGTGTTTGTCGGCTATTATGTCGTCTGGTCGGTCACGGCGGCACTGCATACGCCGCTTATGTCGGTCACGAATGCCATCTCGTCGGTGATTATTGTCGGCGCGCTGGTGGCCATCGGGGCTGATGTTGGCACAGATGACGCAGCCGGTGCGATGACGCGCTGGCTCGGGTTTGGTGCGGTTGTGTTGGCATCGATTAATATTTTTGGCGGCTTTCTGGTGACGCAGCGCATGCTCTCCATGTACCGCAAAAAAGACAAGTAGAGGCTTAAATCCCATGAGTGCAAATCTATCTTCATTGCTATATCTCGCCGCTGGCGTATTTTTCATTATGTCCCTGCGCGGATTGTCATCGCCTGAAACCTCGCGCCAAGGCAATTATTTCGGCATGTTTGGCATGGCCATCGCTATCGTCACCACGCTGTTTTTGCTCGACACAAAAAGCGTCGGAAGTTTTGGCATTATCATAGCAGGGGTCGCTATCGGTGGCGTGATTGGCGCGGTTATCGCCCGCCGCATCGCCATGACAGATATGCCCCAACTGGTCGCCGCCTTTCATTCATTGGTCGGCTTGGCGGCGGTGCTCGTGGCGTGGGCAGCGTTTCTGTCGCCAGAGGCTTTCGGTATCGTCGAAAATGGCGCGATTTTAACCGCAAGCCTCGTCGAAATGTCATTAGGCGTGGCGATTGGCGCTATCACTTTTTCTGGCTCGCTGATTGCGTTTGCCAAATTGCAAGGCACCATGTCGGGCGCACCGATATTGCTGCCCCAGCGTCATGCCATCAACCTTATCGTATTCGTCAGCATTGTCGCAGGCATCGTTTATCTGTGCCTCGACCCGACCAATCAATTGGTCGAAGTGTTTTTGTTTATCACTGTGCTGTCTTTCGCGATTGGCTTCTTAATCATTATCCCCATCGGTGGCGCGGATATGCCCGTTGTGGTGTCGATGCTCAACTCCTATTCGGGGTGGGCGGCGGCGGGCATCGGCTTCACGCTCGGAAATCTGGCACTGATTATTACTGGCTCTCTGGTTGGCTCATCAGGGGCGATTTTGTCTTACATTATGTGCTCGGCGATGAACCGTTCGTTTATCTCGGTTATTCTGGGCGGCTTTGGTGGCGATACAGCCAGTGTCAGCGATGCTGTCGAGCAACGCCCCGTCAAACAAGGAAGCGCAGAAGATGCGGCCTTTATCATGAAAAATGCAAGCTCTGTTATCATCGTGCCGGGTTATGGTATGGCGGTCGCGCAAGCTCAACATGCTCTGCGCGAGATGGTAGACGAGCTGAAAAACCAAGGCGTGAAAGTTTCATACGCCATTCATCCGGTCGCGGGTCGTATGCCCGGCCACATGAACGTGCTGCTCGCCGAAGCCAATGTGCCGTATGACGAAGTGCATGAATTGGAAGATATTAACTCTGAGTTTGCGCAAGCCGATGTGGCGTTTGTTATCGGGGCGAATGATGTCACCAATCCGTCGGCCAAAACCGACCCGCAAAGTCCGATTTATGGCATGCCCATTCTCGATGTTGACCGTGCAGGCACTGTTTTGTTTATCAAGCGCGGTATGGCAGCAGGCTATGCGGGTGTCGAAAATGAATTATTCTTCCGCGACAACACGATGATGTTGTTCTCGGATGCCAAAAAGATGGTCGATAATATTATTAAAGCGTTTTAATTAGTATTTGCGCTTGCCGAGCACGAGGCCTTCGCGCTGGGCAGCTTTGCGCGCTAATTTACGAACACGGCGAACTGATTCAGCCTTTTCGCGGGCGCGTTTTTCAGACGGTTTTTCGTAATGACCGCGCAGCTTCATTTCACGGAAAACACCTTCCCGTTGAAGCTTTTTCTTCAAGACCTTATAGGCTTGGTCGACGTTATTATCACGAACAGAAACTTGCACGTTTCATCACCTCTCAAAAATACTCAAATTGTTGGCCATGGTTTAGCAATTTCAGACCCGCTTGTCTAGTGTCCGCCTTGGCTCTTGTATTTAAGCGGGGAGATGGTCATATTGGCGGTATGAGTGATACTGACCCTTATTTGGAGATTCGCCAGCAAGTGCTTGCCAAAGCGCTGCCTAATGTGGCGTTTGAGGGTTGGTCGCAAAAGCTGCTAGATGATGCTATTTGCGAGGCTGATGTCGATGAGCATATGGCTGTATTAGCGTTTCCGCAGGGTGTGCGTGACCTGATTACTGCTTTTTCGGCACAAGGGGATGCCGCCATGCACGCCACTCTACCAGAGGTTGATGGTCTGAAGATTCGCGAGCGCATTACGCAAGCTGTTTGGGCGCGTCTTATGTGCGACAGTGAGCATCGTGAAGCTGTGCGCCGTGCGGTCGGTTGGCTGTCTTTGCCATCGCGGCAAAAGCTGGCTGCTGAACTATTGTTTGAAAGTGCCAATCAAATGTGGCGTTGGGCGGGCGATACCTCAACCGATTATAATTACTACACCAAGCGGCTTATTTTGAGCGGGGTTATCGCTTCGACGCGGCTTATATGGCTCAATGATACGAGCGAGGGCGATGCGAACACCCGCGCTTTTCTAGAACGGCGCATCGAGAATGTCATGCAGTTTGAGAAAGCTAAAGCCAAAGCGCGCGATTGCGTACAAAAAAACCATGGCGATAAATCCCCGTTGGACGGGATTATCGCTGGCCTTGCCAAAATGCGCGCAGGGGCTGCTAAATAATCACGATTTCGGCGAAAGCTGCGTAATATGCGCCATTTTGCGGTCTGGCTTGGCATCTGCCTTGCCGTAAAAATGCACATAGGTCGCCGCTTGCATCGCCCATTTCTGCCAATCATCGGCATCCGTGCCGAGTAAATTAGTCATCACCGCATCGCTATGGGCGGTTGGGTCGCCCAGAGGCCAACCTGCAACCGCGCGCATATGCTGCTCAAACTGCCCGCAATGGCAGGCATCTTGCGTCAAATGACCCGAATTATGCACACGCGGCGCAATCTCATTAACCAGCAACGCATCGTCTGTAACGAAACATTCAATGGCCAACACGCCGACATAATCGAGCGCATTGGCGATTTTCGTGGCCATGGCATATGCATGCGTTTCTTGCGCTTCAGTGAGGCGGGCAGGCAAAGTGGACGTATGCAGAATGTGATTTTTATGGACGTTTTCAATCGGCTCATAGGATGCCGTTTGGCCGTCCATGCTACGGGCAACGAGCAGCGACACTTCGCGCTCAAACGGCACAAGGCTTTCTAAAATAGCCGGCTGGTCATCCAGTTCAGCCATAATCGCGGCCAAATCGGATGCCGCGTCTAACCGCCATTGGCCTTTGCCGTCATAGCCAAAGCGGCGGGTTTTCAAAACACCCGTGCCATTTGTCGCAGCCAGTGCGGCGGTTAAATCTTCCAACGAGGCGATGTCGAAAAAATCTGCCACGCCAAGCCCCAAATCGCGCATGAAGCTTTTTTCAACCCAACGGTCTTGCGCGACTTCTAACGCTTTGATGGACGGAAAGACTGGTTTGGTTTTATGCAAATGCGCGACCGTCTCGACGGGGATGTTTTCAAACTCATACGTCACCACATCGACTTGCGCGGCGAAATCATTTAGCGCATCGGTGTCGTCATAATCGGCGATGTGCGTATGGGTTGCCACTTGCGCGGCGGGGGCGTTGGTTTCGGGGCAGAAAACATGTGTCTTTAAACCAAGCTTGGCCGCTGCGAGTGCCAACATACGGCCTAATTGTCCGCCACCAACAATCCCAATGGTTGAGCTCGGGGGAAGTGGTTTAGCCATCGCGGGGTGTCTCGTCGACATCGGCGGTATGCGCAGCGCGCCACGCGCTCAAGCGGTCGGCGAGGGCATCATCCCCATTGGCAATAATCGCGGCGGCGAGCAAAGCGGCATTTTTTGCGCCCGCATCGCCAATCGCAAGTGTGCCGACGGGAACGCCTGCGGGCATTTGCACAATCGATAAGAGCGAGTCTTGACCCGACAAGGCACGCGATTGCACAGGCACACCCAGCACTGGCACAATGGTCAGCGCCGCCGTCATGCCCGGCAGATGCGCCGCGCCACCAGCGCCTGCAATAATCGCCTTTAGACCGCGAGATTGCGCCGTTTTGGCGTAAGCATACATGCGCTCAGGGGTGCGGTGCGCCGAAACAATTTTCACCTCGTAAGCAATATCGAGCGCGTCGAGAATGTCAGCGGCGTGTTGCATGGTCGACCAGTCGGACTGGCTGCCCATAATAATACCAATGGTGGCGGTTTCGCTCATTTTCTTCTCCATGCCGTGCAGGCTTTTGGGAAGCGAGGTTTATACCCGCATTTAGCACGATTTATCAAGTAGTGATATTTAATCGCCGATTTGAATAGACAGCATGAAAATAACCTGTCAGGCTGATTTTGACTATATGGAGGCTATAGATGGATACACAAGCCCGCCTTATCAGTTTGCAGCGTCAGCACCGAGAACTGGAAGACGAAATCAATGCGCGCCAAGCTGGCGCATCGGTCGACACGCTTGATATTTGGACTCTGAAGCGCAAAAAATTAGTGCTGAAAGAACAAATCGAGGCGTTACGCCAGAATTAACTTTTAAAAATGTCCTCTGGACGGAGTGTTTCTTCGGCGTCATCGGGATCGTCTGGCGTATCAGAAAACACCTGCGTGTCATCAATCGGTGTCGCGGGGGTATCGACGACAGGCTCGGCTTGCACCGCGGTTGTCTCGGTGGAATCCATCAAGGTTTCGCCATTGGCCGCCGCTTCTTTTGCTAATCTCTTTTGGCGACGCTCATCGCGTTTTGCGGCTTTTGTCACATATTCATCCAAATCAATTTGCGAACATAGACCCAGCGTAACTGGATCAATGGGCGTGATATTGGCCATGTTCCAATGATTGCGCTCGCGCACACTTTGGATGGTTGGTTTGGTCGTGCCAACCAAGCGTCCGATTTCGGCATCGTTCAATTCAGGATGGTTACGCACCAGCCAAGCAATCGCATCTGGGCGTTCTTGGCGTTTGGAAAGCGGCGTATAACGCGAGCCTTTGCGTGGTTTGGGTGGTGGCACATCGCGCTTGGCGGCTGCCAATTCCAACTGCGCCGAAGGGTCGTCTTGGCAGCGGTCGATTTCGTCGCGCGTTAACTGTGCATTGGAAATCGGGTCCATGCCCTTAATGCCCGAGGCGACATCGCCATTGGCAATGCCCTTGACTTCCAGCGGGTGCAGCCCACAAAAAAGCGCAATCTGGTCAAATGTCAGCGCGGTGTTATCAACCAACCAAACGGCGGTGGCTTTCGGCATTAAAGGTGCGGTCATTTCTACTCTCCACAATATGCCCCTTCTATAAACGAGAAGCGGCGTGGTGGCAATCAAGAATGATTTTGCCAATATGCGCGCTGGTTTCCATCCGCGCATGAGCCGCGCCTGCATCGGCCAAAGGGATAACGCAATCAACGATAGGCTTGATGTGATGGCCAATTTCAGGCCAGAAATTCTCAGCGACCATCTGGGTTAAGCGGGTTTTCTCATCCAAAGGTCGCGCCCGTAGCGTAGACCCCGTTAGAGTCAGGCGTTTCAGCATAACAGGCAGAAAGTTCACCTGCGCATCAAACCCTGCCATAAAGGCGATATTAACAATGCGCCCGCCCATCGCGGCGGCTTGCATATTGCGATTGATATAATCGCCGCCGACCATATCAAGAATAACATCAACGCCCTTATCATCGCTAAAGCTTGCGCAAGCCTCGACGAAGTCTTGCGTGTTATAGTTAATCGCAAGGTCTGCACCGAGCGCGGTGCAAGCATCGCATTTTTCGTCTGAGCCAGCCGTCACAATGACGGTCGCGCCGAAATGCTTGGCCATTTGAATCGCCGTCGTGCCGATACCACTTGAGCCGCCATGGATGAGCAGCGTCTCGTGCGGCTGCAAAGCACCGCCCTCAAACACGTTAGCCCATACGGTAAATATCGTTTCGGGTAACGCCGCCGCATCGGTGAAACTCATCGCATCAGGCACCGGCAAGGCATGCGCTTGGTGAACCACGGCATATTCAGCATAGCCGCCGCCCGCCACCAAGGCCGCGACACGGTCACCGCGTTGCCACTGCGTCACATTTTTGCCCATGGCGACAATCTCGCCAGCAAACTCTAGCCCCATAATGTCAGATGCGCCCGTCGGTGCAGGATAAAGCCCCATGCGCTGCATGCAATCACCCCGATTAACCCCCGCCGCCCCAACGCGCACGAGCAGCTCATCATCGCCGCATTGTGGCACGGGGCAGGGGGCGATAAATAGGCTCTCAGGGGTTTTGTCATCGCCAATCGCAATGGCGCGCATCTCGGTGGGGATATTTTCGGGCATAATGGTCTGCTTTCGGATAAAATAGGGTCAACTATAGGAAGGAAGTATTGGTGATGGAAGAAGAAACGAACGCCCCAACAGGCAGTCCGCTTGATTTGCTGGCAAAGGAAGATTTATCGCTGCAAGGGCTTGAAGAATTAACCCAGCGCATGGCTCTGCTCACCGCCGAGATTGAGCGCACCAAAGCGATGCACACAAGCAAAAAAGGCTCCCGCACTGACGCAGAAGCGCTTTTTAACCAATAAAGCCGTCGAATTTTTTGTTAAAGCGGCTCACGCGACCTGCGCGGTCAACTAGCGTTTGCGACCCTTTGGTCCAAGCTGGATGCGTCGTTGGGTCGATATCCAACGTCAGCGTCGTGCCTTCTTCGCCATAAGTCGAGCGCGTTTCATAGCTCGTGCCATCGGTCATAACGACCGTAATCATGTGATAATCTGGATGAATATCTTTTTTCATCTTTTCGTCCTTGCCGCAAAGGGCTTCATAAACCTAATGGATGGCTTATATAACTTACACAGGCAGGCGACGCAAGCCCGTTTAATTAAACTAGTCGCAAGCAAAACAGGCTGCTATAAGCGAGCCTATAGTCTACAGGTGAAATGTGTCGAGAAATGATGCCGCCGAAGCGGTCAGCCAAATGGAAGAAGAGGCCAAGCGTCGCCCAAGAGCGCGCTCCGTGCGGCCTTTGCGCGCCCTTTTCCCATTTATCGCTAAATACCCATCCCGCATACTAGCCGCCTTTCTGGCTCTGCTTGTCGCCACCGCCGCCACGCTCACCATGCCCGTGGCTGTCCGCTTTATGATAGATAATGGTTTTTCCAATGCCGATGTCGGCTCTATCAATAGATATTTTCTTGCCCTTTTGGTGGTGGCCATCGTGCTGGGCTTGGCGAGCGCAACACGATTTTACTTTGTCACATGGATTGGCGAGCGCGTCACATCGGATTTGCGCAATGCTGTTTATGCGCATCTCACCACGCTCAGTCCCGCCTTTTTCGAAGTCACCCGCACCGGCGAAGTGCTATCACGGCTGACCGCCGACACCACTTTGATTAAGACCGTGGTCGGGTCATCGGCCTCTATCGCTTTGCGCAATGCGTTTATGTTTGTCGGCTCGGCCATCATGTTGGTCTATACGAGCGTGTCGCTGGCGGGACTGGCCGCGCTTACATTGCCCGCGGTGATTGTACCCGTCATTGCTTTTGGCCGATTGGTGCGCCGACTGGCACGCGTCAGCCAAGACCGTATCGCCGATACAGCCAGCCACGCCGCCGAGACAATCAGCGCGATGCAAACAGTGCAAAGCTTCACCCATGAAACGCAAGACCGCAGCATTTTTTCCAAAGCGGTCGAAAGTTCTTTCGCCGCCGCCAAGCTGCGTATTTTGGCGCGCGCAGGCATGACGGCGATTGCCATTGTGCTGATTTTTTCGGGCGTTGTTGGTATTTTATGGCTTGGGGCGCAAAACGTGCTCGATGGCTCGATGAGTGCTGGCACGTTGGGTCAGTTTATTCTTTATGCGGTGCTGTGCGCGACTTCTATCGGGGCACTGTCCGAGGTTTGGGGCGAGGTGCAACTGGCTGCAGGGGCGACCGAACGGCTCATTGAAATTCTCGAAGTCGAACCAAAGATTAAAGCCCCCGCGCATCCGCAATCATTGCCGCAGCCTGCCAGTGGCCATATCCGCTTTGACAATATCACGTTCCAATATCCCACGCGCCCTGATATTTCTGCGCTATCGGGTTTCTCGCTAGACGTAACACCGGGCGAAACAGTGGCATTGGTGGGCGCATCGGGGGCGGGTAAAAGCACGGTTTTTCAACTGTTGTCGCGGTTTTACGACCCGCAGCAGGGGGTCATATCTATCGATGATGTGGCCTTGCCAGATATGGCACCCGAAACGGTGCGCAGCGTGCTTTCTGTTGTGCCGCAAGAGACAGTGATATTCGCCAAGACGGTTATGGATAATATCCGCTATGGACGTGCCGATGCGGATGCTGAGGAAGTCATACAAGCGGCCAAAGCCGCGCAAGCCGATGAGTTTATTACCCGCTTACCCAACGGCTATGACACGCATTTGGGTGAGCGTGGCGTGACGTTATCGGGTGGGCAGCGTCAACGTATCGCGATTGCGCGTGCTTTATTGCGCAACGCGCCTGTGTTGTTGCTCGACGAAGCCACCAGTGCTTTGGATGCCGAAAGCGAGACTTTGGTGCAAAAAGCGCTGATTCATCTGATGGAGGGGCGCACCACTTTGGTGATTGCGCATCGTTTGGCGACTGTGTTGCAGGCGGATAGAATTATTGTGATGGAAAATGGCCGTGTGACCGCCATGGGCAAACATAGCGAATTGCTCGCACAGGGCGGGTTATATAGCCGATTGGCGCAATTGCAATTCGGTCAGCAAGCGGCTGAGTAAGCCGCTAATCTAGGCTCTTGAGAAGCGCTTCGTGGATGGCTTCATTGCCCGTGACGATAATGCCTGTGTCCATGCACTTATTACGATTTTTATTATCTGACACAAGACCACCTGCTTCGCGGAGCAGCACAATGCCCGCCGCCATATCCCAAGGCTGGAGGTTAATCTCAATATAGCCATCCAGACGACCAGCAGCGACATAAGCAAGGTCAAGCGCCGCCGCGCCCATGGTACGAATACCGCCGACCTCACGGACAAGCGTGTCGGCAGAAAAAGGCGCTTCGATACGCCCCGCCCGTGTGTCGTGCAAAAGCATGCCGCTTGAAATAACCGCCTCGTCCAGTCGCTTACGACCCGCGACCCGCAAACGACCCCCCGGCCCGTAAGCCCCCTGACCCCGTTCGCCATAAAACATTTCGTCGGTAATCGGATTATAAATAATCCCCGACACCAACACGCCATCGCGCTCCAGAGCTATCGAAATCGCAAAATGCGGGATGCCATGCATAAAGTTTATGGTGCCATCCAACGGGTCAATAATCCACCGATGGGTTTTGTCAGAGCCTTCGACAACACCTTTTTCTTCCAATAAAAATCCATAGCCCGGACGCGCTTCGGAAAGTTCCTCAAAAAGAATCTCCTCGGCGCGCATATCCGCACTGGTGACAAAATCACCCGTCCCTTTTTGCGACACTTGCAGATTTTCAATCTCGCCAAAATCACGACGCAGCTTACGACCCGCCTTTTCGACCGCGCCGCGCATGATATTCATAATGGCTGACTGTGCCATTAGTCGGCTCGTTTCAAATAAATAACTTCATTCGTGTCGACGATGATTTTATCGCCAGTTTCGATAAAGGGCGGCACCATAACCCGCACGCCATTATCGCACACAGCCGGCTTGTTCGATGAAGTCGCCGTTTGGCCTTTGACCACAGGCTCGGTCTCGCTGATTTCCAAGGTGACTTGGTCGGGCAGGCGAATACCAATGGCTTTACCCTCATGGCTTTCGACAACAACCATCATGCCATCTTGCAAAAACGCGCTGCGCTCGCCGACCAACTCGGATTGCAACTCGACTTGCTCATAACTTTCCGTGTCCATAAACGTCAACATGCCATCGGCTTCGTATAGAAATTGATAATCGGTCTGCTCAAGGCGCACGCGCTCTACCTTATCGGCAGAACGAAAACGCTCATTGAGCTTCGACCCGTTGACGAGGTTTTTCAATTCAACTTGTGAAAATGCGCCACCCTTGCCGGGCTTTACATGCTGTAGCTTCACCGCCACCCAAAGAGCATCATTGTGCTTGATGACATTGCCGGGACGAATTTCATTGCCGTTAATTTTCATGGGACTATACCTTCAGCTAAACGTTGAGGTCTGATAGCATTGCAACGCCGCGCCGCAAAGTTTTTTATGCATCCGACAGATGCGAAAACAAATCGTCAAACAGTGCATTAAAAGCAGCGACCGCTTCGGCAGGGCTGTTTTTATGCCCCCATATGCTCGCCGAGGCGGCGATAAAATCAGCCCCCGCAATCGCCAGTGCCGCCGCATTCTCTGGCGTTATCCCGCCAATGGCCACGCATGGCGGCTCCATAAGCTCTTGCCACCAACTCAGCAAATCAGCGGTGGCTGTGGTTTTCGCCTGCTTGGTGGTGGTGTCGTAAAAAGCACCAAAAGCCACATAATCAGCGCCTGCTTCGCTCGCCACCATCGATAAATGTTTCGAGTTATGACACGTTACACCAATAATTTTATCATCGCCCATAATCTCGCGCGCTTGTTCATAAGCCATATCATCTTGACCAATATGCACACCATCACACCCTAGCTTTGCCGCCTGCTGCGGGTCATCATTCAGAATAAAAGCCACGTCATATTTATGCGCAATCGGCATCAATGTTTTAACCGCTTGCGCCAGCGTGTCCCCATCATGGGGCTTAAGGCGCAGCTGCACACTGGCGACATCACCCGCCGCGAGAGCCGCATCAAGCTGTGGCGCGAAACTGTCTAGCGCGATTATCGGCGGGGTGATGAGATAAAGCCGTGTCCGTGGCCGCACGCTAGGGGCTGTATCCTTAGCCACTGTGGCCGCTACTTGCCGTTACGCTGAGCGATATGGCGCAGTTTATGGTCGGCCAGAACACACGCCATCATCGCCTCACCGACAGGCACCGCGCGAATGCCAACGCATGGGTCGTGGCGGCCTGTCGTCGAAATCTCGGTTTCATTGCCTTTGGTATCGACGGTTTGGCGCGGGGTTAAAATCGATGACGTTGGTTTCACAGCAAAGCGCACGACAATGTCTTGGCCAGAGGAAATACCGCCTAAAATGCCGCCCGCATGATTGCTCTCAAAGCCTGCCTTGTTCATTTCATCGCTATTGGTCTCGCCCGACAGCGCGGCGGCAGCAAAGCCCTCGCCAATTTCGACGCCTTTAACAGCGTTGATGCTCATCATGGCGGCGGCTAAATCAGCGTCTAGCTTGCCGTAAACTGGCGCGCCCCATCCAGTCGGCACACCGCGTGCGACGACTTCGATAATCGCCCCGCAGCTTGAGCCTGCTTTGCGCACACCATCGAGATAGTCCTCCCACATCGCAGCCGCCTTCGCATCGGGACACCAGAAAGGATTATTGTCTATTTCATCCCAATCCCAATTATCGCGATTGATTTTGTGCGGGCCGATTTGCACCAGCGCACCGCGCACATCAACGCCGTCTAATATCTGCCGCGCTATGGCCGAAGCAGCAACCCGCGCCGCCGTTTCGCGTGCCGATGAACGCCCGCCGCCGCGATAATCGCGAATACCGTATTTCTCCATATAGGTGAAGTCGGCGTGGCCGGGGCGGTATTTGTCTTTAATATCGCTATAGTCCTTTGGCCGTTGGTCGGTGTTCTCGATAAGCAGTTGAATGGGCGTACCAGTGGTGACTTGCGCTCCCGTTTCGGGGTCTTCGAACACGCCCGACAAGATTTTCACTTCGTCGGCTTCGCGCCTTTGTGTGGTGAAGCGATTTTGCCCGGGCTTGCGCTTATCAAGCCAATGCTGGATATCTGCTTCAGTTAGCGGCAGGCGCGATGGCGCACCGTCCACCACGCACCCAAGCGCGACCCCGTGGCTTTCGCCCCAAGTGGTAACTCTAAATAAATGACCGAAACTATTGTCCGACATGTTTATTGTCCTGTTTAGCTGTCTTTTTCGTCAGCTCTGAGAGCGTCGAATGAGGCCATGCCCGTTGTGTTATAGCCATTATCGACGTAGTGAATTTCCCCCGACACGCCCTCGGCCATGTCGGATAGTAAATATACGGCGGAACGACCCACTTGCTCTTGCGTTACATTGCGACGCATCGGCGCGTTGGCTTCGTTCCATTTGAGCATTTCGCGGAAATCGCCAATGCCCGCCGCCGCCAATGTCCGAATAGGCCCTGCCGAAATCGAGTTTACCCGAATGCCTCTTGGCCCCAAATCTGACGCCAGATAGCGCACCGAGGCCTCAAGTGCGGCCTTGGCAACGCCCATGACATTATAGTGCGGGATAACTTTCGCTGCCCCATAATAAGACAAGGTCAGCATCGAGCCGCCTTCTTGCATCAATTTTTCTGCCCGACAAGCAACCGCTGTAAAGCTATAGCAGCTAATGTTCAGCGCTTTATCGAAAGCTTCCGATGAGGTATCGACATAACGCCCCATAAGCTCTTCTTTGCCCGCAAAAGCGATGGCGTGGACGACAAAATCCAATTCGCCCCATGTGTCTTTTAATTTGGCAAAGAGCGCGTCCATGCTGGCGACATCTGTGACATCGCAGGGTTCGACAAAATCTGAGCCAACGCTTTCGGCCAAAGGCTGCACACGGCGCAGGAGCGCTTCACCCTGATAGGTAAAGGCCAATTCCGCGCCTGCATCGGCGCACGCTTGCGCGATTCCCCAAGCGATAGAGTTTTTATTAGCAACCCCCATAATCAGGCCGCGTTTTCCTTGCATAATCTTCTGGCTCATATTGTTCTCGTTTATTTAAGTTAATGACTTAATGGTATAAACTGACCTGCCCAAAAAGCATAGGGCACGGGATAAATTATTATTGGTTCATTATCCTACCATGCGCCTATAATAGGCAGGAAGCATCAACAAAGGAACGCCTGATGACCCTTTTTACGGATTCAACCGACGCGCTGGTTGCAGACCCCATCGCGGTTTTTGACGATTGGTTGCAGGAAGCCGCAAAAAGCGAGCCGAATGACCCCAATGCGGCGGCTCTCGCAAGCGTGTCGGCGGATGGCATGCCAAATGTCCGCATGGTGCTGCTTAAAGGCCATGATGCAGACGGTTTCGTGTTCTACACAAATCTAGAAAGCTGCAAGGGCAGCGAGTTGGCCGATAACGGCAAGGCTGCTCTGTGCTTTCATTGGAAGAGCCTGCGCCGCCAAGTGCGGGTGCAAGGCTTGGTGCGTCCCGTATCGGAAGCGGACGCAGATGCTTATTTTAAGTCCCGAAGCCGCCAGTCGCGCATCGGTGCATGGGCGTCGCAGCAATCGCGCCCTCTGGCCAATCGCGCCGCGTTGGAGGCCGCTTACGCCGAAATGGACGCGAAATTCCAAGGCGATGATATTCCCCGCCCGCCGCATTGGTCGGGTCAGTGCATCCTGCCGTTGCGTATCGAGTTTTGGCAGGATGGCGAACACCGTCTGCATAATCGCTTGGCAGTCACGCGTGCAGACCCGCAAGCGCCATGGCAAGCCGAGCGTCTCTACCCGTAATGGTTTTTTGCCGCCGCTTATGGTAGACATAGTCTATGGCACATCATCACCACGACCATATCGGCCTTGAGCCCGGCAAGCGCGTACAGGGAACGGCGCTCCTCGCCATTCTTGTCGCAATGCTGTTGATTATTATGAAAGCCTTTGCGTGGGACAAGACAGGCTCGGTCTCGTTGCTCGGCTCGTTTCTCGATTCGATTATGGATTTATCGCTATCGGTGATGAGCTTCTTTGCCATTCGCCATGCGCAAACCCCCGCCGATAAAGAACACCGCTTCGGCCATGGCAAGGCCGAAGCTCTGGCCGCCTTAGTGCAAGGCGCGATGCTCTCTTTGGCGGCGGCTTTTCTGGTCTATGAAGCGGTTGAATCTTTTCGTGAACCCAAACCCATCCGCGAAAGCACGATTGGCATCATCGTTATCGTCATTTCTATTGTGCTGACTTTTGGATTGGTGATGGTGCAGCGTCGGGTTGCGCGCACAACCCAGTCGGTTGCTATCCACGCAGATAGCGCACATTATATGGGCGATTTATATATCAATCTGGCGGTTATCGGCGCGCTCGTGCTATCTGGCCCGTTTGGATTTGTCTATGCTGACCCTGTGCTTGGCGTTTTTGTCGCGGGGTTGTTGGCGCGGAGCGCGTGGCAGATTTTCTTCGCCGCCGCCGACCAGTTGATGGATCGCGAATTGGACGATGATGTGCGCGCGCAAATTAAAGAGATTATTCTGTCGCATCCGCAAGTGCGTGGGCTGCATGATTTACGGACGCGTCGTGCGGGTCTGTCGCGTTTTATCCAGTGCCATGTTGAGCTAGATGGCGACATGACGCTGACCATGGCGCATAAAATCTCCGACGCGGTGGAAGCCTTGGTGATGACCAAATTCCCCGGCTCTGAGGTGCTTATTCACCAAGACCCAGAAGGCCACGAAGAACTAACCGACTTACAACAAAGTTAATTTCACGCAAAGTCTGCGGGTGCTTCGAAGCCATATCCCGCGCGCTCTAATAATCGCGCCACGCCAATCGGTGTTTTATCTTCATAGGCCGGCCCGACAATTTGCATGCCCATCGGCAGACCTGATCTATGTTTCGGCAAAGGCACACTGGTGGCAGGCAAATTGCACGTCGTGGCAACCCCCGGCCAGACAATGTTTTCCATGTAAGCCCGTTGCGCACCGTTCACTGTAAAGCTGCGCGATGCGACATCGCCCTCTTGCGTATGCACCATCGCAGGGCTTGGCGTAACAGGACACAGCACCACATCGACTTGCTGAAAGAAACTCTGCCATTTGGCGGCCAATTGCGCCCGATGCTCGTTCCAGTCCAACCAGTCTTTGTGCATCAGACAGATGCCGCGCGCTTGTAATACAGCAAGCGTTTTATCGTCGGCATCGGCACTGTCGGCAATCGATTGCATGCGTTGATGCACCTCGTCAGGATACCCTTGCCCGATAATCGGGTTGAGCAGCATCATATAGACTTCCGTATTCCACGCTAAGTCGAAATCGGGCTTGAGCGTTTTCACCTCAGCCCCCATGGCTTCCAACGCTTTGCCCGCCGCTTCAATCGCCGCTGCCATCTCACTGTCGACAGGGCAATAAGCATCATCCGCCCATATGCCAACGCGCAAGCCCGCCGCTTCGCTAAAGCGTGGACCTTGCAAGTTAAGCTGAAAAGCTTGCGCCACCGTGCCTTGCAAGCCCGTGGTCACATCAAGCATGGCTTCCAAATCATCAACGGTTTTAGCCAATGGTCCTGCAACCGACATATCGCTTGGCGCTAAAGTGCCGTGCAAAGGCGGCACATGGCCAGCCATCGACACGATGCCATATGTCGGCTTATGCCCGAACAGGCCGCAATAATGCGCTGGCACACGAATGGAACCGCCAATATCGCTGCCATATTCCATGGCCGTCATGCCTGCGGCGAGTGCTGCGACCGCCCCGCCAGATGAACCGCCTGGCGTATGGTCGAGATTATATGGATTATTGGTCGTGCCATGCACCTCGTTAAAGCTTTGCCAATCGCCACAAAAAAGCGGGGTGTTGGTTTTGCCCAAAATAATCGCCCCAGCAGCGCTTAACTTCTCAACGACGACGGAATCTTGCATCGATATGGTGTTGGCAAATTGCGGCGCACCGACATCGCAGGTAATCCCCTCGACCTCGAACGCGTCTTTGATGGTCATCGGCACGCCGTGCAGCGCGCCGAGTGTCTCGCCATTGGCCTGTTGCGCATCGGCTTTTTGTGCGTCTTCCAAGGCAGCATCAAAGCGGTCTGCGACCACAGCATTGAGGGTCGGGTTATGTTGTTTGATACGCGAGATGAAATATTCCACGGCTTCTGTCGCAGAAACCTCGCCATTTTTGATTTGCGCCGCTAAATCGAGCGCTGAAAGCGTGTGTAAGCTCATTTTTTTCTCCCTTACCCTATAGACATCGCTGTGTCATTTGGGCAATCTATCGACCAGATAAATATAGTCCTAAAAGGACGATAAGGAGGAAAATATGTTTGGTCAAATGCAAGATGTGCCGCTTCTGATGAATCGGATTTTGGATCACGCTATGGTGAACCATGGCGAACGCGAGATTGTATCGCGCCTCGTCGAGGGTGATATTCACCGCGAGACTTATGCAGATGTGCATTTGCGCGCGCGCAAGCTAAGCCAAGCGCTGCAAAAGCTAGGCATGGGACAAGGCGATGTGATGGCAACATTGGCTTGGAATACCCATCGCCATATCGAAGCTTGGTATGGCATTACGGGTGTTGGTGGGGTTTATCACACGCTGAACCCGCGTCTGTTTGCCGAGCAATTGGTCTACATTATCAATCATGCTGAGGATAAGCTGATTTTCGTCGATTTAACCTTTGTCCCTCTATTGGAGGGCATCGAAGCGGAAATCGGCAAGGTGAAAGGCATCGTCATTATGACCGATGCCGCGCATATGCCCGAAACGAGCTTGAAGAACGTCCATTGCTATGAAGATTTAATCGATGGCCAAAACGGCGACTTCAACTGGGTTGAGGTCGACGAAAAAGCCCCTTGCGGCATCTGCTACACATCAGGCACGACGGGCAATCCAAAAGGCGTTTGCTATACGCATCGCTCTAATGTTTTGCACACGCTGGTGGCAAACTCGGCCGATGTGATGGGGCTTAAAAGCACCGACAACATCATGCCGGTTGTGCCGATGTTCCATGCTAACGCATGGGGACTGGCTTTGAGCGCACCTGCGGTGGGGGCAAAAATTGTTAATCCCGGCGCCAATATGGATGGCGAGAGCATCTATCAATTGCTGACCGAGGAAGCGGTGAGTTTCACAGCCGCCGTGCCGACTGTATGGCTGATGCTGCTGCAACATTTGGAAGCCAATAATCTCAAGCTGCCAGATTTGAAAGACGTCACCATCGGCGGGTCTGCTGTGCCGCGCGTTATGATTGAGAAATTTGAGCGCGACTATGGCGTCGCCGTGAAACATGCATGGGGGATGACCGAATTGTCGCCACTCGGCACAATCGCGACCTTCAAAGCAGGCATGGAGACGATGAGCTTTGACGAGCAAATAGATATTAAGGTCAAGCAGGGTCGCGCGCCATTTGGGGTGGAAATGAAAATCACCGATGATGACGGCAAAGAATTGCCACGCGACGGTAAGGCATTCGGACATTTAATGGTACGAGGCCCGTTCATTATTGGCGAATATATCAAGGGTGATGGCGGTCAAATTCTCGACGAGGACGGCTTCTTCGATACAGGCGATGTCGCAACCATTGACGAACTCGGCTTTATGAACATCACAGACCGCGCGAAAGATGTCATCAAATCGGGCGGCGAGTGGATTTCATCCATCGAGATTGAAAATGTCGCCATTGGCTGTGACGGTGTCGCCGAAGCCGCTGTCATCGGCCTGCCGCATCCGAAATGGGATGAGCGTCCATTGCTGATTATCATCAAAGATGAAGGCGCTGACCTTAGCAAAGACCAAGTGCTGGCTTATCTTGAGGGCAAAATCGCCAAATGGTGGATGCCTGATGATGTCACTTTTGTCGATGAGATTCCGCATACGGCTACGGGCAAAATCCAAAAGCTGACGCTGCGCACGCAATTCGCTGACTATGAATTGCCATCGGCAGAAAGTGCGGCGGAATAATCATGTTTAGCATTTTGGGATTGGCGACGTGGGGCTTGCGACTAGCTATCGCCGCCCCGCTTGTGGCGGCTGTTTTAATCGGCTTGTTTCGTTTTGGCGTGATGGATGTGCGGCTGTCTTTATTGGGCGTGGCAGCGGCCACTTTTCTGGCAGCGATTGCAGCTCTTTTGAGTGTGCTTGCCTTGATTGGCGGCTTCTGGAGTGAGACTCCGCAAGCCTCAAAGGCGCTCATCGCGCTTGTGCTAGCTGTGGCGGTGCTTTATGTGCCGCTGAATACGCTGCGCATAGGGGGTAGTGTGCCGCCTATCCACGACATCACAACGGATTTGGATAACCCGCCCGTGTTTGCGGCCATTCCCGCAATGCGCACGGCGAGCGATAACAGCTTGGCACTCGATGCCGATGTCATGGCACAGCAGCGCACTTTTTATACCGACATAGCGCCGCTTATGCTCGATGGCGGCCTGAATGATAATGTTGCCAAAGCCCGCTTGGCCGCAGAAGCCATGGGGTGGGAGATTGTCCAAACGACTTCGACCACCATCGAAGCGACCGCGACGACGGCGCTGTTCGGCTTTAAAGATGATGTGGTCATTCGTCTCAGTGCTGTCGATGGTGGCACGAAAGTCGATATGCGTTCAGTATCGCGGATAGGTCAATCTGACCTCGGTGCCAATGCGGCGCGCATCACGGCATATTTTGAAAGCCTTAAATAAACTTACGTGACCAGCGCGTAGCGGCTATCGAGCGATGCGCTAGCGTCGCATGACACCACATCGCGCGCCACCAAATCTTGCAAATGCGCCAGCATTGATAAAGCTGCGGCAGGGTGCAGCCGTTCGTCGACCTCGGCATAAACCACTTTCACCATCTGGCGAATATCTGTGTCACCCGCCTTGAGGCGCGCCACTATTTGTGCTTCGCGCGCTTTTCGATGCTCGATATAAGCGCGCACAAATGCGTGCGGGTCTTCAATGCAAGTGCCATGGGTCGGCCAATAAACCTTGTCGTCGCGGGTCAATAATAACGCCAGCGAGTTCATATAATCGCGCATGCTGCCATCGGGCGGAATGATGACGCTCGTCGACCAACCCATCACATGGTCGCCCGTAAACAAAGCCTTCTCCTCGCGCAGGGCATAACACATATGGCTCGCCATATGGCCGGGGGTGAACACGCATTCAAGCGACCAGTCGCCGCCTTTAATGATATCGCCATGCGCGACTTCATGGGTCGGACGAAAACCAATATCTGTGTCCTCCTCCATTTGTGGGCCATCCACGCTTTCCTGCTTGGCGGGTGTCAGTCCGTAAATCGCCGCGCCCGTCTTTTCTTTTAACGGCGCACTGGCCGGCGAATGGTCACCATGCGTATGGGTAATCACAATATGGCTGACCGTCTCGTCTGGTTCGAGCGCGGCAAGAATCGCATCTATGTGCGCATTATCAATCGGCCCCGGGTCAATCACCGCGACCGCGCCCGTGCCAATAATATACGTACCCGTTCCCGTGAAAGTGAAAGGGCCGGGATTGTTACAAATCACACGGCGCACAAGCGGACTAAGTCGGTCAACTTTGCCATATGCGAAATCAAATTCTGTGACAAAAGGTATTGCCATTGCGCACTCCGTGATTTGTCCTCGGTTGATGCGTTTTAACATAATCTGCACGCTTGCGCATATAGGCTAATAAACCTAAAGTTGAAGAAATTATGGGAGGGATAATAATGCAAAAAGTTTTTCGGATATTAGCAGGACTCGCTGGTTTGGCGATGTTGTTGGCTGCCGCGCGCTGGATGATTGACCCAATGGCGGCGGCGGCAGAATTGGCGATGCCACTGCTCGATGGATATGGTCGCAACACGCAAATTGGCGATATGACGAGCTTCTTTTTCGCCACGGGCGGATTGGCATTATATGGCGTGCTGAAACAAAAGCGCGATTTCGTTATCTCGTCCATCGTATTGATAGCGGGGGCGGGGACATTCCGTATTCTTGCCGGCTTGCTGCATGAGGCTCCGATTATGTGGGAATCGGTTGGTGTCGAAATCGCCATGACCGTCATCTGGACGGCCTATGCGTGGACATTGGACTCGTCATCTTAAATCTATCTACTGGAGGCTAATACTATGTCTAGAACCTTGTCTATTATTGTTGCCGTGTCGGCGGTGGCTCTTGCCTATCTTTTGTTCTGGCCAGTGCCGTTTGATCCGGTGGCAGGCCCTGAACGTGCGCCTAATCCTGCGGGAACAGGGGTTTTTGCAAAGAATAACGACCTCGCCAAGGCGCAACTGGTCAAGACAGGTTTCGGCCCTGAAGGCGTCGCTTTTGATGCACGCGGGCGGATGTATACTGGTCTGCACAATGGCGCCATTCTGCGCCAAACAAAAGATGGCCGCTTTGAAACAGTCGCCAATACGGGCGGGCGACCCCTCGGCATTGATTTCGATGCCAGAGGCAATTTGATTATCGCCGATGCGGTCAAAGGGCTTTTGTCGATGTCGCCCAATGGCAGCATCACCACGCTCGTCACCGATTATCAAGGCAAGCGCATGCTGTTTGTCGATGATTTGTCAATCGCCCGCGACGGCAAGATTTACTTCTCAGATGCCTCAGCCCGCTACGAATATGGCAGCGATATTTTGGAAGTCTTCGAAGGCCGCCCGTCAGGCCGCTTGATGGTGTTCGACCCTAAAAACGACTCGCTCACCCTGCTGCTGGACAATCTATATTTCGCCAATGGGGTCGCCTTGAGCCGCAATCAAGACTTCGTACTGGTCAACGAAACATTCGACCACAAAGTCACACGCTATTGGCTCAAAGGCCGCAAAGCAGGAACATCCGATGTGTTCATCGACAATCTGCCCGGCTATATCGACAACATAACCGAAGGCCCTAACGGTAGCTTTTGGCTGGCGGTCGTCTCGGCACGCACCGACGCACTCGACGGGCTCGTGCCAGCCCCCTTCATGCGCAAAATCGTCTGGCGCGTGATGCAACTTACAGGCGGCTCACCGGCACAAAAACACAGCTATGCCGTCAAGCTCAGTGCCGAGGGCGAACCGCTTGTGTCGCTCGAAGATGATAGCGGCCATATTTACATGATGACGAGCGTTTTGCAGCGCGGCGACAAGCTGTATCTCGGCAGCCTGACCAATGATGCTGTCGGCGTGATTGACGCGCCATAAAGTAAATTTAAGGGCTAGACCGCAGCATCGGTTTTATATATTTTCGCCCACAGTTGGGGTGTAGCCAAGTGGTAAGGCACCGGTTTTTGGTATCGGCATGCGCAGGTTCGAATCCTGCCACCCCAGCCAGCTCTTTATGGAAGCGACAGACCCTCTTTTTCCGCTGCACATTTACACAAGTCTTCTGCATAGGCAAACAGGGTCATTTCGAGTTCATAAAGAGGCGGGTCAGAAAGTTTGCCCTGACATTTTTTCAATAAGCGAAGATATTCTTGGTATGTCTGGTATTGTTTTATTTTCCCCCAGCCTCTGGCCTGTAGACATTCTTCCTTAAAGGGGCTTTCCTTAGCAGCAAACGCGGCGATAATTTTATTTCTACCAGAAGGATAGTTAAAAGCCTTCCCGTCACTGCCTTTTACACCCGCGAGATATTGTATGGCGTTGAGGGCGGCGGCCACACGCGAATCATATATGGCGTATTTCTCCATATCGACAATGGAAAGAATTTTCGATCGACTAGATATTCCTCCAAATGGTGTGCAGGGGGCTTCTTTCTGCGCTTCAACGCTATGCTCTTCTAGCGTTTCTTCATTAATTCTTATTGCTTTTCCCCAATCCTTTATAATTACTTCTGCTAAGTTGTTGAATCTTTGTCTTTTTCGTTCTTCGTTTTGGTCTTCTGATGCTTTGCGCCATTCGCGACTTAGGAATTCTTTCAATTTGACATTGGCTTTAAAGCTTGTCTTATCAGGACACGAAGAGCCTTCAATATCAGGATATGAAAATCCTTCAATTTCTGGAATCTTCCACTCATATTTTTCTTTAGCGCGTTCGAGATATTTCTCGAAAAAACAGACTAAGGTATCTTCATAATTCATTTTATTTTCTCCCTTAGTTAAAATTATTCAGGCGGCAGGAAGCCGACATGGCGCAAATCATCTTCGGTAAAGCGGTGCTGGCCTTTGGCATAATTCTTCGCGTTTAGGGCGTAAAACGCGGCGTTCATCGCATTGGCTGCGCCATTGTCGCGGGTTTTGAGTAGTTTTGCGGGCGTGCCAGAAATAATCGAATTGTCGGGAAACGTGCTGCCCTCGGTGACGATGGAATGGCCTGCGACGATGCAATTATCGCCAATCGTTGCGCCATCCATAATTGTTGCGTTAATCCCGATGAGGCATTTGTCGCCAATCGTGCAGCCGTGCAGGGTGACGTGGTGGGTGATGGAGCAGTCATCGCCGACAATCGTTGGCGTTGTGCCGCCGACATGCACCATCACAAAATCTTGAATATTGCTTCGCGCGCCAATTTTGATGTGGTGTATCTCGCTGCGCATCACGACATGCGGCCACACGGACGAGTCAGCCCCCACTTCAATATGACCAAACAGCAGCGCGGTTTCATGCACCCACGCGCTATCGTGAATATCGATTTTGTCCATTTAATCCTCCCGTAATGCGGCGATGGAAATAATAAGCCGCCCAAAAACAGAAAGATAGACCAGACCCGAAAACACCAGCGCGGCGGGGATGAAATACTGCGGCAGCAGCATAACAAACACGAAAAAGCCGATGGTTTCAGCCCCTTCGACCAAGCCTGCCAAATAGAAAAAGCTCTTTTTGCCCTGCGTCTCGGTGCTTAACTGGCGTTTTTCGGCCATCACCGCAAAAGACAGAAAAACTGTTATCGACATAGCAAAACTAGACAGCAAAACCGCCACCGCAAGGGCATTTTCGGGGGCATAGAGCGCGAACCCAAGCGGCAGCAACGCCCATAGCAGAAAATCGGCGGTAATATCCAGATAGCCGCCGAGGTCGGTTGCGCCTGTTTTGCGGGCTATCGGCCCATCCAGACCGTCCGCCAAGCGATTCAACAGCAAAAACACGAGCGCGAGCGTAAAGTACCCTTGCGAAACAGCTATAAAACTAAGAATTCCGATAAAAAATCCAATAATAGTAATACTATTGGCGGAGATTTTAGAGTGAACAAGCTCAGCCGCCGTATTTAGCGGCTCATCCATCAGCTTTCGCATCAGTGGGTCAAGCATAACTAGCCAGCACGCTGCACAAGACTGTCAATCGCCGCGCGATATTCGCTTTCCATACGGGCAACCACCGCCTCGACGGGCTCGACATCCTTAATCAGCCCAATGCCTTGGCCTGACCCCCAAATGTCTTTCCATGCTTTGGTTTTCATGTTGCCGCCCGAGCCGAAATTCATTTTTGACTTATCCGCCTCTGGTAGATTGTCCGGATCAAGCCCTGCCGCCGCAACGGAGGGTTTTAGATAATTGCCGTTCACTCCCGTAAACAACGACGAGTAGACGATATCCTCGGCGGCGGAGGCAATCAGCATATCCTTGTAGCCTTGGTCGGCATTGGCTTCTTGCGTTGCGATGAAGCGCGTGCCGATATAGGCGAGGTCTGCGCCCATGGCCAGTGCCGAGGCGACGCAATGCCCATCGCCGATTGACCCTGACAGCAGGATTGTGCCGTCGAACCATTCTTTGACTTCGCGCACCAAGGCAAATGGACTAAGCGCGCCTGCATGGCCGCCTGCGCCTGCGCATACCAACACCAAGCCATCGACGCCTTGTTCGGCAGCTTTCTTGGCGTGTCGGATATTGATGACATCGTGAAACACCACGCCGCCATAGCTATGCGCCGCGTCGATGATTTCGGCAGGCGCACGCAGGCTGGTGATGATAATCGGCACTTCATGTTTGACGCAAATATCCATATCGCTCATCAGGCGGTCGTTCGAGCTGTGGCAAATCTGGTTAACAGCATAGGGCGCGACATATTTATCTGGATTGGCGGCTTTATAGTCGCTGAGCTCGGTATTAATGCGGGTCAGCCATTCATCCAATACTTCCGATGGTCGCGCATTAAGCGCAGGAAACGACCCAACAATGCCCGCTTTACACTGGGCAATAACCAGCTCTGGGCCAGATACCAGAAACAAGGGCGAGCCAATCACCGGAATACGTAAACTATCTTTCAACACGTCAGGTAGTGCCATGGTCATTCTCCATATTAAGCTAAATTATCGGTAGGATATTATGGCTTTCCGTCATTTATGCAAGCGCGGCATAAACCAATTGCTGTAATTGCGGTCGCAACGGATATGTCGCAGCAGGCATGAGCTGCGTCATCAAGATGACCGTCATGTCCTCAACGGGGTCATTCCAGAATATCGTGCTGGCCAGTCCGCCCCACGAAGTGTTGCCCAATGAGGTCGGCGCGACCGTAACGCCCGCATCGGTTATCACAGACAAGCCAAGCCCAAAGCCCGTGCCCGGATAGGCGACTTCGGTAAACTCGCCAAAGCCATGTTCTTCTAATGTACGGTTGTGCGGCAGCTGATTGCAGCCCATTTTGGCGACGGTCGTGCGTCCCAATATGCGCACGCCTTCAGCACTCGTGCCACCACGGCGCAACATATCGGAAAAACGGAAATAATCTTCCATCGTCGATAGCAATCCACCGCCGCCCGACAAGAACACCCGACCCGGCGCATAAACCGTTTTCTCAGGGCCATCAACAGCGCGCGTCTCGCGCTTTATCGGGTCAAAACTATAATTGGTCATCAACCGACTGCGCTTGTCATCGGGGATATGAAAAAAAGTGTCCTCCATCCCCAAAGGCGCGAGAATATGCTCGCGGAAATAAACATCCAGCGTTTGCCCAGAGATTAACTCGATAATGTGACCCAACACATCGGTGGCAACAGAATAATTCCATGCCGTGCCCGGCGAAAACAATAGCGGCATTTCAACCAATTTGTCGCAAAGCTGCGCGGTGTTCATGCTTTCTGAGCGCGCCCCGTTGATTTTATGGTTGCGGTAAATCGCATCCACGGGATGTTCCAGCAGAAAATCATACGTCAGCCCCGATTGATGCGTTAACAGGTCGTGTATGGTTATCATGCGCTCAGGGTCGCGCACCGTGTAGTCTTGCGCCGTGCCATCATCAAACACTTTGACATCTTTAAAACCCGGAATGAACTTGGTAATCGGGTCTTGCAGCATCAGCTTGCCACGCTCGCAAAGCTGCATAATGGCGACCGAGGTAATGGGCTTGGTCATCGAGTAGATACGAAAAATCGCGCTGTCGTCTAAATCGAACCCTGTATCAAACGCGCTCTTGCCCTGATGCGAAAGCTGCGCAATCTTGCCGTCGCGCGCAACCAGAATACTCAAGCCAGCAATCTTCTTGCGTTCTAAATAACTCTCAAAGTAAGACGGCACCGCCTCAAGCCTTTCGCGGTTAAACCCTAATTTCTCACAATCTTCAAAAATATATGCACTCATATCCGTCCCCTTTATTCTTGTCCGTGTAACATCAACACGAAAGCATAGACAAAAGCAATTTCGTGTAACTGATTAAATCGTCCCGCTTTGCCACCATGACCTGCGGTCATCTCGGTGCGCAACAGCGAGAGGCCATCATCTGTGCGCGTGGCACGCAGACGCGCAATCCATTTGGCTGGCTCCCAATAGGTAACGCGTGGGTCGGTAAGCCCCGCCGTCGCCAATATATGCGGATAGGCTTTTGCTTCAATATTCTCGTAAGGCGCATAGCCCGCAATCAATTCATATGCGGGCTTGCTGTCAATCGGATTGCCCCATTCCGGCCATTCGGGCGGTGTCAGCGGCAGGCTTGCATCGAGCATCGTGGTCAAGACATCGACAAATGGCACATCGGCGACAGCTCCGCAAAATAGCTCGGGCGCAAGATTAACCGCTGCCCCAACGAGCAAGCCTCCCGCACTGCCGCCATGAATAGTGATATGCTTCTCGCGAGTCCATCCACGGGCGATAAGGTCACGGGCGGCGGACACGAAATCTTCAAATGTATTTGTTTTCTTAGCCCCGCGCCCTTGCATGAACCAATCATGGCCGCATGCTTTGCCGCCGCGAATATGCGCAATGGCGAAAATAAATCCACGGTCGACGAGGCTCAGGCGGGTCACCGAAAACGCCGCCGGAATCGTGATGCCATAAGAGCCATACCCATAAAGCAGCACAGGCGCGCTGCCATCGAGCGGAGTGTCTTTGTGATACAGCACAGAAACGGGAATTTGCGCGCCATCATGCCCCGTGGCGGTAATGCGCCGCGTCACATAATCATGCGCGTCATGGCCAGTCGGAATGGTCTGGCTTTTGCGCAGAACCTTTTGATGCGTGCCCATATCGTAATCGAATGTTTGCGTCGGCGTGGTCATCGAGGCGTAGGTAAATCGCAAAATTGCCGTGTTATATTCAGCCATCGGCGCGAGGCTTACATCATAGGCTTCTTCGTCAAAGGCGATGGACTCTGTGGTGTCATCAAGCGCGATAATGTCGATGCGCGGCAGGGCGTTTTCGCGTTTCAGCACCGCGATATGGTTTGCAAACGGCACGGCATCTAACACGAGGCATCCGGCTTGATGCGGGTGTAAGACGCGCCAATCTGCGTGCGTCCCCGTAGTCTTAGGAATAGGCGCGGTGACAATCTGAAAATCATCCGCCTTATCCGTCTGGTCATCCCAATTGGTCACAATGATGAGGCGGTCGCGGGCGGCATCATCGTCAACATCATACTCAATGCCAGTGTGCCGTGCCGCGATGGTAACCGCCGCGTTAAGCGGCATATGGGCATCGAGCAAATGCGCTTCGCTGGTTTCGTGGTCATGCGCCGAGATAATCAAAAACCGTCCCGACCGCGTCGGTGCAAGGCCAACAAAAAATCCTGCATCGGCTTCTTCATAAACGCACATATCTGCCGCTTGCGATGTGCCACACCTATGGCGCATAACGCGGTGCGGGCGGTGGTTTTCATCCATCGCAATGTAAAACAAATACTGCCCGCACGCCGACCAGCCAAAGCTGCCGCCTGTATCGGTTAATATGTCATCCGTATCGGTAAAGCTCTCAAGGCAGCGCAGTCGAATGGTGAAATATTCCGACCCCTTATCATCATACGCCCACGCCAAGAAAGCACCGTCTGGCGACGCATCGTGATGGATGATTTTGAAAAAGTCTTTTCCATCGGCTTCTTTATTGCCGTCAATGACGGTGACCATATCGTCAATCTTGGCATCGCGCGCGCCGCTGCAAATGAGGGGGTGTTCGCCGCCTTCGACATAGCGGCTTGCCCAACTTCGTGCGCCATCATTGACGGGAACGCTGGCATCATCTTCGAGAATACGCCCGCGCATCTCGTTAAACAGCGTCTCTTGCAGCCCCTTGGTCGGGGCAAGTACGGCGTCTGTGTAGTCGTTTTCGGCTTCTAAATGCGCACGGATATCGCCATCCAGCGCGTGCGGGTCTTTCATGACGGCCTGCCAATTATCATCGCGCAACCATGCGTAAGGGTCGGTGCGAACAATCCCGTGATGCGTGTCGCGATGCGGTTTTTGTGCGGCTTGAGGAGCACCAGAAGGGGTTTTGTGCATTACGCCTCGACCGGATTATTATCCGTATCTTTCAGCACCATCGCCGTGCCGTTCATGCAATAACGCTTGCCCGTTGGAGGCGGGCCATCGGGAAACACATGCCCCAGATGGCTCCCGCATCTATTGCAGACGGTTTCGGTGCGTTTCATAAACAGAGTATTGTCAGGGCGGTCTGCCACAGCATCATCTGATACAGGCTGCCAAAAACTCGGCCAGCCCGTGCCACTGTCATATTTTGTGTCGCTCTTAAACAAGGGTGCATCGCAACAGACGCAGTGGTAAACGCCCTCGACTTTAGAATCCCAATGCGGGCCCGTAAAAGCGCGCTCCGTACCGGCTTCGCGGGTGACGTGAAACTGCGAATCGGACAGTTGTTCGCGCCACTCCTCGTCTGTTTTCATGACCGGCCATACGGTGTCATCATTTTTCCGACCCATGGATGTCCCCTATTCGAATAGTAGTGTCAGGTTTTCAGACACAAGGCACGGTGAATCTGCGCCTTCGACTTCAACGGTGACTTCGGAGGTGAACAGAATGCCGCCGGCTTTTGGTTCGGCAGATTTCAACACAGAGCGTCCCCGCACTTTCGACCCAACCGGCACCATAGAAGTAAAGCGCGTTTTGTTTGAGCCGTAATTGATACCGCGTGTGACGCTTTTCACGCCCGAGATTTGCGCCATCAGAACGGGCAGCAAAGACAGCGTTAAAAAGCCATGCGCGATAGTGCCCATGCCCAATTCTTTTTGAGTGCGCTCTGCGTCCAGATGAATCCACTGATGGTCACCCGTTGCATCGGCAAACAAATTGACGCGCTCTTGGTCGATTTCAAACCACTCGCTAACGCCGAGTTCTTCGCCGACCGCGGCGGCATATTCATCTAGATTTTCAAAAACACGCATTATTTTCTCCTTATAATATCAGACAATTTTCGAGTCATTATTACCCCAATATCGGTCGCGCACCAAACGCTTGTATAGTTTACCCGTCGGGTGGCGAGGCAATTCTTGGTCAAAATCAATCGAGCGCGGACATTTAATCGCCGACAAGCTCTCTTTGCAAAACGCAATCAGCTCTTCGCCGAGCGCGTCGCCCGCATCCGCCCAATTGGCGGGCTGCACAACGGCTTTTACCTCCTCGCCAAAATCTTCATTCGGCACACCAATAACCGCCACATCGGCGACTTTCGGGTGGGTGATGAGCAGGTTTTCGGTTTCTTGTGGATAGATATTCACCCCGCCGCTGATAATCATGAAAGCCTTGCGGTCGGTGAGATAAAGATAGCCCTCCTCATCAAGCCGACCGACATCGCCAAGCGTGCTCCAGTTTTTATGCACGGGGTGGCGGCTTTCCGAAGTCTTTTTCGGGTCATTATGATACTCAAAACTTGGCGCATCTTCTGGCTGTTCGAAATAAATCGAACCCGCTTCGCCAATGGGTAGCTCGTTGCCCTCATCGTCGCAAATATGCAAAATCCCCGTCAGCGCCGTGCCGACCGAGCCTTTATGCGCCAACCATTCTTCCGAGCTGAGCTGGGTAAAGCCATTGCCTTCACTGCCAGCATAATATTCATAAATAATCGGTCCCCACCACTCAATCATCTGCTCTTTGATAGGAATAGGACACGGTGCGGCAGCGTGAATGGCGGTTTGCATACTCGATAAATCATATTTCTGACGCACATCGTCTGGCAGTTTCAGCATACGCACAAACATCGTCGGTACCCATTGGCTTTTATCGCATTTGTGCTTCTCAATGAGTGCCAACGCAGCCTCGGGGTCGAAGTTTTCCATAATCACGCATGTGCCACCCAACTGCTGGACGCACATATTATAGCGCAAAGGCGCAGCGTGATAGAGCGGCGCAGGCGAGAGATATTTGCTCCCTTCATTAAAGCCATATAGCAGCCCCACTAAATTGAGCAACGCGTCTTCCGTAGCGATATCCTCACCCGTCAACGCACGGCGAATACCTTTCGGCCGCCCCGTCGTGCCAGATGAATAGAGCATATCCATGCCCCGCGTCTCATCCGCGACAGGCTCGGCTGGTTGAGCATCGCGTGACGCCAGATAATCTTCAAAACCCTCCGCCGCATCGCCCGTCATAAACAAACCGTCCATTTCGGGCAGCAGGTCGCGCAGCTTTATCGCTTCCTCTTTCATATAATCGGAAGTGAACAGAAGTTTTGCGCCGCAATCCCTGACGATGTAGTCAATCTCTGGTGCTGTCAGGCGCGACGAAACAGCCGTGAAATACAGACCCGCACGTTGCGCCGCCCAGCAAATCTCCAGAAAATATTTATTATTATCCATGAAAATGGCAATACCATCGCCGACTTTCAAACCACGCGCCCGCGCCAATTGAGCAATCTGGTTTGAGTAATCATTGAGCTGTTTATAGGTCACCACCTCATCGGTGGACGCCATGATAAAAGCTGGATGCTCAGGCATTTTTTCTGCAAAATGATACGGATGCATTTTTCTCTCCCGAAATGTTCTGTTGCAGGAATTATAGAGATATGACAGGTTTCGGCAAGCTACGGATGTGAACAAAAGCACGGGGAGACTAAAATGTCTGACTACGAACAGATTACAACTGAAATTGATGCTGACGGCATTATGGTTCTAACGCTCAATCGGCCTGAGGCGATGAACGCGTTTACCGCGCGCATGATGCACGAAATCATCGCAGCCTTTGATGCGGCTGACGCGGACGATAATGTGCGCGCGATTATTGTAACGGGTGAGGGCGAACGCGCCTTTTGTGCTGGTGCGGATTTATCGCAAGGCGACAAAACATTCGATTATTCTGAACGCTCAGATGGCGGCAGCAAGAAAAATGTCATCAGCGATAGCGGTGATGTCGATTGGTCAAGCGAAGCTATCCGCGATGGCGGCGGCCTCGTAACTTTGCGTATTTTCGAGAGCATCAAGCCCGTTATCGGCGCAGTCAATGGCGCGGCGGTCGGTATCGGTGTGACGATGCAATTGCCGATGGATATTCGTATTGCTTCTGATAATGCGCGTTTCGGCTTTGTATTTGCGCGCCGTGGTATCGTGCCAGAGGCTTGCTCAAGTTGGTTCTTGCCGCGCTTGGTCGGAATCTCGCAAGCCCTGCAATGGTGCTATTCGGGCGAGGTGTTCGCCGCCGACGAAGCCCTACGCGGCGGCTTGATAAGCGAAATCGTGCCGCAAGCTGATTTGCTCGCGCGCGCAAAAGAAGTCGCCCTCCAAATGACCCAGATGAGCTCGCCTGTTTCGGTTTCCCTGACACGGCAAATGTTGTGGCGCATGCTAGGCGCTGACCATCCGATGGAAGCGCATAAGGTCGATAGCAAGGCGATATTTGGGCGCGGGCGACAATCGGATGCGAAAGAGGGCGTGATGTCATTTCTTGAAAAGCGCGACCCCGAATTTTCCGACAAGCCAAGCAGCGATATACCAGAGTTTTATCCGTGGTGGGATGAGCGTAACTTTAGCTAGCGTCTAAGCGACCTCATCGGGGCGGCGTCTAATCGACCAGACCGGCGTCGTGGCAATAAGCACTAAAACCAGCAGCATCATCAAAGAAGCCGACGCAAATGAAGTAATGCGCGGGCCGAAAAGCTCGGTTGCAAAACCAGTGAGCATCGCCCCCACCGGGGCTGACCCCATAAAACCAAGATTGTAAAAGGCCAAGACCCGCCCGCGTGCTTCAGGCGGGGCTTCGACTTGGGCAATGGTGCGCGCCATCGTCATATTGACCCCGCCGCACAACCCCCAAACGCCCGCAATGGCGCATAATATAGGAAAACTCGGCGCAAACGGTATCACCATAAGCGTGGCACACCCAACCAGCAAGGCGAGCATCATCGCACGCCCCCGTCGCTCAACCGGACGGCGCATCATCATCAACACGGTCGAGATAATTGTGCCACCCCAAAAAGCGAAGTTCAAAATCGAAATCTCCAACTGCGCGCCGCCAAATATTTGCGTCACGATAAGCGGCAAGGTGACGATGAAAATGCCAATGAAAAACACCCCCATGCCCATGGATGAAATAACCACTGGCCGCAAAACCGACGAATGCCAGACCAGATTAAACCCCGTGCGCCAGCCTCTATCATCGTCTGCTTTGTCGTCATGCGTTGCTGTAATCGGCGGGAAATCAGGCAAAGTCAGCGTGAATATAAAACCGATTAAAAACGCTACCGCCTGCATCACCAATAACGCCCAAGGGCCAGCTATCGGTGCGGCAATGCCTGCCAGAATATACCCAAGCAATTGCGCGCCAAATTGCGTAATCATCGCCATCATCACAGCACCCTGCATATGCGTGGTCGTCACGCGTGATAAAAGCGCATCGCGCGTCGGCACCATAAAAGCGAAAGTGACACTCATCAGCATGGCAAAAATAAGAATATGCCAATACTCAATCAGGTCATTATAAATCAACCAACCAAGCGCCATGGGCGGCATGGCCGATAGGGCGTTGACGATAAGCAAAATCTTGCGACTGTCATTCTTGTCGGCAATGCTGCCCGCATAAAGCATAAGAAGAACTTGCGGCAAAGCCAGTGCGACTTGCGCCGCCGCTAATTGTGTTGCTGTGCCGCCCAATGTCACCACGACCAAGGTAGGCACCATAACAAATTGTAATCCATTCGCGGTGAACCACGTCGCGATGCCGCCCAGATAGGCAAACATAGGATTGACGCCCCAACGTGGGGTCGCAAGATGTGGCGTGGTTGTCATGCATGTGGCCTAGCACATAATGAACGATTGAGCTAACGCTTAGGCTGGATCTTTCACCTTGGCGCGCTTGTTCCGTACTTGGCGCACATGCGGCCAAAAGCTATGCGCAAAATTATTCACCGCCTGCTTCATTTTCGCTGTCGGCACATAAAGCTCAGAGCGACCAATGCGCTGGTTCGGCTCAATATATCCCAATCGCTCAAAACGCTGCAGAGAAGCCCGCACCGTGCCATAGGCGCGGCCGGTAATCTCGACAATGTTTTTGGTAACCGTCGCACGACCCTCTGCCTCATTCGTCAAAATGACGAACAACATAATCCAGTCCTCGTGATGCGGCGTCTGCGTGTCGAATATACGATTGCCGAAACGATACCCAAATAACAGCGTATTGATGAAATCTTGCGCGTCGGCATCAAGACCCTGTATCGGCTGATTTATCTGCTCGGGCAGGGTGAATATTTCCTTCTTATCTGTTTTCTCAGATAATTTGTGATTTTGACGTCTAGCCATGACCTCGTCCTTTTTAATTTTATTTATTTTAATATAGAGTTTTAACTTTTCTACTTAAGCATAAGATGCTTCTATAATCATTATTATAAAAAATCACGATTATTAATTGTATTGGCGGGATATTAATTTTTTATTAAGATATTGATACAAAAACATAATACGACACTTGTCCCCCTTGTAAAATTGTTGTGCATAATTCTGTAAAAGAGAAAATCATGCCTGCACGTAGGATGTTAAAAAGAAAAATGCAACCGCTGGTTGTGGACGCGAAGGGTTCGAGGGATGCCGCTATGCGGCAAGCGCAACTCAATTTAGTGATATCGTTTCTCGCCCCAGCCATGCATGTTGCGCCAGAATATTTACTCGGCCCAAGCCGTGGTAGTCAGCATTTATCGAATGCACGCCACACGCTGTATTATCTTGCGCATATCGGCTTCGGGATGAGCTATAGCCAAATCGGCGAACTGGTGATGCGCGACCGTACTAGCGTGGCGCATGGCGTGACCCGCATCGAAGATTGCCGCGATAAGCCTGAGATTGACCGCGCCTTACATTTTGCCGAGATGGCCTTGGTCGATGTGTTTAGCCAATATTGGGTGACGAAAGAATGACCCCCGCCAGTCAACGTATCTTTCGCCAACACGCGAAGAAATTGATGGCAACAAAAGCTTATTTGATAGCGCGTGACGATGAATGTTTCGGGCTGTTTCGTGAGGGGCAGAAATCCCAAACGCCGCACGCCAAAATTAAGGCAGATTATGTTACCGATTGGCTGAAGGCTGATTTGCTTGAAGGCTCGTCACGTCTCAGCCTGTCGCCGCAGGGGCGGGCTTATCTGAACCGCTTTCTAAACGGTGGCGATTTTCTCGCCCAACATAAACTTATCACGCCATCAAAGCATAATGATGCGGCACGCCAGACCCAGACCACGCCCTTGCAATGGTTGCAGTCGCGCCGCCCCGCCCATCGCTTAGGCATTAGCGATGTGCAATTTGAGGCGGGTCATCAATTATCGCGTGATTATGACCGCGCTGCTCTGCCGCCCCGTCAGACAATGGATTGGCAACGCCCGATATTTGTCGATGGCGGTCGCTCGCAAAGCGATAATGATATTTCAGAAGTGATGCTGGATGCGCGCCGACGCTTTGAAGATGCGCTTTTATATGTCGGCCCCGGCCTATCGGATGTGGCGGTCGCGATTTGCTGCGCTGAAGTCGGTCTGGAAGAATGCGAACGTGGCTTTGAGCTACCGAAACGCTCGGCAAAATTATTGTTGAAAATGGCGCTGATGCGTTTGTCCGTTCATTATGGGCTTCAATCGGCGCGTGATGCGGCGGCATCGTTTCGAATGCGCTGAACCATCGCGTAAAAGCCGTTGGAACGCTGCGGCGTTAAATGTTCCCCAAGGCCGAGCTGGCCAAAGGCTGCCTCGGCATCGAAGCTCGCGATTTCATCAAGGGTTTTGCCTGCATATAAATCAAATAGGATGGCCACCAGCCCGCGCACAATATGCGCGTCACTATCACCGCGATACTGCAACTGTGCGCCATCACGCTGTGTGACGAGCCATACTTGGCTGACGCATCCTTGGACTTTATTTGCCTCGCACCGTTCGTCGTCGCTTATCGGTGCTAGCCCATTGCCAAGCTCGATAATATAGCGATAGCGTTCTTCCCAAGTCTCGAACAGGGCGAAATCATCCAATAATGTTTCAAGCGACATAGGCTATTCCTCTCACCTCTTTGGCGAACTGTTAATTGAAGCATACACCAATCATGCTAGAAACAGGATATGCAGTTACGGTTAAAATCTGAGATTTATGTACAAGCGTTGATACGCCGCATCAATGGCACTTTTGCGCAAGGCATGGCGGCAGCCTATGTGGCACGGCGTGGCGATGCCAATGCGGGGGGCATTTTTATACGCGTCAATCGACTTGACGGCACGGCTGGTGTGCTCACACTATTCACAAATATGGAGGGGGAGCAGACAGCGCGTGTGGTGGTGGCACCGCATACAGCAGAAAAGCAAGCCGCTGATTTTCTAGCACGCGAGACAGCGCGTGACCCAGATATTTGGCTCGTAGATATTGAAGATGCGCAAGGGCGGCATTTTTTAGAAGAAAAAATAGATGGCGATTGGCCAGTTTTAGAAGCAGGGGGAAAATGAGATGGGTGACGGGTCGCAAGATTTTATTTCAGTGGTACGCGAGGTCTGGGGGTCTGGTGCTTATGGGCTAAGCGTTTCTGATTTTATGTCGGCATTGGCGATATTTTTGTTTTTTGCGGTGTTACGCGGGCTGTTTACCCGCTTTGTGTTGGGTGCGCTAAAGCGGATTACCAGCCGCACCAAAACCGAGATAGACGACCTATTGCGCGAGGCGATTGAACGGCCAGTCAAATTTTTCTTTATCATTCTTGGCGTGTTCTTTGCTTTGAAAGCATTGCCGCTTGATGGATTTCTCGCCGAGTTGGGCGACAAAGTGGTGCGCAGCCTTATTGCGGTCGGTATTTTCTGGACATTCTATGCAGCCGTCACCCCTCTCAGCATAGCGGTCGAACAAATTAAAAGTCTTTTATCGTCAGAAATTATCGGCTGGCTGATGATGACAGTGCGCTGGGGCGTGGTGCTGACCGGCGTGGCGACTGTGTTGCAAATCTGGGGGATTCAAATCGCCCCGATTATTGCTGGCTTCGGCCTGTTCGGCATGGCGGTCGCGTTGGGGGCGCAAGATTTGTTCAAAAACTTGCTCGGCGGCGTATCCATTTTGCTCGAACGCCGTTTCGCATTGGGCGACTGGATTGAAGTGGAAGGCGTCGTCGAAGGCACAATCGAGCAAATCGGCTTTCGCTCAACGCATGTGCGTCGCTTCGACCAAGTCTCGGTGGTGGTGCCAAACAATACTTTCTCCGACCACGCCTTGGTGAACTATTCAAGTATGCATCAACGGCGTATTAAATGGACGATTGGATTGGAATACCGCACGACTTCGGCGCAATTAAAAACCATCCGCCAAGGGATTTTCGATTGGCTCGATGAAGACCCGCGCTTTATCTCGGACTCACACGACGTGCCGAGCCTTGTGCATATTAGCGGCTTTAACGACAGCTCCATCGATATGATGGTGTATTGCTTCACAAAAAGCACCAGATGGTATGATTGGCTCGACGCGAAGCAAGATTTGGCGTTGGCGATTAAGCAGATTGTCGAACAAGCCGATGCAGGTTTTGCGTTTCCAAGTCGGTCGCTTTATCTGGAAACCGCCATTCAATCAGATGAGACATCCAGATGAGACATCGCTATAGTTATTTTTGATGCCGTTGCCACAAAGCGCCGCGTTGAGCATCGCTGGCCGGTTGATAAGCGTCTGATAGCTCGGCCATGGCGGCTTCAAATGTTTCAAGGCTGACATGCGATGCCAGTTCAAAAGCATTGATGCCGCAGCGTCGCATCATCGCCCACTGGTCGTGTAGCACTTCGCCAGAAGCGCGTAATTCGCCATCAAACTTGAACTCTTCGCGTAATATGCGCGCGGCTGAATAGCCTCGGCCATTGCGGTAAACTGGAAACGCCAACGAGACCAAAGACAACATGTCCAAATAAGGCGCAAGTTCGCGTACATCCTCGCCCAATTGGGTTTTGCCATCGCCATCTGCGCGCAACACCACCCCCAATTTGAGATTGCGCTGGCGTAAGCTATCGGCCTCGGTTTTCAAACGCGCCAGAGAAATAATCGCTGCGTCGTTTTCCAACGCCGCATCATCGTCAATATAAGCCCAGTCATCATCGACTGCCGCATAGCCATCTGCACTTGCCACAATAAGCGTGTCATCATTCGCCATAGAGACGCTCCTTAAATGGCTCTAACCCCACGCGGCGATAAGTGTCGATAAAGCGTTCGCCGTCGGCGCGAATATCCGTGTAAGTGGTGACTACAGTCTCGATAGCATCGACAATCGTTTCTTCCGTAAACGCACGCCCCGTAATGGTGCCAATGCTTGCGTCCTCATCCGCCGCGCCGCCAAGCGATATTTGATAAAACTCAGTGCCCTTTTTATCGACACCCAAAATGCCGATATGGCCGACATGGTGATGGCCGCACGCATTGATGCAGCCAGAGATTTTGATTTTCAACTCGCCAATATCATATTGGCGGTCGAGGTCAGCAAAGCGGTTGGAAATATCCTGCGCCAGCGGAATCGAGCGCGCATTGGCAAGGTTGCAATAATCCAGCCCCGGACACGCTATCGTATCTGAAATCAGCCCTAGATTGGCGGTCGCGAGTTGATGCGCATCCAACGCATCATAGACGCTTTTCATGTCGTCCAGTCTGACGTGCGGCAAAACCAGATTTTGTTCATGCGTCACGCGAATCTCGTCAAAGCTGTATTGTTCTGCCAGCTGTGCCACGGCATCCATTTGCACGTCGCTGGCATCGCCCGGAACCCCGCCGATTGGTTTCAGCGAAATATTGACGATGCCATAGCCATCTTGTTTATGCGCCACGACATTGGCGCGCACCCAACGGGCAAAATCAGCATCGGTCTCTTTTGCCACTTCGAAAGTCTCGCTTGTGGTGGGCAATGTTTCGAAAGTGGGGGGGGCAAAATAAGCGCTGATACGGTCGATTTCTGCTTGCGGCACGGTGAGCATTTGGGTGGCATCAATTTTAGCAAACTCGGCCTCAACCATGCGGCGTATCTCGTCAGCGCCGGTTTCATGCACCAGAATTTTAATCCGCGCCTTGTAGCTATTATCGCGCCGCCCAAGCATATTATAGACGCGCATCACGGCCTCTAAATAGGCAAGCAATTGCGCTTTCGGCACAAATTCGGCGATTTTTTTGGCGATGAAAGGCGTGCGTCCCTGACCCCCGCCGACATGGATTTCGTAGCCAATCTCGCCCGCATCATTGCGCTTAATAACAATACCAATATCGTGCAGTTTAATCGCAGCGCGGTCGTTTACATGGCCAGTAACGGCGATTTTAAACTTGCGCGGCAGATAGCTGAACTCGGGGTGAAAAGTCGACCATTGGCGAATAATCTCCGAAATAATGCGCGGGTCTTCGACTTCATCTGCAATGGCGGCGGCGTATTGGTCGGCGGTGACATTGCGGATGCAATTGCCAGAGGTCTGGATGGCGTGCATCTCGACACTGGCTAATTCATCCAGTAAGTCGGGAATCTTATCCAACGCCGGCCAGTTATACTGAATGTTTTGCCGCGTGGTGAAATGGCCGTAGCCTCGGTCATATGTGCGCGCAATATGCGCCAGCATCCGCATTTGACGACTCGCCAGTGTGCCATACGGAATAGCCACGCGCAGCATATAGGCGTGTAATTGCAGATAGACACCGTTCATCAGCCGCAATGGTTTGAAGGCATCTTCGGTCAAGTCACCCGAAATACGCCGTTCAACCTGCCCCCGAAACTGCTTTACGCGGTCGGCAACTAGCTTGTGGTCAAACTCATCGTAACGATACATAGTTGTTCCTATCCTTGCGCTTGTTTTCCAAGATCCAACCGCACGGTCGGCCCTTTGGCACGAATAATCTCGCGCACACTGGCGGGCGCATAAGCGCTGCCCTCAGCAAGAACTTCAAACAAATATGGCTCAAGGATATGCGCTTCAAAATTATCTGGCGTGGCACGCGCCAGTAAAGCATCGCCCGCTTCTGACCCATCGGCAATATCGGCGGCGGCAAACGCCTCGACCCACTGATTGTCGGGTGCCAAATAAACCACCTCGCCATCGCTCAACCGATTGGCGGTGACGGCCTGAAACCGTGCCCCTTTGGCGCTGTGTTGTGCCATGTTTAATCCCTCGTAAGTTAAGGCGGATAATGCCTATTTTTACATTATCCGTCAACTTAATGTAAAACTCTATATTTCACGATTTTTAATGTAGATTAATGCTGGAAGCTATCGTGCCACCGTCGCAGGACAAGCCATTCAATGAGCGTCAGTGTGTAAAACAACGCAATGCCCAAGAGTGATAATAGAGCGAGGGCGGCAAATAGCGTGGCGATTTCTAGCCGATTGCCTGCCTCCACAATGCGCCATGCGAGGCCTGTGCTATCGCCAGAGCCAGCGACGAATTCAGCAACGACCGCACCGATAAGGGCGAGGCCACCAGAAATCTTTGCCCCCGTCAGCATAGCGGGCAGGGCGGCGGGGAGTTCGAGATAATATAGTTTTTGCCACCAGCGCGCGCCTGACAGCGTCATTAAATCGAGCAATTGCGGGTCGATACTGCGCAAGCCTTGCACGCTATTCGTCAGCATGGGAAAGAACGCGACCATCCATGCGATGATGATCAATGCGCGTTCGATATTGTCAAAGCCGACCCAGATAAGAATCAGCGGCGCGATGGCCACCACCGGCGTGACTTGCAGTGACACGACATAAGGATAAAACGCCATTTCGATAATGCGCGCGCGGGTAAACAAGATAGCCAGTCCGACGCCGCTGACAATCGCCCAGAAAAACGCAAGGGCGGTGACTTTTACAGTCGCCCAGAGCGAACCCATCAGGGTTGCAAAATTATCGATAAGCGCGGCACCAATCGCAGAAGGCGACGGCAGCACAAATATCGGTACATTGGCGCTCGTGACCCAAACCTCCCACAAAACAAGCAGGGCGATACCGACTAAAAATGGTAGGAAATAGCGCATCATACGGCCTCGCTATCGTCTAAAGCGGCGTTGATGGCAGCGCAGGCGGCATGGAATTCGGGTGCCGTGCGGAAATCTGCGGTGCGTGTTTTTTGCTTGATGGCAATTTCAGTTTTGATGCGCCCTGTTTCCATCACGAGCGCGCGCTCGGCGAGATAGGCCGCCTCGGTGATGCTGTGGGTGACAAAAATGACAGTGCATTTTTGTTGCTGCCAAATGGCGCGCAAGTCATCATCAAGGCGAAAGCGGGTCAATTCATCGAGCGCTGCGAATGGCTCATCCATCAGCAAAACGGGAGGACGCTTGACCAATGCGCGCGCTAATGAAACGCGCATCTTCATGCCGCCCGATAATTCATGCGGCAAAGCATCCGCGCGCCCGCTTAACCCAACAAGGGCTAAAGCTGCATCGGTGCGGGCGGCAATCTCATCTCTTTCAAGGCCAGCGATGCGCATGGGTAGGGCGGTATTTTCATACACTGAACGCCACGCGAGCAGCGCAGGTTCTTGAAACACAAAGCCGATATCATTTTGCGCCACAGTTTCAAGCTGGCCTTTATCGGCCACCAAAAGCCGCGCCAACAGCCGTAGGAGACTCGACTTGCCGCATCCTGAAGGGCCGACCAAAGCGGTAAAACTGCCCGCTTCAAAGCGGGCGGATACATCGTATAGGGCTTTGTGGCCACTATCATAGGTCAGGCTGACATCCGAAAGAGAGAGGGCGGGGGGCGTCATTATTGCGCCGCGTCCTGATGCGTAAACTGGGTGGTGAATGCCGTGCGCCAATTCAACGAGCTTGGATAAACCCCGTTTTGCGCCATGGTGGCGAAGAAAGAGTGCCAGCGTTGCGCACTCATCGCGCCCATGCCATGCGCTTCCGTCTCGGCTGAAACGAGCATGCCGCGTGTGCGGATTTGCTCAATCGCTTGGTCGATAATATCTTGGGTCATGTCGGGGTTGGTTTCCAAAATAAGCAGATTGCCGGGTGTCGGGTCGCTGTAAATATAGCTGCGCCAGCCCTCAAGCGACGCGTTGACGAAGGCTTGCACGATTTCTGGACGTTGCTCAATCATTTTGTTTTGCGCCAGCACCATGGCGGCATAGCTTGGGTAGCCATAATCTGACAGCAGGAAGATTTTTGGCGCAAAGCCGCCGCGTGTCTCGATAGTGTATGGTTCAGAGGTGACATAGCCCTGCTGGATGGCTTGCTCGTCGATTAAAAACGGTGCCAAATTAAACGTATATTTACGGATTTGGCGGTCGGAGAAATCATATTTAGCTTTCAGCCAAACCCAGAACGCGCTCACGGAGGCATCGGCTAGCATGACGGGTTTTCCTTTAATATCGGCGAGGCTCTGAATGTCATCGCGCGGATGGGTAATAAGCACTTGCGGGTCTTTTTGAAACGCCGCCATGACGGCAGTGGCAGGCACACCAGCTTTGACAATGTTAAGCGGAATAAAACTATTCGACCCCATGCCAAAATCAATCGCGCCCGCGCCCAGTAATTGCGGGATGTTAATGCCGGGCCCGCCGCCACGAATGGTGACATCAAGGCCGGCATTTTTATACAAGCCCAATGCCTTTGCCTGATAAAACCCGCCTTGTTCGGCTTGCGCTTTCCAGTCAGTGGCAAACACCACAGGCTCTAAAGCGTGCGTCGGGGTTGCAATGCACAAACCCAATATGGCCAGAACACATAAATGTTTAGCAATCATGGTCACGCGATGCGACATAGTCTATATTCCCCCATACCCTGCTTCCCGTGTAAAACTGACAGACAGGGTGGTACTCGTCAATATAGGGGCGCGATATGGTTCAAAAACCGTTCTGGCAAACCACAGCTCTGGCCGATATGAACGCCGACCAATGGGAGGCCATCTGCGATGGCTGCGCTAAATGCTGTCTCGTTAAATTGCATGATGAAGAAACTGGCGACATCACGTTTACCAATTTGGCGTGTTGCTTACTGGATACGCAAAGCTGTCGCTGCACAGATTACGCACGGCGCACCGAGATTGTGCCCGATTGCGTAAAGCTCAGTAAAGACAATCTCGATAATATTGATTTCATGCCGCCAAGCTGTGCGTATCGCTTGCTGAATGAAGGCAAGCCTCTGCCGCTTTGGCATCCGCTGGTTTCTGGCACACGCGATAGTGTCGCGGCGGCGGGCATGTCGGCCAAGGGACGGATTATCTCAGAAAACGATGCGGATGATGATATCGAAGCGCATGTTGTCGACTGGCCGATGGATAAAATTTAGATAAAATACGCATTTTTATGCTTTTTTTATCTTGTGCCAAGCTATTGATTCATCGTGCATTTCCGAATCTTGTCCCCGCGCTTTTTCTTTAACCTACTGAATTAATTGAAAAATATTATTGACAACCGCCCCGCTTGTTTGATAGGTTTATGCCATAACACGAAAAGGCTAATCTATCTGGGTTGGCTTTCGTTTTCTCAAATGACATGAAGATGGTAGCGCCAAATAATCGATTGCAGCTGATGCAGGAAACCTTGCTCGCGGATATCGAAAATATGCAGGCGCGTCTGCCAGCCAATGTTGAGGATGTGTCAGAGGCGTTTGAACGTTATGCGCGTATCATCAATATGCTGGCGCGTGCGCTGAATGTCATGAGCCAGCTGCAACAACAAACTGATAAGAACTGGACAGAAAAAGCTGACCCGCAAAACCGGCAGGCGCTCGTCGCCGATATTGAACAAAAATTGGCACGGTTGGCGCAAAGCGAGTCTTCGCCAGCGTCTTCTGACAAAGCTGAGTGATGCTGAAATTGCGGCGCTATATTGGCATTGGGATTTTTGGGCGCGAGCCGACCAATTACCGCCTTTAGGTCATTGGACGACATGGATGATGCTCGGCGGACGCGGCGCGGGCAAAACTCGTGCTGGTGCGGAATGGGTGCGTGGTCGTGTAGAAAGCGCGCAACATGGAGCGCGCCGCATCGCGCTGGTCGGTGAGACCTATGGCGCGGCGCGGGCTGTGATGGTTGAAGGCCCGTCTGGATTGCTAGCTATTTCGCCGCCTGATTGGAGACCGAAATTCTTTCCCAGTCGCAATCTGCTTATCTGGCCGAACGGGGCGGAAGCAACCTTGTTTTCTGCGGAGCGTCCCGAAGCATTGCGCGGGCCTCAATTTGACGCGGCATGGTGCGATGAATTGGCCAAGTGGCGCTACGATGAAGACACTTGGGATATGCTGCAATTTGGTCTTCGACTGGGGCAGCATCCGCAGCAAGTGGTGACCACAACACCGCGCCCGACACGGCTCGTAAAACGCTTGCTTGGCGACCCTGCTTGTATCGTGACGCGGGCGGCGACGATGGATAATCAGGCTAATTTAGCGCCGGGTTTTATCGAGCATGTGGTCGGGCGGTATGTCGGGACGCAGCTTGGTCGTCAAGAATTGGACGGCGATGTCATAGACGACACGCCCGGCGCATTATGGACGCGCGACTTGCTCGACCGTCAACGCCAAAACGCGTCGGCGAAATTGGTAGAGGTCATTGTGGCACTCGACCCGCCCGCGAGTACGGGTCCGAAAGCTGATGCGTGCGGCATTATTGTTATTGGTCGCGGCGATGATGGCATGGCTTATGTGATTGACGACCGTTCGGTGCAAGGCGCAACGCCAAGCGCGTGGTCGGCGGTGGCACGCGAGGCCTATCGGGAGCATCAGGCGAGCGCGCTGATTGGCGAAGTCAATCAAGGGGGCGAATTGGTGCGCGAAATCGTGCTGCGCGATGCGCCAGATATTGTGTTTCAGCCCGTGCGGGCTGTTGTTGGTAAATTGCTGCGGGCTGAACCCGTCGCGGCGCTTTATGAGCGCGGACGCGTGTTTCATGTCGGCAATTTCGATTTATTGGAAGATGAAATGTGCCGCTATGTCGGCCATGGAAAAAGTCCAGACCGATTAGATGCGTTGGTCTGGGGGGTGAGCTGGTTGCTTTTGCGACCAAACCCCAAGGCACCACCGCGGCTACGCCGCTTATAATAATTTAACGAGGAGACGCTATGTCGATTCTTGAACAGGTAACCACGCGTTTGCGTCGTGCCAAGCCGCAGGCTGCGGAAAGGCGCAATTTACAAAGCCCCTATGGCGCGCAAAAAATGCAGCAAACCGAAATAGCCAGCTGGGCGCAAGGCCATACCAGCAGAGATTTTCACCATAATCCGGTGGTCTATCGGTGCGTGCGCATGATTGCTGAGGCGTGCGCGTCTATTCCATTGGGCGTGCGCGATGGCGATGTTGATTGCAAAGTGCATCCTCTGCTCAATGTGTTGGCACGGCCTAATCATTTACAAAGCGGGGTTGAGTTACGCGACACGCTGGTGACCCATTTACTATTGCACGGCAATGCGTATCTGGAGCGCGTCAATGATGAGGGGGATGAAAATCAAATCAATTCGCTTTATTTATTGCGCCCCGACCGCGTGCGTATTATTTGCGACGCGCATGGCTGGCCGAGCCATTATGAATACCAGACTTCGGGTCAGAGAATTCGCCATGATGCGACCCAAAAGCCGTGCGCGATTGTGCATTTACGGCTCACCGACCCGCAAGATGACCATTATGGCGTAAGCCCGCTCAAGGCGGCATCGCTGGCGATTAGTATTCACGGTGCGGCAAATAATTGGAATAAATCTTTATTCGATAATGCGGCGCGACCATCGGGCGCGTTGGTTTATCGTGGCACGGACGGTCAGCGGCTCACCGATACGCAATTCGATAGGTTGAAGAAAGAGCTGCAGGAAAACTTCCAAGGCACGCGCAATGCTGGCCGACCGCTATTGCTTGAGGGCGGGCTTGATTGGTCGAGTATCTCGATGAGTCCGCAGGATATGGATTTCATCGCGGCCAAGCACAGTGCCGCGCGCGACATTGCACTGGTCTTTGGTGTGCCACCAATGCTGTTGGGAATCCCCGGCGACAATAGCTATGCCAATTATGCCGAGGCCAATCGGGCGTTTTGGCGACAAACGGTTTTGCCTTTGAACCAGCGTATTATGACGGCGTTGGAGGGTCATTTATGCGACGCGCCTGAATTGAGTTTGGTTCAATCCCTCGACACTGTATCGGCATTGGCTGAAGAGCGCCGCACTTTGTGGAAGCGCATTGATGGGGCGAATTTCCTGACGCAAGACGAAAAGCGCGCATTGGTTGGCTATGCACCGATGGGGGATGTCACATGATGGATGTTACCAAACCGCGTAAGATTTTTGGTTATGCGAGCGTTTTTGCAAGCCCTGATTTGGCGGGCGATGAAATTGCGCATGGTGCCTTTGCGACTTCTCTGGCGAAGCATACCGAGGCGCACACGCCGCCATTGGCGATGCTGTACCAACACGATACGACGCGCCCGATTGGGCGGTGGACGGCTTTGCGCGAAACGCGACGCGGTCTTTGGGTTGAAGGCGAGTTGGTGGCTGGTGTGCAATTGGCTGAAGAAGTCGGTGCGCTGGTGCAGCAAGGTGCTTTGCACGGCTTATCGATTGGTTTTCGGCCTGTTAAAGCGACCGCAGGACGTGGCCGCGTGAAACGCCGTTTGCATATAATTGATTTGGTCGAGATTTCTATCGTCACATTTCCGATGCAACCGCTTGCCCGATTATATACCAGCGCGGATGGCGCTGAGACTGACACTGTAAAGAACCAAAACGATATCACCCACTCCTTGGCAAAAGCTAGATTTAGGCTTAGCCGCACGGCGCTTTCATGAAAGGAAACAATATGACAATTGAAACTGCCTCTCTGCCACATACGGCAGACCCTACGGAAACCAAAAAAGCGGTCGAGGAACTCCTCGCCACTTTTGAGGTTTTTAAACAAACCAATGATGAGCGATTGGCGGAGATTGAAAGCCGCCAGTCTGCAGATGTGTTGCTTGAAGAAAAAGTTGACCGTATCAACAGTAAGATTTCTGAGTTGAATGCTGTGTCTCAGCGGCCTGCTCTGGAACAGAAAAACGATGCTGAACTCGACGAGATTGAGGCCAAAGCGGCCTTTGACGGGTATTTGCATGGTGCTGATATGGCACCTGCGAGCGACCTACGAGCGACTGCCTCGCCAGACCCGGTTACGTCATCGGACGGTTCTGTGTTCGTGCCGCAATATTTCGAACAGCTTTTGAATGAGGAAATCTCACGTGCGTCTCCCTTAGCGCGTTTGGCAAATCAGTTGACTGTATCGGTCAGTAGTACGCTGAAAGTGGTTGGGCATCCGGCTGAAATGGAAGCTGACTGGGCGGCTGATGAGGAGACTATACGCACGCACAGTGAAGCGCCTGACATTCACGAGGTGAGTATCAAGATGCATGAGCTTTATGCCAACCCGTCAGTGACGCAACGGTTTTTTGATGATGCCGATTTGGATGTTGAGAGCTGGCTGTTACAGTCTATGGCAGCGGCTTTCGCGGAAAAAGAAAATGACAGCTTTGTAAACGGCGTTAGCTCGAATACGCCTACTGGCATATTGTACGAACAGGTTGATTATACTGGTGCCGATTCTGCCAAAATACACGGCGTGAAAAGCGGTGTGTCTGGTAATCTTGCAAGAAGCCAACCAACCGATAAATTGTTGGATGTCTGTTACACGCTCGGAAGTCATTATCGTGCAAAGGCCAATTGGCTGATGAACGCTAAAACACTGGCGACCATCCGTAAGTTGAAAGACAGTGGCGGAAGCTACATATGGACACCATCTTCCACGGTTGGCGAAGTGGCAAGTCTGTTGGGCTATCCAGTCTATGATGACTCCAATATGCCGGATGTTACCACCAATAAGAAACCCATCGCTTTTGGTGATTTCGGACGTGCTTATATGGTTATTCGCCGCGAACGGACGCAAATTATTCGCGATCCTTATTCGAAAAAACCGCTTGTGCAATTTTATACCACACGCGGCGTTGGTGGTCGGGTTGTTGACCCGAAAGCTCTCGTTGTTTTGCAGGCTGCTGCATAGTGAGTGCGTTGCTCATTAATGGGCCAGCGGCCGAACCTGTTTCGGTAGTTGAGCTGCGCCAGCATTTGCGTCTTGGGGATGGACAAGACGCGGTGCTGGCCAGTCTCATCGCTGCGGCGCGGATGATGGTCGAGGCACAATCAGGCCTGCGGCTTATCAATCAACAGTGGCGTATCTTGCTGGATGACTGGCCAGATGGCCATTTGACCTTGCCGCTTACCCCCGTCAATGCGGTGCAAAGCATCCGTGTGCTGGGAACAGAAAGCGTAACGTTGGATGCCGACCAGTATCGTCTTGAAAAAGATACAAGGCCTGCGCGTTTGGTGTTTATCGGCAATGATTTTCCGCGTCCCCAACGCGCCGCACTTGGCATTGAGATTAATGTGCAAGTCGGCTTTGGGGCAAGGGCGGAAGATGTCCCTGCCGATTTGCAATTGGCTGTGTTGAAGCTCGCGGCGCATTGGTACGATGTTGATGATTGGAGCCAGAATTCGAGTGAGCAGGCATTGCCTTCCGAAGTGGCGCTTATTGTAAACGCTCACCGTGTGACACGCCTATAATGTCGCGCTATCAAAGTTTCCAATTGGAACGCGCCGTCGCATCAGTCGGGCATGTGGAATGGGAAAGCCTCGCCGAAGTTTTCGTGCGGCTGACCCCCATGCGGCATCGCGTGTCGGTACGCCATGGCAGCGAAACCTTATTAGCAACGCATGAAGCGCGCTTGCGTCATGGCGCACCAGTCAAGGCTGGCATGCGCTTTCGGCGCGAGGGGCGCGTATTGCTGATACATAATGTTGAGCCGATGGGACGACGCGAGGGCTGGTTGTCTTGTTTATGTGAAGAACAACAAAACCTTGCACCGGAGGTCTCATGAAGCGTGACGGACACGAACTGCAAAAGGCTATTTTTACCGCAATAGAGAACGAGGCGACCTTAGTGGATCGATTTACGGTCTATGCGGGGGCTGATACTTTGCCGCAATTTTCATATGATGGCATGCGCTCGACGTGGCGCGACCGTGCGCAGGCTTTGGTTGAACACCGCGTGAGCTTTTCTGTTTGGTCACCACAGGCGGGCTTTGACGATGCCGATAAGGTGAATAATCAGCTGAGCCAGACCCTTGCAGATGTCCAGCTGACATTACCATTGCGGCTTGTGATGTTTAACCTATTGCTCGTTGATGGACAGTTGGATGGCGCCAGTCGCCATTGGCGTCAGCGATTAACTTTTCTCGCCCTTACACAAAATATGGATGAATTATGAGCGTTTCACTTGGCGACTATTTTTTGTTGCAAGTGCAAAATAGCGACGATGAATTTGTTGCTATGGCGGGCTTGCGCACGCGGGTATTGGCGTTGCAGGCGCGCCCGCTTGAGCGACTTGATTTCGCGGTGCAAGGCTGGCGGCATTTGCAAGCTGCCAGTGGTGTGCACGCGTTGAATGTCGCGGGCAATGGCTTGTTTACAAATCAGGCGGCGGATCATTTGGTGCGCCAATTATTTATGAATGGGAAGCATGCGATGGCGCGTATTATCGTGCCTGAGTTTGGCCATTTCACGGGGTCGTTTGCGGTCACTGAATTAGCCTATGAGGGGCGCAATGAAGAGGCTGTGAGTTGGCGCGTGGCGTTGCAATCAGCAGGCGAGGTTGCCTTTGCCGTGGCGTGATTGGCTATTTGCTAACCGTTATCGTGGCGAGGTCGTCGGGCGGATTAATGGTCGCCGTCGCGTGATGCGCTTGACATTGGCGGCGCTGGCGCAATTGGAGACTTGTTATGGCGAGCGGGATATTTTGCAGCTATTGGGCGGCTTTGCTGAGACGGGTCTGACGGCACGCGACACAGAAAATATTTTGCGCGCTGGGTTGGCCGCGACGCAAGACGAGTTGTCCGTCACTGGCGCGCCCTTGGATGTCGAGGGTGGCCATGCGGCGGCCATGCAGTTGGCGACTTTATTAATGGAACGTGCTTTTGCGCCTTCATCGGAATTCAAAAAGGAACAAAAATAATGAGCGAATGTTTTCCATGGCAGCGATTGTTTCGCATGGCGATGATGCGGGGGCTTGCGCCCGACCAGCTGTGGCAGATGACGGCGGGTGAGATGTATAGCTTGCTGCTCAATCAGCAGAGCGCGCCCGTGTCGAACGAGATTCTAGACGCATTGGTACGCACTGCCGACAAGCAGTGTGCGCGCCAAGATGGGGAGGCGGCTTAATGCCGGCGCGGTTTGAAGATAATGCGCGCGATTTTGCACGCCGCGTTTCTGATGCTGATGGGGCAGGTGATGTGCTCTCTGCTCTCGCACAATATGATGGTCGTCTGAAAGACCTCATCGACCAGATTGAAAACAATAAGAGCCAGATGGATGATGCGCTTGGATTTATTCGGGTGTTGTTGAATACGCAGCAAGCGGCGACATCTGGCACGTCAGGAAACGGGCGTAATCAGGCGCAATGGCAAAATGTGTTGGGGCGCATTTTAAGCCCGAGCGAGGAGTAAATAATGACATCTTCGCACACAAGTTTTCACGACACAGACCTGCCCGATGAATTGGCGATGGCGGTGCGGCGCGAGCAAATCTTTCGCACAGATATCGTCGAGACGGGTTCTGGCTTTGAGTTTCGCAATGCAACGCATGGTGCGCCGCGCCGTCGTTATACGTTGGATACGGGGCCACGCCCGCTGAGTGAATTGCGCACATTGGCACGCTTTTTCGAAGCACGGCGTGGTCGCCAATACGGTTTTTTATTGCGCGATTGGTTAGAGACGCACTCAGGCGTGGGCGATGCGCCCACGGCATCCGACCAAAGCCTATCTGCGCTTGACGATGATGGTTTGGTGTTTGGTTTGCAAATCACCCATACCCAAGGCGGCGTTTCTTGGCAGCGCAACATTGTAAAGCCTGAAGCCGATACGCTGTTGTTGGCGAAAGATGGCACGCCTTTGGTCAGTGGCACAGATTTTACTCTGGATGCCAGCCAAGGGATTGTGCGCCTTACGCAAAGTCTGGCTGAGAATGAGGAGCTGACGGCGGGATTTTATTTTTATGTGCCAGTGCGCTTTGATGCGGATCAGATTGAGATGACCCGCTTGTCGGGTGATTTGGCGAATTTAACGCCGCTGCCTTTGGTTGAGATTCCTTTAAGTCGCGTGGTGCAATAATGCGTATTTTGCCGTCTTCTATGCGCACATCGATCGACCAAGGGGTTACGCATTTTTGCCATTGTTGGCATATTACGCGCCGCGATGGTACGGTTTTAGGGCTAACCAATCATGATGATGATGTGGTTTTCAAAGATGTTCGGTTTCATGCCGAGGCGGGGATTACCCTATCGGCGCTTGATGCGCGACTGGGGCTTGATGCCGCCCGCCCCGAAGCCGAGGGTGTTTTGCATAATGGGTATCTGCAAGCCGATGATTTAGCTGCGGGTCTATATGATGCCGCGCAATTTGATTTATGGTTGGTGGATTGGCAAGCGCCAGAAAATCGATTGCTGCTTATGGTTGGTCAATTTGGTGCGGTGCGGTTGGAGGGCGACCGATTTGCGGTGCGCTTGCAGCCGACGGGTGATGGGTTCAATCAGCCGCGAGGCCGCCTATTTCAAAAACTATGCGATGCGGCTTTAGGCGATAAGCGGTGCCGTGCTTTGGTGACTGTCGCGCCGTTTCAAATTGAAGCTGAAGTTTTGCGCGTGACGGGTGCGTTATTGGTTATTGCTGCGCAATCGCATGCTGCCGATTGGTTCGCGCATGGGACGATTATAACGCATGGCGGGCGACGCCTCACTGTGCGCGCCGATGTGAAAACCGATACCGAGCGCCATCTGCATCTTTGGCAAGATGCGACGGCGCTCGTGCAGGTTGGCGATTTGGTGCAGGTGCGAAGCGGCTGTGACAAACAGATTTCAACCTGCAAAGCGAAGTTTTCCAATGTCATTAATTATCAAGGCTTTCCCGATTTATCGGATGATAAAGTCTTGATTGAGATTGCGAGTGGCGATTGAGCCCCTCTCTTTCTTTAGATGATAAAGTGATTGCCGAAGCGTTGAGCTGGTGCGGTACGCCGTATCAACATCAGGCGAGTTGCAAGGGCGTGGGCACGGATTGCCTCGGCTTGTTGCGCGGGGTGTATCGCGCGCTATATGGTGCCGAACCACAAATGCCGCCGCCTTATGGGCCTTATGCTGAAGCGGGCGAGGCGGCCTTGTTGCACATGGCGGCACAGACTTATTTGTCAGAGACCGATGCGCCGCTTGCAGGCGGACAGGTCTTACTGTTTCAAATGCGTCGTCGCTATCCACCGCGTCATGTCGGCATTGCTATTTCTGCCGACCATATGGTGCATGCTTTGTCGAGCGGGCATGTCTGCACCACTGCGTTAGCCCCATGGTGGCAGCGCCATTTGGTTGCCCGCTTTACCTTTCCTAAAAAACGAGCTTACCCTCATGAGTGATATTTTTTCTGGCGGCGGCGATGGTGGTGATGGTGGTGGCGGCTTCGATTGGCTGCAACTGGCTTTATACGCCGCGACACAAAGCAATCAGCCCGACGCACCGATACGCGAAGGTCGCCGTCTTACAAATTTACAATTGCTGACAGCACGACCGGGTCATCCGATAACGCGGGTGTATGGCCGTATGCGTATTGGCGGGCAGATTATTTGGCGCAGCAAAGTGCGCGAGCATGTCAGCGAAAGCGGCGGCGATGACGGTGATAAAGGCGGCGGTGGTTCTGCAACGCCGCGCCAGCGCAATTATCGCTATACATTGCATCTGGCGGTTGGTTTATGCGAAGGGCCGATTAGCCATATTGGTCGCGTCTGGGCTGATGGCAAGCCGCTTGATACGACGCAGATGAATATGCATTTGCATTGCGGCGAGACGGACGCATCGGCCGATTCACTTATCGAAGGGGCGATGGGGGTTGATGCCACGCCGGCGTTTCGCGGTCTGGCTTATGTTGTGCTGCGCGATTTTGACATTAGCCGCTTTGGTAATCGTGTGCCGCAGATGAGCTTCGAAGTGTTCCGCGCGGTTTCAGAGGAGGTATCGCCGACAAAGGCGGTTTGCTTATTGCCGGGCGCGAGCGAGTTTGCCTATCACCCCGAGCCGCATATTCAGGTGATTGGCATTGGGCGTGGGCGCAGCGAAAATCTCAACACGCATGCGGGGCAGTCGGATTGGGATATATCGATTGACCAATTGCAGCAGGCGCATCCTCAGTGTCAGCGCGTGGCTTTGGTCGTGGCGTGGTTTGGCACAGATTTACGCGCCGCCGAATGTCGTATTTTGCCCAAGGTTGATAATAAGTCGAAACATACATTGCCGACGCAATGGCATGTGGCGGGTCTTAATCGCGGTGATGCCGAACGCGTATCTGAGATAGATGGTCGCCCGTCATTTGGCGGCACGCCGTCGGATGGTGCGGTGGTCGCTGCCATTCGCGATTTGCATGCGCGTGGGTTTGAGGTGCTGTTTTATCCGTTTATTATGATGGATATCGCGCCTGATAATGAATTGCCACAGCCGCATAATGGCGCACAAGGACAGCCGGCGTTTCCGTGGCGCGGGCGTATTACGCGTGATGCCTCTGACCAAAGCGCATCGGCACGCGAACAAGTCCGACGTTTTGTTGAGGGGCGCAGCAGCAATGATGCTTTTTGTTTGGCTGGCATGGTGCGTCATTACGCTGAATTATGCGCGCGCGCAGGCGGGGTCGAAGCGTTTTTGATTGCCTCTGAATTGCCGGGGCTATCGCGGATGCATGATGGGGGCGATTATCCCTTTGCGGGTTATTTGAGGACGCTTGCGGCAGAGGTGCGCGCCAAGCTTCCCGATAGCAAGATTTCTTATGCGGCTGATTGGAGCGAATATGGCGCGCATGCCATGCCCGATGGCGATGTTGGTTTCCCGCTGGATGCGTTTTGGGCTGACGATAATTGCGATTTTATTGGCATTGATAATTATTTGCCTTTGGCGGATTGGCGCGACGGGCCGGATCATTTAGATGCGCAGCCGAGCAAAGATGGCAGCATTTCGGGGCTTGATATTTACGATGCGGATTATTTGCAGGCCAATGTGCGCGGCGGCGAGTATTTTGATTGGTATTATAAAACGGCGGCTGACCGTGCCACTCAGACTCGTACGCCGATAACCGATGGGCATGATGAGGCGTGGGTTTTCCGCGCCAAAGATTTGCATGGCTGGTGGGCGAACGCACACCATACGCGCCGTCAGCATCAGCGTGGGGCGGCGACATCATGGACGCCGAAAATGAAGCCGATATGGTTTACTGAATTGGGGTGTCCGGCTGTCGATAAGGGCGCGAACCAGCCGAATGTGTTTCCCGATACGCGCTCGTCGGAGGGCGCGATTCCGCATTTTTCGAATGGTGCGCGGGATGACCAGATGCAGTCGGCTTATCTGGCGGCGATGATTGATTTTTATGAAAAGCCAGAAAATAATCCGCAGGCGCAGACTTATGGCGCGTCGATGGTGGCGATAGACCAGAGCTATATTTGGGCGTGGGATGCGCGCCCTTTCCCGAGTTTTCCGTTCCGTCTTGATGTGTGGAGCGATGGGCGAAACTGGCATACGGGTCATTGGCTAAATGGGCGTTATGCAAGCGCACCATTGACGCCACTATTGCGTAGCTTGGCGGGTGGTAATTTACTGACGCATGATATTTCGGGCGTGGTGGATGGCTATGCGTTGCGCGGGGTGACGACTGCGGCGGATGATATGCTGCCGTTATTGCGTGCGTTTGCCATTGATGCGATGGCGGGACAATCGCATATGCGGTTGCAAGGACGCGCCAATCGACCCGTGCGTGCAATAGATGATGATGATATTTTGGCACGCGCCAATGGGGCGAGCAGTTTGGTGCATGGGGTCACGGCGGCGGATAAATTGCCGCGCCGTTTTGATGTGCATTATCTCGATGCCGAGGGCGATTACGGTGCGGCGCATGTGAGCGCGCGCCATGAGGCAGGCGAGCAGCCTGTGGCGCAGCTAAACTTGCCCGTCGCGATGAGCGGTGCGATGGCGGCGCGATTAGCGGCGCGGCTGCTTTATGAAGCGCGGGGGCAAAGCGAAACGATTAGTTTGCGCTTGCCGCCATCATATTTGGACATGGAAATCGGCGATATTATCCGCCTTACCGAGGTGTTGTGGCGGGTGACTGAAATCACCTATGGCACTGTGTTGGAAGTGCAAGCGCAGCGTTTTCAGTCGGGTTTATATGGTGCTTATGCGAGTGCTTCGGGGTCGGCGAGCTTGCCAGAGACGGTTGGGCAAGTGGCGTTTCCCGCGATGTATTGGCTTGATTTGCCCGCGCCTGCGCTGCGCTATCAAGCCCCTGCGGGGGCTGCGGGTGTGCCGATGTTGGCAGCTTTTGCCGCACCGTGGCCGTCGCGTGTCGCGGTGCGCTTTGGCGATGGTCAACAGCTTTATGTGAACGCGCCGAGCCAGATTGGTAAAACATTGTCGCGGTTGGATAGCGGGGCGGTCGGGCGATGGTCGCGGGGGGCGCATCTGGATATTGAACTCTATGGCGGTGCTTTGGCGAGCATGTCCGAGATACAAATATTGAACGGGGCTAATCGACTGGCGATTGAAACGGCGGCGGGGTGGGAGATTATCCAATTTGCCCGTGCCGAGCTTATTGGTGAGCGGCGTTATCGCATATCGGATTTTCTGCGCGGACAATTTGGCAGCGATGCAGTGATGGTCGATAGCCTTGCTAAAGATGCGCGTGTGGTGGTGTTGAGCGGTGCGCAAACGCCGCTTGGGGCAGACCCAGCAGCGTTGTCGTCGCAAATGAGTTTGCGCTACGGGCCGAGCGATTTACCGCATGATGGCTATAGTTGGCAGAACCTTGTGGTGACGCCGCAGCGCATTGGTTTGCGATGCTTGTCGCCAGTGCATCTTGGCTGCACCAAGCCCGATGGTGTATCGGGGGCGTGGCGATTGGATTGGATACGCCGCAGTCGCCTTGGGGGCGATGATTTCGAAGCGCTAGAAATCCCGCTTGGTGAAACCAGCGAGGCTTATCAGCTGATTATCCGTGCGGATACCACAGAGGTGGCACGCCATCGGCTTACGGAATCGCATTTTAGTCTGACGGCACAAGCCCGCCGCGATTATCTGGCGGCAGAGCCAGATGCGCAGCGTTGGCACATTGAGGTCGCACAATTTAATTCAATTGGCATGGCGGGTGTGGCGACACATCTTGACCTGCCGCACTTTATGGAAGGCTGACACACATGACGCAAACTCCACATTTGGCACTTGATTATCTGCAACCCGAACAGGCGCAGAAGCACGTCACGATTAATGACGCGCTGCGGCGTTTGGATGGGTTGGTGCAATTGAGTATTATCGACCGAACACATGCCACGCCGCCGACTGAGCCTGAAAATGGCGCGCGTTATATCGTCGCCGCATCGCCGACGGATGCGTGGGCGGATGAGGCGGGTAAGCTTGCGCTTTTTGAAGATACCGCTTGGCATTTTTTCGCGCCGCAAAAAGGTTGGCGCATATGGGACGAGGCGACGGCGGAGTTGTTGGTTTATAATGGCACGGATTGGCAATCTGTGGGGGCGGGCGGTGCGTCTTATTTTGGCACGGTAAAGCAGCTTGTCGCGTTTCCCAACCCGACGTTTTTGACGATTCCTTCGCATGTTACTTTGCTCGGTGTTGCGGCGACCATTGTGACGCCGATTGAGGGGGTTCAGAGTTGGTCGCTGGGGGTTGCGGATAGCCTGACGCAGTTTGGTAATAATTTGCCGTTGACGACAGATAGCGAGATTATTGGCCCGACGACTCCGCAAGTTCTGTGGCAAAACACGCCCGTGGTGATGACTCCAAGCGGTGGTGCGTTTACGGCTGGGCAGGTGGTTGTGGCGGCTTATTATATAAAGCTCCCAATGCCCGAAATCGACTAGTTGTTTTTCTAGCCGCTAGGGTGTGATATGGTGCCTGAAATTTTCGGGAGATAATCATGTCACGACTTACCACGAGCTCACCTACTGTTAGCGATGCCACCCATACGCGGTTTTCTTGCCGCGCTTTTCTTGATACGCCCGTTGCGCAAGAAGACGTTGAATATATTGTCAACACGGCGACGCGTGCGCCTTCGGGTGGCAATTTGCAGCCTTGGCATATTTATGTTTTACAAGGCGCACCGCGCGATGCGCTGGTGCAGACCATCGCGGAAAAGGGTATGGAAATGCCCGCTGGCGAAGGTTCTGAATACCATATTTACCCTCCTAAACTAAAATCCCCCTATACTGACCGCCGATTTGACCTCGGCGAGAAAATGTTTGAATCGATGGGTGTCGCGCGCGATGACAAAGTCGCGCGACGCTCTTGGTTGGCGAATAATTTTACCTTTTTTAATGCGCCAGTTGGCATGTTCTTTGCGCTTGATAAACAAATGCAAGAAGGCCAATGGTCGGATATGGGTATGCTCATCCAAACCATAATGCTATTGGCACGCGAGCGTGGCCTGCATAGTTGCCCGCAAGAAGCATGGGCGATTTGGGCGCCCACGGTAAAGCAGCATCTCGATATTCCAGACCATATGACGTTGTTTTGTGGCCTTGCGTTGGGGCATGCTGACCCCGATGCGCCAGTCAATACATTGGAAAGCCCACGCGCTCCGATGGATGAAGTGGTCACTTATTTGGGCTTTTAAGAGTGTTCGCCTTAGCTGTTTTTTGGACGCTGACGGCCTTGGTCGCTTTTGGCGTGGCTTATGTGGTCGGTGCGCCTTTGCGTGTATCGGGGGCGCGTCAGATGCTTGCGGTGCTTGTCGGCGTGCCGCTTATCAGCCTTGGCGTATATGTATATCTTGGCAATCCCGATACGCCAGATTATCCCCTAGACCCGCGCCTTAGCGGTACGCTGGAGGCCTTGCCGCCAGCAGCGATTTTAGCGCGTTTAGAAAACCGATTGCGCGACCACCCCGATGATATTGAAGGATGGCGCTTGTTGGCACGATTGCGTGTGAGTGTAAGCCAGCACGTGCAAGCGGGGGATGCGTGGCAGCGCGTGCTTGATTTAGCGCCTGCTGATGCGGAAGCGCAGCTTGGATTGGCGCAAGCTTTTATCGAGCAAAACGATGGCGTGGTGAATGAGGCGGCGGTGGGGTTGCTTGATGGGGTTTTGAGGGTCGCGCCAGATAATATGGTGGCGCAATTTTGGCGTGCCGAGGCGTGGGCGCAGCAGGGCGATGACAGCAAGGCGCGGGTTTTATGGCGAGCGTTGCGCGATAAGCTGCCCGATGCTGCGCCTTTAGGCAAAGCGCTTGATGCGCGTCTTGCGCGATAATTCATGGTTAAGCTGTGGCGGAAAAGGGGTATAAGGGGCGCATGACCGCAAAACAAACCCGTCTTATCGCTATTCTTACTGGGCTTGCTTTTTTAGCTGCGGCGGCGGGTTTGGCGCTCACCGCGCTTGAGGACAATATTGTGTTTTTTCGTGCGCCTAGCGAGTTAGCCGCAAAGCCTGCGCCCGTCGGTGAAGTGCTGCGCATTGGCGGTCTGGTGCGCGAAGGCACTGTTCAGCGCGACGGGTTGCGGGCGGTGTTTCAGGTGACTGATTTAGCGCACCATATCGATGTGCGCTATGAGGGCATGTTGCCCGATTTATTCCGCGAAGGCCAAGGCGTTGTGGCCGAAGGACGTTTCGATGGCAGCGGTCTGTTTATCGCCGATACAATATTGGCCAAACATGACGAAACGTACATGCCGCCTGAAGTCGCCGAGGCACTAGAAAAATCTGGCAAATATAGAGGCAATCAATGATTGCCGAGCTTGGTCACTTTGTTTTGGTGCTGGCGCTGAGCGTTGCGCTGGTGCAGGCGATGATGCCGCTTTATGCGATGCAGCGTGCGGAAAATGCCGCCCTAGCTATAGCGCGGCGCGCCTCGATAGCGCAATTTGCTTTGTTGCTATTGGCCTTTGGGGCGTTGAGTTATAGCTTTGTGCGGTCTGATTTTTCTCTGCTTGTGGTCGCCACCAATAGCCATGCGGCCAAGCCGATGATTTATAAAATCGCGGGTGTGTGGGGAAATCACGAGGGGTCTATGCTGCTATGGACACTGATACTGGCGGCGTATGGCGCAGCTTTTGCGTTGCACGCCAGAAATCTGCCGGCGCGCTTTTCGACTTTTATTATGGTGACGCAAGGCTGGGTGGGGGTTGCTTTTCTGGCCTTTCTTTTATTTACCTCCAATCCATTTGCTCGACTTTTGCCTGCGCCATTTGTGGGTCAGGGGCTGACGCCGATTTTGCAGGATCCCGCTTTGGCGGTGCATCCGCCTTTGCTATATGCGGGTTATGTTGGCTTTTCGATGAGCTTTGCGTTTGCCATCGCGGCTTTATCGACCGATGAGCGTGGCGTGGATTGGGCGCGTTGGATGCGACCATGGATTCTGACCGCGTGGATTTTTCTTACATTGGGCATCGCGCTTGGATCTTTTTGGGCTTATTACGAGCTTGGCTGGGGTGGTTTCTGGTTTTGGGATCCGGTGGAAAATGCCTCGCTTATGCCATGGCTATCGGGGACGGCTTTGCTGCATTCTGCGTTGATTGCTGAAAAGCGCGATACGCTTAAGCGGTGGACATTGCTGCTGAGTATTATCACTTTTGCGCTGTCGCTTTCGGGTACTTTTTTGGTGCGCTCGGGCGTGTTGACATCGGTGCATGCGTTTGCCAATGACCCAGAACGCGGGGTTTTCATTCTGGCGATATTGGTTGGATTTACGTTTGTTGGTTTGGCGCTTTATGCGTACCGCTTGCCGCAGCTTGAACCAGAGGGTGCGTTTCGCCCGATGAGTCGCGAAGGGCTGCTCTTGGTCAATAATATTTTTCTGGCGACGGCGACGGTCACGGTTTTTGTTGGCACGATTTACCCGCTTGCATTGGATGCGTTGGGCATGGGTAAAATCTCGGTTGGCGCGCCTTATTTCAACGCGGTATTCGCGCCGCTTATTGTGCCATTTGCGATAGTGCTGCCACTGGGACCCTTGCTTAATTGGCGTGAGGCGACGTTGCTGCCTGTGTGGCGACAATTGAGTATCGGCGCAGGCGTCGCGATTTGTGCGACGGCATTGATTGTGCTTTTGCGTCAGCCTGTTTCGGCGATGGTGATGATTTTATTCTCGGTGGCTTTTTGGGTGGTGTTTGGCGCGATGCTCGATTTGGGGCGCAAGCTGATGCCGTATCGCACGCATTTGATGCGGGTGTGGGAGTTGCCTGCGGCGGTATTTGCCGCGCCTTTGGCACATGCGGGGCTTGGGGTTATGTTGCTTGGTATTTTGGCTGCGACGCAATGGCGTGAAGAAATTGTGGTTGCTGCCAGTCCGGGGCAGCAAATTGATATTGCGGGTTTTACGTTGCGCTATGATGGGGTGCGCGATTTTGCGGGGCCGAATTATCGTGCCGAACGCGCTCGGTTGGTTTTCCTTAATGGTCGCCATGAGGGCGATTTTCTCTTTCCTGAGCGGCGGTTTTACGATGCCGAGCGTGCGCAAACCACCGAAGCGGCGATTACCACAGATTTGACGGGTCATCTTTATACGGTTGTTGGGGAGACAGCGAATGATAAGCGCGTGCTGCGGATTTGGTATCATCCGTTTGTGGCGTTTATCTGGGTGGGGGCTTTGATGATGGCGCTCGGGGGCAGTTTTGCGCTGCGTGATAGATGGAAGCGGGGTGTGTGATGGTGCGCGTTTTGGTTTTGGTATTGCTTATTATTACGCCGGCTTTGGCGCTTGACCCGGGCGAGGCATTATCCGACCCGCAACTTGAGGCTCGTGCGCGGGCGTTGAGTCAGGAGCTGCGATGTCTGGTCTGCCAAAATCAATCGATTGATGATAGCGATGCGCCGTTAGCGCGAGATTTGCGGGCGATGGTGCGTGCGCGTCTTGTTGCGGGTGATAGCGATGCAGATATTCGCGCGGCGGTGGTGGCGCGTTATGGCGAGTTTGCTTTGTTTCGTCCACGGATTGCGCCGCATACGGCACTGCTTTGGGCGATGCCAATTCTTATTATGCTGCTTGGCGGTTGGTTGGGGTTACGTTTAATACGTCAAAAGGCTTCAACCCCGCCGCAATAAAAGCTAACCTGAGCGCATGGGAACTGCTTTACGCCTTTTACTGGTCGAGGACGACGTTAAATCTGCCGCTTTATTGGTCGACCGATTCCGCGCGGATGGCGTTGATATTACGCACGCGGCGAATGGGTCGCTTGGCCTTGAGGCGGCGCAAGCTGCGATGTTTGATGTGCTTATTGTAGACCGTATGATGCCGCAGATGGATGGGCTGGATATGGTTGCGCGATTGCGTGCGGGCGGTGACCAGACGCCGGTGTTGTTTCTTTCGGCGATGGGTGAGGTGGAAGACCGCGTCGATGGATTTGGTGCGGGCGGCGATGATTATTTGGTCAAGCCGTATGCTTTTGCTGAATTGCAAGCGCGTGTGACGGCGTTGGCGCGGCGCAGTAGCCATGCGCCTGAGACGGTTTTGCAACTGGCGGATTTAACCCTTGATGTTGTGGCACGCACGGCGGTGCGGGATGGGAAAAGGCTTGAGTTAAACCCGCGTGAGTTTAGCTTGCTCGAATATCTTCTGCGCCGCAAAGGGCAGGTGGCGACACGCGCTATGTTGCTTGAAAATGTATGGCATTATCGCGCCGATATGCAGACCAATGTGGTGGATGTGCATATTTCTCGGCTACGCGCTAAGCTAGATAAGGGCTTTGATAAGCCACTCGTGCATACGCTGCGCGGGCAGGGGTTTTCGCTTAAAGAGACAGATAAATGAGGCTGCTACGCGCCACATCTTTTCGTTCTGCGCTTGCCTATACGTTTGTTCTCGTGGCGGCGGTCGCACTGGTGTTGGGGGTTTTATACACGCAGCTGCAAACGCGTTTGATGGACATGCAAGACGCTCTGGTTTGGCGCGAAACCGCTAGCCTATCGCGTATCTATGAAACACAAGGTGCTAAGGCTTTGGCAGAAGCAGTGAATAGCGAGCAGGGCATTGTTGTGCGTGCCTCGACCAGTTTAGGATCTTATCTGGCAGGCAATTTGCAACATTTTCCGTCGCCCGAAACGACGCAATCCGTCGCAGGCGGTTGGCTGCATTTTAGTCATCAAAACGATGACGGAAGCCATAAATTAGTGCGCGCACGGCTCGTGCGGCTAGATAGCGATTTGGTGCTGTTGGTTGGTTATGACAGGCACGATACAGAGGCTTTTCTTGCCAATATGTTGCGCTGGTTTGGCTTGGCACTGTTGGGGCTTACGGTGATAGGTCTGTCGGGGGCGGCGTGGTTGGCGTGGCGAAATCTGCGACGCGTGGCGGCGATGAACGAAGATTTGCAACCCGTTATGGATGGGCAATTAACCAGTCGCTTGGTTGCGCGTGGTGGCGATGAATGGGCGTTGATGGCGCAGCATATCAACACCATGCTCAACCGCCTTGAAAGCCTGATGATGAATACGCGCCAAGTCAGTGATAATTTGGCGCATGATTTGCGCGCGCCTGTTACGCGGCTTAAAGCGCGCTTGGATGTTTTGCTCGAGCAAGCCGATGAGGGGGCGCGTGACCAGTTGGCGGATGCGCTCGATGATGTCGATGCGTTGCTGCGCAGCTTTACCGCTTTATTGACATTGTCGCGCCTTGATAGCGGGGTCAGTCGATTGGTGCGCCAGCCGATTGATTTGCCAAATATGTGCGAGAGCTTGCACAATTTATTCGAGGTGGCTTTTGCTGACAAGCAAATGGAATTGCGTTTGCACATCACCGATACGGGGGCGCGTTTTATGGGCGATGAGGCGTTGCTAGTGCAAGCGATGGTCAATGTGTTGGAAAACGCGCTGACCCATGCGTGCGTCGCGGGCAGCACGGTCACTTTATCGTTGCATGGGCGCGATGGTGGCGTTGACTTATCATTGGCTGATGGCGGCGGAGGCATCGCGCCTGATAAATATGCCGAGGTGCAAAAACGATTTGTCCGCCTTGATGAAAGCCGTTCAGGCGAGGGCAATGGGCTGGGGCTGTCTTTGGTTGCGGCGATTTGTCAGCACCATGGCGGGACGCTGAGTTTGGCTGATAATGCGCCGGGTTTAATCGTTACATTGCAGCTTCCTAGCGAGGCCTGATATGGGTCTTTTGTTTGATAATCTGCCATCTCGCACGCCTTTGGATGCGGCGCAGGCGGCGGCTTTGCTGCGCGATATTCATCAGCAAGCGGAAAGCCCCGCGCAAGATTTACTGACCCGCCACGCTGATTTTTTTGGTTGGGTGGTGGAGGGCAGTCCGTTTTTGACGCGGCTTATGCGGCGTTATCCTGATGTGTTGGAGACGCTTTTAGCGCAACCGATGGCGGATTACATGGCGCAGCTATTGGTCGATATGGAAAGTGATGTGACGGCTTGTGCGATGACGCAAGATGGCCAAGACGCGGCGATGGCGGCGATGCGTCATGGTCGCAATCGCGCGGCACTGGCGATTGGATTGGCGGATGCGGCAGATTATTGGGATGTCGAGCAGGTCACGCAAGCCATGAGTGCGCTGGCTGATAAGGCGGTCGGGACAGCACTGGATTACTTGCTGCATCAGGCGGTGGCGCAAGACAAGTTGTCGCATTTTGCGCGCGATGGGTTGGTCGTGTTGGCACTCGGCAAGCATGGCGGGCAAGAGCTTAATTACTCGTCCGATATTGATTTCGTGGTCTATTACACGCCTGATGCTTTGCCATTGGTGGCGGGTCATGATGTGCGCAAGTTTCATATCACACTGGTGCGCGATTTAAGCGCGATGCTACAAAATGTGACGCAGGATGGGTTCGTGTTTCGGGTTGATTTGCGCCTGCGACCTGACCCCGGGTCGACGCAGGTGACTGTCTCGGTTGACGCGGCACTTGGATATTATGAATCGCAAGGGCAAAATTGGGAGCGCGCGGTCTATATTAAAGCGCGCCCGATAGCGGGTGACATAGCGGCAGGACAGCGGTTTATTGATGAGTTGCAGCCCTATATTTGGCGGCGTTATTTTGACTTTGCCGCCATTGAAGATGTCCATTCGATGAAGCGTCAGATTCATGCGGTGCGGGGTCATGCTGAGATTGCCGCCCTTGGTCATAATCTCAAATTGGGGCGCGGGGGCATTCGTGAAATTGAGTTTTTTGTGCAAACGCAACAGCTTATCGCGGGCGGGCGGGATGTTGATTTGCGGGGGCATCGCACGGTCGATATGTTGGATATGTTGGCGCGCAAAGATTGGATTACCCAAGAGACCGCGACACGCTTAACCGAAAGCTATTATTTTTTGCGCCGCTTAGAGCACCGCTTGCAGATGCGCCTTGATGAGCAGACGCATAGTTTGCCGAGCGAGCCAGACGCGTTTGAAGCGCTTTCGCATTTTGCGGGTTATGCCTCGGTGGATGAGTTTACGACTATTTTCACGCAGCATTTATCTGGTGTGACGCAGGAATATGCGCTGCTGTTTGAGCAATCCGAAAGCCTGTCGGGCGATGGCGGGAACTTGGTATTTAGCGGTGGTGAAGACGACCCAGACACATTAGAGACATTGTCCAAAATGGGGTTTAGGCGACCTAAAGATATGTCGGGGCTTATTCGTGGTTGGCATGCCGGGCGCATGGCGGCGACGCGCACGGCACGCGCGCGTGAGATTTTGACGCGCCTTATGCCGCTTATTCTGGAGCGATTGGCGCAAGGCGGTGATGCGGATGATGGGTTTATTCGGTTTCATAATTTTTTGCAGGCGCTGCCGTCGGGTGTGCAGATTTTCTCGCTGTTTCAGTCGAACCCGCATGTGCTGCATTTATTGATTGATATTATTTCGGTAGCGCCGCGTTTGTCGGCGTTTCTGGCGAGTAATTCGAACTTGATTGATACGCTTATTCAGCAAGCGCCATCGGAAGATTTGGCGATTGAGGTTGGGGGCGATGATTTCGAGGCGACGATGAATGCGGTGCGCCGCTATGTGCATGAGGCGCAGTTTCGCATTGGCACGCGTTCGCTGGCTGACCCGTCTATGGCCGTTCGCTTTGGGGAGACCTATAGTGCATTGGCAAAAACGGCGATTACGACGATGTTGGCGGCGGCGCAGGCTGATATTGAACGCCAATATGGAGCCTTGTCGGGTGGGCAGTTGGTGATTGTCGGCCTTGGTAAACTTGGCAGTCGCGAGATGACCTTGCAGTCTGACCTCGACCTTATTGTGATTTGTGACATTGCCGATTTTTCGGCTGTTTCTGATGGCGCGAAATCGATTAATGCGGAGCAGTGGTTTGCGCGACTGGCGCGTCGTTTTATGAGTGGGTTAAGCGCACCGACTGCCGAGGGCGGCTTGTTTGAAGTCGACACACGGCTGCGTCCATCGGGCGAGGCGGGTCCTTTGGTGGCGAAGCTCGTATCGTTTGAGGATTACCAAAAAACGGCGGCGTGGACGTGGGAGCATATGGCGCTGACGCGTGGACGCATCGCGGCGGGTGATGCAACTTTGGCGCGCAAGGTCGAAGCCGTGATGCATGATGTGCTGGCGATGCCGCGCGATAATACCAAATTGGTAGAAGATGTGATTGAGATGCGCGGACGCTTGCGCGAACATCAGCCGCAGCTTGGGGTCTATGACATACGGCGCGGGGATGGCGGGTTGGTCGATATTGAGTTCATCGCACAAAGCGTGCAGCTTGCTTATGGTCATCAGCATCCAGAGCTGATAGGCGCGCGCGATTTGCAAAGTCTGTTGGCCGATTTGAAATCCATCGGCGTGTTAGAGACAGCGTTTGAAACACTCGAAGCGGCGGCGCAGTGCTTTTTGGCGGTGCGCCAAATCGCGAGCTTATGTTTAGAAGACAGCGAAACAGATTTGGCACCCGCCACGGCTGCTTTGTTGTTAGAGGCTTTAAACGAACCAGATATGCGGCGTTTGCAGGATAATCTGGCGCGGCATCGCGAGGCTGTGAACGGTGTGTTTGATGATGTGATGGCGCATTTATCTAAGGCCCATGTGAGTGATTGACCTTGTGGTTTGCTTGCACTACCTTTTTGGTTGAATGAAGGAGGCTTTCCCATGAATTTTGATTTTTCTGACGACCAGAAAATGCTGAAAGACCAAGCGCGCAAGTTTTTAACGGACAAGTGCAGCTATGATGATGTGCGCAGCATTCTTGAAAGCGACGCCAGTCACCATGATGATGTGTGGCAGGGGCTTTGCGATTTAGGATTTACTGGCGCGGCTATTCCAGAAGCCTATGGCGGCTTGGGTCTTGGGGCTTTGGAATTATGCGTTATTGCCGAAGAGCTTGGCCGTGCGGCAGCGCCGGTTCCGTTTAGCTCGTCGATTTATATGGTGGCTGAAGCTTTGAAGCTTGCTGGCTCAGAGGAGCAAAAGCAGACATGGTTGCCGCAGCTTGCCTCGGGCGCGATTATCGGCACATTGGCAGCGGCGGAAGGGGCGCAAGCGCCATCGCCGCGTTCGATTAAAACAAGCTTTGCCAAGGGCAAGCTGAATGGTCGCAAATTGCCAGTGCCAGATGGCGAAACGGCCTCTGTCGCGATTGTGCTGGCCAATACAGGCAAGAAGGCGCTTTCTTTGGTTGTGGTAGACCTCATGCAAGATGGTGTGACGCGCACGGGCGTTGATACGGTTGACCCAACGCGCGGCCATGCAGAGATTAGTTTCGAAGATGCTGATGCGACGCTTCTCGGTGATGAAGGCGACGGCTGGGCATTGATGACTCGGATTGAAGCGGGGGCGGCTGTGTTGGTTGCTTTCGAGCAAGTTGGTGGCACAGAAGCAGCGCTTGATATGGCGAAAGAATACGCGCTTGAGCGCTTTGCGTTTGGTCGTCAAATCGGCAGCTATCAGGCGATTAAGCACAAGCTGGCCGATATGTATGTGAAGTTGGAGTTGGCGCGGTCGAACGCTTATTATGGCGCGATGATGCTGTCTGAGGATGGCGCGGAATTGGAATTGGCGGCGGCTGCTGCGCGCATTTCAGCGACCGAAGCGTATCGTTTTGCTGCCCAAGAGTGTATTCAGGTGCATGGTGGCATCGGCTTTACGTGGGAGGCTAATCCGCAATTCCATTATCGTCGGTCGAAATTATTGTCGCTGTCTTTGGGCAGTGCCAGTCGGTGGAAAAACAGACTCGTGGCCGAGCTTGAAAAAAGTAATGTGGCTTAAAAAGGAAAATTAAAATGGACTTTAACGATACCCCAGAAGAAGCCAAGTTTCGCAGCGAAGTGCGCGCATGGTTGAGCGAGAACGCAACATTGCGCGACCCTAATAATACCAAGGCGAGCGTTTCTGAGAAGCCAGAAGCCGAGCGTTTGGTGCGTGCTAAAGAATGGCAAGCCAAAAAGGCGGCGGCTGGATATGCGGCGATTACATGGCCGACGGAATATGGTGGGCTTGGTGGCACGCCGATTCAATCGGTGATTTATGCGCAGGAAGAAAGCAATTTTGCTGTGCCGGGTGGGTTTTTTGAAATCGGCCTTGGTATGTGCATCCCGACCATGATGAAATGGGCAACGCCCGAGCAGAACGAGCGTTATGTGAAACCTGCTTTGTTTGGCGAAGAGATTTGGTGCCAGTTGTTTTCTGAGCCGTCGGCTGGTTCGGATGTCGCAGGCTTGCGCACGAAGTGCGAGCGCGATGGCGATGATTGGATTATTAATGGCCAGAAGGTTTGGACATCGGGGGCGCATTTTTGCGATTACGGCATTATCGTCACGCGCTCCGACCCGACCGTGCCGAAGCATAAGGGGCTGACGTTCTTTTTCCTTGATATGAAAACCCCCGGTATTGAAGTGCGTCCGATTAAGCAAATCTCGGGCGGCAGTGGCTTCAATGAGGTGTTCTTTAACGATGTGCGTGTGCCAGATAGCCAACGCCTCGGTGATGTCGGTGAGGGGTGGAAAGTCTCGCTCACGACGCTGATGAATGAACGCCTTGCGATTGGTCAGGGGTCTGGTGTCGATTATAAGGAACTTTTAAAATTGGCACGCGAGACGGAGTTGGAAGATGGGCTCGCCTTGAAAGATTCGAATGTGCGCGAAAAATTGGCCGATTGGTACGTCCAGTCGCAAGGGTTGAAATATACCAAATTCCGCACTTTGACGGCTTTGTCGAAAGGGCAAGTGCCGGGGGCAGAAAGCTCTATTGGTAAAATTGTCTCTGGCCCGAAAATGCAAGATTTGGCAGGCTTTGCGATGGAAATGCAAGGCCAAGGCGGCATGATGCATGATGTCGAAGAAAGTCCAGCGGCGGGGGCTTTCCAAAATCAATGGCTGGGAGCTGCGGGCTATCGTATTGCGGGCGGGACGGATGAGATTTTGCGCAATATTGTGTCGGAGCAAGTGCTCGGTCTGCCGCAGGATATTCGCATTGATAAAAATGTGCCGTTTAATGAATTGGCGAGCAATAAGAAGTAAGCTTGTAGCGAGATGAGCTTGCGTGCTGCAGATATAAAATTTTCCGTTGCCCCGATGATGGAATGGACTGACCGTCAGGATCGGTTTTTTCTGCGGCTTATTTCGCGTCATGCGCGGCTTTATACTGAAATGGTTACGGCGGATGCTATCTTGCATGGCGACCGTGCGCAATTGCTTGATTATCATGCGCAGGAGCATCCGGTGGCTCTGCAATTGGGGGGTAATGCGCCAGATAAATTGGCCGAAGCCAGTAAGATTGGCGAAGACTGGGGCTATGATGAGATAAACTTGAATGTCGGATGCCCGTCGGCGCGGGTGCAATCGGGTCAGTTCGGGGCGCGCTTGATGGAGACGCCTGATTTGGTCGCTGAGTGTATGGCGGCGATGGCGGCGGCGGTGGATATTCCAGTGACGGTGAAATGCCGTATCGGTGTCGATGAACAAGACCCGCATGAGGCGTTGTTCACCTTGGTTGAGAAATCGAAGAAGGTGGGTGTGCAGCATTTTATTATTCATGCGCGGAAGGCTTGGCTCGATGGTCTCAGCCCGAAAGAAAATCGTGATATCCCGCCGCTTGATTATCCTTTGGTATATCAGCTGAAGCAGGCGCATCCTGATGTGCTGATTACGGTGAATGGCGGCATTGAGACGCTGGGTGAGTGCGATACGCATTTAGACCGCGTTGATGGCGTGATGCTAGGGCGTGCGGCGTATAAAAACCCGTATCTTTTGGCCGATGTGGATGCGTGGGGGTTTGGCGATGATACGCCTGCGCTGAGCCGCGAAGCGATTGTCGAGGCGCTTATTCCTTATGCTGAAAACTTGATAGCCGACGGCACATCGTTGCATGCTTTGACGCGTCATGTGATGGGGTTGTTTCAAGGCCAGCCGGGGGGTCGGTTATGGCGACGGCATTTGAGCGAGAACGCGCCGCGTCGTGGTGATGACCCAAATGTCTTGCGCGAGGCGTTGGCATTGGTGCAAGAGCAGATAATGAGGGCGTCATGAGTGTTGAGTTTGCTTTTCTCGGGGCGATTTTGCTGTCGGCAGGATTTTTGGCGGGCATCCTTGCGGGACTTTTAGGCATAGGCGGCGGCATTGTTTTGGTGCCTGTGTTGTTCCAGACTTTCGTGTTTTTTGATGTGCCGATTTCGTTGCAAATCCATATGGCGGTCGGCACGTCCTTGGCGATGATTTGCTTTACGGGTACACAGTCGGCGCGGAGTCATTTAAAGCGCGGCGCGGTGGATGGCGCTGTTCTGAAAAGCTGGGGCGCGTATGTGGCTGTGGGGGCGTTAAGCGGTGCGATTGCGGTGCGCTATATTTCGCCTGCGGGGTTAAAGATTATTTTCGCTGCCCTCGCTTTGACCATGGGGGTGCGCATGGTGCTGAACCGAAGCGGTGGTGAAGCGGGTGCGCGACGCTTTGGGGGCGGGGTGCAAAAAAGCCTTGCGGGGCTGATTGGATTTTTCTCATCGCTGATGGGCATTGGCGGCGGCATGTTGTCGGTGCCTTTGCTCACGACATCGGGCTTGAATGTGCATCGTGCGGTTGGCACGTCGTCTGCCTTGGGGGTTATCATTGCTGTGCCCGCGACGATTGGCTTTATCGTTGGCGGGTGGGGATTGCCTGACTTGCCGCCATTTGCTTTGGGCTATGTCAATGGCATGGCGTTTCTGTTGATGATACCTGCGAGCATGATGGGCGCGCCTTTGGGTGCAAAAATAGCCCATGGGTTGAGCAAGTCGATGCTCAATCGGATTTTTGCTGTGTTTTTACTGGTAAGCGGCGGGCGTATGTTATTGGCGCTTTAAATCTTTTGGTCATACTCGCCGATTTCGTCATATGACGATAGCAGCGTGTCGATTTCGGCAAAAATAGCCCGCATATTTTCTTCAGATGTGGGGCTTTCCACCACCACGACAAGTCCGGGTTTGTTAGAAGATGCGCGCACCAAGCCCCATGTGCCATCTTCGAGGGTGATGCGCACGCCGTTGACGGTTACGAGGTCACGAATGGGCTGGCCGATAAGTGTGCCGCCTTGTTTTGCGAGTTGTTCAAAATGGGCGATGGCGCGGTCGACGACTTCGTATTTTTTCTCGTCGTCGCAATAGGGCGACATGGTCGGCGAGCTATAGGTGACGGGCAATGAACGGCGCAAATCGGCCATGGTTTTTGTGTCGTCGCGCGCGAGCATATCGCATATCGCTATCGCGCTGAGAATGCCATCATCATAGCCGCGGCCAATCGGGGCGTTGAAAAAGAAATGCCCGCTTTTTTCAAAGCCTGCCAGTGCGCCTAATTCGTGCGTGTGGCGTTTCATATAAGAGTGTCCCGTTTTCCAATAATGCGTGGTAACGCCAGAGGCTTGTAATTCGGGGTCGGTGTTGAATAGTCCCGTTGATTTTACATCGACCACAAACACGGCATTATCGTGTTGTTTGGCCAAATCGCGGCCAATCAATACGCCCATTTTATCGGCGAAGATTTCTTCTCCCTCATTATCGACGACACCGCAGCGGTCGCCATCGCCGTCAAAGGCAAAGCCGATATCTGCGCCGCTTTGCAATACTTTATCGCGCAAGGCGTGGAGCATTTCCATGTCTTCGGGGTTTGGGTTGTGGTGCGGAAAGCTGTAGTCGAGGTCGCAATGTAGCGCGACCACGTCAACGCCCAATTTTGCGAGAACCTCGGGGGCGAACGCGCCAGCTGTGCCATTGCCGCAGGCCACGACGGCTTTGAGTTTGCGCTTGAAAACCCCGTGCGCGATTAAATCATCCTTGTAGGCTTGTGCGACTTGCTCGACACGGCGATAGCTTCCGCCATCGCGCGATTGGCCAGTATTGTTTAGCACGCAGTCGCGCAAGGCCGACATTTCGTCGGGGCCAAAAGTCAGAGGCCGCGCCGCTCCCATTTTAACGCCCGTCCAACCATTTTCATTATGGCTTGCTGTCACCATGGCAACGGCGGGGACATCCAGATGAAACTGCGCAAAATAAGCCGTCGGCGAGAGCGCCAGACCAATATCCAATACCTCGATGCCTGCGCTCATCAGACCCGTGGTCAGGGCGAGTTTGATGCTTTGCGAATAGGCGCGAAAATCATGGCCGACAACAATCCGCGGCGTTGGCGTATCGCCGAGCAAATCATACAGCACCGTGCCAAGCCCAAAACCTAAGGCTTGCATACCCGACAGATTTATCTCATCGGGAAACAACCAGCGCGCATCATATTCGCGAAAGCCGGTCGGCTTCACCAAAGGCTGATTTTCAAACTCAGCGGTGTTGGGCTGCAAATCTGCTTGTGGCTTTAACGGCATGGAAAATCCTCATTGCGTATTGTGCGCTGATAGCATGATTTACCGCTAGGGTAAAAGTGCCTATAACCGAGGCATGAGCGATAAGGATAAAAATCAGCAAGACATTATCCGTCTGACGTTGAGCGACCAGCCGCAATTAGATATTGAAATTGATGGACTGCCGCGCTTTGACGCGGGCTGGGTGTGGTTGGCAGGGGCGGGGCCGGGCGATGCTGGATTGCTGACATTGCATGCGGTGAACGCGTTGAAGCAGGCCGATTGCGTGATTTATGACGCGTTGGTGTCGGAGGATATTTTATCACTGGTGCGCTCTGAGGCGGAATTATTTTATGCAGGAAAACGGGGCGGCAAGCCGAGTTGGCAGCAGCAAGACATTACTGATAAATTGATTGAATTGGCACGCCAAGGCCGCCGTGTGCTGCGTCTTAAAGGCGGCGACCCGTTTATTTTTGGGCGGGGAGGTGAAGAGGCGCAAAGTCTGGTCATGGCTGATATTCCTTTTCGCATTATTCCGGGTATTTCGGCGGGCGTTGGCGGCTTGGGATATGCGGGTATTCCGACGACGCATCGCGAGGTTAATCATGCGGTGACATTTGTCACGGGGCATTTGGCGGGTAAGGGGCAGGCTGAGTTGCTCGATTGGGATGCGATTGCCAAGGCATCGCCCGTGATTGTCGTTTACATGGCGATGAGCCGTCTGGGGGTGATTGCTGACTTATTGATGGCGGCGGGGCGGTCGGACAAAGAGGCTGTCGCGATTGTCACCCATGCCACTTTGCCGCAACAGCAAGTGGTGACGGGTCAGTTGGGCGATGCGGCGCAATTAGTGGAAAAGCATAAGTTAGAGCCGCCATCGATTATTGTCATTGGCGGGGTGGTTGATTTGGCCGAGACGCTGCGTTGGTTTGGCGACACGCCGCGTTAGGGCGATTTGATTGTTTCTAGGCGGGCGGGTAGGTCGGCCAATATGGCGCGTTTTTCATCGTCTGAGAACTCTGTCCAGCCGCCTATTTCGGCCAATTTACGACCGCAGCCAATGCAGAATCCTGCGCGGGCGGATACGGCGCAAAGGCGGATGCAGGGTGACTTAATTTCTTCTTGTGCAAGGCTCATGGTGCGAATCTAGCCTTTGGTGCTTGAAAAGGCAATTCTTCTCATAAATGAAGCTGCGGCATTTTTTCCGAATTGCATGATTGATTTGCGGCATTTTTGCAGTAAGTTCGGGGGTGGATAGACAGGAGACCATCATGGATGTAGATTTTACGCCAGAAGACGAAGCCTTTCGCGCCGATGTGCGTGGGTTTATTGAAGATAATTACCCGAAGCATTTAGTCGGCCTTGACCGTGGTGAGTTGAGCAAGGAAGATTTTCTGGCTTGGCATAAGATTCTAGCGAAAAAGGGCTGGGTCGCACCGAGTTGGCCAGAAGAATTCGGCGGCACGGGATGGAGCGTGACGCAGAAATATATTTGGAACGAAGAAAGTGCTGCTTTCGGCACGATTGCGCCGATGCCTTTTGGTGTCGCGATGCTCGCGCCAGTGATTTACACTTTCGGCAATCAGGAGCAAAAAGATTGGGTGCTGCCGGGCATTTATTCAGGCGATACGTGGTGGTGTCAGGGCTATTCTGAGCCGGGCGCAGGCTCTGACCTTGCAGGTCTCAAGACCAAAGCCGTGCGTGATGGTGACGATTATATCGTCAATGGCCATAAGATATGGACGACTTTGGCGCAACACGCAGACTGGATGTTCTGCCTCGTGCGCACATCGACGGAAGGCAAGCCGCAACAAGGCATTTCGTTTTTGCTTATCGACATGAAAACGCCGGGTATCACGGTGCGCCCGATTATCACCATTGATGGCGGCCATGAGGTCAATGAGGTGTTTCTCGAAGATGTGCGTGTGCCGGCCAAGCATTTGGTTGGCGAAGAGAATAAGGGGTGGACGATTGCCAAGTTCTTGCTCGGCAATGAGCGCTCTGGCATTGCGGGTGTGGCGCGTTCGAAAAAGGCGATTGACCGCTTGCGTGATTTCGCACGTGCTGAGATAGAAGACGGTGCGCCTTTATTGGACTCGCCTGATTTCTCGCGCAAAATTTCGGAATTGGAAGTTGATTTGACAGCTCTGGAATATACCGAGCTGCGCACATTGGCGTCTGAAAGTAAGGGGCAAGGGCCGGGGCCAGAAAGCTCGATTCTGAAAATTAAAGGCACGGAAATCCAGCAGCGCATTACCGAATTGACCATAGAAGCTGTTGGCAATTACGCCGCCCCATGGGTGCCTCAGCTTGAGCAGGGCGACAATTATTCGTCGATTGGGCCTGAGTATGCACACGGCGCGTCGCAAGTGTACTTCAATAATCGCAAGACCTCGATTTATGGCGGGTCGAACGAGATTCAACGCAATATTATTGCCAAGATGGTGCTTGGCCTTTAGAGTCAGCGCAAATAAGAAAAGGAATTGAACAGTGGATTTTAGTTTTACTGAAGAGCAAACCCTGCTGCGGAATATGGTGCAGAGCTTTGTGCAAGATAATTATGATTTCGATAGTCGGATGAAAACCGTACATAGCGACGAAGGCATGAACCGCGATATTTGGGGTCAATTTGCTGAGTTGGGTCTGTTGGCCGCGCCGTTTTCAGAGGATATGGGTGGCCTTGATGGCGGGCCTATCGAAACGATGGTTATCATGGAAGAGTTAGGCCGTGGTCTGGTCGTTGAGCCTTATTTGCCGACGATTGTCTTGTGCGGGGGTATTTTAAACCGTCATGGGTCTGCCGCGCAGAAAGAGGCGCATTTGCCGGGGATTATCGCTGGCGAAAATATTTGGGCATTGGCTTATAGCGAGCCGCAGAGCCGCTTTAATCCTGCCGATGTGTTGACCTCTGCCAAAGCGGATGGCGATGGCTTTGTGTTGAATGGCACGAAAGCTGTTGTGCTTGCTGCGCCTTGGGCGGATAGGCTTATCGTTTCGGCGCGTATTTCGGGTGACCAACGTGAGCGCGCAGGTCTTGGCCTGTTCATTGTTGATAAATCGGCAAAGGGTGTGTCGACGCAAGATTATCCGACGGTTGATGGCGGTCGCGCCAGTGAAGTGACGTTAGAAAATGTCGCTGTTTCTGGCGATGCGCTTATCGGTGATGATAAGACGGGGCTGTTTATTCTGGAAGAAGCGCTGGACTTTGGTATCGGGGCTATCTGTGCTGAATCGCTTGGGCATATGAAATCGCTGAATGATGCGACGGTCGAGTATTGCAAAACGCGCAAGCAGTTCGGCGTGCCGATTGGCAGTTTTCAGGTGCTGCAACACCGTATGGTCGATATGTTTATGGAATATGAACAGTCGGTTTCTATGACCTATATGGTCAATATGAAATTGACCGAGAGCGAAGAAGAGCGTCGTAAAGCGGCCTCTGGTGCGAAAGTGCAAATTGGCAAGTCTGGTCGTTTTGTAGGCCAAGAAGCGGTGCAATTGCATGGCGGCATGGGCATGACGGAAGAGCTAGATGTCGGCCATTATTTCAAACGTTTGACGGTTATTGATACCCAGTTTGGCAATGTTGACCATCATTTGAAACGCTTCGCGGCAGTTTAAACATATGACCGTGCTGGACATATCCCAGCAGGGACACATTGTTACCCTGACCATCAATCGGCCTGATATGCGCAACGCGCTTGGCGAGAAAGATGATGGCGCGGTTTTTTCTGAAACCATGGCGCGGATTAATGCCGATAGGAATGTGCGCTGTGCGATTCTCACAGGTGCGGGGTCGGCTTTTTCTGCGGGTGGTAATGTTAAGGCGATGCAAAAGCGCGAGGCGCCTTTCGATGGTGCAGGCGCACATATTGCTGATGCGTATCGGCGCGGTATTCATCAAATTGTGAAATCTTTATGGGGTCTGGAAGTACCCATCATTGCGGCGGTCAATGGGCCTGCGATTGGTCTGGGTAATGATGTAGCGTGCTTGTGTGATATGCGGATTGCCTCGGAGAAGGCGATTTTTGGCGCGACGTTTCTCAAAGTTGGGCTTATTCCGGGCGATGGCGGGGCTTGGTTACTGCCGCGCATGATTGGCACGGCACGGGCGGCTGAGTTATTGTTTACGGGCAATACAGTGTCGGCGGAAACGGCTCTGGAGTGGGGACTTGTATCGCGTGTTGTTTCGGATGACAAATTGATGCAAACCGCGCATGATATGGCCAATGACATTGTGCGCCAAAGCGGTGAGAGCTTACGTGCGGCTAAAAGGCTGATGCGTCATGGTCAAAATACTGGCTTTGAAACCATTATGGAGATGTCGGCCAATGCGCAGGCGCTGATGCATTTGAGTGACGACCATGTTGAAGCTGTATCGGCTATGCTTGAAAAACGGCCAGCAAAGTATAAAGATAGGTAAACCTGATTATGGAGGATATTATGAAAGTAGGATATGTGGCCACGTTGAAAGTGGTTGATGGTAAGCAGGCAGAGTTTGAGGCTGCGTTTGCTAAAATGCAGGCAGCGGTGAAAGCCGATGAGCCGGGTACATTGCAGTATGATTTGTGCCAAGATGAAGCCGACCCGACGACGTATCGGGTGATGGAGCAATATGTTGATTTGGATGCGCGTAATGTGCATGGCAAGTCGGAAGCGTTTGGCGCGGCAGTTGCGCCTTTGGGAGACGGCGTTATGGCCGCAGCGCCGGATGTAGTTCCGGTAAAACTTATTAGTTAGGATACGTTATGGATCTCAGTTATTCAGCAGAAGATAATGCTTTCCGCGAGGAAGTGCGCAGCTTTATTGCCGAGGCTTTCACGCCTGATATTAAGCGTGAGTGTCAGCGGTCGAAAAATGGCTATATCACGAAGGAAAGTCATTTGGCGTGGCAAAAGAGCTTGTATAAAAAGGGGTGGGCTGCGCCAAATTGGCCAGCCGAGCATGGCGGCGCAAGTTTTACGCCGACGCAGAAGTTTATTTTCACGCAAGAGATGGAAGGTGCTGGTGCGCCGCATACGATTCCGTTTGGCATGACGATGGTTGCGCCAGTGATTATGAAGTTTGGCACGCAAGAGCAGAAGGATAAGTATTTGCCTGATATTCTGGCGTCTAATGTGTGGTGGTGTCAGGGTTATTCGGAGCCGGGGTCGGGTTCGGATTTGGCTTCGTTGCAAATGAAAGCCGAAGATAAAGGCGACCATTATCTGTGCAATGGGTCGAAGATATGGACATCGATGGCGCAGCACGCGGATATGATTTTCTGCCTCGTGCGCACGTCTAAAGAGGGCAAGCGACAGCAAGGCATTTCGTTTTTGCTCATCGACATGACGACAGAAGGCGTGAAAGTTGAGCCATTGGTGACGATAGATGGGCCTGCCAAAGGCCAGCAGGAAGTTAATCAGGTTTTCTTTGAGGATGTTAAAGTGCCGAAAGAAAATCTGGTTGGTAAGGAAAACGAAGGTTGGACATGTGCCAAATATCTGCTCGAGTTTGAGCGGGGCAATCCTTATTCGGCTGGTCTGAACCGCACATTGAACAAGGTGCGTGAGATGGCCGAACAGATTGAAACAGATGGTCAGCGCCTTATTGACGATGCTGATTTCCGTCACAAGCTGGCCGATTTGGAACGCCAGATTATGGTTATGGAAGCGACCGAGTTGCGGATTTTCTCTGAGATTAGCGCAGGCCAAAATATCGGGCCGGGCTCGTCATCTATGTTGAAAACACGCGGCACTGAATTGCAAAAGGATGTGTCTGAATTGGCGGTCGAAGCGATTGGTCACTATGGCTTGCCATTTGTGCAAGACACGTTTGCCTCGAGCAATGAAAGCGATATTGGCATTGCGGGGGCGGCACCGGTTACGCCGCGCTATTTCAACACGCGTAAGGCATCGATTTATGCAGGCTCGAATGAGATTCAGCGCAACATTATCGCCAAAGCGGTATTGGGTCTCTGAGTTTTAAAGCTTAAATCGTCCCACGGATGAGTAACATCAGGGCAAAGACGGCGAGGAAAATGCCCGCCGCCGCGCCCGTTGATGCGATGCCTGAGGCCAGTCCGCTTTCGCGGCTGGTTTCTTCGCTGATTTTTAGCATATGCAAGAGGGCGGCTTTGGTTTTGCCAAGCGCGTGAAGCCATAGTGTCAGAAGGGGCTTTGCTAGCTTCATGACGATGCGCGGTATGGCGCGACGGATGAACCAGTCGGTGTTGAGTACGGTCGAGTCCTTTTCGGACGGGTAGAGGCCGCGCGCGGTGAGAACAACAAAGGCGAGGGCGGCAAATAGCAATAATTGTAATTCGCTGAGTATATGGCCAGCATCCCATACACTATAGGTCACTTCATAGGGCAGCAGAGCGTAAAGCGGCTCGGGGAAGATGCCGATAAAAATGCACAAAGCGGCGGCGATGCCCATCGCTATCAGCATGTTGAGCGGGGCTTCTTTGACTTTGAAGGGGCTGGTGCGTCTGAAGAAAGCGGCGGTGATGATTTTGATGGCGGAATGTTGAAGCACGCAAACCGAAGCGAAAATCAACGCCATCCAGACCAGAAAATAGCCCTCTTTGGCGCTTGCCCCGAGGGTTAGGGATTTCGTCACGAAGCCTGAAAAAAGCGGGAAGCTAGAAATGGACAACGCCCCGACAAGGCTAAACAGCATGGTCAAAGGCATTTGCTTCCAAAGCCCGCCGAGTTCGGTGGCTTTGGCTGTGCCGGTGCGATACAGCACCGCGCCTACGCCCATAAAGAGCAGGGCTTGATAGATGACGGACGCGAAAGCGTGCGCGACTGTGCCGTTCAGGGCGAGCTGCGTTCCGATACCGATGCCGACGACCATAAAGCCTAATTGGATGTTCAACGAATAGGCCAACACGCGGCGTAAGTCGTTTTCAATCACCGCGAAGAAAACCAGTAGGAGCGTCATCGCTAGGCCGACCCAGATGAGGGGCGCAAATCCAGCAAAGCACAAGGCGAGCATGTAGATGGCGAGCTTGGTGGTGAAAGCGGACAAGACGACCGTGCCAGTCACCGAGGCTTCGGGATAGGCGTCTTGCAACCAGCCGTTCACTAATGGAAATCCTGCTTTGATGCCAAATGCCATCAGCACGAACATGCCTGCGGGTGTTGTGGGGTCGAGGGCTTGGATGGATAGCCCCGTTCCGTCGTGCCATAGCAGAGCAGCCCCCGCGAGCAGAAACACGCCCGAGCCGACTTGCATCAGCAAATATCGCATGGCAGCCCCGATAGCGCGCGGCGTACGCCCGGCCAAAATAAGGAAAACGGAGGTAAAGGTGGTGAGCTCCCAATAGATGAACAAGGTCAGAAAATCGCCCGCGAACAAGGCCGCGATGGCCGCCCCTGCATAGGCAAGGCTTGCGGTCGGGGTGAGTTTGGTGCGCTCGTGCATGGCGTAAATCACGTTTAGGGCGGCGGCTATATGGAAGACTAATGCGAATGGTTTGGTTATGGCTTCGGCACGCACGAGCGTCAGCTCAAGGCCGCCCAATGTGGTGGTTAGGTGAACGCCTATGTCTATGCCCCATACGATATAGGCCGACACGCCAATCGCACCGAGCATATAGACTTGGCGCAGCTTATGCGGCAGCAAAGGAACGAGCAGGGCGCTAGCGATGAGCAGCAGGCCGGGGATGGCGAGAAGCATATCAAGCATCATCGTCTCCCCCTTCCTCATAATAATCGGAGGGGCGCGTGACCAGCTTGCGCAGCAATGCGCCACCGCCGACAATAATGCAAAGGGATGCGAATCCCATTAGCGCGAAAAATAAGGGTGTTGCTTCGAGGGCAAAATAGCTGTGCCGATGAATGATGAACTCGCCAATGATTGCCGCAACGCATAGCGTTAGCAATAGGGTGATGGCGATATTGGTTTTGGAGCTCATCATGGCGTGTTTCCGAAATCGAGAATAAAGCTGTCTACGCCGAAGAATAGCGCGATTGATAATAAGGCTGTTAGTGATAAGGGAACGAGGCAGGCGAGGGGGGCTTCTTGTACGCCGACGAATTGCTGCGCGGGTTTTGCAAAAAAGCCGCGCACGACAATCTCGCCGAGATAGACGAGGTTTAAGAGTGACGAGACCATCAGCCCGATGAGGACAAGGATGTAGCCATTATCTAGCGCGCCGCCCATCAGCATGAACTTTGACCACGCGCCTGCCAATGGCGGCACACCGATGATTGACAAAGCGCCGAGCGCAAAGGCGGCATAGGTGATGGGCATGGTGCGACCTAGCCCGTTCATGTCTTTTATATCGGTGTGGTGGTGGGCGACGTAAATCGCGCCGGCACAGAAAAACAGGGTGATTTTTCCTGCGGCATGGGCGGCGATGTGCAGTGCCGCGCCCGAGGCGGCAAGCGGCGTGGCTATTGCTGCGCCTAATACGATATAGCCTAATTGGCTCACGGTGGAGTAGGCGAGGCGGGCTTTCAGATTGGTTTTTGTCATGGCGACGATGGAGGCGGCCAGAATTGAGAAACTGGCTATCCAAACGAGCCATTCGCTGCTGCCTGTTTGGTTTAAGAAATCAATGCCGAAAATATAGACGCTGACTTTTAAAACGGTGAACACGCCGGCTTTGACCACGGCGACGGCATGCAGCAGCGCACTGACGGGGGTGGGCGCGACCATGGCGGCGGGCAGCCATCGGTGCAACGGCATGAGCGCGGCTTTACCGATGCCAAAGGCGAACAAGGCCAAGAGCGGGGGGACATAGAAGGGGTTGATTTTGTCGGCCAGGATGCCGCCTGCTGTGAAGTCGAGTGTGCCAGCGATAACCCATACGCCAATCACGCCGAATAAGAGCAGAATGATTGAGCTTGATACGAGAATGCCGAGATAGACGCGTCCTGCCCGCAGAGCTTCGTCGCCGCCTTTGTGGATAACGAGAGGATAGGTGGAAAAGGTGAGGACTTCGTAGAACACGAATAGGGTCAGTAGATTGCCCGACAGCGCGATGCCCATCGTGGCGTGGATGGCGATGGCGTAGAAGAACATGAAGCGGGTTTGGTTGGTGTCTTTGGTGCCGCGCAAATAGCCGATGGTGTATAGGCTTGCCAGAGGCCATAGGCTGCCTGCGACGAGGGCGAATAAGAGGCCGAGTGGTTCGGGCGTGAAACTTAGGGTAAGTCCGGGGGCAAGCTCGACCAGTGTTAGCTTTGCACCGATGGGCATGGTGAAAAGTTTTAGGGCGCAAGCGGCGGTTACGAGACCGATAAGCACGGATTGCCCATCGCGTAAGCGCGGATGATTACGCAATAATAACACGCCAACTGCGGCGAGTAGGGGCAGGCCGAGAAGGGCGTAAATAAGTGCTTCAGACATTAGAGACCCCTTTCCATAAGTGCCTGCGCGGCGGCAAAAGCGGCATCGACTAAGGGCGTGGCATAGATGCCAAAGCCGATGGTTGCCAGCACCATAATCCACGCAGGAATATATTGTACGGCGCTTTCGCGCAGCACGGGGGCGTTGTCGGGGCGTTGTTTGAGCCAAGCGGCTTCGATGATTTTCCAAACATAAGCGAGTGCCAATGCCGAGCTGATAAAGGTGAGGGCGGCAAGCACCCAGTAATCAAGCTCAACGAGGGCGCGGATGAGGTATAATTTAGAAATAAACCCAGCCGTTAGCGGCACGCCAATGAGGGCTAATCCGCCGACCAAAATCGCGGTCATGGTGATGGGGATTTGTCGCCCCGCCCCTTGGATGGTCACCATAGAGACGCGTCCTATTTGGGCGGCAATCATGCCGATGGCGAGAAACAAGGCGCCTTTCATCAGCGCGTGATTGAACAAATGGATGAATGCGGCGGCCAGTCCGGTGACGCTCATAGTGCCGATGCCGATGGCCATATAGCCGAGTTGGGCGATGGATGATTGCGCGAATAGTTTTTTGAGGTCGGTTTCGACAATCGCCGCGAGCGTCCCGACAAAAGCGCCAGCGATACCAAAGGTTAGGATTAGCAGGCCGATAATATCGGAAAAGGCGGGGAAATCGACGCCGAACACGCCGAAGATAAAGCGGATAAGAATATAGACGGATACTTTGGTGGCCGTTGCTGCCATTAAGGCCGAGACGGCAGACGGCGCATAGGCATAGGCAGGCACGAGCCAAAAATGGAGCGGGAATAAGGCCATTTTTAGGAAGAGGCCGAGAACGATAAACGCCATCGCGGTGAAGGTGGCGCGGGTGGCTTCGACATCGCGCAGGCGGTCGGCCAAATCGGCCAAGTTCAAAGTGCCCGTTTGCATGTATAAGAGCCCAAGGCCGATGACGTAGAATGTCGCGCCGACAGTGCCCAGAATCAAATAGTTAAACGCCGCGGGTAAAGCGCGACGGTCGCGACCTGCGCCCATCGCCACCAATGCATAGGCCGATAGCGAGGAGATTTCGAGAAACACAAAAATATTGAACGCATCGCCCGTCGTCACCTGACCCAACATGCCCGCAATGGTCAACAGCCATGCGGCGTAGAATAGCGCATGGTCGCGGGGGTCGATTTCAGCCGCCACCAAGCGTCGTGCGGCGAGTGTCGCGACAAAGCCGATACCGCTGACGACGGGCAAGACCAGTGCATTGGCGGCATCAATGGCGTATACAATGCCGATAGGGGCTGGCCAGCCGCCCATTTCGTAAATGATGGTTGCACCTGTCGCACGCTGCTCGACAAATAATAATAAAGAGATGATAAAGGCGCTGCCCGTCGCGGCCATCGCGCAGCCCCAAGCCAAATCGCGCACCCGCAGCAAGGCTGCCAGAGGCGCGGCGAGCATCGGGATAAGCACTTGCAGGGCGGGCAGATGATGCATCATGCGGCTTCTTCCTCATCGTCAAGTAGAGTGATGATGTCGTCATCTTCGATAGTGCCGAAGCTTTCCTGAATACGGATAATCAGCGCATAGCCGACCGCAGTGGTCGATACCCCAACGACAATGGCGGTGAGGATAAGTACATGCGGCAGGGGGTTTGAATATATGGTGGTGGGGTCACTGGTTAGAATGGGGGCGGTGGCATCGTCCACTTTGCCCATTGAGATGTAGAGCATGAACACTGAGGTTTGAAAAATATTCAGCCCGACCATTTTTTTGACCATATTGCCGCGCGCAATGACCGCGTAAAAGCCAATCATCATCAGGGCGATGACGAGGAAATAATTCCATTGTGCAAACAGCGAAGGAAGGAGATTGCTCATTGGGGCGGCTCTTTCAAATGGCCGCGTCGCCCTGCAAACGCAAAGAACAGCGCTATCATGACGGCTGCAACGGTCAGGCCAACACCGAACTCAACCAATAAAATGCCCAAATGTTGGCCTGCATGTGGGTCGTTTGCGAGGGCATCGTAATCCAAATAGTTTTCGCCGAGCAGCATCGAGGTGACCCCCGTCAGGCCATACAGCAAAACGCCCGCGCAGATTCCAATTAAATTATAATAGGCAGGCCAGATGTGGCGGCTACGGTCGAGGCCAAAGATAATCGCGTTCAGCACAAAGGCGGCGGCGAAAATCACTCCCGCTTGGAAGCCTCCGCCGGGGCCGTAATCGCCATGGAACTGCACATATAGCGCAAACAGCATAATCACCGGGATCATGACTTTGGCGACAACGCGGATGACGACATTATCCTGCATCTTTGTTGTCCTTCCCGTTTTTCGTTGTGCGTTGGGGACGCGTGTAGCCCGCAAGAACCAACAAGACAGCGATGGCGGCGGTGAAAATCACGACAGTCTCGCCCAATGTATCGTAGCCGCGATAGCTGGCCAGCACGGCGGTGACAATGTTCGGGATGCCGATATCTTCGGCAGTGCCTTTGATGTATTCGGGGGCGACATGGGCGTGAATGGGCGCGTTGGTATCGCCGAAATCGGGCAGGTCGGTGACGGCACCGGCGAGCATCAGTCCCGTTGCGATGGCTAAAAAGGCAGGCACGATGGCAATTTTATGCGGTTTTTCTTCGCGTGGCACGAGCGACAGGGTTGTCAGGGCGAGAATGGTTGAAATACCTGCGCCGACGGCGGCTTCTGTGAAGGCGACATCGACGGCATCTAGCACGACAAACAAGGCAGCCGCCACGAGCGAGAACGCGCCCGATAACATGACCATGGCAAAAAGGCGATGGAGACGCAGTGCCAAAATGGCGATGAGCGTCAGCAGGGCGATAAGGAAGGCATCGACTAAGAAGCTGGAGATGAAGAAGTCAGCCATCACATATCGCCTTTCTTCTTGTCGGTGGGCGCAGGCTCAATGCCTGAGACACGGGCGGCACGGGCGATTGCATGCGTGGCCGTGGGACTGGTCAAAACCAGAATAGAGCCGATAAGAATAAGCCGCACGCTCACCGTCCAGTCGGGCGAGAGCATCAGCAGCCCGAACAGAATAAGCCCCGCACCGCCTGTATCGACAATGCCTGCGGCGTGCATGCGTTGATACACATCGCCAAGGCGCACAAGGCCGAGCGCGCCCAGCACCACGCCCAGACTACCGATAGCCAGAGCGATAAAGCCGATAATATCTGTGACGTATGCGAGTGTGTCCATTAGTTCTTTTCCTCTTCGTGGGGCGCGTCGCTCAATTCGTGGGGCGTGTCGCCCAGTGTGCCGAAGCGGAAGAATTTCAACACCGCGATAGTGCCGATGAAGTTGATAATCGCGTATAGCAGGGCAATATCAAGAAATGCGGGGCGGCCATCGAAGAATCCGTAAACGGCGATGGCCAGAACGGTCAATGTGCCGATGGTGTTGAGAGCTAAGACGCGGTCAAAGGCGGTTGGGCCTAAAGTCGCGCGCAAAATAGCCAATGCGAGTCCAATGCCCAAGGCCATAAGGGTGATGGGAAGCATACTCATCGGGTGTTGCCTTCTAAGGCGCTGACGCGGGTGTCCATTTCGGGGGATAGCACGCCATCGGAGAATTCGTCTGTCAGGCCGTGTACCAAAATGACATTATCGCTTTCGTTGACATCGACCGATACGGTGCCGGGCGTTAGCGTGATGAAGTTTGCAAACGTAACGAGACCGGCGGTGGTTTTTTGACTGGCTTGGACGGACACTATTTTAGGGGCTGCCAGCGATGGGTTTATGATGACTTTGATAACGCCCCAATTTGATTTCAATATTTCCCAGACGAGCCATAATATTATTTTTGGCAGGCGGATGAGAATATTCATTGGCAGGCCTTCGCCGTCGAGCACGCCCATGCGCGCCGCGATAAGCGATGCGCCGAGCGCGCTCAAAAATCCGAGGCTGATAAGCAAGCCAGTATAATGGCCAGACAGCAATAGCCAGAGGCCAAATAAGAGGATGGTTGATGTGGCTATAGGGCGCATTTATGCAAACCCCGTCTCCCTATTTGCTTGCTGCAGCTTGAATAAGCTCAAACATGCGGCCTGTTTGTTCGCCGCCCTGAAACAGGGCTTTGGCGTTGTCATCAACGGTTGAGATAGCGTCCCAATTGGCGGCGACATCTTCGGCTGTAGGGTTTTCGCCGAGATACATGCCAGTTGTTTCGACAATGGCGGCCGATGTATATGCCCCTGCGCCAGCGCAAATGATTTTGCCAGTTGGCGCGTCGTCCGAGCACATGAACACGACAGCGGGTGTGACGCGTTCGGGTGTCAGCATTGATTCCATTTCGGGTGGCATTAGGTTTTCGGTCATCCGTGTCCACGCGGTAGGGGCGAGTGTGTTGATGTGGATATTGTCTTTTTGGCCTTCCAGTTTGAGCGTGTTCATGAAGCCCACCACGCCGAGTTTGGCAGCACCATAATTGGCTTGTCCGAAATTGCCATATAGGCCTGATGAGGACGAGGTGACGATGATGCGTCCGTAGCCTTGTTCTTTCATGATAGGCCAGACGGCTTTGGTTGGCTTCACAGTGCCGAACAAATGTACGTCGACGACGAATGTGAAATCGCCGATTTCCATTTTGGCGAAACTTTTATCGCGCAACACGCCAGCATTATTGACCAATATGTCGATGCGTCCGTAGGCGTCGATGGTTTGTTTAATCATATTGTCGACGCCCGCGTCATCGGTGACGCTTGAGCCATTGGCGATGGCCTCGCCGCCGGCTGCTTTAATTTCGGCGACGACGGCTTCTGCGGCATCAGAACTACCGCCCGAACCATCCATACTGCCGCCCAAATCATTGACCACGACTTTTGCACCACGGCGGGCGAAATCGAGCGCGTGGCTCTTGCCAAGGCCGCCGCCAGCACCTGTTACAATGACAACTTTACCCGTAAAATCTAAACTCATTTTCGTCTCCTCAAGTGGAAAAATATGGAAAAAAACCTGCTCTTTTGTGCAGCAAGGCGCGGCTTGGGTCAAGCCGATTGGCTCGTTTTTGTGTGTGTTTTATATGGCGGGTGTCAGGCCAGCTGCTTTGCCAAGCAGCTCGTATGAGCGTTTGCGGGCGGCCAAATCAGGAATCAATGTGAGGGCGAAAACCTCATCAATCGCGTGCGTGTCGACCATGGCGGAAAGCTCTTGCATGACCTTGTCTGGCGTACCGCTTAGGCTGCGGGCTTCGAGCATTACCAGAAGCGGCTCGTCTTGAGCGCTTGCTTTCCAGTCTTGCGCTTCTTGCAGACTGGGGAAGCGTCCGGCTTTGTTTTGCATAAGTTGGCTTGCCCAAATATTGCGCGGACGTGCGAGATATGCGGCTTCGTCTTGTGTTTCGGCGACCAAAATAGAGGCAGCGAGGGCGACTTTCGGCGCGGCGCATTGGCGCGATGGCTTGAAGTTTGCGCGATAGGTTTCGAGCGCTACCTCTAGATTGTCTGGGTTGATGAAATATGCGTATACATAAGGTAGGCCATATTGTGCCGCGTGATAGGCGCCATCGCCGCCCGAGCCGAGCATCCATACGGGTATTTTCTCGTCGCCCATTGGCTGTGCATGAAGCCCCTGATAAGGGTGGTCGTCGCCAAATCCGCCGTCTGTTCCTGTGAGGCCGTTTGCGTCTTCTAAGAATTGCAGCAGCATTTCGATTTGTTGGGGAAACACTTCGGGTGGCCACGCTTTTGGGCCGGGTTGCAGGGCGGCGGATACGCGTGCATCGCCGCCGGGGGCGCGTCCTAGTCCTAAGTCGATACGGCCGGGGGCGAGGGCGGCGAGCATCCGAAATTGCTCGGCGACTTTTAACGGGCTGTAATGCGGCAGCATGACCCCGCCTGAGCCAATCGATAGGTTTTGGGTTTTGGCGGCGATATGCCCGATGAGGATTTCTGGTGCGGCACCTGCGAAAGCTGATGTATTGTGGTGTTCTGCGAGCCAAAACCGTGTATAGCCTAACGTGTCGAGGTGTTGGGCGAGCGCGACTGTTTCCGCAATCGCTTGGCTGGCGGAGGTGTTGGTGACAATCGCTGATTGATCCAGCGCATTGAGGATAAAACGGGTCATGGTTAAGACTTAATCAATATCATTTGTGCTGACCAGTTATTTGATGCGCATAAATTGTTATATTTGCCAAGATTCTACTTGCTGCGATGGCATCTGCGGCTAATATCATCGCCAATTACAGAGCTTAAGGAGAATGATAATGTATAAAGAGCTGACGCAGGCGCGCGCGCAAATGACCGCCCCTGATAGTATGTTTGCGGTGGGTGATATTGAGGTGCGGGGTGAGGTATTAAAGACGTTCACCAATGCGCCGCCTTCTCTGCGTGAGGTCTGGGCGTTGTCGGCTATGGGGCATGGCGATAAGACATATATTATTTACGAAGATGAGAGCTGGAGCTATGCAGAAGCCTATGCCGAAACGGCGAGCATTGCCGCGTGGATGGATGCCAATGGCATCAAGCAGGGCGACCGTGTGGCTTTGGCGTTCCGCAATTTTCCAGAATGGATATTGTGCTATTGGGCGTTGACCTCAATCGGTGTTGCTGTGGTTGGGGTGAATGCTTGGTGGGTGACGGATGAACTGCAATTTGGGCTGGAGGATAGTACGCCGAAAGCGTTCATCGGCGATGTCGACCGCCTTAAGCGATTTATGCCTGTGCGCGACCAGTTTCCCGATATGAAAGTGATTGGCGTGCGTTTGCCTGAGCCGATGGAGGGCGTGATTGATTACGCTGAACTTCGCGACCATGGGGGCGATATGCCCGAGGTGACGATTGATGGCGATGAGGATGCGTGTATTTTTTACACTTCTGGCACGACGGGGCGGCCTAAGGGCGCGCAGTTGACGCATCGTGGGTGCGTGCTGAATGTGATGAATGTGGCTTTTATGACGGCGGCGGCGACGATGGCAGAAGCGATTGTTGCTGGCACGGTCGATGAGCTTCCTGAGCCGGGGACAGCCCCGGGGCCGACCATGTTGGTGACGACGCCGATGTTTCATGTGACGGCGAATAATTGCGTTGTGCAGCCTTGTACGATGGGCGGCGGCACGGTTATTTTTATGTATAAATGGGATGCTGGCGAGGCGTTGAAAATCATTGAGAAGCATAAAGTAACCAATTTGAGCGGCGTGCCGGTGATGGCGCGCGAGATTATCAGCCACCCCGATTTTGATAAGCACGACACGTCATCGCTAGTGTCATTAGGGGGCGGTGGGGCGCAATTGCAGCCCGATTTGGTTGGCAAAATCGATGATGCCTTGGAAAATGGTCAGGCCAGTACGGGCTATGGCATGACCGAAACCTGCGGGATAATTACGGCGGTGGTTGGTCAGTTTTTTCTTGATAAGCCCGAAAGCTGCGGGCCGCTTGTGCCGACAATGGTGGGTAAAGTCATCGATGCGGACGGCAATGAGCTGCCGCAAGGCGAGGTTGGCGAGCTATGCGTCAGGGGCGGCAATGTGATTAAGGGCTACCTCAACCGCGAGGAGGCCACGGCGGAAAGCATCCCTGCTGGCTGGCTGCGCACGGGCGACATCGCGCGCATAGATGATGACGGATTTGTGTTTATCGTCGACCGCGCCAAAGACATGGTGCTGCGGGGCGGCGAGAATATTTATTGCGCGGAAGTCGAAAGCGCTGTTTTCAAACATGACGCGGTTGCTGAATGTACGGCTTTTGGGGTCGAAGATGAACGCCTCGGCGAAGAGGTTGGTATCGCGATTGTGGTGGCCGAAGGGGCAAGCGTGACGGCGGATGATATTCGTGACCATTGCTCTAAACTATTGGCAAGTTTTAAAATTCCGCGCTATATCTGGTTGCGCACCGAAAAATTACCGCGCAATGCAAGCGGTAAGTTTCTCAAGCGCGAATTGCGCGACACGCTGAACCCAGCCGATGCGAGTTAAACAGCCCTTAGCGGCAAAGATAGAGGTGAAGCGTGTCTTTTAGAATCCGCTTATTGGCGATAATTTTAACTTTACCATTCGCGCCGGCTTTTGCGTTTGATGTGACGGGTGACGCGGGTGATGCGGATGCGGCGGCCTCGGTGCAAACCTCGACGTCGCCCGCCGATGTCGGCAACATTATCATTGAGGGTACGCCGACATCTGACGATGCGGCACTGCATGTGGATAGCGATGAAGATATCAATGTGCGTGGCGCGATTATCATCCGCGACCGCGATGAAAATGGCGACCCATCAATGACACCGCTGACCGATGCCATTGGCGTTAAAGTTGACACTGCTTTGGGGGCTAGCAGTCCCGTACGCTTGCACGGGGGCGGGTCGATTTTTATTGATGAGGTGCAGGGGCGTAATGTTGACGCAGATAGCGACAGTATTCTCGAAGGCTCACACGCCCTCGATGGCGCTAATCAGCGCATTGGCCTATGGGTTGATGCGACGATTATGGACGCGCTTATCGGCGAGGTCGATTCAGAGATTAGGGTCGAAGGCAATGGCGACGCAAGCAACATTGTGGCGGGCATTCTCATCGGTGCGCGGCTTGATGATGACCTTGATTTATCGACGGATATTTCAATCTTCGGTGATAATGCTTTTGGCGTTGATATCAATGCGGCTATTGGCGGCAATTATCGCCAACGCGGCAATATTATTGATGTGCGCGGCGAAAACAGCGTCGGCATAGATGTCGGCGGCGAGATTTCTGGTTCATTACAGATTGAAGGGCTGGTCAACGCAACGGGTTACTCGACTTATTCTATATTAGTGCCGCACGGCACAGATGAAAGCGCGCTCACACCCGCAATTAATAATGCTGAACGTCGGCGCGGTGGCTCGGCGGTCAATATCCGCCAGAACGTTGAGCGTGGGGTGATTATCAATGGGGCGGTCAACACGGTGCTGACAAGTGATGAGCGCGATGAGTTGATTGATATCTCTGAAGCGCGCACCGATGCTGATGGCAATTTGGTCGATGTGACGGGGATGAAAGACGAGCCATATCATTATGATGCGAACCGCGCTGCGGGTCGCATCACCAGTCATGGCGAGGCAGACGGTGAAGCCGCACTGAAAATTACGGGCGATTTGGGAACGAGTGGGGGCAGCACGCGAGAAACCTTTTTGGATACCACCAATGATGATGCCGATGCCGCCGATGCGCTTGACCTTTATGATAGCACGCAAGAGTTTTCATATACGCATGGGCTGATAAATCGCGGCACGATTTTGGCCGATGGGCTTTATGATGGGTTTAAGGCGAATGCGTTGTTTGCTGATGGGGCGACCATCCATGGCGGCATTTACACAAGCGGGAGCATCTCGGCGCAGGCGCAAAATGCCGATGCGACGGCAGTCCATTTAGAGGACGTGACACTTTCTGATGGCCTGCGTAGCGATGATATTGTTTTCCTCAATGAGGGGATGATTTCGGCGATAGTGTCGACGCATACGGGGGCGGATGCGAGCAAGACAGCAAGCTCAGACTCGGCGATTGCTGTTCGGGTCGCCAACCCTTTTACGGCGACTGGCACGCCCAATTTTGTCAATCGGGGCATGGTCTCGGCGACATCGGCTTTCACAACAGCAGCCACCAGCGATATGGCGGCGCAAACCATGGTGGGCGATAATGCGATAGCCTTTGATTTTTCCGCTTTGACGTCGAACCATAATTTGACTCAGGAAATGCGCAGAGACGATTCACAGGTTATTGGCAGGGATGAGTTTCTGGCAGGTGGCGACTTGGATATTGATAGAAGCGGCGATATTGGCGAGGACACTAACGGCAATAGAATTAATATCGCCGATGGCAGAATCGACACGCGCGATGTCGCCGCCCCGAGCATTGTTGGCGATGTGCGGTTTGGGGCAGGCGCGCAAACTTTCACGATGATGGCAGGCACGATGGCGGGCGATATCAGCTTTGGCGATGGTGCTGATGTTTTCTTGCTTGGCAATTCGATGCAAGACGATGCCAATGATGTGGATGATGCGAGTGATGATTACACCGCACCCACCACCGTCTTTTTGGGCGCGATAACCAATAGTTCTGGCAACCTCATCATCAGGGCGGGGGGTCAAGATGCGGCTGTCGCGGATGAGAAAACGCGGCTGCACTTTTTCGGTCAAGAGGAGTTCTTTGTCCAAGAGACGTACACGGGATTGGCGGTTGCGGAACTAACACTTTCTGAACAAGCTGATTTACGCTTTACGATTGACCCTAACGCCCCAGGATTTGTACCAGAGACGGACGCCATTTTGAATGTGACGAATTTTACAATAATGCCTCTGGAAGATGAGGTGACGATATCACCTTTTGTCAGCACGTTGATTGAGCGAGACAGTGTAAGGCTTAGGCTGTTGGAAAGCAGTGCAGACCTTAGCGGCCATGCGTCGACTATTGGCGCGCGCCTGAGCGATACGGGGCGACCATTTGTTTATAATGTGGAATTGGGCATTGATGAGACGACAGGCATGAACGATGCGATTGCGGCTGATTTTCGTCTTAAAACGGGTGCTGAGCTTGGTCTGAACCCGACTGAAACCGCCGCTTTGTCGGCGGTGTTTAGTCAGTTCCGTGCCAATGCGAATCTTGAGACGGCGATTACCAATATTACGGATGGCGCTGATTTCCGCGCTTATTATGGTCAGCTCTTGCCGCATTATGGCGATGGCACGATGAAGCAGCTGGCGAGTTTGGCGGATGCGACGACGGGGGCGGTGGCGCAGCATTTGCAAATCTCTGCTGCGGGTGGTCGCAGCGATGGCGATAGTTGGGTGCAGCAATTTGGTGATTATCGCAAGCAAGACAGCACTGACAATAATGATACGGTGAGTGGGACGAGTTATGGTTTGGCGTTGGGCTATGACGCGCCGGTGGGCTTTCTTGATGCGTTGGGACTTTATACGCAAATGAATTTCACGTCGGTTGATGAGAAGCCGCCTGTTTTGCCGAATGCGTTGTCGCCGAACCAGAATGAGGTGCGCACGGAAAGTTTTGGTGTCGGGGCGTATCTGGCAGACACGCTTGGGGTTCTTCGTTATGAGGTGAATGCGAGCACATCCGCTGTGGCTTTTGAGAGTATGCGGGGGGTGAATTTCAATGGCGTGGCTGATTTTGTGACGGCTGATTGGGATGGTGTGGCGACGTCGGCTTCGATGCGATTGGCGTGGCCGATTTTAAAGGACACGCATTTGTTGCGCTTTGAGGCGGGTACGGATTACTTCTCGCTTGAGCAGGATGATTTTACCGAGCAGACGAGTTTTGTTGTCAGTCCGGGTCTTGCGTTGCGGGTGCGCGATGGCAATTCTGATATGACGAGCAATTTTATTGGTGTGCGGGGTGGCTATAGAAGCGGCGGCGGGGACCCGAGCGCGGTTGTTTGGGAGCCGAATTATTATGTTGGCTTCCGTTCTGTTGAGGGCTACACGCCTTATAGCGGGCGCGCTAATTTTGTTGGCGATGATACCGCGTTTGACCTGACATCAGCGGGTGACATGGAAGACACGACCGAGATAGGTCTCGGCGTTGCGGCGCATAATGATTATTTTGCCTTTGAGTTTAACTATCGTGGCAAGTTTAGCGAAGATGAAGAAACGCATGGCGGCGGCGTGACCCTACGCTTGTTGTTTTAATTAAAGCGCGTCAAATAATTTTGGTTTCAGGGATTTTGCGGCCTCGGCGAATTCGGCGTAATCGTCGATAATCGCGTCGGCTTGCAACGCCTCGAGGCTGACGTGCCGATAGCCGAAGCTGACGCAAATCGTGGCGACATTGGCAGCCCGCGCACTTTGCGTATCGGCTTCGCTATCGCCGACCATGATGGCATCTTGCGGGTCGCAATCAAGACGGCGCAACGCCTCTTGAATAGGGTCAGGGTCAGGCTTTCTTGTGGGCAATGTGTCGCCGCCAACCAGCGTATCGAAATAAGTGTGTAGCCCAAGGCGGAATAATAATTTGGTCGATAGGCCTTCGCGCTTATTGGTGACGACGGCCAGTTTGATATTGGCGGCTTTGGCGGCATCTAAGACAGCTATCAGATGAGGATAAACGCGGGTATGCACGTCGATGTTTTCTTCGTACCAAGCGATGAACTCTTGCGTGTTGGCGGCGAGTTTTTCACCGTCCCATGTGATGCCGTTTTCGGCCAGTCCGCGTTGCAAAATCATTTGCGCACCGCCGCCAATCATATTGTGGATGGTCTCATCTGGCACGGCATCCAATCCGTTTTTGTGCAGAATATGGTTCATCGCAGCATGCAAATCGGGCTTGGTGTCGGCCAGAGTGCCGTCGAGGTCAAAAAGCAGGGCGGCCATAAACGGCTCCATTGTTGATAGTGGTTGATAGGCGAATATGGGTCATGCTACATCCGATTCATGGCATCACGACACCTTTTTCTTATGTTCATCATTTGTTTGGTTTGGGGGTTTACCTTTGTCGCAGGCAAGGCGGGGGTAACCGAGATTCCACCGATGCTGTTTACGGGCTTGCGTTATCTTTTGCTGTCGATTTTGCTCGTGCCGTTTTTGCAGATTGTATCTGGCCACATGCCGCAGGTGATTTTCATTTCCATCACGATGGGGTCGGCGCATTTTGCGTTATTTTATGGCGGCATGTCGGTTGCGGAGAACGTCTCGTCTATCGCGGTGGCGACGCAGCTTGGCGTGCCGATTAGCACGATATTTTCGATTATCTTTCTCAATGAGCAAGTCGGGTGGAAGCGTTGGCTCGGCATTGCCATGTCGTTTGGCGGGGTGATGATTATCAGCTTTGACCCTGCTGTTATCAATGAGCGACTTGGACTGGTTATGGTGGTTGGCGCGGCGTTTATTGGCGCAGGCGGCACGATTGTCATGAAGCAGATTAAAGACACGGGCGTTTATCAAATGCAGGCGTGGATTGCTACTTTGAGTTGGCCGTCTTTGTTTGCGCTTTCGCTGATATTTGAAAGCAACCATGTCGCTGTTTTGACAAGTGCTAGCTGGATGGCTTGGGGCGGGGTGGTTTACACCGCGATTGGCGCAAGCCTTATCGGCCATGCGGGGATGTATTATTTATTGCAACGCTATGATGTGTCGGTTATCTCGCCTTTGACGTTGATGGCACCGATTTTTGGCATTCTGTCGGGCGTGCTTTTCTGGGGCGATGTGCTGGGGACGCGCTTCTGGGTGGGTGGTTTGCTTGCGCTGACGGGCGTTTTGATTATTGGCCTTAGAAAGCGCGAAGTCGCCCATGCAGGGACGGTGCTGTGATTGTCTTTCAGCCATCGCCCAACCATGACGCGCGCGACCGTGCGCCGACTTATGTTGTTTTGCATTATACCGACATGCCAGATTGCCAGCTTGCCGCTGATTTATTATGCGACCCTGCTGCGAAAGTGTCGGCGCATTATCTGATAGGGCGCGATGGCAAGGTGATCCAATTGGTCGACGAAGTGCGCCGCGCATGGCATGCGGGGGTTTCGTATTGGCGCGGCGAACGCGATATGAACGCTGCCTCAATCGGTATCGAACTCGACCATGAGGGAGGCAGCTCTGATTTTCCTGATGTGCAAATGAACGCGCTATATGAATTGCTCGACAGCATTGTGACGCGGCAGAAAATAGATGCGCGCAATGTTATCGGCCATAGCGATATTGCCCCGGGGCGCAAACTTGACCCGGGCGCGGCGTTCGATTGGGCAGCTCTGCACCGTGCGGGGTTTGGGGTTTGGCTAGAGGATATTGCGATAGAAAATCTACCGACCCTGCGCGAGGGCAGCACAGATGATGGTGTTGTCGCGGTGCAAAAGGCGCTTGCGCAATTTGGTTTCGAGATTGCGGCGGACGGGATTTATGGTGCGCAGACAGCTAAGATGGTTGCGGCTTTCCAGTTGCATTTTCGCACAGCGCAAGTCGATGGTGTGGCGGATGCTGAGACGCAAAGCTTGATTTATGCTTATTGCCAGACTTGACGAATTGGTTTTGTCGGCGTAAGCCAATCATGGCTAGAGGGTCGGGTGATTGCTCTCACTTCGGTGAGGGAGGAAAGTCCGGGCTCCACGAAAACGCGGCGCCGGATAACGTCCGGCAGAGGTGACTCTAGGGAAAGTGCCACAGAAAGCAAACCGCCTTCTTTGTTCCGTTTGAAGGTAAGGGTGAAAGGGTGCGGTAAGAGCGCACCGCACTGTCGGTAACGAGAGTGGCAGGGTAAACCCCGTCGGGAGCAATACCAAATAGGACGGCATATGGCCTGTTTTCGGGTCGTCGTTCGGGTAGGTAGCATGAGGTGTCTGGTAACGGGCATCCCAGATGAATAATCACCGCCATTTACGTTTGTAAATGTGTACAGAACCCGGCTTACAGACCCTCTGGCCATTTTATCATCCAAATACGGACTGCACACCATAACCCATGGTGGAGAGCGCCTGTTTGTGCCAGAAATCCCCGCGTTTTTCCATTGACATCCCAGATAATCCCATGCTATCCCAAGATATCCCAAATTTGAGATGGGCTTTGGTCGCTCGCGAGCGGCGTGTTGGGTGTGGAGGAATGAAGATATGACCATGTTCATGTCGACAGTAACGAGCAAAATAGATGCGAAGGGTCGCGTCTCGGTGCCGTCTGTCTTTCGTTCTGCGATTATCTCGCAAAATGGCGAGAGTGCAGGCCCGCACGGTATTTTTGTCTATCCTTCTTTTACTGAAAATGCGGTTGAAGGCGGCGGCCAGTCGCTGATGAGCGATATTGGGACGATGGTTGAGCGGCTTGATTTGTTTGCCGAGGAGCGCGATGCGTTGGCGGCATCCTTGTTTGCCGATAGCCACCATTTGAGTTTTGATGCAGATGGCCGCGTGTCTCTGCCGCTTGCGCTTTTGGCGCATGCGGGTATTGAAAAAGACCTGTGTTTTGTGGGGTTAGGTGGCAAGTTTCAAATTTGGAATCCAGATACTTATGCTGACTTTAGGGCTAAGGCGCGCGCGATGGCGCTTGAGCAGCGCGGATTATTGCGATCGCTTTCTGCGCCACCCGATGAGGCCAGAAAATGAGCGGCGGGGGCAACGTATCCAATAGGCAGCAAGCTAGCGTGTCCCCGATTTTGGCTCCCCATATTTCTGTTTTACGCGACGAAGTTGTTGCCGCCCTGATGCCGCAGGATGGTGAGGTGCATGTCGATGGGACGTTTGGTGCGGGTGGCTATAGCGCGGCGATGTTGCAGGCGGCTGATTGCGTGGTCATTGCGATTGACCGCGACCCTGATACGCAAAAACATGCGGATGCACTATGCGCGGATTATGGCGAGAGGCTGACATATATATCGGGCTGTTTTGGCGATATGGATGCGCTTTTGTCGGCGGCGGGGCATCCGCAGGTCGATGGCGTGACGTTTGATTTGGGGGTCTCGTCTATGCAGCTTGATGAGGCTGAACGCGGATTTTCTTTTATGCGCGATGGGCCGTTAGATATGCGGATGAGCCAAAGCGGGCAAAGCGCGGCTGATTTGTTGAACACGGCTGAGCTTGATTTACTGAGCGATATTATCGCGGTCTATGGCGAAGAAAAACGCGCGCGGGCGATTGCGCGGGCGATTGTAAGTCGGCGTGACGATGCGCCGCTGACGCATACGACCGATTTGGTTGATGTGGTGTGTTCGGTTTTGGGTCGGCCTCGTTATGGCAAGAACCATCCAGCGACGCGTAGCTTTCAGGCTTTGCGGATTTATTTGAATGACGAGTTGGGCGAGCTGTTGCGTGGTCTGCAGGCAGCGGAGCAGGTCTTGAAGCCGGGCGGTCGTTTGGCGGTGGTGACTTTTCATTCATTGGAAGACCGCATGGTGAAAAAATTTCTCAGCCCACGGACGGGTCGGGCGGGGCGACCATCGCGTCATCAACCAGATATGCCGATGCCAGACCCGAGTTTCGCCGAGCCGGCCAAGCGCACATTGAAGGCCAGCGCAAAAGAAATCGAAGCGAACCCGCGCGCGCGTTCGGCGCGGTTGCGGGTGGCGTTGCGCACAGACGCAGCGGCGTTTGCGCCGAGCGCAGATTTGATGCCGCGACGCGCACCGCAAAGCGGGGTGCGGCCATGATGCGATGGGTTAATATAAGTCTGGCGGTTGTGCTGATTGCGGTGATTGCGGCTTTGTATCACATTCGCTATTCGGCTGAGGCTGAGGCGCGGGTCGTGCGTCAGCTTGAGCGTCAGATTAATCAGCAGCATGACTTGCAACGCACATTGCAGGCTGAGTGGAGCAGCTTGAACGACCCACGTCGGTTGCAATTATTGGCGCGTGATTATTTGAAGTTGGATTATCTGCGCGCGTCGCAAATTATCGATATGCGTCATCAGGGTACGCATACGGTTCAAATTATGCTGAACCAAAACCTGTCAGATAGGGGAGGTGCTCATGAGCCGCGCTAAGCTTCCCGTTGTTGCTGCTGGTAAAGATTGGGCGTTGGTTCTGGGGGGGCGTTTGGGGCGTCGCCCGGGTGATTTATCGCACCACGCGGTCGAGATAACGCGCAATCGGCTGCGCTTGGCGGTGGTTTGCTTTGTTATTGTGTTTGGTGTGTTGGGCGCACGGTTGACGCAATTGACGGTGTTGGAAAGCGCGCCCGTTTCGCAAGCGAGTATCGCAAAGGCGGAACGTCATGCACGCCCGAGCATTATTGACCGCAATGGTGTGATATTGGCGACGCAGATTTCGACCGTCACATTGGGGGCTGATGCGGCACAGATTGATGATGGCGCGGGCATGGCGCGTCGCCTGAAGCGTGTGCTGCCAGATTTAAATGCGCGACGCGCTGCTCGTTTGATGTCGGGTAAGGCGCGTTACGTTACGTTAAAGACGGGTCTCACGCCGACGCAAAGACAGGCTGTTCTGGCGTTGGGCGACCCTGCCTTGAAGCTGACCCGCGATACAAGTCGGGTATATCCTGCGGGTGAAGTCGTTGCGCATGCGGTTGGTTTTACCAGTTCGGATATGCAAGGCCTTGCAGGGCTTGAACGCTATCTCGACCAGTTGATTGATGAAGGGGAGCGCGAGCCGTTGCAGACGAGCCTTGATATTCGGGTGCAGCATGCGGTGCGCGATGTTCTTCAACAGGCGATGGTTAAGTACACGGCGCGCGCGGCGGGGGCGATTATCGTTGATGCGCATAATGGCGAGGTTGTCTCACTGGTGTCATTGCCCGATTTTGATGCCAACGCGCCGATGGCGCATGGCGACGCGCCGCATTTTAATCGCATGACCCTTGGGCTTTATGAGCTTGGCTCGATTTTCAAAGTGTTCACGGCGGCCATGGTTTTGGATAATGGGGTGGTGCGCGAGGACGAATTATTCGACACGAGCAAGCCTCTGGTGATTGGCCGTCATAAAATCAATGATGTGCATGGTAAGGATTATCCGCTATCGGTTGACGAAATCATCATCCATTCGTCGAATATTGGCGCGGCGCAATTGGCACTGCGAACCCCTAAGGATGTGCATTACGGTTTCTTACAGAAGCTTGGGTTTACCGATATTGTTCCGTTTGAATTGCCCGAGCGTGCCGACCCGTATCCGCTGCGGCGGTGGACGGATATTGAGCGTGCGACCTCGTCTTTTGGCCACGGTATTTCTGTGTCGCCCCTGCATGCGGTGATGGCGGGGGCTGCGATGATTAATGGCGGGGTGCTGTATGAGCCGAGTTTGCGCAAAGTCGGTCTGCCTGTTGGTCAGCGTATCATTGCGGCGGAAACGAGCGTTTCTGTGCGCCATATGATGCGCGCTGTGGTCGCGAGTGGTACGGGTCGCCAAGCCAATGTGCCGGGTTATCAGGTATTGGGCAAAACGGGTTCGGCAGAGCAGCCCAATGCGGGGGGGTATAATGAAGACTTGCTGCTGACGTCTTTCCTTGGCGGGTTTCCGTCGAGCGCGCCGCGCTATGCGATGTTGGTGATGCTGGATGACCCGCAGGGCATTGACGAGACGTATGGGTTTAATCTGGCGGGTTGGAATGCCGCACCTGCAGCGGCGGATATTGTGCGTCGTATTGCGCCGCTGCTGGGGGTTGCGCCGCGCTTTGATACGCCGCTTGAACAAGCGTCGATACCCCCCTCAGAATCCGAGGAGCTCGCCTATGCGCCTTGATGAATTATCCCCGATTAAGTTTAGCGATGCGGCGATGGCGGCAACAGAAGTGCGCGGCTTGACTGCCGATAGTCGGGCGGTGCAGAAGGGTTATTTATTTGCTGCCTTGGCGGGTAGCCAGACGAATGGGCGGGCGTTTATTGCGCAAGCGATTGAAAATGGCGCGGCGGTTATTTTGGCTGATGAAGATTTGGTGGCGGGTGTTCCGGTGTTGACGAGTGCTAATCCGCGTCGTGATTTGGCGATGATGGCGGCGCGGTTTTTTGAAACGCAGCCGCCGCATATTGCGTGTGTTACGGGGACGAATGGCAAAACCTCGACGGTTGCTTTTTTGTATCAATTATTGCGCGCGGCAGGTCATGCGGCAGCGTCTGTCGGCACGCTTGGGGTTGAGGCTGACGGTTATTTTGAGGCCTTGCACTACACCACGCCAGAGCCGGTGGGTTTGCATGCTGCTTTGCGCGATTTGGTAGCGCATCACGTGACGCATGTGGCACTGGAAGCGTCTAGTCATGGTTTGGCGCAGCATCGTTTGGATGGGGTGCGGGTTGAAATCGCGGGCTTTTCGAATCTGAGCCGCGACCATTTGGATTACCACGCAACCCCTGAGGCTTATGAGGCGGCCAAGCAGCGTTTGTTCAGCGAGCTTCTGATAGAGGATGGAACGGCGGTTATTATGATGACGCATCCGAGTGGTGAGCGCATGGCGGATTTATGCGCGGCAGCCAAGCGTAAAACTGTGCCAGTGGGACGTGCGGGCGATGCTGTGCATGTGACGATTGAGGGACGCACGGCGACGGGTCTTTCGGTGCGTGTGACGTTGAACGGCGAAACGCAAAATATTGATATGGCGTTGATTGGCGATTTTCAGCTTGAGAATATCACGCTGGCACTTGGTATGGCGCAAGCTTTTGGTGTTGATGATGCGGCGTTATTTGCGGCGTGTCGAGCTTTGCAAGCCCCGCGTGGGCGGATGCAATTTGTTGGGCGCACCAAAAACGGGGCGTGTGTTTATGTTGATTATGCGCACACGCCCGATGCGCTTGCTAATGCACTGGCGGCGTTGCGGGCGCATGTGCCTTCGGGGGGCGCTTTATGCGTGATGTTCGGCTGTGGCGGCGACCGAGACGCAGGCAAACGCGCTGAAATGGGCGAAGTCGCAAGCGATAAGGCCGACCGCATTATTGTTACGGATGATAATCCGCGCCATGAAGATAGCGCGGTTATTCGTGCGGCTATTTTGTCGGCTTGTTCTGAGGCTACCGAAATTGCCGACCGCGAAACAGCGATTAAAGCCGCCATTGATGGGGCGGCGGCGCAGGATGTTGTTTTGTTGGCGGGTAAGGGTCACGAGCGTGGGCAGATTGTGGGGGACACAATTTTGCCTTTTGATGATGTCATGGTGGCGCAATCGCATCTTTCTGTGGAAGGAGGCCAGCATGGCTAACCCTCTTTGGAAAGGCTCTGAAGTGATTGCGGCTCTGTCGGCGCATTTAGCTGATGCGGTGCGTGCTGATTGGCAGGCAGATGGCGTCGCGATAGATACGCGTGATTTACGCAATGGAGATATTTTTGTTGCGCTTTCGGGCGCGCGTGCGGATGGGCATGATTTCGTGGCGACCGCTTTTGAGGCAGGCGCGGTGGCAGCGTTGGTGCGGTCAGATTTTGCGGCAGATAATTTACCCGCGCATGCTGTGTTGCTGCGTGTGGCTGATGTGTTGGCAGCACTTGAGGCGTTGGGACGTGCTGCGCGAGAACGGTGTACGGCGCATGTGAGCGCTATTACGGGCAGTGTCGGCAAGACGAGTACGAAGGAAGCACTGGCACACGCTTTGAGTAAAAGCGGTACGGTGCATGCGGCTGAAAAATCATTCAATAATCATATCGGCGTGCCGCTAACATTGGCGCGCATGTCGGCGGATGTTGATTACGCGGTGTTCGAATTGGGGATGAACCATGCGGGTGAAATCGCGGCACTGGTTGATATGGTGCGTCCGCATAGCGCGATGATTACAGCGATTGGTGCGGCGCATATCGAGAACTTTGCCTCGATGGATGAGCTCGCGCGCGCCAAGGCAGAGATTATTGGTGGGGTGGTGGAAGATGGCGTGGTGATATTGCCGCGCGATAGCGCATATTTTGATGTGCTGCGTGGCTGCGCTGAAAACACGCGGGTTGTTGAGGTCTCGGCTGAGGGCAATGACACGGCGCAGGCTTTTGTGATGCGGTCGAAATTACACGCGACATGCAGTTGTGTGACGGCGCAGATTCTTGGCCAAGAAGTGACTTACAAGATTGGCATGGCGGGGGCGCATCATATTGCCAATAGTCTGGCTGTATTGGCTTGTGTGTGCGAAGCGGGTGCTGATTTGGCGCTTGCGGCTTTGTCGCTGGCGGATAATGAAGGATTTTCAGGGCGAGGTCGCCGTCACATTATTGGCCATGGCGACGCGACATTTACGTTGATTGATGAAAGCTATAACGCGAACCCGACCTCGATGGCGGCGGCGTTGATGGCTTTGGGATTAGCACCGCGTCAGGGGCGCGGGCGACGTATCGCTGTGTTGGGCGATATGGCTGAATTGGGGACAGATGCGGCGCGCTTGCATGCGGCGTTAGCAGAGAATATTGAGGCGGCGGATATTGATTTGGTGATTACATGCGGTGCGCTGATGGCGCATTTGCACGATTTGCTGCCGCCGATGCGCACGGGGTCGCATGTCACAACACATGATGAGGTGGTGGATGTGCTGCGTCGGGATGTGCGCGCCGATGATGTCGTGATGGTGAAGGCTTCCAACGCGATGGGGCTTTCGCATGTGGTCAGTGCGTTGCTTGCGACGGCGCAACCGACACATATAAATGAAAGGGCGGGGTAGATGCTTTATCAAATCATGTTGTCGCTTCAGGACACATTACCGGGTGCTAATTTGTTCAATTATATCACTTTCCGTGCGGGCGGGGCGGTGATGACGGCGCTGCTGATTAGTTTTCTTTTGGGGCCATGGGTTATTGATGCGTTACGGGCGCGTCAAGGCAAGGGGCAACCTATTCGCGCCGATGGGCCGCAATCGCATTTGGTGACCAAGGTTGGCACGCCGACCATGGGGGGCTTGCTTATCTTATTGGCGACGATGGGGGCGACGCTGCTATGGGGCAATTTGGGCAATCCCTTTTTGTGGATTGTCTTGCTGTCGACCGCAGCGTTTGGGGTGATTGGTTTTGCCGATGATTATCTGAAGCTGCGCGGTGGCTCTAGTGCGGGCGTGCCGGGTCGTTTGAAGTTGGTTTTTGAGGCGATTATTAGCTTTTTCACCGTGTGGGCGATTAGTCATTTTCTGCCAGCACCGCTATCGACGAGCTATGCCATTCCGTTTTTGAAAGATGTTTTGCTGCCGTTCGGCCTGCCGTTATTTTTACTGGCGGGTGTGTTTGTTATTGTTGGTTCATCGAATGCGGTCAATCTGACAGACGGGCTAGATGGCTTGGCGATTGTCCCGACGATGATTGCGGCTGCCAGTTTCGGCTTTATCGCTTATCTGGTTGGCAATGCTATTTTTGCCAATTATCTGCAAGTGCATTATGTGCCGGGCACGGGCGAGTTGGCGGTGTTCTGCGCCGCGCTTATCGGTTCGGGGCTTGGATTTCTTTGGTATAACGCTCCGCCTGCGGCGGTGTTTATGGGCGATACAGGCTCGCTTGCTTTGGGCGGCGCGTTGGGGGTCATCGCGGTGGCGACAAAGCACGAAGTGGTGCTGGCGATTATTGGCGGCTTGTTTGTTTTGGAAGCGGTGTCGGTGATTGTGCAGGTGGCGGCGTTTAAGCTGACGGGCAAGCGGGTGTTCGCGATGGCGCCCTTGCACCATCATTATGAGCAGCGTGGTTGGGCTGAATCGACCATCGTTATTCGGTTCTGGATTATTTCCGTAATTCTCGCCCTTGTCGGGCTAGCAACGTTGAAGCTGAGGTAGGCGATGGTGCATCTTCCCACATTAGCAGGTGAGACAGCGGTTTTCGGACTAGGTCGGTCGGGATTGGCTTGCGTGGCTGCGTTGGCGGCATCGGGCAATCAGCTTGTCGCGTGGGATGACGATGCAACCCCGCGTGCTGCGGCGCAAGAATTAGGGGTCGGCATCCGCAATTTACTGATGGATTTTGGCGCACCAGCGCGGCTTATCATTAGTCCGGGTGTGCCGCTCACGCATCCGGCACCGCATGCGATTGTGAAGGCGGCGCGCACGCATGGCTGTGCTGTGTTGGGTGATATGGATTTATTCGCCATGGCGCTCGAGGCGAGTGGCAAGCGCGATAAAGCGACGCTGATTGGTATTACGGGTACGAATGGCAAGTCCACGACGACGGCGTTAATCGGCCATATGCTGCAACAGGCGGGTCTTGATGTGCATATTGGCGGCAATATTGGAACGCCCGTGCTAGAGCTGCCGATGCCGTCGGATGAAGGCACGGTTTATGTGTTGGAGCTGTCGTCGTATCAATTAGACCTCAATCGGCAACTGGTTTGCGATATGGGTGTGTTGCTCAATATGACTCCTGACCATCTTGATAGGCATGGCGATATGGCTGGCTATCAGGCGGCTAAGGAGGTTTTATTTGCCAATGATAATTGCGCCGCGTTGCGCGTTATGGGGGTTGATGATGCCGCCAGCCGCGAGATAGTGGCGCGTCAAGCGAAGCGTAAGTTTCCGCTTATGCGGATTGCGGGGACGCATACAGATGCCGATATTTACTATGCCGATGGCTGTTTGTGGCAGAAGGATATGAAGCTGCTTGAGATGGCTGATTGTCCGGCTTTGGCGGGGGCGCATAATGGCCAGAACGCGGCTGCGGCACTGGCGATTGGCCGCAAGCTTGGGCTGGATATGCGCACGCTGACGGATAGTCTTGCAAGCTTTGCAGGCCTTGCGCATCGGTTACAGCCAGTGGCGCGTCATGGTGAGGTGCGCTTTGTGAATGATAGCAAAGCGACCAATGCCGAAGCGACGCGTCATGCTTTGGCGGCTTTTGATAATATTTATTGGATTGTTGGCGGGGTTGCCAAGGCGGGTGGTTTGGCGGGGTTGAATCCGTTTTATGGTCATGTGCGGGCGGCTTATTTGATTGGCGAGGCTGCCGATATATTTGCGGCTGAATTGCAGGATAGTGTGCCGACCCATATGGCGGGTACATTAGAGCAAGCGCTGATGCAAGCTGCCGATGAGGCGTATGCTGAACAAACCGATGCGACTGTTTTACTGTCGCCGGCTTGTGCGTCTTTCGACCAGTTTGAGAATTTCGAAGCGCGCGGGGCAGCTTTTTGTGCGGCGGTTGAGACTTGGTGCAGTGCGCAGAAAGGCGGTGCGGCATGAGCAGGATGTTTGCCCGTACCGACCGCAGCCTGCTTGCCCAGTGGTGGTGGACGGTTGACCGTCCGATGGTGATAGGCGTGTTGGTATTGCTTGGGCTTGGCTATTTGATGGCGTTTGCTGCCAGTCCTGCGGTGGCGCAGCATATTGGCAAGTCGACTTATCATTTTGCGAATAAGCAATTTGTTTTTCTGACGATGGCGGGTGTGGTGTTTTTTGCTGTCTCGATGTTGGACGCGCTTATGTTGCGCCGATTTGCGGTGTTGCTGTTTGTGGCGGCGATGGTGGGGGTTATTGCGACACTATTCTTTGGGGTAACGGTGAAGGGTGCCAATCGGTGGCTGATTATTGCGGGCGTGTCGGCGCAGCCTTCGGAGGTTTTGAAGCCGGCCTTTGTTGTGGTGACGGCTTGGTTGTTTGCGCGCCAGAGGGCGAAGTTTGAAGCCTATGATATGTGGCTGTCGGTCGTTTTGCTGCTGAGTACGTGTGTGCTTTTGGCGCTGCAACCAGATTTCGGCCAGACGATTCTTATCTGTCTGGTGTGGATGTGCCTGTACTTTTTATCGGGCGGGTCGATGAAACTGATTGGTGTGATGGCAGGTATTGGCTTGGTGGCTGGCACGTATGTTTATTCGACATATGGGTATTTCCAAAGTCGGATTGATCGCTTTCTCGACCCATCGACGGGCGACACATATCAGGTGGATAAGGCTATGGATGCCATCCGCGCAGGGGGGGTTACGGGTGTTGGGCCGGGCGATGGCCGCGTCAAATCTATCCTGCCAGATGCGCATGCTGATTATGTTTTTGCCGTTGCGGCAGAAGAAGGCGGCTTGATAATTGGCTGCTTTATCATTTTCACATTTGCGTTTCTTGTATGGCGGACGTTATGGGCGTTGCGCGATGAAAGCGAGCATTGGATACAGCTTTCTGCGGCGGGACTTATTTGTTTGTTTGGTTTGCAGGCGATTATCAATCTGGCGGTTAATCTCAATCTGATGCCGTCCAAGGGTATGACTTTGCCGTTTATTTCTTATGGGGGGTCGTCGCTATTGGCGTCGGCGATTACCATGGGGCTGCTGGTCGGATTAATGCGCCGACGCGCCACAACGCATTTGCGTCCAAGTATGCGAACCGTGCGTGGCGCGGCACTCCAATTATCGGCGGGAGAGCGTTTATGAGTAAGCAGCCAAACATATTATTCGCTGCGGGTGGCACAGGAGGGCATATGTTCCCCGCCAGTGTGCTAGCCGAAGAAATGCGGGGCTTTGATTATCAAGTCCATTTGGTGACCGATGCGCGCGGCATGGTCTATACGCCGCATTTGACGCCGATGATGGTGCATCAGATTCCGGCCGCGACTATTTATAGCGGCGGCGTTTTGGGGCTGCCGATACGGATGGTGAAACTGACGCTTAGCCTGTTGGTGTCGCTGGTGTTGATTTTGCGGTTGCGGCCAAAAGTGATTATTGGCTTTGGGGGGTATCCTTCCTTTGGGCCGGTTGTGGCGGGTCGCTTATTGGGGCGCACGGTTTTGGTGCACGAGCAGAACGCGGTTCTGGGGCGTGTCAATCGTCTGGCGGTTATACTGGGCGCGTCGGCGGCGACGAGCTATGCGGATACGTTTAATGTGCCGATAAAAGCTGCTGAACGACTTCGCCGTACGGGTAATCCACTGCGTCCTGAGGTGGTGAGAATTGCGCAAGATGCGTATCTTTCCGCGTCTGAGGGGCAGCCCTTTGATGTGCTGATTTTTGGCGGCAGTCAGGGTGCGCGGGTGTTCACAGAAATTGTGCCGAAAGCCGTGGGCTTGTTGCCTGAGGCTTTGCAGCAGCGTTTGCGAGTTGTCCATCAGGTGCAGCGTGCCGATATGCGTGATGCGTTAAACGCTTATAGTGCGTTGGGTGTGTCGGCTGAAATCCGTGATTTCTTCGATGATTTGCCCGTGCGGATGCGCCGTGCGCATTTGATGATTGGGCGCGGGGGTGCCTCGACGGTTGCCGAGTTGAGCGCGCTTGCGGTGCCATCGATTATTGTTCCTTTGCCGGGAGCATTGGACCAAGACCAAGCCAATAACGTCCGCGAATTGGCTGAGATGGGCGGCGCTATCATGGTGAAGCAGACTGATTTTGAGCCGTCTCAATTGGCGGCGGAGTTGGAGGCCTTGATGCGTGATACGCGCCTTTTAGAGGCGATGTCGCGCAAGGCCGCAGAGTTTTCTGAGCTCGATGCAGGCGCACGACTGGCGCGTTATGCCGATTGTTTAGCTAAGGGTCAGCCGGTGCAAATTGATACACCGACAGGCCAAAGCATAGGAGGGGTTCATGGATAAATCTTTACCCCACCCGATTGGTCTGCGCCCGTTTGGACGTGTGCATATTGTTGGCATTGGCGGCATTGGCATGAGTGGCATTGCCGAGGTGATGCATGTGATGGGCTATGATGTCCAAGGCAGCGATATGGGGCAGAATGCCAATACGCAACGCCTTGCTGATATGGGAATTGAGGTTATGCACGGGCATGCGGCGGCGCATATTGCCGATGCGGGTGTGGTGACGATTTCGTCGGCTGTTTGCGACGATAATCCGGAGGTTCAAGCGGCGCGTGCGGCGCATATTCCGGTGGTGCGGCGTGCGGAGATGTTGGCGGAGCTGATGCGTTTGAAACCCTGTATCACGGTTGCTGGCACGCATGGCAAAACGACGACGACATCGCTTGCGGCGGCGATGCTCGATGCGGCGGAGCTTGACCCGACTGTTATCAATGGCGGGATTATTAATGCCTATGGCACGAATGCGCGGCTTGGGGCGGGCGACTGGATGATTGTCGAAGCCGATGAGAGCGATGGCACGTTTGTGCGTTTGCCGACAACGATTGCGATTATCACCAATATTGACCCAGAGCATCTGGAACATTACGGCGATTTCGATGGGCTGCGGGCGGCGTTTGACAGCTATATTCAGAATATTCCTTTTTATGGGGTGGGGATTGTCTGCCTTGACCATCCGGAGGTTCAAAACCTTGTCGGGCGTGTCACGGATAGGCGCTTGATTACCTATGGGCTAGGCGAGCAAGCCGATGTGCGCGCGGTGAATATTCGCGAGGATGGGCTGACCCAGCATTTCGATATTATATGCCGCGACCGTCGTATGGGCGAAACGCACAAGTTAGAGAATATGTCGCTGCCGATGGCGGGTCGGCATAATCTGCAAAATGCTTTGGCCGCGATTGCCGCAGGGTTAGAGGTCGGCGCGAATGAAACCAATATTCGTAGCGCTCTGGCGGGGTTTGGCGGGGTGAAGCGGCGCTTTACGCAGATTGTCACCATGGCGAATAATGTGCGCTTGTTTGACGATTATGCGCATCATCCAGTCGAGATTGAGGCTGTGTTGGAAAGCGCGCGTGCTGTCAGCACGGGGCGTGTTGTGGCGGTGATGCAGCCGCATCGTTATTCCCGCTTGCGTGATTTGTTTGACGATTTCTGCACCTGCATGAATGGCGCGGACACGGCCTTGATTACGCCCGTGTTTGCGGCGGGTGAAAGCCCGATTGAGGGTGTCCACAGCGAGGCCTTGAGCGAGGGCTTGCGGGCGCATGGTCATCGCCATGCGGTTTATGTTGACGATGACGCGAAGCTTGCCGATGCGTTGCGGTCGCATTTGCAAAGCGATGATGTGGTTGTGTTTATGGGGGCGGGGTCGATTTCGACGCTTGCGTACCAAGTGGCGGATGAATTGGGGGGCAGCGCATGATACAAGCTTCACCCCTGATGCCCGATTGGAAGAGCGCCCTGCCGCAAGTGCGCGGCAAGCTGATGTTTGATGTAGTGTTGGCGGATGTCTGTTGGTTTCGCGTTGGCGGTATGGCGGATGTTGTTTTCATGCCGGCGGATGCAGATGATTTGGCTGCGTTTTTGGCGGCCTTGCCCGAGGATGTGCCAGTGAGTGTGCTTGGCAGCGGGTCGAACACATTGGTGCGCGATGGCGGCGTGCGTGGGGTGACGATTCGGTTGGGGGCGGCGTTTGGACAGGTTGCGCAAATCTCGGATACGCAGGTGCAAGCGGGTGCGGCGGCGTTGGACGTTAAGCTCGCGCGCGCCACCGCAGATATGGGTCTGTCGGGGCTTGAGTTTTACCGTGGGATTCCGGGCGCGATTGGCGGTGCGATTGCGATGAATGCGGGGGCTTATGGCGGCGAGACGGGCGATGTCTTGGTTGATGTCGAGGCGCTTGACCGCAAAGGCAATCGGCTCTTGCTGGAGGCTGAGGCGCTTGGGCTGAGTTATCGCCATAATGATTATAAAGATTTCGTGATTTACACCGCCGCGCGGTTCAATGCTGTGGCGGGTGATAAAGCAAAAATCACCGCCGCGATGGATGAGATTTCGGCCAAGCGCGAGACCAGTCAGCCGATTAAAGCGCGCACGGGCGGCTCGACATTTAAAAATCCAGATGGGCTAAAGGCGTGGCAATTGATTGACGCGGCGGGGTGCCGTGGCCTGCAAGTTGGCGGCGCGCAAATGTCTGAACTGCACTGCAACTTTATGATTAATCACGGCGATGCCACGGCGCGTGATTTGGAAGATTTGGGCGAGCAAGTGCGCGCGCGTGTGCAAGCCGATAGCGGCCATGCGCTGCAATGGGAAATTCACCGTATAGGAGATGTGCTTTGAGTAGCAAACAACATATTGCGGTGCTGATGGGGGGATGGTCGCCCGAACGCGATATCAGTCTTATTTCGGGCGAGAAATGCGCTGAGGCACTGCGCACGCTTGACTATCGGGTGAGCGAGGTTGATGTCACGCGCCAGCTTGATAAGCAGCTGACCGAGGTGAACCCCGATATATGTTTCAATGCGCTGCATGGTGTCGGTGGCGAGGACGGCGAAGTGCAGGGCTTGTTGGAAGTGTTGCAGATTCCGTACACGCATTCGGGCGTGCGCGCCTCTGCTTTGGCGATGGATAAGCATCTTTCAAAACAGATTTTCGAAACGATAGGCTTGCCTGTTGCGGCTTCTATTCTGGTTGATAAGGGGGCGGTGCGCGACCATCCGATGCCGCCGCCTTATGTCGTGAAGCCGGTCAATCAGGGGTCGAGCTTTGGCGTTGAAATCATTGCTGATGGGCGCAATAGCCTCCCCGATTGTTTGCGCGAAGCCAGTTGGGGGTTTGATGGCATGGCGATGGTTGAGAGCTTTGTCGCGGGGCGCGAGCTTACTTGCGCGGTGATGGGCGATGAGGCGTTGGATGTGATGGAGATTCTGCCGAATAATGGATGGTATGATTATCGCGCTAAATATGAAGCGGATGGCTCGCGCCATGAGGTGCCGGCCAATATTGCGGCTGAGCTTGCCGTGCATATTCAAAACATTAGCTTAGAGGCGCATCGCGTATTGGGCTGCAGGGGTGTGACCCGCGCGGATTTTCGTTTTGACCCTGACAAAGACCATCTTGTGCTGCTGGAAGTGAACACGCAACCCGGCATGACACCTGTGTCTTTAGTGCCTGAAATGGCGGCTCAACGGGGGTTTAGCTTTACCGATTTAGTGCAATGGATTGTGGAGGATGCCTCATGCCAGCGATAGAAAAACAAAAAATTGTGAAAACGGGATGGCGGCGGCGCATTGGCGAAGCGCTTATCTCGATATTGGCGACGCCGCTTAATGTGTTGGTCATCGTCATACGGATGCTGTGGTCGGGGCGTAAGTTGCGGTTGGCTAGTCTTAGTTTGTTGGCGATTGCGCTGGTAGCGTCGGTTTTCCGATTTGATATGCTGGCACCATTTGCGCAAATTGTGCGCGCGCAGACTTATGCGGTGACGGCGTCGGCGGGGTTTCGGGTCAATGATATTACGGTTGAAGGGCGCAAGCGCACGCAGCGCGATGATTTATTGGCGGCGATAAATGTTAAGCAAAGCAGTCCGATTTTTGCCCTTGATTTAGATGACATACACGCGCGCATTGAGGCTCTGCCTTGGGTGCAGGATGCGGTGGTGCTGCGTCGGTTGCCCAATATTGTGCATATCGCGTTGACCGAGCGTGAGCCTTTCGCGTTTTACCGCGACTCCCGCGATGTGGTGCTGATTGACCGTGCGGGTACGATGATTACGCGTCATCATTTACGGCCTTTCGCTCATTTGCCGACATTCTCGGGCGAGGGCGCGACGCTGCGCGCTTCGGATTTCATGGACATTATTGGCAATTATCCGGTGCTGCTGAATCGGATGGTCGCGGCGCATTGGACAGGTGGGCGACGCTGGACAGTGAAGCTCGACCATGGGGGCGAAGTGCATTTGCCAGAGGGTGATATTGAAGGCGCGCTTGAGCGTCTCATGCAGCTTGAAAAAGAACGGCGTATTTTGGCGAAGGAAAATCAGGCGATTGATTTACGCCTGCCCGACCGCGTCTTGCTGCGCCCTGAAACCAAACGCTCTAGCAAAAAAGGAGGTGCCGCTTCGTGAACCAGCCCGTACCATCGGCGCAATTTGATACGAAACTTGCGCGCCATGATGCCTCAGCGATGCGGCGCGGCACGATTGCCGCGTTGGATATTGGTACGTCAAAGATTGCTTGCCTGATTGGCGACCATAGCGTCGGCAGCGATGGTCAAGGCGGGCTGATGCGTATTTCGGGGTTGGGTCATCAGGTTTCGGAAGGCTTGGTGGCGGGGCAAGTGGTCGATATGCGGGCGGCTGAAGATAGTATTCGCGCCGCTGTTGATGCCGCCGAACGAATGGCGGGTATAGAGGTGCGCCGTGTGGTGATTGGCGTGTCGGCGCATCAGTTGACCAGTCAGATATGCGAAGCGGAAGTGCCTTTGCTTGGCAATACGGTGACAAACGACCATATGGCACTGGCTTTGCGCCATGCATATGAGCAGTTCTGGTCGGCGGAAAGCGAGATTTTGCACGCGATACCCATTAGTTATGGAATCGATGAGAGTTACAGCATTATCGACCCGCGCGGTATGCATGGCGATGTGCTGAAGGTGAATATGCATATGGTGGCAGCACCTGCGGGGCCGGTGCGCAATTTATTGACCTGTATTGAGCAGTGCCATTTGCAGTGCGAGAAACTGGTGGCGACGCCTTATGCCAGTGGCTTGTCGACTTTGATGCAAGACGAGATTGATTTGGGCGTGTTGCATGTCGATATGGGCGGTGGCACGACAAGTGCCAGTGTGTTTTACGAAGGCGAGCAGTTGTTCACGGCGGTTGTGCCTGTTGGGGGTCGGCATATTACGACGGATATTGCGCGGGGGCTGAATGTGTCGATGGCCACGGCTGAGCGCATTAAGACGCTTTATGGCAGTGCCTTGGCGACGCCGCATGGTGAGCGCGAGCAGTTTGAAGTGCCGGTGCTTGGCGGCGATCATCAGACTTTGCCGCGTAGTGAATTGACAAAGATTATTCGCCCGCGCCTTGAAGAGACGTTTGAGATGGTGAATGAGCGGCTTACTCATAGTGGCTTGGCGAGTCTGGCGGGTCGTCGTGTGGTGTTGACGGGCGGGGCTGCGCAGTTAAATGGCGCGCCTGAACTCGCGCATACAATTTTAGAAAAACAAGCGCGCATTGCGTCGCCAATGCGCCTGACTGGTCTGCCTGAATCGGCGGCTGGTCCATCATTTGCGGCTTGTGCGGGTCTGTTGACCTATGCCGGTCGTAATCACGCTGATGCTGTTCTCAAGGAAGACCGCGGTCGAGGGGTTTTGAGATGGGTCAGCAATTGGCTGCGGAGGAATATGTAATGCAAAGCTTTAAGAAAGAATGTCCGACGAGAGAGAAGAAAAATTCAACAAAGAGCGATCAGGTTTATTATATGGGCGAAGGCCAGATTGTTCTCATTGCAACCCATAACTCGCCCAATTCAGGCGAGTAGAAAAGGAGAAAGTTATGAGTATTCAATTAACAGTTCCACCGAAACGGGAACTTAAACCACGTATCGTCGTGTTTGGTGTCGGCGGTGCCGGCGGCAATGCGGTAAACAATATGATTGCAGCGGGCTTGGAAGGCGTCGATTTTGTCGTCGCTAACACAGACGCTCAAGCATTGGCCAATTCGAGTGCCGATAGGCGTATCCAAATTGGCTCGAAACTGACAGAAGGTCTGGGCGCAGGCTCAAATCCTGAGGTTGGCAAAGGGGCTGCGGAAGAGACCATGCCCGAAATTGTCGATATGTTGCAAGGCTCGCATATGGCCTTTGTGACGGCGGGCATGGGGGGCGGCACTGGCACTGGTGCAGCACCCGTTATTGCGCGTGTTGCTCGTGAGCAGGGCATTTTGACGGTTGGCGTTGTCACCAAGCCGTTCGACTTTGAAGGCGGACGGCGTATGCGCGCAGCTCTTGAAGGTATTGAGGAGCTGGCCAATGAGGTGGATACGCTGATTATCATTCCGAACCAGAACTTGTTCCGTATTGCGAATGCCCAGACCACTTTTGCCGAAGCGTTTGCGATGGCGGATGAGGTGCTTCATTCGGGTGTTGCGGGTATCACCGACTTGATGATTAAGCCGGGTCTGATGAATCTTGACTTTGCGGATGTCCGCGCGGTCATGAATGAAATGGGCAAGGCGATGATGGGTACAGGCGAGGCTGAAGGTGAGAAGCGTGCCATCGAGGCGGCCGAGGCAGCGATAGCCAATCCATTGTTGGATGATGTATCGATGCAAGGGGCGCGGGGTGTTTTGATTAACATCACGGGTGGCGAAGACATGACCTTGTATGAGTTGGACGAAGCGGCCAATCGCATTAAGCAAGAGGTTGATTCTGAGGCGAATATCATCGTTGGGTCGACCTTTGACGAGGCGTTGAGTGGGTCGATGCGTGTCTCGGTTGTAGCGACGGGCATTGATGCTGAAATGGCGCGGTTACAGGCTTTGAATGGCGGTCGGGTGATTCCGATGACAGCCAGTGAGCCTGACCCTATCGTTCCAGAAACAGTGGTCAACGAGCCAGCAGCTGAAACGCCGATGGCAGAAATGTCGCCCGCGCAAGAGGTTCAAGAAGCTCAACCACAACCTCAAGTTCAGGCTCAAAATGAGGCGTCTGATTTGCCGGGGTTCTTGTCTGGTCAACAGGCAGAAAAGCCGGCTCAGCAGCAAATATCGAAACGTGGGCGGTCTTTTATCGACCGTGTTTTTGGCGCGAAAAAAGGCAATCCGCCAGAACAAAGCCGTGCTGCCCCGCGCATCGATATGGGTGACGCAGACAAAGAGGCGCAAAGTGAAGCACCTGCTGCACCGCTTGAGGTTGCTGAAGCTAAAGCGGCTGAGGAAAGCCCGATGGGACAACCTGCTGCGTTCATGGAAGACTTGGACGGTGCGACACCAGAGGAAGCCCCTGCCCCTACACCTGAACCTGTAGCGGCGACGGCTGAAATCAGCGCACCAGAAGTTGTGATTGAAGCACCTGCTGAGATAGAGACGGAAGAGGTCGCTATCGTGGAAGAAAAAGCACCTGCGGCGGAAGCCCCGATTGTTGAGGCGAAAGCCGAAGCTCCCAAAGCTGAAGCCCCGATTGTTCAAACGACGATGCAAACGGGTATGTCGGCGTCTTCTTCTTCCTCTTACGATGCGGAACAGTTGGATATTCCAGCTTTCTTGCGTCGCTAAGATACGGCTAAAAATATAGAGGCGGTTCGGGTTAAGTGCGCGAGCCGCCTTTATTATTGCGTTTTTTTCCCCGCGCAGAGTGTTGCCTTGATAATCGGGGATGCATTTATCTGCCCATTTTAAGCTGCACGAGATGACCAAGTCGCAAATTGCCACGCGATTAGGACTTTCTAATCAGCCGAACTGTGTTCAAAAGGCCGCACTGACGGATTTATGTCAGAACATATTAGAGCCTGTGCGAGCGCATTTTGGTGTGCCGATTATCCCGTCCAGTGGATTTAGGTGTCAGGCGTTGAACGCGGCGATTGGCGGTCGGGCGAACAGCCAGCATTGTCGTGGCGAGGCGGTAGACTTTGAGGTGATAGGGATTGCGAATCGCTGTTTGGCAGACTGGATAAGCGTTATGCTGGACTTTGACCAACTTATTTTAGAGTATCCATCGCCGAAAAACGTGAACGCGGGCTGGGTGCATGTGTCGTATAAAAAGGGTCGCAATCGCAATCAAACGCTTACAAAAACGCAAACGGGCATATTTCACGGAATATCGGCCTTTTAGCAATGTTTCAGTGCGTTACAATGGCGTAACAAAGGGCAATAATCTGTTATTTGAGATATGCCGCGTGGCTGCGTAGAACACACTCATACGAAACGCCTGACATGATTCGGGCATGATATGAGGAAAACCGATGGCCGCACCAGCCAGCATTGCCGAGATGAACACGCAGTTTACTGCTGCGTCTCCTGCTGTCTTGTCGGGGGTGACGCCGATGGGTGTTTGGCAGACGACGTTGACGCAAGAGGTTGGATTGTCGGGTGTTGGTTTGCATTCTGGCAAAGCGGTTGATATTCGGCTGCGTCCGGCGGCTGCGGATACGGGCATTGTTTTCATTCGTACTGATATTGAAAATCAACAAGAGGCGATTATTCCAGCACTGTGCGCGAGTGTTTGCGAAGTGACTCTGTCGTCTAAGATTGGCAACCAGTTTGGCCATGTGGTTGGCACGGTTGAGCATTTGATGGCGGCACTGGCTGGCTTGCGTGTTGATAATGCGATTATTGAGATTGATGGGCCCGAAGTGCCAATCATGGATGGCAGTGCGAAGCCTTTCGTGCAAGCGATTGATAAGGCTGGCTTGCGCGAGCTTGGCGTGTCGCGCCGTGTTGTTCGGATTAAAAAGCCGATACGCGTTGAGCGTGGCGATAGCTATTGCGAATTGCTGCCAGATAATGAGAGCGTTTTTGAAGCTGAGATTGATTTCAAAAGCAATGCGATTGGTCGCCAGTCGTATGAGTTGAAACTGGATGATGGCAGTTTTGATGCTGACGTAGCGAATGCGCGCACCTTTTGCATGTTGCAAGATGTTGATGCGATGCATGCTGAGGGCTTGGCGCTTGGTGGGTCGATAGACAATGCGATTATTATTGATAATGATGATGAAATTATGAACGAGGACGGCTTGCGCTCAGAGCGTGAGTTTGTTCAGCATAAATTGCTCGATGCGATTGGTGATTTATATCTTACTGGCTTGCATGTAATTGGCCGCTATCGTGGTTATAAATCAGGCCATGCGCTGCATAATGCGCTGCTGAACGCTTTGTTTGCCGAAGAGGGTGTGTTTGAACTGGTTGATTTGAGCACCGAGCGCGCCCCTATCGCTGCTGAATAATAACTCCCCCAATTTAAATGATGTGAGGCTCTAGCCTCTGGCTGCGCAATGCAGTAAATATAAGCTTCATTGAATCTGGGAATCGTATGATGCGTTTGAAACAGCTTTCTATTGTTGCTTTGCTTGCTGCTGCGCTATCTGCCTGCGGGGGGACGGCTGAGTTAGATACACTCTATGTTGAGCGCCCCGTTGAGGTGATTTACAACGCCGCGCATGACGAGTTAGCCGAGGGCAATTATATACTGGCGACGCAGGAGTTCGACGAGGTCGAGCGCCAGCATCCTTATTCGCTATGGGCACGGCGTGCGCTGGTGATGTCGGCTTATACATATTATTTGCAAAATAAATACGATGAAGCGATTGCGACGGGGCAGCGTTTTCTGGCGCTTTACCCCGGCAATACGCAAGCACCGTATGTGTATTACTTAATCGCCATGTGCCAATATGAGCGCATTTCCGATGTTAAGCTTGACCAACGCACGACGGAATTGGCGCTGATTTCGTTTAGTGAGGTTATTCGTCGTTATCCAGAGAGCGATTATGCGCGCGATGCGGTGTTAAAGATTGACCTCACGCGGGATAATCTGGCGGGTAAGGAAATGGATGTGGGTCGGTTTTATCTGCACCGAGGCGCGTATGTTGCGGCGGCGACGCGGTTTCGCAATGTGATTGAGAATTACAGTCGCACGAGCCATGCGCCCGAAGCGCTGCATCGGATTACTGAGGTCTATTTGTCGCTCGGTGTGACCCATGAAGCCCAAAACGCGGCGGCGGTGTTGGGGCATAATTATCCAAATAGCGAATGGTATCGCGATAGTTATCGTATTTTGCGCCAGCGCGACTTGGAGCCAGAAAAGAACGAGAAGTCTTGGATTAGCCGCGCCTTTGATAATTTGCTTTAGGGGTCGCGTATGCTGGTTTCGCTCTCCATTCGCGACATTGTTTTAATTGACCGGCTCGACCTTGATTGGCAGCCTAGCCTTTGCACCTTGACGGGTGAAACGGGGGCAGGGAAATCAATTTTATTGGATGCGTTGGGGCTTGCGACAGGTGCGCGGGGCGATATCGGATTGGTGCGCCATGGCCGCGAACAAGGCAGTGTGACGGCGATGTTTCAGCTTACCGAAACGCATCCGGCGCAGGCGATATTATGCGAGAATGGTCTGGATGAAGGGGCGGGATTTGTACGCGAGTTGATTTTGCGCCGCGTGCAATCGGCTGATGGGCGCAGTCGTGCGTTTTGTAATGACCAACCCGTTGGCGTTGGGTTATTGGCGCAAATTGGCGGCCAACTTATCGAAATCCATGGGCAGAATGAAAGTCAGGCTTTGACCGATGCGGCGACGCAGCGCGGTTTGCTCGACCGTTTTGCAGGGGTGATGGATGCGGTCGCGGCTTTGGGCAAGCACTATGCGGCGCGTCAGGCAGCGCGTGAGGCATTGGCGGACTATCGTGCTGAACTGGCGCAAGCGAGTGCTGATACGGAGTTTTTGACCCATGCGATTGCGGAGTTGCAAGAGCTGAACCCGCAAGCAGACGAGGAAGCCGCGCTTGCGAATGAGCGTAGCTTATTGATGAATGCGGAGAAGATTATTGATGATTTGCGCGAGGCGGAAGGTCTTTTGCATGGCGAGGGCGGCATTGAGAAAGCGTTGAATGGCGCACTGCGTCGGCTGGAGCGTGCCGCGCCTGAGGCAGCGGGGCAGTTGGACGCGGCGGTGTCGGCGATTGACCGTGCCTTGATTGAGGCCGAAGAAGCACGCAATGCTGTATCGGCGGCAAGTGCTGCGATTGTCAATGACCCGACGCGGCTATCGCATGTCGAGGAGCGTTTATTTGCTTTGCGGGCTTTGGCGCGTAAGCATGAGGTGGCGTGCGATGCGCTGCCGACTGTGTTGGCTGATATGGAGAGTAAGCTGAGTGCTATTCATGGCGGCAATGAACGGATGGAAGAATTAGAGGCGGCGGTGCAGCAGAGCGATGCGGCATATGCGAAGAAGGCGTTGGCGGTTTCGAAAGCGCGCCAGAAGGCGGCGGCAAAGCTTGATGATATGGTCAATGGCGAGTTAGCGCCGCTGAAACTCGATGGCGGGCGGTTTACAACGCAAATTGACCAGAATGAGATAGAGGATGGCGCGGCGCATGGCATCGACAAAGTTAGTTTTATTGCGTCGACCAATCCGGGGACAGCGCCGGGGCCGATTGCGAAAATCGCTTCGGGGGGTGAGTTGGCACGCTTTATGTTGGCGTTGAAAGTTTCTCTGGCGGCGGAGGGCAATGATAGCACGTTGATTTTCGACGAGGTGGATGCAGGCGTTGGCGGGGCGGTGGCGGAAGCGGTTGGTTCGCGATTGCACCGTTTGGCGCAAGATGGTCAGGTTTTGGTGGTGACGCATAGTCCGCAAGTGGCGGCGCGGGGCAATTATCATTGGCAGGTCAGCAAAGGCGATACGGGCGCGGGCGTGTCGACGAAGGTGGTGTGTCTGGAGGCCGAGGCGCGGCTTGAAGAAGTGGCGCGGATGCTGTCGGGCGCGGATGTGACCGATGAGGCGCGTGCCGCAGCGCGTCGTTTGCTCGAGGCAAGCTGATGGCGGGGGCGGAAAAACCTGTCGCAAAGCTCAGTGAGGCTGAGGCGGCTGATGAGTTGGCGCGTTTGGCCAAGGAGATGGCGGCGCATGATGCGGCTTATTATCTTGAGGACGCGCCGCTTATTTCTGATGCTGATTATGATGCTCTGCGCCAGCGCAATAATGCGCTTGAGGCACGGTTTCCTGAGCTGAAACGTAGCGATAGCCCAAGCGATAAGGTTGGGACTGCGCCGTCGGCGGCGTTTGGCAAGATTGAACACGCCGTGCCGATGCTCTCGCTGGGTAACGCTTTTAATGATGATGATGTCGGCGATTTTGAAGCCCGTCTGCGGCGGTTTTTGAATCTGGATGACGGTGCTGCGTTAGCGTTTACGTCGGAGCCAAAAATTGATGGTCTGTCGATTAGCCTGCGCTATGAGAAGGGCGCACTGGTGCATGGTGCGACGCGTGGCGATGGGTATGTTGGCGAGGATGTCACGGCCAATTTGAAAACGGTCGCGGATATTCCCCACAAACTGCCAGATGGCGTTCCTGATATTGTTGAGGTACGCGGCGAGGTCTATATGAAACATGCCGATTTCGAGGCGTTGAACGCGCGCCAAGAGGCAGAGGGCGGCAAGGCGTTTGCCAATCCGCGCAATGCGGCGGCGGGGAGTTTGCGCCAGTTGGATGCGAGCGTCACGGCGGCGCGTCCGTTGAGCTTTTTTGCTTATACATGGGGAGCGATGAGCGCCATGCCATCAGAGACACAAAGCGGCATGATGGATTATTTTCGTGACTGGGGATTTGTCGTCAATCCAGAGTTTGTGCGCGTGACGGCGGCGGCAGAATTACTGGCGCATTGGGCAGATATTGACACACGTCGTGCGCTGCTGGGTTATGATATTGACGGCATGGTCTATAAGGTTGACCGACTTGATTATCAGCAAAGATTGGGCTTTGTGTCGCGTGCGCCGCGTTGGGCGATTGCCCATAAATTTGCCGCCGAACAAGCCACGACGCGGCTGAATGATATTGAGATTCAGGTCGGACGCACGGGCGCGCTCACGCCCGTGGCGAAGCTAGAGCCAGTAACGGTCGGGGGCGTGCGCGTGTCCAATGCGACGCTGCACAATGCGGATGAAATTACGCGCAAAGATATTCGCATCAACGATATGGTGGTGATACAACGCGCTGGCGATGTTATCCCGCAAGTGGTCGAGGTGCTGCTCGACCAACGCGATAAAAATAGCAAAGAGTTTGTCTTTCCGACAACATGCCCTGCATGCGATAGGCCTGCGGAACGTGAAACCCGCGAGGATGGCTCGGAGGATGTTATCACGCGGTGTACGGGCGGGTTTAATTGCCCCGCGCAAGCGCGGGAACGGTTGAAGCATTTTGTATCGCGCGATGCTTTGGATATTGACGGGTTGGGAAGCAAGCAGATTGATGATTTTTGGGAATTGGGGCTTATTCGCGCCCCGCAGGATATTTTCACTTTGCGGGACAGATATGAAAATGACCCGCCCGACATATGGCGGTATAGCTCTGGTAAAAAACAAGGCACGTTGAAAGATAGTGCGGCCAAGCTGTTTTCGGCGATTGAGGCGCGTAAAAATGTGACGCTTGAGCGATTTATTTTTGCGCTTGGCATTCGTCATATTGGTGGCACGACGGCGCGGTTATTGGCGCGTCATTTTGGCTCGATTGAGGCGATGATGGACGAAAAGAACGCGCGCGATGATTTAGCGGCACTGGATGGGGTTGGCGCGGTGATGTTGGATGCGCTGGCTGCGTTTTTCGCCGCGCCAGATAATCGCGCGAGTGTCACAGCGTTGTTGGATGCAGGTGTTGCCCCGACGCCGCCCGCAGAGGTGAGCCATGATACAGCAGTGGCGGGTAAAACCATTGTGTTTACGGGGACGTTGGAACAGATGACCCGCGCTGAGGCCAAGGCGCGGGCAGAGACGATGGGCGCAAAAGTCGTTGGCTCGGTGTCGGCCAAGACAGATATTTTGGTTGCGGGCGAAAGCTCTGGCTCGAAACTGACGAAAGCGCAAGAGCTTGGCGTTGAAGTGTTGAGCGAAGCAGACTGGTTAAAACTGGCGGCGCTTTAGAGAGGTTTGCAGTTTTTCTTGAGCCAGTTTTTCGTGGGCGCATCGACTTTTGACAGCAGGGTTTTTTGTACCATGGCGTGATAATTATCGAGCCATGCGATTTCGTGATGGCTGAGCGCGGATTTATCGATAAGGCGGCGGTCAATCGGGGCGAGGGTCAGCGGCTCGAACCCAAGCATTGGGCGTGCGCCTTTGGGGGTTTTGAGGGCGGTCACATATTGTAGGTTTTCGATGCGGATGCCGAATTTCCCTGTTTCATAATAGCCCGGCTCATTGGAGACAATCATGCCTTCTTGCAGCGGCACAAGCCCGCCTTTGGAGATACGCTGCGGGCCTTCATGGACTGACAAATAGCTGCCAACGCCGTGGCCTGTGCCGTGGTCAAAATCTTGGTTGGCTTGCCATAGGGGGGCACGCGCTAATGTGTCGAGTTGCATGCCGTTTGTGCCGATAGGAAAGCACGCTGTCGCGAGCGCGATATGTCCGCGCAAAACGCGGGTGAAGGCTTGCACTGCTCCTTTGGGGGGTGCTTTGCCCTCGATGAGGACGGTGCGGGTGACATCGGTCGTGCCTTGTTGATATTGCCCGCCGCTATCTATCAAATATAAATCGCCTGCTTGTAGGCGGCGATTGGTTTTTTCGGTGACGCGATAATGCACGATAGCGCCATTAGCGCCGGTTCCTGATATTGTATCGAAGCTTAAATCGCGCAATTTTCCGGTGGCGTGGCGATAGGCTTCGGCTTTTTTGGCGGCGCTGATTTCGTCGAGTTTTCCGTGGGCGGCGTTTTTATCGAGCCATGCGAGAAAGTTGCACAAAGCGGTGCCGTCCATTTTGTGTGCGGCTTTGCTGGCGCGTATTTCGGCTTTGGTTTTGTTTGCTTTGGGGAGAGCGCAGGGGTCGCTCATGCGCACGATATTGGCGTTTGGCAGTTGCGTGCCGAACCATGCGGGCGTGGTGGTTGGGTCAAAGGCGATGGTTTTGGCTTTGATGGCGTGCAGGGCTTCGGCTAATTTGTCAGGCTGATGCAAGGTGAGGCCGCGTCCGATATGTGCGCGTAGCTTGGCGGACACACGGGGCGCATCGATGAACCAGTCAAACTGCGCCGATTTATGCAAAATACCGAATGACAGCGCAAACGGCGTGTGCGGCACATCATGGGCGCGAATATTCAGCAGCCACGCGATGTTCTCTGGCTGGGCGATGAGCAGCATATCTTGGCCTGCGGCTTTCATTTGCTTGGCGAGCGTGCGGCGTTTTTCGAGCGAACTGCGCCCTGCCAACTGGTCGGGATGCGCGATGATTTTCGTTTGCGGCAAAGCGGGACGGTCGTCCCAAATCGTATCGAGGGGATTGTCATCGACCAATACGAGTCGTGCGGCCTTCGCGGTCAGGCTATCGCGATAGGCTTGCACGTTGGTTTCGCTGTGTAGTTTCGGGTCGATGCCGATATCATGGCCTGATTTCACCTGCGCCGCGAGCCATTGGCTAGGTGGAGTTTCCATGATGTTGATAATAGAGAACTGTTTGCTATCGACTTGTTGAGGAGCTTGCAAAATATAACGCCCATCAACAAACAGGGCGGCTTTGCGTTTGAGTACAATCGCGGTGCCAGCTGAACCGCCAAAGCCAGTTAGATATTTCAGCCGTTCATGGGCGGCGGGCACATATTCGCCTTGATACTCATCTTCGCGCGGTATGATGAAACCGTCGAGTTTGCGTTTGGTCAGCTGTGCCCGTAGGGCTTTGAGTGTATCGGGGTGGCCGCCAAAACAATCATTGTCGAAATTCTGAAACATGGGCACACTCTAGTGCTTCTCGACATAGCTATCGAGAACTTTCTTTGTGCCAGATTTTTCGAACACGACGGTCAGCTTATTGCCTTCGATGGCTTGGATGCGGCCATAGCCGAATTTCTGGTGAAAAATCCGTTCGCCGCGTGAATAGGCGCTGTCGTTCATCGTTTGGGCGCGGCCTTCGATGGTTGGCGGCGCACTGCCGCTTTTGCCCGATTTCATGCGGGATTGAGCGCGTTGCCAGCCGGGGCTGTTATAGCTAGCGGTCGAGAAATCATTGGCAAAGCGGCTTTGCGGGGAGAAATCGCTTACATCGCCATTGCCTTCGGCGACTTCGACATGCGCCATGGGTAATTCGTCGACAAAGCGCGACGGTAGCGCCGATATCCATTGGCCATGGGTGCGTCGATTGCCCGCAAAAGAGATGGTCGCGCGCACTTTGGCGCGGGTGATGCCGACATAGGCAAGGCGGCGTTCTTCTTCGAGACCTTTAGTGCCGCTTTCGTCGAGGCTGCGTTGGTGGGGAAAGAGGCCGTCCTCCCAGCCGGGGAGAAAAACGGTTTCGAACTCAAGCCCTTTGGCGGCATGCAGCGTCATCAGCGAGACTTTATCTTCTGTGTCATTGTTCTGCGCTTCCATGACGAGCGATATGTGTTCGAGATAGCCAGCCAATGTTTCGAACTCATCCATGGAGCGCACCAGCTCTTTTAGATTTTCCAATTTCCCCGGCGCGTCGGGCGATTTATCGGCTTGCCACATGGCGGTATAGCCGCTTTCGTCGAGCACCAACTCGGCCAGTTCGGTATGGGTCATTGTGTCGACCAATGAGCGCCAATGCGTCACGGCATGGACAAATCCTGATAGGGCGCGTCGTGCGGCGGGTTTTAATTCTTCGGTATCGATAATTTGCTCGGCGGTGCGGAACATTGATTTATCTTGGCCACGCGCTGCCCCGCGTAGTGTTTGCAGTGCCACATTGCCTAGTCCACGGCGCGGGCGATTGCAGATGCGCTCGAAAGCGAGGTCATCATCGGGCTGTGCAATCAATCGCAAATAGGCGTTGGCATCGCGAATCTCGGCGCGTTCATAGAATCGCGGGCCGCCAATGACGCGATACGGAATACCAAACGAGATGAAGCGGTCTTCAAATTCGCGCATTTGAAAACTGGCGCGCACCAGTACCGCCATCTCATTTAGCTTGTGGCCGTGGCGTTGATGGTTTTCGATATCATCGGCAGTCAGGCGGGCTTCTTCTTCGCCATCCCATGTGCTGCGTACTTTTACCTTTTCGCCGTCTTCGTGTCGGTCTGTCCAAAGCGTTTTGCCGAGGCGATTTTCATTTGCGGCAATCAGGCCGGCTGCGGTCGCCAAAATATGCGGGGTGGAACGGTAATTGCGCTCAAGGCGAATAATCCCTGCGCCGGGGAAATCTTTTTCAAAGCGCAAGATATTGTCGACTTCCGCGCCGCGCCACCCATAGATGGATTGGTCGTCGTCACCGACACAGCAAATATTATTATGCCCTTGTGCTAATAGGCGCAGCCACAAATATTGCACTGTATTAGTGTCTTGATACTCATCGACCAGAATATGCTTGAAGCGTTGTTGATACTCGACAAGCACGGCCTCGTTTTCCTGAAACAGTCGCAGACATTCGAGCAGCAGGTCGCCAAAATCGGTGGCGTTGAGAATCTTTAAGCGGGTTTGATAGGCGCGATATAATTTGCCGCCTTTGCCATCGGCGAAAAAACTGCTTTCTCCTTCAGGCACATTATCAGGCGACCAGCCACGGTTTTTCCAACGGTCAATGAGCATCGCCATTTGGCGAGCAGGCCAGCGTTTTTCGTCGATGTTCTCGGCTTGAATCAGTTGTTTTATCAAGCGGATTTGGTCATCCGTGTCGAGGATGGTGAAATCGGGGCGCAATTCGACCAATTCAGCGTGTTGGCGCAAGATACGCGCCGATAGCGAATGAAATGTGCCAAGCCACGGCATGCCTTCGACGGTTTCGCCGAGCATCTCGCTGATGCGGTCTTTCATTTCGCGGGCGGCTTTATTGGTAAAGGTGACGGCGAGAATTTGGCTTGGCCACGCTTGCTGGGTCGCGATTTTATAAGAAATACGGGTGGTCAGCGCACGGGTTTTTCCGGTGCCTGCGCCTGCCAACAATAAGAGCGGGCCATCATCTGCGGTGACGGCTTTGCGCTGTTCGTCGTTTAGCGCATCCAATAGGGGTTCGAGACGGTGCTGCGCGCTGGCTTGCTGGGCGCGTTGCGACACGCTCATCTCTGACTCATCAGCAGATGTTGTCGGCGTATGTGACGCAGGCATTTCAGAGCCTAAATCGAACGGATCATCACCCATCATTTTCACTTAAATTGATTCTTGTCTTAGCGCATAATGCTTGCCTAGCCAAATATGGGGCGAGTTGGTAGTGTGGAGCAGATTTAGCCTTTTAGGAGCGTCATGCGGTTTCCGGCCATTCCGATTATATTTTTGCTGCTGATATTGCTGTCGGTTGGCGTTGTGGTGCCGAATCTTGCGCCGCTTTTGCCTGACCGCATTGATTTGGCGAAGCTTTTATCTAATCGTGTTGATATGCGCGTGCGGCTCGATGGCGATATTCGCGTGCGGTTTTTGCCGCGCCCGCAGATTATCTTTAACGATGTCCAGATTATGAGCGAGGCGGCGCAGACCGATGGTTTGGTGGCTGCTATTCCCGTTTTGGTGATTGACCTTGATGGCACGGATTTTCTGCAACGCAAGATTTCGCTGAACAGAGTTTCGGTGCGCGATGCGCAGATTGATGTGCGACTGGCGCAAGGCTCAACGCAGCTATTGGGGGCGTTGTTGGGGCAGCAGCAAATCGGCTGGCAGTTTAGCGATAGCCGCGTCAGCGTGACGGGTCTGAATACGCTGAGTCCCGCAGATAGAGTGGTGCTGCCGCGCTTGTCGCTATTGATGGCACCGCGCGATGATGGCGACCCGTTGATTTTGCGCTTCACGCATCCGCTCGGCAATGATTCAGACGCGCAGTTTCGCTTGCGCTTATCGGAACGGGGCAACGATACCCTCGAGGTGAGCGCAGAGCTTGCGATGGGGTCGAACGAAAGATTGGCCTTTGAGGGCTTTGTGTCGCGGCGGGCGCGTTGGCGGATGGATGGCGAGTTGGCACTGTCGTCGGCCAATATGTTGGCGGCGACACTGGAGCATTACACGCCGCTGGAGATTGTGCCAGAGGCACGCAGGATAGAATTTTCGGGGCTGGTGCGGGGCGACCGCACGGGCTTGCGTTCTGAAAATCTTGAAGTGAGCGCACTGAATACCCTGTTTCAGTCGCGTTTGGCGTTTGATTGGCCACAAAAAATCGGTGATGCGCCTCTATTGACGGGGCGGATGTCGACAGGCTCGATTAACCTTGAGGGGTTGGCGATGCGGCAAGCTTCGGGTTCTTCGCGTGCCGCGCCGCCGCTGCCGTCTGATTTATGGGAGGCGTTTTTCCCCGACCTTGCTTTGGGTATGCGGATTGAGGCCAATCAGTTTGAATTCGATGACGAGACGGGCAGCAATTTATTGCTTTCATTTGATTGGCGCGATGGGCGTGTCGATATCGACCGTATGAGCCTCAATTTACCGTTTCGCAGCGCGCTTTTATATACGGGTGTTTTTGATTTGAGGGCAGATAATCCGCACTTTGTTGGCAGTTTTTCGACGCGCAGTTCAGACATGCTTGCGGCCTCGATTTGGCTGGGCGATAAGTTGGAGTCTGATGTGAGTGGCTTTGTCGAAGCGGTTGATGAAACGCGGTTTCAACGCGTCAGTCTTGCGGGCGATATTGAATGGTCAAATGCGGCGTTGACGCTCTCTAATCTGATAGGTCGCCTTGGCGATGACCGTCTTGAGGGCGCGGTGACTGTGCAGAGGGTGGAGGGGCCGCAAATGGATGTCGCGCTGTCTTTCAGCCGTTTCGATATGGCCGATTGGGGGATAACAGACGCGCGCACCGCAAATACCGCGTCGGTTTGGCAGCCGCTTAACCAGTTTATTGCGGCACGGTTACGGGATGAAAATAAAGACCGTTCTATCCGACTGGATGTTTCCGCGCAGCAGTTTTATTCTGGCACGGAGGCCTTTGGGTCGGCCAAATTGCAAGCGCAACTGAACGATAGAAGCCTCACCATTACGGCACTGGATTTACCAGATTTTAGCGGCTCTGCGCTGTCGGCGGCGGGGGTTCTGCATTACGATGCGTCGCCGCTTTATGGCAAGCTATCGATTAAGCTCGATAGCCCTGCGATAGGGCGTTTTGCGCAAGCTTTCCCGTTGAATGGCGACCTGCCCGTTGCGATGCAGGCGGAAGTGCTGCTGACCGCCCCCGATGCCCCCGATTGGCCAAGGGTAAAGCTATTTAGCGCAGGCCATGTGGGGGCGTTGGAGGCGCAGCTTGATATCTCGACGCCGTCGCGCACGCTTGATTATGCGGTATCGGGCAGCACGCTGAACGCTCGGCTGAAGGGCGCGGCGAATGATTTAGCGGATGCGTTTTCCCTACCGACGGCTTACAGCCCTGCGGCAAACGGCCAGATGCAATTTGATTTAGCCGCGCAGAGTAACAATGTATCGACCGTTAATGGTCAGTTGCGTTTGGCGGGTGACCAGATGGATATTGCCGGCACGCTGCGTCCTTCGGCTGATGGCGGCCTGATGGAAGGCTCATTAACGGTTCAGTTGGCGGATTTTTTGCGACAAATTGACGAGACGACTCAAGCCCAGACTGTGCCGGCTTCGGTGCGCATGCAGATTAACGCGTCGCGCAGCAATATTGGATTTTCTAATCTTGAGGGGCAAATCGGCGATGGGCAGGTGACGGGGGAAGGCTTGGTGCAATTACAAGATGATACCCCGCGCTTCAATGCCAGTATCGCGCTCGATGGCATGGATGCGAGTTGGCTGTTGCCGCAGTTTGGCGAGAATGGATGGTCGCAGGCCACGATGGCGTGGGCGTGGCTCGGTCGCACGGATGCCGAGATAGATTTGCGCGCCGTCAATTTAGGCGTTGGCCGTGTGCCCGTGTCGGCACTGACCGCGCAGCTGAAAGTAACCGATGGGGTTTTAGAAGCGCCAGAGATTACCGCGCAATTATGGCGCGGGTCGCTCACGGCTAATTTGCAAGCCGAGGGCGGCAGTCTGACGCCTTATTTCAATCTTGAGACGACGTTTGCGGGTGTTCAACTTGATGACATGATGGATTCTTTATATGGGGCTAAATCGATTGCCGCGCCGATTGATGGTGTGCTGAACCTGCGGGGACGGGGCGCGTCGGCGGCGGCGATGATGGTGTCGTTGGACGGCAATGCGCAATTTGAAATCGGCGAGGGTGCGTTTATTCTCGATACTGCACCGCCTGCCAAGTTTGAGCGTGCGCTAGGGGTTATGAAATTGCAGCAGGGGCGGATTGACGATGCGCGCACTGATTTTGTTTTTGCCCCGCCGCAGCAGGATGGGAATTTTCAGGGGCAGGTCAATTTTGTTTCTCGGCAAGTCGGTGGGCAATTGCGCTTATATCCTGCGCGTATTTGGGATATTTCGGGTGATTTAACCAATCCGCAAGTGGCACGCAAGCCGCTCCCCACGCCTACACCCGCGCCGCCAACGCCTTAGGCGTTACGCGCCCATGCAAGGATAGCCACGCGCAATGTGCTGGATAGGCTGGCTTGGCGCGTATCGGCATCGAGTTCTCTGATGAGGTTCGGCACGCTTTGATTGCGCGCAGCAGCCATTTCTTTCAACGCGTCCCAAAAGGCGGGCTCAAGCGATACGCTGGTGGCGTGGCCAGCTATCATGATGGAGCGTTTTTCGGGTTTCATAAGGGTCTATTTTGGCGCAATCATATCTTCTGGGCGCACCGCAGCGTCGAATTCTTCTTCGGTGACAAAGCCGAGCGCGACGGCTTCTTCGCGCAGGGTTGTGCCATTTTTATGCGCTGTTTTGGCGACTTTCGTGGCGTTGTCATAGCCAATGCTGGGTGCTAAGGCGGTAACCAGCATCAGCGAGCGTGCCATCAAGTCAGCGATGTTTTCTTCATTGGCCTCGATGCCGATAACGCAATTATCGCTAAAGCTGACGGCTGCATCGCCCAATAGGCGAATGGATTGCAGCACATTATTGGCGATGACGGGCTTGTAGACGTTAAGTTCGAAATGGCCTTGCGAGCCGGCAAAAGAAACGGCTGTGTTGTTGCCCATCACTTGCGCGCACACCATGGTGAGCGCCTCGCATTGGGTCGGGTTGACCTTGCCGGGCATGATGGATGAGCCGGGTTCATTTTCGGGCAGGCTCAATTCGCCCAAGCCAGAGCGTGGCCCTGAGCCTAAAAGGCGAATATCATTGGCGATTTTGAACAGCGACACAGCGGTTTCGTTTAAAGCACCATGCGCTTCGACCATCGCGTCATGCGTGGCGAGTGCCTCGAATTTGTTGGCGGCGGTGACGAAGGGCAGTTTTGTGTAGGCGGCGACTTGGTCTGCGAAACTCTCGGCGAAGCCTATTTTAGCGTTGATACCAGTGCCGACGGCTGTGCCGCCTTGGGCGAGTTCATATAGTTTGGGGAGCGTGGCTTCGACGCGTTTGATGCTGTTTTCGACCATCGCGACATAGCCAGAAAACTCTTGCCCCAAGGTGAGCGGGGTGGCGTCTTGCGTATGGGTACGGCCAATTTTGATGATGTCTTTGAATTTTTGTTTTTTATCGTTGAGCGCATTGGCGAGTTGCTGCAAGGCGGGCAGCAGCAAGTGAACAATTTGCTCGGCTGCGGCGATGTGCATAGCTGTTGGAAAAGTGTCGTTGGACGATTGGCTGCGATTGCAGTGGTCGTTTGGGTGGACGGGTTCTTTCGAGCCCATTGTGCCGCCGAGCAGTTCGATGGCGCGGTTTGCGATAACCTCATTGGCGTTCATATTTGATTGCGTGCCAGAGCCTGTTTGCCAAACGACAAGCGGGAAATGGTCATTGAGTTTGCCCTCGGCGACTTCTTCGGCTGATTGCACGATGGCATCGCCAATGTCGCTTTCCAGATTATCGAGCGCCATATTGGCTTTTGCGGCGGACATTTTGACGATACCCAAAGCCCGCACAAGCGGCAGCGGCATGACTTCAGTGCCGATTTTGAAATTGCCCAATGAGCGTTGCGTCTGTGCGCCCCAATATTTATCGGCGGGGACTTTTAACGCGCCAAAGCTATCGGTTTCTGTGCGTGTGTTAGCCATATAGTCTCTCTCCTTTTTATATCTTAAGGCTTATCACGAAAATTATCGAGACTGACAACTTCGCCCGAAGATTTATCAGCCGCTTCGGGTATTTCATCTGGCACTGTTTCTTCTTCAATCATATCGGGGGGCATGTCGGGCGGCTCAACATCGAACATCAGTCCGAAGGCGACGGACGGGTCGTAGAATTTCGATAGGGCGGCGAACGGCACGTGCAAATCTTCTGGTGTGTTGTTGAAGTTCAGCGTGACGCGGAACCCGTCCTCGTCGACGTGTAAGTTTTTATATTGGTTTTGCAGCACGATGGTTATTTCTTCTGGGTGATTGGCGCGCAATGCGTCCGACATGACGACGCCTTGGCTTTGCGTGTAATAGGTTATGTAAAAGTGATGCGCGCCTGCCAGACCATCGGTGGCGGCTTCGCGCAAAACATCGCGTACCATATTCAAAAGGGCGGCTTGAGCGCGGTCGGCATATTGGTAGTGGTCGTTGGCGGGGGGGGTGTCGGACATGAGGCTTTCCATAGGCAGCAGCGTTAAAAAAGTGGAAGGCTTCTGTTGCCAGGTGCCTTCCGAACCCCGCCAGCACTTGCGAGAGCACTGGACTTGAAGTGAAGTTCGTGACTGCTTACGCAGCGACGGCTACTTCCGCATAGTTGTCATTTGCAACTACTAAAATGGTCCGATAACGATGGTACCATGCCGGGCGACGGATACATCCTTTACGCCCTCGTCGATCCTAATTCGCCCCCAAAGCTCTGTAGGAATTGGTGGAGGCGCCGGGTTCTGCCCCCGGGTCCGATAGGTTTATTACGAAGCCCGTTTATCGCCATAGTCAGTAAACTGACGCTGTATAAATACCCTATTTGGGCGCAAATTTATATGACAAATAAATTTAATTTTATGTTGGGGGTAATTGGCTGTCTGGCGCATCATTTTTTTGTGATGGGTGCGATTCCTTGGTAATTATGAAGCGTGGAACAATATGTTGACCTCCTTGGCCGCGTCTTGCAAACAGGCGTGAAGCGTGATGACCGCACAGGCACAGGTACGTTGTCGGTGTTTGGTCACCAAATGCGGTTTAATCTGTCGGCTGGCTTTCCGATGATGACGACGAAGAAGCTGCACTATAAATCGATTATCCATGAGCTTTTGTGGTTTCTTTCGGGCGACACGAATATTGCCTATTTGAAAGAAAATGGCGTGTCTATTTGGGATGATTGGGCGGATGAAGCGGGTGATTTGGGGCCGGTTTACGGCAAGCAATGGCGCAGTTGGCAAACCCCAGGGGGTGCGCATATTGACCAAATTGAACAGCTTGTTGCGCAGATAAAGAGTAATCCTGAATCGCGCCGCCACATTGTAACGGCGTGGAATCCAGCCGATGTCGAGAATATGGCATTGCCGCCGTGCCATTGCTTGTTTCAGTTTTACGTTGCCCCGCCGCGCAATGGTGGCAAAGCGAAGCTATCGTGCCAACTATATCAACGCTCGGCTGATATTTTTCTCGGTGTGCCGTTTAATATCGCGTCTTATGCGCTGTTGACGCAAATGCTGGCGCAGGTTTGCGATATGGAAGCGGGCGATTTTGTGCATACGCTGGGCGATGCGCATCTTTATCTTAATCATATCGACCAAGCCAAAGAACAGCTCATGCGCAAGCCCGGTCGGCTGCCGAGTCTGGTTATCAATCCAGAGAAAACCGATATTTTTGATTTTGTCTATGATGATTTCGAACTGGTTGATTATGTGGCACAAGCGCATATTCCTGCGCCTATTGCTGTGTAAATATGCGCTCGATTCAGATGATTGTGGCGGTGGCCGAAAACGGCGTTATCGGCAAGGATGGCGCGATGCCGTGGCGATTGCCGTCTGATTTGGCGCATTTCAAGCAGGTCACAATGGGATGCCCTGTGGTGATGGGACGCTTGACGTGGGAGTCGATTGGGCAGGCTTTGTCGGGGCGGCAGAATATTGTGATTAGCCGCCGCGCGTTTGAAGTACCAGATGGGGTAGAATTGGTGCAGTCGGCTGAGCAGGCTCTGGCGGTGGCGGGCGATGCGACGACGGTGATGATTATTGGCGGCGGGCAGATTTACAAGATTTTTGAACCGATGGCGGATATGATTCATTTGACGCAGGTTCATACAGTGCCTGATGGCGATACGTTTTTTGCGTTGGCGCAGCCTGACATGTGGCAGGAAGTCGCTCGTCAGAGATTTTCGGCTGGCGAAAAAGATAGCGCGGACTATAGTTTTATTACTTTAAAGCGTGGGCAGAAATAGGAGGGTTTTATGTTTGAGATGGCTTCTGGACTTAAGTTCCCTGAAGGGCCGATTGCGATGCTGGATGGCTCGGTCATTTTGGTTGAGATTGCGCGTGGCACGTTAAGCCGCGTGACGCCTGATGGCGAGGTGACGGTGATTGCGGATTTGGGGGGCGGCCCGAACGGTGCGGCTCTTGGGCCTGATGGGGCGGTTTATGTGTGCAATAATGGCGGCTTTGCTTGGCAGACGAATAATGGGGCTTTGATACCGGATGGCATTGCGGCGGATTATTCGGGCGGGCGCATCGAGCGCGTTGACCTCGCCACAGGCGAGGTGCGCGTCTTATATACTGAATGCAATGGCGTGCCGTTGCGCGGGCCAAACGATATTGTGTTCGACAAGCAAGGCGGATTTTGGTTCACCGATTTGGGCAAAATGTTCGGTCGGTTGAAAGATAGCGGCGCGCTGTTTTATGCCACGATTGATGGCCAGCACATTGAAGAAAAAGTGTTTCCCGTTGAAACCGCCAATGGCGTGGGGCTTAGCCCGAATGAAGACTTTGTTTATGTCGCCGAAACCACAGGCGCACGGCTCTGGCGGTGGGAGTTAAGCGGGGCGGGCGAAATCAAAGGTCGCGCCAGCACGGGGCAAAAGGCGTTTGTCGCGTCGCCTGCGGGGTATAGTTTTTTCGATTCAATGGCCGTCGAAGCCGATGGCACGGTTTGCGTGGCGACGCTGTCGAATGGTGGTATCTCGCGGATAAATCCAGAGACGGGCGATATTCGCCATGTGCCAGTGGATGACCTTATGACGACGAATATTTGCTTTGGCGGGGAAGATTTAAAAACCGCTTATATCACGGCCTCGACCACGGGTCGGTTGCTGAAAACAGAATGGGAGGCCGCAGGCTTGCCGCTTAATTTTTTGAATGTTTCGTAAGTTTTTCGAGTAACGCGCTGGCCATTTTGTCGAAAACCTGTCCCTCGTCGGTACTGGCGACGGGCAGGCCGCTTTCATTGGCTTTTTGTATATCAGCATCGAGCGGCACGGCGACGAGATGCGCGAGTCCGAGCTGGGTGGCGAGCGCAGTGCCGCCTTCGCCAAACGGAAATAATTTACTGCCATCAGGACTTTGCATATAGGCCATGTTTTCGACCAAGCCAAAAACGGGAATCTGAGTTTTCTCGAACATGGCAATCGCGCGCTTTACATCGGCGGTTGCTAGGCTCGATGGCGTGGTGACAACGACCGCGCCCGTCACGGGGATGCGCTGCGCCATGGTGAGTTGAATATCGCCCGTGCCGGGTGGCATATCCATGACGAGGATGTCTAGCTCTGGCCATGCGACATCGTCGAGCATTTGAATGAGCGCGCTTTGTACCATAGGCCCGCGCCAAATCATGGCTTGTTCTGGCGTTACCATATAGCCAATCGACATGGTGTGGATGCCATGGTGCTGGATGGGGATGAGTTTTTTGGCTTCGTTTACATCGGGTTTTTCGGTGATGTTTAAAAGCTGCGGCGCGGATGGGCCGTAAATGTCTGCGTCTAGCAAGCCGACGCGGCTTCCTTGTTTGGCCAGAGAAATCGCCAAATTGACCGCGATGGTCGATTTGCCAACGCCGCCCTTACCAGAGGCAATCGCGATAACCGCGCTGATGCGCTGAAACACCTCTGGCACTTGGGTGTTGGCACCTCCATGTGGGGCATGCGGCTGTTTATTTTCGGGTTGGGCTTGTTTGTGCGCCGTTAGCACACAGGTGACCGACACAACGCCTGCGACATCGCGCACGGCGGCTTCGGCCATTTCTTTTACTTGGTTGATATCGCCGCTGTCGAGGCCGTCGACTTCAAGCGAGAATCCAATATTGCCTTGCTTGATAACCAGACCTTGCACGCGGTCTGCGCCTATCAGGGATTGCTCATCGCGCGGGGCAATGATGCTGTCCAATGCGTTGCGGATGTCTTGTTCGCTTGGCGTGCTCATCGTTAAAACTTTCTGTCATTTTTTCTGTCATCTTCGGTGGGCTTCAAAAATATACCCTGCTGCTTCCCATATCAGGCTATAAGGTATATGAGCAACATCTTATATATAGAGCAGATAAGTGCCATTGTATGATAGGGCAAGCTGGCCTATAACGCATAGACTTATTGATGCGCCTATTACGGAGGACTTTCATGTCTTGGGACAATAATTCTAACGATAACCAGAACCCATGGGGGTCGAGTGGGTCGGGCGGGTCGAATGGCTCGGGCAATTCGGGCGGCTCTGGTGGTAGGCATGGCTCTAATCGGGGGGGCAATCGCGGGTCAAGCGGTAATGAGCCAGACCTTGATGAGATAATCCGCCAGATGCAGAAACGCTTTCGCAAACTCATACCGGGAGCCGGTGGCTCATCTGGGGTGGTGGTGATTTTGGCCGTATTGCTGGGTCTGTGGACGGTAAGCGGATTTTATCGTGTTGGCGCGGATGAGCAGGGCGTGGTGCTGCGTTTTGGTAAGTTCCATACGCAAACCGCGCCGGGGCTGAATTATCATCTGCCGTGGCCGATTGAGACCGCCATTACGCCGAAGGTAACGACGGTTAATCGTGTTGATATTGGTATGCGGGCGGGCGATGATCGTCGCTCGTCGGGTGTTGTGCGTGATGTGCCAGAAGAAAGCCTGATGCTGACGGGCGATGAAAACATCGTTGATGTTGATTTCTCGGTTTTTTGGTTGATTACCGATGCGCCGGATTTTTTGTTTAACATTCAAAACCCGAATGGCACGGTCAAGGCGGTTGCTGAAAGCACGATGCGCGAGATTGTCGGTCAGAATGATATTCAGCCTATTTTGACTGAGCAGCGTCAAACCAATGAAGAGCAGGTTAAGATGCTGATGCAAGAGACGTTGGATAATTATGGCTCGGGCATTGAAATCACGCAGGTGAAGATGCAGAAGGTTGACCCTCCTGCTGCGGTGATTGACTCGTTCCGCGATGTGCAAGCCGCCCGTGCTGACCAAGAGCGCGCGCGCAACGAAGCCAATAGTTATGCCAATCGTGTGGTTCCTGAGGCGCAAGGTGAAGCGGTGAGTATTCGCCGTGATGCAGAAGCCTATCGGGCGCAAACCGTCGCTGAAGCTGATGGTGAAGCGACGCGCTTTGCATCGATTTATGATGAGTATCGCTCGGCGCGTGGTGTCACCCGCGAGCGCATATTCTTGGAGACTTTAGAAAAAGTATTAGGCCGCACCAATAAGGTCATTATCGAGCAGGAGGGGCAGGGTGTTGTGCCATATCTGCCGCTTGACCAGTTAACGCGCAAACCGGAGGCAAAATAATGCAACGTCTAGGATTGATTGTCGTTTTATTTCTTGTCGCGCTGGGTGTTTTGGCGTCGGCGGCTCTTTTCACGGTGCATCAGACGCAGCAGGCGTTGGTTTTGCAGTTTGGCGACCCGCGTCGGGTTATCAGCGAGCCGGGGCTGCATTTTAAAGTGCCGTTTGTGCAGAATGTGATTTTTGTCGATAAGCGTATCCTTGATTTGGATACGCCAGCGGAGGAGCTGATTGCGTCTGACCAGAAACGTTTGGTGGTGGATGCCTTTACGCGTTATCGCATTGTTGACCCGTTGCAATTCTATAAGGCTCTGCGGGATGAGCGTCGTGCGCGTTCGCGTCTTGCGGCGTTGGTGTCATCTTCGATGCGCTCGGTATTGGGTGAGGAGGAGTTTCAGGCGGTGGTGCGCGATAAGCGTTCAGAATTGATGAGCCGCATCACGCGCTTGGTTAATGAGCAGGCGGCTGATTTTGGCATTGAGATTGTTGATGTGCGTATTCGTCGTGCTGATTTGCCTCAAGCGAATAGTCAGGCGATTTATCGCCGTATGCAAACCGAGCGTGAGCAAGAGGCGGCTGAGTTCCGTGCGCGTGGTCAAGAGGTTGCCCGTGCGATTCGTGCGCAAGCTAATAAGCAAGTGACGGTGCTGCTGGCCGAAGCGACCCGCGACAGTGAGATTATTCGGGGGCAGGGTGATGGGTGTCGTAACCGTGTGTTTGCGCGTGTGTTTGGCCAAGACCCTGACTTTTTTGCTTTTTATCGCTCGATGCAGGCTTATGAGACAGCGTTGGGAGAAGAAGGCACGACGATGGTGATGTCGCCTGATAGTGCGTTTTTCCAGTTCTTTAAAAACCCGAATAGCGTTTTAGCGCCCAGTAAGACGGGTACGGTGGAACGCGATGCGCGGGTTAATGTGCGTAAGTTGATAGCGGATGACGGGTCGCTGAGCCTGGCGCTATGCCCAGAAATCGCGGCTAATTTGAAATCTGAGGAAGCAGCCAACTAAATGTTGGAAAAAGTCATTTTGGCTTTTGGTGTGGTGTTGGCTTTTGAAGGTGCGTTGTATGCCCTTTTTCCGACATTTTTGCGTTCTATGGTAAAGCAGATAGAGATGGTCAGCGATGTATCCCTCCGTTTGGGTGGGTTGGTTGCGTTGGCTGTTGGAACTGCCGTCATATGGCTGCTTGGATAGGACATGAAATGCATTTGAACTCTTTTCGTTTTTCTTTGGTTTTTGGATTTTTGCTGCTGCCTTTATTATTGACAGAGCCGCAGGCGCGTCCTGCGCCAGAGGGCTTTGCGGATTTAGCCGAGCGTTTGACACCCGCGGTGGTCAATATTTCAACGTCGCAGATTATTCAGCAAGACCGTCCGCGTGTGCCGGGGCGGCCACCGTTTAACGATTTCTTTGAAGAGTTTTTTAATCAACGCCGTGGCGGACGCGGTGGTCAAGGTGGGGGTGGCAACCAAAAAGTGTCGTCGCTTGGATCGGGCTTTGTGATTGACCCGAAGGGCATCATCATCACGAATAATCATGTGATTGAAAAGGCGGATGAGATTACCGTCAATTTTTCTGATGGCAGCAGACTGGATGCCGAGATTATTGGCCGCGACCCCAAGACGGATGTGGCTGTGTTGAAAGTGAAAAGCAAGAAACCATTGGCTTTTGTGCCGCTCGGCGATAGCGATAAAGCACGGGTAGGCGATTGGGTGATTGCCATTGGCAATCCGTTTGGACTGGGCGGGTCGCTTTCGGCGGGGGTTATTTCGGCGATTAACCGCGATATTAACGCAGGGCCTTATGACAGCTTTATCCAAACCGATGCTGCGATAAATCGGGGTAATTCGGGCGGGCCGCTGTTTAATATGCAGGGCGAAGTCATCGGCGTAAACTCGGCGATTATCTCGCCTTCGGGCGGCTCGGTTGGCATTGGGTTTTCTATTCCGTCCAATCTGGCCATCGCGGTGAGCGAGCAGCTGCGCGAATATGGCGAGACGCGGCGCGGTTGGTTGGGCGTGCGTATTCAACAAGTGACGGATGAGTTGGCCGAAAACTTGTCACTGGGCGAAGCGCGTGGCGCGTTGGTATCGGAAGTGTCGCCCGATGGGCCAGCCGAAAAAGGCGGCGTCAAAGTGGGCGATGTGATTGTTAAGTTTGACAATCAGCCTGTGCCAGAAATGCGTGATTTGCCGCGTATTGTCGCTGAAACGAAGATTGATAAATCGGTGAATGTCGAAGTTATCCGCCGTGGCAAAACCAAGCGGCTGAAAATCGTCACGGGTCGTTTGGAAGAATTGGCGCAAGAGACCAAGACCAGCGCGCCAAAGAAGCTGACAAAAAGCGACCGTAAAGAGCATAAATATCTGGGTCTGACATTGCAAAATATCAGCCCGAATAGCCGCCGCGATTATGAACTCGGCGAGAATGCAAGCGGTGCTTTGGTGATTGATGTTGAACGCTTGAGTGGCGCGTTTGAGGCCGGTATTCGGGTGGGCGATGTTATTTCGGAAGTCGACCAAATGCCTGTCGGGGCGGCTAAATCGGCGGTCGCGGCACTGAAGAAGGCCAAAAAGACGGGTCGCAACTCGGTGCTTGTGTTTGTGATGTCGCGCGGCTCGGTACGATTTATCGCGCTGCCTCTAAACGACTAAATCAGTCTCGTCATATCCTTGCAGATAAAGAAGTGCGGTGAGGTCGCCGTGCTGAATACGGTAGCGGGCGGCTTTTTCGACCGCAGGCTTGGCGCGAAAAGCTACGCCCATGCCCGCACGGGCGAGCATATCCAAATCATTCGAGCCATCGCCCGTGGCCATCACATCGGTGTCGGTCAGGTTCATTTCTTTCGCCCAAGCTGTCAGGATTTGCGCTTTCGCGGCGCGGTCTAAAATCGGTTCGATGATTGTGCCGTCCAACACACCATCGGTGATGTCGAGGTCGTTGCATTGGAAGCGGTCGAAGCCAAGCCTGTCTGATATGCGGTGCGCGAAAAAGGCGAAGCCGCCCGATACAAGCCCACAAAACACACCATTGGCACGCAATGTGGCGATAAGCACGTCCGCGCCAGACATCAACGTGATATTATCGTAGAGGTCGCCAAGGGCTGCGTCTTGTATGCCTTTGAGCATGGCGACGCGCTCTTTGAGGGCAGGCTCGAAATCTAATTCGCCGCGCATCGCACGGGTCGTGATGCTCGCCATCTCTTCTTGTTTGCCGATGGTCTTGGCCAACTCATCCAGACATTCTTGCTCGATAATCGTCGATTCCAAATCGGCAATGAGCATTTTCTTGCGCCGTTCGGCCTCGCACACATGATTTATATCAAAGGGGGCATCGCCAAATTTCTGGCGCAGCGTGGCGACAAAATCAGTGCTGTTGGGTGGCAGCGCACACTCGATAGCATCGCCACTTAAACGGCGCGGGGTCGGCAGGTTCATCTCGGCGAGGCGTGCGTCGTCGAAATATTCACTGCGCGGGGCGGCGGTGAGTACCAGAAATTCTTCGACTTGTTTTGTCATCTAGCTTCTATCCCTGTAAGACTAGTGTGATGAATAAAACTGACCCATCACGCGTTCCTATCCTTATCGCAGGCGCAACGGCAAGCGGCAAGTCTGCATTGGCGTTGAGTTTGGCGAAACAATTAGGCGGCTGCATTATCAATGCCGATAGTATGCAAGTCTATGGCACGTTGCGGGTGCTGACGGCACGGCCTTCTGTGGCCGAAGAGGCCGAAGTCCCGCATCACCTTTATGGCCATGTGCCGCCTGCGAGTACGTATAGTGTCGGCCAGTGGCAAAAGGAGGCTATTGCGGCCATCGCGCAAGCACAGGAGGCGGGGCAACGCCCGATTATTACTGGTGGCACGGGGCTATATTTCAAAAGTCTAACGGACGGGTTGGCTGAGATTCCCGATATTGCGGACGATATTCGCCAGCACTGGCGCGCGCGTTTGGCGGATGAAGGGAGCGTGGTGCTGTATGGCGAATTGCAGGAAGTCGACGCGGAGCTGGCGGCGCGTTTGCAGCCGACCGACCCGCAGCGTATTTTGCGCGGGCTTGAGGTTTTTGATGCCACGGGGCAGCGGCTGAGCGATTGGCAAAAGGCGGAACCATCCGCGCCTTTGGGAGCGTGTTGTAAGATTTTGCTGATGCCAGAACGCGATTGGCTTTACGAGCGCTGCAATCGTCGTTTTGAGCAGATGATGGATGGCGCGGCGATGGACGAGGTGGAGCGCATATGGGCGTTTAACTTGCCGCCCGATTGGCCAGTGATGAAAGCGCTCGGTGTGGCTGATATTGTGGCCTTTATGCAGGGTGAGCTGAGCCGTGAGCAGGCGATTGAACAGGCACAGCAAGCGACGCGGCGTTATGCGAAGCGGCAAATGACGTGGTTTCGTAACCAGATGAGCGATTGGCAGGTCTTTGATGAGCAAGATTACATAGGTAATTCTGATAAAATCTTTTCATTTATTTCAAAAAATACCTTGACGGGGACATAAATATCGATATTTTCACTCGTTCGTGAATGAGTATAGAGGCGGGTGAGAAGATGGAAGCAGAGATGAATGGCGCGCAGATTGTTTTGCAGGCTTTGCAGGATAATGGCGTTAAGCATATTTTTGGTTATCCGGGCGGTGCTGTGTTGCCGATTTATGATGAATTGTTTCAGCAAGAGGCGATTGAGCATATTCTGGTGCGCCATGAGCAGGGCGCGACCCATGCGGCGGAGGGCTATGCGCGTTCGACGGGTCAATGTGGTGTTGTTGTGGTTACATCTGGGCCCGGCGCGACCAATGCGGTGACGGGTCTGACGGATGCGTTGATGGATTCTGTTCCGATGGTGTGCATTAGCGGTCAGGTGGCGACGCATTTGATTGGCGGCGATGCGTTTCAGGAGGCTGATACGGTTGGCATCACGCGCCCGTGTACCAAGCATAATTATCTGGTGAAGGACATTGATGATTTGGCACGCATCATGCACGAGGCGTTTTATGTGGCGACAACGGGTCGCCCGGGGCCTGTTGTGGTTGATATTCCGAAAGATATTCAGTTTGCGCTGGGTAAATATATCAAGCCGAGCACGGTGCGGCATAAGAGCTATCAACCGCAGCTCAAAGGCGATGTCGATGCGATTAACGCGGCTGTCGATTTGATTGCGACGGCGAAGAAGCCGATTTTTTATACGGGCGGCGGGGTTGTTAATTCAGGCCCGCAAGCCAGCCAATTGCTGCGCGAGTTTGTCAAGCTGACGGGCTTTCCGATAACCTCGACGCTGATGGGGCTGGGCAGCTTTGCGGCTGCTGATAGCCAGTGGTTGGGCATGTTGGGGATGCACGGCACATATGAAGCCAATTTGGCGATGCATGATTGCGATGTGATGATAAATATCGGCGCACGCTTTGATGACCGTATCACGGGGGCGTTGGATAAGTTTTCGCCGCAATCGAAGAAAATCCATGTTGATATCGATTCTTCGAGCATCAATAAAAACGTCATGGTGGATGTCGCGATTGTCGGTGATTGCGCGCATGTGTTGGAAGATATGCTGCGCGTTTATAAATCGCGCGCGGTTGTGCCAGACAAAAAAGCGTTGAAGAGTTGGTGGTCTGAGATTGATGGTTGGCGCAAGCGCGATTGCTTGGCCTATACCAAAGATGCCAAGTCGATTAAGCCGCAATATGCGGTCGAGCGTTTGTATGAATTGACCAAGGGGTCAGACACATTCATCACGACCGAAGTGGGTCAGCATCAAATGTGGGCGGCGCAGTATTATCGCTTTGAGACGCCCAATCACTGGATGACATCGGGTGGTCTGGGGACGATGGGCTATGGCCTTCCCGCAGCGGTTGGTGTGCAGGTGGCCAATCCGAAGGGGCTGGTTATCGACATTGCGGGCGAGGCCTCGGTGCTGATGACCATGCAGGAGATGTCGACGGCGGTGCAATATGGCTTGCCGATTAAGATTTTCATTTTGAACAATGAATATATGGGCATGGTACGTCAGTGGCAGGAATTGCTGCATGGCGGACGCTATTCGAGTTCTTATTCGGAAGCCTTGCCAGATTTTGTCAAGCTGGCTGAGGCCTATGGTGCGACGGGTATTCGTGCGAAATCGCCTGACGAGTTGGACGATGCCATCAAGCGGATGATTGAGACGCCGGGGCCGGTGATTTTTGATTGCGTTGTGAAGAAGGACGAAAATGTCTACCCGATGATTCCGTCGGGGGCGGGGCATAATGAAATGTTGCTCGGGGATTCGGAAGGGCTTGATGTTGAAGTGTCCGATGCTGGCAAGGCGCTTGTCTGAAAACAGGCTTTTAACCACCCTATGAGTGCGCTATAGAACGTGCTGCACGATGAGAGGTTTGAAAATGAGCGGTGAACCGCAAATTGAAAGACATACACTTTCTGTTCTCGTTGATAATGAGGCGGGCGTTTTGGCGCGTGTGATTGGTCTGTTTTCGGGTCGTGGCTACAATATTGACAGCCTGACGGTTGCTGAGATTGACCAGCAAGAGCGCATGTCGCGCATTACGGTTGTGACATCGGGTACGCCGCAAGTGATTGAGCAAATTAAAGCGCAGCTTGGTCGTTTGGTGCCGGTGCATCGCGTGGTTGATTTGACGGTGGAGTGCGAAAGCATTGAGCGTGAGTTGGCGTTGGTTAAGGTTTCGGGCAAGGGCGATTCTCGCGTTGAGGCACTGCGCATGTCTGAAGCGTTCCGTGCGCGGGTGGTTGATGCGACACCAGAGAGTTTTGTTTTTGAGATTACGGGGACGACCGAAAAGATTGATGCTTTTATCGCATTGATGACCCCCTTGGGTCTGAAAGAGGTGTCGCGCACAGGCGCGGCGGCGATTTCGCGTGGCCCCACAACAATGTAACGACATATGAAGGAGTCGATTTATGGATATGCTTTATGACCGCGACGCGGATGTAGACCTGATTAAAAACAAGAAAGTTGCGGTTATTGGTTATGGTAGCCAAGGCCATGCGCATTTGCTGAACTTGCGCGATAGCGGCGTTAGCGATATTTGCGTTGGCTTGCGCGAAGGCTCTGCCTCTGCGGCGAAAGCCGAAGCCGAGGGCATTGATGTCAAGTCCATCGCTGATGCGGCTGGTTGGGCTGATGTGGTGATGATTTTGACACCAGACGAGCTACAAAAAGACATTTATAACGCCGATATTGCGGACAATCTTCGCCAAGGCGCGACGCTGATGTTCGCGCATGGGCTGTCGATTCATTTTGGGCTTATCAAAGCCCGTGCTGACCTCGATGTGGCGATGGTTGCGCCCAAAGGGCCGGGTCATACTGTGCGCGGTGAATATGTCAAAGGCGGCGGTGTGCCGTGTTTGGTGGCTGTTGCGCAAGATGCTTCTGGCACGGCGCGCGCGCTTGCTTTGTCTTATGCGTGCGGCGTTGGCGGGGGGCGTTCTGGTATTATCGAGACGACTTTCCGCGACGAATGCGAAACAGATTTATTCGGCGAGCAGGCTGTTTTGTGCGGCGGTGTGGTCGAGTTGATTAAAGCGGGTTATGAGACATTAACCGAGGCGGGATATCCGCCCGAAATGGCTTATTTCGAGTGCCTACACGAGGTGAAGCTGATTGTTGATTTGATTTACGAAGGGGGTATCGCGAATATGAATTACTCCATTTCCAACACGGCTGAGTATGGCGAGTATGTTTCTGGGCCGCGCGTTGTGACCAGCGAAACGAAAGCTGAGATGAAACGTATTCTCGAAGATATTCAGTCGGGTAAATTCACCGACCGCTTTATGCAAAGCGGTCAGGAAGAAATCAAAGAGTATCGTAAGGCCAATGACGCGCACCCGATTGAAAAAGTCGGGGCTGATTTACGCGCCAGTATGCCGTGGATTTCCGCGAACCAATTGGTTGACCAGACGAAAAACTAATTGCCGATGTTTTTGATGGCCTGATTGACGCTGCGATGCGTGTCCAATTCGAGGTCGACTTTCGTCCGCGCGCTATCGGTGCGGGCGGTTTCTTTGGCGAGACCAGTTTTAGCTTGCTGCACTTTTTGTTGTTTGCGCAGCAGCGCATTGGCACGCTCAAGGTCGTCGAGTTTCTGTTGGTCGCTGACAATATCAAGCTCGTCAAAACCTTGCAGATTGCTCACGCGGCCAATGACCATTTCTTGGCCTTCGACGCATGTGTGGTTTGATTGGATGCGGGTTTCATTGGCTTGCGTGACGATAACAAGCGCAGGGCCCGGCGCATATTCGCATGGAGTGCCGACTTGCGCCGAAGATAATATGCGGCTGCCTTCGCGGTAAATGATTTGGACACCATTAACTTGTTTGGTTGCCCCTTGGCCGAGCCGCCCAGCTTCACCGCCAACGGCGGCACCAATGATACCGCCGCCTAAGGCGCGGTCGTTTCGGTCGCCAAGAGTCGCACCAAGGGCTGCACCGAATAACGCGCCCACACTTTCAGCGATTTCCTGATTTTTGCGGTTATTTACCTCAACGATGGCGGGTTTCAGGGTCAAAATAGTGACGGTTTTGACCTCTTGCCGCTGATTGACCTGCCCCGCTTTAAACGTGTTGGCTTTATTTGTTGTGCCGGGCGTGGCGCATGCTGTTAACAAAATGAGCGCGCCTATTGGAATAATACGAAACATTGAAAATCTCCTTATTTTCGCCTTTATTAGCGTTATGTTAACAGACAGATGGGATACTGCAAAGACATCCTAGTGCTGTGTCCATCTTTATAGCACATTTCTTAGCGTTAAGTTGGGGCTTGTGTTTGCGTTCATGATGACTAGGATAAACTGCCTAACAGAAAAGAAAGGGTGAGAAAATGAAAATTTCAAAAACATCAGTGCTTGTCGCAAGTGCATTTACGTTGGCCGTAGGATCTATGGCTGCACAACCAGTTGAAGCTGCCAAAAAAGAGAGATGCTATGGCGTTTCTGTTGCGGGCAAAAATGACTGCGCAGCGGGCCCCGGAACAACTTGTGCTGGTACTTCAAAAGTGGACTATCAAGGTAATGCTTGGACATATATCGAGCAGGGCAAATGCGAAAAAATTAGCTTGCCAAACCAAGCTAATGGCAAACGCCGCCACGGTTCACTTGAGGTGCTGTCACGCGACCCAGCATAAAGCCTAACCTATGGTTACGCTTCCATGCGCTGTTGGTGCAGGTTTCAAGCCTAGCTATTTTGCCGATTTTTCGGCCAATGCAGGGCCTGTAAGTTGGATTGAAGTGCATGCCGAAAACTACCTTTGCGAAGGTGGTGCAATGCGGGCGCAGCTTTTTGAGTTGCGCCTGCAATTTCCGGTGAGCCTACATGGTGTTGGGCTGTCCTTGGGGGGCGAAGATGCTCCTGATGCGCAGCATCTGCAACGTTTACGCACACTGAGTGACGAGCTGAAGCCGGCTCAGTTTTCTGAACATCTTGCTTGGTCGCAGCATAATGCGTCTGAGGGAGTCGTGTTTGCGAATGATTTATTACCCGTTGCCTATGATGACCCAACGCTGTCGCGTGTCGCGGCGCATATTGATACGGCACAGCAGGCGCTCGGGCAGAGGATTCTTATTGAAAATCCGTCGCTTTATCTGGCCATGACCCTAGATAATCAGGCGATGCATGATAGTCCGAAAGCCGAGACCGATTTTCTGTCGGCATTGGTTGAAAAGACGGGCTGCGGTCTATTGGTCGATGTGAATAATATTTTTGTCACGTGCCAGAATCTTGGCTGGCGCACGGATGATTATCTGGAAGGTCTTGCCTATGACGCGATTGGCGAAGTGCATCTGGCGGGTCATGCTGAGGACATTGATGATACGGGCGCGACGGTGCTTATCGATAATCATGGCGGGCCTGTGGCTGATGCGGTGTGGGCGATTTATACAAGCGTGCTCGAGAAAGCAGGGCCGTTGCCTAGTCTGGTCGAGTGGGATACGCATCTGCCTGATTGGGCAGAGCTGCGCACCGAATGTGTCAAGGCCGATGCGATTTTGCGTAGCATGACGTCAAAGGCGCAAGTCGCGTGAACGGGCACGCCGCGTTTATCGCAGCCCTGCTCGACCCGTCGGTTGATGTGCCGTCGCATCTTGTGCATCCGCAGCGCGACAAAGATGCCGCCGCGCGCTTTGCCGTTTATCGCAATAATGTGGTGTTTTCGCTCAAGCAAAACCTGCGCGATGGATTTCCGTTGCTGCTTGCGTTGCTCGGCGATGAGACTTTCGATGCTTTGGCTGATGCTTATGTGCGGGCGCATCCGCCGCGCTCGCCGCTGATGTTTGCCTATGGCGATACGCTGGCCGATTTTGTGACAGATTTTGCGCCCTTGGGTGATGTGCCATATGCGGCTGATGTCGCACGGCTTGATTATGCCTGCCGTGAAGTGGCACATGCGCGTGACCATGAAGCGGCACAAGATTTGGCTCTGGAGGATGCCGAAACGCAGTCTTTGCAGCTTGCATCGGCTTTGTGTGTGCTGCGTTCGGACTATGCGCTTTTTGACCTCTGGGCTTTTTTGGCCGATGCGACGGATGAAGTCGCCCCACCTGCGGATGTCTGCCTTGCGCAGTCTGTGATGATTTATCGCTTGCCTGATTACACAGTGCAGATGGTTGAATTGTCAGGTGGCGGTGCAGATTTTGTGACAGCACTGCAAACGGGTGCTAGTCTGGCGCATGCGGCAGAAGGCTTGGACGAAGAAAATATGACCACGCTGTTATCGATTATTTTGCAAGCGGGGTTGGTCACTGCCATCAAATAAAAAGGAGAAAACAAATGAATCTTATCAATCTTTATCGGACGGTGACAGGCCGTTTTGTTAGTCTGGCGGGCGACTGGTTGTTACCGCTAGGGGCGCGTTTTAGCTTTGCGGCTGTGCTGTTTGGCTATTATTGGGCATCGGCGATGACGAAATTCTCGGACGGGTTTTTCGGATTTCTAACGCCAACGATTAGTGCCTATTATCAAATTCTGCCGACGGTAACAGAAGCGGCGGGGCATGATGTCAGTGCTGTGTCGTGGATTTTTGCACCGATTGTTCTGCTGGGCAGTTGGGCGGAGGTCGTTTTACCGATTCTTATCGTTGTTGGATTGTTCACCCGCGCGGCGGCTTTGGGGATGATTGGCTTTGTGATTGTGCAATCGCTGACCGATATTTACGGTCATGGGGTGGATAGCACGGCGATTGGCGGATGGTTCGACCGCATTTCCGATTCTGTGATACTCGACCAGCGTTTGCTCTGGGTGCTTTTGTTCTCGATATTGGTGGTGAAGGGCGCGGGTTGGTTGTCGCTTGATAGGCTGTTCAAAATCGACACATAATTATGCAAGTCTAGATTTGCATAATTGCAATATTGCATATTTGCAGCTAATATATTGCGATTATGAGGGATTTGGACTGGGATGATTTGCGGTTTTTCCTTGCTGTTGCGGCGGCGGGTAGTCTATCGGCTGCGGCGCGCGAGCTGAACGTCAACACCACCACTGTGTTGCGCCGTATTGGCAATTTGGAGACCGCGCTTGAGGTGCGGCTGTTTGAGCGTTTGCGCAGTGGTTATACGTTGACGCAAGATGGCACGCGGCTGCTGCAATCGCTGGAGCCGGTTGATAATAGTCTGTCGTCGTTGCAACGCGATTTTCGGGCGGCATCGGGTGCGTTTCAAGGATTGGTGCGTGTCTCGGCGAGTGATGTGGTGGCTGGCAGCCTGATTGGGTCGGCAGTGCCGCAGTTTCTTAAAAATACGCCGAATGTGGCGTTGGATATTATTACCGACCCGAGCCTTACGGGGCCGGGTGGTGCGCCGCGTGTTATGAATGTGCTACGCGATGTTGATATTGCGCTGCGTCTGGCGCGTCCGACGCAGGGCGATATGTTGGCGCGTAAGTTGTGTGATGTCGCTTATGGTGTGTATGCGACGCCTGATTATGCGGCGCGATATGGTGAAATTGGGGCTTCGGGCGACCTTACGGGGCATCAGATTATTAGCTTTTCTGAAGAAGACCGTCCTTTGGGGCCGGTGTGGTGGCTGTCGCGGGCGGAAAAGAATGGCCAAGTGGTGATGCGCTCGTCGAGTGTGGCGGTGCGCATGAGTGCGGTTATGGGGGGCGAGGCCTTGGCGGCTTTGCCTTGTTTTGTGGCCAATAATCAAGCGGGACTTGTGCAGCTTGTGGGGTCTGATTTGGTTGGCAATTTAGAATTATGGCTGCTGACACGGGCTGATTTGGCGCAGCTTGGGCATGTGCGCGCGGTGATGGATTTCCTCATTGAGCATGTAACGCAGCAGGTTGCGCGTCTGGCGGGGCACACGAAGAAAGCGTAAGAACGCGGAAAGTGCTTGCCATGGCTGTTTTGCTTGGATAAACAAAGGTATGGGAATGATTCCCATGACTTAAGGTGCAACAAAGTGAGATGATAGATGTCTGTTAACGCCATCATCGCGAATAATGTGAATCAGCTGCCGATTGGCGGGCAGGTTTATGCGCGCGCATCATCGCCTTGCACGCTCACGACCCTTCTCCTTACCTGCCTCTGAGATCGGACAGGCCATGCTAGGCGCGTTCTCAGGGGATAAAGGAAACATGAGTGACGGCTATAATGCCTTTGAGAAGGATGATACAAAATGACGAATTCAATGAAACAAACAGGTAACGCAAAAGACCGCGTTTATATTTTCGATACAACATTGCGCGATGGCGAGCAGTCGCCGGGCGCGTCTATGACGTTGGAAGAAAAGCTACAAATCGCCGAATTGCTGGACGCGATGGGTGTCGATATTATCGAGGCGGGCTTCCCGATAGCGTCTAATGGCGATTTTGAAAGTGTGATGGAAGTTGCCAAATTGGTAAAGAGCGCGCAGGTGTGTGGGCTTGCACGGGCGGGCGAGAAAGATATCGACCGCGCTGGCGAGGCGTTGAAACATGCCAAGAACCCGCGCCTTCATACGTTTATTTCGACCAGTCCTGTGCATATGAAGCACAAATTGCAAATGGAGCCTGCTGATGTCATGGAGGCGGTTGCGTTTTCGGTTTCACGGGCGCGCAATTTTACGGATAATGTAGAATGGTCGCCAGAGGATGCCACGCGCACCGACCGCGATTTTCTGTGCGCCACGGTCGAGACGGCGATTAAGGCGGGCGCGAAAACGGTTAATATTCCCGACACGGTTGGCTATACCATGCCGCAGGAGTATTTTGATATTATCACCATGTTGCGTGAGCGCGTGCCGAATATCGACAAGGCGGTTATCTCGACCCATTGCCACAATGATTTGGGACTGGCGGTGGCTAATTCTTTGGCAGCTGTTCAGGCGGGGGCGCGTCAGGTTGAGTGTACCATTAACGGCTTGGGCGAGCGCGCTGGCAATGCGGCGTTGGAAGAAATCGTCATGGCGTTGAATGTGCGCCATGATTTAATGCCGCAATGGAGCAATATTGAGACCACAATGCTGTCGCGAGCCTCTAAACTGGTGTCATCGGTAACGGCGTTTCCAGTGCAGTATAATAAAGCGGTTGTCGGCCAAAATGCTTTTGCCCATGAAAGCGGTATCCATCAGGATGGTATGTTGAAGAACAATCAGACGTACGAGATTATGACGCCAGAAAGCGTCGGCATTTCGCAGACTTCGCTAGTGATGGGCAAACATTCGGGTCGCCATGCGTTCCGCGAGAAAATCAAAACGCTGGGCTATGAGTTGGGCGACAATCAGCTGCAAGAAGCGTTTACCCGCTTCAAAGATTTGGCGGATATTAAGAAGCATGTGTTTGATGATGATATTATCGCGCTGGTCGATGACGAGGTGGCCAAGGGGATTGACCGTATTAAACTGGTGAGTCTGCGGGTTATTGCTGGTTCTGAAGGGCCACAAGAGGCGACATTGTCGCTGAGCATTGATGGTGAGACATCCGAGGTGAGCAGCACGGGCGATGGGCCAGTTGATGCGACGTTTAATGCGATTCATGCTCTGTTTCCGCACGATGCTGAGTTGCAATTATATCAGGTGCATGCGGTGACGGAAGGTACGGATGCGCAAGCTGAGGTGAGCGTGCGTTTGGAAGAAAATGGCAAAACTGTCATTGGTCGTGCAGCGAACACGGATACACTGGTTGCTTCGGCGCGTGCGTATTTGAGTGCCTTGAACAAATTATTGATTAAACGAGAGAAGCAGGCGCCAGATTCACTGACGGCCTGATGCGAGAAGAGAACCGGAGGAAGAACAATGTTGAATATATTGCTAGCGATGTTTTCAGCCGATATGGCGATTGACCTGGGAACGGCGAATACACTGGTCTATGTGAAAGGTCGTGGCATTGTTCTTAACGAACCATCCGTGGTTGCGATTATTGAGCAAAATGGGCGCAACCGTGTGCTTGCTGTGGGCGATGAGGCCAAGATGATGCTCGGGCGTACGCCGGGTAATATCAAGGCTATTCGTCCGATGCGAGATGGGGTGATTGCTGATTTTGATGTAACGGAAGAAATGATTAAGCATTTTATTCGTAAGGTTCATAATCGGCGGTCATTTGCCAATCCGCAGATTGTCGTTTGCGTGCCATCGGGAGCGACGGCTGTTGAGCGTCGCGCTATCCAAGAGAGTGCGATGTCGGCGGGCGCGCGTCGGGTGTTTCTGATTGAAGAGCCGATGGCGGCGGCTATCGGTGCTGGATTGCCAGTGACCGAGCCGACGGGCTCGATGGTCATTGATATTGGCGGCGGCACAACCGAGGTGGCCGTGTTGTCGCTTGGGGGCATTGTGTATTCGCGTTCGGTGCGGGTTGGCGGTGATAAAATGGATGAGGCGATTATCGCTCATATTCGCCGCAATCATAATCTGCTCATTGGTGAATCGAGTGCTGAACGGATTAAGAAAGAGGTTGGCTCGGCGATGATGGCACCGGGCGAAGAGGGCGATTCTGTCAATATTAAGGGGCGCGATTTGATGAATGGTGTGCCGCGCGAAGTGACGATTACCCAGCGCGAGATTGTTGAAAGTCTGGCCGAGCCAGTCGGGGCGATTGTGGAGGCGGTTAAAGTCGCGTTGGAAGCAACGCCGCCTGAATTGGCTGCCGATATTGTTGATAAGGGCATTGTGATGACCGGCGGCGGTGGTTTGCTGCATAATTTGGACGCATATTTGCGCGAGGCAACAGGTCTGCCTGTGTCGATTGCAGATGAAGCATTGTCGTGCGTTGTATTGGGGACAGGCCGTGCGCTTGAACATATCAAAACAATGAAGCACGTGCTTTCTGCTGCATATTAAGGCCGCGCGTTAAGGGGTTGGTTTGGCGAAGTTAAGTGGTAGCAAAAGTGAGACACGCTTTGTCAGCGCGGCGGGCATTGCTATTTTGTGTGTGTTTATTGCTGTGCTGTTTTTGTTTTTGCTGCCGCGCGATGACCCGCGTGTTGAGCGATTGCGTCAGGCCACATTCGATATTGTTTCACCGATTATAGATGTGCTGGCAAGCCCGCTGCTTGCGATACGCGATGTGGGGCGCGATACTTTAAAGATTGGTGTTCTGAAAGCCGATAATACGCGCTTGCAGGAAGAAAACAAAAAGCTGCGCCTTGAGTTGACTGAATTGATGCAAGCGCGGTTTTTGATGCAGCAATATCGCTCGCTGCTGACATTGCCGTCCGAGCCGCAGTTTGAAATGATACCTGTGCGTGTGGTGGCGGACCCATCTAGCCCGTTCGTGCAAACATTGGTGGCCAATGGTGGCAAAGATGCGGGCATTGAGCCGGGCTTGGCCGTCATGGGGACGAACGGGGTTATCGGGCGGGTGATTTCAAGCGGGGCGAACTCGTCGCGGATTCTTTTGCTGACCGATTTTAATAGCAATATTCCGGTGGTGGCATTGTCGAGCGATGTGCATGCGATTTTGTCGGGACGCAATAATGATAAATTGGAATTGCAGTTTTTGCCGCGTAAGGCGCAGATTAAAGATGGCGATATGCTGGTGACATCGGGGCGCGGGGGGCAAATCCCGATAGGGCTGCCAGTTGGTATTGCAAAACGTGCGGATGATGAGGGCGCGACCACGGTCGAGCTACTCGATGATGTGCGCGAGCTTATTCATGTGCGGATTGTCAAAGTGGCGGCGCGTGAAACACCACCTGAGACCAATCGCCCGATTATCAACGCGCAATCTGGTTCGGAGCGCAAAAACCCATGAGTATTTTTCAGCGTCAGCAAGCGGATGAACGCGTATTTGTGGCAGCGCCTTATGTTGTGGCCATCTTGTTTATTTTGATGGGCGCGCTACCTGTCGGATTTTTCTGGAGCGTCCATTTAGAGCTTGGGCTGTTTTTTGTGCCGCTATTTTTTATCGCGTTGACGGCAGAGAGTGATTTTACGCCGTTTGGTATTATCGCCTTGGGGCTTTTTAATGACATGCTGAGTGAGACGCCGTTCGGCTATTGGGGCTTTATGTTTTGCATGTTTTATCTGTTTGCGATGGGACAGAAAAATGTTCTGCAAAACGCCACTTGGATGTCGCATTGGGTTAGTTTTTTCATCCTGTGCATATTGACGTATTTTTCTGGTTATCTGGTCGCGCTTATGCGCAGCGATATGAGCGTGGGGTTTGGGGCGTATTTTCTTTCTGTCATGGTGACGGGGCTATGCTTTCCGCTGCTTTACTTGCCGCTGACATGGATGAGTAACCGCACTGTTTTTCAGGAGCGCGTGTAATGGCTTTGTATGAAAACGAAGTTGGTCTGTTTTCGCGTCGGATGCTTGTGCTTGGCGGTGCGCAGGCCAGTTTGTTTGCGTTACTGGTGGGGCGATTGCAGTATTTGCAAGTGATGCAATCGGATGTTTACGCCACTTTGGCTGAGGCGAACCGCGTCAATATTTCGGAAGTATCATCGGCGCGAGGGCGGATTACCGATAGAAATGGTAAACTATTTGCCGATAATGACCGCGACTTGCGCGTTGAACTCGTGCCTGAACAGGCTGGTAATCTGGACAATATTTTGGAGGATTTGCAGAAGATTCTCGACCTTTCAGCGCATGATATGCGTGCGATACGGCGCAAAATCAAACGCGCGCCGGCTTTCAAAAGCATCACGATTGCGGAGGATTTGCGGTGGGATAAATTTTCTGCGCTGAACTTGCACTTGCCGTTTCTCCCCGGTGTTACGCCGCGCGTGGGCAATAAACGGATTTATCCGCAACAGACGAGTGCGGCGCATTTGGTTGGATATGTCGGGGCAAAGACGCGCCGAGATGTGCTTCGCGATGGCAATATTGTGGGCGATATTGTCGGGCGTAGCGGTATGGAGCGTGATTTTGAGGAGAATTTGCGCGGCACGCCGGGGGTGCGCCATGTCGAGGTCAACGCTTATGGCCGTACGGTGCGCGAATTGCAAAGCAAGGCTGGTCAGCCCGGCGAAGATTTGCAGCTTTCGATTAACCTCGATTTGCAGAAGGTTCTAGGCGAACGGCTTGATGGCCATAGTGGGTCGGCGGTGGTTTTGGATGTGCATAATGGCGAGGTTCTCGCGATGGCTTCGGTGCCGTCGTTCAACCCAAACGAGTTTGTTCGCGGCATTGATACTCAACGGTGGGAACGGCTATTGGTGCATGAGCGCAAACCGTTGACCAATAAGGCGATGCGGGGTCTTTATGCGCCCGGCTCGATATTCAAAATGTTGGTGGCACTGGCCGCATTAGAGGATGATTTAGCCCATCCAGACGAGACGATTGCGTGTACTGGCAGATTTGATTTTGCGGGCGAGTCTTTTCATTGCTGGGAGGCCGAGGGTCACGGCGAGACCAATATGCTGCAAGCCATTGAGCAGTCTTGCGATGTGTTTTTCTATAATTTGGCGTTGAAGGTTGGCATTGACCGTATCGAGGCGATGGCACGTCGTTTTGGTTTTGGCACGGCGACGGGCATTAATTTGTCGGGCGAGAAGACGGGCATTGTGCCGGGGCGCGATTGGAAGCGGGCGAATTATGAAACAGGTTGGCGGTCTGGCGAGACGGTTATTACGGGTATTGGGCAGGGTTATTTATTGACCACGCCATTGCAATTGGCCGTGATGACAGCGGCGTTGGCCAATGGCGGTACGCTGGTGACGCCGACATTGACGTATCAAGGCGATGTGATACCCGAAGGGCGCGCGCTGAATATTGCGCCCGAACATTTAGAGTTTATTCAGACAGCTTTATATCGTGCGGTGAACAGGCCTGATGGCACGGCTTATAGTTCTAGTCTGTTGGTTAATGGCAGTCGCATGGCGGGTAAAACGGGCACGGTGCAGGTGCGCCGTATTTCGAAAGATGAACGCCTCGGCGGGGTTATTTCGAATAATGACCTTGATTGGCATTTGCGCGACCATTCTTTGTTTGTTGGTTATGTGCCGCATCGTCAGCCGCGCTATGCGATTTCTGTGGTGATTGAGCATGGCGGCGGCGGGGCGCAAGTGGCCGCACCGATTGCGCGCGATGTCATGGTGCATATGCTGCGTATGGATGCAAGCGCATGAACTATCAAGGCCAGATAATTCGCGGCGGCATTTTCGCCCATGCTGAGGAGCTGCATAAGCCGTTGTTTATTTGCATTGGCTTATTGGGTTTTGTCGGCGTGCTCGCGCTTTATTCTGTGGCGGGCGGTGATTTCTCGCCTTGGGCATGGCGACATGCGGTGCGCGTGAGTGTCGGGTTGGGGCTTATGTTCGTTATCGCGGCTATTGAGTTGCGGACGATTTACGCCTTTGCTTATCCCCTGTTTTTTGGCGTGTTGGTGTTGTTGGTCGGGGTCGAGGTATTGGGGGTCAAAACCATGGGCGCGCAGCGTTGGATTGATTTCGGATTGTTCCGCTTGCAACCATCTGAGTTTATGCGGTTTGCGCTGATATTGGCGCTTGCGCGATTTTATCATGGCATGCATCAAAATGATGTATCGCACCCGCTTAATTTGCTCGCGCCCATCGCGATGATTGGCCTGCCTTGTTTGTTGGTGTTCAACCAACCTGATTTAGGCACAGCGATTATGTTGGCGTTATCGGGGGTGGGCGTTGTGTTTCTGGCGGGTGTTCATGCGCGTTACTTTGCGGTTGGGGCGGTGGCGATTGTGGCGGCTATTCCGATTGTCTGGCAGAATCTGCTGGCGTATCAAAAAGACCGCGTCTTGGTATTTTTAAACCCTGAGCAAGATCCGTTAGGGGCGGGGTATCATATCATCCAGTCAAAAATCGGTATTGGCTCAGGGGGTGTGTTTGGTAAAGGATTGGCGCAAGGCACGCAAAGCCAGTTGAATTTCTTGCCAGAGCGACACACTGATTTTATTTTCAGTAATTTTGCCGAAGAAATGGGCTTTGTCGGCAGCCTTGCTCTATTGCTGCTGTTTATGCTGACTCTGGTGTTTATTTTCATGATTGCGGGACAAATGCGGCATCATTTTTCTCGTTTGAGCGTGGCAGCTATTGGGCTATCGCTATCGGTATATATTATTGTTAATCTTGCGATGGTCACGGGATTAGCGCCGGTGGTTGGTGTGCCGTTGCCGTTTGTGTCGTATGGCGGCACATCGCTCTTGACCTTTATGGCAAGTATGGGTGTGATACTGGCTATGGAACGACAGACAATGGCTGATTTGCCGCATTAGGGGGGCTTATGTTTAGAAAAAGAATTCTACCAATAGTGGGTGGCTTGATTGCCGTGTTGGTGATTATTGTGCTTGCTCGCACATTTTCAGCACCGAGCACGGAAGAGATAGGCGAGAGCTTTGATTTTACGCCCGATAGCGAGCGCGTCACGCGGCTGATGAGCGAGTCGGTGCGCTATAAGACCATCTCTTTTGGGCGCGATAAGCCAACGTCGGCGAAAGAATTATTGGCGTATCATAAATATCTTGAGCAGCAATTCCCGCTGGTACACAAGAACATTAAACGCGAGGTTATTGGCGATTATTCGCTGCTTTACAGTTGGGAAGGCGCATCGACTGATAAGCCTGTATTGCTACTGGGTCATCTTGATGTTGTGCCAGTTATTCCGGGCACGGAGGGCGACTGGAAGCGTCCGCCATTTGAGGGCGTTGTGGCCGATGGCTATATTTGGGGGCGCGGGACGCTCGATAATAAGGTCAATATTATCGGCATTTTAGAGGCCGCCGAGAATATGTTGCGCATGGGGATTGTGCCGAAACGGACGATTTATTTTGCCTTTGGCCATGACGAGGAGCAAGGCGGGATTGATGGCGCGTTGGCGATAGCCAAATTGCTAGAGGCGCGTGGGGTTGAAGCTGAGTTTCTCATTGATGAAGGCGGTCTCGTGGCACTTGATGTTGTGCCGGGTGTGGAAGTGCCGTTGGCGATTATCGCGCCTGCCGAAAAAGGCATTGTGACGTTGCAGTTAAAGGTTGTCGGCGAAGGGGGTCATTCTTCTATGCCGCCAGTGCAAACCTCGATTGGTATTTTGGCGGCAGCGATTGCTTCGCTTGAGGCAAATCAGTTTCCGAGGGATTTTTCGCATACGCAGGCGTTTTTAGAAACGGTTGCAGACGATATGCCGTTTGCTAGTCGCGTGGTGATGAAGAATCTTTGGCTGTTTAAACCATTGGTGATGCGCGCGTTTGCCGACGACCGACAGGCGCAAGCGGGTATGCGCACAACGACTGCCGCAACGATGATTGAGGGCGGTATTAAGGCCAATGTGTTGCCGATTGATGCGACGGCGAAAGTTAATTTCCGTATTTTGCCGGGTGAAACGGTGCAAACCGTGCGCGACCGCGTTAATGCGGTGATTAATGATGCGCGTGTTGAGGTGTCGATAGACGGGTCTGGGCAGCGCGGCATGAACCCATCGCCAGTTAGCCCGACGGAAGGCTATGGGTGGAAGAAATTGACCTCGGCTATTCGCGATACCGCCGCACCAGAACGCGTTGTCATTGCATCGCGTTTGCTGACGGCGGCGACCGATACGCGTCATTATCGCAGATTAACGCCGAACCATTATCGTTTTACTTATATGGTGCTAGAGGCGGGTGATTTGGGGTCGATACACGGCACGAATGAACGCATCAGTGTTGCGACACTGAGCGATACGGTGCGCTTCTTTTTTCGGATAATGTCGCGCCTTTAAGCGAGCAATGTGTCGAGCGCGCCTTTTGCGTCAAGGGCGTATAGGTCATCGCAGCCGCCAATATGCGTATCGTCGATAAAGATTTGCGGCACGGTGCTGCCGCCATTGGCACGCGCCACCATTTTGTCGCGCGCTTGGGGTTCTTTGTCTAAATTGATTTCGGTATAATCGGCTTGCTTCTTTGCCAGTAAATCTTTTGCCGCGTGGCAAAAAGGGCAGGTGAGCGTTGTATAGATTTCAATTTTGGCCATGACGGACTCCTTTATTCATCTACCCGTTTCCAAATTGAGGGATTCTGATTATTGGCCAATGATACCACTGTTTACTCAGAATAGTTATTAATTTCAAATGCGGGCGGCGCCTCGCTGACTTCGGTAAAGAATTGCGTGGCATCGATAGATATTGTGCCGTAGCGGGTGTCGCCGCGAATTTCTAGCGGTGCGGCGAAAGGCGTGTCGTCAATTTGTGCAAATTGAGTCTTGATTGGCGGTGTCGTATTGGCGCGTTCCATGCTGCGCGGCGAGTATCCAGCGATGGGTCGCCATAAAAGTGTGCAGTTCAGGGTCGCACTCAGAGTGCTTTCTTGTGGCACTAATGTGGTCAAGCGCCGCCCGTCAAAGATGCGCCTTACGCCGTCGCAAGCGGTATCCAGTTTGCTTTGCGGTAAATAGACGAGCATGGCGAGAAATGGGTCGGTTGTGTTTTCGCCGATACTTGCGAAGGCCACTTTGTCTTGTGGCTGGTCTTCTGGCGGTATTTCGTAGTCTGAGGAAAACTCAACTGGTATGCCGTTTTCATAGCGTATGAACGATGCGTATATTTCCGCGTCGCTCGTCCAGTTCAAATCGAGGCGTTGCGGCGTGAGGCGACGCACATTCATGCTGCCTTTTGTGGTGCTCACGATATGCGAGCTTGACAGAACACGGCCAAATCCGGCGGGTGCAACATGTGCGCGCATTTGGTAATCTGCCGCAGAAATATCGAGCTGTATGTCAACGCGACTGAGCAGAATGCCGCGTATGTAAATCTGATAGGCGGCGGTGAAATGGCGTGTTTCAGCTTGGGCGATGCCCATTATGGGTGTGAAAACAGCCAGTATGAGGGATAGATAAAATAGGCGCGATAAAATCATAATTCTTTCTCTATCATTGGGTCTTTCATATTGTCGATATCTTGGCGCAGGGTACGCCCTGCGAGCCAAAAATGCACGCCGCCCCAAACACCGAGCAGCAGCATAATGGCGAGTGCAATGCCAAGCCCTTGCTTGCCGTAATGGGGTGTCAGTTGGTCGCTCAACATACCAACAGCAAGCGGGCTAAGGCCAAGGGCGAAAGTATTCGTGATAAGTAGAAAAATAGCCGATGCCAATGACCGCATTTCAGGCTTTACGAGCGTCAGCAGCATAGCCAGAGTGATGGCAGTATAAAGTCCTCCGCTGAGCATTGGTAGTATCAACCACAATATCGCGGTTGTTGCGTCGCTGGCCAGATAGCCCATGAGTGAGAATGGTGTACTGGCAAGCGTCACGAGTGCAATCAGGCGGACATTCCAGCGCACATCATATTTGCCAAGCTTATCTGCCACCGCGCCACCAAAGACAGCACCAACGCCAGTACCAATGCCGATGAGCGATAATATGACGGCAATTTCTCCAGTGCCTATGTCGCGCATGCGAATGAGATAGCTGGGTAGCCAAGCAGAAACGCCATAACCTGTCGTCATAATGAGAGTAGAACCAATAATGAGTTGGCGAATAGATTTGGTCTGCCACATGTAAAGGAAAGTTTCCCGCATTGGCGGTGCTTTGCCTGCAACGATGTTATCGCTCATACCGCGCGGGGGTTCTTTGAATGTAAACCAGACGAGAACGGTAAGCAGTAAACTAGATAGAGCGATGACTTGAATAGCGGTACGCCAGCCAAAACTATCAGAAAACCAACCAGTAACCATGAACACGGCAAACGAACCAATACCAACACCTAAGGTAAAAATAGCGAGTGGTGTTGCGCGCTCGGACGGGGCGTACATATCGGCAATAATCGCGTTCGATGGTGTGTCTGCGCCCGTTTTCCCGATGTCCGCGCCAAGGCGTGCCAGAAAGAACTGAATATAGTTTTGCGCCATACCAGAGATAAAAGTCATAATTGAAAACAACGATAGCGATACAATGATGATTTTTTTACGCGATACGCGGTCTGCCAGATAAGCGATGAGGATGGCCAAAATGGCAGAGAGAATGCCAAAAGTAAGGCCAGTGATTGCGCCCAATTGGGTGTCAGAGAATCCCGTATCGGTTTTGATGTCTTGCATTAGAAAGGCAATGATTTGACGGTCGATATGATTGAACGTGTAAATAAGCGTCAATAAGCCGAGCGTGTAGATTTTTAATCCCCGCGAAAACGAAATTGGACTCATAGCTCTTTCTCCATCATTAGCTTTGCATATTGTCGATATCTTGGCGCAGGGTACGCCCTGCGAGCCAAAAATGCACGCCTCCCCAAACACCGAGCAGCAGCATAATGGCGAGTGCGATGCCAAGTCCTTGCACGCCGTAATGGGGTGTCAGTTGGTCGCTGAGCATACCAACCCCAAGCGGGCCAATGCCAAGGCCGAAAATATTATTGATAAACAGTAGGATAGCCGATGCCAAGGACCGCATTTCAGGTTTTACCAATGTATGCAGCATGGCCAGCGTGGGGCCGAAATAAAGTGCGCCAACGGCCAGTGGTAATACCAGCCAGAATAATGCGGTTGTTGAGTCGTTGGCTAGATAGCCCATGAGCGAGAACGGTACGCTGGCAAGCGTCACCAGTGCAATCAGGCGGACATTCCAGCGCACATCACGTTTGCCGAGCTTGTCGGCCAGCACGCCACCAAGGGCAGTGCCTGCGCCGCCGCCAATGCCGATGAGCAACGCCAATAGGCCGCCAATTTGCGTTGCGGTCATGCCATGCACACGGATGAAATAGCTCGGCAACCAAGCGACCGCGCCATAACCGACAATGACGACTAAAGTCGACGCGATGATAATGTGGCGAATAGATTTGGTTTGCCACATGTAAAGGAAGGTTTCTTTCATGGGGGGCGCGGTGCTTGCGACGGCATTATCGCTCATGCCGCGCGGCGGGTCTCTGAGGGTAAACCAAGCAAGAACAGCGAGCAGCAAGCCGGGTAGGGCGATGACTTGAACAGCGACCCGCCAGCCAAAATTATCCGAAATCCAGCCGCCCGCGATAAATGCGACAAACAGGCCGATATTGATGCCTAAGGCAAAAATGGCGAGTGGCGTTGCGCGTTCGGATGGGGCGTACATATCGGCGATAATCGCGTGCGATGGAGGGCTTGTGCCTGCTTCGCCGATGCCAACGCCGATGCGGGCGAGCAAGAGTTGAATGTAGTTTTGCGCTAATCCGCAGGCGAACGTCATAATTGAAAACAGCGATAGCGATACAATGATGATTTTTTTGCGCGATATGCGGTCGGCCAGATACGCGATGGGGATGCCTAAAGTGGCGTAGAAAATGCCGAAAGCAAGGCCGGTGAGGATGCCCAACTGGGTATCAGACAGTTCCATATCGGTTTTGATGGCTTGCAGCAAAATGGCGATGATTTGGCGGTCGACATAGTTAGACGCGTAAATAAGCGTCAGCAAGCCGACCGTGTAGGCTTTCAGCCCGCGCGAAAAGGAAATTGAGTTCATTTGCTTCTATTTCGGGTAAAGATGTTTGTGCTTTTGTTACGAAAGCGGATAGCGAAGACCAAGCGGATGATAATCCACGCGGCGAACCAGAACATGATAAGTTGTCCCATTGTCACGTTCAGAAAATTCTCAATAAGGCTCAGTAGCGATATATTTGCGGTGATAATGATTTCTAGAAACGATCCTGCGAGTGACGCAAAAAAAGTAGCCTGCAGTGCGAGCAGATAGGGTCGCGTTTTCCAACGCCCGCGCAAGCCCCATAAAAGCGCGCATGCGACAAGCAGGCTTGCACCAATGGCGGTCGGCGGGTAGCCAAATAATGCGGATAAATTGGTCATATACACTCCCTATATTTGAAAGCCTGCCCCAAACAAAAGCGGGGGTCAACTTTCAGTTATATCCAGTCGTGCAAATCGCGTTCTGCGAGGCGCGTTAGAAGGTCGATTGAGGGGGCAGTTTCGTTAAGGCACGGCACGGCGGTGAAGTGTGTGCCGCCTGCTTTGGTGAAATGGTCGCGCTGCTCGATGTTAATTTCTTCGAGCGTTTCGAGACAGTCTGAAACAAAGCCGGGCGTGACAATGGCGATTTTTTTAACGCCCTTGCGGCTCAATTCCATGACGGTTTGACTGGTGTAAGGCTTTAGCCATTGGGTCGGGCCGAAGCGCGATTGGAAGGTCAATTTTAAGTGGTCTTCATCCATGTTTAGCTTTTCGCGTAATAAGCGCACGGTTTTGGCGCAGTGGCAGTGATACGGGTCGCCTTTGTCGAAATAGCTTTGCGGTAGGCCGTGGAACGAGGCAATCAGCACGTCGGGTGTCCAATCGAGCGTTGCCATATGGTCTTTCACCGATTGCGCCAGCGCATCGATATAATGCGGATGGTCATGCCATGGCGCAGCCGTACGGATAGCGGGCTGCCAACGCAATTTCAACAGCGTGCGGAACACCTCATCATAAACACTGGCCGATGTTGTCGCGCTATATTGCGGGTATAAGGCCATCACTGAAATACGCTCGCAGCCTGCGTCTTTCATCGCTTGCAGCTTGCTTTCGATAGAGGGCGACCCATAGCGCATCGCCCATTCGACCATCACCGCATCGCCCATCCGCGTTTGCAATTCTTCGGCTTGGCGACGTGTGTAAAAGCGCAGAGGACTTTCATTGCTCTCGGTGCGCCAGATTTTCGCGTAGGCCTTGGCTGATTTCCGTGGTCGGGTGTTCAGAATAATGCCGCGCAAAATCGGTTGCCAAATAAGGGGCGAGGTTTCGATGATGCGACGGTCGCTGAGAAACTGTTTCAAATAAGCGCGTACGCCTTTAGCGTCGGGGGTTTCTGGCGTGCCAAGATTGACCAATAGCAAGCCCGTTTTTCCAAAAGCAACATTTGGATGCTTATGACTTTGCATTACTGAGCAGCAGATGCAGGGGCTGTTAGCATATCGCGGGGAATATTGAGATGTTCCCAGACCTCTTTTAGCGCGTCGACCAATGCCTGCATCATGGCGTCATCGTGCAGAGGTGTGGGGGTAATCCGTAGCCGTTCGGTGCCGCGTGGGACGGTTGGATAGTTAATCGGCTGAATATAAATATTATGTTCGTGCAGCAGACGGTCAGACGCTGCTTTGCATAAAACAGGGTCGCCAACCATAAGCGGCACAATATGTGTTTCGGTGCGCAGCACGGGTAAATCGGCGGCTTTGAGCATTGTCTTTAGCTGCTTGGCGCGCTCTTGATGCTTGGCGCGCAAATCATTGGCTTGCTTGATAAGTTGAACGCTCTTAATGGCACCCGCCGCGATGGCCGGCGGCAAGGAGGTGGTGAAAATAAAGCCCGGGGCGAAAGAGCGAATAGCGTCAACCACATTGCTTTTGCCCGCAATATAGCCGCCCATAATGCCGAAGGCTTTGGCCAATGTGCCTTCGATAACATCGATGCGTGACATGAGGTTGTCGCGGTCGGCAATGCCGCCGCCGCGATTGCCATACATGCCGACAGCGTGGACTTCGTCGAGATAGGTGAGCGCATTGTATTTTTCAGCCAAATCGCAAATCGCTTCGATAGGGGCAATGTCGCCGTCCATGGAATATACGCTCTCGAAAATAATCACTTTAGGGCGTTCAGGGTCGGCATCGCGCAGCAGGCTCTCGAGATGCTCGGTGTCATTATGTCGCCAGATGAGTTTGCTGCACCCGCTTTGGCGCACGCCCTCAATCATCGAGGCATGATTGAGTGCGTCAGATAAGATTAAACAATCTGGCAGCAGCTTGGCCAAGGTCGAAATGGTCGCGGCGTTGGAAATATAGCCTGAGGTGAAAACCAATGCGGCCTCTTTTGCATGCAAATCGCTCAGCTCGCGTTCTAGCTCGACAATCAAATGATGTGTGCCAGAAATATTGCGTGTGCCACCTGCGCCCGTGCCCATCTCGTCAATGGCTGATTTCATCGCGTCCATGATATCTTTGTTTTGGCCGATGCCGAGATAATCATTCGAGCACCAAACGGTTATTTCGCGTGGGGGGGTGGATGAATAGTCAAAGGCGCGCGGAAATTGCCCAGCGCGGCGTGCCAAATCTGTAAATACGCGGTAGCGCCCCTCATCGTGCAAAGAGCTAAGGGCGTTATCGATATGTTTGTCGTAATCGACTGCCATTATTCGCCGTCTTTCCTGACAAAGGTCACAGCGTAGTATTCTTTCCCGTCAAAGAGGTCGACTGGCTCGTCGGGGCCTTCAATCATCATATAGCGACGCGGGGTAATCTGGCCTTCCATGCGATAGCCGCGCGCGCTCATATTGCGACGGTGAAACTCCATGGCAGCAGGCGTAAACTCTTCAGCAAGAACAGTAATACGCTCAGGTTGCGTTGTCTCTTCGGCCATTTTAACCCCTCTTAGCATGCGGTGAACCGTAGAAATAAGGCTTTGGTGCGCAAATGTCGAGACTTTTGCTTAATAGCCACCCAAATCGGCGTAACGCGCACGGTGAAAGTTCGTATCACCCAGCATTTGCGCCTGTACGCGGGCGCGTTTCATGAACAACCCAATATCGACATCATCGGTCATGCCGATGCCGCCGTGCATCTGCACGCCCTCATTGGAAATCAAACGATACGCATCACCGACCCGCGCTTTGGCCAGACTGGCAGCGCGGGGTGTGTCGTTGCGCCGTTCATCGAGCGCCGATAGCGCATCAAGCACGACTGAGCGACATATTTCTACTTCGCAGAACATCTCGGCGGCGCGGTGTTTGAGCGCCTGAAAAGTGCCGATGATAACGCCGAATTGCTTACGCTCTTTTAAATATTCTAATGTGGTATCGAACACGGTTTCCGCCCCGCCCAACATTTCCGCCGCGATGCAAACACGGCCTAAGTCCAACACGGTTTCCAAATCTGGGTAGGCCGTGTCGATAGCACCCAATGCGTCGCTGGCTGGAACGCTCACGCCGTCAAATGTGATATTGGCGGCGTTGCGGCTATCAACCATATGCGTGCGCGTGATGCTCACGCCCTTTGCTTTTGCATCGACCAAAAACATGGAAATGCCTTGCGTGTCGCCCGCCTTGCCGCTTGTGCGCGCCACGACAATCAGCGTGTCGGCAATATGGCCATCAATGACGAATTTCTTTTCGCCTTTCAGCACATAATTATCGCCTTTTTTCTTGGCGGTCATGGCGGTGTTTTGCGGATTATGATGATTGGTTTCGTCCAACGCCAAGGCGGTTAGCGTTTCACCACTGGCGATTTTGGGCAGCCATTCGGCTTTTTGTGATTCAGACCCCGATGCCAGTATCAGACCTGTGCCAAGCACAGCGGTTGCGTAAAGCGGCGAGGCGGCGAGTGTGCGACCTGCTTCGGTCATCACGATGCCCAATCCCATGGGGCCGAACCCTGTGCCGCCATATTCTTCAGGGATTAAAATGCCGGCAAAGCCGAGTTCGACGATTTGCTGCCAGACGTCTTTGTCATAGCCATTTTTGTCTTTTTCATCGCGAATCTTGCGCAAATTGGCGACGGGGACTTGTTCGGTGAAAAAGCCTTTTGCCATGTCGCGCAGCATTGTTTGTTCTTCTGTTAGCACAAATGCCATGGGTGTTTCTCCTGTTGAGCGAAAATGTGTTTATGCGTCTGGCAGACCTAGAACGCGTTTGGCAATCACATTCAGCTGCACTTCGGATGTGCCGCCTTCGATAGAATTACCTTTTGAGCGCAGCCATGAACGCGTCACGGCGAGTTCTTTTTTATCATAGCCTTTGCCTTCCCAACCGAGGGCTTGCGTTCCCATAATGTCGAGCAGCAGTTCGAAGCGGCGTTTGTTTACTTCGGTGCCGTAATATTTGAAGATTGATGCCGCCGCGCCGACGCTTTTGCCTGCTTTGGCTTCGGCTTCTGCGCGTTTGAGCGTGAGACCAAAGGCTTGTTGATCCATTTTATGCGAGGCGATGGCTTGGCGGATGCTTGGGTCGGCGATTTTGTCGCCATCTGCGCCGAAGGTTTCTTTTGCCATGGCTTCCATGCCGCCCATAGAGGCTGCACCTGCGCCCATGCCCATGCCAGAAATCATGCTGCGTTCGTGTTCGAGCAATCGCTTGGCGATAGTCCAGCCTTTGTTTAATTCGCCGACTAGATTTTCTTTCGGCACTTTTACGTCGCTCAGGAATGTTTCGCAAAATGGCGATGCCCCCGAAATCAGTTTGATGGGACGCGCTTCAATGCCTTGCGTTTCCATGTCGATGAGCAGGAATGAAATGCCATCATGCTTGACCGTGCTGTCGGTGCGCACAAGGCAGAAAATCCAGTCGCAATGGTCGGCATAAGATGTCCAGACTTTCTGGCCGTTTACGAGATAATGGTCGCCTTTATCCTCGGCTTTGGTTTGTAAATCGGCAAGGTCAGACCCCGCACCCGGCTCAGAATAACCCTGACACCAGCGAATCTCGCCTCGGACGATTTCAGGAAGGTATTTTTTCTTTTGCTCTTCGCTGGCAAACTCTAGAAGGGCGGGGCCAAGCATCCATATGCCAAAGCTCGTCAGAGCAGGACGCGCATTTATGCGGCCAAGCTCTTGCTGAAGAATCTTGTTCTCATCTTTTGATAAGCCGCCGCCGCCATATTCAGCTGGCCATTCGGGGGCTGTCCAACCGCGCGCTGACATACGGCCCATCCATAATTTCGTGTCTGGATTGGGATAGTCTGCATTGCGTCCGCCCCATGGCATTTCACGTTCGGGCATCGGGGCGCGCATCGAGTCTGGGCAGTTTTCTTCTAACCAGTCGCGGGTTTCGGTGCGAAAAGTTTCGAGGTCTGTCATGGCGGTCTCCTAATATAAATATGGCGACAAGATAGCAGACCCACGCTCTCATGCAAGAGACTAGGGCATCTTAAATCCTGCGAGGTTTTCAGCCGTTCCCGTGGTGACATAACGTTTGATGGTCTCGCCTTTGGCGTAACTCATCAAGGATTTAGCGATTGAGATATAGCGACCCCTGTCGGCACCTTGCGTGTGGGCGGCACTATGCGGGCTGAGCAGCACATTATCGAGGGCGAGAAAATCATGTTTAGAGCCTTGATACGGCCCGCCTCGGTCTGGGTCGGGTTCGGCCTCGATGATATTGACTGGATAGCGATACCACGTATCAAGCGCAGCACCGCCAATGCGCTTGTTTTTGAGAGCATCGTAAAGGGCGTCTTCATCGATGACTTCGCCGCGTGCGACATTGATAATATAGGCGGTGTCTTTCATGGCGGAGAAGGCGGCGGCATCGATTAGTCCCATGGTCTCGTCGTTTAAATCGCATGTGAGAACGACATAATCGCTCTCGGCGAGCAGCTTGGGGAGGTCGCTTTGCGTGCCAATCCAGTTGAGCGGCGGCGGGGTCTTTTCACGAGGGCTGCGCGCGATGGCCGATAGGCTCATGCCAAACGCAGCAGCGCGTGTGGCGACGGCTTTGGCGATATCGCCATAGCCGATAATCCCGACATGGCGGCCAAGCAAATCGCCATGACGTGCGCCAGCGGCGGCATTGCGGCCTGCGCGGTGCCATTTGCCTTGGGTCATATCGCTGTGAATTTGGCGCCATTCTAGGGCGTGTTCTAGCATCGCGCCCAATACATGTTCGGCCATTGGTGCGGCGTGGCCACCTGCATTGCAAAAAATCAGTCCTTCGGGCAAGAACCCCGCATCGAGCCAGTCTGTGCCGACCCATGGTTGCAGCAAGATTTTGAGGTTCGGCGCGCTCATCAATGCGCCGAAATTACCTTCGCCCAAAATGAAATCAGGACTCATCACGGCGGCTTCGCATGTGGCGATAATTTTATCGCGTGCGGCTATATCATCGTCGCACGGCCACATATCGACGACCCAGTCGTCTTCGTGTGCAGCCATAGCCTCGGCGATAATGGGCGCGTGGCGGTCGCCCATGCGTCCAAAAACAGCGATGTGTCGGGTCATGCGCGTTTATTTACTTCTGCAACGGCGAACTCGGTGACGCTTTTATAATCGGCCTTGCCGTTTGGCGCGCGGAAAGGAGGGCCACCCAAAAATACGTGCTTGGGTGTTTTATAGGCGGCGAGTTTGGTTTTGCAGAAAGCTTTGAGGTCGCCTTCGTCGAAATCTGCGTTATCGACGGTTTTGACGACGGCGGTTACGGCTTGTCCCCATTTTTCATCGGCGACCCCGACGACGAGCGCATCGTCGACGCTGTCGTGTAGTTTTAGGGCTTCTTCGACTTCTTCTGGGTAAATCTTTTCGCCGGCCGAGTTAATGCATACCGAGCCGCGCCCGAGCAGCGTCAATTCGCCTTCTGATGAGACCAGACAATAGTCGCCCGGAATCGAGAAACGTTGGCCGTTAATGGTTTTGAATGTCTTGGCGGTTTTTTCTTCGTCTTTGTAATAGCCAAGCGGGATGGGTCCGCAAAAAGCGATAAATCCGGGGGTTTCGCTGCCCCATGGGATTTCGTTGTCGTTTTCATCGAACACTTTGCAAAAGTCATTCGTGGTGAATTTCGCGGTTTTGACGGGCATGTCTTTCATGGTGATGGATGAGCCGAAGCCGACCGCTTCGGATGAGCCGAAGCTATCGACCAGTCTGCATGCGTCGGGGAGATAGTCGAGCATGGCTTGTTTGATTTCCATCGACCACATCACGCCAGACGAGACGATGCTCTCCATCGAGCTAATGTCGTGCACCCCCGGATTGTTTTCTAGTTCTGCGAGCATTGGCTTGGCGAATGCGTCGCCGACAATGGCGATATAGTCGACTTTGCGACGGTCGACCGTGGCCCATAATTCTTGTGCGTCGAGCGATGTCGCGTTTAGCGTCACGATAGTGCCGCCCGCCATCAGCACGCCCATGGCGGTAAATAGGCCGGTGCCGTGCATGAGGGGGCAAGCCGGAATATAAACCTGCCCCGTGCCGACTGTCTTGATATGGGTGATGAGTTCGTCGAGCGTTTCTGGCACTTCGCCCAAGGCGCGTAATGCCAACACTTGTGTTTCGCGCAGACTATGATGCTCCCACATCACGCCTTTGGGCATACCGGTCGTGCCGCCCGTGTATAAAAATAGCAAGTCCTCGGGGGAGCGTTCGATATCGAGATTGCTGCCATCGCCTTCGTTCACCAACGCGTCATAATCAAGCACGCCTTCGGGGAGGTCTTTGCCGTCGCCGACTTCGACCCATTGCTTTACCTTAGGCAGGCGGTCGCGTAATTGCTCGATATTGTCGCGGAACTCTTTGCCGTAAACCACGACGGTGGCGTCTGAATTGTCAAAAATATAATGCACTTCATCGGCGACATAACGGTAATTGACGTTGACATGCGCTAGCCGTGCGCGAAAGCAAGCGATGAGTAATTCTGAATATTCGGGACGATTGCGCATGTAGAAGCCGACTTTGTCGCCCGTTTGCGCACCATTAGCGCGTAAGTTGCGCGCCAGATTATTCGACCTTGCGCCCATTTCTTGCCAAGTGATTTCGCGGTCGCCATGGACGAGCGCCAGATGACCCTCTGGTAATTCAGGTATGATTGCGTCAATAATATCGCCAAAATTCCAATGCATAAGTTCCTCCCAGAAAACTGAACATTCGACCGAAGCTAGTGCAAAAAAGGACACTCTGCCAAGCCCTTTCGCGACAATGTACGAAATTTCTGCGCGAAAAATTGTGAACATGATAGAAAGAAGTATGGAATCACCTGTTTTTCTGCTGCTTGCTGGATTTTTAGTGCTGGGCTTTTCTGGCGAAGCGCTGCTGCGTGGGGCTGTGAGCGTGGCCAATCGTCTGCGTGTGCCGCCGTTGATTATCGGCCTGACGATTATCGCCTTCGGCACATCGGCGCCCGAATTAACCGTATCGCTCAATGCGGCATTGGGGGGGCAACCCGATATTTCCATCGGCAATGTGGTTGGTAGCAATATCGCGAATATTTTATTGGTGCTGGGCGCGATGGCGATGGTCAGGCCGTTTTTGGTCACGCGTGGCACATTGATGCGCGATGGCGGATTTATGCTCGGCGTGTCGATGGTGCTGCTCGGATTGGGCTTTGTCGGCGATATTGCCACGATGGTTGGCGGCGGGCTGTTGGTCACGCTGATTGGGTTTACGATTTATCTTTATGCCTCGAACCGTTCGCCAGTCGATGCGCAAGAGGCCGAGGCGGGGGTCAGCGGAAACCTCTTGCCGGGCGGGATGCTCGTCTCGCTTGCGGTTCTGGTTTTAGGGATTGTTGGGGTTATCTGGGGCGCAGAGCTGATGGTTGAGGGCGCGGTTATTTTGGCGCGCCAATTAGGTATTTCCGAGGCCGTCATCGCCTTGAGCCTTGTCGCTATCGGGACATCTTTGCCAGAACTGGTGGTCTCGCTTGTGGCCGCGATGCGCGGTCATGCAGGTCTGGCTGTGGGCAATATCATCGGCAGTAATATTTCCAATATTTTGCTTATTTTAGGGACAACTGCGGTGGTCGCGCCTCTGCCGATTTCGTCGATTATGGCGATGCGCGATATTCCCATCATGGTGGGAGTTGCGTGTTTAGGGCTGTTCTTTATGGCCTCTGGACGGGGGATGTCGCGCTTTGAGGGGGCTGCTTGTCTGACGCTTTACGGGGCTTATATGGGCTTTATTTTCACTAGCTGATACGCTAAAAGCGGGTAAACGCCGCGATGGTATCACCCATGAAAACCTTTGAAGCCTTTGATATTTCTCGAACCAGCCCAGCGCAGGGCGATGTTAACGCTTTGCTCGATATTTGCTTTGGGGCGGGTCGACTGGTGCGCGCTGCCGAGCGTTTGCGCGAGGGCAATCAGGCGATTGATGCCTACACCCATTGTGCGGTGGATACGCAGGGGCGACTGGTGGGCGCGATTAGCTTTTGGCCGATATGTATTGGCGCAGATAAAGGTCTGCTGCTTGGGCCATTGGCGGTTCATCCCGAGACGCAAGGGCAGGGGATTGGCCTTGCCTTGATGCAGCAGGGCATTGCGACGATTGAGGCGCAGCGTTTTGCTTTTGTGATGCTGGTGGGTGATTTGCCCTATTACGCCCGTGTCGGGTTTGAGGTCGCCCCGCTTGCGGTAGATTTGCCGGGGCCGTTTGATGTGCAACGGCTTTTGGTTAAGGGGGATGCTGATGTTTGCGCCAGATTGGCGGGGCTGGTTCGCGCCGCGCCCGAACTGTGCTAAGGGGTTTATATGTCAGATGATGCGGCCAATGTGCTTATGAAAGTCATCGCCGATGCTGAGAAGGCGGGCGAGAAGGGCTTGCCGCCTGTGCATTTGTGGGAGCCTGATTATTGCGGCGATATCGGCATGAGAATCGCCCGTGATGGCCAGTGGTTTTATGATAATTCGCCGATTGGGCGGCAAAGACTGGTGCGGCTGTTTTCGACTATTCTGCGCCATGATGAAGATGGCGAACATTATCTGGTGACGCCCGTTGAGAAGATTCGTGTCGAGGTTGAGGATGCGCCTTTCGTGGCCACGCTGATGCATGTGGAGGGGCGGGGTGAAAATCAGGTGCTGCGGTTTGAAACCAATGTCGGCGATTTTACTGAAGCAGGGCCAGAGCATCCGATGCGCTTTGAGATTGATGCTAAGACTGGCGAGCCATCGCCTTATGTGCATGTGCGCGCACGGCTGGAAGGCTTGATTAGCCGCGCGGTGTTTTACGATTTGGTGGCCTTGGGCGAGGTGAAAGACGCACAATTTGGGGTGTGGAGTCACGGGCAGTTTTTTGCCATCGCGCCTGAGTCTGATGTTGCTGATATCTGATGGATTATCGAGCGCGCATCGAGGCGGTTATCGACCGTCAGCTACCATCGGCGGAAGTGCTGAATGGTTCTGGCCAAACTGGCGATGAGAGGGCGGGTGACGAGCGTGTGGATAGCTTGCGCCTTGCCGCTGTGCTTGTGCCGATTATCGAACATGTCGAAGAGCCGTCTATTTTGTTGACGCGGCGCGCCGACCATCTCGATAGTCATTCGGGGCAGGTAGCGTTTCCGGGTGGCAAGGTCGAGGATGAAGATGCTTCGCCCACCGAGACAGCTCTGCGTGAAGCGCAAGAAGAGATTGGCCTCGACCCGCGTTTTGTCGAGATTGCGGGTTTTCTCGATACGTATCAAACGGGGACGGGGTTTCTTATTCTGCCGGTGGTTGGGTTTGTGCGGCCAGACTTTTCGGTGACGGCGAATGCGAATGAAGTGGCCGATATTTTTGAAGTGCCTGCGCGTTTGGCTTTGGATGCGCAGCTCTATCAGCGTCAATCTGCGGTATGGAATGGCAAAGAACGCCACTATTATTCTATGCAATATGAGGGTTATAATATCTGGGGCGCAACGGCGGGGATGCTGTTGCATATGAGTCGGAGGATTGCCAGATGATACGGGTTTTTCTGCTGAATTTGCTACTGTTTGTGGCGCCATTTATTGTGGTGTGGCTGTGGATGCAATTTATCTCGGCGAAGCAGCCGGATGCCACGACGCGCAAAATATATGCTGTGGCGGCGGTGATTGGATTGGTGTTGGTGGCAACGAGCCTGATTGTCTATCGCACGAACACGGCCAACGCGCCCGAGGGGAATTATGTGCCGCCGCAGTATAAGGATGGCCAGATTTCTCCCGGACGTTTTGAGTAAGCCCATGGCTAAGTTAGCGAAACCTCATAGTGGATGGTTGACCCGTCCGCAGACGCAGAAGCTGCTGGATGTTTTGAACGATGATACGGCGGTGACGCGCTGCGTGGGCGGGTGCGTCCGCGATACGTTGATGGCCTGCGCTGATGCCGATACAGAAGTCGATATGGCCAGCGACCTTACCCCGCAAGAGGTGATGGCGCGGTGTAAGGCGGCGCATATAAAGATTGTGCCGACGGGTATTAAGCACGGCACGGTGTCGGCGATTTTATATGAGGGCAGGCAGAGTTTGGTTTATGAAATCACCACATTGCGGGTTGATATCGACACGGATGGTCGCCATGCGAAAGTGGCTTTCACGCAAGATTGGCAGGGCGATGCGGCGCGGCGCGATTTCACTATCAACGCGCTTTATGTCGATGCGGATGGCACTTTGCACGACCCAACGGGGCAGGGTCTGGATGATATCGAAGCGGGAAAAGTGCGGTTTATTGGCGATGTGGCGGCGCGTCTCGAAGAGGATTATTTGCGGGTGCTGCGCTATTTTCGGTTTCACTATCGACTGACCCCCGATGTAGCACCTGAGGCGGATGTGGTGGCGGCGTGTCGTGCGGCGCGGGAGGACTTGCAGCTTTTGTCGGGCGAGCGCAGGCAAATGGAGATGCTTAAAATCATGGCGCTGCCGCATGCGTATGAGGCGCTCTGTGCCATGCAGCAGGCTGATATTTTGCCCGCAATATTGAATATCGACTTGGTTCATTTCGCCCCGCTAAAAATCATGTCTGGCTTGTCGGATGACCCTTTTTTGCGGCTGATGGTGATACTGCCGCGTGTCGATGATGGGCGCATGATAGCGCAGAGCCTGAAGCTGTCGAAGAAGCAGACAAAGCGCATGGTGTTGGCGCTTGAAAACTGGCATGAGCAGCGTATTGATACGGATAATTTGACGGCGGCGCTCTATTTTGACGGTGTCGAGGCGGTGACGGATTATGCGTTACTGTCGCTTGCCACAAATGGGGGCGACAAGGCTCTGCTTGAGGCGGCCTTGGATGAAGCGGCGCGTTTTATCCGCCCGACATTTCCGCTGACGGGCGCGATGATGAAATCGGCGGGCATCGAAAAAGGGCCCGATATGGGCGCGATGGCAGAGGCGTTGGAAATCTGGTGGGTCGATGCGGGGTTTCCCGATAAAGCGGCGGTGGAGAAAGAGCTGCGCAAGCGGGTGTCGCTTACGGCCAAGTGACGGTGGGCGGCAGCGAAGATAGAATGCTGTCGACATTACCGCCGGTTTTTAATCCAAACATTGTGCCACGGTCATATAGCAGATTGAACTCGACATAACGACCGCGCTGCGCCATTTGCTCGGCGCGTTGGCTGTCGGTGTAGGGCAGGTCGATGCGGCGTGCGGCGATTTCGGGATAGACCTCAGCAAAGGCACGCCCGACATCTTGGGTAAAAGCGAAATCCTTGTCCCAGTCGCCGCTATCGAGATGGTCGTAGAAAATGCCCCCCGTGCCGCGTGTTTCGCCACGATGCGGCAAGAAGAAATAATCATCGCAATCGCGTTTGAAGCGGGGGTAATAGGTGTCGTCATGGGCGTCGCAAGCGCGTTTGAAGGCAGCGTGGAAATCAACAGTGTCTTCGTGGGATTCTGTTCGTGCGGCATCGAGCATGGGCGTTAAATCGCCGCCGCCGCCAAACCATCCTTGCGTTGTGACGACCATCCGCGTGTTGAGATGTGCTGTTGGGGCGTGCGGGTTGGTCGGGTGGATAATCGCGGAAATGCCGCCTGCCCAAAATCGTGGGTCGTCTTGTGCGCCAGCAATTTGGGTGCGGAACTCTTCGGAAAATTCACCATATACAGTCGAGATATGCACGCCGGCTTTTTCAAACGCTTGGCCGTGCAGCATCGACATTTCACCGCCCCCTAAATCTTCTGTGCCGTCGCCGCGCTGCCATTTTTTGCGCATGAAACGCGCCCCGTCAGGTTCAAGTGATTCGAGACGGGCGCATAAGTCGTCACGTAAGGCGCAAAACCAGTCCGCTGCGACGGTTTTTCTTTCGTTCCAGATAATTTCGTCCACTTTATCCCCGCTTTCTCTTTTTCTCATCGTCGCCAGTAATTATATTGAAAATACAATGGCTTAATGTTTTTTGCGCGCTTTCAACGCTTGGGTTTGTGCGTCATGGTGACACATTATAATTGTTGCCGTCTGCTTATAGTTTGTGACTATCCGAGGCTTGTATATAAAGAGCAAGCCCCTAAGGGGCAAGAAGGAGAACAAGATGGCAGATGAACACCCTATAGATGACGCGCCCAATCGGCGTGATTTTCTGTATCTGGCGACGGGTGCGTTCGCTGCTGTGGGCGCGGCAAATGTGGTGTGGCCATTGATCCATCAGATGAATCCTGATGCATCGGTAAAGGCGCTTGCGTCTATTGAGGTTGATGTGGCGTCTATTGAGACGGGTCAGTCGATTACGGTGACGTGGCGTGGTAAGCCGGTATTTATTCGCCGTCGGACGCAAAACGAGATTACCGAAGCCCGCGCTGTCGCGCTGGTTGATTTGCCCGACCCGCAAGGCGATATCGACCGTGTGCAAAAAGATGAATGGCTGGTGATGGTTGGTATCTGTACGCATCTTGGTTGTGTGCCGTTAGGGCAAGCGGGTGACTTTAATGGCTGGTTCTGCCCGTGTCATGGGTCGCATTATGATACGTCGGGGCGTATTCGCAAAGGGCCAGCGCCGAATAATCTTGAAGTGCCGACATATGAGTTTATCGGCGATACGCGTATTAAAATTGGATAGGAATTGACCTATGAGCGGTGAAAGCACTTACACTCCTAAAAACGGTTTTACCCGATGGCTCGACGTGCGCCTGCCGATTTTGCGGGTGGCGAATGATAGCTTTATTGATTATCCGACCCCGAAAAATCTGAATTATTGGTGGACGTTTGGCGGCATTTTGACGTTTTGCTTGGTGGCGCAAATTATCACGGGCGTTATTCTGGCGATGCATTACACGCCGCATGTTGATTTTGCTTTTAACTCGGTTGAGCACATTATGCGCAATGTCAATTATGGTTGGCTCATTCGTTATATTCATGCCAATGGCGCGTCGATGTTTTTTGTGGCTGTGTATATTCATATTTTCCGTGGCCTGTATTATGGCTCGTATAAAGCCCCGCGCGAAGTCTTATGGATTTTAGGGGTGATTATTTACATCCTGATGATGGCGGCGGCCTTTATGGGATATGTGCTGCCATGGGGTCAAATGAGCCTTTGGGGCGCGACGGTGATTACCAATCTGTTCGGGGCTATTCCATTGATTGGCGAGAGCGTCGCTATCTGGCTTTGGGGTGGCTATGCGATTGATAATCCAACGCTGAACCGCTTCTTCTCGCTGCATTATCTCATTCCGTTTTTGATTTTTGGGGTGGTTTTGCTGCATGTTTGGGCGTTGCATGTGCCGGGAAATAATAATCCGGTTGGCATTTCGGTTAAGGATAAGCAAGACACTTTACCGTTCCACCCGTATTACACGGTGAAGGATGCCTTTGCGCTGTCGGTATTTCTTATCGTGTTTTCTTATTTTATTTTCTTTGCGCCGAATGTTCTAGGACATGCCGATAATTATATTCAGGCGAACCCATTGGTGACGCCGGCGCATATTGTCCCCGAATGGTATCTGCTGCCGTTTTACGCGATTTTGCGCGCTGTGCCAGATAAGGTTGGCGGTGTGGCGCTGATGTTTGGGGCTATTTTTGTCATGTTTTTGCTGCCATGGCTGGATACGTCGAAAGTACGGTCTGCGCGTTATCGTCCACTGTTCCGCCAGTTTTATGTGCTGTTCGTCGTGGATTGCCTGATTTTGGGTTATCTTGGGGCGCAACCCGCCGAGGGCATTTATATTGTTCTGGCGCGTATCGGGACGGCTTATTACTTCGCGCATTTTCTAGTTGTTTTGCCGATTTTGGGCTTTGTTGAGAAGCCAAAAGCGGTGCCAGAAAGCATTTCTGAGCCGGTTCTCGGCGCGCAAGCGGCCGAATAGGCTTTGGGGGGATATATGTTACGTTTTGGATTTAAAGCCATACTGAGTGCTACGCTTCTGACAATGAGTTTGGCTGCCCCTGCATATGCGGCAGGCGACGCAAGGCAGCCTCCTGCGATTGACTGGAGCTTTAATGGGCCGTTTGGCACATATGACCGCAACGCGTTGCGGCGCGGGTTTCAGGTCTATAAAGAAGTCTGCGCGAGTTGCCATTCTTTGAACCAGATTGCGTTTCGTAATTTGTCACAAGAAGGCGGGCCAGAGTTTAGCGAGGCTGAAGTGAAAGCCATTGCGGCTGAATATACGGTGCAAGGTGGGCCAGACGATTATGGCGATATGTTTGAGCGCAAGGCATTGCCGCGCGATAAGTTCGTTGACCCTTACCCGAATGGCAATGCTGCGCGGGCGGCGAATGGCGGGTCTTATCCACCAGATTTGTCGCTGATTACGAAAGCACGGGGCGGTGGGCCAGATTATATTCATGCGTTGTTGACGGGGTATGAAACCAAGCCAGACGAGATGAATATTCGCGTTGGGCTTTATTATAACCCTTACATGCCGGGCGAGACGATTTCCATGCCAGCACCGTTGATTGAAGATATCGTTGAGTATAGCGATGGAACGGCGGCGACGGTGGAGCAAATGTCGCTTGATGTGACGCATTTTCTCAACTGGACGGCAGAGCCAGAGCTAGAAGCGCGCAAAAGAACGGGCTTTATGGTGTTGATTTATTTAACGCTGTTGGCGGGTCTGCTGTATTTCTCGATGCGCAAGGTTTGGGCTGACCAACATTAGGTTAGACGTTAAAGCGGAACAGCATCACGTCGCCATCTTTGACAATATAATCTTTGCCTTCTTGGCGCAGACGGCCAGCGTCGCGTGCGCCTTGTTCGCCTTTATGGGTGGTGTAATCGTCATAGCCGATGGTTTCGGCTTTGATAAATCCGCGTTCGAAATCTGTATGGATAACGCCCGCGGCTTGCGGTGCTGACATGCCGCGCGAAATCGTCCATGCGCGCGACTCTTTTGGGCCTGCGGTGAAATAAGTAATCAAATCCAATAGCCCATAGCCTTGGCGGATGAGGCGGTTGAGACCGGGTTCTTCCAGACCAATCGTGGCGAGATATTCGAGCCGTTCGGTGTCGTCGAGCTGTGCGAGTTCTTCTTCGATGCGCGCTGAGATGACCACGGCTTCAGCGCCTTCGGATGCGGCTTTTTCTGCGACTTTGGCGGATAATGCATTGCCTTTATCGGCGCTTGCTTCTTCGACATTGCAGACGTAAATCACTGGCTTTGAGGTGAGCAGTTGCAAGTTTGCGAAATCGCGGATGCGGTCTTTGGGAATATCGGCTTTGCGTGCGGGGCGGCCTTCGCGTAATTCGGCGAGCGCGTGTTCGACTAATTCGAGTTCGCGGACGGCTTCTTTATCTTTTGTGGTGGCTTTTTTGCGCAAGGCCACTTCGCGCTTTTCGAGGCTTTCGAGGTCGGCGAGCATCAACTCGGTTTCGACCGTATCGGCATCGGCGATGGGGTCAACTTTGCCTTCGACATGGGTGATGTCATCGTCTTCGAAGCAGCGCACAACATGGGCGAGCGCGTCGACTTCGCGGATATTGGCGAGAAACTGATTGCCCAGCCCTTCGCCTTGAGACGCTCCGCGCACGAGGCCAGCAATATCGACAAAACTCAGCCGTGCTGGAATGCGATTGGCCGAGCCAGCAATCTCGGCAAGCGCGTCGAGGCGGTCATCGGGCACAGCGACATCGCCAATATTCGGTTCAATCGTGCAGAAAGGAAAGTTGGCTGCTTGGGCGCTAGCGGTTTTTGTCAGCGCGTTAAACAGCGTCGATTTGCCCACATTGGGCAGACCTAGAATACCGCATTTAAATCCCATGGCTTATCCTTCCGATATCTGCTCGTTCATGGCTTCGACCACACGGGTTTGATAGGTTGCGTCCTCGCCTTGAGCTGCCAGTGGGGCATGTTCGCATAAAGCACGCAAGAATGCGGTGAGCCAGTCGGCATCGGCCTTGGTAAAGTCGCCTAGCACATGGCCAGTGACGTCATCTTTGTGGCCGGGATGGCCGATGCCCAGTCGTGCGCGGCGAAAATCAGCACCCATATGCGCTTTGATGCTGCGCAAGCCATTATGTCCTGCTAGTCCACCAGAACGGCGCATACGCAATTTGCCGGGGGGTAAATCGAGTTCATCGGAAAACACTAAAATCTGATGGCTCTCAAGCTTGTAGAAATTGGCGGCCTCGGCGACGCTCACGCCGCTTTTATTCATGAAAGTCTGCGGCTTGAGCAAGAGTATTTTTTCGTCGCCAATGCGTCCCTCGGCGAGAAGCCCGTGATATTTTTCTTTGAAAGGCGCAAAATGATAGGCCTCGGCCAGCGCATCAATGACCATAAAACCGATATTGTGGCGGTTTTTGGCGTATGTTGCGTCTGGATTACCGAGGCCTATAAAAAGTTGCATGGACACCACCAGAGTCGATTACTCTTCGTCGCTGCTTTCTGCTTCACCCTCTTGGCCTTCTGCTGAGCCTTCTTCGCCTTCTTCGCCCTCTTCGCCTTCTTCGCCCTCTGCGTTTTCTTCTTCTTCGCTGCGGAGTGCGGCGGGGGCGGCGATAGTCGCGATGGTGAAGTCACGGTCGCTGATGACGGGTTCGACGCCTTCTGGCAGGTCAATTTCTGAAATGTGAATACTGTCGTTCATTTCTGTATTGGCCAAGTCGATGATAATCGATTCAGGAATACTATCGACGGGACAGTTCAGCTCGATGGTATAGCGCACGACGTTTAGCACGCCGCCCATTTTCAGACCCGGGCAGGTTTCTTCATTGAGGAACTGCACGGCGACTTCAACGGCAATTTTTGCGCCTTTTCCGAGACGGAGGAAATCGGCATGCAGAATATCGTCGCGCACGGGGTGCAGTTGTATATCACGCGCAATCACGCGACTTTTTTTGCCGTCGACTTCGATATCCATCAGCGTGTTCATCAAGCGTCCTGTATTGAACAGCTTGGTGAGGTCTTTGCGCGATAGCGAAATCCCTTCGGGGCTTTTGCTATCCCCATAAATGACGGCCGGCACTTGTCCTTCGCGACGCAATGCACGAGCGATTCCCTTACCGGCTCGTTCCCGCTTATCGGCGGTAATTGAAAAAATATCAGACATGATTGTCTCCTTTAAAGCGATAATTCCCGCCACCGCCCATGCGGATGTCGGTCAGACCGATTTTCCTCCAGGGGGGTAAAATCGGATCGTGGGCGGGTTATAGCGGTGAAAGCGGCAAACTTCAACTCGAAATGCGCTAGTCGAACAGGCTAGAGACCGAGTTTTCATCTGATGTGCGGCGGATGGCTTCGCCAATCAGGGGCGCGATTCTGATAATATCGAATTTATCAGAGTCTGTGATGGCCTGTGTTGGCTCGATTGTATCGGTTATCAGCAGCTTTTGCAGTTGCGAGTCGTTCACGCGTTCGACGGCAGTGCCTGACAAAACGCCGTGCGTGACATAGGCGGATACAGATTCCGCGCCGGCCTCGATAAGGGCGGTGGCGGCGTTACACAGCGTGCCAGCGCTATCGACAATATCGTCGACCAGCAGGCAGTTGCGTCCTGAGACATCGCCGATAATATTCATCACTTCGCTGGTGCCGGCGCGTTCGCGGCGTTTATCGACAATGGCCAAATCGGCGCCGATGCGATTGCCGAGCGCGCGCGTGCGCACCACGCCGCCGACATCGGGCGAGACCACCATCAGGTCTTTGGTATCGAAACGGGTTTTGATATCTTCGACAAAAGCGGGTGCGCCGAATAGATTATCGGTCGGAATATCAAAAAAGCCTTGAATTTGGCCAGCGTGCAGGTCGAGCGTTAAGACGCGGTCGGCACCTGCTGCTTCGATGAGATTGGCGACCAGCTTGGCCGAAATCGGTGTGCGCGGGCCCGGTTTACGGTCTTGGCGAGCATAGCCGAAATAGGGCAATACGGCGGTGATGCGTCGCGCCGAGGCGCGGCGGAGCGCGTCGATGATGATGAGCAATTCCATCATATGGTCATTGGCGGGTGCGGAGGTTGATTGCACGATGAAGACATCTTCGCCGCGCATATTTTCCAAAATCTCGACGAACACTTCGTTATCGGCGAAGCGTCTTACGGTGGTTTCAGCCAATGGAATATCGAGATATTGGCTAATTTCCTGAGCTAAAGGCATATTGCTATTGCCGGCAATTATTTTCATGGGTGGCCTCTTTTTAAATCAGTCTGTTCTTTGCATAACAAAGTGGCTTGAGATTCGCTATAAGCAAATCGCTGAAATTTGTCGACCATAGTCTGGCTCTGCTTTGTGGGTGGTGCGCCGATACGAGAAAAAGTCAGAAACTTGCGTGTAGGTGCAGTGCGGGAGGCTTGGGGTGCGACTGGTTTGCACATCGAGGCGCGTTAATTGGCGGGTGATGAAAGCGGCGAGGTCGAACATTTTATGATGGGCGTGCTCTGGGTCGAGAGCGGGTACGAACAAGTCCATATCATCGCCAAAACTGGCCTCGAAGCGGGCGACGAATTCAGGCCCGACTTCATAGGCGACCTGTGAGATACACGGTCCGATGACGGCTTTCAGCGTAGCGCGTTGTGCGCCGTGGTCGCACATGGTGGTGACAACGCTTTGCAGGACGCCATCGAATGCGCCGCGCCATCCGCTATGCGCGGCACCGATAACGCCATTGTCGAGGTCGGCGAGTAGTATAGGCGCGCAATCGGCGGTCAAAACACCTATGGCGATGCCGACTGTGCGGGTGACGAGCGCATCGGCTTGGATGGGCGATGTTTGCGGTGCGTCGATGAAGGCGGTGACGGTGCTGTGCGATTGGTAGGGCGTGACGAGATGCGCGGCACTGAGAGCTTGGCGGACGCGCTCGCGATTTTTCAACACATCGGCGCGGGTGTCGTCCGAGCCGAGACCGACATTCAGACTGTCATAAATGCCGCGAGAGACTCCACCCTTGCGGGTGAAGAAGCCGTGCGATGTGCCAGCAAGCTCGGGCGATGTGAGGAAAAGGGGGTGTGTCATGTTAAAATCCTGCCATTGGGGGTGTGTCTTTATGCGCAACGCCTAATACTTTGAACAATGAGCCCATTGCTTGCGGTGCGGCAAGGCGATGGCGTTCGCTTTGGATTTGTGCGGCGTGTTCGGGACTGGCTTCGACGAGCTGTTGCGTCCGAATACTCAAGCCCAGCGCATCGAGAAACGCGCCTTGCTCGATAATCGATGTCGTGTGCAGCCCCGCTTGCTGTGCCAATCGGGCGAGCAGAGGAAAGTTCACATGCGCGGTGATGTCGGCCATGCCGGGGGCATCAAGCGGGTCAACAAAACGATGCTTGTGGAGAGCCTGAAAGCTGTCGCCATGAGCTTGTTCGCTGTGGCCATAATCAATCAGCAGAGCCGCCCCGCCATGCGCACTGATATGAGCAGACAACTGCGCCATGACCGCTTCGCCATCGGGACAAGTCTCGACAATCGACCCCTCCTTGATGGTGTCGGGTAAGCAGGCAAGGTGCGCGTCTGAAAATGGCTGTTCGACCGCATCGCTTGTATCAAATATGAGGGCGTTATCTTGCGCACGAATGACGACTTCGCACCACGTGTCAGACACGCGCTTGAATTGGCGAATGGGCAAAGCATCGAAAAACTCATTGGCCAGACATAGGCTTGGCATAGGCGGCAATGTGGTCGTGTCATCGTGCCAAAAGGCTGTAGGGACGGCTTGTTTTTGCATTTCGCGTAGGCTTGGGCTGATTTCGACAAAATGCACTTGCGCGGCTTCGGTAAAGCCTTCGACCATGCTGGCGGTGCGTAGCATATCGGCCATTAATGTGCCGCGACCAGCGCCGAGTTCAGCCAAACAGAATGGTGCAGGCGCGCCCATGCGCGTCCATAAATCAGCGACCCATGCGCCCAATAATTCGCCGAACATCTGGCTGACTTCTGGCGCGGTGATGAAGTCGCCGCCATCTGCGTCGGGGGTACCAAAGGGATGGCGTTTCATGTAATAGCCATGTTCGGGGTCGGTGAGGGCGCGGCGCATATAAGCGTCGAGCGTCATCGCCCCGCCTGAGGCAATCTCGGCTAACAGAATGTCCTTGAGGCGGCTCATTTCTTTTGGGCTGATGCTGCCCACATAATCAGCCCCATGCCGACAATCATCATTGGTAGCGATAATATTTGCCCCATGGTGATGCTGCCGAATAGAAATCCGATATGCGCGTCTGGTTCGCGGACGAGTTCGATGACGATGCGCGCGCTGCCATAGCCGATAAGAAACAGTCCCGTCAAAAGCCCCGGTCTCGATAGAGCGCGAAACTTCCATGCCAGAAGATTCAGCACGATAAGTAATACCAAGCCTTCTAAAGCGGCTTCGTATAATTGGCTCGGGTGACGCGGCAGAGGTCCACCATTGGGAAAAATAACCCCCCATGGCGCATCGGTGACGCGTCCCCATAATTCGCTATTGATGAAATTGGCGCCCCGCCCCAGCAGCAGACCAAAGGGGGCGGTGATGGATATCATGTCGCCGAGCGATAAAATCGATATTTTCCGCGCGCGTGCGAAAATCAGCGTGACGCACAGCACCCCGACCATGCCGCCGTGAAACGACATGCCGCCTTGCCAGACGGCTAGAACGGCGCTCGGATTGGCGAGGTAGAAGCCGATATCGTAAAATAATACATAGCCTAAGCGTCCCCCTAAAATGACTCCTAAGGTTAGCCATAATAGAAAGTCGTCGAGCTCTTGTTCTTTGGCGGGGGGCGTGTTGTGCGCCCAAAGTCGCGGGGCAGCGATGAGCCGCAGCATATATTTCCACCCGACAATCAGCCCGACAATATAGGCCAAAGAATACCATCGCAAGGCGAAGGGGCCGATTTCGAAAATCACGGGGTCGATGTTTGGGAAAGGCATGAGGCTATGAGTCTTTCGGGCTAAATGAGTTTTACGGTCAATTTCTGCTTGCAATATAGCACGGGCTGGCCAATCTTGCGCTTTATGAGTGATATGAAAAGCAAATTTGTCGATGATGTGACGGGGCTTGTCGCGGGGCTTGGTATTGCCGCGCAAGGGGCGCGTGAAGAAATCGAGCAAGCGATACGGGCGCGTTTTGATGCGCTGATGGCTGAAAACGGCCTTGTTTCGCGCGAAGAGTTTGAAGTGGTACGCGATATGGCGGTCGCCGCGCGCGAGGAAAACCAAGCCTTGCGTAGCGAAATCGAGGCGCTCAAGAAGGCCAAATAAACGGTGGTGGATAAAATGTCGGGTTTTGTTTTGCCGCTTTTATCGACTCAGTGAATCAGACAATGTCAGTGGTAGTTTAATATTATTGACGAGGCTGCCTTTATGCGTTCAGCGACTGCCAAAATAATTGAAGTTGACCATCCTATTGATTTGATTGAGGGGCTGGCGACTTCTTATGAATGGCCGTTCGAGCGTGGCACGGAAGACGATATGAATGTGTGTCTTTCGGGTGCGCATTGCGATTATCATTTGGCGATTAGTTGGCGGCCTGATTTGGGCGGATTGCATCTGGCGTGTGTGCTTGATACGCGTGCGCCCAAGACCAAGCGCACAGAGGTGCACGAATTATTGGCGCTGATTAACGAGCAGCTATGGCTTGGCCATTTTGATATGTGGTCGGGCGATGGCGCGATTTTGTTCCGCAATACGATGTTTGTCAGTGGCCAAGGCCTGTCGGAAGGCCAGTGCGAAGAATTGATTAACCACGCGCTAGAAACTTGCGAACGGTTTTTCCCCGCTTTTCAGTTTCTTATTTGGGCAGACCACTCACCGCAAGCTGCCCTTGAGAGCAGTATGTTCGAGACCCGAGGCGATGCCTAGCAACGCGCCCCCGCAGTTGAAAGACCAATTTGACGGGCAGCGTCTGTTTCTGGTCGGAGGCGGCAAAATGGGCATGGCCTTGCTCGAAGGGTGGCTCAAAGCGGGTATCGATGCGGCGCAATTTATGGTGCAAGAGCCAAATCCGTCGCCCGACCTTATGGCCAGTGGGGTGGGCTTAAACCCTGATGCAGAAAGCTTGGCCGCGCATGCTCCCGACATCACAATTTTGGCGGTGAAGCCGCAAATCATTGACACGGTGCTGCCGCCTTTGCGTTTGCCCGATGGCGGATTGGTTATCTCGCTGATGGCGGGGGTATCGGTGGCGACATTGCGCGCTTTGTTGGGTGAGGCGACGGCGTGTATCCGTACGATGCCGAATACGCCGGCCGCGATTGGCCAAGGCATGACGGGATTGTTCGCTGATGCGCATGTCACCGACGCACAGCGCATGGCGGCGGAGGCATTATTGGCGGTGGTGGGGCAGACGGTTTGGCTTGAGAGCGAGAAAATGATGGATGCCGTGACGGCGATTAGCGGGTCGGGGCCTGCTTATCTGTTCCATATGGTTGAGGCGTTGGCGAATGGCGGTGTTTCGCTTGGGCTGAGCGAGGAGATGGCCGAACAATTGGCGGTGCAGACGATTATTGGTGCGGCGGCCATGTTGCAACAGCCCGATGCCGATGCGCGTGCGTTGCGCCGCGATGTGACATCAGCGGGTGGGACAACCGAGGCGGCCTTGGACGTGCTGATGAGCGAAAATGGCTTGAGTGATTTGATGCGCCTTGCGGTTCAAAGCGCGGCGAATAGGTCGCGTGAACTGGCGCAAGGAGACGAAGAGCCTGAAAACAGCTAGGTTCTATACGGGCAGAGAAATCATCGCACGCAAACCCCCTAAGGCACTTTTTGATAGCACGATATCGCCGCCATGGCCGCGAGCGACGTCGCGGGCGATGGCGAGGCCGAGGCCAGTGCCACCCATTTGTGCTGTGCGGGCATCATCGAGCCGATAAAACGGGCGGAACACTTCTTCTAATTTGTCTTCAGGAATACCGACGCCATTATCGTCAATGATGATATTGACCATATTATGTGTGCTATTGAGGCGCGCGCCGACATGCACGAGGGCGGCGTGATTGCAGGCATTGTTAATCAGATTGGTGACGCAGCGGCGCACGGCGTTTTGTTTCATCGCCACGCGTGCGGCGAGATTTTCGGTGAGGCGCAGATGAACATTTGGCCAGCGCCGTTGGGCATCGTGATGGATTTGCGTGATGAAGGGCGCAAGGTCTGCTTCCGATGCGCTTTCGCCTTGGTAGCCCCGCGCAAACGCCAGATAATCATCGAGCATGTCTTCCATTTCAGAAATATCGGTGTTGAGTTCTTCAATCTCATGGCCTTGCGGCAGCATGGCGACTTGTAGTTTCAGGCGGGTCAATGGTGTGCGCAGGTCGTGGCTCACACCGGCGAGCATGGTGGTGCGCTGCTCGATTTGACGCTGAATACGGTTGCGCATTTCGATAAAATTCGCGGCCGCACTGCGCACTTCGGCGGCACCAGAGGGACGAAAATCGGGCGTATCACGCCCTTTGCCGAACTCCTCGGCGGCTTCGGCAAGGCGTTGAATGGGGCGGATTTGGTTGCGCAAAAATACCCCCGACACCATCAGGAGAAGCAATGATGTGCCAATCATCCAAATCATAAAAATATGCGTGTTGGTGGCATAGACGCGGCTGCGTTGGGCTAGCACGCGCATGACTTCGCCGGGCAGCAGCACCCGAATATCGACGTAATTATCGTAAGTTTCTGTATCAATCCAAAAGGGTCGCCCGACTTGCTGGGTCAGCTCGTTCGATAGCGATTGATGCAGTAGGGCGACGATGGGGGCTTCTTTATCTTGCGGCAGGGTTTCGCCCGGCAGGAAAGCCACCGACATGGCAAAGGCATCGCCTGCCATTTGGCTCAATAATTCGCCATCCCCGCCGAGGTCGCGCATCCGCAAATCCGTCAGCATAGAGATGTCAGACACCACGGCACGCGACAGACGCTGCGTCACGGTCGACCAATGCCGCTCCATAAACACGAAAGCGACAACGATTTGCGTCAGCACCACAGGCATCACAATAATCAGCAAAGAGCGCGGAAACAGACCCGTCGGCAGGTAGGTTTTCAGCAGAGCAGTGAGTGAAAAACGCATGGGGCTAATCCGTTCTCAAGACATAACCAGAGCCGCGCACGGTTTGCAGATAAAGCGGGTCGCGGGGGTCGGTTTCGATTTTGCGGCGCAGGCGATTGATTTGCACATCGATGGCGCGTTCAGAGATATCTTCGCCATCGGCTAATTCGACGCGGGTTACGATGCGGCCGGGCGATTGCGTTAAGCAGCGCAACACTTCGATTTCGCGTGTGGTCAGCGTGATGCGCTCGCCATCGCGGGTGAGTTCGCCGCGTTCAAAACGGAATATATAATCGCCAAATTGTACTTCCTCGGGCGGGGCGATGGCGTTTTCATCGGCACCGCTGCGGCGCAGGATGTTTTGCACGCGCAGCAGCAATTCTTTTGGGTCGAACGGTTTTGGTAAATAATCATCCGCGCCGATGGTCAAGCCTTCGATGCGTTGTTCGGTTTCTGCCAAAGCGGTGAGCAGTAAAATCGGGATGGCGTTTTCAGCGTCGCGCAGCTTTTCGGTAAACTCTAGTCCTGTAATGCCCGGCATCATAATGTCCAGCACCAATAGGTCGTAAGTGAGCGCGTCCATCTTGGCTTGAGCTTTGGCGGCGTCTTCTGCGACGGATGTGCGATAGCCATTATCGGCGAGATATTTTTGCAACAATTCGCGAATGCGCGTGTCATCATCGACGATAAGAATATGGGGCGTGGTTTCGTTTGGTTGGCTCATGGTGCGTGCCTTATGTTGTCTCGGCCTGTCGCGCAGCGCGCGAACGGGCAATCAAATTATCAACATTTTCGCGGTCTTCGCGATTTATAACAAGTCGCATGGTTTTCTTCCACTGCTCAAAGGCTGGCTCGCCGATAATATCGCGCACTTCATCGAAGCGCTCTTGTTGGGGCGCAATCAGCTTGTCGTGCAGAGCTTTGCCTTTTTCGGTCAAAAATAGCAGCCGCTTGCGACGGTCTGCTGCACCGATGCTTTGTTCTATATAGGCATCATCGATAAGATCGCGCAAAACGCGCGCAAGACTTTGTTTGGTGACGCGCAAGATATCCAGTAAGTCAGCGATTGAGATACCCGGATTGCCAGCCACAAAGTGCAATACCCGATGATGCGCGCGGCCAAAATCATGCGCCGCCAATATCGTGTCAGGGTCATCGATAAAGGCGCGATAGGCGAAAAACATCAGTTCAATCGCGTCATTATGGTCATTTTGTTTCTTGCGGCTACTCATTATCGTTCAATTTATCGTTCAGGGTTTGTGAAAATGGGTCAGTCTTATTGACATAAATTATCCACACTGATAATGCTAGCACGATTACGGCGAGGGGAAGATTAAAATGAGCATTGCTTTTGACCAGCGCGACGGATTTATCTGGATGAATGGGCAGATGGTACCTTGGGAGGACTCCAAAGTGCATATATTGACCCATGGCTTGCATTATGCCTCTTGCGTGTTTGAGGGCGAGCGTGCGTATGGCGGCACGATTTTCAAATTGAACGAGCATACCGAGCGACTGTTTTATTCGGCGCGGACGTTGGGGTTTGAGATTCCTTACACGGTGGAAGAAATCAACGATGCGTGCGAAGCGACGTTGAAGGCGAATAATTTGGTGGATGGTTATATTCGCCCTGTCGCGTGGCGGGGTAGCGAGATGATGGGTGTTTCGGCGCAAAGCAATCGCATTAATGTGGCTGTGGCGGCGTGGGAGTGGCCATCTTATTTCAATCCAGAAGAGCGGCTGAAGGGCATACGGTTGGGGATTGCCAAATATCGTCGTCCGTCGCCAGAGACCGCGCCGTGCCATGCCAAAGCGGCGGGGTTGTATATGATTTGCACATTGTCGAAGCACGCGGCTGAAAATGATGGTTACGCCGATGCGCTGATGCTTGATTATCGTGGTCAGGTGGCTGAGACGACGGGGGCTAATTTATTTTTTGTGCAGGACGGGGTTATTCATACGCCGACGCCTGATTGTTTTCTCGATGGCATTACCCGTCGCACGGTGATAGATTTAGCACGTCAGCGTGGCATAGAAATTGTGGAACGGGTGATTATGCCAGAGGAGCTGGAAGGGTTTTCTGAGTGTTTTATTACGGGCACGGCTGCTGAGGTAACGCTTGTGTCTGAAATTGGGCCGTATCAATTTAGCCCGAGCGATATTTCTAAAAACCTGATGGCCGATTATACGGCACTTGTTGAGGGTTAAAGGGAGAGGGTTATGGGCTTTTATGATAAATTTATTCTGCCGCGTCTTATTGGGGCTGCGTGTGGCACGAAGCCGATTTCGCGCCAGCGCGAGAAAGTTGTCCCGCATTGCGAAGGCCGTGTGCTGGAGGTTGGCATGGGGACGGGGCATAATTTGAGTTTTTATGACCCTGCGAAAATCGACATGGTGTTTGGGCTTGAGCCTGCGCCTGATATGGTGGCGCGCGCCAAGCCCTTGGCGGAAGCCGCGCCTTTCCCCGTCGAGTTTATCGATTTGCCGGGCGAGGAAATCCCGCTTGATGATAATAGCGTGGACACGGTGTTGTTGACTTATACGCTGTGTACGATTCCTGACACGCTGAAGGCGATGGAGAATATGCGCCGTGTGTTGAAGCCGGGCGGTAGGCTGTTGTTTTCGGAACACGGCCTCGCCCCCGATGCCACCGTCGAGAAATGGCAAAATCGACTGAATGGCGTGTGGGGTAAAATCGCCGGCGGGTGCAATATTAACCGCGATATTCCAACGCTGATTGAAGCGGGTGGTTTTAAAATCGACAATTTGGACGAAATGTATGTGCCATCTACGCCGCGCGTGTTTGGATATACATATTGGGGGTCGGCAGAAATCCGCTAGCGTTCGGCTAGGTATTTTTCGGCTTCCAAAGCGGCCATGCACCCCATCCCCGCCGCTGTCACGGCTTGACGATAAATATCATCGGTGACATCACCCGCGGCATAAACCCCCGCAACAGATGTCGCCGTGCTGTCTGGCAGGGTGACCAAATAGCCGCCGGTTTTTGTTTCAAGCTGGTCGGTGAATAATTCGGTCGACGGCGCATGGCCGATAGCGATGAACACGCCATCGGCGGCGATATCGTGGGTCTCGCCCGTTTTGGTATTTTTAATCCGTGCGCCCGTGACGCTGAGCGGGTTTTCATCGCCGATGATTTCATCAATCGCGCTGTCCCATAACACATTGATTTTTTCATGCGCGTGCAAGCGGTTTTCGAGAATTTTCTCGCACCGTAATGAATCACGGCGATGGATAAGCGTCACTTCCTGCGCGAAATTGGTCAGAAAGAGAGCTTCCTCGACGGCTGTATTGCCGCCGCCGACCACCAGCACTTTCTTGTCGCGATAGAAAAACCCATCGCATGTGGCGCAAGCCGATACGCCAAAACCTTGAAATTTGTCTTCTGAGGGCAGTCCGAGCCATTTGGCTTGTGCGCCCGTCGCAATCACGATGGTGTCGGCGCTAAAGTGCTGACCGCTATCGCTTTTGGCGATGAAGGGGCGGTTGGATAAATCGACATGCGTGATGATATCGGAAACAATCTCAGTGCCGACAGCCACCGCTTGCGCTTCCATTTGTTCCATCAGCCAAGGGCCTTGCACGGCTTCGGCAAAGCCTGGATAATTTTCGACATCGGTCGTGATGGTCAGTTGACCGCCGGGCTGAATACCGCGCACCAATACAGGCGCGAGCATGGCACGCGCAGCATAAACGGCGGCGGTGTATCCAGCAGGGCCAGAGCCAATAATTAGCATTTTAGTGTGTTTCACGTCGCTCATAATCGTCTCCACAAGGTCTGTGGTTAATGTAAGAACGATTCCACAAAACCCAAGAGCTTTATGGCTGTTTTGTGCCAAAGCCGTGCATAATCGCACGCGCTATCGCGGGGGAGTCGTTTTGGCTTTTCGTTTGCCAATGCGCGAGCGTGTCGGTGAAGGGGCGCACATAGCCTGCGTCTTGTACGGCTTTGTGGAAACGGGCGAACTTGGCCGAGCCGCCGTGTAAGCCAAACACTTGCACAGGCACACCAGCGAGACATGCCTCGCCAATCATATTGATGCTGTCGGCGGTCACGATGATATGCTCGGCCAACCCCAACATCGCACGATAGGGATTTGCACCTGTGCCATCCCATAAGAAGTAGCTGTCTTCAGGTAGCTGTTGGCGCAGCAGCGTCGCATAATGTGGGGGCGAGCGCCGCGACAGCGTGATGAGTAGATAATGGTCTTGCTCCGCCAGTTTTGCGAGGTGAGCGGCGAGCGTTTGCAATTCGGCTTCTTTAAAGGGGTAGGCTTTGCTCGGGCCGCCAATCAGCACAGTGACGATTTTGCCTTTGGGTGGGTGCGGACATAGCTGCTGTTTTAAGTCAGCCGCTTCGGCGTGCAAGCCATCGAGCGTCATCGCGTGGGGCGATAGCAGGGTTTGCATAACATTCGCGCCGTTGAGGCGGTCGTGTTTGGGTGCCCAGACAAAATCAAAATGCTTTGGATGGATGGTCGGGCGGTGCAAAAATACGGTGAACACACGACCCTGCGAGGCGCGTTTGATATAGCGCACATGCGGTATGGCGCGACGACCGCTTGCGATAATCATATCGGGAAAGGGCGGTTGGATATTGCTATCGGCTTTCGCGCCCCGTTCGGCGAGACGATAGGGGGCGAGCCATTTATAGGGGGCGGCTAAATCGGCGTGGATGAGCTTGAAATCTGCGCTCATATCTCTTTGCAGCAGGTTTGCGATGCCTTCGACCAACACATCATTGCCGCGTCTGCCGCCCGTAATGCCCCAAATTTTCATGTGCTTCTGTTTCGCTACTGTTCATTTATTTCAAAATTCGGTATTATTATTACTACTAGAAAGCATTTCAGGAAACGAAAAAACGATGAAGAAGCCGCGACTAGACGAGATTGATTTGAAAATCCTTGAGGTTTTGCAGACGGATGGGCGCATTACGAATGTTGACTTGGCGGAGCAGGCGGGTATTTCTGCGCCGCCTTGTTTGCGCCGTGTGCGGGCTTTGGAAAAGGCGGGTTTCATCAAGGGGTATCGTGCGCGTGTGGATGCGCAGATGCTGGGTCTTGGGGTGACTGTATTTGCGATGGTTGGGCTAGAGAGTCAGGCTGAAACGGATTTGCAGGCGTTTGAGGCGGGTGTGCGTAACTGGCCGGAAGTTTTGGAATGCCATATGCTGAATGGCGAGATTGATTTTATTTTGAAATGTGTCGCGCCCGATTTAGAGAGTTTTCAGGAGTTTTTGACTCAGAAGCTGACCCCTGCACCGAATGTGGCGAATGTGCGGACGTCGCTGACCATCCGTCGCTCGAAGGGTGATGTCAGCCTGCCGCTCGCGCATATTAAATAAATTTAACGCCGAGGATTTCGTAAGATTTGCCGCCGCCCGGCGTGTTGACTTCGACGCTATCGCCGATTTCTTTGCCGATGAGCGAGCGCGCGATGGGTGATGATATAGAGATTTTGCCTTGTTCCACATTGGCTTCGAAATCGCCGACAATTTGGTAGGTCATTTCGGCTTCTGTGTCTTCGTCGACGAGTTGCACGGTCGCCCCGAACTTCACGCTGTTGCCAGACATGGCGGCGACATCGATGATATCGGCGCGATTGATCATGTCTTCGAGTTCCATGACGCGGCCTTCATTGTGGCTCTGCTGTTCTTTTGCGGCGTGATATTCGGCGTTTTCCGACAAATCGCCATGCGCACGCGCTTCGGAAATCGCCCGAATAATGCGCTGACGCTCAGGCCCTTTCAGGCGTTTCAGCTCTAAATCGAGCGTTTCGTAGCCATGAATGGTCATTGGCACTTTATCCATCACGAGACTCCCCATCTCCTTTCAGGTTTCATTCTGAAAGTGTTTCATAAAAACTGGCTGATGTGCAAGTTTTTCGTGACTATTTAGCTTTGCGGCGGGTTTCATAATCTTGCAGGCTGGTGACGGTGAGCGCGTTTTCGCCGATGGCGGCGATGGCGGCGACGGTCGCCTCTGCCCCTGCCAAAGTGGTGTAATAGGGGATTTTCATTTCCAATGCGGTGCGCCGAATAGATTTGCTATCCAGCAGCGATTGCTCGCCTTCGGTTGTGTTCACGACCAATTGCACCGCGTCGTTTTCCATCGCATCGACAATATGCGGGCGGCCTTCCATCACTTTGTTGATTGGCTCGACGGTGACGCCATTATCGCGCAGGAATGTCGCTGTGCCGCGTGTTGCGATAATCGTGAAGCCAAGTTCATTTAGCCGCTTTGCAGGCGCGATGGCGCGTTGTTTGTCGGTCTCGCGCACTGAGATAAACGCTGTGCCTGCGGTGGGTAAAATAATGCTGCTGCCGAGTTGGCTTTTGGCGAAAGCGGTGGCGAAATCCATGTCTAATCCCATCACCTCGCCCGTGGAGCGCATTTCTGGCCCCAAAACAGTGTCCACTCCGGGGAAGCGCGCAAATGGAAACACGCTTTCTTTGACCGCAATATGGTCATAAGACTGCGCTGTTAAGTTGAACTCGGATAGTTTCGCGCCAGCCATCAAGCGGGCGGCGATGCGTGCAATCGGTTGGCCAAGCACCTTGGCGACGAAAGGCACTGTGCGGCTTGCACGCGGATTAACCTCAATCACGAAAATATCTTCGCCTTGTACAGCAAATTGCACATTCATCAGACCGACGACATTCAGTGCTTTGGCCATATCTGTGGCTTGGCGGCTGAGGTCGTCGATAATGTGCTGCTTCAAGCTATGCGGCGGCATCGAGCAAGCACTGTCGCCCGAATGGACACCTGCTTCTTCAATATGCTCGAGAATACCAGAGACGAAAACATCCGTGCCATCGCTGAGGACATCGACATCAAGCTCGGTGGCATCGCGCAAATAGCCGTCGATAAGCACGGGGCTGTCGCCTGATACAATCACCGCCTCGCGCATATAGCGTTCGAGTTGGGCATCCGTATTGACGATTTCCATGGCGCGCCCCCCCAAAACATAAGACGGGCGAATGACGACGGGAAAACCAATATCAGCGGCAATCGCGTGGGCTTCATCGGCTGAACGCGCAATGCCATTTGGCGGCTGGCGCAAAGCTAGCCGTTCTAGTAAGTCTTTAAAGCGGTCGCGGTCTTCGGCAAGGTCAATGGCATCAGGGTCAGTGCCTAAAATCGGAATACCCGCTTTTTCCAGAGCTTGCGAAAGTTTTAACGGGGTTTGCCCACCAAACTGCACAATCACGCCCGCCAATGTGCCGGCTTGCATTTCGCAATGCAGCAATTCCAAGACATCTTCTTGCGTTAAGGGTTCAAAATATAATCGGTCGGAGGTGTCGTAATCGGTCGAGACGGTCTCTGGATTGCAGTTGACCATAATGCTTTCGATATCGGCATCGGCTAGCGCGAAAGCGGCATGGCAGCAGCAATAGTCGAACTCGATACCTTGGCCGATACGGTTTGGGCCGCCGCCTAAAATAACGGCCTTTTTGCGCTGGCTTGGATGCGCCTCGTTTTGCCCCCCAAAGGTCGATGGCACGTCGTAGCTTGAATAGAGATACGGCGTGCTGGCGGCGAACTCGGCGGCGCAAGTGTCGATTTGGCGATAAAACGGGCGCACATCCATGCCTTGACGGATGGTGCGCACGTCATCTTCGGTTTTGGCGCTCAATTCGGCGAGGCGGGCATCGGAAAATCCCATCGCTTTGACGCTGCGCATGGCCTCGCTATTATCGGGCAAGCCGTGCGCGGTGATTTTCGCTTCCATGGCGACAATCTCGCTGATTTGTTCGATAAACCACGGGTCGAAATGCGAGAGGTCGCAGATTTCTTGCGCGCTCATACCTTGGCGTAAAGCATGCGCGGCCATGAGTAAGCGCGCGGGCGTGGCGGTGGTGAGCGCAGCGCGCATATCGGCCATGCCTTCTTCTGTCGAAATATCTGGCGCGGCTTCGGGCGCGTTGAGACCGGTGAGGTCGGTCTCGAGCGAGCGCAGTGCTTTTTGTAGGCTTTCTTTGAAGTTGCGGCCAATCGCCATGGCTTCGCCGACCGATTTCATGGCGGTGGTCAAAAGCGGTTCGGCGCCGGGGAATTTCTCAAACGCAAAGCGCGGAATCTTGGTCACGACATAGTCGACGGTTGGCTCGAAGCTGGCGGGGGTGACGCTGGTGATGTCGTTCATCAATTCGTCGAGCGTGTAGCCGACGGCGAGTTTGGCGGCGATTTTGGCAATTGGAAAGCCGGTCGCTTTGGAGGCCAAGGCCGATGAGCGTGATACGCGGGGGTTCATTTCGATGACGAGCAGGCGGCCATCGGCTGGGTTGACGGCGAATTGCACGTTCGAGCCGCCGGTTTCGACGCCGATTTCGCGCAAGACCGCAATCGAGGCGTTGCGCATAATTTGATATTCGCGGTCGGTGAGCGTGAGGGCGGGGGCGACGGTGATGCTGTCGCCTGTGTGTACGCCCATGGGGTCGACATTTTCGATGGAGCAGATAATGATGCAATTATCTTTTTTGTCGCGGACGACTTCCATTTCGTATTCTTTCCAACCGAGCACGCTTTCTTCAATCAGCACTTCGGTGACGGGCGATGCGTCTAGGCCGGATTCGACGATGCTGATGAACTCTTTTTTGTTATAGGCGATGCCGCCGCCTGTGCCGCCCATTGTAAAGCTGGGGCGGATGATGGCGGGCAGGCCGACTTTTTCGAGAGCGACCATGGCTTCGTCTATCGTGTTGACGGCGTCTGAACGGGGGCTTTCGAGGCCGATTTTGTCCATCGCGTCGCGGAATAACATGCGGTCTTCGGCTTTGTTGATGGCTTCGAGGTCAGCGCCGATGAGCTGCACGTTATATTTCTCAAGCGTGCCGTTTTCGGCCAAGGCGATGGTCGCGTTGAGGGCGGTTTGGCCACCCATGGTTGGCAATATGGCGTCGGGGCGTTCTTTTTCGATAATTTTGGCGACCAAATCGGGCGTGATGGGTTCGATATAGGTGGCATCGGCGAGGTCGGGGTCGGTCATGATGGTGGCGGGGTTGGAGTTGACCAGTATCACGCGATAGCCTTCTTCGCGCAGGGCTTTGCAGGCCTGTGTGCCTGAGTAATCGAACTCGCAGGCTTGGCCGATAACAATCGGGCCTGCGCCGATAATCATGATGCTGGCGATGTCGGTGCGTTTTGGCATTAGGAAGCTTCTTTCATGGCGGTGACAAAGCGGTCAAAAAGATAATGGCTGTCTTGCGGGCCGGGCGAGGCTTCGGGGTGATATTGCACCGAGAACACTGGCTTGCCTTTGAGCGCAATGCCGCAATTCGTCTGGTCGAAGAGGCTGATATGGGTTTCTTCTAGCGTGTCTGGCAGACTGTCGCGGTCGACCGTGAAGCCGTGATTCATCGAGGTGATTTCGACCTTGCCCGTGGTCAGGTCTTTGACGGGATGGTTGGCGCCATGATGGCCGAGTTTCATTTTGACGGTTTTGGCACCCAAGGCGCGCGCGAGCATCTGGTGGCCGAGGCAAATGCCAAAGACGGGCTTGTTGCTGTCCACGAGTTTTTTGATTTCACCGACCGCATAGTCACCTGTTGCGGCGGGGTCGCCGGGGCCGTTGGACAAAAAGATGCCATCGGGGTTTTTGGCCAATATGTCTTTTGCTGTTGCGGTGGCGGGCATTACGCTGACGCGGCATCCGGCTTGGCTTAGGCAGCGCAGAATATTTTTCTTCACGCCATAATCAAGCGCGACGACATGCGGGCCTTCGGTATTTGTCGAGAATCCGTCAGACCACTGCCACCGTCCCTCGTGCCAGTCATAGGGGGTAGGGTTGGTGACTTCGCCCGCTAAGTCTGCGCCTTCGAGGCCACCAAACTTATCGAGTTCGGCTTTCAGGGCGGCGATGTCGAATTGGCCATCGGGCGCGTGGGCGAGGACAGCATTGAACATGCCGTTTTCGCGAATATGCGTCGTGATGGCGCGCGTATCGATGCCGCTTATGCCGATTACTTCATTGGTTTTCAGCCAATCGTCGAGATGCGCGGTGTTGCGATAATTAGACGGCGTTGGTATCGCCTCGCGGATTATCAGGCCGTTGGCGGCGCGTGGATTGGCGGTGTTTGAGGCTTCGCTATCGCCGTCATTCGTGCCGACATTGCCGATATGCGGGAAGGTGAAGGTCACAATTTGCGCACTATAAGAGGGGTCGGTCAGCACTTCTTGATAGCCGGTCATGGCTGTGTTGAAGCACACTTCGCCGACGGTCGCCCCGTGCGCACCGATACCATAGCCGAAGAATTCTGCGCCATCTGCGCTCAGCAGAAGGGCGGTTTTGCTATCTGGTTGCCAAGCACTCATGCGGCAGGCTCACCAAGAAAAGGCAAAAAAAAGGCTTCTGCCGTTTTAACGACTGAAGCCTGTGCGCTTGCGATATTAATCTTGGGTAAAGAACTCATGTTCAACCTTTTTTCCTCAGTTCCTCTGGGCTCGCCAAATTGACGGGAAGCTATATAAATCGGTGGCTTCGGTCAAGCTATCTTATGTCGATTCTGAGGATAAAAAATCCCTAGTAGAAACAGTACGTTAGATGTGTTTTGCCGATGGGGTGCGCGGGGTGATGTGCGGTGATGCGAATCGAGTTGTTGCCACAGTGCATGCTTTAGCATATATGGTTTTCCGAATGTTTTTAGGGAGGCCGTCCATGCAAGAGCGTTTTGCCGAGGCGCTAAAAGAGGCTGTAAAGAGCAAGGATAAGATTCGTGTTTCTACCTTGCGTTTGATTACCGCCGCTATCAAGGACCGTGATATTGCTGCGCGCAGTGCCGATAATGGCGATGGCGTGAGCGACGAGCAAATCTTACAGATTTTAGCCAAGATGGTGAAGCAGCGTCACGAATCTGCGACGACCTATGAAGAGGCGGGTCGTCCTGAATTGGCTGAGCAGGAGCGTGCCGAGATAGCTGTCATCGAAGAGTTTATGCCGCAGCAGTTAACCGAAGAAGAGACGCGCGCGGCTGTCGAAGCGGCGATTGCTGAACTGGGCGCGGATTCTTTGAAGGATATGGGCAAGGTGATAGGCGCGCTGAAAGAAAAATATGCCGGCCAGATGGATTTCGGCAAAGCGAGTGGCCTCATCAAACAGAAGCTTGGCTAATCATGGGGTTAAGACTTATGCACAGCTTATCTGCCTTGCTTGCGCAATAAGCCAGTAAAATACCCTCATGGCGTTTCCACAACATTTTCTAGAAGAGATTAGAACGCGCATCGCCGTGTCCGATGTGGTCGGGCGCAAGGTGAAGCTGCAACGCCGTGGCCGCGAATTCGTCGGGCTGAGTCCGTTCAAATCGGAAAAAACACCGTCGTTTACGGTCAATGATGATAAGCAGTTTTACCATTGTTTCTCGACGGGCAAGCATGGCTCGGTGTTTGATTTTCTTATGGAAACCGAGGGGTTGAGCTTTATCGAGGCGGTTGAGCGTCTGGCATCTGAGGCGGGGCTGCAAATGCCCGAGCGCAATCCGCAAGCCGAACAACGTGCGCAAGCCGCAGCTGGCCTATTGGATGTGACAGAGGCCGCCGCCAAATGGTTTCAAAAACAGTTGCAAACATCGGTGGCAGCGGACGCACGCGATTATCTGGAACGGCGTGGTGTCACAGCAGAGATGATTGAACGCTTTGGTATCGGCTTTGCGCCGTCGTCGCGCACCGCTTTGCTGGAGCATTTAACAGCGCGTAATATGGGTGTCGATATGGTCGTTGAGGCGGGCATGGCGATTCAACCCGATGACCATAAAGCCGCCTATGACCGTTTCCGCGACCGTATTATCTTTCCGATTGCCGATGCGCGGGGGCGGGTGATTGCCTTTGGTGGACGCGCGATGAGTGCCGATGCCAAGGCCAAATATCTCAACTCGCCCGAAACGCCATTATTTCATAAAAGCAATGTGCTGTATAATTTTGCACAGGCGCGTCAGCCCGCTTATGACGCGAATAATGTGCTGATTTGCGAAGGCTATATGGATGTGGTCGGCATGGCACGCGCTGATATTCATAACGCCGTGGCGGGGCTTGGCACAGCGATTACCGAGGAACAAATTGGTCTGGCGTGGCGCATGGCACCAGAGCCGATACTGTGTCTCGATGGGGACGAAGCGGGTTTGCGTGCGGCGTATCGGGTGATTGACCGTGCGTTGCCTTTGTTGAAGCCCGGATATTCCTTGCGATTTGCGATGCTGCCTGCGGGTAAAGACCCAGACGATGTGGTGCGCGAGGGCGGTGCGCCCGCCATGCAAGCGATACTTGGTAAAGCCATGAGCCTGATTGATTTGATGTGGGAGCGCGAGATTGAGGCCGCGCCGTGGGATACGCCTGAACGTGCGGCTGCGCTTAAAAAACGCCTGCGCGATGCGGTGTCGCGCATTGGTGACAAAGATGTGCGCGCGCTTTACGGGCAAGAGGTGAAAAACCGTATCGATAAATTATTGGGCGAAAGCGGCGTGCCGTATCAGAGCAGAGGTGGTCAGCAATCACCGCAACGCCAACGTTTTCAGTCGCGCCCTGTTGCCGAAACGCGGCGTTCTGCGTTGGCCACGGGAGCAACGGATTGGTCGCCACGCGAGGCACTGATTGTGCTGTGCGTGCTGCAACATCCTGCTATATTGTTGAGCGAGCGTGACTTGTTTGACACGTTGGACATACAAACGCCTGCCTTAGAACAGCTGCGCTTTGACATTATTGATTATTTTGATGGCCTTGAGGCGCAATCGCAAGACACGACAGGGCTTGACAATGACGCGCTCACGGGGCATTTGATAGGCCAAGGAAAGCAGGATATTGTCACGCGGCTGGCGGCGATGCCAGCGGCGCGTTTATTGAGTTTTGCACGCAAGGAAAGTAATCTGGACGACGTATTGGCGGGGTGGCTTGAAGTCACCCATATTCACCATAAATTGCAAACACTGATGGCCGAGAAAGATTCTGTGGAGACGGAGCTTGAAACTGAATTAGCCCATGGTGAGACGCAAAATGCGCTAGAACGTCTATTGGTGATAAAGAAAGAAATTGCCGCGCTGGAACACGGAGATGGTAGCGCCGCTTGACGGAGATATATATGGCCTCGAAACAAGCCAAAACCAAAGCCAAAGAGCAGGAAGCCGAAACAGGCGATAGCCCGCTCATCGATATGAATAATCGTGACGTGAAGCGCATGATTAAAGCCGCGAAGGAAAACGGCTTTGTGACTTATGACGCGCTGAACAAGGTTCTGCCGCCGGAAGAGTTTTCGTCCGAACAAATCGAAGACATTATGGCGATGCTGTCTGAAATGGGCATCACGGTTGTTGAAAACGATGAAGGCGAAGACGGTGAAAACAAAGCTGTCGTGGCCGAGGGTGACGCGGCCAACACGGCGGTTGCCAAGACGACCAAAACGGGCACGACGGGCGACCGCACCGATGATCCAGTGCGGATGTATTTGCGCGAAATGGGCTCGGTTGAGCTATTGTCGCGCGAGGGCGAGATTGCGATTGCCAAGCGCATCGAGGCTGGCCGCGAAACGATGATTGCGGGCTTATGCGAAAGCCCGTTGACGTTTCAGGCGATTATTATTTGGCGCGACGAGTTGAACGAAGGCAAGGTTTTGCTGCGCGATATTATCGATTTGGATGCGACTTTTGCAGGGCCCGAAGCCAAGAAGGTTGACCGTTCGGCGGAAGGGGCTGCCCCGCCCCCATCTGGTGCGCCCTCTGGCGAAGCCGAAGGTGAGCCTGACGAAGAGGATGAAGACGCAGAAGCGAATATGTCGCTTTCGGCGATGGAGATGGAGTTGAAGCCGAAAGTTTTGGCGAGTTTCGATATCATCGCATCGACCTATAAAAAGCTGCGTCGATTGCAAGACCAAAGCGTTGAATTGCAGGCTGCGAACAAGGAATTGACCACTGCACAGCAGGGGCGTTTGGCTAAATTGAGCAGCGAGATTGTCGAGGAAGTCAAAGGCTTGTCGCTGAACAATAATCGGATTGAAGCGTTGATTGAGCAGCTTTACACCATCAATAAGCGACTGGTTGGGTTGGAAACGCAGCTTTGGCGACAGGCGCAGAAAGCGGGTGTGTCGCGCGATGATTTCCTCAAGCAATATCAGGGCAATGAATATGAAGCGAATTGGGCGCGCCGTGTCGGTCGCCTGACGGGCAAGGGGTGGAAAGAGTTCATCCAGAAAAACCGCGATGAGGTCAAAGCGACCCGTAAGGAAATTCAGGAATTGGCGAATGAAACGGGTCTGAACATCACCGAATATCGCCGCATTGTCCGCACTGCCCAAAAGGGTGAACGCGAGGCGCGCATCGCCAAAAAGGAAATGGTCGAAGCGAATTTACGGCTGGTGATTTCCATTGCCAAAAAATATACCAATCGGGGTTTACAGTTTCTTGACCTTATTCAGGAAGGCAATATTGGCCTGATGAAGGCGGTCGATAAGTTTGAGTATCGCCGTGGGTATAAGTTCTCGACCTATGCGACGTGGTGGATTCGCCAAGCGATTACGCGTTCTATTGCTGACCAAGCGCGCACGATTCGGATTCCGGTACACATGATTGAGACGATTAATAAGCTGGTGCGTACGTCGCGTCAGATGCTGCACGAGTTTGGCCGCGAGCCGACCCCTGAGGAGTTGTCGGAGAAGCTTTCCATGCCGCTTGATAAGGTGCGCAAGGTTTTGAAAATTGCCAAAGAGCCGATTAGTCTGGAAACGCCGATTGGCGATGAAGAAGACAGCCAGCTTGGTGATTTCATCGAGGATAAGAATGCGATTTTGCCGATTGATGCGGCGATTCAGTCTAATTTGCGCGACACGACAACGCGGGTTTTGGCATCGCTGACCCCGCGCGAAGAACGGGTCTTGCGCATGCGCTTCGGCATTGGTATGAACACCGACCATACGTTGGAAGAAGTCGGCCAGCAGTTCTCTGTAACGCGCGAACGGATACGCCAAATTGAGGCAAAGGCATTGAGAAAATTAAAACATCCGAGTCGTTCGCGTAAATTGCGTAGTTTCCTAGATAACTAAACGGGCAAACAGGACTTTCCCATGCTTTTGACCATGATGAAGGCAAAAATTCATCGCGCGACGGTGACCCAATGCGATATGCATTATCAGGGGTCGATTTTGGTCGACGAGGATTGGCTCGACAGGGTCGGCATTTTGCCGCATGAGCAAGTCGATGTGTTGAATATCAACACGGGAGGGCGGTTTACGACTTATGTTATTCCGGCACCGCGTGGGTCGAAAACGATTGGTATTAACGGGGCGGCGGCACGATTGGCACAGCAGCAAGATTTGGTGATTATCATATCTTACGCGCAGATGAACGAGGATGAAGCGCGGGCACATAAGCCAAGTGTTTTCTTGCCCGAATTGGAAGAGTGATTTAAGTGTTGGTTGAGGGCCTGTAGCTCAGGTGGTTAGAGCGGTCCGCTCATAACGGATTGGTCGCAGGTTCGACTCCTGCCGGGCCCACCACACTCAAAACCTTATTCTCTCTCTAGACTTTGACAAGACAGTCTGCCTAAACTCAGCTTCTTATGATTTGGGAGGAAAGACTTGTGAACAACGAGACCACATTACAAAAAAATCGGATGCGCAAAGTTGCGATGACGTCTTTGGCGGGGACGAGTATCGAATGGTATGACTTTTTTCTTTATGGCACGGCGGCGGCGATTATTTTCCCGACGCTGTTTTTTCCCGATGATATGCCAACGACGGTTGCGCTGATTGCGTCTTTCTCGACTTTTGCGGTTGGATTTTTGGCGCGTCCTTTGGGGGGGATTGTTTTTGGTCATTTTGGCGACCGTGTTGGCCGCAAGCAGACATTGGTGATTGCGCTGATGTTGATGGGGCTTGCGACCATGCTGATTGGGCTGCTGCCGAGTTATGAGAGTATTGGCATCGCCGCACCATTGACCCTTGTTGCGCTGCGCTTTGCGCAAGGATTGGCTATTGGCGGCCAGTGGGGTGGTGCGATGTTACTGGTCACAGAAAATGCGCCCGCCGATAAGCGCGGTTGGTATGGTGCCTATGCGCAAGCTGGTGCGCCGATTGGGGTTATTCTGGCTAATCTTGCCTTTTTGGGTGTGAGTAGCTCAATGTCGGATGCTGATTTTCTGGCGTGGGGTTGGCGATTGCCGTTTCTGGCGAGCATCGCGTTGGTTTTTGTCAGCATGTTCGTGCAACGATATTTAGAGGATACGGATTCTTTTAAGGCACTGGCTGAAAATGCGGCGGCCAATAAAGAAGAGGAAGAAGTTGTGCCGCGTTCGCCCGTTTGGGAAGTGATTACCGAGCATCCGCGAAAAGTCGCATTGGTGGCGGGCGCGTTTCTATCGCTTCAGGTGACGTTCTATATTCTGATTGCGTTTATTGTGGCGTATGGCGTTTCGCCCGACGTTGGCATGTCGCGTGATGAGATGCTGCGGTCGGTGCTGATTGCAGCGTTTTTTATGATATTCGTGCAGTTTTGGGCATCGGGCCTGTCCGACCGCATCGGGCGTAAGAAAGTGCTTTTGTGGGGCGCGGCTTTGATGGGCGTTTGGGGATTTGTGTTGTTCCCCCTTATCGACACAGGCCATGTGGTGATTGTCACCGCAGCGATTACTATCGGCTTGGGCTTTTTGGGACTTCAATACGGGCCGCAAGCGGCATTTTTTGCCGAGTTGTTCAGCACGCATATTCGCTATTCGGGCGCGTCATTGGGCTATCAATGCGGCGCGATTGTAGGGGGTGCGCTTGCGCCGACGATTGCTGTTCTGCTGTGGACGCAATACGGCATCATATTTGTGTCGATGTATATCGCACTCGCCGCTATTTTGACGCTGATGTCGGTTGCTTCGCTCGAGGAAACCTCAGGACGCAATCTGGATGACATCTAGCTGCTTGGCGAGGGCGGCCATATCGAGTTGGTTTTTCTCAGCGATAAATACCAGTTCGGGTGTGCGGGTTTCTGCGGCAATCAGTGTGTAGCGATGCCCGACGAGTTGTAGTCGATGCGTGCCTGTGTGACCTTTTGCGCGTGCCAGTCGGGGCGCGATTTCCTCAAGCAGAGCCGTCAACGCCTCAATCGGTAGGGGCGCATCGGCTGTGAAACTAAGCGTGTCGAATAAATCGCTGGCAAAAAGCGGGGCTTTACAGCCAAGCGCAGGCAGGGGGGCAGATGTTGGCGATAACATATCGGCCAGCACCGCATCCGATGGGGTCGCAATCGGTGCGTCGGTCATGCTTTCCAAAATACGACGCGTCTGCGCCCCGCCATCTTCGCTCAAATCGGTTTTGCTCAATAGGCAATAATCGGCCTGCGCGATTTGACGCTTTACCAATTTGCCGACAAACTTATCTTGGCGCTTTGCATCCAGTGTTGTCGCATCGATAGTCACCCAAATGCCTGCGAGTTGTAAGCCAGAAATGCCAAAGCCAAGATAGGCGAGGCGGGCGGGTTCGCCTGCGCCGCTGGCTTCAACAATAATCTGGTCGGGGGGCGTATCGCTTGCGGCGAGCATTTGTAATTGGTGCAACGCGTCATCTTGTAGCTGGCAGCAGGCACAGCCATTGGCGAGCGAGATTGTGTCGCCATGATGCGCGGCAATGAGACCCGCATCAATGTTAATCGCGCCGAAATCATTGACCAAAATGGTCAGGCGTTTGCCGTTAGGGTTTTCGAGCAGGCGATTGATGAGTGTGGTTTTGCCTGCGCCCAAATAGCCGCCCAATATGGTTAAGGGTATGGGGGTCATTAGGACGGCTTCTCAATTTTGTGCGGGATGCCGCCAAATACGGTGCCCCAGATGGGAATATCTTTCAGCCCCTGTGCGCCGACATCGAACGGGTCTTGTTCTAGCACGGTGAAATCGGCGCGTTTGCCTGCTCGTAGGCTACCGACTTCATGTTCGAGGCCTAGCACATAGGCCGCATCAATGGTGATGGCTTTGAGCGCGTCTTCAAGTGGTACAATCTCGTCCTCGCAGGCGACATTGCCAGCTTCGTTGATGCGTGTTGCGGCGACCCATGCCGAATTAAGCGGCAAGGCGGGTGCCATTGTGTAATCGGAATGCAGCGCGAAGGGGATGTTGTTGCGCTTTAATGTGCCGAGGCGTGCCATTGAATAGGCGCGTTCATGGCCGATGCCTTGGCGTGCGTAAATATCGCTCAGCTCGTGCAAATAATAAATATTGACGGAGGCGATAGCACCTAAATCTGCCATGCGGCGGACTTGCGCGGGCGTTGATAGGCCAAAATGTTCAATCGTATAGCGATGGTTGAAGCGGGGGCGTTCATTTTGCAGCTTTTCCAGCACATCGAGGGCGAGTTCCAAGCCTAAATCGCCGGTGCAATGGACGTGGATTTTATATCCTTTGTGCCAAAATAGCCGTGCGGCTTGCTCGAATTTTTCAGGCACCATGAGCCATTCGCCTTCATGGCCATCGAGATAGCCGGGCGCGCCGACCATCATCAGCTGCGAGAAAAAAGCACCATCGGTGAATAGTTTGGCATGGTCGGAGAAGATGAGCTTGTCGGTGCTGAGGTCGGGGTATGTTTCGACCTCTGCTAGCACGCGTTCGAAATCGCCGCCTGTCGCGAGGGCGAGTACATTGGGCGTGTAATGAACCCGAAACGGCGTATCGTCAGTGTTGAAGGTGGCGAGCGCAGCTTGCCATTCCAGTTCAAAATCGAAAATCCCGATACCCATATCGCCGATTGTGGTATGGCCGCCAAAATGGATCACTTGTTTGAGGCGTTGCATACCGAGGCCAAATTTTTCTGGCGACATAATAATCGGGTTGAGGGCGTTAATTGCGATGCGCAGGCCGTTTTCGTAAAACAGCCCTGCTTCGAGATTAACTTGCGGATGCCCGCCAACCTCATTGGTGTTGAGGCCAAAGGCTTCAATCGCGGCGCTGTTTAAAATGACTTCGTGGAAAGAGCGATGCCAGCAAATAATCGGACGGTCGGGGCAAATCGCGTCGAGTTCGGTGCGCGTCACACTGCCGTGCCAATCGCGATGATAGCCCCATGTGAAGAACGGCTCTGTGTCGCCCGTGGCCGCGAGGTCTTTCAGCCGCGCCAGATAAGCATCATGGCCTTTGGTGGCGGGCACATTTTCCCATGGCAAGCTCCACGGCAAAGCGGTGATAAAGTGCATCGGCAAAAGCACCGCCGCCATCGATGGATGCAAATGCGGGTCAATGAAGCCGGGCAATAATATTTTATCGGAAAACTGGTCGTCGATGGTATGCGGGTAACGCTCGGTCCATGGGGTTAAGCTATCGAGCGTGCCGACTTCTAATATCTGGCCATCGCGCACGGCGATGGCGTTGGCGTGCGGCAGGCTCGGTTCCATCGTGTGAATCGCGCGTGCTGTGTAAATAGTAATATCAGACATATTCGATATAAATCCCTCAAAACCCCTTGCCTTAGTCTAGCAAAACGCGGCACTCTTAATATGGTTTTTTTCAAGGGAGGGATAAACATGGAAAAATACTGCAATTTTACAACCAGTTATCGCGCTGGGTCTATGGAGCGGCGTGATGATGATTTGGATGTATGCGACGCGCATTCCGGCGATTGGTAAGGCAACGATTCCAGCCGACGAAGCGGGGCATCCATCAGGCATGGGCTATCTACCGTCAGAGGTGCGCCGCATTGCCGATAATTATAATCATTTGTTTGAGCAGCCGACGCTGTTCTATGCAACGGCATTGGTTATTGCCGTGGCGGGTCATGCAGATGAGATGGCGGTCGCTTGCGCGTGGGCGTTTGTTATCATCCGCGTGGTGCATTCGCTGGTTCAATCGACGCTCAATATTGTATTGCTGCGCTTTGGCATTTTCATGTTGTCATGGGTGGCTTTATTGATTTTGATTGTGCGCGAGGCGTTGGTTTATTTTCTAAGTCTGCGCGTTTAGAGGGAAAAAAGATGGCGGCGTATCAATATGTCTATGTGATGGATAAATTGTCCAAAACCTATGCGGGTGGCAAGCAGGTTTTGAAGGATGTCCGTCTGTCTTTTTTCCCCGGTGTTAAAATTGGTATTGTTGGGGTGAATGGCGCGGGTAAGTCGACTTTGCTGAAAATCATGGCGGGTCTTGATACCGAGTATCAGGGCGAGGCGTGGGCTGCTGAGGGAGCGAAAGTTGGCTATCTTGCGCAAGAGCCGCAGCTTAATCCTGAAAAGGATGTGGTCGGTAATGTTATGGAGGGCGTCGCTGAGAAGCAGGATTTGCTGACGCGCTATAATGAATTGGCGATGAATTATTCGGACGAGACAGCCGATGAGATGGCGGTGTTGCAAGACCAGATTGATGCGCAGAATCTTTGGGATTTGGAGGCGCAGGTCGAGCAAGCCATGGATGCGCTACGGTGTCCGCCGGGTGATGCGGCTGTGGCGAACCTGTCGGGTGGCGAGAAGCGTCGTGTTGCGCTGTGTAAATTGTTGCTTGAGAAACCTGATTTGCTGCTGTTGGATGAGCCGACCAACTATCTTGATGCTGAGACGGTGGCGTGGTTGCAGCATCATTTAGAGGATTTTGCAGGGACGGTGGTGTTGGTGACGCATGACCGTTATTTTCTTGACCAGATTACGGGTTGGATTCTTGAGCTCGACCGTGGGCAGGGTCTGCCCTATGAGGGCAATTATTCTAACTGGCTTGAGCAAAAGCAGAAGCGACTGGCACAAGAAGCGCGCGAGGATGATGCCAAGCAGCGCACATTGGCGCAAGAATTGGAATGGATTCGCCAATCGCCCAAGGCGCGTCAGGCGAAAAGCAAGGCGCGGATTAACGCTTATGAAGAGATGCTGGAGAATGAGGGGCGCGAAGATATTGGGCGTACGCAAATCACCATTCCGTCGGGGCCTCGGCTTGGCGGCATTGTGCTGGAGGCGGAAAATCTTAACAAGGGATTTGATGACCGCCTGCTGATTGACAATTTGTCGTTTAAGCTGCCGCCCGGCGGTATTGTTGGGGTTATCGGGCCGAATGGGGCGGGTAAGACGACTTTGTTCAAAATGCTGACGGGCAGCGAGACGCCAGATTCGGGTGCGTTGCGCATTGGCGACACGGTGACAATGGGCTATGTCGACCAGAGCCGCGATAGTCTGGCCGATGATAAAACCGTGTGGGAAGAAATCTCGGGCGGCAATGATATTTTGGAGCTCGGCAAACGCGAGATGAACTCACGGGCTTATGTCGGGGCGTTTAATTTTCGCGGCGGCGACCAGCAAAAGAAAGTTGGTCTGCTGTCGGGTGGCGAGCGCAACCGTGTGCATTTGGCGAAGATGCTGAAATCTGGCTCTAATTTATTGCTGCTCGATGAGCCGACCAATGACCTTGATGTCGAAACATTACGGGCGTTGGAAGAGGGCTTGGATAATTTTGCGGGCTGTGCGGTTATCATTTCGCACGACCGTTGGTTTCTTGACCGTATTGCGACGCATATTTTGGCCTTTGAAGGCGACAGCCATGTCGAATGGTTTGAGGGCAATTACGCAGATTACGAAGAAGACCGCAAGCGTCGCCTTGGGGCGGACGCGGAAGTGCCGAAACGGATTAAATACAAGCAGTTTAGCCGCTAATTTGCCGCGTTATAGACCGCGATTTGCGCCCGTAAATGGTCGATGAGAGCGTGGACATCGCCGTTGTTTTTTTTCAGCACAGGCGCGAATGAGTCGCGTTGTTCTTGCGCCATCGATACGCCCAGCACGCGCAGGTCGAACAATGTGTAGCTGCCATCTTTTTCAAGCCGTAGCCGCCATTCCATATCGATAGGGTCGCGGGTCTCTTGAAATATGATGCGACTGGCAACGAGGACATCTCTCTTTTTCGCCCGCGCTTTGCCAATAACGACTTCTTCATCGGAATAGGCCTTGAGTCGATTGGCGTAAATCTTGGCGATATACTCGCTCAGCACAGACTGGTAAGCGGCAAAGGCATCTTTATTCTTGGAGATTTTGCGGCCAAATGACCCTAGCGTGAAGCCAGCGATGCGGCGCATATTGGCGCGTTTATTTAGCAGCGTGGCAAAACGCGCTTCGCGCTCGGCAGCGGTCGTACTGGTTTTTAAAATAGTGATGGCATCATCGGCCAGCATGGTCACAAAGGCTTGCGCTTTCGTAAGGTCGGCCTCATTGGCGTGAGACGGTGCGCCTACCCATATCATCAAAGCACATATAGCAATCAGCAGACGCATCGCTCGCTCCTAAAAGTCATCCAAATAGTCAATATCTGGCAAATCATCAACATTGGTGACGCCATTGGCAATCTCGCTTTCGCGGTTTTGTCGATATAGGCTACGCACCGTGGCATAAAAATCAACCGAGCCGCGCTCGATTTCGTCGATTGTGTCGATATTCGCGGCGCGCGTATTGACGCTGCTGAGGGCATAACTCGCAAAGGCCACAGACCTGTCATCATCGGCGATATAGAGGGTGGGGCTGAAATTCCAATCGACAATAAAGCCGAGCAAATCGCGCGGCGGCCTTGGGCCTAGCCCGGGAATATAGAGGTAAGGGCCAGCCCCGACACCATAAGTGGCAAGCGTTTGACCAAAGTCTTCCGTGTGACGCTCGAAGCCGAGGCGGGTGGCAGGGTCGAAAAATCCGAGAATACCAATCGTGGTGTTAATGCCAAACCGCGACGCCGTCGTGCCAGCGCGCGCGCCTTCACCTTGCAGCAAATCATTGGCTAAGGTGACGGGTGCTGCGAGATTGCGGAAGAAATGCCCAACCGAACGCCGTACGGGCTGCGGCACATATGTATATCCCTTGGCGGTGGGCTCGAGTACATAATGGTCGAGCGTCTGCTCAACGGCGAACATCTTGCGGTTAAAGCTTTCATAAGGGTCGTTATTGGTATCAGGTGGGCTGCTCGCACAAGCGGTAAGACCCGTCGCCATGAGGCTCAAAATAATCAATTTGGTGAATATGCTGCGCATGGGTTCTCTATCTTCGACAAAACATGATTAGCCTAATTCGCCGCTAAGGAAAAGGGGGGCAGGAAAAAGGGCGGCAGGGTGTGTCTTGAATAAATTTCTTGACACATAAAGATATCTTTATGTATAAAAAAGGATGGATGATTTACTCTCAGCTCTGCGTGCCGCTGGCGAACCGACGCGCCTTCGCATCCTTGCTATTTTGGCGATGGGTGAGTTGACCGTGTCTGAACTGACGCAGGTACTTTTGCAGAGTCAGCCGCGTATTTCGCGTCATTTGAAGCTGTTGGCCGATGCGGGATTGGTGCAGCGTTATCCGGAGGGGAGTTGGGTTTTTTATCGTTTGGATGAGGCGGCGGCGATGTCGCGTTTATTGGGTGAGATTATTGCCAATTTGCCTGCCGATGACCACGATATTTTGCGCGACCGTGAACGGCTTGCCGATGTGCGTGCTGAGCGTGCGTTGCGGGCGCAGAGCTATTTTGCGACCAATGCGGCGAGTTGGGATGCGTTGCGGGCGCGGCATATTCCAGAGACAAAGATTGAGGAGAAGATGGCCGCGCAAATGGAGGGCGAGACGGTTGATTTGCTGGTCGATTTAGGCACGGGGACGGGTCGTATGTTGGAGATTTTTGCGGGGCATGCGCGGCGTGCTATCGGCTTTGATGTCAGCCCCGATATGCTGACGATGGCGCGTAGCAAATTGGATGAGATTGGTGTGTCGCATTGTCAGGTGCGTCAAGGCGATTGCGCCAATGTGCCGCTTGAGGATGGCGTGGCTGATATCGTTATTCTGCATCAGGTGCTGCATTATCTGGACGACCCGCAGCGTGCGCTTACCGAGGCGGCGCGGATTTTGAAACCGAGTGGCCGTGTGCTGATTGCCGATTTCGGGCCGCATGATATGGAAAACCTGCGTGAGGAACACGCGCATCGTCGCCTTGGGTTTGCCGAGCCAGAAATGCAAACCATGTTAAGCCATGCTGGTTTGGTGGATGCGCGTCTTGAGACGCTGCGGGCTGATACGCATGATTTAACGGTTATTATGTGGCAAGCGGAAAAAAGGGATACAAGATGACGTCCATTAGCTTTGAATTTTTTCCGCCCAAAACCGAGGCGGCGGCTGAGAAACTATGGCTCAATATTGGCCGATTGGCGCCTTTGAAGCCTGCGTTTGTGTCGGTGACTTATGGCGCGGGCGGGTCGACGCGTGACCGTACGCATAATTGCGTGAAGCGCATTATTGATGAGACCGATTTAAAGCCTGCGGCGCATTTAACATGCGTGGCGGCACGCAAGGATGAGGTCAACGCCGTGATAGATGATTACGCGGCAGCGGGTGTGCGTCATATCGTGGCTTTGCGTGGTGATATGCCCGATATGGGTGCTTTTACGGCGCATCCAGAGGGCTATGCGAGCTCGGTTGAACTGGTCGCCGATTTGGCCAAGCGCGGCGGGTTTGAGATTACCGTGAGTGCGTATCCTGAGAAGCATCCGGAGTCAGTTTCGCTAGCGGCGGATATTGATTTACTGAAAGCAAAAATAGATGCAGGTGCGACGCGGGCGATTACGCAGTTTGCGTTTGATACGGAGGCGCATTTGCGTTTTCGCGATGCGTTGGCGGCGGCGAATGTTTCTATTCCGGTTATTCCGGGCATTATGCCGACGACCAATTTTGCGGGGGCGAAGCGCATGGCTGAGGCGTGCGGTGCCCATGTGCCAGACAGCCTTATTGCGCTCTATGCGGGACTTGATGAGGATGCCGATACGCGCAAGCACATTGGCGCTTCTGTTGCGGTTGACCAGTGCCGAAAATTGCTCGATGAGGGGTTCGCGCATTTACATTTTTACACGCTCAATCAGGCCGATTTGACCTTTGCGGTCTGTCGTATTCTGGATTTGGGCGGTGAGGGTTAAGCATGGAGTGGACACGCCAAACACGAATCGCCGCGCTTGAAGCGCAAACGTCTGAGCGTATTTTGATACTCGATGGCGCGATGGGGACGATGATTCAGCGTCATAAACTGGATGAGGCGGCCTATCGGGGCGACCGTTTTGCCGATTATCATACCGATGTGGCGGGCAATAATGATTTGCTGTCGCTATCGCAGCCGCAGATTATTGAAGATATTCACACTGCTTATCTGGAGGCCGGCAGCGATATTGTCGAGACGAATACGTTTTCATCGACGACCATCGCGCAGGCCGATTATGATATGCAAGATTTGGCCTATGAGCTGAATGTTGAGGGTGCGCGTGTTGCGCGGCGTGCGTGCGATTTGATGGAGGCGCGGGTGCCGTCGCGGCCTCGCTATGTCGCTGGCACGATTGGGCCGACCAATCGCACCGCGTCGATTTCGCCCGATGTCAACGACCCAAGCCAGCGCAATGTGAGCTATGATGAGTTGCGCGAAGCCTATGCAGAAGCTACGCGGGGTCTGATTGAGGGCGGTGCTGATATTATTCTTATCGAGACGATTTTCGATACGCTGAACGCCAAGGCCGCGATTCATGGCGTGCAGGATGTGTTCGCCCACGGCGGCATTACTTTGCCGCTGATGGTGTCTGGCACGATTACGGACAGGTCGGGGCGGACACTATCGGGTCAGACGACGGAGGCGTTTTGGCACTCGCTGCGTCATGCTAAACCCTTTGCTGTCGGGTTGAACTGCGCGTTGGGGGCTGAGGAGATGCGCCCCTATGTGGCGGAGATTTCGCGGATTGCCGAGACGCATATTTGCATTTACCCCAATGCGGGACTGCCGAATGAGTTTGGCGAATATGACCAGTCGGCTAGCCAGATGGCTGCGATTGTCGGTGAGTTCGCCGAAAGTGGGTTCATCAATATTTTGGGCGGATGCTGCGGCACAACCGAGAAGCATATCGCAGCCATTGCCGAGGCGGCCAAGGGCGCACGCCCACGGACGATACCAAGCCCCGCACGCCATATGCGGCTGTCGGGTCTTGAGCCGTTTACGCTCACGCCAGAGATTCCGTTTGTGAATGTGGGCGAGCGCACCAATGTGACGGGTTCGGCAAAGTTTCGGCGGTTGATTACCGAAGGCGATTACGACGCAGCGCTTGATGTGGCGCGTCAGCAGGTGGAAAACGGGGCGCAGATTATCGACATTAATATGGATGAAGGCATGCTCGACAGCGAAGCGGCGATGGTGCGTTTTCTCAATCTGATTGCGACCGAACCAGATATCGCCAAAGTGCCGATAATGATTGATAGCTCTAAATGGTCGATTATTGAGGCGGGGCTTAAATGCGTGCAGGGCAAGGCGATTGTCAATTCGATTTCGATGAAGGAAGGCGAGGTGGCGTTTTTGGAGCAAGCGCGTTTGTGCCGACGCTATGGCGCGGCGGTTATTGTGATGGCGTTTGATGAAGAGGGGCAGGCCGATACGGCGGCGCGCAAGTTCGAGATTTGTGCGCGGTCTTATGAGCTGTTGACGCAAGAGGTTGGCTTTCCGCCAGAGGATATTATTTTTGACCCCAATGTGTTCGCCGTGGCGACGGGCATTGAGGAGCATAATAATTATGCGCTTGATTTCATCGAGGCGACCGACCGCATCCGCACTGAATTGCCGCATGCGCATGTGTCGGGGGGTGTGTCGAATATCTCGTTTTCGTTTCGCGGCAACGAGCCAGTGCGCGAGGCGATGCACTCGGCCTTTTTGTATCACGCGATAGATAAGGGCATGGATATGGGCATTGTGAATGCGGGTCAGTTGGCGATTTACGAAGACATCGAGCCGAGCCTGAAGGCGGGGGTGGAGGATGTGCTGCTCAATCGGCGTGACGATTCAACCGACCGCCTATTGGAGATTGCGGAAGGCTATCGTGGCCAAAAGGGGGCTGAGAAAGTCGTTGATTTGGCGTGGCGCGAAACCCCGATTGGCGAACGCTTAACGCATGCATTGGTCAATGGCATTGCTGACTTTATCGAGGATGATACCGAGGAAGCGCGGCAGCAATTTGACCGCCCGCTGCACGTTATTGAAGGTCCGTTAATGGATGGCATGAACCGCGTCGGCGATTTGTTCGGTGCGGGTAAGATGTTTTTGCCGCAAGTCGTGAAATCTGCGCGTGTGATGAAACGCGCCGTGGCATATCTTGAGCCTTATATGGAAGCCGAAAAGGCCGCGGCGGGCAGCAAGAGCCTCACCAAGGGAAAAGTGCTGATGGCCACGGTGAAGGGGGACGTGCATGACATTGGCAAGAATATCGTTGGCGTTGTGCTGCAGTGCAATAATTACGATGTGATTGATATGGGCGTCATGGTGCCGAGCAATGATATTATTGCGAAGGCGATTGAGGAGCAGGTCGATATTATCGGCTTGAGTGGTCTTATCACGCCGAGCCTTGATGAAATGTGCCATGTCGCGACTGAAATGGAACGGCAGGGTCTGGCGACGCCTTTACTGATTGGCGGTGCGACGACATCGAAAGTGCATACGGCGGTGAAAATCAATCCGAATTATGCCAAAGGCCAGACGGTTTACGTCACCGATGCGAGCCGTGCTGTGGGCGTTGTGAGCCATCTTTTGTCGGATGCCAATAGCGCTGATTATCAGCGCGAGATTCGCACCGAATATGAGGCGATGGCCGAAGCCCACGCGCGCAGTCGGTCGGAGGATGTTCGCACGTCGATTGAGGCGGCGCGCGCCAATGCCTTTGTGCCGCAAGAAGGCTATCAGCCCGTCGCGCCTAAGTTTATCGGCACGAAGGTTTTCGACGATTATGATTTGGCCGAATTGCGCGATTATATTGATTGGACACCGTTTTTCCAAAGTTGGGATTTGCACGGACGGTATCCGCAGATTCTGACCGATAATGTGGTCGGCGCGGCGGCAACGAGCCTGTTTGAGGATGCGCAGATTATGCTCGACCAGATGATTGCGGAAAAATGGATTAACGCTAAGGCGGTGATTGGGTTTTGGCCGGCGGTGCGTGATGGCGACGATATTGTGGTGTTTGAAGATGACGCCCGTACGCAAGAGCGTGCGCGTTTGCATACGTTGCGTCAGCAAATGCAGCGTAAGAATGGGCGGGCTAATTTCGCCTTGGCCGATTTTATCGCCCCCGATGCTGATTATATTGGCGGCTTTGCGGTGACCACAGGTCATGGCGAGGATGAGCTTGCCAAGCGGTTTCAGGCGATGGGCGATGATTACAGCTCGATTATGTCGAAGGCACTGGCTGACCGTTTGGCTGAGGCGCTTGCCGAGCGTTTGCATCAGCGTGTGCGCACCGAGTTTTGGGGCTATGCGCCGACTGAGACGCTCGATAATGCCGCCCTGATTGATGAAGCGTATAAAGGTATTCGGCCTGCGCCGGGTTATCCTGCGCAGCCTGACCATACTGAGAAGGCCACTTTGTTCGATTTGTTAGATGCGGAAAATGCGGCGGGGATTACGCTGACCGAGAGCTTTGCGATGTGGCCGGGGGCGGCTGTTTCGGGATTGTATTTTGCGCATCCTGAAAGCCAATATTTTGGTGTCGGCAAAATCGCCCGCGACCAAGTGGTGGATTATGCCGCGCGCAAATCTATGGATGTGGAGGTATGCGAAAAATGGCTCGCGCCGATTTTGTCTTACACGCCGTAATTTTGACCTGCACATGTGACTTGAATCTGCCTAAGGTGCGATATGTCCGTATGGGGTAAAATAGCAGGTCTGGCGGCGGGTTATGCGCTTGGGGGAGTCCCCGGTGCGCTTGTGGGTGCGCTGGCGGGTCATTTTGCGCTCGACCGTATGAATGACCGACAAGTTGTCTTTACCATTGCGATGGTTTCACTGGCTGCCAAAATGACTCGCGCCGATGGCAATGTCTCGCCGATTGAGGTGAAGGCGGTGCAAGATATGATGCGCGTGCCAGATACTGAAAAAAAGAACATGGAGCGCGTGTTTCGACTGGCGCAAGAAGATGTCGCGGGCTTTGATAGCTATGCGCGTCAGGTGGCGACGATTTACGCAGATAGCGCGCAAGTGTTGGAAGATGTTTTGGATGTGCTGTTTTACATTGCCTATGCGGATGGCCAATTGCATCCGGCTGAGCAGCAGTTTTTGGAAATTGTTGCCGATATTTTCAAAATCACCGATAGCGATTTTCAGCGGATTCAGGCACGCCATGATGGCAGCGTGGTTGACCCCTATACGGTGCTAGGTGTGGGGCGGCATGCTGAAGATGTGACGGTGCGTCAGGCGTGGTTGGCGGCGGTGCGCGATAATCACCCTGACCAGTTACAAGCGCGTGGCATGCCGCAAGAAATGATGCATATTGCAACAGCGCGCATGGCGGCGATTAATGAGGCTTGGGAAACCATTCAAAAGGAACGAGGTCTATGAGTTGGCAGGATAATATTTTACAGCCCGAAACGGCGATAGAACAGATGAAGCAAAAGGCGGCATTGCGCGCGCTTGAGGAAGTGGCGGATGGCATGAAGCTTGGCCTTGGGACAGGCTCGACCGCGCGTTATTTTGTCGATGCGTTGGGCGCGAAAGTGGCAGAGGGGTTTGATGTTGTGTGCGTGCCAACCTCGACGGAGACAGAGAAACAAGCTGAGGGTTTGAACATTAAACTGGCATCGCTCGATGCGTTAAAGCGGCTTGATTTGACCGTCGATGGCGCGGATGAGGTGGACGAAAAATTGCAGCTTATTAAAGGCGGGGGCGGGGCGTTATTGCGCGAGAAAATTGTTGCGGGCGCGTCGGATAGGATGATTGTCATTGCCGATGGCGGCAAATTGGTGGCGACATTGGGCGCGTTTGATTTGCCTGTGGAGGTGAATATATTTTCGCATGAGGTAACGGCGGCGGCGATACGCGATGCGTGTGATGCGACAGGCCATGCGGGGTCGCTCGTTTTGCGCATGGGTGACGACAAAACCCCTTTCATCACCGATGGGGGGCATTACATATATGATTGTGCCTTGGGCGCGATTCACGATGCGGATGCTTTGGCGCAAGGTTTGCTAAAGGTGGCGGGGGTTGTTGAACATGGGCTATTTTTGGGATATGCCACGGCAGCCATCATTGCGGGGTCAGATGGGTTGCAGGAAATGGGGCAGATATGAGTTTTGATTATGATCTTTTTGTCATTGGCGCGGGCAGCGGTGGTGTGCGTGCGGCGCGCATGAGCGCAAACCACGGCGCAAAAGTTGCGGTGGCGGAAGAATATCGAGTAGGCGGCACATGCGTTATTCGCGGGTGCGTTCCGAAAAAACTATTTGTTTATGCAAGCCACTATGCCGAAGATTTTGAAGAAGCCGCAGGCTTTGGTTGGACGGTCGGCGAGACAGGTTTTGACTGGCCGACTTTGATTAAAAATAAAGACGCTGAGATTGACCGCCTGAATGGCATTTATATTCGCAATCTTGAGGCAAGCGGCGTGGAGATTATTGAAGGTCGCGCGGTTGTGAAAGATGCCAATACGGTCGCGTTAAACGGCAAGCAGATAAGTGCGAAATATATTCTCATTGCCGTTGGAGCGATGCCTTTCATGCCGCAGATTGAGGGTGTTGAACACGCTATTTCGTCGAATGAGGCGTTTCATATCGAGACTTTGCCAGATGATATTATTGTCGTTGGCGGGGGCTATATCGCGGTTGAGTTTGCGGGCATTTTCAATGGGTTAGGTGTTGATACGACGCTGGTATATCGCGGCGAGCAGATTTTGCGCGGCTTTGATAATGAGGTGCGGGGGCATCTGGCGGCGGAAATGACCAAGAAGGGCGTGGGCATCAAGACAAATAGCGATATCGCGAGCATCACGCCGAAAGGCGATGGTTTTGAGGTGCGCTATCAGGATGGCAGCACGCAAGTCACGGGATTGGTGATGTATGCGACGGGGCGTGTGCCGATGACGCAAGGCTTGGGGTTAGAAGATGCGGGCGTTGTGCTGGGGTCGAAAGGCGAGGTCGTGGTGGATGCGCGGTCGAAAACCAATATTGATAGCATTTACGCGGTCGGCGATGTCACTGAGAGGGCGCAGCTGACGCCAGTGGCCATTCGTGAGGGCGCAGCTTTCGCGGAGACTGTGTTTAACGATAATCCGCAAGAAGTTGACCATACGCTGATACCGACGGCGGTATTTTCGCAGCCGCCGATTGGCACGGTTGGTATGGGCGAAGAAGAAGCGATGCAAGCGGGTCATGATATTGATGTGTATGCGTCGGCTTTTCGCCCGATGAAGCACACTTTGTCGGGCAGTGATGAAGAAACGCTGATGAAGCTGATTGTCGATAAGGCGAGCGATAAGGTGTTGGGCTTGCATATTGTCGGGCCCGATAGCGGCGAGATGATACAGGCTTTTGGTATCGCGATTTCGATGGGCGCGACCAAAGCGCAGTTTGATGCGACGATGGCGGTGCATCCCACGGCGGCTGAGGAGATGGTGACGTTTAAACTTCCCCGTTAACGCGTGCCCTCGGCGATTAAAAACGCCAATTCGAGTGCTTGACTGCCGTTGAGGCGTGGGTCGCAATGGGTATGATAGCGGCTTGATAGGTCTTCTTCCGATATTTTTTGCGCCCCGCCGAGACATTCGGTGACGTTCTGGCCGGTCATTTCAAAATGAATACCGCCCGCATGCGTGCCTTCTGCTTTATGCACGGCCATGAAGTTTTGCACTTCGGCGAGAATAAAGTCGACGGGGCGGGTTTTGTAGCCGTTTGACGCTTTGATGGTATTGCCGTGCATCGGGTCGCATGACCACACGACTTTACGGCCTTCGCTTTGCACTTTGCGAATGAGTTGCGGCAGATGCTTTTCAACATTTTCATGGCCGAAGCGAGCGATAAGCGTGATGCGGCCAGCCTCGTTTTCTGGATTTAGCTTATCGAGCAGCATTATCAGCTCGTCGGCTTCTAGCGAGGGGCCGCATTTCAGGCCAAGCGGATTTTGCACGCCAGAAAGAAACTCGACATGCGCGCCGTCTGGTTGGCGTGTGCGGTCGCCCACCCACAGCATATGGGCGGAGGTGTCGTAATATGTATCGCTCGTGCTATCGAGGCGGGTCATGGCTTGCTCATAGCCAAGCAGCAAAGCTTCATGGCTGGTGTAAAAATCAACCATCCCCATTTGCGGTGCCGACAGAGCGTTCACCCCGCAGGCGGCCATGAAAGTCATGGCTTCATCGATTTGGCCAGCGAGTTCTTCATAGCGCGCGCCTTGGGGGCTATCGGCAACGAAGTCTTGGTTCCAGCGATGCACTTCATTGAGGTCGGCGTAGCCGCCTTTGGCGAAAGCGCGCAGCAGGTTGAGCGTTGAGGCCGCCTGACGATAGGCCGCGATTTGGCGTTCGGGGTCGGGGACGCGGGCGGCGGCGGTGAAATCCATGCCGTTGATGATGTCGCCGCGATAGCTTGGCAATTCGACGCCATCGACGGTTTCTGTGTCGGCGGAGCGTGGTTTGGCGAATTGTCCCGCCATGCGCCCGACTTTGATGACCGGCATTTTACTGCCATAGGTCAGCACGACCGACATTTGCAGCAGCACGCGGAAGGTATCGCGGATGTTGTCGGCGTGGTGTTCGGCGAAGCTTTCGGCGCAATCGCCGCCTTGCAATAAGAAGGCGCGGCCTTCGCAGACTTCGCTGAGATGGGCTTTCAGATTGCGCACTTCGCCCGCAAACACCAAAGGCGGATAGCTTGCGAGGCGCTCTTCTACGCGGGTTAGCGTGGCGGCGTCATCATAAGCGGGCACTTGCTTGATTGGAAAATCGCGCCAGCTTTGCGGTGTCCAAGTCGAACTCATATTTTTTCCTCTATATCTGTGCCTGATATAGGGATTTTAGGCTCAAAAATAAAGCATTACTTACGCTGTCTGGTGATATTCATTTTTGGGTGGTTTTGCGGCGCGATAGAGATGCTTGTTCGAAATGCCCCCACGCGCTACATAAGCGTCATGGAAAATGATGAAACATCCTTGAAGATTGCGGTTGCGCAGCTTAATCCGACGGTCGGTGCGGTGGCGGCGAATGCCGATTTACTGCGCGCGGCGCGTCGTGATGCATCTGGTGCTGATATTGTGATGGCGGGCGAGTTGTTTTTGTCGGGATATCCGCCGGAAGATTTAGTGCTGAAGCCGTCCTTTTTGGCGCATGTGCAAGCCGAGGCAGACCGCCTTGTTGCTGAGACAGCAGATGGCGGTGCGGGTTTGGTGTTTGGGTTGCCGATGGTTGAAAATGGCGCGCTTTATAATAGCGTCATCGTGGCTGATGGCGGTCAAGCGATGGTGCGCCACAAGCATCATTTGCCGAATTATGCGGTGTTTGACGAGAAGCGTCTGTTTATGGCGGGGGCTTTGCCGCAGCCTGTCGAGTTGCGCGGTGTGCGATTTGGCGTGCCGATTTGCGAAGATATCTGGTTTGCCGATGTGTGCGCGCATTTGAAAGCGCAGGGAGCAGAAGCCTTATTGTCGCCGAATGGGTCGCCTTTTGAGCGTGGCAAACATGCCCGTCGCCTTGAACATGCCTGCGCGCGTGCCAAAGAAACGGGTCTGCCTTTGGTTTATGTCAATCAATATGGCGGGCAGGACGAATTGGTTTTCGATGGCGCGAGTTTTGCGGTCAATGGCGATGGCGCGGTGGCGGTGCAATGTGCTTCTTGGGGGGCTGATACGCAAGATATCTCGCTGTCACAAAGCGCGGATGGATGGCACGTCGCGGCGCAGAAATCCGCGACAATAGATGACGAGTTAGGCGATATTTACGCGGCGGCGGTTTTGGGATTGCGCGATTATGTCGAGAAAAACCGCTTTCCCTCTGTGCTGCTTGGCCTATCGGGGGGTATTGATAGCGCGATTTGCGCCGCGATGGCGGTCGATGCGCTGGGGGCAGAACGTGTTCACTGCATCATGCTACCGTCGCGCTATACCAGTCAGGAAAGCCTCGATGATGCCGCCGCGTGCGCTGCCAATCTCGGCATCAAGCTAGACGACGTGCCGATAGCCAATTCGGTCGCTGCGATTGAGGACGCTTTGGCCGATTTATTCAAAGGCACAAAAGCCGACCTGACAGAAGAAAACATCCAGTCGCGGCTGCGAGGGACGTTGCTGATGGCTGTGTCGAATAAATTTGGCTCGATGGTCGTTACTACGGGCAATAAATCGGAAGTCTCGGTGGGGTATGCGACATTATATGGCGATATGAATGGCGGCTATAATCCGATTAAGGATATTTACAAAACCGAAGTGTTTGCGCTGGCACGGTGGCGCAATGCGAATGTGCCGATTGGCGGGCTTGGGAAAGCGGGCGAGATTATCCCTGCGCGTATTATTGACAAGCCGCCGAGTGCCGAGCTGCGCCCCGACCAAAAGGATGAAGACAGCCTGCCGCCTTACGACCAGCTTGATGATATTTTGTTTGCCTTGGTGGAGGATGAATGCAGCGTCGATGAGGTGATGGCGCGAGGGCATAGCAGCGAGACGGTAAAGCGTATTGAACATTTGCTCTATGTGTCTGAATATAAACGCCGCCAAGCCGCCCCGGGCGCGAAAATCGGCAATCGCAATTTTGGCCGCGACCGCCGCTATCCGATAACCAATGGCTTCCGCGATGAAAGTAGAAACGCATGACTGTTCGCACTCGTTTTGCTCCTAGCCCAACAGGGTTTTTGCATGTCGGTAATGCGCGTGCGGCTTTGTTTTGCTATTTGTTTGCCAAGGCGCAAGATGGCAAATTTGTGCTGCGCATGGATGACACCGATAGCGCGCGCTCAACGCCAGAGTTTGCCGACGCGATTCACGCCGACCTTGCATGGTTGGGGTTAGAACCTGATGAAACGAAGACACAATCGGAACGTTTTGCGCGTTATGAGGAGGTTTTTTCAAAACTTAAAGAACAAGGTCTCATCTATGCGTGTTACGAAACACCCGATGAACTTGAGCGCAAACGAAAGCGTCAGTTAGCGCGAGGTCTGCCGCCTGTCTACGACCGTGCCGCCCTTGAGCTAACCGATGAGCAAATCGCGGCGCATCAAGCCGAAGGGCGCGACCCGCATTGGCGCTTTAAGCTGTCGGGCGACACAGTCAGTTGGCCAGATATGGTGCGGGGTGAGCAGAAAATTGAAACCGCGAGCCTGTCTGACCCCGTCATCCGTCGGGGCGATGGCACATGGCTCTATACTTTGCCGAGCGTTATTGATGATTTAGATATGAATATCACCCATGTTATTCGCGGCGAAGACCATGTCACCAATACGGCGGCGCAAATCGAGCTGATTGCCGCACTGGATGGAACAGCACCGATATTCGCGCATTTTTCGCTGATGCTCGCCGCCGATGGGAGTGCCTTGTCAAAGCGGCTTGACTCGCTTTCGTTGCAAGATTTACGCGCCCAAGGTTTTGAGGCAATGAGCTTGAATAGCCTGATTGCACGCCTTGGCACGCCCGACCCTGTCGAGCCAGTGCAGGCGCTATCGACGCTGATAGATGGGTTTGATTTGTCACGATTGGGGCGTGCGCCTGCGCGCTTTGACCCAGAGGATGTGGCGCGTCTGAACGCACGGATTTTGCACGATATGTCGTATGAGATGGCGAAGCCAAGATTGGCTGATATGGATGCCGCATTTTGGGATGGCATTAAAGGTAATCTTAATGTGTTCGCTGATGTGGACGATATTTTGCGTCTCATCAATGGGCCTGTGTCGCCGATTATCGAAGCGGATGATGCCGACTATATCGCGCAAGCACGCGAGGCTTTGCCTGATGCTCCGCTTGGCGCAGATAGTTGGTCGCAATGGACGGGGGCGTTGAAAGAGGCGACGGGACGCAAAGGGCGAGGGCTTTTCATGCCGTTGCGGCAAGCGTTGACGGGGCAGACCCAAGGGCCTGAAATGCAACATTTATTGCCGTTAATAGGCTATGATGAAGCGGTAGCTCGATTGCAGGATAAGAAAGAGGGTTCCAGTGGCGCGTGAGCGACTTTATATTTTTGACACGACCATGCGCGATGGTCAGCAAACGGCGGGTGTTGACTTTGCCGTGGCTGATAAACTCAAGCTGGCCAATGCGCTCGATGCTTTGGGCGTTGATTACGTCGAGGGCGGTTACCCCGGGGCGAATCCCACGGACACGCAATTTTTCAATCAATTAGGCAGCTTGCCCAACGCGCAATTAACGGCGTTTGGCATGACCAAGCGGGCGGGTCGCAGTGCGGATAATGATCCGGGCTTTATGGAAGTTGTCACCGCGCCCTCTGTAGCGACCTGTCTGGTTGCCAAAAGTTGGGATTATCATGTTGATGTGGCTCTGGGGATTTCGCCAGATGAAAATATCGACAGCATCACCGATAGCATTGCGACGGTTCTTGCCCATGACAAGGAAGCGATGATTGATTGCGAGCATTTTTTCGATGGCTATAAAGCCAATCGCGACTATGCGCTGGCCTGTGCGAAGGCGGCGGCTGATGCGGGTGCGCGCTGGGTGGTGCTGTGCGATACGAATGGCGGCAGCCTGCCCGAGGAAGTATCTGAAATTGTCGCCGATGTGGTGAGCCATATTTCGGGCGACCGCCTCGGCATCCATACGCATAATGATACTGAAAATGCGGTGGCCAATACATTGGCGGCCATCAATGCGGGGGTGCGGCAAGTGCAAGGCACGATTAATGGCCTCGGCGAGCGTTGCGGCAATGCGAATCTCGTATCGCTTATCCCGACTTTGCTACTAAAGCCGAGCTATGCGGATAGGTTTGAAACGGGCATTACGCTTGAAAACCTCCCGCAGTTGAAAACAGTGTCGCTTTTGCTCGATGATATTCTCAACCGCACGCCCAATCGCCATGCGCCTTATGTGGGGGCGGCGGCGTTTGCTCATAAGGGCGGTATTCATGCGTCTGCGGTGATGAAAGACCCCGCGACATATGAGCATGTGCCGCCTGAAAGCGTCGGCAATAGTCGCACTATTCTGGTGTCCGACCAAGCGGGCAAGAGCAATGTGCTTGACCGCCTTGAGACCGCAAATATCGAGGTTGATGCGAAAGAACCCGCGATTGACCGTATTCTGCGCGAGGTCAAAGAAAAAGAGTTGGATGGCTATAGCTATGATGGCGTTGGCGCGTCGTTTGAATTGTTGGCTTTGCGTCAGCTTGGCCGCTTGCCAGATTATTTCGATGTCGAAGGCTATGCGGTGAACATCACCAATGATGGCCACGGCAAGACGGTGTCGGAGGCCAGCGTATCGCTCATCATTGATGGCGAGGTGGTGCAAGGCAAGGGCGAAGGAAATGGCCCGATAAATGCGCTCGATATGGCGTTGCGGGCGGATTTGAAACGCTATGCCAGTGTGATTAAATCAATGCGGCTGGTTGATTTTAAAGTGCGGATTTTGAACACTGGCACGGAGGCTGTCACCCGCGTCACGATTGAAAGCGTCGATGATGCTGGCGATAGCTGGCGCACGATTGGCGTTAATGCCAATATCGTCACGGCTTCTTTTGAAGCACTAAAAGACGCGGTGGTGTATAAGCTGTTTAAGGACGGCGTGTCGGCTAACCCTAACTAAGGATAGAGAGTTTATTATGCGTGTATTACAATCAATATTATTTCCCATTCATTCTGAGGGCGTTCGCTTTATCGCGATTTTTGCCATTGTTTCTTTTTTGCTGTTTTTCCTTTCGGATTTTCTGGGTTGGGTTGGGGTTATTTTAACGGCGTGGTGCGCGTGGTTTTTCCGCGACCCTGTTCGGATGACGCCGCAGCGCAAGGGTCTGGTTATCTCGCCGGCTGATGGCGTGGTCAATATGATTACCGAGGCCATCCCGCCTGCTGAATTGGGACTGGGCGATGAAGCATTGCCGCGCATTTCGGTTTTTATGAATGTGTTTAATTGCCACGTAAACCGCATGCCAGTGAGCGGCACGGTCACGAAATCGGTCTATCGCACGGGGCAGTTTTTGAGCGCCGACCTTGATAAGGCAAGCGATAAAAACGAGCGTCAATCTCTGCTTGTCGAGACGGAAGATGAAAAGCAGATTGTCGTTGTGCAGATTGCTGGCTTGGTGGCGCGACGGATTTTGTGCTTTGCGCATGAGGAGCAAGAAATGCACGCGGGCGAACGCTTCGGTCTCATCCGCTTTGGCAGCCGTTGCGATGTGTATTTACCCAAGGGGACAAATCCGTTGGTGGATATTGGTCAATCGGCGATTGCGGGCGAGACGGTGCTCGCCGATTTGAAATCCAGAGAGAAACGGCGCACTGCGCTTGCGAGCTAGCCGATGACGCCCAACGAACCATCGTCTGGAAATCGCCGCTTTCCGGTTTATCGTATCATTCCGAATGCGGTGACGTTGCTGGCGCTTTGCCTTGGGCTAACGTCTTTTCGTTTTGGTCTGGCGGGTAATTTTGAGTTGGCGGTATTTTGCATCATATTGGCGGCGTTTCTGGATGCGCTTGATGGACGCTTGGCGCGTTTGTTGAAAGCGGAAAGTCGGCTTGGGGCGCAGTTGGACTCGCTTGCTGACTTTGTTAATTTTGGTATCGCGCCTGTGTTGCTGGTCTATCTTTGGACGTTTGAGTCGACGGGTCGCCTTGGGTGGGCGGTTATTCTGATTTATTCGATTTGTTGCGCGCTGCGTTTGGCGCGTTTCAATGTCGATATGGACGAGACCGACTTGCCGCCATGGCGCGCTAAGTTTTTCAATGGTGTGCCATCCCCTGCTGCGGGTGGTTTGGTTATGCTGCCGATGTTTCTGCACTTTAGCGGGATTGCCGACATGTCTGGCTCGGCGATTTTCGTGCTGGCCAATACATTGCTCATTGGCATGTTGATGATTGCGAATTTCCCGACCTTTTCGAGCAAGGGTCTGTCGCCGACCATACGGCGCGATTCAGTGCTGCCGTTAATGTTGTTCATTGGCTTTGCGGCCGTGATGATGTTCACGTTTCCGTGGGTGACTCTGACCGTTATGGCGGCGTGTTATTATGTATCTCTGCCGTTTAGTTGGGTGAGTTATCGCCGCTATATGCGGGCTGCTTAAATCTCTAGCTTTTCGTGTCCATCGCGGCGACCCATTTTGTCGCGTAATTGCGATATGCTACGCAACCCCGAAATCCGCTGCGCCAAACTATCCGGCAGGGTCAGCATGACGGGCACCAGAATGAGCGTGAGCAGGGTTGAGAAACCAAGCCCGAAGATAATCGCTGTGGCTAATTGTATCCACCACGCCGCCTCTGGATTGCCGACTTGTATGGAACGGTCGAACACATCGACAGACACGCCAACGGCCATTGGAAATAAGCCAATCATCGTGGTGACGGTGGTGAGCAGAATCGGACGCAGACGCTGTCCGGCAGCTTTTAACACCACGTCGATTTTGTCCATGCCGGTTGCGAGCAAGCGTTGATAGGTGTCGATAAGCACAATTGAGTTATTCACCACAATGCCCGCCAGTGCGACGACCCCCGTGCCGGTCATGATAACTGAGAAGGTTTGTCCAGTGACGACCATGCCGAGCAATACCCCAACGGTTGAGAGAATCACCGTAGACAGCGTCAGCAGGGTGCAATACAGGCTGTTGAACTGCATCAGCAAAATAATGAACATCAAGGTGAGCGAGGCAATCATCGCGCTGCCAAGGAAGGCGGTGGCGGCGGCGGCTTCTTCGTTCGCGCCGCGTAATTGTACGTTGACGCCTGCGGGTAGCTCTTGTGTGCCAATCCAGTCGAGGAAGTCATTTTCTAAATCCGTCGCCAGATATTCCAATCCCGTTTCGGGGTTGATGGCCATGCCAGCTTTGACTTCAAGAATACGGCGGCCATCGACGCGGTTGATATTGTCGCGCCGTTTTGATGGTTCGCGGGTGACGAAATTGGTAATCGGCACGTTGCCCGCGGGGGTTTGCACGCGCAATTGATCCAGTTGGTCGAACGAGCGCGACCCTTGCGGATAGCGCGCGCGGATTTCAATCTCCTCATCGCTATCATCGGGGCGATAATGGCCGACCAGAATACCATTGGTGACCAGTTGCACGACATTGCCGAGGGTTAAGATATCGGCCTGAAAGCGTCCTGCGGCTTCGCGGTCAACGGCCATATTCCACTCGATGCCGGGCAGGGGTAAGGTGTCTTCAATGTCGGTGTATAAATCATCGCGGGATTGGAAATAGCCTTTAATATGTTCAACCATTGCCGATAATTGGGCTAAGTCTTGGCCGCTGACTTCTATCTCGATGCCTTCGCCTGCTGGGGGGCCTTGTTCGCGCTCTTTGACTTCGACCTCGATGCCAGCAAGATGGCGACTACGCTCGGTGATGGTCTGCATGATGAATGTTGCCGAAGGGCGCGTGGTGTAATGGGTGAACTCAATGCGTATCAGGCCGATTAAATCGGCGGGCCATTCGCCATCGCCGAGGCCGGGGCTTGCGTCGCTGCCCAGAGCGGGGCCTGCTTGGGCAAAAGCGCTTTCGATGCCGGGTGTGTCGAGGATAATGCGTTCTACGAGTTTGGTTGCTTGGTCGGCTTCGGCGACGGATAAATTGCCGCGTCCTTTGACCAGAACATTGGCTTGGAAGGGTTCGACATCGACCGAAAACTCAACACCAGAGCCAAATCGCCCATAGAGCATAACAACGACAACCAGCACGCTTATCGCAACGCCAAGGGTGGTGAGTGGCCAGTTAATGCAGGTTTTGAGGAAGCGCAAATAGCGCCCCGTCATGCCGGGTGTTTCGCGCAAATGTATTCTTTTGTCACCTGCGAGACTGGCCAGAAGCTCATCACCCTCTTGCTCAGATTTACCGACTAAGCCGCCAATCACTGGTAAGAATACCATTGCTGTGGCGAGCGATGCGGTGAGAATAATAATCACGGTCATCGGCAAGTAAGACATAAACTTGCCTGTTACCCCCGGCCAAAACAGCATAGGCGCAAAAGCTGCAAGTGTGGTGGCTGTTGACGATACAATCGGCCAGAACATCCGTGATGATGCCATCGCATAGGCTTCTTTGCGGTCTAGCCCCTCGGCCATTTTGCGGTCGGCATATTCGACGACGACAATCGCGCCATCGACAAGAATACCAACCGATAGAATAAAGCCGAACATAATCATCATATTCAGCGTCATGCCCAAAAGGTCGACTATCAGGAAACCAACAAGAAACGATGTCGGGATGGCTAGTCCAACAAGCAAGGCCGAGCGAAGCCCAAGGGCGGCAATCACCAAAATCATCACGAGGAAAATCGCGTTAGAAATAGAGATTTCCAATGACCCAATCATTTCAAAGATGAAATTGGAAATATCGGCTGAGAAATCAACGTCGATGTTTTTCGGCCAATTTTCTGTGTAGTCCAGCGATAATTCGCGTACTTCGCGTGTCGTGGAAACGACATTTGCGCCCAGACGCTTGACGACTTCAATCGAGATTGAGGGTTGTCCGTTAAACCGCGCATAGATGGATTGGTCTTTAAAGCTGCGGCGAATATCAGCGATATCGCTCAGGCGCACCACAGCATCGCCTTGCGTTTTAATCGGTAATTGGCTCACATCCGCGGCACTTTCAATAAGCCCCGGTATCGACAGCGCAAAGCGGCCACTGCCGTTTTCAATGCTGCCGGCTGGCACAAGCTGATTGTTGCGCGTCAGCGTATTGTAAAGCTCGGTGACGGTGACATTGTAGTTTTCCATCGCGCGTGGGTCGATGACGACTTCCAGAAGCTCTTCGCGGTTGCCAATCAGTTTGGCTTCCAGCACGGATGACATGCCAGAGATTTCTTCCTTTAGCTTTTTTGCATATGAATAAAGCTCGCGCTCTGACCCGGGACTGGTCAGATTGACCATAATCACGGGAAACAAGCCAGCGTTAAACTCTTTGATATCAGGCTCTTCTGCATCGTCGGGTAGCTCGGTGCGGACTTGGTCCATTTTTTCACGGACATCGAGCAGGGCTTGGTCTTTATCGAAGCTGACATCGAACTCAAGGATAACCGCGCCGTAGTTTTGGGCGGCCACTGACCGCATTTCTTTCAGGCCAGTGAGCGTGCGTAGCTCTAGCTCCATGGGTTTGACAAGCAAGCGCTCGGCATCAATCGGCGCAATACCCGGTAGCACGACACCGACATACACAACGGGGATAGGAATATCGGGGTCGGCTTCGCGCGGCAGACTGATATAGGACGTTATACCTCCCAGTAGCAGGGCGGCCAATATGGTTAAAACAGCGCGACTGCGCCCGATAGCAGCGGTTATGAAATCATACATCAGAGCGCTCCTGTCGTAGGCTCAATTTCGAAATCTACTTCGCGGCCATCGCGGGTATATTCGCCACCGTGGATAATTACTTTTTCGCTCGGGGCAAGACCAATAACCATCGCCCCGTCCAAATCATCAGAGATAACTGTCACGGGACGAAAGACCACGCGATTATCGACGACAACGCGCACACCGAGTTTTCCGTTATCGCCAAGCGTCAACACGCTTTGGGGGATGCGCGTGGCGGCGACATCGCCCGCGTTCAAATCAAGCTCGGCACTAATGCCATCGCGCAGTAGGAGGTCGGTATTATCGACTTCTAGTTCCATACGGAAGGTGCGGGTCGCGGTGTTGGGTGTTTCGGCGATATAGCGGATAAAACCATTTACTTCTTCGCCAGTGCTGAGCTTGGCTTTGCCCGTTGCGCCAAGCGCGACATGTTTCACTTGATTTTCGGCGACATGGGCAACAACCAAGAGGGGGTTTTTATCGATAATCGTGCCGCATGGTTTGCCCATGCTCATATATTGACCGATTTCGACGGGCTGGCTATCGAGAATACCGTCAAATGGGGCTTTAATTCTTGTCCGATTAAACTCGACGAGGTGCGCTTTTACCGAGGCGACGGCGGCATCATAATTTGCTTGTGCGCTTGCCAGTTGGCTTTTTGATGTATGGCCTTGCTTGTTGAGTTTGCGGGCGGCGTCGAATTCGATTTTACGGGCATCGCGTTGGGCGCGCGCTTGGTCGAGTTGAGCGCGACGTGCGCCGACGTCGATTTGACAAACAATCTGGCCTTTTTGCACAAAGCTGCCTTTTTCGACGGGGAGTTCTGAGATGGTGCCGCCGGTTTCGGCGGCGATAGTTACGACTTTATCTGCTTCGGTGCGCGCTTGCAGTCTGATACGATTGGTGAACGGTTGGGCTTCGAGCGTTTTGACGATTACTTTGAAGCGCGTATTGGTTGATTTGGCTTCGGCGAGTGCCGTAGCGGGGACGATTGGCGCGGCGTTTTGCGAGAACACCCCGCTCATCAGCCATATAATAATACCGATAAAGACAAGAATAGAGGTAAAGATAGACTTACTGATGGGCAGCGCAAAGCGCGGACGCCTCGCGGTAATCGGCTGCGTTTCATGATTTTCAGGGTCAAAATTCATAATTTTCTTACCAAACTGATAATAATCCACTTAGTATAACGTTTTTCTAGCATAAACCCGTCAATTTGCTACACCGAATTGACAGATACGTCATGTGTTTTTACGCTACCCTAACTTTAAGGAGATAATAATGAATTTCGAGAATGCAACACATATAACACGAGAACAGTTTAAAGGTTTTTTTGAAGATGACCACGGCAAGCCTATTTGCATGGTTAATTTGCTTAAATTTAAGGAAAAGGCGGAGTATCCCGAGGATCACGAGCTGCACGGCAAGGATATGACGGGGGCTGAGGCTTATGCGCTTTATGCGGCTGAGGTGAACAAGATTCTGGAAAGCTTTGGAGGCGGCCTTGTATTTTCTGGGCGCGTTGAACGCTTGGTTCTTGGTCAGGTTGACGAGTTATGGGATGCGGTTGCGATTGCGCGCTATCCGACGCGCAAGCACATGGCTGAGATGGTTGGGTCGGATGAGTATCGCGCTATCGAAGTGCATCGCGATGCTGGTCTGGCGGGTCAGTTGAATATCGAGACGACCGAATAGTTTAAGGAAGTTCACGTGCCACATTCACCTCGCGGGCCTGCATGGGCTGTCGTTTATATGTCGCTGCTGATTTTGCTTGGGCCGTTTTTGCATTTGCAATATGTGCACGTTTCGCATCACTGGAGGCTTGCGCCGAAGGGTGTGTTTGGCGATGAGGCGATGGTTGTGTCGGCGCATTTTTTAGCGTCTGAGGTTGGTCGCGATGTGCTGCGTGATGGCGGCAATGCGTTTGATGCGGCGGTTGCGGTGAACTTTGCTTTAGCGGTAGTTTATCAGCAGGCGGGGAATATTGGCGGCGGCGGGTTTATGGTTTATCGGCTTGCTGATGGCGAAGCGGGCGCGTTGGATTTTCGTGAGAAAGCGCCGCTGAAGGCGCATCGCGACATGTATCTTGATGCGCAGGGCGAGGTTATCAAAGGGCTGAGTTTGAAGGGTCATTTGGCGGTTGGCGTACCGGGGAGTGTTGCGGGGATGGCGGCGCTGCATGGACGTTTTGGGTCGCTGCCGTGGGATGTGCTTGTGCGCCCGTCGGTTGAGTTGGCGGCGGGCGGGTTCGTGCTGACGGAGAAGGCGGCGCGGATGTTCAATCGTTATCAGGAGGATTTCGCGACGGTTAATCGTTTTGCGCCTGCGGTGGTTCGTGATGCGCCGTGGGTTGAGGGCGATGTGATAGCGTTTCCGCTTTTGGCGCAGACGTTGCAGCGTATTGCGTTACGGGGTCGTGATGGTTTTTACAAGGGCGAGACGGCGCGGCTGATTGCGGATGAGATGCGTGCGGGTGGAGGGCTGATAACGCGGCAGGATTTGGCTGCGTATGAGGCTGTTTGGCGTGCGCCTATTCGTTTTTCGTATCGTGGTCACGAGATTATTTCGATGCCGCCGCCTTCGTCTGGAGGTGTTGCTTTGGCGCAGCTTTTGCAGGGTGCGGAGCGTTTTGATATTGGCGGTTTGGGTCATAATTCGACGGCGCATATTCATGTGATGACGGAGTTGGAGCGTCGTGCTTATGCTGACCGCGCGACTCATTTGGGGGACACGGATTTTGTATCTGTTGATGTGGCTGGATTGATTGACGGTGATTATATTTCGGGTCGGAACGCGTCGATTGATATGGGGCGGAAGACTCCGAGTTCGGTTATTAAGCCGGGTGTGGTTGATGTTATTGAGAGTGTTGAGACGACGCATTTTTCGATTGTTGATGTTGCGGGCAATGCGGTTTCGATAACGACGACGTTGAATGGTAATTACGGTTCGAAGGTTGTTGTTCGGGGCGGGGGGTTTTTCTTGAATAATGAGATGGATGATTTTTCGATTAAGGCGGGTCATGCGAATCAGTTTGGTCTTGTTGGGGATGATAAGAATGCGATAGCGGGCGGCAAGCGGATGTTGTCGTCGATGACTCCGACGATTGTTGAGAAGGATGGTCGTTTGCGCGCTGTTTTAGGCACGCCGGGTGGCGCGACGATTATTACGTCTGTTTTTCAGACTTTGTTGAACATTATTGATTTTGATATGAGCGCTCAGCAGGCGGTTCATGCGCGCAAGAGTCACAGCCAATGGCAGCCAGATTTTGTGATGCTTGAGAAGGGGACGTTGAGTCTTTTTAATATGGGTGGTTTGCAGGGTCGTGGTCATTCGCTTTATCCGTGGCCGCATTTTAAGTATACGCTGGGTCGGGTGGAAGCGATTTTGGTGCATGAAGATGGTCGTTTGGAGGGTGCGGCGGATTTCTCGCGCGGTTTTGATGACCGCGCGCTCGGTTTTTAATAGGGGTCTGTTCGCAGGGGAAAAGCAAACAAAGCCCATGAACAGAAGGCTTTGCGTCGCGGGAAACCCAACGACACGAATAGCGTTGCATTTTTTATATTCTGTCTTCAAGCTCTTTGGCGCTGATGCGCCTGTTAGCAGGGGAAAAGAATTTTTTACTCGTCCTCGTCTCGATTTGGCCAGATGCGGTCAAGCAAACTGCTAGGACCGATGCGCCGTCCATTGAGTTTAAGCAAAATCTCAACAGGTGAATTACCCTGCCAACTCCCAAAATATTTTTTTCGTATTTCCTGTAGCAATTCCTTGGCACTCGCATCGGTGCCACCAGTCCAGATTGCCATTTGGGTTTCAATGAATTGTCGTCTTCGCATATCTTCTGCAAGCGATTTGGCCTCAAGAATGTTTTGGTTGATAATTCTCAGCCACCAGATAATGGGAGTAGATACAACCAAAGCGATAGACACCCACGGAAGAAGCGCCAAAGGGTTATCAATCTTGAATTTCTCGACCAAGGTCACAAAAATGGCCACGCCCCCAAAGTAGATACCGAGACCCCCCAACCATGTGAGGAGAATAATAGTTTGTCTACGACTAAAGCGGCGAAGTGATTTTAGGTGTTCTTGTCTTGTATCTTCAAGATCCTTATTGTTAGTGGCTATGCTCTTAACAAGTTTATCAGACGCAGCACTGATTTCTTTTTTCAGATGTTCTCTGATTGTCTCTCGTTCTTGCGCTGATGCTTGCAGTGCCACGGCGGCACTACGGCTATAATAAGCCACGGTATCTTTAGAGTCGAGTTTAATTGCTTTGTCATAATCAGAAATCGCGGCGGTAAGGTCTCCACTTCTTTCCTTTAGAGTGCCACGATAATAATAGGCTTTGGCATCATTTGGGGCGAGTTCAATCGCTTGGTCAAAATCAGAAACCGCAGAGGCAAAATCGCCCAGTTCTATCTTCGCACTGCCGCGATTCCTATAGGCTTCGCCATCGTTTGGGTTTCCTTTGATATGGTGCGTTAGATGTTCAATCTCGGCGCGATACCTGCCACGGTCTTTTTCAGGTTGGGTTGCCATACGAGTTCTCCTTGTACAGGATGTTATTCTGTTGCAGGCACTTTAGAGGTTAGGCGGCTTCAAGACAAATGAAAATCTCTAAGGATAATCACAAGTAGGTATCGTCACTATTCGGGTCGAGTTCACTCATTTTGTCTAAATCAGCCATTGCCGCATCATGGTTGCCTAATACGTTTTGCGTAACACTGCGACCGATATAGGCCTTGATATCATCTGGGTCGAGTGCAATCGCTTTATCAAAATCAGCTATCGCGGCGGCAAAGTCGCCCAGTTGTCCTTTCGCAATGCCACGGTGGGAATAGGCCTCGGCAAGATTGGGGTCGAGGGTAATCGCTTTGTCAAAATCAGCAAGCGCACCGTCATGGTCGCCGAGTTTTGCCTTCGTAAGGCCGCGATTATAATGGGCAGTGGCATTGTTCGAGTCGCGCTCATCCGCTTTGTCAAAATCGACTCTCGCACCGTCATGGTCTCCTAGTTTCCCTTTTGCAATGCCACGGATGAAATAAGTCTCGGTAAAATCTGGGTCGATATCAATCACTTTGTCCAAATCAACTATCGCGCTGCCATAATTGCCCAGCTGTATCTTGGTAATGCTGCGGTCAATATAGGCGTTAACATCTTCTGGATTGGCTTTGATACGCTGCGTCATCACGCCAATGTCGGCGAGATAATCAGTGCGTTCTTCTTTGGTTAGCTTTGCCATGTGTGATGCCCCTTGTTCAGGCGATTATTGTTTATCAGTCATCTTCTTCCGTACATTCAATTTTGACAACGCCTTTCGGTTCAATAATTTGCGCTCCTGCATCGAATTCTTTGCGAAACAAGAAGTCGTTATGCCACTCAGGGACAGGGTGGGCGGTCATTCCCATAAAGTTTTGCCTAAAGCCAAGTGAATCTTTGTGCCATGCAAAACACGAGCGCACGTTACCCGTTTTCGGCAACCCTCTAATATCAGGTATGTCATCAATCTCAAAGCTGCCTATCGTGATAAACGTGAACCCAAGGTGCGTATTAATGTTGTAATCATGAGCGTCCTCGACTTCCTCTTGTCCCAACAAGCTATAAGCTTGGCTAACATGGCATAAAAAATACCTATCCATTTCTGGGACACCTTGCCTGTCCATGTAAGCCTTGGCTTCCCATACTTTCTCATTATTAAGGTTGGTATTCGCACCACCAACAGACGTTGCAATTGTGTGTTGGTAGGCCTCGTTCAAAGCATCAATTTTCAGTTGGTCCTGTCGGCGTGCAAGACCCGTCGACAAAGATGTAACAAAAGCTTCAGCACTGGGGTTGTTTGGCTTAAACGAGAGTTTATCATCCCCGTTGGGTATTATTTCCATAGGTCGCTCCATCACAAACTCCCTCATTGCAACCTCACTCGACACACAAGCATTTATTGAGATTTTCTCATGGTGCGGATATGTGTTTTTGATGTCTGTGTTAAGTTTTTGGATGGTAGCTTCATCAAGTTCAAATTGTGTCATAATTATTCCTCCTAGATATATAATTGCTTTCGTTAGGCACGCGCATAGCGTTAATTTCTGCCAGATTAACGGGTTCAGGTGAGTTTCCCGCTAAATCTATAGAAACTGTTCACGATATTATGTCAAGTAATTAAGCTGCCACATCTATTTTCGTGATGTATGAGCAATGCCTAGCTTACAAAAACAAAATCCTCTAGGGATAATCACGAACTGGAAATAAGAAGATATATAACAAACCTTAGTATTATGATGACAACAAAACTGACAACAAGCCCAAAGATAAACCGCAAAAAACTCCTCACAAAAGGCGGCAAAGCCCAAAAAATAGACTGGCAGAAATATATTAGTTTTTTCCATTCGGGTGGAGTGGCTAGCTTGCTCGATTCTCCCTTTGGAGCGTTGCGACTGAAATAGGCTTTGACAATTTCTGGGTTGAGTGCCGTCGCTCTTTCAAAATCAGCCGTCGCGGCATCATGGTCGCCGAGGTTTGCCTTTGCAACGCCACGATTGACATAAGAGCCAACATCAGTTGGGTCGAGCTCAATCACCTTGTCTAAATCAGCTATTGCTGCGGCATGGTTGCCGAGTTCATCTTTCACAGCACCACGATTTCTATAGGCCACGGTATAATTTGGGTTGAGTTTAATCGCGGTGTCATAATCAGTTATCGCGGCGGCAGACTCTCCTAGTTGCTCTTTCACAAAAGCGCGAATGCAATAGGCCTCGGCATTATGCGGGGCGCGGGAAAACGCTTTGTCAAAATCAGCTATCGCGGCGGCGTAATCTTTCAGTTCTGCCTTCGCAACGCCACGATTATAATAGGCTTCGGCATATTTTGGGTTGAGTTCAATCGTTTTGTCAAAATCAGGAAGCGTGGCGGCAGGGTCTGCTAATTTTGCTCTTGCAAAGGCAAGATTCTCGTATGCCAAGATATCATCGGGGTCGAGTGCAGTCGCTTTTTCAAAATCAGCCGTTGCTGCGGCATACTCTTCCAGTCGAAGCTTCGCAACGCCACGATTGTTATAAGCCATGGCATCGGTCGGGTCGAGTTCAACCGATTTGTTGTAGTCGGCCATCGCGCCATCATGGTCACCTACATCCACCTTCGCAGTGCCACGGCTTAAATAGGCTTTGGCATCATCTGGTTTGAGTTCAATCACCCTATCAGTATCAGCAATCGCAGCGGCAGGGTTGCCTAATTCATTCTGCGCTAAGCTACGGCAGGTATAAGCTGAGGCATGTTTTGGGTCGAGTTCAATTACCTTGTCAAAATCAGCCATCGCTGCTTTATGGTCGCCTAGCTGCTGCCGTAGGAAGCCTCGTTGAAAATAGGCTTTGGCATGAGTCGAGTCGCGTTCAATCGCTTTACCAAAATCAACTATCGCGGCAGCAATATCCTCATTTAATATTTGCATCAAACCGCGCTGGAAATAAGCCTCGGCATCATTCGGGTTGGCTTCAATGTCCCGTGTCAGCCCTTCAATATTAGCGAGAAATGAGGCGCGATAGTGGGCGCGTTCTTCTTCTGTCATGTCTGCCATACGATGCCCCCCTTATGCGGGATGTTATTGTGTCGCGGACACTCTATGAGGTGGGCGGCTTCAAGACAATTGAAATTCTTTGCGTTTTCTTGCACATTCCGCACATGAGTAGAACCCGCCAAATCGAGGTGCCAGCACCGCCACCCGAAACGCCCGTCATCGTCGCGGCGTTTTATAAATTCGTGCCGCTAAACGATTACCAAACCATCCAGCCAACTCTGCAGGCGCACTGCAAAAAAAACAACCTGCTCGGAACAATACTGCTCGCAGCAGAGGGCATTAACGGAACAGTCTGCGGAACTCAAAACGACATACAAGCCCTCATGGACTGCTTCGCCCAAAACCCCCGCTTCGCCGACATAACCCCCAAGTTCAGCTTCGCCGCAGACGCCAATTTCCATCGCATGAAGGTGCGCCTCAAAAACGAGATTGTCGCCATGGGACAACCAAATATCGACCCCATCGCGGATGTCGGCCATTACGTCAAACCGCAAGACTGGAACGACCTCATCAGCCAGCCCGATACATTGCTCATCGACACCCGAAACGCATATGAGGTCGCGATTGGCTCGTTCGACGGCGCGCTCAACCCAAAAACCAAATCGTTCCGAGACTTCCCAAAATGGGTCGATAGCTATCTCGCAAACCTAAAACACGGCGACCGTCCGAAAAACATCGCCATGTTCTGCACCGGCGGCATCCGATGCGAAAAGGCAACCGCATATCTCGTCGGACAAGGCTTCGAGAACGTCTTTCATCTCGAGGGCGGCATCTTGAAATATCTCGAAACCACACCTCCAGAACAAAGCGCGTGGAACGGCGATTGCTTCGTCTTCGACCAGCGCGTCTCGGTACGCCATGGACTCGGCGAGGGCGATTTCGATATGTGCCACGCCTGCCGCATGCCGCTGACCGAGTCCGAAAAAACCCACGAGTCCTTCGAAGCGGGAGTCTCGTGCCATCATTGCATCGACACTCATAGCGATGCTGACCGCTTGCGATTTCGTGAGCGTCAAAAGCAAATCAGACTGGCGCGTCAGCGTGGCGAGAACCACATCGGCCAAAGCACAGGTGAAAAATGACCCATCCGTTGCTCTATAGCTTTCGTCGTTGCCCGTATGCGATGCGCGCGCGGATGGCTCTGGCTGCCGCGCAAACGCCCGTGCGCTTGCGCGAGATTCTGCTGCGCGATAAGCCAGACCACATGCTGACATTATCGGCGAAGGGCACTGTGCCGGTGTTGCAATTGGCGGATGGCTCGGTGATTGATGAAAGCCGCGCGGTGATGGACTGGGCGTTGGCGCAAAACGACCCGTTCGATTGGCTCGCTGACAAGGACGACGCTCTGGTCGATATGTTCGATGCTGATTTTAAGCACCATCTCGACCGCTATAAATATGCGACGCGCTACGCGGCAGAAAACGTCGACGCGCTATCCCATCGCGATGCGTGCGTTGGTTTCTTGCGCGATATCGAGGCGCGCCTTTCCGCCGATTGGTTGGGCGGCGATGCGCCTGCGTTTAACGATGTCGCGATTTTGCCTTTCGTGCGCCAGTTCCGTATCGCCAATCCTGATTGGTTCGACACCGCGCTTGAACTACCCAAGGTGCAGGCATGGGTCATGCGGTTTCTTGAGTGGCCGTGCTTTACCGCGATTATGGGCAAATATGAGCTTTGGCTTGATGGCCAGAAAGAACACGATTTTCCACCTATTATTTAACGGCTAATCTTGTATATGCTATGCTGCGATGAATTGTTTTAAGGGAGGATACCATGAAACGTATCGGGTTAACTTTGGTGATGACGGCTTTATTGGCGGGTGTCGCAAGCGCGGCTGATTTTCACCGCAAAGAGGCCAGCACGGCGACCAAGCACGCGCATGAAAAAGTATTGGCGCATCTGCCGTTCAGCAATACAGAAGATTTCGAATTGGCCTCGCGCGGACTGATTGCCAAACCAGAAAAGCTCATCATCAAAGACGAAAAAACTGGCCGCGTGGTGTGGGATATGACGCAATATGATTATCTCAACGGCGCGCGCCCCGATACGGTAAACCCGAGCCTCTGGCGACAGGCCAAACTCAATGCGCTGCACGGCCTGTTCAAAGTAACCGAGCGGATTTATCAAGTCCGCGGCTATGACCTCGCCAATGTCACCTTTATCGAAGGCGATACGGGCTGGATTGTCGTCGACCCGCTGACCTCTACCGAAACGATGCACGCTGCGATGGATTTGGTGAACAGCCATTTTGGGGAACGCCCCGTGAAAGCCATCCTATCGACGCATAGCCACGCAGACCATTTCGCAGGCATCCGCGCATTGGCCTCAGAAGAAGACTTGGACTCAGGTCGCATTCGCTTTGTCGCCCCTGAAGGCTTCATCAAAGAAGTGTCGAGCGAAAACGTGATTGCTGGCAATGCGATGGGACGTCGGGCGGGTTATATGTTCGGCAATTTGCTGCCGCCAACGCCTAAAGGAGCGGTCGATAGCGGGTTGGGCAAGGGCGTTGCCTTTGGCTCTATCACGCTGCTGACCCCGACGGATTCGATTACGCATACGGGTCAAAAATTAACACTGGACGGCATCGATATCGAGTTTCAACTCACCCCGGGAGCAGAAGCACCAGCTGAGTTCGTGTTCTATTTGCCGCAAATGAAAGCGCTTTGTGTGGCCGAAGAAGTCAATGCTGTGATGCATAATCTATATACGCTGCGCGGGGCGAAAGTCCGCGATGCGCTCATCTGGTCGCGCCACTTAACCGATATGCTCGAGCTGTTTGGCGGGCGTATGGATTTGGTTTTTGGGTCGCACCATTGGCCGCGTTGGGGGCGCGAGGCAGGTGTCGATTATATCGCCAAGCAGCGCGACATGTATCGCTTTATGCATGACCAAACCGTGCGACTGATGAATCAGGGTTACACGGCGAGTGAGATTTCGAACATGCTCGACTTGCCGCCATCACTGGCGCAAGAGTTTTACAATCGCGATTATTACGGCACGGTGAGCCATAATGTGCGGGCTGTGTATAATTTCTATCTTGGTTATTTTGACGGCGTGCCAGCGCATCTCAACCCGCAAACCCCAGAGCAAAGGGCGCAAAAAATTATGACGTTGGCAGGGGGTGCCGATGGGCTGATGCGGCAAGCGCAAAAATCACTCGATGAGGGTGACTATCGGTGGGCGGCGGAATTGCTCAACCATTTTGTTTTCACCTATCCGAAGCACAAGCAAGCGCGCGCCAAATTAGCCGATGCGTATGAGCAGTTGGGCTATCAGGCAGAAAGTGGGCCATGGCGCAATTTTTATCTGACAGGTGCGCAAGAATTGCGTGAGGGCGTGGCCGAGGGTGGCAGTGCGCGCACCGCGAGTTCAGACGTGGTGGGCAGTGTGCCGACATCGATGTTTCTTGACTTTATGGCGGTGCGCTTTAATCCCGAAGGGGCGGATGATTTAGAGGTCAAAATCAATCTGGACTTCACCGACACGGAAGAGAAGTTCGTGCTGTCGCTGGATAATAGCGTTCTGAATAATATCCCGAACAAGCAAGCCGAAGACGCAGATGCCACGCTGACACTGACGCGTCATATTTTCAACGAAGTCGCGATGGGCAAAACCAGTTTCCCGAAAGAAATCGTCAAAGGCAATGTCAGCGTCGGCGGCAATCCACTCGCTTTGGTGAAAGTGTTTAGTCGGCTGGATGAGTTCAACCCCGACTTCAACATCGTCACGCCGTAAAGATTAAGCCGCAAAACCTGCAAGACGGGCGGCGATAATTTCATGGGCGTCTTTCATGATGGCATCGACCAATTCCTGACAGCTTGGCACGTCATGGATAAGCCCTGCGACCATGCCGCAGCTCCATGCGCCCGCATCCATGTCGCCTTCTGACATAATTTTCGGATAAACGCCGGCGACTTCGCCCATAATGTCGTCGATTTTGAGGTCAGCACCACGGGCTTTTTCTTTCTCGATGATGCGCTCGACGGCATCGTTTTTCAGCACGCGTTCGGTGTTGCGCAAGGGACGCATAATCAGCTCGGTGTCGAGTTCAGAAGCAGCCACCAGTGCATCTTTTACATTTTGGTGGACGGGGGCTTCTTTGGTGGCAATAAAGCGTGTGCCCATATTGATACCTTCTGCGCCCAACGCCAAAGCGGCGACCAGTTGCTTGCCATTGCCGATGCCGCCTGATGCGACAAATGGCACATCGAGTTCTTCGGCGGCACGGGGCAGCAAAATCATGTTCGGGATATCGTCTTCGCCCGGATGCCCGCCGCACTCGAAGCCATCAACGCTGACGGCATCGCAGCCGATGTTCTGTGCTTTCATCGAGTGACGCACGGAGGTACATTTATGGATGACTTTAATGCCTGCGTCTTTCATCAGCGGCATATATTGCTCAGGACTACGACCTGCGGTTTCGACGATTTTGATGTCATTGGCGATAATCGCTTCGATATAGCCGGGGTAATCGGGGTCGGCAAAGCCGGGGAGAAACGTCAGGTTCACGCCGAATGGTTTGTCAGTCATGTCGTGACATTTGGCGATTTCATTGGCAAGGTCGGATGGTGTGCGCTGTGTCAGGCCGGTGATGATACCTAGCCCGCCTGCATTAGATACAGCGGCGGCCATTTCGGCGAAGCCTACATGGTGCATGCCGCCTTGGATAATCGGATGCTCGATATTGAATAATTCTGTAATACGCGTTTTCATGGATGTTCTCCCTATCTGTTTGCCGATACTTTAATGTTTGCGGATGAATGTGCAAATGAAATTTAACTTGTCGCCGATGACTTTGATTTGGTAAGGCTTGGACTGGTAAATTTTAAGCAACAGGGAGATTGACATGGCTGAAGCATATATTGTCGCCGCGACACGCACCGCAGGGGGTCGTCGTGACGGAAAACTAAAAGACTGGCATCCGGCTGATTTGGCCGCGCAAGTTATCAATGAGTTGGTTGACCGCACCAAAGCCGACCCGTCGATGATTGAAGATGTTATCATGGGCTGCGTGGGTCAGGCGGGTGAGCAAGCCTCCAATATTGGCCGTAGCGCTGTGTTGGCGTCGAAATTGCCAGAGAGTGTGCCTGCCACCTCGATTGACCGCCAGTGCGGCTCGAGCCAACAATCTATCCACTTTGCGGCACAGGCGGTGATGTCTGGCACAATGGATTGCGTGATTGCGGCGGGTGTGGAAAGCATGAGCCGTGTGCCAATGGGAACACCTATCTCGTTGCCGTATAAGGAAGGCTTGGGGTTTTATGTAAGCCCCGCGATGCAAGAGCGTTATCCGAATGTGCAGTTTAGTCAATTTGCGGGGGCTGAAATGGTCGCCAAGAAATATGAGCTGAGCAAAGAAGAAATCGACGCTTATGCGTATCGCAGCCATGAGCGCGCCATTGCGGCTACGCAAGCTGGCGCTTTTGAAGAAGAAATTGTGCCCGTCGAAGTGACCAATGAAGAAGGTGACAAAGAGCTGCACAAAATCGATGAAGGCATCCGCTTCGATGCAAGCCTTGAGGGCATTTCGGGCGTTAAGCTATTGGCCGAAGATGGCGTTATCACAGCCGCCTCGGCGAGTCAGATTTGCGATGGCGCATCGGGCGTATTGATTGTCAATGAAGATGGCTTGAAAAAACTGGGCGTGAAGCCATTGGCAAAAATCGTGCATTTGTCTGTCATGGGGCATGATCCGGTTATCATGCTTGAGGCACCCATTCCAGCGACGAAGCGTGCGTTGGATAAGGTCGGCATGAGCGTTGACGATATCGATTTATACGAAGTCAATGAAGCGTTCGGGTCTGTTCCCGTGGCGTTTGCCAAAGAGTTGGGTGTTGATGAAGAACGCATCAATGTTCATGGCGGGGCGATAGCTTTGGGTCATCCGCTTGGCGGGTCTGGCACGAAGCTGATGGCAACGCTTGTCCATGCGCTGAAACGCAAAGGCGGCAAATACGGCCTACAAACCATGTGCGAAGGCGGCGGCATGGCCAATGTGACGATTATTGAGAATATGCAATAATTTGGTCTCTGGTTTTTTGAGAAAGCCCCGTCAGGAATGGCGGGGCTTTTTTGTTAGCGCGTAAAGTGCGACGGCGGTGGCGGTGGCGACATTGAGCGTGGCGAAGGCTTCGCCCGTGGCGTTTTCGGCGACGGGTAAGCGCGCGAGCATATCGCATGTTTCGCGGGTGAGGCGGCGCAAGCCATCGCCTTCTGCGCCCATCACCACGGCAAGGGGACGGTCTTTGGATACTTCGTCAATCAGCTTTTCGCCGCACTCGTCTAGCCCGACACTCATATAGCCGGCCTTGTGCAGGGTTTCGAGCGCGCGGGTTAGATTGGTCACATCGATAAGCGGGACGACTTCAAGCGCACCGACAGCTGTTTTGGCTAGGCTACCAGAAGGGGGCGGACTATTGCGCCGCGTCACGATAACGCCGCCTGCGCCGAACACCGCGGCGGCGCGCAAAATCGCGCCTACATTGCGGGGGTCAGAGACTTGGTCGAGCAAAATGAGCAATTTGCCACTTGCAGCGATGTCTTCGAGTGATGTCGCGGGTAATGGTTCGGTGTCTAGCACCACGCCCTGATGGACGGCATCGGGCGGCAGCATGGCGGCGAGTTCGCTGCTTGTTTTCACTTGCGGTGAGAGGTTGCGCGCGCGGCATAAATCGGCGAGTTCATGGGCGGCATTTTGTGTCGCAAATAGCTGATTTAGGCGGCGTTTCGGGTTTTCCAACGCGCCCCGCACCGCATGTGTGCCATAAAGTAACGTTACGGCGTTGATGTCGGGTGACTTTTTTCTTTTATTTCTTGCATGGTTGGGCTTGCGCTTAGACATAGTATTCCTTATAAGGCTGATGACATTGAAGTGCAAATGGCTCGTCGTAGGGGGTGTTTCTTGAGGAAACATGTTTTACGAACGGCCTTTTGTGCATTTAATTTGTTGTAAAATCAAGCGTTTACGTTTGTGATGCGTGGGGTTTTACCTCTTGAGGGCGGAGGGATGCCCGAGTGGCTAAAGGGGACGGGCTGTAAACCCGTTGGCTATGCCTACGTTGGTTCGAATCCAACTCCCTCCACCATTTGTGTTTCTGCGATGGGTAAGCAGAAAGATGCGTTGTGGAGCAACCCGGATGGGTGAGGCGGGTGTAGCTCAATGGTAGAGCCGCAGCCTTCCAAGCTGAAGATGAGGGTTCGATTCCCTTCACCCGCTCCAGTCCAGAAGGGTTGGAATAGAGAATTTAAGGTTAACAGGGGCAACCCTATTGATACGAGGAACAGAGCATGTCGAAAGAGAAGTTTGAACGTACGAAGCCGCATTGTAACATCGGAACGATTGGTCACGTTGACCATGGTAAGACGACGTTGACGGCTGCGATTACGAAGGTTTTAGCTGAGGGTGGCGGGGCTGAGTTTTCTGATTACGCCGATATTGATAAAGCCCCTGAGGAGAAGGAACGCGGGATTACGATTTCGACGGCTCATGTTGAATATGAGACGGAAGGTCGCCACTACGCCCATGTTGATTGCCCGGGTCACGCTGATTATGTGAAGAACATGATTACGGGTGCGGCACAAATGGATGGTGGTATTCTGGTTGTGAACGCTGCCGATGGTCCAATGCCTCAGACACGTGAGCATATTCTGCTTGCGCGTCAGGTGGGTGTGCCAGCCTTGGTTGTTTTCTTGAATAAGGTTGACCAAGTCGATGATGATGAGCTGCTTGAGCTTGTTGAGATAGAGGTGCGCGAGCTGCTTTCTTCTTATGAGTTCCCCGGTGATGATATCCCGATAGTGAAAGGCTCTGCCTTGGCAGCCCTTGAGGGTCGTGACGAGGCGATTGGTAAAGAAGCTATCTTGTCTCTGATGAAAGAGGTTGATGCTTACATACCCCAACCTGACCGTCCGAAAGACCAAGCGTTTTTGATGCCGATTGAGGATGTATTCTCGATATCGGGTCGTGGGACGGTTGTGACGGGTCGCGTTGAGCGTGGTGTTGTTAATGTTGGTGACGATATTGAGATTGTTGGCATTAAGGATACGGAGACGACGACGTGTACGGGTGTTGAGATGTTCCGTAAGCTTTTGGACAGTGGTGAAGCAGGCGACAATGTTGGTGTTTTGCTGCGTGGTACGAAGCGTGAGGATGTTGAGCGTGGTCAGGTGCTTTGTGCGCCGGGTTCGATTACGCCGCACACGAAGTTTAAAGCTGAGGCTTATATTTTGACGAAAGAAGAGGGGGGTCGTCATACGCCTTTCTTTACGAATTATCGTCCGCAGTTTTATTTCCGCACGACGGATGTGACGGGTGTTGTGAGCCTTCCATCTGGTACGGAGATGGTTATGCCGGGTGATAGTGTTGAGATGGAAGTTGAACTGATTGTGCCTGTTGCGATGGAAGAGAAGCTTCGCTTTGCTATCCGCGAGGGTGGTCGCACGGTCGGGGCGGGCGTTGTCGCAGCGATTATTGAATAACCCATCGGAGGAGTGTAGCTCAATTGGCAGAGCACCGGTCTCCAAAACCGGGGGTTGGGGGTTCGATTCCCTCCACTCCTGCCAGTATTGCCCCACTTCCGAGGGGACAGTTAGAAGGAAAAGCGGTTCATGGCGAAAATGACTAACCCGCTGAAGTTTGTGCAAGAAGTGCGCGCCGAAACCTCGAAAGTGACGTGGCCGACCCGTAATGAGGTCGCCGTCACGACGGTGATGGTGTTCATTCTGGTGTTTCTTGCGTCGATTTTCTTCTTTTTGGCTGACCAGGTTTTGAGTTGGGTAGTGTCTTTGCTTTTAGGGGTGGCGAATTAAATGGCAGCACGTTGGTACATTGTGAACGCTTACTCGAATTTCGAGCATAAAGTAGCTGAGAGTATTCGCGAGCAAGCGATACAAGCAGGGCTTGATACGGCTTTCGAAGAGATTCTTGTGCCGACCGAAGAAGTTGTCGAGATGCGCCGTGGTCGTCGGGTGAATAGCGAGCGCAAATTTTTCCCCGGTTATTTGCTGGTGAAAATGGAGATGACCGATGATGCCTATCACTTGGTTAAGAACACACCGAAAGTGACTGGCTTCCTTGGGTCGCAAAATCGGCCTGCGCCGATTACGCAATCGGAGGTTGACCGCATTGTTAATCAGGTTCAAGACGGAGCCGATAGGCCGAAGCCGTCTGTTGTATTTGAAGTGGGCGAGGAAGTTCGCGTGAGCGAAGGCCCGTTTGCTTCTTTTAGTGGTCTCGTTGAAGAGGTCGATGAAGAAAAGGCGCGGCTCAAAGTGGCGGTGTCTATTTTCGGTCGGGCAACGCCGGTCGAGTTGGAGTATGGGCAAGTCGAAAAGGGCTAGCCCATGAGTTGAATTAGGTGTGGTAGGCAGAGCAACCTGCCGTCCCACGCCCCATAATCTCAATGGCCGCAAGGCCGAAACGAAGGATGTGAGAGATGGAAAAAAAGATATCAGGATACCTGAAGATGCAGGTACCGGCAGGGGGCGCAAGCCCGTCACCGCCGATTGGTCCAGCTTTGGGTCAGCGCGGGTTGAACATTATGGATTTTTGCAAGGCTTTCAATGCGATGACGCAGGAGATGGAAGCCAATATGCCAATCCCGACGATTGTTACGATTTACGAAGATAATTCGTTCACATTTGTTATCAAAACGCCGCCTGCGTCGTTTTATCTGCGCAAGGCCGCGAAGCTTGATAAGGGCGGCAGCACACCGGGGCGTGAGGTTGCGGGTTCGGTGACGATGGCGCAGTGCCGCGAGATTGCCGAACAGAAGATTGTCGATTTGAACACCACCGATTTGGACGAGGCGCAAAAGATGATTGCCGGTTCAGCACGGTCTATGGGCTTGGAGGTGCGTGACTAATGGCAGCTGGAAAACGTATTATTGCGGCACGTGAAGCCGTTGAGAAGAACAAGCTATATGCGCTTGATGACGCTGTGAAACTGGTCAAAGCCAATGCGACGGCCAAGTTTGATGAAACCGTCGAGATTGCGATTAACTTAGGTGTTGACCCACGCCATGCTGACCAAATGGTGCGCGGCGTGATTGAATTGCCGAATGGCACGGGTCGTAGTCAGCGTGTTGCGGTTTTTGCGCGGGATGAAAAGGCCGAAGAAGCAAAAGCGGCGGGGGCTGATATTGTTGGCGCCGAAGACCTGATGGAAACTGTCCAAGGCGGTAAGATTGAGTTTGACCGTTGCATTGCGACGCCAGATATGATGCCGCTTGTTGGTCGTTTGGGTAAAGTGCTGGGGCCGCGCAATCTTATGCCGAACCCGAAAGTCGGCACGGTGACAGCAGATGTTGGCGAAGCGGTGCGTGCGGCGAAAGGCGGCGCGGTTGAATTCCGTGTGGAAAAAGAAGGTATTCTTCAAGTCGGGGTTGGTAAAGCGAGCTTCTCGGAAGAGCAGTTGGCGGGCAATATTCGCGCTTTGGTTGGCGCGGTGCAAAAAGCGCGTCCCTCGGGCGTGAAGGGCGCTTATATGAAGCGTCTGGCGGTCAGCTCTACGATGGGGCCGGGCGTGAAGTTAGATATGGCGGGTCTCGCAGAGGAGGCCTCGTAATTTCGTGAACCCTCCCCCTTTTTGGGGGTGGGGTCGCGGATGTCTGGGGTTTTCCCCCAGCTTGTCCGAGATTACAGGTGCATTCTTTAAGGGGTGCTTAATTGCCTGTATGAGACGGGAACACAGTTTTTGAGAGCGCATATCGCGTTCGATTGGCTGGGCCCGGGACAGACAGAGCGTTATCGGTTTAGGCCGATAGCAAATTTGAACCGGTGCTTAGCCCGTTCGGGTAACGCACTACGAAGCATATCGAAAGATATGCGAAGGAGAGAGACAGTGGATAGAGCCAGTAAAGAAGAGCTGGTATCGCACTATAGCGGCATTTTTGATGATGCTGGTGTGATTGTTGTAACCCACTATTTGGGGCTTTCCGTTCCGCAACTCGATGATTTGCGGAATCAAATGGCGGATGTCGGTGGTACGGTCAAGGTGACCAAAAACCGTCTCGTCAAGCTCGCTCTCGCAGGCACTGACAGAGAAGCTGCCAGCGAATATTTTTCTGGGCCGACCGCCATCGCCTTTTCAGACGATCCGGTTGCGGCTCCGAAAATCGCTGCCAAATTCGCCAAGCAGAACGATAGTCTCGTTATTCTTGGTGGTCTCATGGGTGATAAAATCCTTGATGCCGACAGTGTTAAAACTCTGGCGTCGCTGCCGTCTTTGGACGAGCTGCGCGGCAAACTTGTTGGACTTGTTAATGCGCCTGCCACGAAAGTGGCTGGTGTTCTGCAAGCCCCTGCAGGTCAACTTGCTCGCGTTATTGGCGCTAAAGCTGCACAGGGTGAAACCGCGTGAGTGCGGTTCGTCCCGAATTAACTGAATGGAGAAAATAAATGGCCGATATTACAAAAATTGCTGAAGACCTTTCGAGCTTGTCCGTTATGGAAGCGGCTGAGCTTGCAACGCTTCTGGAAGAAAAATGGGGCGTTTCTGCCGCAGCACCTGTTGCTGTGGCTGCCGCGCCGGCTGCTGGCGGTGACGCTGGTGGTGCAGAGGAAAAAACCAGCTTTACCGTTGTTTTGACCGCTGCTGGCGACCAGAAAATTAATGTCATTAAAGAAGTGCGTGGCATTACTGGCCTTGGTTTGAAGGAAGCCAAGGAAATGGTTGAAGGTGCGCCAAGTGACATTAAAGAAGATGTCCCAACGGCGGAAGCAGATGAGCTTAAAGAGAAGCTCGAAGCTGTTGGCGCGACTGTCGAACTGAAGTAGTCGCGTATCGATTAAGGGTGGCTGAGGGCATGTTTCTTGGCCACCCGAATTGCCTTTATGGCACGTGTTCCTAAGCCGCGGGTAGGGAGCATGTTTACGGGGAAACTCGAACCCGCAGTGAGATTTTAGAGGGGTAGCTTCATGTCGCAAGCTTACGCAGGCCGTAAACGTATCCGTCGCTCTTTTGGGCGCATTCCACAAGTGGTGGAAATGCCGAACCTAATCGAAGTCCAGAAATATTCTTATGACCAGTTCTTGCAAGTGCAAGAGCCGAATGGCGGGCGCATTGAGGATGGCCTCCAAGCTGTTTTTAAGTCTGTATTTCCAATCCCTGATTTTTCGGGCGCGTCGATGCTGGAGTTTGTTTCCTATGATTTCGAAAAGCCTAAATATGATGTTGAAGAGTGCCAACAGCGCGGCATGACATTTGCCGCACCGCTTAAGGTGACGCTCCGTCTTGTGGTTTTTGATATTGATGAAGAAACCGGTGCGAAGTCGGTTAAAGACATAAAAGAGCAGGAAGTTTATATGGGCGACCTGCCTTTCATGACGGATAATGGTACGTTTGTGGTCAATGGCACAGAGCGCGTGATTGTCTCGCAAATGCACCGTAGTCCGGGCGTATTCTTTGACCATGATAAAGGTAAAACGCATGTGTCGGGTAAGCTTCTGTTTGCGGCGCGGGTTATTCCGTATCGTGGCTCATGGCTCGATTTTGAGTTTGATGCGAAAGATATTCTGCATGTGCGGATTGACCGTCGGCGTAAATTGCCAGCCACAGTTCTGCTGCATGCGCTGGATTATGCGTCGGACGAAATCCTCGACATGTTCTATGGCAGCGTTTCTTATGTGCGCAAAGGGGATGACTGGATAACAGATTATGTTGCCGAGCAACGCCGTGGGTCGAAACCAATTTTCGACCTCGTCGATGCGAAAACAGGCAAAGTTGTGGTTGAGGCAGGTCAGAAAATATCGCCGCGTAAAGCGCGTTTACTGGCTGATGATGGGCTTAAGCAATTGCGCGTGACCAGTGAAGAGCTGATTGGTCGCTTTTTGGCAGGTGAGCTTGTAAGCCTTGAGACGGGTGAGATTTTTGCCGAAGCGGGTCAAGAAATCACCGAAGAGCTGCTCGCCGAATTGATGGAGCTTGGCTATAAGGACATCAATGTGCTGGATATTGACCCAGTCAATAAAGGCCCGTTCATCCGCAACACATTATTTGCGGATAAATCGAGCGATAAATTATCGGCACTGGAAGAGATTTATCGCGTCATGCGCCCCGGTGAGCCGCCAACGCCAGAAACCGCACAAGCCTTGTTTGATGGGCTGTTCTTTGACAGTGAGCGTTATGATTTATCGGCTGTGGGTCGGGTGAAAATGAATATTCGGCTTAATCAGGAATGTCCTGATGATATCCGTGTGCTGCGCCGCGAAGATATTGTTGGCGTGGTGAAAACACTGGTCGACTTGCGCGATGGTCGGGGCGACATTGATGATATTGATAATCTTGGCAACCGACGTGTTCGCTCGGTTGGTGAGCTGATGGAAAATCAATATCGGATTGGTTTGCTGCGCATGGAGCGCGCCATTAAAGAGCGCATGAGTTCGATTGATATTGATACGGTGATGCCGCAAGACCTTATCAACGCCAAGCCAGTATCGGCATCTGTGCGCGAGTTCTTCGGGTCATCGCAATTATCGCAATTTATGGACCAAACCAATCCGCTATCTGAGATTACGCATAAGCGTCGTTTGTCGGCGCTTGGGCCGGGGGGTCTGACGCGTGAACGCGCAGGCTTTGAAGTGCGCGATGTGCATCCAACGCATTATGGCCGCATTTGCCCGATTGAAACGCCAGAAGGGCCCAATATCGGTCTGATTAATTCGCTGGCGACATTTGCGCGTGTTAATAAATACGGCTTTATCGAAAGCCCGTATCGCCGTGTTGAAAACGGCAAAGTCACGGGCGAGGTGATTTATTTATCCGCTATGGAAGAAGCGCGTTTTCGGGTCGCACAGGCGAGCATTGCCATTGATGGTAAAGGCAAGCTGACGGATGATTTGATTAACTGTCGCGTATCGGGTGACTTTGAACTGGTGCCGCCTGATATGGTTGACCTGCTTGATGTCTCGCCGAAACAGATTGTCTCGGTTGCGGCGGCGCTTATTCCGTTTCTTGAAAACGATGATGCGAACCGTGCTTTGATGGGCTCGAACATGCAACGCCAAGCCGTGCCGCTGCTGCAAGCAGATGCGCCGCTGGTTGGCACAGGCATGGAAGAAGTGGTGGCGCGTGACAGTGGCGCGGCTATTTCCGCGCGCCGTGCGGGGGTCGTCGACCAAGTCGATGCGACACGCATTGTTATTCGGGCGACGGAAGAAACCGATGCCTCGAAATCGGGCGTGGATATTTACAATTTGCGGAAATTCCAACGGTCTAATCAGTCGACATGTATTAACCAACGCCCGCTTGTGCGCGTTGGTGACCGCGTCGAATTGGGTGATGTTGTCGCCGATGGCCCGTCGACCGAATTGGGTGAATTGGCCTTGGGACGTAACGTGCGCGTCGCCTTTATGCCTTGGAATGGCTATAATTTTGAGGATTCCATCCTGATTTCTGAGCGCATTGTGCGCGATGACGTGTTTACCTCGATTCACATTGAAGAGTTTGAGGTGATGGCGCGTGATACGAAATTGGGGCCAGAAGAAATTACCCGCGATATTCCAAATGTTGGCGAGGAGGCGCTTGGTAGCCTCGATGAAGCGGGGATTGTGTATATCGGGTCGGAAGTTGACCCGGGCGATATTCTGGTCGGCAAGATTACGCCAAAAGGCGAAAGCCCGATGACTCCAGAAGAAAAATTGCTGCGGGCTATCTTTGGTGAAAAAGCCTCTGACGTGCGCGATACATCGTTGAAATTGCCGCCCGGCACATCTGGCACGGTTGTTGAGGTGCGGGTGTTTAACCGCCATGGCATCGACAAGGATGAGCGTGCGTTGGCGATTGAGCGCGAGGAAATCGAATCTCTGGCCAAAGACCGTGATGACGAATTGGCTATTCTTGAGCGTAATATTTACAATCGTTTGGACACGCTGCTTGTTGGTAAGCAGGCGGCGTCAGGGCCAGATGGCATCAGCGCGAGTGCGAAAATCACGCAAGGCATGCTTGAGGATATTCCACGGTCGCAGTGGTGGCAGATTGCGTTGAAAAACGATGCCGCGATGGCCGAAGTCGAAGCGATGAAAAAGCAGTTTGACGAAGCAAAGGCTGAGTTGGAAGCGCGTTTCGATGACAAGGTCGATAAGCTGCAACGTGGTGATGAATTGCCGCCCGGCGTGATGAAGATGATTAAAGTCTATGTCGCGGTGAAGCGTAAGCTTCAGCCGGGTGACAAGATGGCTGGTCGTCATGGGAATAAGGGTGTTATCAGCCGTATCGTACCGGTTGAGGACATGCCGTATCACGATGATGGTACGCCAGTTGATGTTGTGCTTAATCCGCTTGGCGTGCCGAGTCGGATGAATGTGGGGCAGATTTTGGAGACCCATTTGGGCTGGGCTTGTGCGGGGCTGGGGCGTCAGATTAATGATGCTCTGACAGCGTATGAGCGCGAAGGCGATGTCGGTATCGTTAAGCAAACATTGAAGGATATTTATCCAGAAGATGCGGCGGTGGCGAAATTGTCTGATGGGGAAGCCATTGAGATGAGCCAGACATTGCGCCGTGGTGTGCCTGTGGCGACGCCTGTGTTTGATGGTGCGGGTGACAGTGACATTGTCGAAATGCTTGGCAAGGCGGGCATTGATAGCTCGGGTCAGGTGCAATTGCATGATGGGCGTACGGGCGAGCGATTTAATCGTAAGGTAACTGTCGGCTATATTTACATGCTGAAACTGCACCATTTGGTGGACGACAAAATCCATGCTCGTTCGATTGGGCCGTATAGTCTGGTCACGCAGCAACCGCTGGGTGGTAAGGCGCAGTTTGGCGGCCAGCGTTTTGGCGAAATGGAAGTGTGGGCATTAGAAGCTTACGGGGCTGCCTATACGTTGCAAGAAATGCTGACTGTGAAATCGGATGATGTCGCAGGCCGCACGAAAGTCTACGAAGCTATTGTTAAGGGTGACGACACATTTGAAGCAGGTATTCCAGAAAGCTTTAATGTGTTGGTTAAAGAAATTCGTTCCTTGGGTCTCAATGTCGAGTTGACAGAGAACCAAAAAGAAAATCAGGGCTAAAGCAGCGCAAGCTGTTCATTTAGGAGACGACCGATGAACCATGAGGTCATGAATATTTTCAATCCGCAGGCCAGTCAACAGGCCTTCGATCAGATTCGTATTTCGATTGCCAGTCCGGAGAAAATCCTGTCTTGGTCATATGGCGAGATTAAAAAGCCAGAGACGATTAACTATCGTACGTTCAAGCCAGAGCGTGATGGTTTGTTCTGCGCGCGTATTTTTGGGCCGATTAAGGATTATGAATGCTTGTGCGGCAAATATAAGCGGATGAAATTCAAAGGCGTTATCTGCGAGAAATGCGGCGTTGAGGTGACATTGACCAAAGTGCGTCGCGAGCGCATGGGGCATATCGAGTTGGCTGCACCGGTGGCGCATATCTGGTTCTTGAAATCATTGCCGAGCCGTATTGGTCTGCTGCTTGATATGACATTGAAGGATTTGGAGCGCGTGCTTTATTTTGAGCATTTTATCGTGCTTGACCCGATGATATCGGGGCTGGAACGTGGCCAATTGTTGAGCGAAGAAGAGTATTTCGATGCGCAAGATGAGTATGGCGAAGATACGTTTGTTGCGGGCATTGGTGCTGAGGCCGTACGCGCCATGTTGGAAGAGCTTGACCTTGAAGAATTGCGCGAAGAATTGCGCGTTGGCATTGCCGAAGCGACGACGGAGTTGAAGCCGAAGAAATTGGCCAAGCGGTTGAAAGTGGTTGAAGCTTTCTTGCGTTCGGGCAGTCGTCCAGAATGGATGATTTTGAATGTTGTGCCGGTTATTCCGCCAGAGTTGCGCCCATTAGTGCCGTTGGATGGTGGCCGTTTTGCGACCTCTGATTTGAACGACTTATATCGTCGGGTTATCAATCGGAACAATCGCCTGAAGCGGCTGATTGAGCTGCGCGCACCTGATATTATCGTGCGCAATGAAAAACGTATGCTGCAAGAATCCGTCGATGCGCTGTTTGATAATGGCCGCCGTGGTCGGGTGATTACGGGGGGCAATAAGCGTCCGTTGAAATCGCTTTCCGATATGCTGAAAGGCAAGCAAGGGCGTTTCCGTCAGAATCTTTTGGGCAAGCGCGTCGATTATTCTGGTCGCTCGGTGATTGTGGTTGGGCCCGAGCTGAAACTTCATCAGTGTGGGCTGCCGAAGAAAATGGCACTTGAGTTATTTAAGCCGTTTATCTATTCGCGCCTTGAAGCTAAGGGTCTGTCGTCGACGGTGAAGCAATCGAAGAAGATGGTTGAGAAGGAGCGTCCCGAGGTTTGGGATATTCTCGATGAGGTTATTCGTGAGCATCCGGTGATGCTGAACCGCGCCCCGACATTGCACCGTTTGGGTATCCAAGCTTTCGAGCCAGTGCTGATTGATGGCAAAGCCATTCAGTTGCATCCGTTGGTTTGTGCGGCGTTTAATGCTGACTTTGACGGCGACCAAATGGCTGTCCATGTGCCGCTTTCGCTGGAAGCGCAGTTGGAAGCGCGTGTGCTGATGATGTCGACCAATAATATTCTGCACCCTGCCAGTGGCGCACCGATTATCGTGCCGTCGCAGGATATCGTGTTGGGTCTGTATTATATGACCTTGCAGCGCGATGGACTGCCCGGCGAAGGCACGCTTATCGGCGATATTGCCGAGCTTGAGCAATCGCTTGATGCTGGCACGGTGAGTTTGCACACTAAAATCAAAGCGCGGATTCAAGAAATGGATGAAGCGGGCAATCTGGTTTCGCGCGTTGTGGATACGACGGCGGGGCGTTATATGCTGGGTCAGGAACTTCCCAAAAACATCAAACTGCCTTTCGAAACCATCAATAAGCTGATGACCAAGAAAGAGGTCAGCCGCGTGATTGATGCTGTGTATCGCCATTGCGGTCAAAAAGAGACGGTGATTTTCTGCGACCATATTATGAAGGTTGGCTTCCGTGAGGCCTGTCAGGCGGGTATTTCTTTTGGTAAGGACGATATGGTTATTCCAGAGGATAAAATCGCCCTGATTGAGGAAACCACGGGTCAGGTGAAGGAATACGAACAGCAATATATCGATGGCCTGATTACGCAAGGCGAGAAATACAATAAGGTGGTGGATGCGTGGGCGCGTTGCACCGACCGTGTGGCGGATGCCATGATGGGCAAGATTTCTTCTGTCGATGAAGGCGATGCCGATGATGACAGCTTTATCAATTCGATTTACATGATGTCGCATTCAGGGGCGCGTGGTTCGCCTGCGCAAATGAAACAGTTGGCGGGTATGCGCGGTCTGATGGCCAAACCATCGGGCGAGATTATCGAAACGCCGATTATCTCGAACTTTAAAGAGGGTCTGTCGGTGCTTGAGTATTTTAATTCGACGCACGGGGCGCGTAAAGGCTTGGCTGACACGGCTCTGAAAACGGCTAACTCAGGTTATCTGACGCGCCGCTTGGTGGATGTCGCACAAGACTGCATCATCAATGAAGATGATTGCGGCACAAGCGATGGCATTACGGTCGCTGCCGTGATTGACGCAGGCGAGGTTATTACGTCGCTGTCGCAGCGTGTGCTGGGTCGTGTGCCAGTGGCGGATGTCGTCAATCCTGCTTCTGAAGAAGTGATTGTCAAAGCGGGCGAGTTGATTTCTGAGGAGCATTTGGAGGCGATTGAAGAAGCCAATCTGGTGAGTATTAAAGTGCGTTCTGTGCTGACATGCGAAGTGAAAAGCGGTGTTTGCGCGAAATGCTATGGCCGTGATTTGGCACGCGGTACGCCAGTGAATATCGGCGAGGCGGTTGGTGTTATCGCAGCGCAATCGATTGGTGAGCCGGGCACGCAGCTGACTATGCGCACGTTCCATATTGGCGGCACGGCGCAAGTGGTTGACCAATCCTTTATCGAATCCAATGCGGACGGTAAAGTCGAGTTGGAAAATGCCAATATCGTGAAAGATTCGAGTGGTCGTCCCGTTGTGATGAGCCGAAATGTTGTCATCAAGATTGTCGATAATAATGGTCTTGAGCGGGCGGCACACAAATTGGCTTATGGCTCGCGTTTGCGGGTTGAAGAAGGCCAAGAGGTCAGCCGAGGCGACAGGCTGGCTGAATGGGAGCCTTATGCTATCCCTATTCTGACTGAGTTGGATGGTTTTGCCTCGTTTGAAGACCTTGTCGAAGGCGTGTCGATTACCGAGACGACGGACGAAGCGACGGGCATCAGCCAGCGCGTTGTCACGGATAGCTCGTCGACGACGCGAGGGTCTGAGCTGAAACCTGCCATCGTTGTGAAAGACGGCAAGGGTGCTATCAAAACCCTGTCGAATGGCAATGAGGCGCGGTTTATTCTGGCGGCGGGCGCTATTTTGTCGGTTGAGCAAGGCGCGAGCGTCAATGCGGGCGACACATTGGCACGTATTCCGACCGAGGGTGCGTCGACCAGTGATATTACGGGGGGTCTGCCGCGTGTGGCGGAGCTGTTCGAAGCGCGTCGTCCGAAAGACCATGCGATTATCGCTGAGATTACGGGTAAAGTTGAGTTTGGCCGCGACTATAAGAACAAGCGGCGTATTATTATTACGCCCGAAGAGGCTGACCAAGAGCCGGTCGAATATTTGGTGCCGAAAGCCAAGCATTTGTCTGTTCAGGAAGGCGACATTATCGAGAAGGGTGAATATCTGATTGATGGCCACCCAGCACCGCACGATATTCTGGCGATTTCGGGTGTTGAGGAATTGGCGAATTATCTCATCAACGAGATTCAAGATGTGTACCGTCTGCAAGGCGTGACGATTAATGATAAGCATATCGAAGTGATTGTGCGTCAAATGCTGCAGAAGATTGAGGTTCAAACCGTCGGCGATGGTGCTTTCTTGAAAGAGGAGCATATTGACCGCATCGAGTTTGAGGACGAAGTCGCACGCATTGAAGCCGAAGGCAAAACGCCACCGACGGGTGCGCCAGTTCTGCTGGGGATTACCAAAGCATCGTTGCAAACCCGTTCGTTTATCTCGGCGGCTTCGTTTCAGGAGACCACACGGGTGCTGACGGAAGCGGCGATTAACGGCAAATATGATGAATTGGTTGGTTTGAAAGAGAATGTGATTGTCGGGCGGCTTATTCCGGCGGGTACGGGTGGTTTGATGCAACGCTTGAAAGGCGAGGCAACCGAACGCGATGCGGCGCTTGAAGCGGCGCGTCCTGCTCCTGAATTGCCAGATGAGCCTGCGACTGAAGCTGAGGCGTAAATCTTCTAATTCAGGGCTTGACCGATGCTTTTGATTGCCCTAATAAGGTCTCACTTTGGTAGCAGGACTGTAGGTTTTCTTCAGTTTCGGGGCTCACCCCGTCACCCACGAACCTAAACGCTGTTGGATATCTGAAGTAAATAATTGGACGCATGATTCCGCGCTAGGCGTTGAATCCTCTGCATAACGCGTCGGAGACCAAAAGCGGTTGACGGCGGATAGGTCTTGATTTGGCCTATTTGGTTTGAATATTGGGAGTAGGCAGTATGCCGACGATTAACCAACTCATCCGCAAGCCGCGGAAAAAGGTTGTGAAACGCAATAAGGTGCCGGCCATGGAGCAGTGTCCGCAGCGCCGTGGCGTTTGTACGCGTGTTTACACGACGACCCCGAAAAAGCCGAACTCAGCGCTGCGTAAAGTGGCACGTGTGCGCTTGACCAATGGTTATGAGGTGACGAGTTATATTCCCGGTGAAGGCCATAATCTGCAAGAGCACTCCGTCGTGATGATACGCGGCGGACGGGTGAAAGATTTACCCGGTGTGCGTTATCATATTATTCGTGGCGTTCTTGATACTCAAGGCGTCAAAGACCGTAAGCAGCGTCGTTCGAAATACGGCGCCAAGCGTCCGAAGTAGGAGCTGTTTCATGTCACGTCGTCACCGCGCAGAAAAACGCCAAGTCATCCCCGACGCCAAATATGGCGATGAGGTGCTCAGCAAGTTTATGAACTCGCTGATGCTGCATGGCAAAAAATCGACCGCTGAGGGTATTCTTTATGGCGCTATGGATGCGGTTGAGGCAAAACTGAGCCGCGAGCCGGTCAGTGTTTTTCATGAAGCGCTTGAAAACATCATGCCGACTGTTGAAGTGCGCTCTCGCCGTGTTGGTGGTGCGACTTATCAGGTGCCGGTTGAAGTACGTCCAGACCGTCGTCAAGCATTGGCCATTCGTTGGTTGATTGCGGCGGCGCGCGAGCGTGGTGAAAACACCATGGTTGACCGCCTGTCGGGCGAGTTGATGGACGCTGTTAATAATCGCGGGTCTGCGGTGAAGAAGCGTGAAGACACGCACCGTATGGCTGAAGCTAATCGCGCCTTTGCGCATTATCGCTGGTAGCATTTCTCGAGGATTTCCCCAATGTCACGTCAAACAGACCTTAAAGATTATCGCAATATCGGCATCATGGCGCACATCGATGCTGGCAAGACAACCACGACGGAGCGGATTCTGTATTATACGGGTGTCAGTTACAAGATTGGTGAAGTGCATGATGGCGCGGCCACGATGGATTGGATGGAGCAAGAGCAAGAGCGCGGCATTACGATTACGTCGGCGGCGACGACTTGCTTCTGGAACGATAAGCGCATTAACATTATTGATACGCCCGGCCATGTTGACTTCACCATTGAAGTTGAGCGTTCGCTGCGTGTGTTGGATGGCGCGGTTGCGGTGTTTGACTCGGTTGCGGGTGTTGAACCGCAATCTGAAACGGTTTGGCGTCAGGCTGATAAATATTCTGTGCCGCGTATGTGTTTTGTCAATAAGATGGACCGCATGGGCGCAGATTTCTTCCGCTGCGTTGAGATGATTAAAGACCGTTTGGGCGCGACCCCACTGGTTATTCAGCTGCCGATTGGCGCAGAAGCCGATTACGCTGGATTGATTGATTTGGTACGCATGAAAGAGGTTCTTTGGAAGAATGAAGACCTCGGTGCTGAATATGAATATGTCGATATCCGTGATGAGCTTAAAGCGCAAGCCGATGAATATCGCGCCGCACTGGTCGAGACCGCCGTCGAGCTGGATAATGATGTCATGGAAGCCTATCTCGAGGGAACAGAGCCTGATGAAGATACGCTGCGCCGCCTTATCCGTAAGGGAACGATTGACCAGAATTTTGTTCCGGTTCTGAATGGGACAGCGTTTAAAAATAAAGGGGTTCAACCTCTACTGGATGCGGTCGTTGACTTTATGCCATCGCCGCTTGATGTGGAAGCTATTCAGGGGATTGATGCCAAAACAGAAGAAGAGGTTGTGCGTGAAAGCTCGGACGATGAGCCGCTTTCTATGCTGGCCTTTAAAATCGCCAATGACCCGTTTGTTGGGTCGCTGACTTTTGCGCGTATTTACTCGGGCAAGTTGGAAAGTGGCGAGACACTGGTAAATACAGTGAAAGATAAACGCGAGCGGATTGGTCGGATGCTGCAAATGCACGCCAATTCGCGCGAAGAAATCAAAGAGGCGTGCGCGGGCGACATTGTTGCGCTGGTTGGCCTGAAAGATACGACAACGGGCGATACGCTGTGTGCGCAAGATAAACCTGTTATCCTTGAGCGTATGGAGTTTCCTGACCCAGTTATCGAGGTTGCGGTTGAGCCAAAAACCAAAGGCGACCAAGAGAAAATGGGTCTGGCACTGAGCCGCTTGGCACAAGAAGACCCTTCTTTCCGCGTCAAATCAGACGAAGAAAGCGGCCAGACTGTGATTGCTGGCATGGGCGAGCTTCACCTTGATATTATTGTCGACCGCATGAAGCGCGAGTTTCAAGTGGAAGCCAATGTGGGCGCACCGCAAGTGGCGTATCGCGAAACATTTACGAAAGAGACAGATGTGGATTACACCCATAAGAAGCAATCGGGTGGTTCGGGTCAGTTTGCGCGTGTGAAAATGACCATCGAACCGTTGCAGCCGGGCGGTGGTTACGAGTTTGAGAATAAAATCGTTGGTGGCTCAATCCCGCGCGAATATATCCCCGGTGTTGAAAAAGGTATTGAGAGCGTGCGTGAAAACGGCGTTCTGGCCGGTTTTCCGATGATTGACTTCCGCGTGACGCTATATGATGGCGCTTATCACGATGTTGACTCGAGCGTTATGGCTTTTGAGATTGCAGCTCGTGCGGCGTTCCGTGAAGCCTCGCAAGACGCAGGTGCCAAATTGCTCGAGCCGATTATGTTGGTCGAGGTGGTGACACCTGACGACCATATGGGCGATGTGATTGGCGATTTGAACAGTCGCCGTGGACAAGTGCGCGGCACTGAAGCGCGCGGTAACGCGACGGTCATTTCGGCGACCGTACCGCTTGCCAATATGTTTGGTTATGTCAACACATTGCGCTCTATGACGCAGGGTCGGGCGCAATACTCAATGTTGTTCGATCATTATGATCAAGTGCCACAGGCGGTTTCAGACGAAGTCATCGCCAAACTGGCTTAATTAATCGCCCCTTTGGGCAAATCGATGGAGAAGTAACATGTCGAAAGAGAAGTTTGAACGTACGAAGCCGCATTGTAACATCGGAACGATTGGTCACGTTGACCATGGTAAGACGACGTTGACGGCTGCGATTACGAAGGTTTTAGCTGAGGGTGGTGGTGCGGAGTTTTCTGATTACGCCGATATTGATAAAGCACCTGAAGAGAAGGAACGCGGGATTACGATTTCGACGGCTCATGTTGAATATGAGACGGAAGGTCGTCACTACGCCCATGTTGATTGCCCGGGTCACGCCGATTATGTGAAGAACATGATTACAGGTGCGGCGCAAATGGATGGTGGTATTCTGGTTGTGAACGCGGCCGATGGCCCAATGCCTCAGACACGGGAGCATATTCTGCTTGCACGTCAGGTGGGTGTGCCAGCCTTGGTTGTTTTCTTAAATAAGGTTGACCAAGTCGATGATGATGAGCTGCTTGAGCTTGTTGAGATAGAAGTGCGTGAGCTGCTCTCTTCTTATGAGTTCCCCGGTGATGATATCCCGATAGTGAAAGGCTCTGCCTTGGCAGCCCTTGAGGGTCGTGACGAGGCGATTGGCAAAGAAGCTATCTTGTCTCTGATGAAAGAGGTTGATGCTTATATACCCCAACCTGACCGCCCTAAAGACCAAGCGTTTTTGATGCCGATTGAGGATGTGTTCTCGATATCGGGTCGTGGGACGGTTGTGACGGGTCGTGTTGAACGTGGTGTTGTTAATGTTGGTGACGATATTGAGATTGTTGGCATTAAGGATACGGAGACGACGACGTGTACGGGTGTTGAGATGTTCCGTAAGCTTTTGGACAGTGGTGAAGCAGGTGACAATGTTGGTGTTTTGCTGCGTGGTACGAAGCGTGAGGATGTTGAGCGTGGTCAGGTACTTTGTGCGCCGGGCTCGATTACACCGCACACGAAGTTTAAGGCTGAGGCTTATATTTTGACGAAAGAAGAGGGGGGGCGTCATACGCCTTTCTTTACGAATTATCGTCCGCAGTTTTATTTCCGCACAACGGATGTGACGGGTGTTGTGAGCCTACCGTCTGGCACTGAGATGGTTATGCCGGGTGATAGTGTTGAGATGGAAGTTGAACTGATTGTGCCTGTTGCGATGGAAGAGAAGCTTCGCTTTGCTATCCGCGAGGGTGGCCGCACGGTCGGAGCGGGCGTTGTCGCAGCGATTATTGAATAGGACTTAACGGGCGTGTCTTTTGTGAGACGCGCCCTTTTTACTGGAAACGGAATACAATATGGTACAGTCACAAAATATTCGGATACGCCTGAAAGCGTTTGACCATCGCGTGTTGGACAATTCTGCGCGTGAGATTCTGAATACAGCCAAACGGACGGGTGCTGATGTGCGTGGGCCGATTCCGCTTCCGACACATATCGAAAAATATACTGTTTTGCGTGGGCCGCATATTGATAAAAAGAGTCGCGACCAGTTCGAAACGCGGACGTATAAGCGTCTGCTCGACATTGTCGACCCGACCCCGCAAACCGTAGATGCTTTGATGAAACTCGACTTGCCAGCCGGCGTCGATGTTCAGATTAAGCTTTAGGAGAAATATTCATGCGGTCTGGATTAATTGTTCAAAAAGTGGGGATGACCCGCCTGTTTACCGAAGCGGGTAAACACGTTCCAGTCACGGTGCTGAAACTTGATACGTGTCAGGTTGTGGCACAGCGCACGGAAGAAAAAGACGGCTATACCGCTGTACAGCTCGGCTCTGGCTTTGCCAAAGTGAAGCGTACCAATCGGGCGATGCGCGGGCATTTTGCCAAAGCCAAAGTAGAGCCGAAGCGTCGGGTTGCCGAGTTTCGGGTCAGCCCCGATAATCTCATCGAAGTCGGTGCCGAACTGGCCGCCAATCACTTCATCGAAGGCCAGAAAGTCGATGCGACAGGAATCTCCATCGGTAAAGGATTTGCGGGTGCGATGAAACGTCATAATTTTGGTGGCTTGCGCGCGACGCATGGTGTGTCGATTTCACACCGTTCGCACGGCTCAACGGGTCAGTGCCAAGACCCCGGTAAAGTGTTTAAAGGCAAGAAAATGGCCGGTCATATGGGCGATGTCCGCGTGACCACACAAAATCTAGAGGTTGTTAAAACCGATTTGGCGCGAGGGTTGGTGATGATAAAAGGCGCGGTTCCCGGGGCTAAAGGCGGTTGGGTGTTGCTGCGCGATGCGGTTAAGCGTCCCCTTCCTGATGGGTTGCCTTATCCAGCGGCTCTGGTTGGTGCGCAAGAAGAAGCACCCGCAGAAGAAGCCCCAGCTGAGGAAGTCGTTGAGGAAGCTCCTACTGAGGAAGTCGCTGAAGAAGCGCCAACTGAGGAAGTTGTCGAAGAAGTGCCTACTGAAGAAACACCTGATGACGAAAAGGATGCGGAATAATGAAAGCGGAAGTACAAACGCTTGATGCGAAAGCCAATGGCGAGGTCAAACTTGACGCTGCGCTGTTTGGTGTAGAGCCGCGCGCCGATATTCTGCAGCGTATGGTGACGTATCAGTTGGCGAAACGTCAGGCTGGCACGCATAAGACCAAGCCGCGCAGTGAAATCGCTGGCACGACCAAGAAGTTTGGTCGTCAAAAAGGCGGTGGCGGGGCGCGTCACGGTAACCGCAAGTCGAACATTTTTGTTGGTGGTGGTCGGGCGCACGGGCCAGTGCCGCGCAGCCATGCGATTGATATGCCTAAGAAAGTGCGTTCGCTTGCCCTGAAAATGGCGCTTTCGAGCAAGCAGGCGGGTGAGCAATTGGTGGTTTTGGATGATGCTGTATCGAAAGATGGCAAAACAGCGAGCTTGCGCAAGCAGCTTGGCAAGCTTGGTATCGACAATGCGTTGATTATTGGCGGTGCTGAGTTGGATGCTAATTTTGCCCGTGCTGCGAGCAATATTGCGCATGTTGATGTGTTGCCAGCGCAGGGCATTAATGTTTATGACATTTTGCGTCGTGATAAATTGGTTTTGACCAAAGCGGCCTTGTCGAGTCTTGAGGAGCGTTTCAAATGAGCCGCGAGCAATATTATGACGTTATCCGTACGCCGGTTATCACCGAGAAGTCGACAATGGCTTCGGAGAATAATCAGGTTGTTTTCAAGGTGGCGCTGGATGCTGATAAGAAGATTATCAAAGAAGCCGTTGAGGCGCTGTTTGATGTGAAGGTCAAGGCCGTGAACACGCTGCGTCGTAAGGGTAAAGTGAAGCGTTTCCGTGGGTTTCGCGGCAAGCAGAATGATGTAAAACAGGCGATTGTGACGCTTGAAGATGGGCACGCGATTGACGTGACCACAGGTCTTTAGGCGGGGGTAGAAGCATGGCACTTAAAACATATAAACCGACGACCCCGGGTCAACGTGGCCTTGTTCAGGTAGACCGTTCGGCGTTGTATAGCGGTAAGCCGGTCAAAAAGCTGACGGAAGGTCTCACCAAGTCGGGCGGGCGTAACAATGCGGGTCGCATTACGGCGCGTCGTCGTGGTGGTGGTCATAAGCGTAGCTATCGGATGATTGATTTCAAGCGTCGTAAGTTTGACCTTGAAGCCACGGTGGAGCGTTTGGAATATGATCCAAATCGCACGGCGTTTATCGCGCTGATTAATTATTCTGATGGCGAGCAGGCGTATATTCTTGCGCCACAGCGTCTGGGCGTTGGGGACAAGGTGATTGCGGGCGAAAATGTGGATGTGAAGCCGGGCAATGCGATGCCGCTGAAATCTATTCCGATTGGAACCATCATCCATAATGTTGAGCTGAAGCCCGGCAAAGGCGGCCAGATTGCGCGCTCTGCGGGTACATTTGCGCAGCTTGTGGGTCGCGATGCGGGCTATGCGATTGTGCGGCTTCAGTCTGGCGAGCAGCGTCTTATTTTAGGCACGTGCATGGCGACAGTTGGTGCGGTATCCAATCCAGACCAATCGAATATTAAACTGGCAAAAGCCGGTCGCAATCGCTGGTTGGGTAAACGCCCATCGGTGCGTGGCGTTGCGATGAACCCAGTCGACCACCCGCATGGTGGTGGTGAAGGTAAAACATCAGGGGGTCGCCATCCCGTGACGCCTTGGGGTAAGCCGACAAAGGGGCGTCGTACGCGCTCGAATAAGGCAACGGATAAATACATCCTGCGCAGCCGCCATTTGAAGAAGAAACGTTAGGAGTGTTTTGAGATGACACGTTCAGTTTGGAAAGGTCCGTTTGTTGATGGCTATTTGCTTAAGAAAGCAGAAGCTGTGCGCGAAAGTGGCCGCCTCAATGAAGTCATTAAAATGTGGAGTCGTCGCTCGACGATTTTGCCGCAATTTGTCGGCCTGACTTTTGGGGTTCATAATGGTCAAAAGCATATTCCTGTTTCGATAACCGAGGATATGGTCGGGCATAAATTTGGTGAGTTTGCACCGACCCGCACCTATTACGGTCATACAGCCGACAAGAAGGCGAAGAGAGGTTAACCCTATGGGCAAAGCATCGTTACAACGTCAGCTGCCAGATAATGAGGCCAAAGCGATTGGGCGCAACATCCGCACCAGTCCGCAAAAGCTCAATATGATTGCCCAGCTTATTCGGGGCAAGAAAGCTGAGCAGGCGCTGAATGATTTGACTTTCTCGCGCCGCCGTGTGGCTGGCGAGGTGAAGAAAGTGCTGGAAAGCGCCATCGCCAATGCTGAAAACAATCATAATCTGGATGTCGATAGTCTGGTTGTTGCGGAAGCCTATGTTGGTAAAAATCTGGTTATGAAACGTTTCCGTGCCCGTGCCAAAGGCCGCGCGGCGCGTATTTTGAAGCCGTTTAGCCAAGTGACCATTGTGGTTCGCGAAGTTGAGGAGAAAGCGTAATGGGACAGAAGGTTAATCCGATTGGCATGCGCCTCGGCGTGAACCGCACATGGGAGTCGCGCTGGTTCGCTGAAAAAGGCGAATATGCCGTGCTGTTGCACGAAGATTTGAAAATCCGTAATATGGTTTTCAAAGAGCTTCGCCAAGCGGGTATTTCGCGGGTTGTTATTGAGCGTCCGCATAAAAAATGCCGCGTGACGATTCACTCGGCGCGCCCGGGGGTTATTATCGGCAAAAAAGGCGCTGATATCGAAAAAATGAAACAGCGTATTGGCGCGATGACCGAAAGCGAAGTGGTGCTGAATATTGTTGAAGTGCGCAAGCCTGAAATCGATGCGCAACTGGTGGCCGAAAGCGTTGCGCAACAGCTTGAGCGTCGTGTTGGCTTCCGCCGTGCGATGAAGCGGGCGGTGCAATCGGCGATGCGACTTGGGGCTTTGGGTATTCGTATCAATTGCGGTGGCCGCCTTGGCGGTGCCGAGATTGCGCGGACGGAATGGTATCGCGAAGGCCGTGTGCCATTGCATACGCTGCGCGCTGATATTGATTATGGCGTTTGCGAAGCGATGACGGCCTATGGTATTTGCGGCGTGAAAATCTGGATATTTAAAGGCGAGATTATGGAGCACGACCCGATGGCGCGTGACCGTCGTGATGAGCAGGCTGAGGTTGGTCGCCCACCTCGCCAAGAACAACAAGGTGCGGGGAACTAAGCGATGTTGCAACCAAAACGTACGAAATTCCGTAAAGCGCATAAAGGGCGCATCCATGGCAATGCCAAGGGTGGGACAACGCTGACTTTTGGCTCATTTGGCTTGAAAGCAACGTCGCCTGAGCGCGTTACGGCACGCCAAATTGAGGCTGCGCGTCGTGTTATCACCCGTCACATGAAACGTGCGGGTCGTGTGTGGATTCGGATATTTCCTGATGTGCCTGTCTCGAAAAAACCAACCGAAGTACGGATGGGTAAAGGTAAGGGTACGCCAGAATATTGGGCGTGCCGCGTGAAGCCGGGGCGCATCATGTTTGAGGTCGACGGTGTGCCTGCCGATGTGGCGCATGAGGCGTTGAAATTGGCGGCGGCTAAATTGCCCGTTGCGACGCGTGTTGTTTCGCGTCCGGGTGAAGGGCAATAGGGGTGCATCATGAAAATGTCTGAAATCAGAGATATGAGTGTTGACCAGCTTGCTGATGAAATCATCAAGTTGAAAAAAGAGCAATTGAATCTGCGCTTTCAGCAGGCCTCGGGTCAGTTGGAAAACGCATCGCGCATCCGTGACGTTCGGCGCACGATTGCACGGTTGAAAACAGCGCAACAAACGAGTCCGGAGTAGGGGAAGAAAATGCCAAAACGTATTCTACAAGGCACGGTGGTTAGCGATAAGGGCGACAAAACGATTGTCGTCAGCGTTGAGCGTCGCTTTACCGATCCGGTGATGAAGAAAACCGTTCGTAAGTCAAAGCGTTATCATGCGCATGACGAGCAAAATGCAGTCAAGGTTGGTGACATGGTGGAAATCCGCGAATGCCGTCCAATCTCGAAATTAAAAAGCTGGGAAGTTGTTCCCAGCGCTGGTGAATAAGGGGTCTTGTTATGATTCAGATGCAAACCAATCTGGATGTCGCCGATAATAGCGGCGCACGTCGGGTGCAGTGCATCAAGGTTCTTGGCGGGTCGAAACGCAAAACCGCTTCTGTTGGCGACACGATTGTCGTCAGCGTGAAAGAAGCCATTCCGCGTGGACGTGTTAAGAAAGGCGATGTGATGCGCGCTGTTATCGTGCGCACGGCGAAAGAGATTCGCCGCCAAGATGGCAGCATTATCCGCTTTGACCGCAATGCGGCGGTTCTTGTGACCCCTGCGGGCGAGCCGATTGGCACGCGTATTTTTGGCCCTGTGACACGCGAGCTGCGCAGCAGCAATCATATGAAAATCGTGTCACTGGCACCGGAGGTTTTGTAATGGCGATAAAGCTGAAAATTAAAAAAGGCGATAAAGTGGTTGTGACCGCGGGTCGTGATAAAGGCAAAACGGGTGATGTGCTGGCGGTGTTCCCATCTGAGAACCGCGCACTCGTCCAAGGCGTCAATATGGTGAAACGTCACCAACGCCAAACGCCGCAAACGGAGGGTGGCATTATCAATCGTGAAAGCAAAATCCATATTTCTAATTTGGCGATTGCTGACCCGAAAGATGGCGCACCAAGCCGTGTTGGTTTCAAGCTCAATGGCGACGGGTCTAAGTCGCGCATTGCGAAACGTTCAGGAGAAGTGATTGATGGCTGATACGTCTTATATACCGCGCCTGAAAACGCAATATCAGGATGTCATTCGTGACGCGCTGATGAAGCAATTCGACCTGCAAAACCCGATGCAAATTCCAGCTTTGGAAAAAGTCGTGCTGAATATGGGCATTGGCGAGACGACGCAGGATACGAAAAAAATCAATTCAGCTTATGAGGATATGCAAGCGATTGCGGGTCAAAAGCCGGTTATCACGCGGGCGCGTAACTCGATTGCGAGCTTTAAAGTGCGCGAGGACATGCCGCTTGGTGTGAAGGTGACTTTGCGGGGGGCGCGCATGTATGAGTTTATTGACCGTTTGGTGACGGTTGCTCTGCCGCGCGTGCGTGACTTTCGCGGGCTTAATCCGAACAGCTTTGACGGTTCTGGCAATTTTGCCATGGGGTTAAAGGAGCATATTGTGTTTCCTGAGATCAATTATGACAAAGTTGACACGATTTGGGGTATGGACATCATTGTTTGCACCACCACGAAGAATGACGAACAGGCGCGTGAATTATTGCGTGCCTTTAACTTTCCGTTCGGCGAATAGGGCGGGGGAGAAATTAATGGCGAAGAAAAGTTCCATCGAACGTAATAATAAGCGCAAGCGTCTTGTCGAGAAATATGCTGCGAAACGGGCAGCGCTCATGGCGATTGCAAAAGACACATCCTTGTCGAATGAGGAGCGTTTTAAGGCACGCTTGAAATTAGCTGAACTGCCGCGTAACTCGGCGCGCAACCGTGTCCGCAATCGGTGCGGTGTGACGGGTCGTCCGCGTGGTTATTATCGTAAACTGAATATGTCCCGCATCGCCTTGCGCGAGCTGTCCTCTAAAGGGCTGGTGCCGGGCATGATTAAGTCGAGCTGGTAGGAGGGCTGGAAAATGAATGATCCTCTTGGTGATATGTTGACCCGCATCCGCAACGCACAAATGCGTGGCAAGAGCTCGGTCATAAGTCCGGCTTCGAAATTGCGTTGCTGGGTGTTGGATGTTTTAAAGACCGAAGGCTATATTCGCGGCTATTCGGAAAACAAATTGGATAATGGCGCTGGTGAGTTAGAAATCGAGTTGAAATATTTTGAAGGCCTGCCGGTTATTCAAGAGATTCAGCGTGTTTCGAAGCCCGGTCGTCGGGTTTATTCATCGGTGAAAACCATGCCAGTTGTCCGCAATGGTCTGGGTATTTCGATTATTTCGACCCCTAAGGGTGTGATGTCGGATGATGCCGCGCGTGAAAATAATGTGGGTGGGGAGATTCTGTGCCGCGTCTTTTAAGGCGCGTCTGGAAAGGATATTGATATGTCTCGTATTGGCAAAAAACCAGTTTCTATCCCGCAGGGTGTCGAGGTGAACCTCAGCGGTCAGAACCTTGCTGTTAAAGGCCCGAAAGGCGAGTTGGCGGTTGTGCTGTCGGATAATGTGACGGTGGCGCAAGGCGATGACGGTGTCACGGTAGCACCACGCGACAAATCGCAAACGGCGCGTAGCTTTTGGGGATTATCGCGCTCGCTGGTGCAAAATATTATCACGGGCGTCACCGAAGGCTTCTCGCGCAAGCTTGAGCTACAAGGCGTTGGCTATCGTGCGCAAGTGCAGGGTAAAACGCTAAAACTATCATTGGGCTTCAGCCATGATGTTTCTTTTCCGGTTCCGGAAGGCATCGACATTGAATGCCCGTCACAGACTGAAATTATTATCTCAGGTATTGATAAGCAGAAAGTCGGTCAGGTGGCTTCCGAAATCCGCGGTTATCGTCCGCCCGAGCCCTATAAGGGCAAAGGTGTGCGCTATCAAGGCGAATACGTCTTCCGCAAAGAAGGCAAGAAGAAGTAGAGGGCAGTCATGGGTCGCAAGATTTTTACAGATGAACGTCGAAAACAGCGGGTGCGTCGCGTGCTGCGTAAGGTTGCTAATGGTCGTCCGCGGCTGTCGGTATATCGCTCGGCAAAGCATATTTACGCGCAAATTATTGACGATACCGCAGGTCATACATTGGCGGCGGCATCGACGAAAGACAAAGAGTTTTCTGGCAGCGGTAGCAATATTGATGCGGCCAGTGTTGTCGGTAAACACATCGCTGAACGTGCGAAAAAGGCGGGCGTTGATTCCGTCGTTTTTGACCGTGGCGGCTATATTTATCATGGGCGCGTTAAGGCATTGGCCGAAGCGGCTCGCGAAGCCGGTTTGAGCTTTTAAATCGGATAATAGGAGAAAAAGCGTGGCAAGAAACGAAAATAGGGAAAAACGCGACGAGCGCGATAGCGAGTTTGTCGACCGTCTGGTGCATATTAACCGTGTTGCGAAAGTGGTTAAAGGGGGTCGTCGCTTTGGCTTTGCTGCTTTGGTGGTGATTGGTGACGAGCGCGGTCGTGTTGGCTTCGGCCATGGTAAAGCGCGCGAAGTGCCAGAGGCCATTCGCAAAGCAACGGAAAGCGCGAAGCGTCGTTTGCTGCGTGTGCCGTTGCGCGAAGGCAGAACATTGCACCATGATATTACGGGTCGCCATGGTGCGGGCAAAGTTCATCTGCGCGCCGCACCTGCGGGTACGGGTATTATCGCAGGTGGTCCGATGCGCGCTGTGTTTGAAGTGCTGGGGATGCAAGACGTTGTGGCCAAGTCGATTGGCTCGTCGAACCCCTATAATATGATCCATGCGACTTTCGATGCGTTGAAGAAGCAAGGTAGTCCGCGTTCTGTGGCGGCACGTCGCGGTAAGAAAGTCAGCGATTTGGTTTCGCGTCGTCGTGACGAAGCGCACGATGTCGGCGAAGCTGAAACGGCTAATTAGGAGAGGCGAGATGGCAAAAGCAAAAACCATTATGGTTGAGCAAACGCGCAGCCCGATTGGACGTCCGGGTGACCAACGTGCGACGTTGGTTGGTCTTGGTCTGAACAAATGTGGTCGCCGTTGCGAACTTGAGGATACGCCGGCTGTTCGCGGTATGATTGAAAAAGTTGCGCATTTGGTGCGCATCGTCGAAGCCTAGACGAGTTGGAGAACGGTTATGAAACTGAACGAACTTCGTGATAATGAGGGTGCTCGCAAATCGCGCATGCGTGTGGGTCGTGGTGCGTCATCGGGTAAAGGTAAAACGGCAGGCCGTGGTGCGAAGGGTCAAAAATCGCGCTCAGGTGTGGCGATTAAAGGCTTTGAGGGCGGTCAAATGCCGTTGCATATGCGCCTTCCAAAGCGTGGCTTTAACGTGCCCAATCCTAAAAAGCTCAATGAGGTGAACCTCAGCCGTCTGCAAACGGCGATTGAAGCTGGCAAATTGGCCAAGGGCGGCACTGTTTCGGCGGCGAGCTTGGTCGAGGCGGGTGTTATCCGCCGCGAGCTAGATGGCGTCCGTATTCTTGCCAAAGGCGCGTTGAAAGAGAAGTTGGACTTCGAAGTCGCGGGTGTTTCTAAAGCAGCGCAAGCGGCTATCGAAAAGCTTGGCGGCAAGGTTACGTTGGTTGCCAAAGCTGTTGCGCCCGCTAAAACGGCTTCTGACGAAGCGTAACCCTTTAGGAGGGAGACTGTATGGCCTCAGCTGCTGAACAGCTTGCTGCGAATATCAGCTTCTCGGCATTTCGCACTGCCGATGAACTGAAAAAGCGTATCTGGTTCACATTGGGCGCGTTGCTGGTCTATCGTCTTGGCACATATATTCCGTTGCCCGGCATCGACCCGCAAGCGTTGCAGGCGGTGTTTAGCCAACAGCAATCTGGCATTATTGGCATGTTCAATATGTTTGCGGGTGGGGCGGTTGGCCGTATGGCTATTTTTGCGCTTAACATCATGCCGTATATTACGGCGTCGATTGTTATCCAGCTTCTTACTTCGGTTGTGCCGCATCTTGAGCAACTCAAGAAAGATGGCGAAGCGGGGCGCAAGCAGATTAACCAATATACGCGTTACGGCACTGTGCTGCTGGCGACGGTGCAAGGCTATGGCATTGCTGTTGGCCTTGAAGGGGCGCAAGGGGTTGTTGTCGACCCGGGGTTTTATTTCCGTGCGAGTGCCGTGATTACGCTTGTTGGTGGCACGATATTTCTTATGTGGTTGGGCGAGCAAGTTACTGCGCGCGGCGTTGGTAATGGTATTTCGCTGATTATCTTTGCAGGTATTGTCGCTGAATTGCCATCGGCCTTGGCGGGTACGCTTGAGTTGGGTCGCCAAGGCGCGCTATCGACATTTATCATTCTGGCGCTGATTGTGATGGTTATTCTGACGATTTCTTTCATTGTGTTTATGGAGCGCGCGCAGCGTCGCTTGCTGGTGCAATATCCGAAGCGACAAACGGGCAATCGCATGACGCAAGGGGAGAACTCGCATTTGCCGCTTAAACTGAATACGGCGGGGGTTATTCCGCCGATATTTGCGTCGTCGCTGCTGCTGATGCCGATAACATTGGCGAATTTCTCTGGTGATGCGTCGGGTGGCGGTGCGCTTGGCACGGTTGCGGCACTGCTTGGCCGAGGCCAACCTGCTTATATGATGACATATGCGGCGGGTATTATTTTCTTCTGCTTTTTTTACACGTCGATTGTTTTCAACCCGACGGACACGGCGGATAATCTGAAGCGTTATGGTGGGTTTATTCCGGGTATTCGTCCGGGTCAGCGCACGGCAGAGTATATCGACTATGTGCTGACGCGGCTGACGCTTGTGGGCGCGATGTATCTGACGCTGGTTTGTTTGCTGCCTGAGTTCTTAATCAATGCGTATAATGTGCCGTTTTATTTTGGCGGCACGTCTTTGCTGATTGTGGTCAATGTGACGATGGATACGGTGGGACAAATTCAGGGTCACTTGTTTGCGCATCAATATGAGGGGTTGATTAAGAAATCCAAAGTTGGGGGCAGAAAACGGTGAAGTTGATTTTTCTTGGTCCTCCGGGTGCGGGTAAAGGCACGCAGGCGCAGCGCATTGAGGATGCTTTCGATGTGCGCCAGCTTTCGACGGGCGATATGTTGCGCGCAGCGGTTGCTGCCGAGACGGAAACGGGTAAACAGGCTAAGGATATTATGGGGCGCGGTGATTTGGTGCCAGATGAGGTTGTTGTCGGGATTATTTCCGACCGCATTGATGAAGCAGACTGCGCGAACGGGTTTATTCTTGATGGATTTCCGCGCAATGTTGCACAGGCAAATGCGTTGGATGTGATGTTGGCGCAGAAAAATATCACATTGGATGGTGTGATTGAGCTTGCGGTTGACCCAGAAGTGTTGGTCAGTCGTATTTTGAAGCGCGCTGCTGAGAGTGCTGATGGCCCGCGCGATGATGATACGGAAGAGGCTTTGCAGCATCGTTTGCGGGTCTATGAGGAGCAAACGGCACCGGTTGCGGAATTCTATGCTTCGAAGGGTATTTTGAACACATTGGACGGTATGCAGGATATAGATGATGTAACGCAGCAAATTCATGCTGTATTGAAAGAAATTTAACTGAGTTTTCCCTTTGTTTACAGTTGACTGGCGGGTGTAATTTCCTATAATCCGCGCTTTGCTGAGGTTGGTTGTCGAATAATCGGAAAAAAACGCAATTTTGTTGGTTTTCTGCGGTTTAGCAGAGGCTGACGCTCACTGGAAACGGTGAAAAGGAGAAGCAAGTGGCTCGTATAGCTGGTGTTAACATTCCAACTGCCAAGCGTGTGGTGATTGCCCTGACGTATATTCATGGTATTGGCAACACGAAAGCGCAGGAAATTTGTGCGAAAGTCGGTATTCCGGCTGAACGCCGTGTCAATGAGTTGAGCGATGCTGAGGTGATTCAGATTCGCGAGACGATTGATGCTGATTATCTTGTTGAAGGCGATTTGCGTCGTGAAACATCTATGAATATCAAGCGCTTGCTCGATATGGGGGTTTATCGCGGACTGCGACACCGTCGTAACTTGCCGGTGCGAGGTCAGCGCACGCATACCAATGCGCGCACGCGTAAAGGCCCTGCGCGCGCTATCGCTGGCAAGAAAGGTTAGACAATGGCTACAGAAAAACCCCGCATGCGTCGTCGCGAGCGCAAGAACATCACATCTGGTGTGGCGCACGTCAACTCGACCTTTAACAACACGCTGATTACTATTTCTGATGCGCAAGGCAATGCGATTAGTTGGTCGTCGGCTGGTTCGATGGGCTTTAAAGGCTCTCGTAAGTCAACACCTTACGCCGCGCAGATTGCTGCAGAAGATGCTGGCCGTAAAGCCATGGAGCACGGTGTCAAAACATTAGAAGTAAATGTACGTGGGCCGGGTTCGGGTCGTGAAAGTGCGCTGCGGGCGCTGCAAGCGGCTGGCTTTAACATCACCTCGATTCGTGATGTGACACCTATCCCTCACAATGGCTGCCGTCCGCCTAAACGCCGTCGCGTTTAGGTTCGGTCTCCATTTTTCCCACATACGCGCATTTAAAGAGGTAACAGCATGATACAAAAAAACTGGCAAGAGCTGATTAAGCCGACAAAGCTAGATATTATTCCGGGACATGATGAAAGCTGTGAAGCGAGTATTGTGGCCGAGCCGCTTGAGCGTGGGTTTGGCCTGACGCTCGGCAATGCGCTGCGCCGCGTGTTGTTGTCGTCGATTCAAGGGGCGGCGGTGACGGCTATTCAAATCAATGGCGTGTTGCACGAGTTCTCATCTATTCCGGGTGTGCGCGAAGATGTGACGGATGTTGTCTTGAACATCAAGAAAATGGCACTGTCGATGGACGCAGAAGGCACAAAACGCCTGACCCTGAACAAAAAAGGGCCGGGTGTTGTGACAGCCGGTGATATTGAAGAAAATGCCAGTGTGACGATACAAAACCCAGACCTCGTGCTATGCACGCTGGATGACGGAGCTGAAGTCGGCATCGAGTTCACTGTGAGTACGGGCAGCGGCTATGTGCCAGCTGAGAAAAACCGTCCAGAAGATGCGCCTATCGGGTTTATTCCGATTGATAGCCTATATAGTCCAGTGCGCCGCGTGTCTTACAATGTCGAGAATACACGCGAAGGGCAGGTCTTGGATTATGATAAACTGACTTTGGACATCGAAACCAACGGGACAGTCACTGCAGAAGATGCACTGGCTTTGTCGGCGCGGATTTTGCAAGACCAATTACAAAGCTTCATCAATTTCGAAGAGCCAGAAGTGCAAGTCGAAGAGACATCAGCCATCGAGGAGACGGGTTTCTCGGCGGCCTTGTTGAAAAAAGTTGACGAGCTGGAACTTTCGGTGCGTTCGGCAAATTGCCTGAAAAACGATAATATCGTTTATATTGGCGACCTTATCCAGAAATCAGAAGGCGAGATGCTGCGCACGCCAAACTTTGGCCGCAAGTCGCTGAATGAGATTAAAGAAGTATTGGCCGAAATGGGCTTGCATTTGGGTATGGATGTGCCGAACTGGCCGCCAGAAAATATCGAAGAGCTTGCCAAGAAATTCGAAGATAATTACTAGGGAGTAGTGCTATGCGCCACGCAAAAGCAGGACGCAAACTGAACAGGACGAGCAGCCATCGCAAAGCAATGCTGGGCAATATGGCTGTTGCGCTTATCAAGCACGAGCAAATCGTGACGACTCTGCCGAAAGCGAAAGAGCTGCGCCCGTTCGTTGAAAAGCTTGTGACTCTCGGCAAAAAAGGCGATTTGGCCGCACGCCGTCGCGCTTATGCGCAACTGCCAGACGAGAAATGGGCGGCTAAATTGTTTGATACACTCGCAGCGCGCTATGCCGAACGCTCAGGCGGGTATATTCGCGTGCTGAAAGCGGGTTTCCGCTACGGCGATAATGCGCCATTGGCGGTGATTGAGTTTGTCGACCGTGATCCCGAAGCGAAAGGTCAGGATTCTGGCCCCGTTATGGTTTCGGATGAGGGCGACGAGGTACTCGACGCAACAGCTTAAGGGTCACGTCCGCACGATATGAATCGACCCTTAAATGCGGGGCGAAGGGGAGTGCTCGGATGACTTTGAACACGCTATTATTGGTAGGTTTGGGCGGTGCTTTGGGCGCGGTCGGGCGATATGCTATCGGGGTGTGGGTCAGAACCAGCTCGGGTTTTCCGTGGGCGACGCTGTGCGTTAATCTGCTCGGCGCGCTTCTTTTAGGGGTACTGATGGGGTGGTTGTCGCGCCAAACTCTACAAACGGGGCAACACGATACGTTGCGCTTATTTTTAGCGGTGGGCGTGTTGGGCGGCTTTACCACTTTCTCTGCGTTTTCTATGGATTTATTCACCCTGCTTGAGAAGCGCGATATGGTCGCGCTGAGTGGCTATGTCGGCAGCTCTTTGGTGGGGGGTCTGGCGGGCTTCACCCTTGGATATATGGTCGTGCGAGCAGGCTGATGGCAGGTGTGCGGCAGATAAATGTGAAACCCGAAGATGACGGATTGCGCGTTGATAGATGGTTTCGCAAATATTTTACGGCGCTGACGCAGGGGCGGTTGGAAAAACTGTTGCGTCAGGGATTGGTGCGCGTCAATGGCAAGCGCGCGAAAGCGTCTGAGCGTTTGTGTACGGGACAAACTGTGCGTGTGCCACCCGAAGTACCTGAGCAAGGCGCAGCGCGCGTGGAAAGACCCGTCAGCGTGCCGGATGATTTGGTGGAGACTTTGCGCGCTGCGATTTTGCACCGCGATAAGGATATTATGGTGCTGAATAAGCCGTCGGGATTGGCGGTGCAGGGGGGCAGTAAGACGAAGGTGCATATTGATGCGGCCTTGCCTGCGTTGCAATTTGACGAGGCCGAAGCCCCGCGCTTGGTGCATCGCCTCGACCGCGATACGTCTGGGGTGTTGGTATTGGCGCGCAATCGAAAAGCGGCGCAGTTTCTCACGCGGCAATTTGCGGGGCGCGATGTTGAAAAGATTTACTGGGCGTTGGTTTATGGTGTGCCGCGTCCGTCGCGGGGGCATATTATGGTGCCACTGGCGAAACGTGCGGCGGCCGATGGCGGCGAGCGTGTGCGTCCCGTCGAGAAGGACGACCCAGACGCGATGAAAGCGCATACTGATTTCAAGGAGGTGGCGCGGGTCGGGCAACGCTTTAGCTGGATTGCGTTTCGGCCTCGCACGGGGCGGACGCATCAGATTCGCGCTCACGCGGCGGCGATTGGTCATTCTCTGGTCGGCGATGGTAAGTATCGTGTCGAAAATGAGAACGAAGAATATGGCGGTATTCTGCCGAAAAAACTACATTTACATGCGCGTTCGATTATAATGCCTCATCCGAAGGGTGGCACATTTAGCTGCGAGGCTCCTTTGCGCGACCATATGGCGGAAACTTGGGATATGCTAAGCTTTGATATGAGCGATGGGGATGTCCCATTTGATGAGGATGCATGATGCGGTTGATCATATTTGATTGCGACGGCACGCTGGTCGATAGCCAGCAGACGATTATTACGGCGACCGAAACGGCGTTGAGTGCGTATGATTTTGCGCCGCCGTCGCGCCGCGATATTTTATATGCTGTTGGGCTGCCGATTGATGTTGCGATGCGCCAGCATGTGCCGCAGGCAAGTGATGAGCAAATCGTCAATATGCTCGATGTGTATCGCGATACGTATCAGCAGCTGTCGCAGCAGGATGACCGTGGGCAGGTGATGTTTGACGGTATGCACGAGCAAATTGTCGAGCTTGGCGAGATGGATGAAACGCTGTTGGGCATTATCACGATGAAGTCGCGCCGAGGGCTTAGCCGCGTTGTCGATGCTTATGATATTCGCGGATTTTTTCAGGTGCTGAAAAGCGCCGATGATGGGCCGGGCAAGCCTGCGCCTGACTTAATGTTAGACGCGATGGCCGAGACGGGCATGACGCCAGACCAGACGGTGATGGTTGGAGATACGAGCTTTGATGTGATGATGGCGAAGGCGGCGGGGACGATGGCGATTGGCGTTGGATGGGGGTATCAGACGGTTGAAGAGCTAAGCGATTCTGGTGCTGATGAGATTGCGAATACGCCCACGGAGTTGCGCACGCTGTTGAGTAAATTTACAGCGTAAATCATGGCGAAACGGTTTTACAAAACTGTCAGCGTGGCGCAAGAAGCCGATGGTTATGTTGTCAAATTAGATACGCATGTGCTGAAAACGCCGGCCAAGAATCCGCTGCTGCTGCCGACGGCTGACTTGGCCGAACTGGTTGCGAGCGATTGGCAAGCGCAAGGCGATGATATTGATGCGCACTCTATGTTTTTTATGCGACTGGTTTCGACGGCGATTGACCGCGTGGCTGACACGACAGAAGAAACGGCGCGGGCGTTTGCTGCTTTCGGCATGTCTGATTTGCTGTGCTATCGTGCTGAAGCGCCAGACAAGCTTACGCGTCGTCAGGCGGCGGCGTGGGACCCGCTATTAGACTGGGCGCAGCAGCGTTTTGATATGTCGTTTGAGGTGACCACAAGCGTGCTACCTGTTGCGCAACCCACTGCTAATGAGGCATGCTTTATGGCGGCAGCTCAAGGGGGCGGGGTTTATCGCCTGACGGGACTGGCGCATGGTGCGGCGCTATTGGGGTCGGGGGTGTTGGCTTTGGCGTTGAACGAGGGGTATATTTCGCCCAAGGAGACTTTTGAATTAGCGTTTTTAGATGACTTATTTCAAATAGAAGAATGGGGTTATGATGAAGAGGCGCAAGGTCGATTAGATAATATTGCACTGGAAGTTGAGGCCACTGCGCGGTATCTATTTGCACTAGGGGAATAAAGGGGAGAGGTCGATGCGTGATATTAGTCGTGAATTAGAAGAGCGCCGCAGCGTTGCCCGATTGGGGGGTGGCGAAGCGCGCATTGATACGCAGCACGCGCGCGGCAAATTGACCGCCCGTGAGCGCATCGCGCTTTTACTCGATGCGGGCAGCTTCGAAGAGATTGACATGTTTGTCGAGCATGACTGCCATGATTTCGATATGCAGGATAAGAAAATCCCCGGCGATGGCGTTGTCACGGGATGGGGGACGGTTAATGGTCGCCCGATTTATCTGTTTGCGAAAGATTTCACTGTGTTTGGCGGGTCTTTGTCGCGGGCGCATTCGAAGAAGATTAATAAAGTGCAAGATATGGCACTGCGCAATGGCGTGCCGATTATCGGTATTCTCGATGCAGGCGGGGCGCGTATTCAAGAAGGCGTCGATGCGCTGGGTGGCTATGCCGAGGTATTTCAGCGCAACACGTTGGCTTCGGGGGTTATTCCGCAAATCACCATGATTATGGGGCCTTGCGCGGGGGGCGACGTGTATTCGCCTGCCCTGACCGATTTTATCTTTATGGTGCGCAACACGTCATACATGTTTGTGACGGGGCCAGATGTTGTCAAAACCGTGACCAATGAAGAAGTCACCGCCGAGGAATTGGGCGGTGCGAAAGTGCATACGAGCAAGTCGTCAGTGGCCGATGGGGCTTATGACAATGATGTCGAGGCGTTGGTTGAGTTGCGTCGGTTGATTGATTTCTTGCCGCTGTCGAACCGTACGGGCGTGCCAGAATTGCCGAGTTTTGATATGCGCGACCGTGCTGAGCCATCACTGGATACGCTCATTCCCGATAATCCCAACATGCCCTATGACATGATGGAATTGGTTGAGAAGGTGGTCGATGAGGGCGATTTTTTTGAAATCCAAAAAGATTTTGCCAAGAATATTATTGTCGGATTTGGCCGCATCGAAGGCAAGACGGTTGGTTTCGTGGCGAACCAACCGATGACGCTGGCGGGTGTGTTGGATAGCGATGCATCGCGCAAAGCGGCGCGTTTTGTACGGTTTTGCGATGCTTTTGATATTCCAGTGGTGACATTTGTGGATGTGCCGGGGTTTTTGCCCGGTACGTCGCAAGAATATGGCGGTCTCATTAAGCATGGCGCGAAACTGCTGTTTGCGTATGCCGAAGCGACCGTGCCGAAAATCACGCTGATTACACGCAAAGCCTATGGCGGGGCGTATGATGTGATGGCCTCGAAGCATTTACGCGGTGATTTCAACTATGCATGGCCGACGGCTGAAATCGCGGTGATGGGGGCGAAGGGCGCGGTGGAGATTATTTTCCGTTCTTCGATTGGCAATGATGACGAGATTGCCGAACACACAGCGGCATATGAGGAGCGTTTTTTAAATCCGTTTGTGGCGGCCGAGCGCGGCTATATTGACGAAGTCATTCAGCCGCATAATACGCGCCGACGCATCGCGCGCGCATTGGCGCTTTTATCGTCGAAGAAACTCGAAAATCCGTGGAAAAAACACGACAATATTCCGCTTTAGGTATCTGATATGTTTAAAAAAATTCTGATTGCAAATCGTGGTGAAATTGCCTGTCGTGTCATCAAGTCGGCGCACGCCATGGGCATCAAAACGGTCGCGGTTTATTCCGATGCCGATGCGCAAGCCTTGCATGTGCGCATGGCGGATGAGGCGGTTCATATTGGCGATGCGCCCGCGAGTGAAAGCTATCTGGTGATTGATAAGATTCTGGCGGCGGTGAAACAAACGGGGGCGGAAGCGGTGCATCCGGGCTATGGGTTTTTGAGCGAGAATAAAGCCTTCGCCGAGGCGTTAGATAAAGCTGGCGTGGCGTTTATCGGGCCGCCTGCGGGTGCGATTGAAGCGATGGGGGATAAAATTACCTCGAAGAAACTTGCGTCAGAAGCGGGTGTCTCGACTGTGCCGGGGCATATGGGGCTGATTGCGGATGCAGACGAGGCGGTCAAGATTTCTAATAAGGTTGGTTATCCAGTGATGATTAAGGCCTCGGCGGGCGGCGGCGGCAAGGGTATGCGGATTGCGTGGAATGATGAGGAAGCGCGCGAGGGTTTCCAGTCGTCGAAGAACGAAGCGGCGAATAGCTTTGGCGATGACCGTATTTTTATCGAGAAATTTGTCACGCAGCCGCGCCATATTGAAATTCAGATTTTGGGCGATAAGCACGGCAATATAATTTATCTCGGCGAGCGCGAATGTTCTATCCAGCGGCGCAATCAGAAAGTCATCGAAGAAGCGCCAAGCTCGTTTCTTGATAAAGCCACCCGCAAGGCGATGGGCGTGCAATCGGTTGCGTTGGCCAAAGCGGTGGATTATTGCTCGGCGGGCACGGTCGAGTTTATCGTCGATGGCGAGAAGAACTTTTATTTCCTTGAGATGAACACGCGCTTGCAAGTCGAACACCCCGTTACCGAGTTGATTACGGGCATCGACCTTGTCGAGCAGATGATTAGGATTGCGGCGGATGAAAAGCTGGAACTCAAACAAAAAGACGTGACCCTGACTGGGTGGGCGATGGAAAGTCGGATTTATGCCGAAGACCCGTATCGCGGATTTTTGCCCTCGACGGGGCGTTTGTCGCGCTATCGGCCACCGATGGAGTGTGTCGAAAACGACATCACCGTGCGCAATGATACGGGGGTTTATGAGGGCGGCGAAATCTCGATATTTTACGACCCGATGATTGCCAAATTGGTGACCCACGCCCCCGACCGTTTGCAAGCCGTGGAGGCGATGGTCACGGCGTTGGATAATTTCCGTATTGATGGCATCAGCCATAATATTGATTTTCTGAGCGCGATTATGGCGCATCAGCGTTTTCGTGATGGGGCGCTGACCACAGCGTTTATCGACGAAGAATATCCTGACGGCTTTGACGGCGCGCCGCTTGAGAGTGTGCGGATTGAGGCGCTCGCGGTGATTGGTTTTACCATGTCGCATATGGTGCAAATGCGGGCGAGCGAAACCTCGCAAGTGCTGTCGGGGCATCAATATACGCCCGATACTGAGCAAGCTGTGCAGATTGGCGCGCATGTGTTCACCGCGGCGATGACTGAAAACGGGGTGACGCTCAACGGCGTTGATATTGCGGTTGAAAGCGATTGGCTGCCGGGTGATTTATTCTTCCATGGTGTCGTGAATGGGCAAGCTATGAGCTTAACGGTAGACCGCCACGCGGAAGGTTTTGATTTAACGGGCGGTGGCACGTCGGTGCGGGTGAGTGTGCGTCGACAGGCGGCGCAAACGGCGATGAGCTATATGCCTGAAAAGAGCGATGGCACGAGCGATAAAGAATTGGTTTGCCCGATGCCGGGTGTCGTTGTCTCGATGATGGTCGAAGAGGGCGAGGCGGCGAAAGCTGGTCAGCCTCTAGCGATTGTGGAGGCGATGAAAATGGAGAATATTCTCCGCGCCGAGAAAGACGTGACCATCGCTAAGGTTCTGTGCAAAGCAGGCGATAAGCTTGCGGTGGACGATGTGATGATTGAGTTCGAATAGGCTTTACGTAAAGCAACTGTCGAAATTATCCAGCAGGGCTTTGTCGAGTTCGGACATTGAGATTGGATAGCCAAGCTCAACCATGCTGGTCACGCCTTGGTCGGTTATGCCGCACGGCACAATGCCGTTAAAATGCGTCAGGTCAGGCTCAACATTGATAGCGAGACCGTGAAAGCTCACCCAACGCCGAATCCGCATACCGAGGGCTGCGATTTTATCTTCGCGATTATTGGGGCGCGGCACCCAAACACCAACTCTGTCTGGCGAGATGTGCGCTTCAATGTTGAAATCTGCGAGTGTTTGCAGAACCCAGTTTTCGGCTTGCCCGACAAAGCGGCGTATATCGCGACCACGGATGCGCAAATCGAGCATCAGATAGACCACCCGTTGGCCGGGGCCATGATAGGTGTATTCACCGCCGCGATTGGTCGCATAGACTGGAAATCGGTCGGGCTGTAGCAAATCACTCGGTTTGGCACGCGTACCAGCGGTATAAAGGCAGGGATGTTCTAGAAACCACAGACATTCGCGGGCGTTGCCATCAATAATGTCTTGCACGCGCTGCTCCATAAAAGCCACCGCATCAGGATAGGCGATAGGCGTCTCGCTTATGATGAGTTCTGGAGTCGCTTGTTGCATGTCTATTTCTTAGCATTGCGGTTGCATTTCATAAAAAACATAATTTCATGTAGAATATAATTATTCACATATAAATCTTGATAAATAGCGTATAATGCCCCATATAAATGGAAACAGGAGAGTACTATGTTGCCAGTTATACTAGATGTATCTGAGCTTACCATTGCGATTATTGGCGATGGTGCGCAGGCATATCGGCGTTTGCAGATGGTGGATGCGGCCGATGCGCAGTTTGTGCGGGTGTTTAGCGCGAGCGCCAGCGATGAGATGCGTGATGTTGCGGGCGACCGTCTGATTGAGGCGTGGCCGAGCGAGGCTGATATTGCGGCGTGTCATATTATTTATATTGGCGATGTTGACGATGCGTTGGCCGAGCAGTTCACGGCGCAGGCGCGGGCGCATAAGACGTTAGTTAATGTGGAGGATACGAAGCCGCTTTGCGATTTTCATGTGCCAGCGATTGTGCGTCGGGGCGATATGTTGCTGACGGCATCGACGGGCGGTAAATCGCCGGGGCTGGCGCGTCGCCTGAAAGCCTCGCTTGAGGCGCATTACCCAGAGGCTTGGGGGGCGCGACTAGAGGCACTGTCGGTGCAGCGCGATACATGGCGGGCAGAGGGAGCCGATTTCAATACGCTTATCGAGCGTACGAATGATGTGATTGATGAAAAAGGATGGCTGGCATGAATAATATCGTCGATATACACCCGCAGCCGCCTGCCTTGGAGCCGCTCAACGCGATTTACGAAACGATGAGCCCGCAAGAGATTTTGACCCACGCGATTAAGGAGCAGTTTCTTGACCGCATCACGATTGTGTCGTCGTTTGGTGCCGAGTCGGTGATTTTGCTGCATATGATTTCTGAGATAGACCCAAGCCTGCCGGTGATTATGCTGAACACGGGCAAACTGTTTGGCGAGACATTGCGCTATCGCGACCGCTTGCAGGATAGATTGGGGCTGACGGATATTCGCACGGCCTTTCCGCACCCTGACGATATCGCGGCGGAAGACCCGAAGGGCGGCTTGTGGCAGCGCGATACGGATGCGTGCTGCGATATTCGCAAAGTGCGTCCGCAGGCGCGCGCGGTTGAGCCTTTTGAGGCGTTGATTACGGGGCGCAAGCGGTTTCAGACGGGCACACGCGCGACGATGAATATTATCGAGCGTGACACAGATGGTCGTTACAAAATTAACCCGTTGGCGAATTGGGGTTTAGACCAGTTGAAGGCCTATATCGAGACGCATGATTTGCCGCGCCACCCGCTGACCAAGGATGGTTATTTGTCGATTGGCTGTATGCCTTGCACCAATCGGGTGGAAGAGGGCGGCGATTACCGTTCGGGGCGGTGGTCTGAAAGCGACAAAGAAGAATGTGGTATTCACCTGAATATTGATGGTGACGGGATTTAGTCTCGTTTGATGCTTGTTATGTTTTGCATTATTTGCTAGCTAATGTGCCTTGGCGTGCGGCCGTGGCGGAATTGGTAGACGCGCAGCGTTGAGGTCGCTGTGGGGTAACACCCGTGGAAGTTCAAGTCTTCTCGGCCGCACCATTTACTTCAGTTTCACAAAAACCATAATTGCTTTTCGCTAAAAGCACCCGCTTGCCAAAGGCAAGCACGGTGCGCCTTGCGCCAGTGAGCGCCCGAAGGGCGCGAGTCGGCCACGTCTTTTTAGCGGGGCATTAAAGCGAGCAAAACAAAATACGCGTATTTCACGACCTCACGATTTACGCCTTCTGGTTCAAACCGCCCATGAAAAAATTGACACCTTGTTTGATAAATAATCTCGAGTAGCCCCGCCGCCACAATATCCGTCTCATGCGTTATTTGAATAGACCCAAGCTGAATGGCCTGTGCATCGTCTCTTTCTGCAATCAGATTTTGATACGCAGTGCGCTTATTTCTGCTTTTGTATTTAATGAGCGCATTGGTGAAGCTCATTTTTTCTGTCTGTTCGACCTTGTCATAATTTAGCTCAGAATCTTCTAAAGCATAATGTAGTTGCTCAAGATTTGACCTAAATTCAACGCTTTCTCTATCAACGCCAGTAAGCCTTGCATCAGCATTTTTTAAGAAAATATTATGTTTTATGCCCTCCCTTTTAATTCTATTTATCGCGCCTCTGTCCCCTGTAGAACTGGGATAATGCTCTTGATACCAAGCGTTAAACGATGCCCAAAGGCTCATAAACGGCGAAAAATAATCAATCTCCGCTCTTTGTAACCATTTTTTCTGAGTGTTCTTCATGTCAAATCTCCTAGCATATGCTAGCCGACTACGGGGCTTTGCCCCTGCGCTGGCGCAAGGCAGGCTAAGCTTCGTTACACTCAGCAAGCCTTTGTAGCGGGCGAGCAGCCCGACAGGGCTGTTAGCAATAGATTGACAGAGAAAAGTTAAGGGAAGCCACACCCCTTTGCAAGGGGGATGCGGTTAATATTTGCATCTCTCTGCTTTTGTGATATTGTGTGTTCACTTTCGCCATTAGGCGTCCACCCTCCCTTCGGGGAGGGTATATTTTTCAGATTTTAGGGATGTTGTTTACTTATCGTATTTGCGCACGAGGTATATGAGTGCCAATATGATGGCGAGTGCGAGCGCGGCGGCCGGCGTTATGGCTGCGATGAAGTTGGCTGCGGTATTGGCGACTGACACGACGTAAGGGCCAGCCGAATTACCCAATAACAAATAGACAATTAAGATAGCTAGCACTAACGCGCCGCCGGTTTCGGCGATACGCAGAAACAAATTTCTAAGTGCTATTGCGTAGTCTGAGAATTTTTGCATCTGCTATCTCCTATCTATCTGCTATTGGGTTTTTTCGGTGTGGCTATCTATCTGCGGAATAGCATTAAGATAACGCCCAGAGCAATCAAGCCGGGGAGGCCAGCTGCGCCGAGAGCTGCTACCAGATTGGTAATGTTACCAGCAACGTCGCCGAGAAAGGCCATGTTCGCTGGGCCCACAAGCAAGCTCGCCACAATGGCAAGTGCGAGTAGAGCAATAAACACTTCCGTGATATTAGCCACCATATTTTTAATTTGATCCATAACGAAGTACTCCTCTTTCTTTTTTTCCTGCTACCTTAACGGCAGCAGATGTACCAACGCTAAAACTGGCAAAGTGCATTTTCCAGAATAATGGGGGATATTTTGCCTAATTTGCGATTAAACGAAATAAAATTACAAAAAATAGTGGTAAAACATACTTTTTGGAATGCTTGTCGCGCGATTTGAAAGAAAATTTCGAATCACTTGACGACTATCGTTCTGCTCCGCATTGTCGCTTGGGGGGAACACATTAGTGTCATTATCGAAATCAACACTCGGATTTTATGGGCTTATGGGCGCGCCTTTGGCGTTGGTTGGCTATCCTATCGCTATCTGGCTGCCGGTGTTTTATGCCAGTGAAATTGGTGTGTCCTTATCGGCGGTAGCGACGATGCTGTTACTGGCGAAGCTGACGGATGTCGTCACTGACCCGCTTGTCGGCACGTTATCAGACCGCATGCGCTCGCCTCTGGGGCGACGCTTGCCGTTCATTTTGCTCGGCACGCCCGTGCTGTGCGGCTCTATCTGGATGCTGTTTGTGCCAGTCGGAGATGTTGGCGCGGTTTATTTATTCTTATGTATTGCGGGCATGTATATCGGCACGACTTTGGTCGGCTTGCCGTATGGCGCGTGGGGCGCGGAGTTGTCGCCAGATTATAATCAGCGCGCGCGGGTGACGGCGTGGCGCGAGCAATTCACTTTATTGGGATTGTTGGCGGCGGCTTTTATTCCCTTTTTGGTCGAGCAATATGGTGATGGAGAGACTTCTTCTATCATGCGCGGCATGGCCATCGCGATTTGCGTGACGGCACCGATTGCGACGTTAGCACTGGCGGTCTTTGTGCGCGAAACGCCACCGCAAGAGAGTGCGGGTGAAACCACGTCTTTCATCGACGGGTTGAAGCGGGTGTGGGCGAATAAGCCGATGCGCATGGTGATTGGCTTTATTCTTATCGTCACCATGGCCGAGGCTTTTCGCAATGCGCTGTCGCTGTTTTTTATGAAATCGGTGATTTTGGCAGACAGTGTGGGGACGCTATATTTCATATATTTTATCGCGGGGCTTGCGGCTGTGCCGCTTTGGTTGTGGCTTGGGCGGCAACTGGGCAAGCATATTGCGTTTTCCATCTGCCTGATGACTGTCGCGGTTATTTCTGCGATTAACATGGCGTTTACGTCGGATGATTATTGGCTGTTTGTCGGCTTTTTCATTTTTAAAGGCGCGTGTTTTGGGGGCTTGCAATTCTTGCCACTGGCGATTTTGGCCGATGTTATCGATGTCGAGACAGCCGAAACGGGTAAAGCGCGGGCAGGTTCTTATGTTGCTTTTGCGAGCATGACATCGAAGATTTCGACAGCGCTTGGCACATTTCTAGCGATTAGAGCTTTGTCGCTTACCGATTTTAACGCCAAATTACTGGCCGATAACGCTTTTGACGATTTGCTTATTTTGCGCGTGCTGTATGCGCTTATTCCGGCGGGCTTTTTTATTGGCGCGATTATCATCGCGTTTCGGTTTCCGTTAACGGCGCGTGTGCATGCAGACTTGCAAGCCCGCATTTTAAATCAGCGCAGCACCGAGCTGAAATAGACAGATAATCGACAGCGTCCAGATAATCGTACGGATATGGCTGATGCCCATCATATAGAGAACCATATAGGCGACACGCAGACCAAGCCAAACGGTGGCTATTTCTGCGACATTGACATCGCGGCTGATGGCCAGAAGCATAAGCGGTAGAAAAATGAACAGGCTCTCTTGCATGTTTACAGCGGCACGGCGCGCGCGCTGTAATACTGGCGAGCGCGTTGGGGTTTCATCGCGTGCGCTTGCCAGATAAGCGAGACTGGTCTCGCCGCGTATCAGCCCAAGCACACTCGGCACGAGCAGTTGCACCAGATAAAAAACCAGCGCTGCGATAAGAATTTCAAGCATTTTCATGTCTCCTCAATTGGCCGAATCGGCTGACTGCTTTATCCTATGCAGATAAACTTGCTGCGTCATGTGCATTTTTGCGCCATATAGCTAAGAGCAGCATCTAGAAAGGGGGCTTTGGTGAGCGAACCCGTTACAAATCAGCCCCCTGATGGCGACTATCTTGGCTCTGAAAGCCTGACATCGGAACGCTTTGAAGCCATCCGCCATTCTGTGTTGGAGGAAGACCGCGCGGGGCTGTTGGCGCAGTTACAAGACCGCCATGAGTCGGATATTGCTGAGATTATCACGGTTTTGCAGCCTGATTTGCGCCGTACGCTGATGGCTTTAGTGGGGCGCGATTTAGCGCCTGAAGTGTTTGCCGAGCTGGACGACCATATTCGCGCGGAAGCTGTGGATATTATGGATACGGACACGTTGGTGGCGACGGTGCAGCATCTTGATAGTGATGATGCTGTTTTTGTTCTGGAGGATATGAACGAGGTCGACCGCGATGAGGTGTTGCAGAAGGTTTCGGATACGGATCGCTTGGTGCTTGAGCGTGCGTTGGAATATCCAGAGGACAGCGCGGGGCGGTTGATGCAAGCCGAGTTTATCGCGGTGCCGCCGTTTTGGTCGGTGGGGCAGACGATTGATTATTTGCGCGACACGGCTGATTTACCCGATGATTTCCTTGAGCTTTATATTGCCAGTCCGACGCATGAGCCGATTGGTGTGGTGCATTTGGCCGAAATTTTGCGCGCGCAACGGGCGACCGCGATGGAATCTCTCTTGCACGATGATTTCACGGTTATTTCGGCTGAGACAGACCGCGAGGAAGTGGCGCGTTTGTTTGAGCGTTATAATCTGGTGAGCGCGCCGGTTGTCGATGAAAGTCAGCGACTGGTTGGGGTCGTGACGGCTGATGATGTGTTCGAGGTGATTGCTGAGGAGGCCAGTGAAGATATTCTGCGCCTTGGGGGTGTGGGCGATGAGGCCGTCACCGATACGGTGTTCGAGGCGGCGCGGGGGCGTTTTTCGTGGCTATTTCTTAATTTGCTGACGGCGATTATGGCGTCGCTGGTGATTGGCCTGTTCGGTGCGTCGATTGAAAAGATTGTGGCCTTGGCTATTTTGATGCCGATTGTCGCGTCGATGGGGGGCAATGCGGGCACGCAAACATTGACGATTACGGTGCGTGGGTTGGCGACACAAGAGCTATTGGCAATCAATGCGGCGCGATTGGTATGGCGCGAGCTTGGCGTGGGGTTTTTAAATGGTTTTGCGTTCGCTATTGTGGCGGGGCTTGTCGGGGCGTTTTGGTTCGATGATGCGGCACTCGGCGGTGTTTTGGCCGCCGCGATGATTGTCAATTTAGTCGTCGCGGCTCTGTCAGGGATTCTTATTCCGATTGGGCTTAATCGGGCGGGCATCGACCCTGCCATCGCCTCGAGTGTGTTTGTGACCACAGTTACGGATGTTGTTGGTTTTTTCGCGTTTCTCGGTTTTGCGACCCTCGTCTTGATTTGATATAGTAAATAATGAACCGCTTTTCTTTCTTATTTTTTGTGTGCGCTGTTTTGTGGGCAAGCGCGAGCGTCGCGGGATGGCGGCAGGGGACGGCCTTGCCGACGGCGGTGTCGCATGCGGTGGCCGCCGAGATGGACGGCAAGCTATATGTTATGAGTGGCAAGCTTGGGCAGGGTCTGCGGCATTTTTTCGAGCAATATGACATTAAAAGCGATGGTTGGCGGCCATTGACGCCGTTTCCGGTTGGGGTGTCGCATTTTTCGATTGCGGCGGGAACGGGACGGATTTTTGTGTCGGGCGGGCGCGAGAATAAAACCGCGCGTTTTTCGGCTGATTTATGGATGTATGTCCCTCACACGGCGGTTTGGCTTGAATTGGGCAGCTTGCCTGCGCCGCGTGCCGAGCATATCAGCGTGTTCGATGGCAATCGCTTGTTTGTGTTGGGCGGGATAGGCTCGGATGCGGCTGTGGTGCAGAGTTATCACTTAAAAACGGGTAAGTGGTCGCAATGGAAGCATCGGATGCCTGAGCCTGTATCGAACGCGGCAGCAACCCGCATGGGCGATGAGATTATTATTGCGGGCGGAGAGAATAAAGCAGGACGTGCGGTCAAAAATGTGCAGGCGTTTAATATAAAGACGGGGACGTGGCGAGAATTGCCGCCTTTGCCCTTGGCGGTGACGGGCGGCGCGTTGGCGGTTTTAAACGATGGGCTACACTTTGCGGGCGGCTTTAGTGAAGCCAATGACAAAGTGCTAGATAGCCATAATCGTCTGGTCGGCGAGCGATGGCAGCGGCAAGCCCCGATGCCCGACGGTGGGCGGCATCGCATGGCGTATCATGGGGTCGATAATCGCTTTATTCTTATCGGCGGAGCGGTCGGCGGCGGGTTTTATGCGTTGTTCACAGCTTCCGACCGCGTCAGTATTTTTACGCCCCAATGATTAATTTAGTCAAACTTTGTGTGGGTGCGGATAGCGTGAGCGATTTGGTCACGTGGCAGAAGCGTCAGCAAGATACCCACGGCAAAGTGTTCCACACAACCCGCATGATGCCGAAGCGGCAAGATGAATTGCTCGATGGCGGCTCGCTCTATTGGGTGATTAAGCGGCAGATTCGGGTGCGCCAACAGATTATCGATATCGAACCTTTTACCGACCCGCAGGGTATTCGCCGTTGTCATTTGCATTTTGACCCGAATTTGATTGCCACGCGTTTGCAGGCGCGGCGACCGTTTCAAGGGTGGCGCTATTTGACCAAAGCCGATGCGCCCGACGACGCGCCGACAAATATCGAATTGGACGAAGACATGCCCGAAGAATTGCGCAATGAGCTGACTGATTTGGGACTGCTTTAGGCGGCGGGCATATTATCCAATAGGCGTACATCGCCGAGCCGCGCGGCGATTAAAGCGCGCCGCTTTACCGTGCTGTCTGTGGGCAGGGCGAGCGTGTCGGCATCGCGAATGGTGGCGTAGTCGACGGTGGTAAAGCCCGCTTCGAGCAGCGCGGCTTTTGCGGTTTTTTCAGCTTTTGCGGGGGATGCGGTGGCGGTGGCTAATTGCTGTAGAATGATGTTTAGCTTGCCAGCGATGGGGCGTTGTTCGGCGGTTAGATAGGCATTGCGCGACGACATCGCCAAGCCATCCGCCTCGCGCAGGGTTGCCCCCGATAAAATCTCTACATCTAAATTAAGGTCGGTGGCCATGCGCCGAATGACCAGTAATTGCTGATAGTCTTTTTCGCCAAAAATCGCTGCATCGGTCTGGCTTTGGGTCAATAATTTACAGACAATGAGCGCGACACCGCCAAAAAAATGCGGACGGCTCTCGGCTTCGAGTCCGAGGGCGGGGCCACCCATATCAAACGCGGTGGCGAACCCGTCTTGATACATTTCATCGGCGGTGGGGATAAAAACCGCATCGGTTTTGGTTGTTGCAAGGGCGGCTAAGTCGGCGGCCTCCTGACGGGGATATGTGGCGAGGTCTTCGTGTGCGGCGAATTGCGTCGGATTGACGAAAATCGACACAATCACTTTATCGACAGAGGCCGCGATGGTCTCGACCAATGACAAGTGTCCCTCGTGCAGCGCGCCCATGGTCGGCACAAGACCAATCCGTTGGCCATCGGCTTTCCATGCCGCGACTTGGGCGCGCATCTCGCTAATAGTGCGTAAGATTGGCGGCATTAGGGAGTCTCGCTGCCATTCGTATCGTCGACGAGATAGGCGGCTGATATGCCACCATCGATGCGCAAGACGCTACCTGTCTGCCAGCCAGAATCGTCTGAGAGTAGAAAGCATACCGCAGCGGCGATTTCGTCGGGCTGTCCGAGTCTGCCCATCGGGATATGCTGGCGACGTTTCTGCCATTTTTCTTCTGTGTCGAAATAATGCGCGGTGCGCTGTGTGTGTACTGGCCCCGGGGCGACGCAATTGGCGCGGATATTATCGCGGGCATAGGCGATGGCGATTTCGCGGGTCATGGCCTCGAGCGCGCCTTTGCTGGTTGTGTAAGCGATTTGTGGCACGGCTGATGCGCTATGGGCGACGACCGATGATAAAGTCACCAAAGCGCCGCTCTGCTGTTCGATAAGATGGGGGAGGGTGTGTTTATAAATCAGAAAAGCCCCTGTCAGATTAACGTCCAATGTGTCTTTCCAGCTTTCGAGCGGGGTGCTGACTGGATTGCTGTCATCATCGGCCAGCGTGGCGGCATTATTGACCACCCCGTCGAGACCATCCATGGTGCTGATGGCGGTGGCGACCATCTCGGCGACAGCATCGGGGTCGCGCAAATCAGCGTGAAAGGGGTGCGCCTTTGCATCGTCGGGCAGATGCGCCCGCGCCGCTGCGGCGTGTTTTTCATCTATTTCGCACAGAGCCAGTATCGCGCCTTGCGCGCAGGCGAGCGTGGCCATGGCGCGTCCAAGTGCGCCATTGGCGCCAGTGATTAAAATTTTCTTGCCAGTTAAAGACATGTTTACATCCTACGCTTAGTTTGCGGAACTTGCAGCCAGTTTTCGGAATCGGGTTTATAATTAAATGAAGCAAAGGTGAAGGAAAAGTTTTGCAAGGTCTGATAGACGAGAACCAGACACGAGATACGCCGCTTGCGCAAGCGTCGCCATATGTCATTGTTATGGGCAATGAAAAAGGCGGTGCGGGCAAGACGACCGTGACGATGCATTTGGTTGCGGCGTTGTTGGATGCGGGTAAATCGGTCGGCACGATTGATTTGGATGTGCGGCAGAAGTCGCTATCTCGTTATATTGATAATCGGCAAAACTGGATTGGTCGCCGCACGATTGCCATGCCCGAGCATATCGCGATGGAGGGGGGGACGAGTCATCGTCTGGAGGTGCGCCAACAGGAGGAGTCGCAAGATTTCGTGCGCGCTTTGGGTCATTTGCGTAGCTCCCATGATTTCGTGGTGATTGATTGCCCCGGCTCCGATAGTTATTTGTCGCGCCTTGCGCATGCGTCTGCCGATACGTTGATTACGCCGATGAATGAGAGTTTTGTCGACCTCGATTTACTCGCCAAGCTCGACCCCAACACGCTGAATATTATGGGGCCGAGCATTTATGCTGAAATGGTTTGGTCGTGTCGTCAGGCGCGCGCGCAAGCCAATGGGGCTGCTATTGATTGGGTGGTTATCCGCAATCGCACGAGCCATATCCATGCCAAAAACCGTAAGCGTGTCGAGACTGCGCTCGATGAGTTATCTGCGCGGTTGAACTTTCGCCAACTCGATGGCTTGTCAGAGCGTGTGGTGTTTCGCGAGATGTTTCCTGCGGGGCTGACATTGCTTGACTTGACGGCGGAAGAAGCCAATGCAAGCCTAACGATGAGCCATGTGGCGGCACGCGCCGAAGTGACCGCTTTGTTGAGTGCGTTAAAATTGCCTGCGCTGGAGTTAAAATGATCTATTTAATCCTCGGATGCCTTGTGCTGTTGGTTGTGTTTCTCTTGTCGATGCAAGCAAAACGGCTAACGGCGCGTGGCATGAGGCTGACTGTTTTTGCAGGTATTTTTGTGTTGGCGATTGCTGCTTTGGGGGTTCTGGTGGTTTCGGGGCGGTATGGTTTGGCAGCACCAGCGGGGGCGTTTGCGCTTTGGGCGATGCGTGCGTATTTGCTCGCGCGCCAGATTAAGGCGAGAAATCCGCCAAGTGCTAAAGCACAAATGACTCGCACTGAGGCACTTGATATTCTAGGACTTAGTGAGACGGCGTCAAAGGACGATATCGAACAGGCCTATAAGGGATTGATGGTTAAAAATCACCCCGACCAAGGCGGGACGGATTGGCTCGCGGCGCAACTTAACGAAGCGCGTGATACTTTACTTGATTAGAGAGAGGGCAGAGGTAAAATTGCACCATGCGGACTGTGAATTTAAACTTTGAAATAATGCACGCGAGTGGTATGCCGTCGGATGATGATGACAATCGCGGGACAGGCACGGCGACGCTTACCCGCACCAAGACAAAAAAGCCATCCATGTATAAAGTATTATTGTTAAACGACGACTTCACGCCAATGGAGTTTGTCATTCATGTGTTGCAGCGTTTTTTTTCAAAGAGTGCCGAAGATGCAACCAAAATCATGCTGCATGTGCATCAAAATGGGTTCGGCATTTGTGGCGTGTTTACATATGAGGTTGCGGAGACCAAAGTCACTCAGGTAATGGATATGGCGCGGCAGCATGACCACCCACTACAATGCACAATGGAAAAAGATTAGACGGATAGGATTAGATACGTGCCAGCATTTTCAAAAGAACTCGAACAAGGTCTGCACCGTGCTTTGGTGTTGGCCAATGACCATCAGCATGAATATTCGACGCTTGAGCATTTGCTTTTGGCGTTGTTGGAAGACCCCGACGCGCTTGCGGTTATGGAAGCATGCGGCGTGAAGGTCGATTTATTGCGTGCCAATTTAGAAAATTATATTGAGAATGACCTTAATGGGTTGATTGTCGATGAGGAGGAAGACTGTAAGCCTACGGCGGGTTTTCAGCGGGTTATCCAGCGCGCGGTTATCCATGTGCAAAGCTCAGGCCGCGATGAGGTGACGGGTGCGAATGTTTTGGTCGCCATGTTTGCCGAACGCGAGAGCCATGCGGCGTATTTCCTGCAAGAGCAAGAAATGACCCGCTATGATGCGGTGAACTTTATTTCTCATGGGGTTGCCAAAACGCCGGGCTTTAGCGAAAGCCGTTCTGTTGAGGGTGTCAGCGATTTAGACAATGAGGACGAACACGGCGTGGGCGATGGTCAGGCGCTGGCGGCGTATTGCGTGAATTTGAACGAGAAAGCGCGCGATGGTCGGGTCGACCCGTTGATTGGTCGCCACAAAGAAGTCGCACGCGCTATCCAGATTTTATGTCGTCGTGGCAAAAATAATCCGTTGCTGGTCGGTGACCCGGGGGTTGGGAAAACGGCGATTGCGGAAGGTCTGGCGCGCAAAATCACCGAGGGCGATGTGCCTGATGTGCTACGCGATAATGTTGTCTATGCGCTTGATATGGGCGTGCTGTTGGCGGGGACGCGCTATCGTGGTGATTTTGAAGAGCGCCTCAAGCAAATCATGTCTGAGCTTGACGATATGCCCGAAGCCATTCTTTTTATTGATGAAATTCATACTATTATTGGCGCGGGGGCGACGTCGGGCGGCGCGATGGATGCGTCCAATTTGCTGAAACCGGCTCTGCAGGGCGGTAATCTGCGCTGCATGGGGTCGACGACTTATAAAGAGTTCCGCCAGCATTTCGAAAAAGACCGTGCCTTGGCGCGCCGCTTCCAGAAAATCGATATTGTTGAGCCGAGCGTGCCTGATAGTATTAAAATCCTGCAAGGGCTGAAGAGCTATTTCGAAAAGTTCCATAGCGTGCGCTATACCAATGATGCGATTAAGGCGGCTGTTGAATTGTCGTCACGCTATATGGCCGACCGCAAATTGCCCGATAAAGCGATTGACGTTATCGATGAAGTGGGCGCGTCGCAAAAGCTGCTGCCGCCTTCAAAGCGCAAGAAAACGATTAGTGTCAAAGATGTCGAGATGGTGATTGCGACGATGGCGCGTATTCCGCCAAAAGCGGTGTCGAAAGATGATACTGAAAAGCTGAAAGGTCTCGATGTTGCGCTGAAGCGCGTGGTGTTTGGGCAAGACGCAGCGATTGCGGCACTGGCTGCGTCTATCAAGCTGTCGCGGGCGGGTTTGCGCGAGCCTGAAAAGCCGATTGGCAGCTATCTGTTTTCTGGCCCGACGGGGGTCGGCAAAACCGAGGTCGCCCGTCAGCTTGCCTCTGCGATGGGCATTGAATTGCTGCGCTTTGATATGTCGGAATATATGGAACGCCATACGGTATCGCGGCTGCTTGGTGCGCCTCCTGGCTATGTTGGGTATGACCAAGGCGGGCTGCTGACGGATGGCATCGACCAGAATCCGCATTGCGTGTTGCTGTTGGATGAAATTGAAAAAGCGCATCCTGATTTGTTCAACGTCTTATTGCAGTTGATGGACCATGGCAGCTTGACGGATGCGAATGGCCGCAAGGTTGATTTCCGCAATGTCATTCTCATTATGACGACCAATGCGGGCGCGGCGGATATGGCGAAAAACCCGATGGGCTTTGGACGTGTCAAACGCGAGGGCGAAGATACGGAAGCCATTAATCGTATGTTCACGCCCGAGTTCCGCAACCGACTGGATGCGGTGGTGTCGTTTGACAATCTGCCGCCAGAAGTCGTGGTGCGTGTGGTCGAGAAGTTTATTCTTGAGCTTGAAATGCAGCTATCCGAGCGCAATGTGATTATCGATGTCTCGCGCAAAGCGATGAATTGGCTGGTGGAAGAAGGCTATGATATGCAAATGGGTGCACGTCCTATGGCGCGCATCATTCAAGAGAGCATCAAGAAGCCGTTAGCTGATGAATTGCTGTTTGGTCAGCTAAAAGGCGGCGGGGTGGTGACCATCGATCTTGATAAGAAACGCAATCTGACGTTCAAATATAAGGCCGATAAAAAGGCTGAGAAATCGAGCGAAAAGGTCAGCTAATCTAGGTTTGCGCGGATTTTTTCGGCAAGCGCACCCAGTGTTCCCATGTCTTCGGGGTCGCGGGCGTGGAATTCGAGTTCTAGCCCATCATGGCGCGGCAGAATATGCATGTGGTAATGCGGCACGGTTTGACCTGCCGCAGATGAGTTTAGCTGCGCCATCATAAAGCCGGGCGCGTCGACCGCCTTGATAATCGCAGGCGCGACTTTTCTGGCGGTCGCCATAACAGCAGTTGCGCTTTCAGTGGGTAAATCAAGAAAGGTGACCGCAGGATGCTTGGGAATGACCAGAGCATGACCATCGGCTTGCGGCATGATATCCATAAAGCTCAATGTATGCGCATCTTCATATAGCTTAATGCTGGGCATCTCGCCGCGTAGGATTTTGGCAAAGATATTATTCTCGTCATAGGCATCGTGTAAATTAATCATGGGCTTCCTCGCTTTCTAACGGGGGGTGTTTTTAAAAGGTGTGTGATTGCTCAGGGCAACGATATCATTGTCCACATATTGACGCTCACTTTCAAGGTAATCTCCAACGGCTTGGCGTAATCCTTCATGGGCGATGTGGTGCGCCGAATATGTGTGATGCGGCGCATATCCCCGCGCCAGCTTGTGAGCTCCTTGCGCACCCGCTTCGACGCGTTTCAGACCGTTGGCGATGGCAAAATCAATGGCTTGGTAATAACACAGCTCGAAATGCAAAAAGGGATGGTCTTCGATGCACCCCCAATTGCGCCCGAACAGCGTATCGCCGCCGATGAAATTCAGCGCACCCGCAATATATTGACCCTCGCGGCGTGCCATCACCAGCAAGATATCCTCGGGCATGGTTTCGTGAATATGGGCGAAGAAATCGCGCGTGAGATAGGGCGTTCCCCATTTGCGATGACCAGTGTCGATGTAAAAATGAAAAAACGCATCCCAATGCGCCGTCGTGAGGTCGTCGCCCGTCACCCAGTCGACCTCGATACCGTTTTCTAACGCTTTGGCGCGTTCTTTGCGTAGGTTTTTGCGCTTGCGCGAGGCTAACGCATCGAGAAAAGCATCGAAATCGGCATAGTTGTCGTTTTGCCAATGAAACTGTTGGTCTGTGCGTTGCAAAAACCCCTGTGCGCCGAGCTTTTCCCAATCGTCTTTGGGCAGAAAGTTAATATGCAAAGACGACGCTTCGAGCTTGTCTAGCAGCGTCAGGGCGGCGGCGAGTAATTGTGTTTCATGCTCGGCTGATGTGGCCAATAAGCGTCGCCCCGAGGCGGGCGTAAAGGGTATGGCAGCCAGCAGCTTGGGGTAATATTGCCCCCCCGCACGGTGAAACGCATCGGCCCAGCCATAATCAAAAATATATTCGCCTTGGCTGTGGTTTTTAAGATAAAGCGGCATCACGCCGAGCGTCGCCCTTTGCATGTCCTCCAGTATAATATGTTGCCCAAGCCAGCCTGTGTGCGCGTTTGCTGACCCGCTTTCCTCGAGCGCATGCAAAAAAGCGTGGCGCAAAAATGGATTATAAACCGCCCCCTCTGGATTAGCGCAAGCATCCCAATCGGCGGCGTCGATGGACGCAAGACTGGTAATAACGCGAGCCTGAACTGAAGGGGTGTCGTTCATACAGCTTGGCCTTCTATCTCGACGACCGCGTCAATCTCGACCGCCCATCCCATCGGCAGAGCCGCCACACCGACAGCTGCGCGACTGTGCCTGCCGCGCTCACCAAACAGCGTGAACATCAAATCAGACGCACCGTTTATCACCGCAGGCTGGTGGGTGAAATCGGCGGTTGAGTTAACAAACCCGTTTAATTTAACGACGCGTGTGAGGCGCGCGAAATCTCCATCGAGGGCGGTTTTGATATGGGCGACAATGTTCAGGCCGCACATTTGCGCGGCGCGATTGCCGTCTTCGATATCTAGCTCATTGCCTAATTGACCGGTCACCGCCACGCCGCTTGCACCGATGGGGCCTTGGCCTGAAATCATCAATAGCGCGCCGCTTTGAACGTAAGGCACATAGGCACCAAGGGGCGCGCGTGGCGCGGGCAATATCAGCCCTTGGGCTTCAAGAATTAAATCGACATCATTGCTCATATCTACCTCGTATTTATAGGTTAGCGCAGATTTAAAGGCTACGACCACGCTTAATCGCATCGCGGCCAAATTTATCACGCAGAGCGTCGACAGCTTGCTCGGCGGCTTTGCGGCGGGTTTTGTCGGGGTCGGCGAGGTCGGTAGGGTCGGCGTGGGTTGCATCAATCAGTCCCGATACGCCAATCCCGATGAGGCGAAATTCGGTGTTGGGTTTTTCGGCAAGGAGTTGATGCAGCATTTGCCGCCCGACATCGAATATGACATCGGCGAGTTGCGTGGGGTCGGGCAGGGTGCGGCTGCGGCTCAGCGATGAGAGGCGGGTTGCTTTCATTTTCAGCACGACGGTTTTGCCCGCGACGTCTTTGGCTTTGCAGCGGTCGGCGGTGCGTTCGCTTAATCGCCAGAGATGCTTTTCGAGCATTTTGACGTCCGATAAATCTTCCTCAAAAGTGGTTTCGCTGGAGATTGATTTGGCGGCGGCGCGTGGGGTAATTTTGCGATAGTCCAAACCTTTGGAGAGCCGCGCCAGTCGCAGGCCGATACTGCCATAGCGGCGTGCGAGGTCGGCCTCGTCCATTTTTTGTAGCTGTGCGACATGGCGGATGCCATCGCGCGTTAGTTGCGCTTGCAGGGTTTTGCCGACGCCCCAAATCGCGCTGACGGGTAATGTCGCCAGAAAGGGGAGCGTATCTTCTTCGCCAATCACCGAAAACCCGCGCGGCTTGTCGAGGTCGGAGGCTAATTTGGCGAGAAACTTATTATGGCTCAGCCCGACGGACACGGTGATGCCAATTTCCGCCTCGATGCGCTTGACCATTTGCATCAGGCTGAAAACGGGTGGGCCGCCATGCAGACGTTCCGTGCCGCGCAAATCCATGAAAGCTTCGTCGATTGATAGCGGTTCGACCAAGGGTGTGAGTTGCTGCATCATGGTGCGCACGTCGCGTCCCACACGGGCATATTTTTCTATATCAGGCTTGATAATCACCGCATCGGGACAGGCTTTGGTCGCCTGAAACATCGGCATGGCCGAATGAACCCCTTGGATGCGTGCGACATAGCAGCAGGTCGATACGACACCGCGTCGCCCGCCGCCGATAATCACTGGCTTGTCGATAAGCGATGGATCATCGCGCTTTTCGATGGCGGCGAAAAACGCGTCGCAATCTAGATGCGCCACGCCGAGCGAAGTTAATTCTTTGTGTTTGAGCAAACGCGGCGAGGCACATGACGGGCAGCGTTGGATGTGCGATGGCAGGGTTTCGAGGTGCAGACAATCGCGACACAGCGTCGCCATATCGTCCGCATTATCGGGAGGTGTGGTCGGTGATTTTCTCGGCGATAAAGTCATATGCCTCAGCCCAAACATCAATGCGTGCGGTCGCGCCTTTGGCTTTGTCAATGAGCTTTGCCAGACGCGGGTCAGCGACAAAGTGGATGCAGGTTACATTTGGTGCATGTTCTGCCACTGAGTCAATATTGTGGGGTATATCGTCGAGGAAGAAAACCGGCGCGTCAACTTTTTCGGTGAGCCATTTGACGGCAGGACCTTTCACGCCCGAATTGACCACGACGGGATAATCGATGCCATGGCCTTTGAGATTGTCGATGCGCGCGTCGCGATGCGCGGCGGGCAAATTGGTCAGCACAATAATCTGCGCTTGTGCCGAAAGCTGCGCAAGGCTATCGGCTGCCCCCTCGGTGGCTTCGATATGGGCTGTCTCGGTGGCGAAAAAATCATCAATCAGTGTTGGTATTTTGACCGCCTCATTGGTTTCGCGCGATTTAATATTGTCGCTCAGCCCGTAGCTGTCGAGGTCAATCCACAAGCCGAGACTTTCCAGATAGGTCTCAAGCCGTTGCATAAATTTCAGCAAGACTTCATCCGCATCGGTAATGATGAGGGGGCGCGTCGCATCTAAGGTGAGCGCGTTTAACTGGGTCATGGTTTCGGGCGTGATGTCACTCATTTTATGTCCAATGGGGAAGCGCGCCGCCGGGCAGGGCAGCACGTGCTTGCGCGGGTGCGTCGGGGGGAATGTCATGCGCTTCGCAGAATTCGGTTAACAAGGCTTCGTCATATAAAAAGAACTCTAAAATGCCGGCCAGCATTTCGGGGTCAGAGGCACGCGCGCGCATATCGTCGGGGGCGATGCCCGACACCGCCGAAAACCGTTCCATCATCTCGTCCAATCCGACGAGATAGGCCATGGCTTTTAGCGCGAGAATTTCTGCTTCGTCTTTGTGCATTGGGTTTCGCCTCTTACTAAAAAGGCGCCCGCATGGACGCCTTTTGAAAACAGCTATCAAGGTTGCTTACTTGATTTTGTTTTCCTTAAACTCGACATGCTTGCGCACGATGGGGTCGTATTTTTTGACGACCATTTTATCGGTCATCGTGCGGGCGTTCTTTTTGGTTACATAATAAAAACCAGTGCCAGCAGTGCTTTCCAGTTTGATTTTGACAGTCGTTGGTTTGGCCATCGTGCAAATCCTTAAAGTTTCGGTGTGGCGGTGAAAATAGGCACTTTCGGCCTAAAGTCAACCGTTAAGCTAGAGATTGGTGATAAGGGAGTTGCCGCGCACAAATCGCACATAAGGCGCGGGCGCTTTTAATTGCTTGGCGTGGTCAAGCTGCATGCGCTTTTCAATCATGTCGATGACCATGCGCGTGATGGCGGGCACGTCTAATTGGCGCGCCTCGGTTAGGGTGAGCCAATGCAAATCGAGCAATTCGCCGCTGGCCTTGTCCATTTTTTCGGGGTCGGTGTGAATAAAATCGTCATACACCATGAAAAACCGCGTATCGAAACGCCGCGAGCGATATGTCGGGGTGACGGCGCGGGCGATGAAATCCATTTTGTCCAATGGCGGTTCAACGCCGTGTGCGAAATAGCTCTGCCAGATAGCACTCGACGAGGTGAGGTGTTTTTTTGTGGGGCGGCCAATAATCAGGCCGGTCTCTTCGTAGGTTTCACGAATGGCGGCGAGCGCTAAGCCGCGAAGCTTATTGTCCGATACTGATTTTCGGGTTTCGGCACGTAATCGTGCCATGACGGGGGCGGGTAGGCTTTTTGGCACGCGCACGCGTTGGTCAATCAAATCGAGCCGTCCGCCCGGAAAGACAAATTTATTCGGCATAAACTTATGCGATGCGGCGCGTTTGCCCATCAGGATTTTGCGCTGACGGTTTTCCTGACGCACGACAATCAGCGTTGCGGCATCGCGCGGTGTCACGGCTTTTGCGTTTTCTTCGCGATATTCGCCCGCCCCGCCCGGTGTTCCTTGAAGTTTAGCCATTTTTGTTTTCGCTTTCATTGGCAAATCCGTGTAATCGCAGCGCCCATTGCAAGCCGACAATCGCGCCTTTAACAACTGGCAGTGATAGCATAGAGACGATGACCGCGAGAACGCAGAACGCGACTATATGCACATAAATCGGCGGCGTATAAGCACGCTCAATGACCAGCGCAATCGGTATAATAATATGGCCAACGATGAGAATCGTAAAATAGGGCGGCGCATCGTCGGCTTCGTGGCCGCCAAGATGCAAACCGCAAGCGCTGCAATGGTCGTTTATTTTAAGATATTTGCGGAACAGCGTTTTTTCACCACATGACGGGCATCGAAATCGCATACCGCGCCACATGGCGGTGCTTTTGCTGCGGGGCTGATTCATCGGCTGCGTCTCCGTTTGGGAGGGCGGCGACCTCCCTTATTGGTGCGTGTTGTGCGTTTTGCTTTTGCATCATAAGTGCCACCCTCAAGCAATGAAAACAAGAGGCCACCTTGCATCGGCGTGGCTTCGAGCAGTTTAACCTCAACCGCCTCGCCAAGTCGAAAAGTAAGGCCGCTTGTGCCGCCCGTCATATACATATTGCTTTCATCGGTAAAAAATCGCTCATCGCCAAGGCGCGAGATTGGAATCAGACCTTCTGCGCCAGTGTCGTCGAGTGCAACAAATAAGCCCGCGCGCGAGACTCCCGAAATGCGCGCCGTGAAGCTATCGCCGATTTGTTTTGCCATATGGGCTGACATGTAGCGTTCGCTGGCGCTGCGTTCGGCAATCACCGCTTTGCGTTCGGTTTTAGAAACCCGTTCGGCGATGATATCGAGCTGTTCGGCTTCGCGTTCGGTTTGGCCATCGTCGCCGAGGTCAAGGGCGGCGATGAGGGCGCGGTGGATGGTTAAATCGGCATAGCGGCGAATGGGCGAGGTAAAATGCGCGTAACGCCCCAGATTCAGCCCAAAATGGCCAAGATTATCGGTCGCATAAACGGCCTGTGCTTGCGAGCGCAAAACCGCCTCGGAGACGCTCGGGGCATGTGGGCCATCGCTGGCCTGTGCCATCAGACTGTTAAACAAATGCGGCAGCAATGTTTGTCCCAAATTGACCTTAATGCCGAGCGGGCGCAGGAAATCGGCTAGGGCTTTGACGCGTTCCTCGGGCGGTGTGTCGTGGACGCGATAAATCAGGGCGCGTTTGTGTTTTTCTAGAGTTTCCGCCGCGCAGACATTGGCGCTGACCATCATTTCCTCAATCAATTTGTGCGCCTCGAGCGTCGGCGGCGTATAGATACGGCTAATCTGTCCGTTGTCGTCCATCTCGATGCGCCGTTCAGGGCGATTGATTTGCAAAGGCTGACGGGCATTTCGCGCCTGCGCCATCGCCTGATAGGCTTGCCATAAAGGCTGTAAAACAGAGGCGTTAATGGCGGTGAATTCCGCCGCGCATTTGCCATCAAAGGCGGCTTGGGCTTGGGTATAACTCAGCTTGGCAACCGAGCGCATCATCCCGCGATAAAACTGGTGCGACTGCTTTTTGCCATCGGCGCTGATGGTCATGCGCACGGCGATGCAGGGGCGCGTTTCATTTTCACGCAATGAGCATAAATCGGTCGAGAGACGTTCGGGCAGCATCGGCACGACGCGGTCGGGCATATAGACCGAGTTGCACCGCTTGCGCGCCTCGACATCCATTTCGCTATTGGCGGCGACATAAGCGGCGACATCGGCAATCGCCACCCAGACGATATGCCCGTCAGGGTTTTGCGGGTCGGTATCGGGTTCGGCATAGACGGCATCGTCATGGTCGCGTGCGTCGGCCGGGTCGATGGTGATGAACGCGATATGGGTTAAGTCGTCGCGGGATTTAAGCGACACTTCTTTCACGGCGTTGGCTTCGTCTAGCACTTCCGCAGGAAAATCTATGGGGATGCCTTGCTCGGCAATCGCGATAAGCGAAAACACGTGCGGGTCGTCGGCGTGACCAATATTCGCCTCCATGCGCGCGCGCTTTTTGCCCATACGCGGGGACGATAATTTGGTGCAGGCCAGCACATCGCCGTCTTGCGCTTCGGTGTTGTCTTCTAGCTTATAATCATAACGCTCGCGGCGGTCGGTGGGGACGAGCCAAAGCCCGTCGGGACGTTCGCGCACAACGCCGATTATCTCGCGGGTTTCACCGCCAATCTTTCGGATGATGCGGGCGGTATATTTATATTTGCTTTTTTTGCGCAGCCGCGCCAATGCCGTGTCCCCGATAGATACGGGCGGGGCGGGGCGATGCCGCCTGTTTCGTGGCGCGTTGTCGTCGATTTCGATAATCGGGTCGTCGTCGCCGTCGAGCAGCGTGCCTTTAAGACGCGCGCGTGCCGTAAGTGAGCCATATTTAGTGCGCCCTGTAATGTGTATCACGCCGACGCTCGGCAATTCGTCCGCACCGCGCAAGCCCCCCTTGCGGCTGCCGTCGAGCAATCCTTCGGCGCTCATTTCGCGCAGCATCCGTTTTAGCGGAATGCGGTCGTCGCCCTTAATGTTAAAAGCTTTGGCAATATCGCGCTTGGCGACTTTGCCGTCTTGTTCGGCGATGAATTTTAACACGTCATCGCGCGATGGCATATCGGCCATTAGGTACTCTTTTTCTTCTTGGCAGGTTTCTTGCGGGTGCGTTTGGCGGGGCCTTTGGCGATGCGCGCGGCAATCAGTTCAAGCCCACGTTCCAGCGTAATATCTTCTGGGTTCTCATCTTTAGGAATTGTCGCATTGATTTTGTCATATTTGACATAAGGGCCAAAGCGGCCATCAAGCACGCGCACGGGTTTCTGGTCGTCAGGGTGTTCACCCAATTCTTGAATGACACTGCCGCCTGTGCGTTGGGCAGGGCCTTTGGCTTTGCGCTCGGCAATCACCGTGACCGCGCGATTGACACCAATCTCGAACACTTCGTCAGGGGTCTCAAGACTGGCCGATTGCTTACCCGCCTTCACATATGGCCCATAGCGACCAATATCGGCCATAATATCATCGCCCGTTTCGGGATGCGTGCCGACCAATCGCGGCAGCGATAGCAGTTTTAAGGCGTATTCTAATTCGACTTGCTGAGGCGTTTTGCCTTTTGGAATACCCGCCCGTTTTGGCTTGTCTTCGGTTTCGCCCGTGTCGCCTAATTGAATGTAAGGGCCAAAGCGTCCATTTTTGACATGCACATCTAAGCCTGTTTCGGGGTCTTGCCCGAGAATACGCTCAATGTCGCCTTGCTCGGCTTGTTCGCCCGCAAACGGGCGCGTGAAGCGGCAATCAGGATAAAGTGTGCAGCCAACAAATGCGCCATAACGACCGGTTTTCAGGCTCAGCTGACCCTCGCCGCATTTCGGGCAAACGCGTGGGTCGCCATCGCCCGTGTCTTTGAAAATATGCTTGCCCAGCACCTCGTTCATTGTGTCGAGGATTTGCGTGTTGCGAATTTCCATCGTTGTTTCGACGGTGCGGTGGAAGTCTTCCCAGAACCGCGCCAGCACTTCTTTATAGCCAAGCGCGCCATCGGATACTTTATCGAGGTCGGCTTCGAGACTGGCGGTGAAATCATATTCGACATAGCGGTCGAAGAAGTTTTCGAGAAATGCGATAACCAGTCGCCCTTTATCTTCTGGTATGAAGCGATTGCGATCCATCACCACATAATCGCGGTCGCGCAACACGCTCAGCACACTGGCATAGGTCGAGGGGCGACCAATGCCCAGTTCTTCCATGCGTTTGACCAAAGTTGCCTCGCTATAGCGGGGCGGCGGTTCGGTGAAATGCTGTTCGGGAGAAATCTTGGTCACGTCGAGCTTCTCGCCTTCGCTGACCTGCGGCAGGCGGGGGTCATCTTTTTCATCGGCTTCGTCGTCTTTGCCTTCTTCGTATAATTTCAAGAAACTGGCGAACGTAACCACTGTGCCCGTGGCGCGTAATCCAGTGTCGCCATCGGTGCTGGTAATGGTGATGGTGGTGCGCTGCACGCGCGCATTTTCCATTTGCGAGGCCATGGTGCGCTTCCAGATAAGCGCATAAAGCTTGGCTTGGTCGGCATCCAGCGAACGGCTTACATGTTCAGGGCGACGCGCCAGACTTGTTGGTCGAATAGCTTCGTGCGCTTCTTGCGCGTTGGCTGCTTTGGTTTCGTAAATGCGGGGGCTGTCGGGCAGATAGTCGCCGCCGAAATCTTCCAGAATAATATCGCGTGTCTCGGCGATGGCTTCGGGCGCGACTTGTGTGCCATCCGTCCGCATATAGGTAATCAGGCCGGTTTCTTCGCCATCAATGCTGATGCCTTGGTAAAGCAATTGCGCGATTTGCATGGTGCGCTTGGCATTAAACCCAAGCTTACGGCTGGCTTCTTGTTGCAGCGTCGATGTGGTGAACGGGGCGGCGGGTTTTCTTTGGCCGGGCTTGCTTTCGACTTTCTCAACGGTGAACTCAGCCGCTTCGATGGCGGCTTGTGCGGCGTGGGCGGCGTCTTCATTGTGTAATGAAAACTTGTCGAGCTTTTCGCCTTTATGGATAGCCAGTCGTGTGGGTAGCGCGTCGCCTTTGGCGGTTTTGAAATCTGTATCGACCGACCAATATTCGCGCGGGTTGAACGCTTCGATTTCTAACTCGCGTTGACAGATGAGGCGCAGGGCGACTGATTGCACGCGCCCTGCTGAGCGTGCGCCCGGCAGTTTGCGCCAAAGAACAGGTGACAGATTAAACCCGACCAGATAATCCAGTGCGCGACGTGCCAGATAGGCATTGACCAGTTTTTCGTCGAGTTGGCGCGGATTGGCCATCGCATCGAGGACGGATTTTTTGGTGATGGCGTTAAACACGACGCGGCGGACGGGCTTATCGCCGAGGACTTTCTTATTGCGTAAGACTTCTAAGACATGCCAGCTAATGGCTTCGCCTTCGCGGTCGGGGTCGGTGGCCAGCACGAGGCTGTCGGCAGTTTTGACCGCTTTGGCAATATCGCTAAGACGTTTTTTTGCATCGCCTTGTTCTTCCCACGACATAGCGAAGTCATTATCGGGGTCAACCGAGCCGTTTCGCTCTGGCAGGTCGCGCACGTGTCCGACCGAGGCGAGGACGAGATAATCCTTGCCAAGATATTTGTTGATGGTTTTCGCCTTGGCTGGCGATTCAACAATAACAACTTCCATGTTTCAGGCCTCAAAAAGCAATGTTGGGGGCAACATATGGGCAAAATAACAAGTTCTGTCAAATCGGTAGTTTCGGGCGGGGGTCAAATCAAACTTATTTTGCCGCCATCTTCCTGCGTTAAGATGCCCGCTAATTCAAGCTCAAGCAAAGCCAAATGGACAAGTCGCACAGGCGCTCCCGATTGTTCAATCAACTCATCAATGGTTATGGGTATGGGGCTCAAAAGATCATTAATGGCGCGGCGGTCGTCGTCGCTCAGATTCGGCGGCGCGTTGGCTGTGCGGTGTGGTTTGGGCGCAGGCGCTTCCATTTCTTGACGGTCGATGAGGGGTCGGATGACACCCATAACATCGTCGCTGCTTTCAACCAAAGTCGCGCCATCACGAATGAGATTATTCGACCCAAGGCAGCGCGCATCAAGCGGTGAGCCGGGCACGGCCATAACTTCACGACCTTGTTCAGCAGCCAGACGTGCCGAAATAAGCGAGCCAGATTTTCGGGCGGCTTCCACCACAATCACGCCCAAAGAAAGGCCAGAGATAATACGATTGCGGCGTGGAAATAAACTGGCTTGCGGGGCTGTGTCGGGCGGATTTTCACTCAGCACCAAACCTTGTTCGATAATATCGGCTTGCAGTTCTGCATTATCTCTTGGATAGCTGCGTGCCGCGCCATTGCCCAACACAGCGATGGTGCCGCTTTTGAGGGCGGCGTGATGCGCCGCGCTATCGATGCCGCGCGCCAAGCCAGAAACAATAATAATGTTCTGTGCGCCGAGGCTCTCGGCTAATTGATGGGTGATTTTGCGGGCAGCGGCTGAGGCATTGCGTGCGCCGACAATCGCCACCATCGGGCGGGTCAGTAAATGCGTATGACCATGCGCCGCAAGCACGGGTGGGCCATCGGGTAAAGTTTGAAGTGCTGCGGGGTATTCTTCCTCGCCCCAAAACAAATAATGTCCGCCGAGCTTTTCGGTCGCGGCCAATTCGGCTTTTGCTTTATTTAACGGAAAAGCCCGCAGCGGCGCTTTGCGTCCTCCGCGTGCTGATAATTCAGGCAGCGCGGCTAAGGCGGCTTCGGGATTGCCGTAAATATCCATCAATCGTTGAAAGGTAACAGGCCCAACATGATTGGTGCGCGCAAGGCGCAAATAAGCAAGTTGCTTGTCCAGCGGCAGGCTCATTTAGCTTTGGCCGATTTTAGGCTCTGTTCCGGCGCGCAGGCGCGAAATATTTTCACGATGCGCCCACAAAGACAGCACCACCATAAGGGTCGCATAGCGCACTGTGTCCATCTCGCCGAGGAAAGCCAATATGGCTAAGGAGGCGAGCAGGCTGATGATGGTCGCGACGGATGATTTGCGAAAGATGACGGCCAGCAAAATCCAGATAAGGGGGAATAAAATCCCCGTGAGGGGCGACATAATCAGCATTGCGCCGGCGAATACGGTTGCGCCTTTTCCGCCTTTAAAGCCAACCCATACGGGAAACAAATGCCCGACAAGGGCGGCCACACCCGCCAGATAAGCGGCGTGGTCGTTACCCAGTCGCCAGAGCAGGCCAACGGCGAGGCCGCCTTTTGCCATATCGGCAAGCAAAGTGGCCAGTGCCAGAAACTTACTTCCCGAGCGCAATACATTGGTCGCACCCGTGCTGCCCGAGCCAATATCGCGAATATCGCCTTTACCGCCGAGGCGGGCGAAAATCAAACCAAACGGCACAGAGCCGATGAGATAACCGATACCCGCCGCCAGTAGCATTAAAATAGGTTCACTCATTGTTGTCTCCCTTAAGTTTGAATATTTCCGCCCCGTCAATATAAGTTGCTTGCACGCGGCCTTGTACTTTGCATCCTTCGATAGCAGCATTTTGTGACTTTGAACGCAAGACATCGGCTTCAACAATCCACGGTTCGCCGACATCAACGATGGCGAAGTCAGCCGCCGCGCCGACTTTCAGCGTGCCGCTATTCAGCCCCAACAAGGACGCAGGCTGTGCTGTCACGCATGTGAGCAGCGTGGCGAGGTCGATTTCATTGGCATGGTGCAGGGTTAACAGGCTTGGTAATAATGTCTCGACACCGACTGTGCCATAGGCGGCTTGGGCGAAGGGTTGGCGTTTGGCTTCGGCATCTTGCGGGTTATGGCCAGAGACCACGACGTCAATCGTGCCATCGGCGACACCTGCGATGAGCGCGAGGCGGTCTTCCTCGCAGCGCAGCGGCGGGCTTAATTTAGCGAAGGTGCGGTAGTTTTCGACATCGTTTTGGTTGAGCATTAAATGCGCGGCTGATACGCCGCATGATATTTTGAGGCCTTTTTTCTTGGCGGTGCGGATGGTCTCGACGCTTTCTGCCGCAGAGATTTGCGCAATATGATAACGCCCGCCCGTCAGCTCAACCAAGCGCAGGTCGCGGTCAATCATCGCTGTTTCGGCGGCGATGGGGATGCCCGCCAAGCCAAGTCGTGTTGCGAGTTCGCCTTCGTGCATCACGCCTGCGCTTTGCAAATCTTGATCCATGGCATGCTGCATTATCAGCGCATCGAAAGTCGCGGCATAAGATAAGGCGCGGCGCATGGTGAGCGCATTCATCACGGCGCGATTACCATCGGTAAAGCCGATAGCGCCAGCCTCGCTGAGCAATCCGAACTCGGTCATAATCTCGCCATCGCAATTTTGCGTGAGCGCGGCCATCGGATGAACGCGCACAATGGCCGTGTCGCGCGCGCGCCTTGCGATGAAGTTGACCAACGCGGCATCGTCAATGACGGGATTGGTGTTGGGCATGGTCACCATGCTTGTCACGCCCCCTGCGGCGGCTGCGTGTGAGGCGGTCGCCAAAGTTTCACGATGCTCCTCGCCCGGCTCACCAGTAAACACTTGCATGTCGATGAGGCCGGGAATAAGCGCGAGACCTGTGCAGTCGATGGTTTGTATGTCGGCGGGCAGTTCGACATTCGTGCCAATCGCGCTGATGGTGCCATCGATGACCAGCAAAGTGCCGATACCGTCGAGCGCCCGTGCAGAGTCAAGTGCAGGGTCAATCAGATGCGCATTGATGAAGGCGCGGTTCATGACGCTGCCTCCTTATCGTTGGGTAAGTTCGCGGCGAGCGCATCAAGCACGGCCATACGGACGGCGACACCCATTTCGACTTGTTCGCGGATGAGGCTGATATCTGGGTCATCGGCGACATCGCTGTCGATTTCGACGCCACGGTTCATCGGGCCCGGATGCATGACGAGCGCGCCGGGTTTTGCGTAGGCGAGTTTTTCGCGGTTTAATCCGTATAGATGATAATATTCGCGCACGGAGGGGATAAGCGCGCTGTGTGCGCGTTCGTTTTGAATACGCAGCGCCATGACAATGTCGCACCCCTTTAGGCCTTCTTGCATATTGGTGAACACGCGCGCGCCGAGTTGTTCTGCGCCGGTTGGCAGCATGGTTTGCGGGCCGATAAGATGGACTTGTGCGCCCATAATATTGAGCAGCAGCAGGTTCGAGCGCGCCACGCGTGAATGTGCGATGTCGCCGCATATGGCGATGCGCAGGCCTTTCAGCTTGCCGAGGCGACGACGGATGGTGAGCGCATCGAGGAGTGCTTGGGTTGGGTGTTCGTGAGCACCATCGCCGGCGTTTAGCACGGCGCAGGAGACTTTCTGCGCCAATAGAGCCACCGCGCCGCTATCGCCATGGCGCACGACGAGCAAATCGGGGTTCATGGCGTTGAGGGTCATGGCGGTATCGAGCAGTGTTTCGCCTTTATCGAGCGACGACGATGCGATGGCCATATTCATGACATCTGCGCCGAGCCGTTTGCCAGCGAGTTCGAACGAGCTTTGCGTGCGGGTTGAGCTTTCAAAGAACAGGTTGATTTGCGTCCGCCCCTGCAGCACCGAGGTCTTTTTATTGGCCTGACGGTTCTGTTCGACATAGGTTTCGGATAGGTCGAGTAAATGGGTAATTTCGGAAACAGAAAGCCCTTCAATCCCGAGGAGACTGCGGTGTGCGAAAGCACCCTGTTTTGGCTTTACTGTCATTAAAATCTGATTATATACGGCGCAGCCCAAGCTGTGGCAAGCTAAAATCGCCAGTTCAGCGTAAATTGTCCGAAATGCGCGACATTACGGCGCTTTAAAAACGGCGTGGCATCCGTCCATGGCAGGCCAGTGCCGCAATGAAAGTCACGCCTGAACGAGTCGTGGCACGGTGTCTCGCGCACCTTGCCACCGATTTGCAAGGCATCGTGCAGATGAAACCCCAGCACGAGCGTATCGGTTGCCGCCCATTGCGTGATAACCCCAAGCCCCAGATAAGGCTGTGCTTCATACAAATCGGCTTGGTAGCCATTATCGAAATGAATAGGCAGATGCACTTTCAAACGGGCGCTTTCATGCGCCAATACGCCGATGCGCGCATTTATTTCAGGACGCTTGGAACGATAGAAATCGCGCATGTCATAGATATCGCCATTCAGTGCCGCGAAATGACCATTCCACACATAAGAAGTGCGGTGATTATTCTCAACGCGCACATAGTCGATGTAGTGGCGCATCGCCGACATAATCTTGTTGGGCTGCGGACTGTGGACGATGGGGGTCGCCAAAGCCTGCATCGGCGCAAGCATCAAAAAGAGGATAAGCAGTCTCATCGCGTTAAGCCTCCAATAGGCGACAGCGCACCGCTTATATTTAATTGCCCCGCCCCAAAGATAGGGTCGGGACCCGCCGCGCCTAAATCAGTGGCCGATTGTATCAATACTTGCTTGAGACCGCTGCCATCAAGGGTCGGCCATTTTTGCCGTACCAAAGCAGCCGCACCAGCAACACGGGGGGCGGAATAGGATGTGCCAGCCGCATCACCGCTAGAATAAATATCGTCATGGGCGACGATATAATCATCCGCGAAGTCGGCACCCGCAGGGTGGGAATAGTCGGCCAATACCCTGTTCGCGGGCGCGAGACTAACACTGGCGTCGCTCAGTGCACCGACAAAAAGCACCCGTTCGCCCGCTTCGGCCACACCGTCTGTCTCGCGGAAGGATTTAATCGTTGCCGCCAATAAATTACACTCGCTCAGAAGGCCAGTAAAAGCTACAGCGATGCCACTGCTCACTGTACCATTACACCTCTCATAGCCATTACCCGCAGAGAAAATAAACAGCATCATGTCGTCATATGCGGCGTTCGTCGTACTTGTTGGCAAAGCCAAAGCGCGGTTGGCGGCATCAGCCCGCGCATCAGCGATAAACCCATTCCATCGGTCATCGCCTTCCAGACCCCCGCCCAAACCATCACAGCCAACACGCATCCCGCTATAGCGATTTGTCCCCCATGAATTATTAACGATGTGGAAGTCATTATCCTCGAAATACCGGAACGCGGTGTTGATTTGCAGCTCTTGGTTTGCGGTGCAGAAGAAAGTTAATTGGCTGTTCACGCTCGGATTTGGTGGAAGGTTAATTTCTGGGGCAATCTGCAATGTCACAAAACGGGTGGCCTCGCCATGCGTGACGGGAGTTGCGCCAGATAGTCTGACTGTGTCTCTGTTAAAGTCATCGAGGTGGGCGACTCCGACCCCAGCTCCCGTCCAACCGTCTCGCCATGCAGCTTCCGCACCAGTGTCTCGGGCGGGGCGATACGTGTTGGCGCTTGCGCTAGCGATGGGGGTGGGCGCGGTCAGTCCCCCCCCCGCTGCAAGTGTGTATTGTGTTTGCGTTAGCGGGACTTGGCCTCCGTTATTTTGTAAAAAACTTAGCAAGGCGCCCGTGGCGTTTGCATATGCCATGGCAGGTGGCGTGACAGCCACAGCTTCGGTTGACGGCATAGGCATCGGCTGAGGCGCGACGGGCATAGTGACAGGTGGCACAACAACAGGTGGTACAACAACGGGCATAGTGACAGGCTGAGGTGCAGGTGCAACAGGCATAGTCGGTGGCTGCTGCTGCGGTGGTTGCTGTTGCGGCGGTGGTGGCTGCTGCTGTGCTGTTGGTAGCTGCTGTTGCTGCGGTGTTGGTGGTGGCTGTGCTGATGCTGAATCTTCTTCCTCACCACCCCCGCCACCGCCGCCACCACAGGCAGCCACGGTGCAAATAAGCAAAAGGGTAAGAAACAGGCGGGGGGGCTGGGGGGTATGCCCCGTTATGGCATTCTTCATCATTGGGACTCGTTGTTTTCTATATGAGCGCCAGATTAAGGGAGGCTTATTATAACTGTCAAGCTGCGCTAAACGCCGTAATGAGCGTCGATAGCGCCTTGTAAAATATAGGCGGCGGCCATTTTATCGATGACGGTCGCGCGTTTGGCGCGACTGGTATCGGCCTCAATGAGCGTGCGTTCGACGGCGGCGGTCGACAAGCGTTCATCCCACATGAGAACGGGCAGGGGCGGGAAATCGGCGGCGTTTTCTAGGTTTCGAATGAATGCGTGGGTGGCTTGCACGCGGGGTCCTGCCGAGCCGTCCATATTGAGGGGCAATCCGATGACCAGCCCGCCGATATTTTCTGCCGCGATGAGTGTGGCGAGAGCGGCGGCATCGGTGCTGAATTTTTTGCGCCGTATCGTATCGAATGGCGTAGCGATTTTGTGCTGAGTATCGCCGAGCGCAAGCCCGATGGTTTTTGACCCAAGATCCAGCCCCATCAATTTTTGTTTGGGGCGCAGTGCCTCAATGAGGGCGGTGGGGGTATCAACAATTTGCATAAGTTATGGTTTAGCATGCCAATCCTGCAAAGTCATATTGCAGTTGGCGTTATGCTTTGCTAGTTTCCGTTCACCTTTCACCGTAAAATTCTTTACAGGGACAAATGAGATGTCAGTTGATGAAAATTTAGTACGCCGCATAGCGATGCTAGCTCGTATCGGGGTGAAGGATGACGAAGTGCCGTCGCTTGCCAAAGAACTGAGCGCGATTTTGGGTTTTGTCGAACAGCTTTCAGAGCTTGATACCACGGGCGTGAAGCCCCTAACCAGTGCGGTTGATAGCACGATGCGTGGCCGCGAAGATGTGGTGACCGATGGCGGCTATGCGCAGGATGTGCTGGCCAATGCGCCTGAAAAAGATGATGCGTATTTCGCTGTGCCGAAAGTGGTGGAATAATGGCTGAGTTGACGGATTTAACTTTGGCTGAAGCGCGCGATGGGTTGGCGCAGAAGCAGTTTTCTGCGACCGAGTTGACGCAGGCGCATATCGCGCGGGTTGAGGCGGCCGATAAGCTCAATGCTTATGTGCTGCAGACACCTGAAAAGGCGTTAGAGATGGCGGCTGTGAGTGATGCCAAAATCGCGGCGGGCGAGGCGCGTCCGCTCGAAGGCATGCCGTTGGGGATTAAGGATTTGTTCTGCACCAAAGATGTGCGCACCACGGCGTGTTCTGATATTTTGGGCGATTTTGTACCGCCTTACGAAAGCACCGTCACGCAAAACCTATGGGATAATGGGGCGGTGATGCTCGGCAAGCTGAATAATGATGAGTTTGCGATGGGCTCGTCGAACGAAACATCGCGTTTTGGTGCGGTGGTCAATCCGTATCAAGGGGCGGATGGCGAAAGCCTTGTGCCGGGTGGTTCATCGGGTGGGTCATCGGCGGCGGTGGCGGCGCATTTAGGGGTCGCAGCAACCGCGACTGATACCGGAGGGTCAATCCGCCAACCCGCAGCTTTTACTGGCACGGTCGGGCTAAAGCCGACATATGGGCGTTGCTCGCGTTGGGGGATTGTCGCCTTTGCTTCGTCGCTTGACCAAGCTGGCCCGATAACGCAAACCGTGCGCGATAGCGCGATTATGCTGCGCGCGATGGCCTCGTTTGATGCCAAAGATACGACCTCGGTTGAGCGCGATGTCCCCGATTATGAAGCCGCCCTCAGTGGCAATATTAAGGGATTGCGCGTTGGTATTCCTGCTGAATATCGCGTTGAAAATATGCCTGACGAGATTGAAACCCTGTGGCAGCAAGGCATCGAATGGCTCAAGGCGGCAGGTGCTGAGATTGTCGATGTATCGCTGCCGCACACCAAATATGCGCTGCCAGCCTATTATATTATCGCGCCAGCTGAGGCGTCGTCTAATTTAGCGCGCTATGATGGTGTGCGTTATGGGGCGCGTCAAAACGGTGTCGATATTGACGATATGTACGCCCAAACCCGCGCCGCTGGTTTTGGCGATGAGGTGAAGCGCCGCGTGATGATTGGCACTTATGCTTTATCGGCGGGCTATTATGATGCGTATTACGTGAAGGCTCTGCAAGTGCGGCGGCTGATTGCCGATGACTTTGCGAAGGCTTACGAAAAATGCGACGTGCTGCTGACTCCTGCGACTCCATCGGCGGCTTTCGAGATTGACAAAAACTTTGAAGACCCGCTTGCGATGTATTTAAATGATGTGTTCACCGTGCCGGTTAATCTGGCTGGCTTGCCGGGGATTTCCGTCCCCGCGAGCGTCGATGCGAACGGGCTGCCTTTGGGATTGCAGCTTATCGGCCAAGCGTTTGGCGAAGAAGAATTGCTGCGCGTGGCGGATGTGTTGGAAAAGGCGGCGGCGTTTGGTGCGCGGCCAACTGAATGGTGGAGCGCATAATGGCGGATACATCAAACCTCATTGCGGGCGCAACGGGCGATTGGGAAATCGTGTTGGGTCTTGAAGTCCACGCGCAAGTGGCATCACAGGCAAAATTATTCTCAGGCGCATCCACCGAATTTGGCGCAGAGCCAAATAGTCAGGTGTCGCTGGTGGATGCGGCGATGCCGGGCATGTTGCCCGTCATTAACGCGTTTTGTGTCGAGCAAGCCGTGCGCACAGGTCTTGGCCTGAAGGCGCAGATTAATACGTATTCTGTGTTCGACCGCAAAAACTATTTCTATCCAGATTTGCCGCAAGGCTATCAGATTTCGCAATTCCAACAGCCGATTGTAGGCGAAGGCGAGATTGAAATCGACATTGATGACGGGGACGTGAAAACGGTGCGCATCGAGCGTTTGCATCTTGAGCAAGATGCGGGCAAATCATTGCACGACCAGCATCCCAATATGAGCTATGTCGATTTGAATCGCTCAGGGGTGGCGCTGATGGAAATCGTTTCGCATCCCGATATGCGCTCGGCGGCTGAGGCGCAGGCTTACGTTAAAAAGCTGCGGGCGATTTTGCGTTATCTCGGCACATGCGATGGCAATATGGAGCAGGGCAGTCTGCGCGCCGATGTGAACGTGTCTGTGCGCCGTCCGGGCGATGAACTCGGCACGCGGTGCGAGATTAAAAACGTTAATTCTATCCGCTTTATCGGGCAGGCGATTGACTATGAAGCGCGCCGCCAAATCGACCTTATCGAAGATGGCGGCGTGGTTGAGCAGCAAACGCGCTTGTTCGACCCGAAAAATGGCGAGACACGCGCGATGCGGTCAAAGGAGGAAGCGCATGATTATCGCTACTTCCCCGACCCTGATTTGCTGCCGCTTGAGTTCACCCAAGAGTTTGTCGATGGGCTTGCGAAAGATTTGCCAGAATTACCCGACGATAAAAAGGCGCGCTTTGTGAGTGATTACGGCTTGTCGGTTTATGATGCAGGCGTGTTGGTATCGGAAGCCGAAAACGCCGCGTTTTTTGAAGAAGCTGCCAAAGGACAAGACGCAAAAGCGGTGGCGAATATGGTCATCGGGTCGGTATTTGCGGGGCTGAATAAGGCGGGACTCGCCATTGGCGATAGCCCCGTGACAGCGCAACAGGTCGGTAAATTGGTCGGGTTGCAGTCGGATGATACGGTCTCGAGCCGCATCGCCAAAGAGGTGTTCGAGCTTATGTTCGAGGAAGGGGCAGACCAAGGCAAAGACCCCGATATTATTGTTACGGAAAAAGGCCTGACGCAAGTCACCGATACGGGCGCGATTGAGGCGGCCGTCGACGAGGTGATTGCCGCCAATCCTGATAAAGTTGCGCAAGCCAAAGAACGACCCAAAATGGCGGGATGGTTTGTCGGCCAAGTGATGCAAGCAACGGGCGGTAAAGCCAATCCGCAAGCGGTCAATAAATTGGTGCTTGAGAAACTCGGGCTTTAAGTGCCGCTAAAATTCGCATCGCGCTTTTCGTTAAACGCACTGATGCCTTCAGCGAAATCAGCCGAACGACCTGCGGTTTGCTGCGCCCAACGCTCATTATTGAGCTGTTCTTCATAGCTTGCATCGACACTGCTCCACAAAAGATTGCGGATAAGCCCGAGCGACATCGGGCCTTTGGCGAGTTCCTCGGCCAAGGCGCGCGCTTCGCTCATCAGCGCATCGTCCTCGACAACGCGATTGATAAGCCCCCATTCTAAAGCCTTTTCGGCGGGGAGGCGGTCGCCCATAATGGCCAATTCTTTTGCGCGTGCCATGCCGATAAGGCGCGGCAAAATATAGGTCGCCCCGCCATCTGGTACGAGACCGATACGGCGGAAGGCTTGCAAGAAGAAAGCCGATTTATTGGCAACGACCATGTCACCCATCAGCGCGAAGCTCATGCCAACGCCAGCGCAAGGGCCATTCACAGCCGAGACGATAGGGCAAGGCAGATTGCGCAGCTGACGCAGCAGGGGATGATAAACCCGTTCTAGTCCTGCGCCTGCGTCGGGCAATTGGTTGCTGCCAGATTTTTTGTCGTCTGATGATTTTTCACCCCCTGCGACATTGCGTGCGACATTTGCGCCTGCGCAAAAACCGCGACCTTCGCCTGTGAGGATGAGGCAACGAATCCCATTGGCGGGATTAGCCACTTCGGCAAAGGCGATGTCGAGACTGGCCAGCATTGGTGGGCTCATCGCGTTGAGCGTATCAGGGTCGTTAAAGGAAATCGTGGCAATCGTGCCGTCGACTTCGTATTTCAGTAAATCAAGTTGCATTCGTGTTTATCTCCTTCGCGAGCTGCATGTGTAACTTTAATGACAAAAACGCTATTGGCAAGCCCTCGATAATCTGGTTAGCTTTCGGGTGAAACCTATTAAGGAGAGAGAGTTATGAGTGCAGCAGAACAAATGCCAGAATTACCAGAAACGCCAGAGGATGAAATTCGTCGTCTGGTTGAGCTTCAAAAGAAAGCGCATATTGCGGACGGGCCGATGTCGGCTGAACGCCGTATTGATTTGATTGACCGAACCATCGCTTTGCTTGTCGAAAATGGTGATGCCATGGTTGCGGCGCTGATGGCTGATTTCGGCAATCGTAGTCCTGAAGGTTCATTGGCGACGGATGTTGGCGGCACTTTGGGTGCGCTGAAACATGCCAAAAAGAATCTCCGCAAATGGATGAAAGCGTCGAAACGTCATTCGATGTTTCCGTTGGGGCTTTTAGGCGCACGCACCCGCGTTGAATATCAAGCGCTTGGCTGTGTCGGTAATGTTGTGCCGTGGAATTTCCCGTTTAATCTGTGCTTCGGGCCGATGGGGTCGATTTTTGCGGCGGGCAATCGCACCATCATCAAGCCGTCTGAATACACGGTTAATTGCGCGCTGCTCACCAAAGAGCTTTGCGAAAAATATTTCGATGAAACCGAAGTCGCTGTTGTGCTGGGTGGACCAGAGACGGGGGCGACGTTTTCGCGCATGCCGTTTGACCATTTATTGTTTACTGGTGCGACGGGCATTGCGAGCCATGTGATGCGCGCTGCGGCAGAAAACCTTGTGCCTGTGACGCTTGAGTTGGGTGGCAAGTCGCCGGTTATCGTATCGCAATCGGCGGATATGAAAAAAACCGCCGCACGCGTGATGATGGGCAAGACCTTGAATGCGGGTCAGATTTGCCTCGCACCTGATTATGTCATGGTGCCAGAAGGCAAGGTTGATGATTTTGTTTCTGAGGCCACCTCGTCGGTTGATGCGATGTTCCCAACGCTGAAAGAGAATAAGGACTACACATCGATTGTGAACCAACGCCATTATGACCGTTTGCAAAGCTATCTGGACGATGCGCGGGAGAAGGGCGCGAAGATTGTCGAACTGAATCCAGCCGACGAAGATTTCTCGCAGCAGCCGCATTTCAAAATGCCGCCAACGATTGTCATCGAGCCGACGGAAGATATGAAGGTGATGCAGGAAGAAATCTTTGGCCCTATTTTGCCCGTGAAATCTTACAAAAATGTCGATGATGCGATTGGTTATGTGAACGACCATGAGCGTCCACTGGGGCTGTATTATTTCGGCGATGACCGCACAGAAGAAGACCAAGTGGTCAACTCGACGACATCGGGCGGCGTGTCAGTCAATGATGTGATAACGCATATCATGCAGGATGATGCCCCGTTTGGCGGCGTTGGGCCTTCTGGTACAGGCGCGTATCACGGCAAGGAAGGCTTTGTTAATTTCAGCCATGCCAAAACCGTGTTTCGTCAGTCACCATTTGAGTTTGCCGCAGGCGCGTTGCGTCCGCCTTATGGCGAAAAAACCCGCAAAATGATTGCAGGCATGATTAAAAAGTAAACCGCTTGGAAAAAATTGGGAAATTCAATGCAGAAGATCCGTTTCTGCTCTCGGAGCAGCTAACCGAGGAAGAACGGATGGTTGCAGATAGTGCGCGGGCTTATGCGCGCGAAAAGCTATTGCCGCGTGTCACGGATGCCTTTCTCAACGAGACCATCGCGCCCGAGATATTTTCAGAAATGGGGGCGCAAGGATTGCTCGGTGTCACCATCAAGCCAGAATATGGCGGGGCGGGGGCTTCGTATGTTTCGTATGGCTTGGTATCGCGCGAGGTCGAAGCGGTCGATAGCGGCTATCGCTCGATGATGTCGGTGCAATCATCCTTGGTGATGCACCCGATTAATACATTCGGGTCGGAGGCGCAAAAGCAGAAATATCTGCCGAAATTGGCCTCTGGCGACTGGATTGGCTGCTTCGGGCTGACCGAGCCAGACGCAGGCTCAGACCCAGCGGGTATGCGCACCAATGCGAAGCCTGTGGATGGCGGCTTTGTGCTGAATGGCTCGAAAACATGGATTTCCAACGCACCGATTGCCGATGTTTTTATCATTTGGGCGAAATCAGAAGCACATGAGGGCAAGATTAAAGGCTTCGTGCTTGAAAAAGACATGAAGGGTCTCTCCGCGCCGAAAATTGAAGGCAAATTATCTTTGCGCGCCTCCGTCACGGGCATGATTGTGATGGAAGACGTGTTTGTGCCAGAAGAAAATCTACTGGTCGATGTCGAAGGGCTGAAAGGCCCATTTTCATGCCTGAACCGCGCACGCTACGGCATTAGCTGGGGCGCGATGGGCGCAGCCGAGTTCTGCTTTGCGGCAGCGCGTGATTATGGCCTCGAACGCCGCCAATTCGACAAACCACTGGCGGCCAATCAATTATATCAAAAGAAATTAGCCGATATGCAAACCGAGATTGCACTTGGATTTCAGGCTTCTCTTAGGGTCGGGCGCTTGATGGATGAAGGCCGCTTTGCACCCGAAATGGTGTCGATTGTCAAACGCAATAATGTAGGCCGCGCCTTGGATATCGCCCGTCAGGCACGCGATATGCACGGCGGCAATGGCATCGCCAGCGAGTATCACGTGATGCGCCACGCGATTAACCTCGAGACCGTCAACACATATGAAGGCGCGCACGATGTGCACGCGCTTATTCTGGGGCGGGCGATTACCGGCATTGCGGCGTTCTAAGAGTAATTGGCGATAGTCGCCATTTGTTTGCGTTTTTCTCAAACTTATGGAGGCTATTATGAACTTTACACGAAATTCTATTATTGCTGTTTTTCTGGCGGCATCACTTTTTCTAAATGCAGGGCTGCTACTCTCAGGCACTGTTAGCACTACGTCAGCTAATACTATACTCAAGCTAAAGTGGCAGAACGGCAAGTTAAAAGGGCAGAACGCGAAATTAACCGATGAGAAGCGCGAGTTAACTCAGCAAAATGGTGCGTTAATAGGCCAGAACGGTGAGCTGATAGGGCAGAATGGCGTGCTAACACAGAAGAACGGCGCGTTAGAACAGCGGAACACGAAATTAATCGAGGCGGCAGCCGTGGCCGCGGCAAAAATCACAAAGCAAAAGGCTGATTTTAAGAAGCTACACAAAAAAGTGAACGGGCGATTGGTTAGAATGACGGTGAGTAATGTTGCCGCGCTCAGCGGAGAAATAATTCCTTTTTTCGGTTCCTACGTGGCTCCCGTAGCAACGGCATACGAGGTGGCGGAAAGTTGCTATCTGGCGCAGGATTTGGCCGAGATGGCTAGAGAGTTGGAGGTGGACACATCTTCTGGTGTAGACAAAGAAATTTGCGGTATAAAAATTCCATTCCAAGAGCAAGGCGGAAAGATAGCCGAAGAAATTCGAAAGAAATTTGAACAGTTTCGGGGCGAAGGTGGAACGGGCTTCGAAATAGATTGGAGCGAATTTCTAAAGAAATTTGAAATAAATTGGGACGAATTTCGAAAGATATTTGGCGGAGAAGATAAAACGAGTTATTTGGAAAAATTTGGAGATGGTTTCACAGAAAATTGGAACGAATTTTGGAAGAGCGACTAAAGCGCCTTAAAGCTGCGCTTTTTTAAAATCGCTGAGCATGATGTCCCACGCGGCGGCGTGGTCGGGGGTGAAGCTGTCGGCCAGTGCCTCGGCGATAACGTCGCGGACAATCTCGAAGAACAAATCGAAGTCTTCCTCGATGCCGTAGGGGATATGGTTGACGCGTGCGCCGATGATGCGATTGGCGGCGGCGCGTTGGTCGTCAATATATAGCGCGATAATCTCGAGCGTTGTGCGCATCATATTGCGCCGTAGGCCTTCGTCTGTATCGAGGATAAACAGGCCTTCGTATTCGGTATTGGCTGCGTATAGTTTTTGATAGGCCGCCGCGTAGGGGTCGCCATGGCGGTCGGCATATTGCTGCAGTGATTGTTCGATAAGCATGTGCCGAGCCTATCGCATATGGGCGCGGGCGGTATATTTATTTATTAGAATAATTCTAAAAAGTGTTGACAGGGATGCGCGACCTATCTATAAATTAGAATGATTTTAAAAAAGGAGATTACAATGATTGGTAAAAGAGTTCCAGACACGGTTTTTCAAACACGTGTGCGTGATGAATCGGTGGGTGGCGACAACCCGTTTCGTTGGCAAGAGATGAGCAGCGATGATTATTTTAGGGGCAAGCGGGTTGTATTGTTTTCGTTGCCGGGGGCGTTTACGCCGACGTGTTCGACGTTTCAGCTGCCTGATTTCGAGAAGCTTTTTCCTGATTTTCAGGCGGCGGGGATTGATGCGATTTACTGTATTTCGGTGAATGATGCGTTTGTGATGAACGCGTGGGGTAAGTCGCAGGGTTTGCGGAATATCGGCCTTATTCCGGATGGGTCGGGCAAGTTTACGCGGCGCATGGGGATGTTGGTTGATAAGGATAATTTATCTTTTGGGGCGCGAAGCTGGCGTTATGCGGCGGTCATCGATGATGGGGTGATAGAGGCGTGGTTCGAAGAGCCGGGCATGGAAGATAATTGCCCCGCCGACCCGTATGGTGAAAGCGCGCCGCAAAATATTTTGAAGCAAATTGCTTAAAGCCTATTGCAGCCACTCTTTTGGTTTGGTGCTTTCGTCAGCGAGTGTGGTCGGGTCGAGCGTTTCGCCTTTAGCGGCTTTGTCAATCAATATACGCCCTGCCATGAACTCGGCGGGGCGGTTGATGGCCGTGACGCCGGTGAGTTTGTCGTCGGTGAAATAGAACCACGCAAAGCTGTTCGAGCTATCGTCGCCGCGCAGGATTTTGCTGTCGATTTTCGTTGGCAGCCCAGCGATTTGTAGTTTTATGTCATATTGATCCGACCAGAACCACGGCACTTGATGATACGCTTTGGGCGCACCGCAAATGGCCGAGGCGACGGCTTTGCCTTGTTCAATGGCGTTTGGCACGCTTTCTAATCGCACGGTGCGTCCCAAGATATTATTTGGGTGCAGGGTGCAATCGCCTGCGGCAAAGATATGCGGCGCGGAGGTCTGCCCGACATCGTCGACGACAATGCCGTTGTCGATGGCGAGTCCTGCGGCTTCGGCGATTTCTATGTTTGGCAAAATACCGATGCCCGTGATGACAATATCGGCGTCGATTTGGCCACCATCGGCGAGCATCACGCCGCTGACCGTCCCGTCGCCAGCAAAGCCTTCGATTTGGCTTTCAGTGGTGATGGTGACGTTGTGTTCGGTATGGATGCGGTTGTAGAAGGCTGATATTTCTGGCTCTGCGACGCGGGCGAGTAGGCGGGGCGCGGCTTCTAAAACATGGACGTTCAGCCCCATCTCAGCGGCGACCGCGGCGGCCTCTAGGCCGATATAGCCGCCGCCAATCACCACGAGCTTTTTACCCGCGATGAAATGCGGTTGCATCGCATCAATATCGGCCATGCCGCGCAAATCAAAAATTGACCCAAGCGCACGGTTGGGCAGGTCAAGCAGACGCGGACGGCTGCCCGTGGCGATAACCAAATCGTCGTAAGTCAGACTATCGCCATTCTCGAGCGTCACCGTTTTTGTCGGCGGGTCGATGGCGCGCGCCTTTGTGTCGAGCATCAGCGTGACGTTATTGTCGGTGAAAAAAGCGTCTGGTTTTAAAAACAGCCTGTCGCGTTCCATCTTTCCAGACAGATAAGCTTTCGACAAAGGCGGGCGTTGATAGGGCAGATATGGTTCATCGCCAATCATGGTGATGTCGCCCTCATAGCCCGTTTGGCGAAGACTTATAATGGTTTGCAGGCCAGCCTGTCCGCCGCCGATAATGATAACGTGCATGTAATCCACCAAAAGAAATGAAGATTATCTTACACATTCTAGCGGATGATTTGAAGGGGGGTAAATAGGATTGACCGCCGTGCCATTTGGCAGCGACCGCCCGAAGGGCGGCTGCTAAGCGAGTGCGTGAGAGACTGCTGCCGCTATAACTTCAGCGAATTTCGGTGGGACAGCATTTCCAATCATCTTGAATACATCACCCCTTGAGCCGTCAAATACAAACTCATCAGGAAATGATTGCAGTCGAGCAGCCTCTCTGGCTGTTATTGAGCGGGCTTGTTTAGGGTCTGGATGGATGTGTCTCAAGCCATCTTTGTATAGATGAGCAGGAATAAGATTACTCGGCTCGTTCTCTCTGAGTACATAATATTTATGGACTGCAGCGTTTTTTCCAACCTTTTCTTTGTATAGCTTTTTTATTTCCTCTACGCCCGTATATTTTGGGTTCTTTGATTTCACGTCATTAGCCAAGAGCTTAAAAATACCCATATCTCTGTCATTATGAAACCTTGAATGGTGCATCCAATCATTACTCGTGTTTTCGTGAGATGTTTTTGCTTGTTTATCTTTTTTTCTCAAAGGATAAATAGGGGCAAGGTCACCAATAGCTTGATTGACGGTACTTGGTTCACGTTTCATTGAAGCCATAAATTGATGGAATTCTTCCACCATATGTGCCGCCTTTTTAAGACCTTTTCTCACACCAAAAATTATCACTCTTTTTCTATGTTGAGCACCGCCAAAATCAGAAAAATTGTAAACATTACTGTTACTTATTTCGCCGCAATAATATCCAAATTTCTCGAAGGTAGCTGAAATTTCTTCTGCTATTCCTATCCCATCTGGTTTTGCGCTTAATAGTCCCATTACATTTTCGAACACAAAAAATTTTGGCTTAGAAAATGCTAGAATTTCACAATATGCTTCGAAAAGGTAATTCCTATAGTCATCTTTCATGCCATTTGGATCTCTAATTCTTCCAGCAATAGAGTATGCCTGACATGGCGGCCCCCCAATCACACCGTCAATTTTACCAGTATTTCTGATAATTTTCCGCAAGCTATATTCTGAGCCATCGAGATAGTCGTTAAACTCGCGAATATCCGAATGAATAAAACAATCTTGTGTGTGGTCTTCCGCAAAGTTGCGCTTAAGTGTTTCGATGCAAGATTTTTCCCACTCCAGAAAAGCGACAGTTTGGAACCCTTTAGTTTTGAAGCCCAAAGTTAATCCGCCGCAGCCAGCAAATAAATCAATCACTTTCATTATTTAGAGCCTTGTTGATTTCTGATGCTAGCCTTTGTGCCAAAAATACAGGAACAGCATTACCTACTTGTTTGTTTTGTTGGGTTTTATTGCCTACAAAAATAAAATCATCAGGAAAACTCTGTAACCTTGCATTTTCTCTTACTGTTGGCACTCTGTCGTATTTGTAGTGAAAATGATTGCGATGCCCCGTGTCAATTGTCCGTGATGGTTTTTTGCTGTGATACCGTGTCCATGCCTCATTAAATTTTCTAGACTCACCAACACCTGCTGGTAAGTCTTTGTAATTACCACCCTCAGGAACAAGTTTGATAGTTTCAATTACAAAATCTTTATGTCTTGTGGGTTGGTGGTTAGTCGCTTTTTTAGAATTTTTGCGCATGAGCTTTTGAAATAACGACTGAGGCGCGTGAAGGTAGTCTGCTTCATCTTCTTCAAAATTGTTAAGCATAGATGGTAGGTCCCCGATTGCATCCTCACAAGTTATATAATTTTCTTTGTAATGGGATTCTTCTGGCCAGCAAAAATTAATGTCTGGCTTAGTGGCAATGAAAAACAGTCTTTGCCGATGTTGGGGGACAAAATAATTTGCCGAATCAAATATTCGGTTTTCTACATTGTATCCTAACTTTTTGAACAGTCGCATTACCTCCTCTTTGGCTTTCCCTCCATAAAGTGACGACATACCTCTGACGTTCTCAATGAGTATGATTTTGGGATTAAATGCCTTTGCTCCAACAAAAATAGAATTGTAAAGTTTATTTCTGTCATCATCAAAATTGCGGGTGCCAGTTAAAGAGAACCCTTGGCATGGCGGTCCGCCAATGAGAACGTCAACCTTGGTGACATTTGTTTTATCTTGCAAGTTCTGAACCCAATTATCATCTGATAAATCAAGTTGGAATCCTGTCCCAAAATTTCTATTGAATGTATTGATAGAAGGCTCATCAAAGTCTACTCCTCCTAAAATTTCAAATCCTTGTCTTTTGAAACCCAAAGATAAACCGCCGCACCCACAAAACAAATCTATAACTGTGAAACCATTTGGCTTTTGCACGCCATAAGTTTCTCTCAGATTTTTATTGCTGATGGTTTGCACTGTTTTTCCCCTTTTGATGTGGTAACATATTCGGTGTTTGGGGGAATTCAAATCATGAAATTTGGTTTTGCAAAGATTTTGCGTAAGAATGAATCTGGTTATTCAGGTGACAGGCCTAAGCAAAGAGGTGAATTTATCCTTGTTCCAAAAAGTTGTTTAAAAGCTTTTCCTAACCTAAGTGAGAATACCCTAAACGACCAATCGACGATAGAATGTTTAGTGCCTAATGGGTCTTTGATTGGGTTAAATATTGTTTATCATAATGCTAAATTCTTCCCATCACATGAACGTGACCATAACGAACACAGAATTTATAGAAACAAAGATTTTGACAAGGCTTTGGATCTTGATAGGGGCGTGCTTGTTGTGTTTCTTCCCTTGGAAGATGAGCCTCTTGGGTCATTTTTAGTCTTTTCCATCAAAAAGGGAGAGCAAGGCTTTGAAGAATGGGCGGCTTTAGATGGCTCGAATTTCCCTATTTCTCAAATTGAAGAATTCCCACGCGCTCAAGAATTTTTAAGTTTGGCAAGCGACCGCGAGAAAGATAAATCAATTTCAAATCTTAGCGATGTTGTTGATGGCATTATGAGAATAAATCAAGAGAGAGCCGAATATACAACAAATACCCGACAACAACAGCCTGCGGCAGAAGACGACCCAAGTTCGATAATTAGCATACTCATAAAATCTCAAGACCAGTTTAAAAATTTTCTGAGAGAGATGTATGGTTTTAAATGCGCACTGAGAGGGATATCATTAATTGAAGGTACTTCAGCTATTGGTCTAGAAGCAGCACATATCCAACCACATCAGAATGAGGGGCCACTGCTACCAACAAACGGGATTTTGCTTTCCGCTGACCTGCATAGGGTCTTTGAAGCTGGGGGCATTACACTTACTTTAGATGGTAAAATTGAAGTCAATGACAAAATCTCTGAAAGCAGTGAAGTGCGGCGGTTCAATGGCCTCATAATAAAGCCACTCAGTAAATTTGAAATGTTCAGCCCCTATCAAACCTACATCACATACCATCGAGAGAATATTTTCGCTAAGTTTAAAGGGTGAGCTAACCACCTAAAACGTTGCCGACTTCAAGGCTTCGCCTCTGGGGATTGACCGCCGTGCTATTTGGTCGCACACTCAGCGGATTAAGGGAGGTTTTCATGGATGCGTTTTCAAAATTTCGGGTACATCCGATAACGCCGGCCATCGGTGCGGAGTTACTGGATTGCGACCTTGCGAAAATCGATGACACGCTCATCGAGGAGGTGCGTGCGGCTTTGTTGAAATATCGGGTTGTATTTTTCCGCGACCAGAACATTTCGCAAGAGGAGCATATTGCGTTTGCGAACAGTTTTGGTGCGTTGGAGGTGCATCCTGCGACGCCGAAAGGCCAGCCCAATCCGGAAGTGTTGCGGATTGCTCATGGGCCGGAGTCGCGTGGTTCGGAGAATGCGTGGCACTCGGATGTGACGTGGCGCGAATGTCCGTCGCTTGGGTCGATTTTGCGCGCTATCGAATTGCCGCAAGTTGGGGGTGATACGTTGTTCGCGAATATGGTGCTGGCGTATGAGCGTTTGTCTGATGAGATGAAGGCGAAAATCGAACCGCTCTCTGCGGTGCATGATATCGCGCGCGTTTTTGCCAAGCGACTGGGCAAGAAGGCGGAGGAGTTGCACGATAAATATCCGCCGATGGTTCATTCAGTGGTGCGCACGCATCCTGAGACCAAGGAGCGACTGATTTATGTCAATGGCGCTTTCACGAGTCATATTGTCGATATGGACGCGCACGAGAGCAGCGTTCTGCTTGATGATTTATATAAGATGGCGTGGAATCCAGAGGTTCAATGTCGTTTTCGGTGGGCGGAAGGCTCGATAGCTTTTTGGGACAATCGTTCGTGTCAGCACTTTGCCGCGTCGGATTATTTCCCCGATGTGCGGGTGATGGAGCGCGTGACGATTGCTGGCGACAAGCCCTATTTTGAACGAAGTCTGCATGTCTAACTTAATCCTACATCAATATGCGATGTCGCCATTTTCGATGAAGGTCATCAAGGTGCTGGCGCATAAGGGGGTCGCGTGGGCGGCGGTTGACCAGCCGATGATTGCGCCGAAGCCAGATTTAACGCCGCTGACGGGCGGCTATCGACGTATTCCTGTATTGCAGATGGGCGCGCATATTTATTGCGACACGAAGTTGATTATCAGCCAGATTGAGCGGACGCATACGGACACGCCGCTTACGCCTGCGCCTTTGCAGGGCGTGGCGGATATGATTGCCGACTGGGCTGACCATCGGATGTTTTCGCATGCGGCGATGCCGACCGTGTTTGAGATGATGGACAGCCTGCCGCCAGAGTTTCTAACCGACCGCGCCGCGATGCAGCCGAGCGGCTTGGGCGCAGGGTTATCGCCCGAGCATAATGCGGGGCAGTTGGTGCAAGACTGTTTGTTTATCGAGCGTCAGCTTGGGGCGACTCCTTTTCTGCTCGGTGATGCGTTTACTCTGGCGGATGCGGCGGCGTTTCATGTGCTGAACTTTGCCTGCAATGCGCCGAAATTGGGCGCGATGATTAAGCAGCACGCGAAACTGGAAGATTGGCGACAGCGCATCATCGCGATGGGCGAGGGCGTGCGCAGCAATATGAGTGCCGCCGATGCGTTGGCCATCGCGCGCGATGCTCAACCAGACGAGACGCCTCCCGCAAACGCCATCGACGACGCGACGCTGCCCGTTGGCGGCACGGTCAGCATCAAGCCCGATGATTACGGACAAGAAGTGACGGCGGGCGAGATTGTCTGGGTCACGGCGGATGAAATCGCGGTGAAGCGCACGGACGATGCGGTCGGCTCGGTGATGGTGCACTATCCGCGCGTGGGATACGCTATAAGCACTTAGTGAACGCAGTGAGCTTTAGTGCGCTTTGTGCAAGTTGAAACTTGAATAGTTTTGGTGCATATTTTCAACACTGCAAACAGTCGCTAGTCTAATTAGAGGAGATATTCCAATGAAATTTAAAGCTTTTGCCGTAGTCGCTCTCGGCTTAGCAATATCTGCCTGTTCCTCCAACAGCCGTATCTATAACCCAAATATATCCGATATGAACGAGCAATCTTTCGGGGCGGAGATTTCGACATCAAGGTGTTTCACAATTGTTGAAAGAGGCATTAGGTCGAGGATGAAAGACCCAGTGTCTACTAGGTTCAACCATGCATCCTGTAAGCGCGGTTATTTTTATAAGTTTACAGGGTATTCTCAGCCGAAGCCCATTTATGGCTATGTGTATCAAGGAGAAGTGAACGGCAAAAATAGCTATGGTGGATATGTTGGATTTAAAAAATACTATGCTCTCGTAAAAGACGGGCGAGTGGTTGAGTTGTACAATCGAGACAGTAATACTAAGTTTAGGTTTAGATACTATCAACAATAGTCTATTTTTGCGGAGTAATATTGACACTCTCTCTATTAGATGATGTTGTTTGCTCTGAGATATTTTAGAATGAAGACTCGGTAGCTGCATTGCGGGTTCTATAATGCGTTGATTTATGATATTCTTGGGGAAGATGATGAAGAAGGAATATGCCACGCTACCAAATGCGCCTATCAAAGAGGCAATTATTCAAGTTGTCGTTCCTGACAGAAATGAAATTAACTCTGAAGGTTTTGCAGACTTTATTAACCCACAATTTCCACATCTCGACCGAGTAGAGGGTATAGAATTTGGGGTATCAGCTGGCCCAGATGGTTTTGGGACTCATCAGCGACAGCGATTCCAAGATAGATTTCTATCAGACAATAAAACTAAAGCTGTTCAATTTTCGCATAATTTTTTGTGTTTAAGCCATCTTGCTCCTTACCAGTGTTGGAATGATTTCGTTGATGAATATATGGAACTGTGGGAAAGATTTGTGCAAGATTATAGTATAGAGAAAGTAGGTCCCACCCTCAGATTTATCAACGAGTTTGATCTACCAAGTGCCAGTCTGAACAAAGAGCTTCGAATCGGTGGTAATATTGATGTTACTGATAGCGAGAATGATATTTCGGTTCAAAGGGTGTTTTCTCAGTTCGATTTAGCTAAAGACAATTTATTAGGCGAGGTCATATTCCAAGTGAGTTCTAGAAAACAAGATGAGGTAATTGTCATTTTCGATATTCAAACTCAGCTTGCGGATCTTGTCGAATACGCTGATACTACGAATCTTAGAAGCATTCTTGAAAGGCTTCGGGAATTTAAGAATGAAATATTTTTCTCGAATGTGCCTAGAGCGAAGGAGATTTTTTCATGAGTTCGGTTGCTTTATCGCCTGACATCTTTCTACCTCAAGGAGACCACCTGCGCTCTGCCTTTTCACCCACTGAGCTGATTTGGGGTTTTCCTAGGAAACGGATTTTGCACAATAGTGTGGTCGGAGATGAAATTGTAGAGTTATTGACTGCCGTAGAAGCAAAAGAAACGTCAGCAATCACTTTTTCATTTAATAAACAGCTTAATTGTTTGCTTGAAAGTTTGCAGGCGATACAGCATGAGTTTTGTGTTCCCGATTGGAATGGAGAAGGGGCTCTCCCTATTCACCCGTTGTCGCTAGAATATGCGGAGCATTTTTTGCATCGCCTTCATGCTGAGAATTGTACCTTACCTGTAGAATTAACACCTGAGCCTACAGGATATCTAGTCATGGAATGGATAAGGGATGATTTTCACCTTGCATTAAGCATCAATCCAGAGAAACGAATTGAATGGGCTTTCCTAGGGCCAGATGTTAGGTCATTTGGAGATGCAGAATATAATGAGAATAAAAAAATTCCTCGCATGGTCATGGGACTGCTTGATTTCACTATTTGATTTGCGGAAGAGTTCAAGTGTAGAGCCTTCTGATTTGATTGCTCGTTTCATTTATAGCAAACGTGATATGAGCAATGGTCGAGTAAAATTCACTAACTTCAAGCCTAAAAATTTGGAGACAGACATTTCTGTATTTGTTGTGACAGGATTGACTGAGCCAACTATATGGGGTTTGGCCAAACCTAGGGGTGAAAGAAATGCGCTTGGTTACGGTGAGTTAATAGCTGCTGATGTCCAAGCTATAAAACCATTGGTGGTGCTTAGAGATGATAAACCGAAGTACCATGCCTTGATATCTGGATTTCCTGTCAACGTACCTGTCAACGTACCTGCTAACGTACCTGAATGGCGGTTATTGGCGCTTCAACTTGAGAAAAAGGCTACGTTAAAAAGCAGGTAACACATCTAAATTTGTTCCATTGCGTTTTACAAAATGGAGATGAATTTCGATTTAAGGATAATGGCCATGCCGACTTGGGGGCTTCGCCCCCTGCGTAGGCGGCTGGAAGAAGATAAAACCGCAATCCTTTCCATCCCCCCTTGCAAAGGGGTGTGGCTTCGCTTAGTTTTTCTCTGTCAAATCTAACTTTGAACAGTCCATGTCGGGCTGCTCGCCGAATATAAAACCGCTTGCGGGAACAGGTGGGATTCACCTCTCAGAGTTGGATTTGACACAGCCCGGCACTCCGCCGTGCTGCGTCGAGCATTGGGGAGGATTTGACATGCCTGACACTCAGAAAAAATGGTTACAAAGAGCGGAGATTGATTATTTTTCGCCGTTTATGAGTCTTTGGGCGTCGTTTAACGCTTGGTATCAAGAGCATTATCCCAGTTCTACAGGGGACAGAGGCACGATAAATAGAATTAAAAGGGAGGGCATAAAACATAACATCTTCTTAAAAAATGCTGACGCAAAACTTACTGGCGTTGATAGAGAAAGCGTTGAATTTAGGTCAAATCTTGAGCAATTACATTACGCTTTAGAGGCCTCTGAGCTAAATTATGACAAGGTCGAAACGACAGAAAAGATGAGCCTCACCAATGCGCTCATTAAATACAAAAGCAGAAATAAGCGCCCCGCGTATCAAAACCTGATTGCAGAAAGAGACGATGCACAAGCCATTCAGCTTGGGTCTATTCAAATAACCAATGAGACGGATATTGTGGCGGCGGGGCTACTCGAGATTATTTATCAAACAAGGTGTCAATTTTTTCATGGGCGGTTTGAACCAGAAGGCGTAAATCGTGAGGTCGTGAAATACGCGTATTTTGTCCTGCTCGCTTTGATGCCAAACCCCTAGTGCCGATGATTAGCGGGGTTGAGTTGTTCCAGTTTTTGATAAAACGGAGTCTGCATCGTTGCGCCGATGGTCAGCGCTAGCGTCGCCAACGCGAGCGCAATCAGGGTGAGGTGTCGCCATTTGGTTTTATCGTTTTGTGTCATCTTGTTTTCTTTCATAAAGGGCGTGGATAATCAAGGCAAGGGACTCGTTTGCGGTTTGTGTATCCGTTAGACTTGACGAAATTGGCGAAAAAGGAGCAGGCGATGCTGCACGATTCTTATGTTACCCTTGTTGCTTCTACGCAGGCGAGCGCGCCGACTATCAATTTGCACGATTATAGCGGCCCGTTTGGGCGGATGTTTTTGTCGTCGATGGCGGATGGCTTGACGCATTTATTTTTCGATGATGAGGAGATTGCCATATCGCGCATTCGGAAGGATTATCCGAACGCCAGAATTGCGCGTCAACAGGATGCGCATCAGCGTGCGGCGATGTCGTATTTTGATATTCCGAACCCCCCGCAGCCTTTGCGCCTTGCGCTTAAGGGCACGCCGTTTCAGATGCAGGTTTGGAAGGCTTTGTTGGGGGTCGCGGCGGGTCAGCGGTCGACTTATAAGGCGCTGGCCGAGCAGCTTGGTCGCGCCAAAGCGTATCGCGCGGTCGGCACGGCGGTGGGTCGCAATCCGGTTGCGTTTATCGTGCCGTGTCACCGTATTCTCGCGAGCGATGGCGGCATGGGCGGATATTACTGGGGGCTCGAAACAAAGCGCGAGCTGCTCGATTGGGAAGCCAACCGCTTTTAGGGGGTTATCATGGAACAGCGCTTGAGCATTATCACGCTTGGGGTTTCGGATGTGGCGAAGTCGAGGGCGTTTTACGTCGATGGCCTCGGCTGGAAGCAAGCCAAGGCCAGCAATGACAGCATCATATTTCTTCAGCTGAACGGCATCGCGCTGTCGCTTTATCAGCACGAGGCGCTCGCCGAGGATGCCTGCGTGGAGGCCAATCGCTCATCGTTCCGAGGCTTCGCGCTGGCCTATAACACGCGCTCCGAGGCCGATGTCGACGCGCAATTAGCGTTTGCCGAAAAGGCAGGCGCGACCATAACGAAGCCCGCGCAAAAGGCTTTCTGGGGAGGCTATTCTGGCTGCTTCCAAGACCCAGACGGATTTATCTGGGAAGTCGCCTATAACCCCTACTGCACGATTACCGATGAGGGCGACCTCATCATAGATAAAGAATAAAGGTGATGATATGTTTTCTGCCGAAGTAACCAAGCACTTGAAATATTACGTCTACAGGCTGATAGACCCAAGAAACGGCCAGACTTTCTACGTCGGCAAGGGCAAAGGCAACCGCGTCTTTGCACATGCCAAAGGCGAGAGAGGCGAGGCTAGCGACGATTCTGATGACGTGAGCGACAAGCTAAGGCGTATACGAGAAATTCACAATGACAGCTTTGATGTCACGCACGTTATCCATCGGCATGGCCTTGATGAGGAAACCGCGCTCGAAGTGGAAGCCGCGCTCATAGACGCGTATCCTGAAGCTGCGAATAAGGTTGCGGGTCATCATTCTGGCGAGCATGGCATTATGCATGTGAACCAAGTGATTGAACAATATGAGGCTAAAGAAATAGATTTTCAGCATAAAGTGATCATGATTACCGTTAACCATTCGGCGGTCGACAGAGACAGTGTATACGAGGCGGCACAACACGCATGGAAACTAGATGTCAATCGCGCTCGGCAAGCTGATTTAGTGTTGGCCATGCGACGCGGGATTGTTGTCGATGTTTTTGTCCCGACCGAATGGCTCGACGCTACCAAGGCCAATTTCCCCAATAGAGACGATGCTCCCGGACGATGGGGCTTTATCGGAGAACCTGCTGCTGAGAATATCAGAAAACTTTATCGGGGAACCAGACTTCCTGAGGATATGCGCAAACAGGGTGCGGCAAACCCCATCAGATATTCACCTGACATAAAAGAATAAAAGCGAGAGGAGTGGTTTGGTATGGATACAATCGTCGACGTTGCTATGGTTGTGATTGCCCTTTGCGCTTTAAGTGCCACTGGAGGGGTGATGTTTAGCATGGATACAATCGTCGACGGCGTTGTTCCTGTGATTGCTTTTTGCGCTTTAGGTGCCACCATTTGGCAAGTCTATACGACACGAAAGCACAATAAACTATCTGTGCGCCCATGGTTAGAAACAAAATTATCTGGGCGTAAAGTAAGTACTTATCGCGCGAAAGTAGAAATTAAACTTACAAACCATGGTATTGGCCCTGCAATTATAAAAAACTTTGTACCGTTGTGGGATGGTGAAGAAGTTTTGTGCCACGATGACGAAGCTTATACTGAGTTTCTTAAGGAAAAATTTCAACAATACAAGAATGTGACACACGAGCCTTGTCTACCAAATGTAGTGATTCCTTCTGGTGAAAGCATCACCTTACTATCGGTTGAATATGATGTTCATTATAGCCCAAGTGTACCCCCGTTGGACGAGTTTTACGTGCGGATTGACTATCAATCTATTTATCAAGATGAAACTTTTACTTATGATAGTCGTGCCGTGTTTGGAAGATAATCATGCTTTCTTTAAGATATCAGCTTTAAGGCGCTGGGCTATGGCCAAACTCTCTTTAAGGTATTCGCTTTCGGCTACACCTTCTTTGAGGCGCGTCCCTGCGGCGGCTGCGCCTTTAAGATAGTCACCTTCGGTTATACCTTCTTTGAGCCTCGCCCCTGCGGCCATCCCCTCTTTAAGATATTCACTTTCGGCTATATCTTCTTTGAGCTGTGCCCCTGCGGCTGTCGCTGCTTTAAGATATTCGCTTTCGGTTACACCTTCTTTTAGGCGCATTCCCGCGGCGGTTGCTCTTTTAAGATACTCGTTTTTGGCTATGCCTTCTTTGAGGCGTGTCCCTGCGGCAGCTGCTTCTTTAAGATAATCGCCTTCGGTTATACCTTCTTTGAGACGTGTTCCTGCGGCAGTTGCGCTTTTAACATATTCGTTTTCGGCGATGTCGTCTTTGAGCCGCGCTCCTGCGGCCACCCCCTCTTTAAGATGCTCGTTTTCGGCTACGCTTTCTTTGAGGCGTGTCCCTGCGGCCAACCCCTCTTTAACATATTCGTTTTCGGCCACGCTTTCTTTGAGACGCCGCCCTGCGGCTATTCCTTCTTTAAGATATTCGCTTTCGGCTAGACTATTTGTCAGGTGATTGCCTGCGGCTATTCCACCTTTGCCGAGTTGGCCGATAAGTACAGCAAGGGCAAGTGTCGGCAAAGAGCGCACGATGGTTGACGATTTTAATAATGCTTTGCCACCACCTATGGCGCGGTCGCGGTGGGATTTTTCTTCATCAAAAGCCGCGCCCCAATTATTAATAAAGCTCTCAAACCATGAAGCTAGATAATCTTCACCTTTTTTAGATAAATATGAATCTGGCGCTACAGCACTAATAATTATTGCGACACCAACAACACCCGCCAATAAAGGCACGGCGACATCAAGAAAGTCTAAATCAAGCGCAATTGCTGCGGCGGCTGTTTCAAGAATATCAACCCCGTCAACTAGCTCAAGTGCTTCTTGAGAGAGGGCATCAATATCTTCGACATAAAATAGCTCACGACCCTCCTCAACGCGCAAATCGGCAAAATGGTCATGGAGAAACCCCTCAGCCGCGTCATTGTTGTCTACCTCGAATACTTTAACAGCTTGCCAGTCGCTCTCGCCTTCGAAATCTGACGTGCCATAATTCTCTCTTGAGAGTTCGCTCATCCGCACATCGGCAGCTCTGTCAGTGCGTCCAATTTTTGCCATCGAAGGGAAAGCAGGGCTTACAGCAATATAGATGAGTTCCATTTTGACCTCTTTCTTGTTCTGGTTGAATTAGTGTAACGTCTAATAGCCACTAATACATTAGTGTAACCCAAAATGGATTTCAGGTTACACTAATGTGTTTGTGTACGATAAAAACACTTTTTTCGTACACAAAGAAGCTAGCTGCTACCAGACCGTACACTAATGCGTTCGTACTAGCTCTTTTAATTGCATGTTCTGATTTTGTTTCTATTTTGTGTAAAGTAAAAACGATTTAACTTTACACAAATACATTAGTGTAAAGTTCGCTTTACACTAATGTATCACTCAATCCCGCTTTGCTCGATAAGTGCTTTTAGCGCCGACTTCTTATACTGGCCGACTTCGCGCTAAAAAGGCGTGCTTATTGAACAGCCGACTTCGCGTCGCACTGCGACGCTGCGCTGGCACAAGGCGCACCGTGCTTGCTTTCAGCAAGCGGGTGCTTTTAGCGCCGACTTCGCGTCTTACCGCGACGCTGCGCTGGCGCAAGGCGCACTAAATCTCGCTTCGCTCGATAAGTGCTTTTAGCGTGGCGGAGAGGAAGGGATTCGAACCCTCGATACGGGATTACCGCATACTCCCTTAGCAGGGGAGCGCCTTCAACCACTCGGCCACCTCTCCACCGCCGTTGATAAACAAGGCGGCGCGGCTTTTCAAGCGGAATTCATGCCACACGCTGCAAAAGACGACTGTGTGGCGAATGCTTGCTGCGTCCAAATCTTGTGCTATGTTGCGGCCAAAGCGGCGCATTTTAATTGCCCGCATAGTATCGGAGCCGACCATGTTTCGTGGATCAATGACCGCGCTAATCACCCCGTTTAAGGATGGGGGCGTTGACGAGCCTGCTTTACGCAAGTTGGTTGATTGGCAAATAAACGAAGGGACGCATGCGTTGGTGCCTGTTGGCACGACGGGTGAGTCGCCGACGCTGAGCCATGCTGAGCATGGGTCTGTCGTAGAGATTGTTATCGATGCGGCGGCTGGGCGTGTGCCGATAATTGCGGGCGCGGGGTCTAACGCGACGGCAGAGGCGGTTGCCTTTACGCAGCATGCGGAAAAAGCGGGTGCGAGTGCGGTGCTGCATGTTACGCCGTATTATAATAAGCCGACGCAGGATGGATTATTCGCGCATTTTGAGACGCTCAATAACGCGACCTCTTTGCCGATATTTATTTACAATATTCCGGGGCGTTCGGTTGTGGATATGATGCCTGAGACGATGGGGCGGCTTGCCAAATTGAGCCAAATTGCGGGCGTGAAGGATGCGACCGCTATGCTTGACCGTGTGGCGCAGCAAAGGGCGGCGTGCGGCGAGGATTTCATCCAGATTTCTGGCGAGGACGCGACGGCGGTTGAGTATATTCGTTGTGGCGGGCAGGGTTGTATTTCGGTTGTCTCGAATGTCACGCCGAAGCTTTGCGCAGAGATGCAAGAGGCCGCGCTACGGGGAGACTTTGACGCGGCCGAGGATATTTTAAGCCGCTTGATGCCTCTGATAGAGGCGTTGTTTTGTGAGACCAGCCCATCGCCGGTGAAATATGCGATGATGCGTCTGGGGTTTTGTGATGAGGAGATTCGGTTGCCCTTGCTGCCGGCTTCGGCGGATGCGCGTGCGCAGGTCGATGCGGCGTTGCGCGGGCTAGGCCTGATTTAGCGTTATGTCTTCAAAAAGCGGCGGTCGGAAGAAAAACAGTGCGGGCGACGGCACGATTGCGGAAAACCGTCGGGCGCGGCGCGATTTCGAGATTACCGACACGCTCGAGGCGGGGCTTGTCTTGCAAGGCACGGAGGTCAAATCATTGCGCCTCGGCAAGGCTAATTTGGCGCATGCCTTTGCGACGATACGCGATGGCGAGGCGTTTCTCATCAATGCCGATATTCCTGAATATAGCGGCGGCAATCGGCATAATCACAAGGCGACGCGGATGCGTAAATTGCTGCTGCATCGCCGCGAGATTAACAAAATGATGGCGGCGGTGCAGCGCGATGGCATGACGCTCGTGGCGCTAAAACTCTATTTTAACGCGCAAGGGCGCGTCAAATTGCTGATTGGATTAGCGCGGGGCCGCAAAAAAGCCGATAAGCGCGAAGTCGAGAAAAAGCGCGACTGGCAACGCCAGAAAGCCCGCCTCATGAAATAGAGGTTTAGGCTAGTTTCGCCTTGATAAGCGCGAAGACATCGTCGAACATTTTTGTCGTCAGCCGCCCTGTATTGGTGTTGTAGCGCGAGCAATGATAGCTATCGACCAACAGAAAATCAGGCATGACATGGCACGCGGCATGCGCAAATGGCATATCTTTCAGCTTGCCGCCACAGCTACGCACGACGCTGTCATGCGAGATTTTACCGAGCGACAAAACGACTTTGAGATTTGGCAGTGCTGCCATGCGCGCTGTCAGATAATCGCGGCACGTGTTGATTTCGTCCGCTGTCGGTTTGTTTTGCGGCGGCACACAGCGCACGGCATTGGTAATCATGCAATTGGTCAGCGTCACGCCGTCATTTATGTGATGCGCATACGCGCCGTTGGAAAAGCCAAATTTAGCGAGCGTCTTGTAAAGCAAATCACCCGCCGCATCGCCCGTGAAAGGTCGCCCCGTTCGATTAGCCCCTTTAAGGCCGGGCGCAAGACCGACAATCAGCAGCTCGGCGTTTTCATCGCCAAAGCACGGCACGGGGGCGTTGAACCAATCTGGATGCGCGGCGCGTGTGTCGTCGCGATAGGTCTGAAGGCGCGGGCAAAGTTGGCAATCGGCGGTCGGGTTTGTTGTCATGCGGGCATATTACAAGTTTTCCTCTTGTCGACAAGCGGCAGTTGGCGTAAGCCCTCAGCATGATTTATCTTGCACTCGGTAGTAATCTTTCTGGTCGTTTTGCCAGTTCTGCGGAATTGGTGCGCACCGCGATTGACCATTTGCCGCTGACGGGCGCGCATGTCGTTAAGCGTGCGCCGCTTTATATCTCTGCGCCAATCGGGCCCGCAGGGCAGAATGATTATATCAATACGGTGGTGTCGGTGCGCAGTGTTGTTTCGGCACACGCCTTGCTGGGTCGGCTACACGCACTAGAGGCCGCTTTCGGGCGCGAAAGGCGCGTTCAGTGGGGCGCGCGCACGCTCGATATTGATATACTCAGCTACCATAATCAATGCCATCGGTTTGGCGCGCATATTCCGCATCCGCGCCTTGCGAGCCGCGCGTTTGTGCTGCGTCCACTGGCCGATATTGCCCCAGACTGGCGTCACCCGATAGACGGCACACCGATTGCCGAACTGCTTGCGGCTTTGCCGAGTGCGTCACGAAAAGACCTAAAAAAGCTCTAAGTCTCATATTTTCCTTGCGATAAAGCCTTAACAAGCATAAATAAAGGTGAATTAACCAAGATTGGATATCGGATGGCTCGTGTAACCGTAGAAGACTGCGTCGACAAAGTAACAAACCGTTTTGAACTCGTTCTGTTCGCCTCGCATCGGGCGCGCGGCATGTCGGCGGGCGCGGAATTATTGGTCGAGCGCGATAATGATAAAAATACCGTCGTTTCGTTGCGCGAAATCGCTGAAGAAAAGCTTGCCCCTGCGCATATTCGTGAGGATTTAATTTCCTCATTGCAGAAGCAGGTGGATGTCGACGAGCCGGATGAAGAAATTATCTCTGCGCCGATGCTGACGTCGAATGCGGATGCCGATGAAGCGCCGCGCGAAGAAATGGTCGAGATGAGCGAAGACGATATTTTGGCTGCCTTGCAATCGCTCGAAGCGGCTGGCCCGAAAGATAAAGGTGATGGTCGCGGAGAATAACGCCCTGACTTTGGGAGTTTTCCTCTCATGATGCGCCAATATGAGCTTGTTGACCGTGTTGCCAGTTACGACAAACTGGCCAATGAAGACCTTCTGAACCGTGCCTATGTTTTTGCGACGCAAAAGCATGGTGACCAAAAGCGCGCTTCGGGTGACCCGTATTTTTCGCATCCTGTAGAAGTCGCTGGTATTCTGACGGACTTGCATCTTGATACGGCGAGCATTGCCACGGCGCTGTTGCACGATACGATTGAAGATACCGACACGACGTTTAACGATATTGATAATCTGTTCGGGCGCGAAATCGCTGATATGGTGAATGGCGTGACGAAAATGTCGTTGCTTGAATTGTCATCTGAGGATGTGGCGCAGGCTGAGAACTTTCGTAAGCTGCTGGTTGCGACCGCGAGTGATATTCGTATTTTATTGGTCAAGCTGGCCGACCGCTTACACAATATGCGGACGTTGCATTTTATTGATTCAGAAGATAAGCGTCTGCGCATTGCGCAAGAGACGATGGATATTTATGCACCGCTTGCGGGGCGTATCGGGATGCAGAATTTCCGCGAGGAATTAGAGGATTTAGCTTTCGCTGAAATCAATATGAGCGCGCGTGAACTGGTTGTCGAACGGCTGCAAGAATTGAGCGACCAGAGCAGCGATATGCTCGAAGAGATTGCCTATTCGTTTTCGACCCAGCTTGCCGAAGTCGGCTTGACGGCAGAGGTGTATGGGCGGCAGAAGCGTCCCTTTTCGATTTGGCGGAAAATGCAGAATAAGTCGATTTCGCTGGAGCAATTATCGGATATTTTTGCGTATCGCGTGATTGTCGATACGGAAGATGAGTGCTATCGCGCTTTGGGTGTTTTGCACCGTACCTATCGCCATGTGCCGGGGCGGTATAAGGATTATATCTCGACACCGAAGCTGAACGGCTATCGCTCGCTGCACACGACGGTCGCGGGGCCGAATAATCAGCGCGTGGAATTGCAGATTCGTACCCGTCATATGCACGATATTGCCGAGAAAGGCATCGCGGCGCATTGGACGTATAAGGAAAGCAACGAGACGCATCCCGATATCGACAAAATCGAACCGTTTAACTGGCTGCAAGATATGGTAGCGCAGCTCAAGACGGGGGAAACGGCAGAGGAGTTTTTGGAAAACACAAAGCTCGAATTGTTTACCGACCAAGTCTTTTGTTTCACGCCGAAGGGACGGCTTATCGCTTTGCCACGCGGGGCGACAGCACTTGATTTTGCCTATGCGGTGCATACTGAAATTGGCAATAGCTGTGTCGGTGTTCGGATTAATGGCTTGAAATTACCGTTTCGGACGCTGTTGAAAAATGGCGATGAAATCGAGGTGGTGCGCGGCGAAAATCAATTGCCCTCTGAGAATTGGGTCAATCATGTGCGCACGGGCAAGGCGCGCGCGGCTATTCGCTATGCGTTGCGCGAGCGTGAAGAGGCTGACTTCGTCAAACTTGGCACGCAGATGATTGAAAACCTGTTTGCGGCGGAAGGATTAGAAGCGAAAGGCTCATTGCTTGAACGTGCGCTTGGGGTGATGAATTATGAAAATCTCAATTTGTTGCGCCTTGATGTCGGGCGCGGCGATATTTCTGCGGCCGATGTGCTACTGGCTGTCATGCCGAAAAAGGCGCGTGGCAAGCGCAGTGCTTTTGTTGGGGCGATGCGTGGGTTGATGCGACGCAAGGCGCAAGATGAACAAGTCAAATCGGCTATTTTGCCGATGAATGGCGCGCTCTATGGTACGGTGGTGAACATTGCGGAAGGCTGCTTTCCGCTCCCCGGTGACGAGATTATCGGCGTTGTGACAACGGGCGAAGGCGTGGTGGTTTATCCTGCGCAAGCCCCGCAAGCCTTGGCGTTTGAGGCGACACCTGAGCGCATGGTGGCGATGAAATGGGAGCAAGATGACGCGCTCCTGTTTGCCAGTCGCTTGCAGTTGACGGCGGTTAATCGCACGGGCTCGCTGTCGATTATTACGCAAACGATTGCCGATTTCGACGCGAACATAACCAATCTTAATCTGACGCAGCGCAATAATGATTTCTGCGATTTGCTGATAGATGTCGAGGTGCGCGATGTGGCGCATATGGAGAATATGATTGCCGCCATGCGGGGAAGTCGTGTGGTGAGCGAAGCGAATCGAGTCATTTTCACTGAAACGGACAAGGATACATCGTGACCCCTGATAGAGTTTTAAAAGAATTTCGTGACGCGGAGGCTCTGTTGGAGGGGCATTTTAAGTTGTCGTCTGGTTTGCATAGCCGCACTTATTTGCAATGCGCGCGCGTGCTTATGAACCCGAAGCGCGCGGCGCGTTTGGCCAAGGCACTGGCGGCTCAAATGCGCAAAAATGTTAAAGGCGAGATAGATGCTGTGGTCGCACCCGCTATGGGCGGGCTGATTATCGGCCATGAGGTGGCGCGTGCGCTCAATGTTGACTCGATGTTTCTGGAGCGTGTCGAAGGTAAGTTCGCGTTGCGGCGTGGCTTTGGGTTGACGGGTAAGCCGCGCATTGTGATGATTGAGGATATTGTGACAACGGGTCTGTCGTCGCGCGAGGCGATTGCCGCTATTCGTGCGCAGGGTGGTCGCGTGGTCGGGGCGGGGTGTCTTATCGACCGTTCGAATGGTAAAGCTAAAATCGGCGTGACCTTATCGGTGCTCGCAAGACTGCAAGTCGAAACATTTGACTCAAAGCACATTCCCAACGACCTTAAAGGCGTGCCGGCTATCAAGCCCGGTAGCCGCAGCCTTAAATAGGGGTGTCGCATGTTTAAACGCCGAACCCCGCGTACATTTTTTCAGCAGCTGCGGCAGCTTCTCTGGCCGCGCGAGGGATGGCTGCGGGCGGGGCGATATTTATGGCAGCGCACGATAAGGCTCAGCGGGTCGCCGCATGATATTGCTTTAGGACTGGCGATTGGGGCGTTTGTGTCGGCCAATCCGATTATCGGCACGCATATTTTGTGGGCGGCGGCGATTGTTTATTTCATCGGGGGCAATTTCATCGCCGCGATGCTTGGCACATGGGTAGGCAACCCGCTAACCTTTCCGCTGATTTGGCCGACAGTGTTTAATTTAGGCAATTGGATATTGGGGTCTTACGGCGATAGTGCTGTGGTGGAAGGTTTGAGTTTTAGCTTGCTTGTTAATGCGCCGCTTGACTCTTTGGTGCCGATTATCGGGCCGATGTTTGTGGGCTGGATTCCCGTTGGTTTCGTGCTGGGGATTTTGGTTTATTATCCAAGTTATTGGCGCATTGAGGCGTATCAAAAACAGCGTCGTGAGCGACTAAAGCGCAAACGCGCCGCAGCACGCAAGAAAAGGTGAGCCATGTCAGGACCTGAAAAACTACGCCTTGGGGTCAATATTGACCATGTTGCGACCATCCGAAACGCACGCGGCGGCGGCTTGCCCGACCCCGTGCGGGCGGCGGAAGCAGCCGCTCGGGCGGGGGCAGATGGCATTACGGCGCATTTACGCGAAGACCGCCGCCATATTGGCGACGACGATATCGCCCGCCTCGTGGCAGAAATTGGCCTGCCGCTTAATCTAGAAATGGCCGCGACCGCTGAAATGCGTGACATCGCGCTGCGCCATAAGCCGAATGCCTGTTGTTTGGTGCCAGAAAAGCGTCAGGAAGTCACAACCGAAGGCGGCTTAGATGTGACTGGCAGCCAAGACGCTCTGCAGGCGATTATCGCACCGCTTAAAGAGGCGGGTATTCGCATATCGTTGTTTATCGACCCAGATACGGCGCAAATCGAAGCGGCGGCGGCGTTGGCGGCTGATATTGTCGAGTTGCATACGGGGACATATTGCCATGCGCATCATAATGGCGATACGGCTGGTTTTAAGGCAGAACTTGCGCGGCTCAAAGAGGCGGCGGCATTGGCCGAAACATTCGGGCTGGAAGTTCATGCGGGGCATGGTCTGTGTTTCGAGACGGTCGCGCCGATTGCAGAGATCACGCAAGTGGTGGAGCTGAACATTGGGCATTTTTTAATCGGCGAGGCTATTTTTGTGGGGCTGGGTGGTGCGATTGACGAGATGCGCCGCTTGATGCTCGATGCCCGCCGCCAAGCAGGACTTCACCGAGGACGTTTGGGCCGATGATTTTAGGTATTGGCAGCGACCTTATCGATATTCGGCGTATTGAAAAAACGCTTGCGCGGTATGGCGACCGCTTTATTCAGCGGCTTTTTACCGAGACAGAGCAGCGGCGCTCCGAGCATCGCTTGCAGCGGGCGGCCTCTTATGCGAAGCGGTTTGCGGCCAAGGAGGCTTGCTCAAAAGCGCTCGGCACTGGGTTGCGGCAGGGCGTTTACTGGCGCGATATGGGGGTGACGAATATGCGTTCTGGCAAGCCGACCCTCGCGCTGACAAATGGCGCATTGGCGCAGCTTGAAAAAATCACGCCCGATGGCATGACCGCGCAAATTGATTTAACCATCACCGATGATTTCCCCCTCGCGCAAGCGTTTGTGATAATCTCAGCCGTAGCAAAATAAGGACTCATTGATGCCACAGAACACGACAAGCCAAACCAAAGCACATAGTGGATGGGGCGAGAATATTCGCATTTTTATCTGGGCGATGGTGATTGCGCTGATAATTCGCTCGTTACTTTTTCAGCCGTTCAACATTCCGTCCAGTTCGATGAAGCCGACTTTGCTGATTGGTGATTTTCTGTTTGTGTCAAAGTTTAGCTATGGGTATTCGCGCCATAGTTTTCCGTTTAGCTTGCCGCCGATTGCGGGGCGTAGCTCCGATACAGCACCGATGCGGGGCGATGTCGTTGTTTTCAAATTGCCTGCCGATAATCGCACTGATTTTATCAAGCGGGTGATTGGATTGCCGGGCGATACCATCCAAATGGTCAATGGGCAGCTTCATCTGAACGGCAAGGCTGTGCCGCGCGAGCGCATCGCGGATTTTGTCGATTTGCGCCGCACGGGCGCAGATGTTCGGATTCGTCGTTTTCGCGAGACGCTGCCGAATGGGCGGTCTTATGACACGCTCGACCAAATTGACGATGGGCCGGTCGATAACACACCGATTTATGAAGTACCAGCAGGGCATTATTTTATGATGGGGGATAATCGCGATAATTCGACGGATAGTCGCTTTGGACGCTATGTCGGTTATGTGCCGCATGAAAATCTGGTGGGGCGGGCGCAGGTTTTGTTTTTCTCTTTTGATGACCGTACGCGGTGGTATGAGATTTGGCGCTGGCCGATTTCGGTGCGCGTCACGCGTCTGTTCAATTTGGTGCGCTGATGGCGAATCTTGCGGCGTTCGAGAAGCGGTTAGGGCATGTTTTCACCAATAGCGAATTGCTTGAACGCGCTTTGAGCCATGCGAGCCTCGATATCAAAGACGACAATGAACGGCTCGAGTTTTTGGGTGACCGCGTGCTTGGTCTGGTGATTGCCGAGCATTTACTGGCGCGCTATAGCGAAGAGAGCGAAGGTGAGATGGCACGCCGCTTTAATCAGCTTGTGAGCCGTGACACATGCGCACAAATTAGCGCGAATTGGCGCCTTGCTGATGTTCTGCGCATGCATAAAGGCAGTCAAAAGAAGGCGACTGTAACGCTTAATGTGCTGGCCGATTCGTGCGAAGCCGTTTTAGCGGCGGTTTATCTTGATGCAGGCCTTGAGGCGGCGCGCGCCGTTATCGAGGCGCATTGGCAGAGCTATTTTGTGGCACAAACCGATGCGCCCGTTCATGATAAAACGGCACTGCAGGAATGGTTGATGCAGCGGGGGCAAGATATCCCCGTTTATGAGATTATCGACCGCACTGGCCCTGCCCATGCGCCGCATTTTACGGTTGAGGCGCGTGCTGCGGATAATGTGGCGCAAGGGTCGGGTTCATCGCGCAAGCTGGCCGAGCAAAAGGCGGCTTCCGCATTGCTCAGCGTTTTACAAGGTGACGAGGGCGCATGACCCAGAAATGTGGCTTTGTTGCGGTTATTGGGCCGCCAAATGCGGGTAAATCTACTTTGGCCAATGCGTTGGTTGGTCAGAAAGTGGCGATTGTCACGCAAAAGGCGCAAACCACGCGCATGCGGTTGCGGGCGGTTGTGATGCATGCGGATGCGCAGATTATTTTGGTCGACACGCCGGGTATTTTTGCCCCGAAGCAACGCTTTGACCGCGCCATGGTGAATGAGGCATGGCTCGGCGTGAATGATGCGGATGAAGTGCTGGTGGTGTTGGATGCGGCGCGTGCAGATACGCGCGAAGTTGAGCTGATGCTTGACGGTTTGGCGAAAAGCAAAAAGCGGGCATCGCTGATTGTCAATAAAATCGATACGGTGCCGCGCGATAGTCTGTTGGAGGTGGTGCAAAGCCTGAATGAACGCGTTGCGTTTGCTGATACGTTTCTTATCTCGGCGCTCAAGGGCGATGGCCTTGAGCAGCTGCGCGATATGTTGGCCGCCAATATGCCAGAAGGGCCTTGGTTGTATCCTGAAGACCAAGCGGCGGATATTCCGTCATTGCTGTTGGCGTCTGAAGTCATGCGCGAGAAGTTGTTTTTGCGTTTGCATCAAGAATTGCCCTATGCGCTGACGGTCGAGACGGAGAAGTGGGAAAATAAGAAGGATGGCTCGGTGCGTATCGAGCAGACGGTATTTGTCCGCCGCGATAGCCAAAAGGCGATTGTGTTGGGCAAAGGCGGGCAGACCATCAAAGAAATCGGCGCTGAGGCACGCCTTGAACTGGAAGAGATGTTTGCGCGGCGTGTACATTTGTTTGTTTTCGTTAAGGTGCGCAAAAATTGGCAAGAAGACCCAGAACGCTATCGTGTGCTGGGTCTGGACTATAAGGCTTAAAGATGCAGTGGGAAGCCGAAGCGCTGATATTGGCGATGCGTCCGCACGGTGAAAGCAGCGCGATTGTCGATGTGTTTTCGCGTGAGCATGGCCGCTTTGGCGGATTGGTGCGCGGCGGCAATAGCCGCCGTCATCGCCCTGTTTTGCAACCGGGAAACATGGTGACCGCGACGTGGCGCGCGCGTCTGTCTGAGCATTTAGGCACGATGACCGTAGATGCGAGCCGCGCTTATGCCGCCGAGGCCATGGCCGATGCGACACGGCTGGCTGGGTTGTCGTCGCTGTGTGCGCTGTTGCAAATCACCGCCGAACGGCAGGCCTATCCGCGCCTTTATGATACGGTGATGGTGGTGTTGCGTGAATTGATTGAATCGGATGTGTGGCTGCCTTTGCTCGCGCGTTTTGAAATGGCCTTATTGGAAGAAATCGGCTTTGGCTTGGATTTATCGTGCTGCGCGGCGACCGGTGTGGTGGATGACTTAGCCTATGTTTCGCCGCGTTCGGGGCGTGCGGTGAGTTCGCAAGCAGCACAGCCCTATAAAGATAAAATGTTTGTGCTGCCAGCGTTTCTGCTCGATTCTGCGGCAAGTGCTACGCCCTCCGATGTTGTGCATGCGCTTGATTTATTAGGTCATTTTTTGGAGCGGCGGGTGTATTCGCCCAATGATATGAAAATGCCGCCCGCCCGCCAACGCTTGCTCAATATTGTGAAGCGAGGTGCGTAAGCGCAGATTCTGGCTCTTGGGGCGAATCTAGCTATATATCCTGCATGAGCGAAATTGACGAACGCCCGCGCGAAGAAAGCGTCAGCCTAAAGCAAGCCTTAGAGACTCGCTATTTGGCCTATGCGCTATCGACCATCACCAATCGGGCTTTGCCCGATGTGCGCGATGGCCTGAAGCCGGTGCATCGGCGGTTGCTTTATGCGATGCGCCAGTTGCGGCTTGACCCTGAAAATGGCTTTAAAAAGTCAGCCCGCGTGGTGGGCGATGTGATTGGTCGGTATCATCCGCATGGCGACCAAGCCGTGTATGATGCACTGGTGCGGTTGGCGCAAGATTTTGCGGTGCGCTATCCATTGGTTGATGGGCAGGGTAATTTCGGCAATATCGATGGCGATAACGCGGCGGCGATGCGCTATACGGAAGCGCGGATGACCGAGATATCGGGTCTTTTGCTGCAGGATATTGATAGCGATACGGTTGATTTTCGCGCGACTTATGATGGCGAAGACGAGGAGCCGATTGTGTTGCCGGCGGCGTTTCCGAATTTACTGGCGAATGGCGCGTCGGGCATTGCGGTGGGCATGGCGACGAGTATTCCGTCGCATAATGTCGATGAGCTATGCGCAGCCGCGTTGCATTTATTGAAAGCGCCCAATGCGCGCATCGATACGCTGATGGAATATGTGAAAGGGCCAGACTTTCCAACGGGGGGCATTTGCGTTGAAAGCCCCGAGGCGTTGCGCGAAGCCTATGCGACGGGGCGCGGGTCGATGCGGGTGCGGGCAAAATATGAGGTCGAAGATAAAGGGCGCGGGACATGGCAAATCGTCATTACCGAGATTCCGTATCAAATTCAGAAATCACGCCTCATCGAAAAAATCGCCGAGCTGATGAACGCGAAACAATTGCCCGTGCTGGATGATATTCGCGATGAGAGCGCGGAAGATATTCGCGTTGTCATCGAGCCGAAAAGCAAAAATCTTGACCCCGCGCAGGTGATGGCCGTGCTGTATCGCCAAACCGATTTGGAAAGTCGGTTCTCGCTCAATATGAATGTTATCGACAATGCAGGTGTGCCGCGTGTTATGGGGCTACGTGAGGTGCTGCTGCAATGGCTACAGCATCGCAATGAGGTGCTGGTGCGTAAATCAAAGCATCGGCTTGAGAAAATCTTGGCGCGACTGGAAGTTTTAGATGGCTATCTGGTGGCGTATCTTAATCTTGACGAGGTCATCCGCATCATCCGCGAGGAAGACCATCCGCGCGACGAGTTGATGAAGGCGTTCAAGCTGAGTCAGGTGCAGGCCGATGCGGTTTTGAATATGCGCTTGCGGGCGTTGCGCAAATTAGAAGAGCAAACCATCCGCACAGAACACGCCGAGCTGACCGCCGAGATGGCAGAGCTGGAAGCCTTGCTCGGGTCGGAAAAGCAGCAGCAAGCTATTGTCGCTGGCGAGGTGAAGGCGCTTCGCAAGCAGTTTGGCCCAAAGACGGAGCTTGGCAAACGCCGCACGGTGTTTGCGCAAGTTTCTGAAAGCGAGGAGGGCGCGCTTGATAGTTTTGTCGAAAAAGAACCCGTGACGGTTGTTTGCTCGAAAAAGGGATGGATTCGCACGCTGAAAGGCCATATCGAAGACGGCAAGAAATTGACCTATAAGGATGGCGATGAGGCGCATTTTGTGCTGCACGCGATGACCACGGATAAGATTATTTTATTTGTCTCAAACGGGCGGGCTTATACGCTTGATGTGGCGAAACTGCCGGGTGGGCGTGGCCACGGAGATCCCGTTCGACTGATGCTGGATATCGAGCCGACCGAAGATATTATCGAGATATTCCCTCACGACCCGATGCGCAAATTGCTGGTCGCGTCGCGTGTCGGCAATGGGTTTGTGGTCGCGGAAACCGAATTAGTATCGACCCGCAAAGCTGGCAAACAGATATTGAATGTCAAAGCGCCCGATGAAGCCGCCATTTGCGTGCCAGCGATAGGCGACCACATCGCGGTATTGGGAGAAAATCGCAAATTATTGTGCTTCGCGCTTGATGATGTGCCAGAAATGCCGCGCGGCAAAGGTGTTCGTTTGCAACGCCACGGCGATGGGCAATTGGCCGATGCGCGCTGCTATAGCGAAGCTGAAGGGCTAAAAATATCTGATAAATCGGGGCGCGAACGCGTGTTCGACGATTTGAGCGACTGGATGGGCATGCGCGCACAAGCGGGGCGGGTGCGCCCGAAGGGCTTTCCTGTCGATGGCTTGATGGGACAGGCTTTCTCTAATCGTCTCTAGCCAATTACTCAATGAGGGTAAAACTGGCTTGGCCTTGATAGTTCCAAAACTTCACCCGCACGCTATAGTCGCCGGCTTGGTAGCGCGTCGTATCGAGCGGCACTTGGCGGATTTCTTCGATAACATCTTGCCCGTTAATCGCGCTTTGGCGCATCGTCTCCGTGCAGATTTCTGGTGTGCGGACGGCTTGAATAAAATTGCCATCGGGGGTGGTCACCACATAGCGGAATATCTTGCAGGGGCTATCGGCGGTGAGCGTCACCACCGCGTCAGTATTGTTAATCAGCCGCAAAATAATCGGCAGAGGCGTGATTTTATGGCCGTGTTGTAATTGATGCTGCAATGGTGCGCCGACTTCGAGGCCAATTTCGTCACGCCCAATGCCGCCTTGTTGGTCGCGCATATAAAAACCGACAATGCCAATCACCAGAATAAGGCCAAATGTAGTGACCATCATATTGGGCATTCTCATGGCGCTATCCTCCGAACACGATTTCGGGCAGCCATGTTGCCAACTGCGGGAATATCGCCAATAGGGCTAACATGGCCAGTTGAATAAGCACAAACGGAATCGCGCCTTTGTAGATTTGCGCCGTGCGGATGCTGGCCGGCGCAACGCCGCGCAAATAAAACAGCGCAAAGCCAAATGGCGGCGTTAGAAAACTGGTTTGCAGATTGATGGCCATCATCACGCCGAGCCAAACGGGGTCAACACCCATCGCGAGCAGAATGGGGCCGACAATCGGCACGACAACAAAGATAATCTCGATGAAATCGAGAAAGAATCCGAGGATGAACATAATCAGCATGACCAGTGCGACGGCTGTCCATTTGCCGCCCGGCAGGCCTTCGAGCAGGGTTTGGATGGTTTCATCGCCGCCAAGCCCGCGAAACACTAGCGAGAATAAAGCCGCGCCGATGAGAATGACAAACACCATCGATGTCGTGTGGGTGGTGGCGCGCACCACGCGGCCGAGTACGTCGCTGTGCCACGCTTTATATAGGCTGACAAAAACCGCACTGGCGATGATGGCGCACAAGCCTATGGCAATAGCGATGGCGATGGTGTCGCTCAGTGAAATAGTGTCGCGTGCGAGGCGCAAGTCCATGAGGCTGGTTTGTACGACCAGAGCGATGAGCGCCAGCGCGCCCATGCGGACAAGTCGACTGGCACCCATCAGGCGGTCACCTGCGAGCAGCACCGTGCCAATCGCCCCGACGGATGCGGCTTCGGTTGGTGTGGCAATGCCGCCCAGAATAGATCCTAATACGGCGATAATCAGAAAAATCGGCGGCAGCAAAGCGCGCAGCAAGGCACCTAGCGCAACCGCCTCGCTTGCTTCTGAGCGGGGAGCTTTGTGGGGTTGCGTGTAGGCGACGAAAAGCTGATAGCAGATATATAATCCGACGAGCACCAGTCCGGGGATGAGTGAGCCAGCGAACAGCTCACCGACCGAGACTGTTTCGGGCGAGAAAATACCTTGCTCTAATTGTGCTTTTTGATAGGCGTTGGCGATGACATCGCCGAGCAGCACGAGTACGATAGAGGGCGGGATGATTTGGCCTAATGTGCCTGCTGCGGCAATCGAGCCGGTCGCGAGTGCAGGGTCGTAGCCGCGTTTCAGCATGGTCGGCAGCGATAGCAATCCCATGGTGACGACGGTCGCCCCGACAATCCCCGTCGAGGCGGCCAAGAGCGCGCCGACAATCGATACGGAAATGCCTAAGCCGCCCCGCAAAGCACCGAATAGGCGGCTCATATTTTCGAGCAAATCCTCGGCGATGCGGGCGCGCTCAAGCATTGTTCCCATGAAAACAAATAGCGGCACGGCCATCAGAACCTCATTGGTCATTGTGCCGAATATGCGCTGCGGCAGGGCGTAAAAGAATCCGATATCGAAAATCCCAAACATCTGCCCGAGCAACCCGAAAGCCAATGCCGTGCCTGCCAATGTGAAGGCGACAGGAAAGCCTGCCATTAAAAGCGCACATGCGGCAGCGAACATAATCAGGTCAAGGGTTTCAGCCATTATCGGCCTCCCCAAGGACTAGCGCGACGGCATTTTTGATAATATGCGAGACCGCTTGCAGCGCCATTTGGACGGCGAAAATCAATATGACGGTTTTGAGCAAATACACGCCTTGAATACCGCTTGTCTCGCGTGAGCCTTCGCGCACTGACCAAGATATCGACACATAGTCAATCGACACATAGGCGAGTAAACCGCAAAACGGCAATATCAGCAGTAAGCATCCGAGCATGTTGATGAGTGCTTTGCGCGGCGCGGTGGCGCGGGCGTAAAATATATCGACCCGCACATGCGCATCTTGCAAAAGCGTGTCGGCGGCGGCCATCATAAACAGGATGGCGTGCATATAGATGATGGCCTCTTGCGCCATGATAGAGCCAATGCCGAACACATAGCGCAGTATCACGACGCTAAACTGAACCAGCACCATGGCCAAGGCAGCCCACGCGACAGCGCGGCCAATTTTGTGATTGAGCAAGTCAATCAGCGCACTCAGCCGCATCAAACTTGCTATCATAATGTTAAACGCTGCGACGGGTTTGGGTATAGGATTCCTCGCTCACGGCACCCCACCGCATCGAGTTTTCTAACGACGCTCGAAAACTCGCATAAACTTTCGCTGTAAAGGCATCCTTGGCGGCGGCTTCTTGCAAGACTTCGGTCGAGGTGGCTTTCAGTGCGCGCATGATGTCGGGCGCGAAGCTGCGCACTTGCACTTTGTGCTTTTTCACCAATGTGTCGAGCGCGTTGGCGTTTTTGTAATTATATTCGCTGGTGGTGTAATCATTTTCGGCAGCACACGCATTGCGGATGATGGACTGGTGCGCCTTGCTTAGCGAGTTCCACACGTCCAGATTTATCCCCGTTGAAAGCCCCGCGCCGGGTTCGTGAAAGCCCGGGCAATAGTAGATTTTGGTGATTTGGTGGAATCCGAACGCCATATCGTTCCATGGGCCGACCCATTCGCTGGCGTCAATCGCGCCGCTTTTCATGGCTGGGAAAATCTCGCCGCCGGGCAGCGCGACCGCCGCCGCTCCAAGCCGACGCATGACTTCGCCGCCGAGACCTGGCATACGGACTTTCAATCCTTTAAAATCGTCGAGCGTGTTGATTTCTTTATTGAACCAGCCGCCCATTTGCACGCCTGTATTGGCCGACTGAAACGCGATGACGTTGAATTTGGCCGATAGCTGTTGCCATAAGTCTTGCCCGCCGCCAAAATTGAGCCATGCGTTTAGCTCTTGCGCGGTCATACCAAAGGGGACAGCGGTGAAAAAATTAAAGGCGGGGGATTTGCCCTGCCAATAATATTCTGCCCCACTATACATGTCGGCTGTGCCAGTTGAGACAGCGTCGAAGCTATCAAATGCGCCGACCAATTCGCCTGCGGCGTAGATTTTGATGTCGAGTTCACCATCGCTCATATCGCGCACACGTTTGGCGATGTTCTCAGGCGAGGTGCCAAGGCCGGGGAAGTTTTTTGGCCATGTGGTGACCATTTTCAAACGTCGTTTGCCTGCTGCATAGACGGGTGCAGCAATGCTTGCGGCGGCTGTTCCCGTTAGCAGTCCTCCAAGAAGTTTACGGCGCGCAAGTTTTGACATTTTCGTTCCTTTCCAGAGTGTTATTCCCAGCCGTCTTTTCCGAGTGTTTGAAACGGCGTGAAGCGCTTCTTATAAGACATTTTTGCGCAATCTTCTATCAAATAGCCGAGATATACATGCGGCAGGTCAAGTTCTGCGGCTTGGCGGAGTTGGTCGAGAATAATAAAACTGCCAAGGCTGCGGGCATCTTGCGTCGGGTCGAAAAACGAATACACCAGTGAGAGGCCGTCGCTCATCTTATCGCGCAGCAAGCAGGCAAGCAGCGTGCCATCGGCATCGCGATATTCTATCAGCTCTGTATCGACGGATGTTTCTTCCACCATCGACATATAATCGAGGGGTGTCATATCGGCCATGCCGCCGTGTGCGTGGCGGCTGTCGAGATAATGGCGCAGCAGACTATATTGCTCGCGCGTGCTTTGCGGTGTGCCAATCATGCGCTGCAAATCAGCATTGCGCTTGAGGACACGGCGAAAGCTTTTCGAAGGGGTAAAGGCATCGACCAGCACGCGTATCGAACGGCACGCCGAACAATCATCGCAAGCGGGGCGATAGGCAATCGTTTGGCTGCGCCGAAAGCCCGCATGGGTCAGCTTATTGTTCAGATTATTCGCGCTATCGCCCGTCATATGGGTAAACAGCTTGCGCTCCATCTGGCCGTCTAAATACGGACACGGCATCGGTTCGGTAATAAAGAACGAGGGAAGAAGATGGCCAGTTGACTGGTTCATGGGACGATTGCTTCCTTAAAGGCCGAAATACCATGGCGCAAAGAGTGAGTAAGTTAACCATAAAAGGATAATCAGCGGAATGCCAGCGCGCATAAAGTCGGTGAACCGAAAATTACCCGGCGTCATCACCAGCAGATTTGTCTGATAGGCAATCGGTGTCGCAAAGCTGCAATTGGCGGCAAAAATCACCGCCAGAATAAACGCCATCGGGTCGACATTAAGCGTTGTGGCAAGGCTCACGGCCAGCGGCGTAAACAGCACGGCGGTGGCGTTATTGGACAGCATATTGGTGATAATCGCGCATAATAAAAAGAACGCGGACAGAATAACCGCTGGTGCTGCGCCCTCAAAAAAGGCTAAAAAGTTCTGCGTGATAAGCTCTGCGCCGCCCGTCACCGACATCGCTTGCGCCATGGCTAAGGCCGCCGCCACCACGACGAAAATGCGCAAATCAAAACCACGTGTGGCTTGGCGTATGTTCAACACGCCGCTCAACACCATGGTGACCGCACCCGCCATCGCCGCGACAACAATCGGCACGACGCCCGATGCGGCGGCCAAAACGGTAGCGGCAAAAATCGTGCGCGCCAATCCCGCTTTTGCAAATCGAGGTAGTTCGCGGGTTGACCATTCGAGCAGCAAAGTATCGCGATTATGGCGCAAGCCTTCGATGGCGGTTTGCTGCCCCATAACCAGTAAGACATCGCCTGCCTCGAGCCGCAGGTCGCTCATTTCGTGGCGCAACATCCGCGCACGGCGTTGCAGTCCGATGATGAGACAATCGGTTGTGTGGGTGAACCCCGTTTGGCCGATAGCGCGTCCATTCATCCGAGACCCCGGCGCGATAACAAGTTCAGCCAGCACCAAATCTTCGCCTGCTTCGCTGGTGTTCGGGACATGGCGCAATAAATAGGCGCGTAAGGGATGGTCTTTCGCGGCGAGCGCATCGCCAATCTCACGGCGCGTGGCGGCGATAAATAGCCTATCGCCGACTTTCAATGTATGGTCGTCAAACGGCGGCAGTAACTTTTCGCCACCGCTTTCGAGCATTTGTAACGTCATGCCCGATAGAGCTGGCAAAAACCCTGCGGCCATTTGCGCGCCAATAAGTTGGTCACCCGCCCGCAAGCGTAACTCGATGATGAATTGCCGTCCTGAATCGGTATCTGGCGCGGTTTCGCTATCTTCGCGCGTGCCTAAAATATGCGGCATAATAAACAAGACATAGATGCTGCCGACACCCATCATCACGAGGCCGGGTAGGGTCTGGTCGAAAAACCCGATTTGCTGCCCCCCATGACGCAAGGCTGTGTCGGCCACTAGCAAATTGGTCGACGAGCCGATGAGGGTCAGCATGCCGCCCAGAATCGTGATGAAACTCAAGCTCATCATATAGGGGGTGGCTTTGGCATTGGCACGACCCGCCATCGCGACCAATATCGGAATGGTCATCAGCACGACGGGGGTGTTGTTCAAAAACGCAGAGAAAATCATCGCGCCGAGCAAAATGGTGATAATCGCCAATAGAGGCTTGCGCGCGGCGCGGCGTGAGGCTTGGTCGATGAGTTTCTCAATCGCCCCCGACTGAAACAGCCCCTGCGCCATCACCAATAAGGCCATGATGGTTATCAGCGCAGGATTGCCAAACCCCGCCAGAATATCACCGCTACTCAGCAGCAGATGGCCATCGGCATCGCTCATGGGCAGCGCGCTGAATAGCAGCAGCAAAGCGGCGAGTACCAATAGTGAGGTCATCTCCATCGAAATGCGCTCGCTGGCATAGGATATCATGGCGAGAAAAATAACAAGGAAGCTCGCCCACATATGGAATTGTTCACTCATCCGATGACTATACAGCGAAATTGCTCTATCCTCTATATTTACTGAAACGCAGCTGAGGATACCTAATGACAAAATGCGGCTTTATTGGATTGGGCGTCATGGGGTTCCCGATGGCGGGCCATTTGGCCACCGCAGGGCTTGAGGTCACGGTATATAATCGCACGCCCGCCAAGGCAGACGCTTGGGTCGCGCAATATCAGGGACATAAAGCAGACAGCCCCCGTGCGGCGGCAGAAAACGCCGATTTCGTCTTTACCTGTGTTGGCAATGATGATGATTTGCGTGCCGTTGTACTTGGCACAGATGGTGCGCTCGCGGGCATGAAGGCGGGCGCGATATTGATTGACCACACGACGACATCCGCCGAAGTCGCGCGCGAATTGGCGGCGGCGTGTATCGCGCAACAAGCCACGATGCTGGATGCCCCCGTATCGGGCGGCGAGGCGGGGGCTATCGCGGGCGCTTTGACAATTATGGTCGGCGGTACTAGCGATTGTTTTGCCCGCGCCGAACCCGTGATGGCGCATTTTGCCCGCGCCAGTAAATTATTAGGGTCGGCGGGTGCGGGGCAATTGGCCAAAATGGTAAATCAGATTTGCATCGGTGGATTGGTGCAAGGGCTGGCGGAGGCTTTGAACTTTGCCGACAAAGCAGGGCTGGATGCGCGGGCGGTGATTGAGACAATTTCCAAAGGGGCGGCGCAAAGCTGGCAGATGGAAAATCGTTATGAAACGATGATAGATGACCAGTTTGATTTCGGTTTCGCGGTTGATTGGATGGTGAAAGACTTGACGATTGTGCTAGACGAAGCCGCGCGCAATGGAGCAAACATCCCGATAACGCAAATTGTGAAATCCTATTACGAAGACATACAAGCCATGGGCGGCGGGCGTTGGGACACGTCGAGCCTCATCCGACGACTGCGCGATTTGGAGTCAATACCACACGGGTGACAAAAGTTTAAAAAACAGTTTTTGTGTAACATCTTTATTTGTAGATTATCTCTTACAAGTATAATTTTTTACTTAAAGAGAGTGTTATTATCATGTTTACATATATTGAGTTTAAAAGTAATAAGTTAAATAGTATTTGCAAAGCGTGGCTCACACAGCGTCTGCCGATTTGGGATAGATATGCGCGCGCGGTTTTTCTGGCGGGGGTTCTTCCTTTATTGCTTGGGCTTGCTGCTTGTGGCGCTGATGAGGGCAGCAGTCCTACTGGTAATCCGGGCGGCAGCGCAGGAGGCGGTGACACGCTTGGTGGGGGTGTCGAGGTTTTATCTGAGAACAGACGGGTGCGTGCCAATATTGTTCCGCCGCCGCCACCTCCGCCGCCAGATGATGGGCTTACCAGAGTGGGTGCTGTGCCGAGTGGTTGGGAACAAGACGCAGAAGTTTGGGCAGAGCATGCCGAGTTTCGCGGCCAGACGGGGCTGCGTATGATTCAGGCAGCCAACGCCTATGCCAAAGGTATAACGGGCGATGGTATCACGATAGGCTTTGTGGATACGGGTCTGGATGTCGACCATCCAGAGTTTGCTGGCAAGAACATTGTGCTTAACGACCAGTCTGGTCTGACATCGACGAGCAATTCGCAGTTGCGCCATGGCACGAGTGTTGCCTCGATTGCGTTGGGGGCGCGTGGTACGGGAAGTGAGATTCACGGTGTTGCTTTTGACGCTGACCCTGCCATGTGGAGCTTGCAGTTGAATAGTGGCTATCTGTCGATTGATGACAGCATTTTGCAGGAAGCTGTGGCGACGCTAGAGGAGAATGGCGTGCAAATTATCAATCACAGTTGGGGCTATAGCTCAACGCTCAATGTCGATGTTATGGAGGCGCAGCAGGCGTTTCTTGAAAATAATTTTGGCGAGACACTGGAGAGGATACGAAGTGGCAAGTCCATCCATGTTTGGGCGGCGGGCAATAGGTCGAGCGATAACATTGCGGTGTCGTCGGCTTGGTCGGTGTTTTTCCCTGAACTGGCGGGATATAATCTGGTTGTTGCGGCACTTGGCAATGATGGGGCGATTGGTCGTCTTAGTAATAAATGTGGCGCGGCGTATAATCATTGTCTTTCGGCTCCGGGTGGGGTGACGGCTGGCGAACGGGCTTATACGCGTACGGCGCGTGCGGGCGGTGGATATCTTTTAGGCTATGGCACGAGTTATGCTGTGCCATATGTCTCTGGTGTGTTGGCGCTGATGATGCAGGCGTTTGGCGACCAGCTTTCATTACCAGAATATTCCGGGCGGATATTGGCGACGGCTGATAAATCGGGCATTTACGCCGATAAGGCAGTTTATGGGCAAGGGGTGGTTGATATTGATGCTGCCTTGGTGCCGTTTGAGATTAGTTCTATTCCGTTGCCTTCGGGTGGGTTGGCGACGATTACGGGAACGGGTCTTGATGGCGGTGCTTTGCCGAGCGAGGTGATTGAACGGCTAGAGCGTGAACAAATCATCATATTGGATGGTTTGGACACGCCGTTCACCACGAGTTTGGTTACGCCATCGCAGCGGCGTCAAGATACTGAGCGTGTGCAAACGCGGGTGCAGAATCTCAAAGTGACTGACCGCATGAACGCGATTGCGCGTGGCCATGATGCCGATGATGGCGCATCTATGCGGCATCCGCTATTGGCCAATTTTGCCAATACGCAGACGGGTACGAATGAAACGATTGTTTTTTCGGATTGGGCTTTCGCGCCGATGACATTAGGAAAGAGTGCTTTCGGGACTGATGCTGATATAAATCGTCAGGGGTTCGGGTTTACGCTAAGTCGCGCAAAGCCGAATAGTCGTATGGCGTTTGGGCTTGTTGGCGAAGAAAACAGCTTTATGTCCACGGCGGGCACGGGGGCGTTAAAATTGGGGCCGGCGCATAGTGCGTTATTCTCGCTCGGGCGCAGCTTAGAGCTGGGGGAAACGACGCTTACCTTTGATGGGCATGTGAGCTTGAGCCAATCATCGGGCGGGTCGTCCAGTCTCGTGGGCGGCATGGAAAGAGCTGTGGCCAGTTCGTTCGGCTTTGGTGTGCATCACGGCGCCCTCAGCTTGGAGGTCAAGCAGCCGACGTTTTTTGAAACGGGGACGATAAATCTTAACGTTCCGTATAAGCGATTGGCTGGCGGCGAGGTATTGTTTCAGCAAAAGGATATCCCCATCCGAGGCAGTGTGCGCCCGTTTGAGGTCAGCCTGATGCACAATACCGCGACATTGGGATTTGGTGTGCATGTCGAAAAACACGCCAACCGTCCCGTCGAGACGACATTCGAGCTGATGCACCGCTTTTAATCGTTGAGCAGCTTGGCGGCATCCATGGCGAAATAGGTCAGGATGCCGTCAGCGCCAGCGCGCTTAAACGACGTAAGGCTTTCCAGAATAACTGTGTCGCGTGCGAGCCAATCGCGCTCAATCGCACCGGCCAGCATGGCGTATTCGCCCGACACCTGATACGCAAAAGTCGGCACGCCAAAACTCTGTTTGCAGCGCGTGACAATATCGAGATACGGCATGCCGGGTTTGACCATCACCATGTCCGCGCCTTCCGCGATATCCAAGGCGATTTCGTGTAAGGATTCTTCGGCGTTGGCGGGGTCCATCTGGTAGGTTTTTTTGTCGCCTTTTAGGTGCGCCCCAGAGCCAACCGCTTCGCGGAATGGCCCATAAAACGCGGACGCATATTTCGCGCTATAGGCCATAATCAGCGTGTTTTGATGGGCGGTTTTTTCTAGCTCGGTGCGAATGGCGGCGATGCGTCCGTCCATCATATCGGAGGGTGCGATGATATCGCAGCCCGCAGCGACCTGATTAAGCGTTTGGCCAACCAATATGTCGATGGTTTCATCGTTTAGAATAATATCACCATCGAGCAGCCCGTCATGGCCGTGGTCGGTATAGGGGTCGAGCGCGACATCGCACAGAATACCAATTTCTGGCACGGCATCTTTGATGGCGCGCACGGCACGGCAAATCAAATTATCTGGGTTGAGCGCTTCGTGGCCATCTGCGCTGCGCGCGTCGGCGGGTGTGTTGGGAAACAGGGCAATCACGGGGATGCCCAGACTCGCCGCTTGCTTTGCGGCTTTGACGGCAAGGTCGATGCTCATGCGCATGACATGCGGCATCGAGCTAATCGCTTCGGTTTGATTGTCGCCTTCAATAATGAAAATCGGCCAGATGAGGTCGTTGACGCTGAGGCTCGTCTCGGCGACGAGGCGGCGCGACCAATCGGTTTGGCGCAAGCGACGCATGCGGGTCGCGGGAAATTTGCGGGGTTGTCTCACGGGCATTCCTCTGTTTCTCATATTATTCATAGCCTGACTATGGCGCGTGGGCAATCTTTGCATTATGTTGGACTTATGTTGGATGAACAGCAAATTGCGATACAAAATATGGCACGCGACTTTGCCGCCGAGCAATTGGCGCCTTATGCGATGCGTTGGGATGAGGAAAAGCATTTTCCCGTCGATACGCTGCGCGCGATGGCGGGACTGGGTTTTGCAGGGATTTATCTCAAAGAAGAGCATGGCGGTTCGGGTCTGACGCGGTTTGATGCGGCGTTGATTTTTGAAGCGCTATCGGGCGGATGCACATCGACGGCGGCCTTTATGACGATTCATAATATGGCCAGTTGGATGATTGATAGTTTCGGCAATGAGCAGCAACGCGCCAAATATATTCCCAAACTGACCTCGATGGAGCTGATCGCAAGCTATTGCCTGACCGAGGCTGATTCTGGTTCAGACGCAGGCGCGATGCGCTCGCGGGCTGTGCGCGATGGCGACGATTATGTGCTGAACGGGTCGAAGGCGTTTATTTCAGGGGCGGGCATTTCAGACATTTATGTCGCGATGGTGCGCACAGGCGAGGATGGGCCAAAAGGCGTGTCGTGTTTCATTATTGAGAAAGACACAGCGGGTTTGTCGTTTGGGGCGAATGAAAAGAAAATGGGCTGGAACAGTCAGCCGACGGCGCAGGTGATTTTTGAAGATTGCCGTGTGCCAGTTGAAAATCGTGTTGGCGAAGAAGGCGAAGGCTTTAAGTTTGCCATGATGGGACTGGATGGCGGGCGGTTGAATATCGCGGCTTGCTCACTGGGGACAGCGCAGCGTGCGTATGAAACGGCGCTTGAATATGCCAAAGACCGCAAGCAGTTTGGCAAGTCGATTAGTGAGTTTCAGGCTGTTCAATTTAAACTGGCGGATATGGCGACCGACCTCGAGGCCGCACGGCTGATGCTGTATCACGCGGCGCAAAATCTCGACGCAGAGGGCGCACATAAAACGCGCGTCTCGGCGATGGCGAAACGCTTTGTGACCGATGCGTGTTTCGAGATTGCCAATCAGGCGCTGCAAGTGCATGGCGGCTATGGCTATTTGCAGGATTATGAAGTCGAACGCATGGTGCGCGACTTGCGGGTGCATCAGATTCTTGAAGGCACGAACGAGATTATGCGCGTCATTATCGCGCGCGATATTTTGTCGTAAAATGACGCAAGAAATCACTTTTGAAACATGCGGCAAAAGCGGTGTTATCACGCTCAATCGCCCCGAAGCGCTCAACGCATTGACGCTCAATATGGTGCGGCTGATGAAGCCTGCGCTGGCCGCATGGGCAGAAGATGATGCGGTTGAAAACATTATTATCGAGGGCGCAGGCGACAAAGGCTTTTGTGCAGGCGGCGACATTCGCGCGCTGCATGATTGGGGCAAAGCCAACGCGACAGAAGCGACAGGCTTTTATCGTGAAGAATACCAACTCAATCGCACCATCAAAACATTTCCGAAACCCTATATCGCGCTCATTGATGGCATTACGATGGGCGGCGGCGTGGGGGTGTCGGTGCATGGTGACTATCGCGTGGCGACGGAGCGCACGATGTTTGCGATGCCAGAGAGTGGTATCGGTTTGCTGCCAGATGTTGGTGGGACGTATTTTTTGCCGCGTTTGACGGGTGAAATCGGCGCGTGGTTGGTGCTGACGGGGGCGCGTTTGCGGGGCGGCGATGCTTTTGCCGCAGGTATCGCGACGCATTACACGCCGTCTGAAAACATCGCGCCATTGAAGGATGCGCTTTCTGGTGGTGGCGATGTGGCGGCGATTTTAGCGGCGCATCACCAAACCCCCGATGCTGATTTGCCTGCTCTGCAAAGCGATATTGATCGGTTGTTTGGCGGGGCGCTTGTGCGCGATATTCTGGCGGCTTTATACGCCGATGGTAGCGCGTGGGCGCAGCAGCAAGCGGCAGCGATTGAGGCTAAATCGCCGACCAGTGCGGCTGTTGCTTTGCGGCAAATGCGCGAGGGTATTAACTGCGATTTTGATGCGTGTATGCAGATTGAAATGCGGGCTGTCACGCGCATCATGGCGTTGGGCGATTTTTATGAAGGCGTGCGCGCCACCATTCTCGACAAGGACAACGCGCCCGTTTGGTCGCCCGCGACTCATGCGGATGTCACGGATGAACAGATAGATGCGATTTTCGCGCATTTGGGCGATGACGAATTGGAATTTGATATTTAGGGGGAATAATCATGGCACATATCGGATTTATCGGGCTGGGTAATATGGGACTGCCCATGGCCAAGAATCTAGCACAACAGCATGATGTGACGGGCTTTGACCTGTCCGAAAAGGCGATAGCAGAGCTTGTCGCAGCGGGGGGAAAGGCAGCCGCGCACATCAGCGATGTCGCCGCGCAGGCCGATATCATTGTCTCTATGTTGCCGGCGGGCGCGCATGTCGAAGATGTCTATATGGGTGATGACGGTGTGCTGGCACATGCCAAAGCGGGCGCGTTGCTTATCGATAGCTCGACGATTGATGTCGATACGGCGCGCAAGGTGTCGGCGGCGGCGCAAGATGCGGGGTTTTCGATGGTGGATGCGCCCGTATCGGGGGGTGTCGGCGGAGCGGTGGCTGGCACGCTGACATTTATGGTTGGCGGCGAACAGCAAGGGTTTGCGGCGGCCAAGCCTTATCTTGAGATTATGGGGCAGAATATTTTTCATGCAGGCGGGCATGGCAATGGGCAAGTGGCTAAAATCTGCAATAATATGCTGCTTGGTATTTCGATGGTCGGCACGGCGGAGGCTTTTATGTTGGGCGAGAAGCTCGGCCTCGATGCGCAGACCTTGTTTGATATTTCAGCGACAGCGTCTGGACAATGTTGGTCGATGACGAGCTATTGTCCTGCCCCGGGGCCGGTGCCAACCAGCCCTGCCAATAATGATTATCAGGCGGGGTTTACTGCGGCGATGATGTTGAAAGATTTGGTGCTGGCGCAGGATGCCTCGAGCAGTGCCGCATGTGCCACGCCGATGGGCGCGCGCGCGATGGAGCTATACACGCAGATGTCGGATAAGGGTCAGGCTGAATTGGATTTCTCTGGTATCATCAAAATGTTGCGCGGGGATTTCTAGCCGAATAGTTTTGGCACGAACCGATTGGTGCGCTGCATGTATTCGTTATAGTCGGGTTTTTTCTTTAGGCGACGCTCTAGCATGTCGGCGCCTGAGACTTTTACCAATAAATAATTCATGATTATCGGGGCGAATATTGTCCAAATGGCTTCTGGGGTCGCGGCGATAATGGCGAAATAAATCCCCCACCAGAACAGCGCATCGCCGAAATAGTTCGGGTGACGGGTATATTTCCACCAGCCGCTATCGAGCACTTGGTCGGGTTTGGCTGTGGCGCGAAAGCGGGTGAGTTGAATATCGGCCATGGCCTCCATATACAAGCCCCCCAAAGCGACGAAAAGAAATACGCACACCACGATGGGCAGGGCAGCCCCGCCGCCGATATAAAACGCCGTCATAAACGGAACGCTGACCAGCCACATCAAAACACCTTGAAGCAGAAAGACGACAAACAGGCTGCGCCACCAAAAATGCCGCCCGTGATAGTGCCGCATTTTCTGATAGCGATAGTCTTCTTCGGGTTCTTTGCGCCAACGGATGAATAAATGCGTGAATAGGCGCACGCCCCAGAGAATAATCGCTGCGCCCGTCGCCATGCCGAGGGGGCTGAGATTGTCGTTCACCAGCATAGTCGTCGCCGAGACCAGCGCAAAGCCTAGCCCCCAAAACATATCGATAATGCCCGCATCGGCGAGAATAAGACTGACTATCCAAATGCAGGTCAGCAGGACGGCTATCGTTGCCGCGCCGGTTAGAAAAGGGCTTGCCGTGATTGTCTCAATCATCATGATTTGAGGCTACTGGATTTGCCTATTCATGTCAGCAATATATTTGTTGATGAATGCGAATCGACTATACGAGCAGATGATTGTGTGTTGGTGGGGCGTGGGGATTATGCTACATGATGACAATCTTAAATCTCATATTGTGAGAGGAAAATTGATGTCGGAATCCAGCAAAATTGATACTGTAGATAATCGCTTTTTTACGCAAGGGGTTGCCAGCAGCGATGCGGCCATTGCCGATGTCATCGGGCTAGAGACCGAGCGTCAGCGAAACCAGATTGAATTGATTGCGTCTGAAAATATCGCGTCGCGGGCGGTTCTGGAAACGCAAGGGTCGGTGCTGACGAATAAATATGCCGAAGGCTATCCGGGGCATCGCTATTATGGCGGCTGCGAGCATGTCGATATTGCCGAGGAATTGGCGATTGAGCGGGTCAAAAAATTATATGATTGCGCTTACGTCAATGTGCAGCCGAACTCTGGGTCGCAAGCCAATCAAGCGGTGATGCAAGCGCTCATCAAGCCGGGCGATACGATATTGGGCATGAGTCTGGCGGCGGGCGGTCATCTGACCCATGGCGCGAAGCCGAACCAATCGGGCAAATGGTTCAACGCTATCCAATATGGGGTGCGCGAAGAAAACCATTTAATCGACTATGATGAAGTCGAAACTCTGGCGCAGGAGCATAAACCGCAATTGATTATTGCGGGCGGGTCGGCTTATCCGAGGGTCATTGATTTCAAACGCTTCCGCGACATTGCCGATGCTGTCGGGGCTTATTTGATGGTCGATATGGCACATATTGCGGGTCTTGTGGCGGGCGGGGCGCATCCAAGCCCGTTGCCCTATGCGCATGCGGTGACAACGACGACACATAAAACATTGCGGGGGCCTCGTGGTGGGCTGATTTTGTCGAATGACCCTGCACTGGGTAAAAAGTTCAATTCGGCGATTTTCCCCGGTATTCAAGGCGGGCCGCTGATGCATGTGATTGCGGCCAAGGCGGTGGCTTTTGGCGAAGCCTTACAGCCAGATTACAGGCTTTATATTCAGCAGGTGGTGCAAAACGCGAAAGCATTGGCCGAGACGTTGGTCGGGCATGGCTATGATATTGTCTCAGGTGGCACGGATAATCATCTTGTGCTGCTTGATTTGCGTCCCAAAGGTCTGACGGGTGATGTGGCAGAAGCCGCGATGGAGCGCGCCTTTATTACGTGCAATAAAAATGGCGTACCGTTTGACCCGCAGCCGCCGACGGTGACGTCGGGCGTGCGGCTTGGCACACCGGCGGCGACAACGCGCGGCTTTGGCGTGGTTGAGTTTCAAACGGTTGGCGATTTAATCGCCCGTGTGCTGGGTGCTGTTGCGGCCAATGGCGGCGCGGCGGCGGTCGAAGAAGAACAGGCTGTGCGCGCCGAAGTTGAGGCACTCTGCGCGCGCTTTCCGATTTATTAGAGGCTTTTTATGCGCTGTCCATATTGCATGAACACAGATACGCAAGTGAAAGATAGTCGCCCGACTGAGGATAATTCGGTTATTCGGCGGCGGCGCATTTGTGCTGATTGCGGCGGGCGGTTCACGACTTTCGAGCGCGTCCAATTACGCGAGTTGACGATAATCAAAAACACTGGCCGAAAAGTGCCGTTTGAGCGCGATAAGCTTATGCGGTCTGTGCAAGTCGCTCTGCGAAAACGCCCCGTTGAGGCCGAGCGAATTGAGCGTATGGTAAGCGGTATCGTGCGCCGTCTGGAAAATCTGGGCGAGACAGAAGTGCCAGCCAAAATGGTTGGCGAGTTGGTCATGGAAGGTCTTTATGCGCTCGACCAAGTGGCTTATGTACGGTTTGCGTCGGTGTATCGGAACTTCCGTGAAGCCAAAGATTTTGAAGAATTCCTCGGGGAAATGTCGGAATTACCAGATGGTGAGCTGTAGTTTCCTCAAAATAGGGGGCGCTGTAGGTGACGACACAAGATAGCATTTTTATGGCGCAAGCCTTGCGGCTCGGGCGCTTTGGTCTGGGGCAAACCGCGCCGAACCCGTCGGTTGGCTGCGTGATTACCGATGCGGGTCAAAAAGTGATTGGCACAGGTTGGACACAAAAGACGGGTCGTCCGCATGCCGAATCTGTCGCACTTGGCGAGGCGGGTGAAGCGGCGCGTGGCGGCACAGCTTATGTCACGCTCGAGCCGTGCGCGCATACAGGCCAGACCCCGCCCTGCGCGGGATTGCTGATTGAAGCGGGGCTTGCGCGTGTTGTGGTTGCCATTGCCGACCCCGACCCAAGGGTGAATGGCGGCGGTGTGGCGATGCTAAAAGAGGCAGGCATTATTGTTGAGCAGGGGCTTATGGCGGAGGCGGCGCAGCATGACCAGCTTGGATTTTTGCTGACGAAAACCAAAGCCCGCCCGATGGTAACGCTCAAATTGGCGGTGAGTGCGAATGGCTTTATGCGCACGCCACAAGGCGAGACTCCATGGATTACGGGTGCACTGGCACGGATGCGCGGACATATGCTGCGTGCGCAAAATGATGCGATTATTACAGGCAGTGGCACGGTGCTTGCGGATGACCCGTCGCTCGATTGCCGTTTGCCGGGGCTGGCCGATGCGTCGCCCTTGGCGGCGATTATGAGCCGCCAGACAGAAATCCCTGCGACCAGTAAATTGGCGATACGCGGCACTCTGCTCTATTGCGAAGGCGACCGCGATTTTGCGGGCGAGGTGATTGGCCTCGATGCGGTGACGCCGCAAGCGGTGTTAGCCGATTTGGCACAACGCGGCGTGACCCGTGTGTTATTGGAATCTGGGCCGCAGCTCGCCGAGGCTTTCGTGGGTGCAGATTTGGTTGATAGGGTCGCTTTGTTTCGGGCAACGCATGATGTTGCGATGGATGGCGAGAGCGATATCGCGCGCATCGGGCTTGATATGGCGGCGTTCACCGAGGGGGCAACATACGCGCTCGGCAGCGATAGCCTGACTTATTATGACCGCAAAGGAGAGAGGCTTTAATGTTTACTGGCATTATCACGGATATTGGCACCATCGTTCAAATAACGCGCGGGGGAGATACGCGCTTTGACGTGCTGACAGCCTACGCGCCCGACGATATCGCATTGGGCGCATCGATTTCGCATGCGGGCATTTGCCTGACAGTGGTTGATAAGGGAACGCGTGATGCGGGTCATTGGTATGGCGTTGAAGCCTCGAAAGAAACGCTCGATGTCACCACGGCGGGAAGCTGGCGCGAAGGCACCAAGCTTAATCTGGAACGGGCGTTGAAAATCGGCGATGAGCTTGGCGGGCATCTCGTCTCGGGTCATGTGGATGGGGTGGCGAAAATCACCGCCATCGTGGCTGAAGGCGACAGCCAACGCTATCAATTTGAAACCACGGCGGCACTGATGCCGTTTATCGCCTCGAAAGGTTCGGTAACGCTAGATGGTACATCTTTGACGGTGAACGATGTCGAGGGGTTTGGTTTCGGTGTCAATATTATTGCGCATACGCAAAATGTCACCACATGGGGATTGTCGCAAATCGGCGATATTGTCAATCTGGAGATTGATGTTTTAGCGCGCTATGTTGCGCGCCTCAAACAAGTAGAGCAAGAACGAGGAGGTTCGGTATGAGCGAATTCAGCCAGTATATTTCGACACCAGAAGAAATTATTGAAGATGCCCGTAACGGTAAAATGATTGTGCTTGTCGATGCAGAAGACCGCGAAAATGAGGGCGATTTGATTATCCCCGCGCAAATGGCAACGCCGGATGCGGTTAATTTTATGGCGAAGTTTGGCCGTGGCCTGATTTGCCTGACGCTGACCGATGAGCGCGCCGCACAGCTTGGCCTTGAGCTTATGTCGCAAAATAATCGCTCGCGCCACCAGACCGCGTTTACGGTGTCGATTGAAGCGCGCGAAGGCATCACGACGGGTATTTCAGCACATGATAGGTCTAAAACCGTGTCGGTGGCTATCGACCCGACCAAGGGAATGCCAGATATTGTATCGCCCGGGCATATTTTTCCACTGGTGGCGCGCGAAGGCGGCGTGTTGATACGGGCGGGTCATACGGAGGCATCGGTTGATATTTCGCGCCTTGCAGGGCTTTATCCTGCGGGGGTGATTTGCGAGATTATGAATGATGACGGCACGATGGCACGCTTGCCCGATTTGGTGCAATTTGCGCAGCTGCATGGGTTGAAACTTGGCACGATTGCCGACCTCATCGCCTATCGTCGCCGTAAGGATACGTTGGTGCAGCGTATCCATGAGGATGTTTTCAAGCTGGCCAATGGCAGCGAGATGAAAGCGCATATTTATCTCAATACGGTGACGAATGAAGAGCATATCGCCTTGGTGAAAGGCGATATTAGCGGCTCTAGCCCCGTGCTGACGCGCTTCCATGCAGAAAATCTGGTGGCGGATGTGGCAGGCAGTGGTATGCCGCGCGCGGGCGTGTTTGAAAAATCGCTTAACATTATCGACGCTGAGGGGCGCGGCGTGATGGTGGTTATTCGCAATACGTCGTCGACCCCTTTTACTGATATTATGAACCCGCAAACAGGCGGCGACCCGATGCCGACGCGCTTGCTCGATTATGGTGTCGGGGCGCAGATTGTTGCTGATTTGGGATTGCACCAGATTGAACTTTTATCCGATACACCGCGCACGGTCGTCGCGTTGGAAGGGTATGATTTAGAAATTGTTGGGCAACGCCCGATTAAACCGTAAAGATAAGGTGAGGGTAGCTTATGTCGCAAAAGATTCTGATTGTTGAAGCGCGGTTTTACGAAGATATGGCGGATGCGCTAGCGGAAGGCGCGATAGCTGTTTTAGAAGCGGCGGGCTGGGACTATGAGCGTGTGGCGGTGCCGGGCGTGTTGGAGGTTCCCGTGGCGATTAAGTATGCCGCTAAAACGAATAAATATGCCGCCTATGTCGCGCTCGGTGTGGTTATTCGCGGGGAGACGACGCATTATGATATTGTGTGCGGTGAGAGTGCGCGTGGGCTTATGGAATTGGGCATTAAGGATGGTCTGGCGATTGGCAATGGCATCCAGACGGTCGAAAACGAGGCGCAAGCATGGGCGCGATGCAAAATGTCAGAAAAAGACAAAGGCGGCGGGGCAGCAAAAGCGGCTTTGGCATTGCAAGATTTAAAAGCAGGGTTTCATGAGTAATGATACATATGATGCGCGTTCGAGTGCGCGACTATTGGCGGTGCAAGCGCTCTATCAGATGGATATTGCGCAGACGCCGCTCGAGGTGATTATTCGCGAGTTTTCCGAGCATCGCTTCGATACCAAGCTTGACGATATCGAATTGCCACTGCCCGATTTGGCCTATTTTGAGTTTTTGCTGCGGGGCGTGATGGACAATCAGATGGCGATTGACCGCCGCATTGATAAAAATCTTGCGAAGAACTGGCGCTTGTCGCGTCTCGACAGCACGCTGCGGGCGATTTTGCGCTGCGGGGTGCAAGAGCTTATCAATGCAGAGAAAGTGCCGCGCAGCGTTGTGGTGTCGCAATATGCGGATATTGCGCATGCGTTTTTTGATGGGCCAGAAGGGGGCATGGTCAACGCCCTGCTTGACCATGTGAGCCAGAGTGTCACGAAAGCATGAGCTGGAACGAGTTCGACATGATAGACGCATTATTCGCGCCACTAGCGGATAATCCAACGGCGCGGGGTTTACAAGATGATGCGGCGCAATTCCGCCCGCCCGCAGGTTTCGACATTGTTATCAGCACGGATGCGTTGGTATCGGGGGTGCATTTTCCCAAAGACGCAGCACCCGAGGTCGTCGCACGACGGGCGGTGGCGTGCAACCTATCTGACCTCGCCGCCAAGGGCGCTACCCCATGCGGTTGCTTACTGAATCTGGGGGTGGGCGATGACTGGGATATGGCTTATCTCAGCGCTTTCGCTGCCGCCTTTGGCGAAAGCCTCGCGCAATCTGGCTTAGAGTTGTGGGGCGGGGACACGGTTTCGTCGCCAACGCCGTTTGTTGCGCTGACGGTGCATGGGATTGTGCCAGAGGGCAAAATGCTGCTGCGGTCGGGGGCAGAAAGCGGCGATGTTATCTATTTGACCGGCGTGGTTGGCGATGCTTGGCTCGGGCTGCAAGATGGCGCATCGGCTTATAGCGACCCGCAGCCGCCGTTAAACTTTGGTCAGGGTCTTATCGGTTTAGCAAATGCGGCACTGGATATATCGGATGGGTTGATGGCTGACCTCGACCATATGTGCCGCGCCAGTCACGTTTCCATGGATATCGAGCTTACCGCCTTGCCATTGTCTTTGCGGGGGCATGAGTTTGTCGCGGGCGGCGGCGATGTGACTGAGTTGATAAGCGGCGGCGATGATTTGCAAATTGCTTTTGCTGCACCGTCAACGCAGTCGGACGCGCTCCACGCACTGGCGACTGACACGAACACGCAAATCACCGCGATTGGTAAGGTTAACGCGGCGCAAGGGGCGGCGTGTCGTGCGGTTTTGCGCGATGAAAATAAATCCGAGGTAAATCTGGCAAAACGCGGTTATCGGCATTTTTGATAATTCTTATGCTTTTTCTTGCGTTGACCCGCGATTTTTGGCATGTTCGCGGCACTTATCAAGGGGAGATGATTCCCGCAAACGAAGGGATTAAAAAATGAGCACTTTGATGTGGCTTATCATTGCGTCTGGCTTGCTTGCCATTGTTTATGGCATTTGGGCGGCTCGTAGTATTATGGCGGCGCATGCTGGAAATGAGCGGATGCAAGAAATTGCATCGGCGATTCAAGAGGGCGCAAGCGCCTATTTAAACCGTCAATATCGCACGATTGCTATGGTTGGCGTGGCGATTGCGATTTTGGTTTATTTCTTGCTCGGCGCGAAAGTGTCGGCGGGTTTTATCGTCGGGGCAGCTTTGTCTGGCGTGGCGGGTTATGTCGGCATGTTGGTGTCGGTACGCGCCAATGTACGCACGACGCAAGCGGCATCTGAAAGTCTAGGGGCAGGGCTATCCATGGCGTTCCGTTCGGGTGCGGTGACGGGCATGTTGGTGGCAGGACTGGCATTGCTTTCGGTGGCAGTATACTTTGCCATTCTGACGGCGGGTTTTGGCCTCGCACACAATAGCCGCGAAGTCATCGACGCGATGGTTGCGTTGGGCTTTGGGGCTTCATTGATTTCAATCTTTGCGCGGCTCGGCGGTGGTATCTTCACCAAAGGGGCTGACGTTGGCGGCGATTTGGTTGGTAAAGTTGAAGCGGGTATTCCAGAGGATGACCCGCGCAATCCTGCCACCATCGCGGACAATGTGGGCGACAATGTCGGCGACTGCGCTGGCATGGCGGCTGACTTGTTTGAAACATATGCTGTGACGATTGTCGCGACGATGGTTTTGAGTTCAATCTTTTTCAAGGCTGATGCGTTAATGATGATGTATCCGTTGGCGATTGGGGCGACATGTATTGTGACATCAATTATCGGCACGTTCTTTGTGCGCCTTGGGTCGAATAACTCCATCATGGGCGCGTTGTATAAAGGCTTTATCGCTTCGGCTGTTTTGAGCCTGATTGCGCTGTATTTCGTCACCGATGAGGTGATTGGTCTGGACAGACAGCTCATCGTTGGAGTCCAAAGCTTTGATGGCATGAGCCTGTATTATTGTGGTGTTTTGGGGCTGGTTATTACGGGCTTCATCATTTGGATTACCGAGTATTATACGGGCGTGAATTATCGTCCTGTGCGTTCGGTTGCCAAGTCGTCCGAGACGGGTCACGGCACGAATGTTATTCAGGGTCTGGCGGTTTCGATGGAATCAACGGCTTTGCCCGCCATTGTGATTGTTGTTGGCATTATCGCCACTTACAATCTGGCGGGACTGTTTGGTATTGCGATTGCGGTTAGCACGATGTTGGCTTTGGCTGGCATGGTGGTGGCACTCGATGCATTTGGTCCAGTGACCGATAATGCAGGGGGCATTGCTGAAATGGCTGAGCTGCCCGAAAGCGTGCGCGACACAACCGACGCGCTCGATGCTGTTGGTAACACCACCAAGGCTGTGACCAAGGGCTATGCCATCGGTTCGGCTGGTTTGGGTGCGTTGGTGTTGTTTGCGGCTTACACGCAAGATTTGCGCTACTTCACGGAGAATGTTGGCCAGTACCCCTATTTTACAGATGTGGTGCCAGACTTCTCTCTGTCCAACCCTTATGTGGTGACGGGACTGTTTATCGGTGGCCTGTTGCCGTTTCTATTCGGGGCGATGGGCATGATGGCCGTTGGCCGTGCCGGTGGCGCGATTGTTGAAGAAGTGCGTCGTCAGTTCAAAGAAAAGCCGGGGATTATGGAAGGCACAGAAAAGCCAGACTATACGGCGGCTGTTGACCTGCTGACCCGTGCGGCGATTAAAGAGATGATTGTCCCGTCTATGTTGCCGGTCTTGTCGCCGATTGTGTTGTATCTCATCATCGAGCAGGTTGCTGACCGTTCGGCGGCGTTTTCGGCACTGGGAGCGATGCTGATGGGCGTTATCGTGACAGGTCTGTTTGTCGCGCTGTCGATGACCGCAGGTGGCGGTGCTTGGGATAATGCCAAGAAATACATCGAAGATGGCAATCATGGTGGTAAAGGCTCAGAGGCGCATAAGGCGGCGATTACGGGCGACACTGTTGGCGACCCGTACAAGGATACGGCGGGACCTGCGGTGAACCCAATGATTAAAATCACCAATATTGTTGCGCTGCTGATGCTTGCCGTTCTGGCACATTAAGCAAACGACGATACAAAGTTAAACCTCGGGGCAGCGATGCTCCGAGGTTTTTTTATTAAAAATCGCTGCTCGGCGCACCATCGCTAAACCGACCCAGATTTCCGAAAGCCTGTGCGATAAACGACAGCTCTTGGCCTTGGGTGGCTGTGGTGCGTTCGACAATCGGTATGATAATCCCGTCCTCAAGACCGTAAACCGCAAAGTCACGAAGTTTTCTGTCAGGGGCAAAATAAATCGCCAGAACCTTGCGCTCGACTTCTTGCGGTGCACGATAGCTTTCGGTGACGAAGCGCGCCTGAATATAATAATACGCATTATTGTTCAGACTGGTAATCGTCGAGGGCGAACCGAATGTGTCGCGCACGCTGTCCATTGTTGAAGCGCCTTTTTGTAAAGTCGTCAGCGCGTTTTCGTCAAAAACAAAACCACGATTATCAATCACTGGCGCGCATGCCAAAAGAGTGCTTATGAGAACCCCAGCTGCTACCAGTTTTACTTGTTCATTTAAGAGCATGATTTATAACCTATCTCAGATAGCCCGCGCGGGCAAACATGCGTAGCCAATCAGAAGCCTACTGGCAACTGAAAAGTAAAGGAAGTTTCATGGGACTGTTTGATTTCCTCTCACGGCGAAAGAAGCCAAACGTAACGCTTGCCTATACCCATATTATGGCGAAGGCGCGCCAGCCGCATTATTATGGCGTGGGCGGCGTGCCAGATAGCTTTGATGGGCGGTTTGATTTGCTAGCAGTGCATGTGCATTTAGTGTTGCGTCGGCTGCGTAGCGAAGGCGTGGCACGCGATGATGTCGGCCAAGCTTTCTTTGATTTGTTTTTCCGCGATATGGATCAGTCGATGCGCGAGGCGGGTATCGGCGACATGGGGGTTGGCAAGAAGATTCGCAAAATGGCGCAGGCATTTTATGGCCGCGCGGCGGCGTATGATGAAGCGATAGGTAAGGCCGCACCTGCCGAAAACAATGCAGCGAATGTGGCGGCACTGCAGGCTGTGTTGCTGCGTAATTTATATCCCGAAGCTTCGGATATGGAGGATGATAAGTGCCTTGCCAGTCTGGCCTCGGATTTGCTTGACTTAGAAGCGGCATTGGCGACGCGCTCGATTGACGATATTCTGACAGGCCGTGCATTTGAGGATGAGGAGCAGCGAAGATGAGTGATGCGATAGATGAATTTAATGTGCCGTTTGGGGCAAGTGAAATGAGTGTGCTGGTGCGCACTGATGACGTGCCGCCATCGGGAAAGACACTGACCCATCGTGCAGATGATGCTGTTTTGCTGGCTTTGGCGGTGCGGTTTCATGTTGAGGAAGTGGCGGATTTGGGGTTTGAGGCGCAGCTGACCCCGCTTGCCAGAAGCTGTTTGGTGGCGACGGGTAACATTAGCGGGCGCATCCGCCAGATTTGCGGGGTGACATTAGAGCCGATGTGGACAGAGCTTGACGTGCCGTTCACGATAGAGTTTCAGCCCGCCGATATGGTTGCGAAATATGTTGTTCCCGAAGATGATTTTGACAGCGATGTGCCAGAGGCCATCGAAAATGGCGAGGCCGATATTGGCGAAGCGGTGACGCAGATTTTTGCGATGGAAGTGCCGACTTACCCGCGCGCGTCGGGGGTGGAATTTTCTGGCTTTGGTCAAAGCGAGGCTGAAATCGAGGCCGAAGATAAAGCGCAATCGCCGTTTGCTGCCCTTGCGAAGATGAAGCCAAAAGGGGACGAGGCTTGATAGTTTTATCGAATAGGCTCATAAAACGACACAGTGGCTATATGTTGCCACAAGGGGGCTTTGCGTGAGTAGAACGATAATTTCCGTTGATGCCATGGGCGGCGACTTCGGGCCAGAAATTACCATTCAAGGGGTGGCACAGGCGCAAGCAGAGCATCCCCAAATATCGTTTTTGCTGTATGGCGACGAGATGCAAATCAATGCGGCACTCGCAGAACATCCTGCCTTGCAAGCTGTTTCAAAAGTTATTCATTGCGATATGGCGATATCGATGGACGCAAAGCCGTCGATTGCTCTGCGGCAAGGGCGCAAAGTCTCTAGCATGTGGCAAGCGATTGACGCGGTAAAACAAAACGAGGCGCACGCGTGTGTATCGGGGGGCAATACGGGTGCGCTGATGGCGATGGCGAAAATTATTCTGCGCACGCTGCCCGGTATTGAGCGTCCCCCCATGGCGGGGTTATGGCCGACGATAAAGGGTCAAAGCGTGGTGTTGGATGTCGGCGCGAATATTGGCGCGACGGCAGTGCAATACGCGCAATTCGCTGTTATGGGCGCGGCCTATGCGCATATTGTGCTTGGGCTATCGAATGCAGAAATCGGCATGTTGAATATTGGTGTCGAGGAGCTGAAGGGCACGGATGAGGTTCGCGAGGCGGCGGAATTGCTGGTGCGTTCTGATTTGAATTTTAAGGGCTTTGTTGAGGGCGATGGTATTGGTCGCGGTGATGTTGATGTGATTGTCACGGATGGGTTTACGGGTAATATTGCGTCGAAAACAGCTGAAGGCACGGCGCGTCAAATGGGTGAATATCTGCGCGAGGCGATGAGCAGTTCGGTTTTGTCGAAAATTGGCTATCTGTTTGCGCGGCGGGCGTTCAGAGAATTGAGCGTGCGTATGGATCCGGGGACGGTGAATGGCGGTATGTTTTTAGGGCTGAATGGGGTGGTTGTGAAAAGCCATGGCAGTGCTGATGCGAAAAGTTTTGCGACCGCCATGGGTGTGGCGATTGGGGCAGCCGAGGCAGATATTATAAATACGATAAGTCATAATATTGAAAAAATGCAGACATTGGTTGATGATATATGGGCGGAGACGCTTGATTAGGAAATAAAGGGGGACGCGATGTTCCGTAGAGCAAAAATAACTGGCATTGGGGCGTATCTGCCAAAAGAGATTGTCAGCAATGATGATTTGGCGAAGGTTCTTGATACGAATGATGAGTGGATACAGTCGCGCTCGGGCATTAAGGCGCGTCATCGTGCGGCGGAGGGCGAGACGACATCTGACCTCGCATTGCAAGCGGCGCAGGCAGCGATGGCCGATGCGGGTGTAACGAGCGACGATATCGACCTGATTGTTGTCGCGACCACCACGCCTGATTTAACGCTGCCGGCGACGGCGGCTCTGGTGCAAAAGAAAATGGGTGTGAAGCATGGCGCGGCGTTTGATGTGCAAGCGGTTTGCTCTGGTTTTGTATATGGGTTGAGTATCGTTAGTGCGATGATGGAGGCGGGGCAGGCGACGCGTGCTTTGCTGATTGGTGCGGAAACCATCTCGCGGATACTCAATTGGCAAGACCGCAGCACGGCGGTTTTGTTTGGTGATGGGGCAGCCGCCGTTGTGCTTGAGGCGACCGATATTGAAACGCTTGATGCGCCGCATATTATTGGTTCTTATTTGCGCTCGGATGGCACGGAAGCGGATTTGCTGATGACGACTGGCGGGGTATCTGCGACGGGCACGGTCGGGCATATGCTGATGGAGGGACGCGAGGTGTATCGTCACGCGGTGAACAATATTGTTGAGGCGATTGAGGCTTTGCTGGTGCGTTATGATTTGGCGGTTGATGATATTGACTGGTTTGTGCCGCATCAGGCGAATAAGCGCATCATTGATAGCGTGGGCAAGAAGATTGGATTGCCGCCTGAAAAGACGGTTATAACGATTGACCAGCACGCGAATACGTCGGCTGCGTCTATTCCGTTGGCGTTGCACCATTTGGTGCAGCAGGGTGAGTTGAAGTCTGGCGATTTGATTATGCTTGAATCGATGGGGGCTGGGTTAACGTGGGGTGCCAATCTTATCCGATGGGCATAAATCATTCATTTATCTAACATTTTTGCTTGCGTGTATATTTTGCCTTGTGCTTATATCTGCTTTGAGGAGAGCGATTATATGGCGGGCAAAACGATTACACGGGCTGATTTGAGCGAGATTGTTTACAACACGGTTGGACTATCGCGCAGCGAGTCGGCACAGATTGTGGAGACCGTTCTCGAGGAAGTGTCAGAGGCTTTGGTACGCGGTGAGGATGTTAAGCTGTCTTCATTTGGGTCGTTTTTGGTGCGCAATAAGAATGGCCGCATGGGTCGCAATCCGAAGACTGGGGAGGAAGTCCCCATCGAGCCGCGCCGCGTGTTGAGCTTTCGCGCGAGCCATGTGCTGAAAGATAAAATCAACAAATTGGCCAATCTCGACTAGGCACTTATTATGAATGACGCCAAATCAAACACCGCCTTTCGAACCATCAGTGAGGTGGGCGACACGCTTGCGTTGAAGCCGCATGTGCTGCGGTTTTGGGAAGGCAAGTTCGAGCAAATCCAACCCGTGAAGCGCGGCAATGGGCGACGCTATTATCGCCCCGAAGATGTCGCGCTGATTGCAGGCATCCGTCATCTTCTGCACGAGCAGGGCATGACCATTCGGGGCGTGCAAAAAATGATTAAAGATGACGGCGTCGCGCATGTGCGCATGCTGGCGGATGCGTCGCCTGTGCCGCCACCCTCTTTGGGTGAGGGGCTTTCGCAGAGCCAGCGCAGGCAGCTCGAGAGCGCGCGGGATAGTTTGGCGCAAGCGCGTGGCTTTCTGGATGACGACAACGTCTAGCTTGCTTGCCTTTTGGCAGGGAAGTGGCTAAAAAATCAAACGTCGGAGCGTAGCGCAGCCCGGTAGCGCACTTGTCTGGGGGACAAGGGGTCGTGGGTTCGAATCCCGCCGCTCCGACCATATATACCTAAATATAACATAGTATAACCTAGTATAACTGATTTGTGTTATACTAGGTTAGATATTAGCTTCTTTATCAGTGGGTTTGCTCACAGGCATAACACCCGTGATTCGCTAATCATTGACGCGATATCAAGAATCGCGAGAGGTTTAGTTGATAAAGGGTTGTCATTCGGGAGGTGACGGCATGCATGCCACAGATCAAATTGACGAAGCCATGATTAAAGTTCGAGCAGCCGCTAATAAGTGGCTGATGGATAACTTCGAGGAACATCGCACATATCTTTCACACCAGTTGCCAGAATATAGCAATGGTGAATGGTTAGTCTCAATAGCAACCAAAAACATAAACGGGCACTCAATGCCGCTTGGCGTTCTTTCAATCAGTAAGGCGGGGGAAATTATACAAGCCGATGACCCTAAAGCGATTAGCGCAAACATTGATGATTTGTTGCGGCGCCAAGAAAGCCCCGACTCATACGGCAAGCGAATAAATGGTGCAAACTATCGGTTCTCAAATGGTGATGGCATAAAGGGAGCAAAACGCCTCGCTGATGGCGAGATTGATTTGCTATTAACAGACCCGCCCTATGGGATAAGCACCCCCTATGGTTGCGAGAAACAAATCCCCCGCCGCCTTCGCGCTGATGGTAGCGACTTTATAATGCCGCGTGGTAACTTTGGCGACTGGGACAAGAGCATTGTGCCAAAAGATTGGCTTGATGTTGTCCTTCCTAAAGTTTCGGGATGGGTGGTGAGCTTTTGTGGTCACGCGCAAATTGACGATTACCAAAAATCGTTACGAGAGCATAAGTTTGTCGCAGTCGGGACGCTTGTTTGGCAGAAAACAAACCCCGTGCCCTTCAACGCAAAGCATAAGCCAGTCAATGCGTGGGAAGCGGTGGTTGTTGGGAAGCGGGCGGGTGTGCCTTTTAATGGCGATGGTGTGGTTCATAATGTATTCAAGCACAAATCACCTTCACCCCAAACCCGCATACACCCGACACAAAAGCCGCTTGGCTTATTGTCCCAATTTATCGACTTATTTAGCGCGGAAGGTGACACCATTTTAGACCCGTTTGCGGGGAGTGGTAGCACAATCATTGCCGCCGCCTTAGCTAATCGCTACGCGATAGGGTATGAGGCTTCCGAAGATATATACCAAGCCGCTTGCCGCAAAATAAAGGGCGAAGTTAATGCACGTATCAGACTATGAGCAGCTTTTCTCTGAGGGTTCTAAATCGCAGGGGGTGTTTGCGGTTCTTAGAGACCAGCAATGGCATTGCCGCGAATGTGAATACAGGCATATAAATATCACACAAATTGCAGGCGGTGGGGGAATACAAGGGCTAGAACGCGGCACTGGTTCACGTCCGGGGATTGTTATTGAAAGTGCCAATCATTTTTGCGGCGATTGTGAGAAAACAACACGCCAAGATAAGTGGACGGGGCAATTTGTATCGGCGGTGCAGATGGCAGGAATGACATCCGCTTTTGTGCGCCGCGCCGCAACCTTACTTGGTCGGCGCGATGTAGTAGAAAAGACAGAGAGGCCAGTTAATCAACTAACGCTTGACCACAAACTACCGATGTTGCGATGGGATGAAGACGCGAAACAGTCTCAAACAGGCTACACCAATATGACGGATGATGATATTCGCGAGACTTTCCAGTTGTTAAAAAAGACAAATGGCAGTGTCAGTCATAACTCGCTGAAAAGCCGCGCTTGCGAGAAATGCTTTAAGCAAGGAAAACGCGGTAAGCCTTTTGGGATAGATTTCTACTATGAAGGCGATAGCCTATGGCGCGGTAAGGACAAGAAAGACCCGAATGGTTGTGTAGGTTGCGGATGGTTTGATTTCGCGAAATGGCGTAGTGCATTGAATTTGAAATTGGCAAAACCAACATAAATGGATAATGGAGGCAGCTACGAAGTTTGATAGGGCTTTCAGAAAACGCGCGGAAAAGATTAACCCTAAATAAAAGGGTCGTGCGACCATTGCAGCAATGCCCTAATCCGCGCGTTGCATCCAATAGATAATCGCGCCGGCGGGGATGACCCACGCGATGCCCGTCACCAGATAATAGAAAAATTGCAGCCATGGATTTTCTGGCACGTTGGTTGTCACCGCGACCGTCATCACAATGAGTGCGTAGAAGAAAACCAAGGCGAGCATCAGCACGAGGCCAATCAGTTTGCGCACGCGGATGGGAAGCCATGGTTTCATGGCGCCTGCTTAGCATAAGCGGTGATTGGTCGCAACTGACTGGCAAGACGTGCGCCGCGCTAATCTGTATAAAGGGGGCATGACGACTGAGAGCTGCATCCCCCCGACGCGCGCTGACCGCCAAATTGCTGTTTGGCTGTTCACGGTGGCTGGATTTGTGGTGCTACTGGTGCTGATTGGTGGGCTGACGCGGCTGACGGATAGCGGCCTATCGATTACCGAATGGGCACCGATTAGGGGTGCGCTTCCGCCGCTAAGCCATGCGGACTGGTTGATGGCGTTCGAGAAATATAAGCAAATCCCTGAATATCAACTGGTCAATGCGGGGATGAGCCTCGAGGCGTTTAAAACGATCTATTGGTGGGAATGGGCGCACCGTTTGCTTGGCCGTATCGTTGGGGTGGTTTTTCTGGTTCCGTTTATTGTGTTTTGGGGGCAGGGCAAAATCGCCCGCGCCCGTGTGCCGGCTCTGCTCGGCCTGTTTGCCTTGGGAGGGCTGCAGGGCTTTATGGGGTGGTATATGGTCGCCAGTGGGCTGAGCGAACGGGTCGATGTCAGCCAATATCGTCTGGCGATGCATCTTGGACTGGCGCTGATTATTTTCGCGATAAGCCTCTGGTTGGCGTTGAGCTATTGGCGAGGTGCGTGCGTGCCTGTGCCGCGTTCTTTTGATGTGAGTGTCGCAGGCGTTATCGTCGTGGCTGTGGTGATGCAATCCTTGCTGGGCGCGTTGGTGGCGGGCATCGATGCCGGCACGACATACACGGATTGGCCGTTTATGGATGGCGCGTTCATCCCGTCTGGATTGCTGCTGCAAGAGCCAGCCATCCGCAATTTCTTTGAGAACCATCTGACCGTTCAGTTTGACCATCGCATGATGGCCTATGCGCTGACGGTGTTGATTATCTGGCACGCGTGGCGTGTTAAAGGGGCGGCGGCCTTGGCGTTGGGCGGCGGCGTGGTGCTGCAAGTTGGCCTCGGCATTGCGACTTTGCTGTGGGCATCGCCGTTGATATTGGCGGCGGCGCATCAGCTTGGCGCGGTTGCCTTATTGGCGATTGCGGTCTTGCATTTGCATTTACTGCGCTATAACAACGCATAAACATACGGTAAATAAATACCAAATATATAAACCATTGTTTTTTCTTTATAATATCACGCAGAACGCGCTTGATTTCCGCTGAACATGCGCGTAAAACACCTCATCTGTTACGAGATAGGAAACGGTTATGAAGACTTATTCTGCAAAACCCGCTGAGATTGAGAAGAAGTGGATTCTCATCGACGCTGAGAACATGGTTGTCGGACGCTTGGCGGCTATCATCGCGACGCGCCTGCGCGGCAAGCATTTGCCGATTTACACGCCGCATATGGATTGCGGCGACCATGTCGTCGTTATCAATGCTGATAAAGTGAAATTTACGGGCAAGAAGCTGTCGGATAAAAAATATTATCGCCATACGGGCTACCCCGGTGGCCTTAAAGAAACCACGCCAGAGAAAATACTCGAAGGCAAAATACCTGAGCGCGTGGTTGAGTTGGCGGTGAAGCGCATGTTGCCGCGTGGGTCGTTGGCACGTCAGCAAATGAGCCATCTGAAAATCTATGCGGGCGCTGAGCATCCGCACGAGGCGCAGTCGCCTGAAATACTTGATGTAGCGGCGATGAACGCCAAGAATGTGAGGGCGTAATATGTCTGAAACAACAGAAACAACTCTCGAAAATCTTGACGCCGCGATGGCGAGCGAAGGCGTTGAGGTGGTTGCCCCAACCGCGCCTGCCGAGCCACAAATTGATGAGCAAGGCCGTGCCTATGCAACGGGCAAGCGTAAAAATGCCATCGCCCGTGTTTGGATTAAGCCGGGTAGCGGTGTCATCACGGTCAATGGCAAAGAGGAAGTGCAGTTTTTTGCGCGCCCTGTGCTGCGTATGATTTTGCGTCAGCCTTTGGTTGTTGCCGAGCGTGACGGTCAGTTTGATGTTGTCGCGACTGTTAGCGGCGGTGGCCTGTCGGGTCAAGCTGGTGCGGTGCGCCATGGGATATCAAAAGCTCTGACTTATTACGAGCCAGCTTTGCGTCCGGTTCTGAAAAGCGGTGGTTTCTTAACCCGCGATAGTCGCGTCGTTGAGCGTAAGAAATATGGTCGTGCCAAAGCGCGCCGTAGTTTCCAATTCTCGAAACGCTAATTTAGCGCTCCATTATTGAACGGCGAGAGGGCTTTCTTCGTGAAGGCTCTTTTCGGTCGTTCTATGCTTTGCGATTTGCGCGCTTTTTGTTATGAATATGTAAGCAAAAAAGGAATAATCTATGGCCGAATATATACCTGGAAGCACAGTTACCATCCAAGAAATCATGGATTTCATACCGCATCGTTATCCGTTTTTGTTGATTGACCGTGTGGTTGAAATCAAGGGCGATGAGTATGGCGTTGGCATTAAAAATGTCACGGCCAATGAGCCTTGGGCGATGGGGCATTTCTCGCACATGCCGGTTTTTCCGGGCGTGCTGATTATCGAGGCGATTGCGCAGACGGCGGCGATTGTGGCGATGGAAAATGCCAAGAGCGAGGGCAACGAGATACGCGGTGATCTGATTTATCTTATGACGGTTGATAAGGTGCGGTTTCGCAATCCAGTGACGCCGGGTGACCAGATGCGTATTCAGGTGACGAAAATCCGCCGTCGCAATATGGCGTATAAATTTAAAGGCGAAGTGTTCGTCGATGGTCAGCTGATGGCCGAAGGCGAGATTATGGCTGTCAATATGGATGCGAATGATTGAGACGTGAGCATGAGTGTGGGCAAAATCAATGTCGGGATTATTGGTGCGTCGGGGTATACGGGCGCCGATGCTGTGCGTCTGCTTGGTGTTCATCCGCATGTCACGATTAAGTTTTTAACTGGAAACGCGCATGCGGGCAGGGCGTTGGCCGAGATTTATCCGCAATTTGGCGGTCTTGATATGCCCGCCTTGATAAAGGTCGAGGATGCGGATTGGTCAGATATTGATGTCGCGATTTGTGGCTTGCCGCATTCGACAGCGCAGGATGTTATTGCGCAAGTCCCAGAGCATGTGCGGATAATTGATATGTCGGCTGATTTTCGGTTGCGCGATGCGGATACTTACGCTGCGTGGTATGGCCGTGCGCATGATAATCCAGATTTGCTGGGTGAGGCGGTGTATGGCCTTAGCGAGCATTATGCGGATGCGATTAAGCAAGCGCGCTTGGTGGCGTGTCCGGGGTGTTATCCAACGGCGACCCTACTGGCATTATTGCCTTTGGTGACGGCTGGTTTGGTCAGCACAGAGGATATGATTATTGATGCGAAGTCGGGCGTGACAGGGGCGGGTCGGAGTTTGAAAGAGCAAAATCTATTCTCTGAAGTTGCCGAAGGCATGAACGCCTATAGTGTGGCGGCGCATCGCCATGCGCCAGAGATTGAGCAAGAGATTGCGAAAGCCGCAGCACTTGATGATATGCGGGTGAGCTTCACGCCGCATCTCGTGCCGATGAATCGCGGTGAATATGTGTCGGCCTATGTGAAATGCGAGAACGTGAAAGCGGCAGATATCAAAGCCGCTTGGGGCGATTTTTATGGTGATAAGCCGTTTGTGCGGGTGGTCGATGATGTGCCTGCGACGCGGCATGTGCGCGGCTCGAATTATTGTTTGCTGTCGGCCTTTGATGACCGTATTGAGGGGCGGGCGATTTTGTTCGCGACGCTCGACAATTTGGTTAAAGGCTCGACTGGGCAGGCCGTGCAGAATATGAATTTGATGTTTGGGTTTGACGAAATGGCGGGATTGGCGCAACAGCCGCTTTATCCTTAAGCAGCCATTCTATAGCCATAATTATGGGGCAAAGAGAAAAGATGGAACAGGAATTTCAACGTATTCAGCGTTTGCCGCCCTATGTGTTTGAGCGGGTCAATAAGTTGAAGGCTGAGGCGCGCGCGCAAGGCAAGGATATAATTGACTTTGGCATGGGCAATCCAGATTTGCCAACGCCAGAGCATATTGTTGAGAAATTGGTTGAGACGGTTCGCAATCCGCGCACGCATCGCTATTCTGCCTCTAAGGGCATTTTGGGGCTGCGCAAGGCGCAGGCGAATTATTATGCCCGCCGATTTGATGTGAAGCTCGACCCAGATACGGAGGTCATCGCCACGCTTGGGTCGAAAGAGGGCTTTGCCAATATGGCGCAAGCGATAACTGACCCCGGCGATGTTATTCTAGTGCCAAACCCGACTTATCCGATTCATGCGTTTGGGTTCATCATTTCAGGCGCAACTATCCGTCACTTGCCGAACGAGGCCGATACCGATTTTTTCGAGGTGCTTGACCAAGCCGTCGTGCATAGCCATCCAAAGCCAAAGGCGTTGGTGTTAAATTATCCGGGCAATCCGACAGCGCAAGTGGTCGACCTCGATTTCTATAAAGAAGTCGTGGCGTATGCAAAAAAGCACGACATTATTTTGCTGTCAGATTTGGCCTATGCTGAGATTTACTTTGACGAGAACAATCCGCCGCCGTCGATATTGCAAGTGAATGGCGCAAAAGATGTGGCGGTTGAGTTCACCTCGCTGTCGAAAACTTTTTCCATGCCGGGGTGGCGTATGGGGTTTGCGGTCGGTAATGAACGCCTTATCGGGGCGCTCACCCGCATCAAATCTTACCTCGATTATGGCGCGTTTACGCCGATACAAGTGGCGGCGGCGGCAGCCTTGGACAGTCCCGAAGAAGTTATCCGCGATATTCGTAATGTCTATAAAGAACGCCGCGATGTGTTGATTGATGTGTTCCATCGCTCGGGGTGGGATGTGCCAGCGCCGGCGGCCACCATGTTTGCGTGGGCGAAAATCCCTGAGCCATTCACGGATTTGAACTCGCTCGAATTTTCAACGCTCTTGCTACAAGAAGCAGATATTGCGGTGTCGCCGGGCATTGGCTTTGGCGAGTATGGCGATAAACATGTGCGCATTGCCTTGGTTGAAAACGAACAGCGTATTCGCCAAGCGGGGCGTAACCTAAAACGCTTTTTCGATGCGCATAAGAAAACAGCAGCCGAATGAGCGCGACACGCATAGGTTTAGCAGGGTTGGGGACGGTTGGCGCGACGGTCGCGGCACGGCTATTGGACGGTGCTGTTTTGGGTGCCGAATTGGTGGCGGTAAGCGCGCGCGATGCATCGCGTGACCGTGGGGTTGATTTATCCGATGTGCGTTTTGTGGCCGACCCGCTCGATTTGGTGCGCGCGGATGATGTCGATGTGGTGGTTGAGTTGATAGGCGGTGCGGATGGAACGGCTTTGGACTTGGTCGAGGCCGCGCTGCATGCGGGAAAACCTCTGGTGACGGGCAACAAAGCGATGCTCGCCGCCCACGCCGATACGCTATCGGATATATCGGTTGGCAACGCCGTGCCGCTGGCTTTTGAGGCGGCGGTGGTGGCGGGCGTGCCGGTTATCAAAACGATACGCGAAAGCATGGCGGGCAATGTGATTAGCCGCCTGTCGGGGATTTTAAACGGCACGTGCAATTATATTCTGAGCCGCATGGAAGCGGCAGGCTTGAGCTTTGACGACGCATTGGCCGAGGCGCAAGCCATGGGGTTTGCCGAAGCCGACCCGTTTCTCGATGTCAGCGGCACGGATGCTGGTCAGAAATTGGCGATTTTATCGGCGCTGGCATTTGGCGTTGCGCCGCATATGGACAATATATCGATTACGGGTATTGAGCGCATTTCGGCGCAGGATGTCTCGTTTGCCGACGGCTTTGACAGCGTCATCAGGCTTATCGCCATGGCCGAAAAGCGCGATGCGGGCGTGGTGCATCAGGTGAGGCCGATGTTGGTTAAGAAGTCGGCGACATTGGCGCAAGTGTCGAACGAGTTAAACGCTTTGAAAATTGAGGCTACGCCTGTTGGCGCGGTGTTTTTGCACGGGCCCGGTGCAGGGGGTGGGGCGAGCGCATCGGCGGTTCTGGCCGATATTGCCGATATTGTTCAGGGTTTTGGGCGGCCTTTATTTGCTACGACGACGGCGCAGATGAAAGAATCAGTCACGCAAAATGCACCCAGTAGCGAGTATTATGTGCGCCTTGAGTTGGCGGATAAGCCCGGCAGCATGGCGAAAGCCACTCAGATTTTGGCGGAAAACGGGGTTTCGATAGAAGAAGTTGTGCAAAGATCATCTGAGGCGGGTGACAGTTTTCTGCCTGTGGTCTTTATTACGCATCAGAGCGATGCAACCGCATTGAACGCTGCGGTGCAGGCTCTTGAGGCGCAGAAAGAGATTTGCAACACGGTGCTTGCGCTTCCCGTATTTGCTGAAGAGTTTTAGGAGACAAGAGTCGTGGCATCGAAGAAAATTGATCGTGTTCTTACCATGGAATTGGCGCGTGTGACGGAGCGCGCTGCGGTTGCTGCCGCCAAGCTGATTGGTCGGGGGAATGAAAAGGCTGCCGACCAAGCCGCCGTTGATGCGATGCGCCGCGAGTTAAACGCGTTGGACATTGATGGCGAAGTGGTGATTGGCGAAGGCGAACGCGATGAAGCCCCGATGTTATATATTGGCGAGAAAGTTGGCACGGGCAAAGGGCCGAAGGTTGACATTGCGCTTGACCCGTTGGAAGGCACAACGCTGACCGCCAAGGGCATGCCGAACGCATTGGCGGTGGTAGCCATGGCGGAAGGCGGCAGTCTGCTCAATGCGCCAGATGTGTATATGGATAAAATCGCCATTGGCGGCGGTTATCCTGACAATCTGGTGGATTTGGATGCCGACCCCGCCGACAATGTAAAAGCGGTTGCTAAAGCAAAAGGTGTCGGCATCGAATTGGTCAATGTGTGTATTCTCGACCGTCCGCGTCATGCTGAGATTATCGCCAAGGTGCGCGAGGCTGGCGCGCGCGTGACGCTGATTACGGATGGCGATATTGCAGGCGTTATTCATTGCACCGACCCGTCGACGGGTATCGATATGTATGTCGGCACGGGCGGTGCGCCTGAAGGTGTGCTTGCAGCCGCCGCGCTGCGCTGCACAGGTGGCCAGATGCAAGGTCGTTTGGTGACCAATGATGAGGGTCAAAAAGAACGGGCGCGCAAAATGGGCATCAAAGATTTCGACCGCAAATATATGGTCGAAGAAATGGCAAGCGGCGATGTCGTGCTGTCGGCAACGGGTGTGACCTCTGGCACAATGTTGAGCGGTATCATGCAGCACGAAACGGCGATTTGGACGGACACGCTGCTGATGCGGTCGTCGACTGGCACAACGCGCTGGATTAAGGCGCGCCATACCAACCCTGAAAAATTCCATCTCAATGACTAGTGCTCCAATAGGGGCATTGGGGGTTAGTCGCTCGGCAAGCGGGCAGTTTTGGGCTTTAAGAGAAACCGATGACCGACAGGTCTTGGCCTTGTCGCAACGCCTTGGCCTGCCAGATATTCTGTGCCGTATGTTAGTGGCGCGGGGTATTGCGCCTGACGATGCGGCGGCTTATCTCGACCCGAAATTGCGCGACTTGCTGCCCGACCCGTCGTGCTTGAGCGATATGGATAAAGCGGCGACGCGTCTTGCGCAGGCGATTACGGATGCTGAGCCAGTCGCGGTGTTTGGCGATTATGATGTCGATGGCGCGACGTCGTCGGCTTTGTTGCTGCGCTATTGGCAGGCTTGCGGGCAAGATATGCGCGCTTATATCCCCGACCGTCAAAAAGAGGGCTACGGGCCCAATGATGCCGCCTTCAGCCAGTTGGATGCGGAAGGCTATAAGCTTATCGTTACGGTTGATTGCGGCACGATGGCGCATGATGTGCTGGCCAAGGCCGAAGCCCGTGGGCAGCAGGTGATTGTGGCTGACCATCACCAAACAGGCGGTGGCTTGCCGACATGCTTTGCGCTGATTAACCCGCGCCGTGCTGATGATACAAGCAATTTGGGTCATTTGGCGGCGGTGGGGGTTACTTTCATGCTGCTTGTCGGGGTCAATCGAACGTTACGCCAACAGGGTTGTTTTGACGGCAAAGACGAACCAGATTTGACCAAATTGCTCGATTTGGTCGCGCTTGGAACGGTCTGCGATGTGGTGCCGTTGGAGGGGGTTAACCGTGCCTTTGTGCGTCAGGGATTGGCAGTGATAGCGCAGGGGCAAAATATCGGTATGCAGGCTTTGGCGAAAGTATCAAAGGCTGAGGGGACTTGGGGGACGTATCAATTGGGCTTTCAGCTAGGGCCTCGAGTCAATGCAGGCGGACGGGTCGGGCAAGCCGATTTGGGGGTACGCCTTTTATCGACCGAGGACTCGCAAGAAGCCATCGGCTTGGCGCAGCGGCTTGATGATTTCAACGCGCAACGTCGGCTGATTGGCGACGAGGTGCAAGAGGCGGCGATGCGCAATGTCGAAAGTCTGTTGGCGACGAAAAACGCCTTGCCATCGGTTATTATACAATGCGGCAAGGGATGGCATCCGGGGGTTATCGGCATTGTTGCGGGGCGTTTGAAGGATAAATATTACCGCCCGAGTTTTGTCATCGCGTTTGATGATGAGGGCATGGGCAAAGGCTCGGCGCGCTCGATTTCCTCGGTTGATGTGGGGCGACTGGTGGCGGGCGCGGTTGACCGTAAACTCATCGAGGCAGGCGGTGGTCACGCCATGGCGGCAGGGGTGAGTTTGCACGAAAGCCAACTGCCCGCCTTTGAGGCTTATTTGCTTGCAGAATTGGGCGAGATGGCTGTGGATATGGATGCGCCGCGTCAATTGCGTCTTGATGCGACGCTGACACCAGTGGGGGCAAATCGCGATTTATGGGAACAGATGCAGCAGGCTGGCCCGTTTGGGGCGGGCAATGCAGAGCCGCGCATTGCGCTGCCGGCGGTTCGGGTTGTGCAGAAATCGGTTGTGGGCGATGGCCATGTGCGATGCATATTTGCGGGCGAGGGCGGCGGGCGACTGAAAGCGATGGCGTTTTCTTCCGTGCCAGAAGAAGTGCGGATGTTGCTGCAAAATGCGCACGCGCCCGTTCATGTGGCGGGGTTTTTGCGCGCTGATGATTGGAATGGTCGCCGCGATGTGCAATTTATGGTGCATGATGCCGCGCCTGCATAAGGTTGTTATCAAGTGCTTGAAAAGCCCGTCAATTAGCTATATATCATGCGACACCAAGCCAGTGGAGCGCCCTTCGTCTATCGGTTAGGACGCCAGGTTTTCAACCTGGAAAGAGGGGTTCGATTCCCCTAGGGCGTACCATGCTTGGCGCGCTTATTGGGCGGTCTGATAGACTTTGGCGTCGCCGTCCCAAAATTTGGCGATGAATTTATCCCGCCCTGACCGAAAGCGGTAATATTTATATTTGCCGCTCGATTTTTTATAATAATCTTGGTTTGCTTCTTTTTTGTCCCTGTAAAACGGACCCGCCTTGGCGATGACAGTGGCGATGGGGCGGTCAAATTTACCCGCTGCTTCCAGTGCTTCAACAGCGCCTTCGGCCAGACGTTTTTGGTTGGCATCGGCATAATAAATCGCGCTGCTATATTGGCGTCCGCGGTCGACAAAGCTGCCGCGCCCGTCGGTTGGGTCGTGCATGCGCCAAAATGCGCTGAGCAATTGCTGATAGCTGACTTTGGTGTCGTCATACGGCACTTCCACCGTCTCGCGATGGGTGGTGCGCCCATAGGCAACGTCGGTGTAAGAGGGGTCGACTTCTGAGCCGCCCATAAAGCCGGAAATCACATCGCCGACACCATCTATTTTTTCGAAATCTGCCTCGGTACACCAAAAACAGCCGCCAGCGAAATAGGCGACCTTTTGTGCCGCGAGCGCGGGCGTGAAAGTGAGGGTGCTTACAAGGGCTATCCCTAAAAACAGGCGTGTTATTCCAAACATCAGATTCTCCTTTTCTATGTAAAACTATGGGGCGCGATTATGGCTTTTGTTTGTCATAAGCAATGCCATAGCTCGGCACCCAGATACGCGCGCGCTCTTTACCAATGAGCCAGCTATCGCGGTTCATATTTTCTTTCAACATCGTGATAGCTGCGTTTGCTTGTGCGGGTGCGCCTAAATTCAGCCGATGCGGATTTGTCAGATAAAGATGCGCCCATTTGGCCGCCTCAATTTTATCGGTGTTGGCGGCAAGATTGACGGCATAAAGCTCGATGAGGATGCCCTGCGCCTCAAAATGACCCGCATTGGCGGCTTTGGTAATCCATGTTAAGCCCGTCTGAAAGCCAGCTTTGTTGATTATATCGTTGCGGTGCGGCGTGATATTGTTCTCTAGGTCAAGCCCTGCAAGCATCAAGTGACACTCGCCGAGTGCTGTTTGTGCATTTTCAAAACCGAAGCCACGTCTGGCGAGAGGGCGCAGCTTATCGATGGCCTCGGTGCAATTGCCTGCATGTTTTAGCGCAAAGCCATCCCAATACGGATTATGCTGCGCGTCGCTTTCGATTTGGCGGCGGCGTAAGATTTCAGCTGGAGTCTCGCGTTGAGATTGCGCTTGCGCACGCATCACCGCCATATCGACGATGAGCACGGCTGCTATTGTCAACAGCAAGCCGCTGATTTTACCAATTGCCAACATTCTCCATCGATGCCCAAGGCTCTTGTGTTGGCAGAGCATCACCCGCCTGAAGCAATTCAATGGATACATTATCGGGCGAGCGCACAAAGGCCATGCGGCCATCGCGGGGTGGCCGATTGATGGTCACGCCGGCATCGGCCAGTTTGGCGCAGGTGTCATATATATTGTCGACCTGATATGCGAGATGGCCAAAATTGCGGCCTTCATCGACCTGCTTTTCATCCCAATTATGGGTCAGCTCAATCTGTGCCTCGGGTTGGCCGGGGGGTGCGAGGAAAATCAGCGAAAAGCGGCCTTCTTCCACGTCATAGCGACCCAATTGCTCAAGCCCCAAATGGTTGCAATAAAACGCCAATGAAGCCTCTAAGTCTGTGACGCGCACCATTGTGTGTAGATATTTCAACGTTAAACTCCTTATCTTTGTTTATGCTAGCTTATGCTAGTCGGGGGCTTCTGTCAGGCGCGAAGATAGAAAATTTGCTGTTTTGTGTGCCAATTTGTATTTATGCTAGCGGGACAAAGAGTGAGTAGTTGAAAACCATGTTTACACCTATTGAGTTTAAATCGTCGGGAGCACTGTGCCGTGGGCGACTTTATCCGCCAAAAGCGGGTGAGGCGAATGGTGCAGGTATTGTTATCGCGCACGGGCTGTGTGGCACGATGGATAGCGGCCTGTTTGCCTATGCGGAGGCGTTTGCGGCGGCGGGATTTCATGCGCTGGTGTTTGATTATCGCGGGTTTGGCGAAAGCGATGGCACGCCGCGTCAGTTTGTGTCTGTGCCGCATCAAATCAAAGACTGGCAGCAGGCGATTGGCTTTCTGCGTCGCCATGACAATGTCGATGCCAGTCGGATTGGCTTATGGGGTGTGTCATTTTCGGGTGGGCATGTGGTGCATCTTGCGCATGATGATACGAAAATTCGCGCAGTGGTTGCTCAAGTGCCGATGCTCGACCCTGTGCTTGCGCTGAATGTTGGCAATTTTCAGCGCGGTGTTGAAAAAACACTGGCACTGCAAGCGGCGGTGATGACGTATTTTAAAAACCGTTGGGGGTCGCAGCAAGCGGATATGCTTTTGGTCGCACCCGATGGCAGCGAAAATCCTGCGATGCTGGCTGCCGACGAAGCCGCCGCCTATGCCAAGATTGCGGGTCCAAGCTGGCGCAATGAGCTGCATCCGAAAAGCCTTATAAGCGGGAAAGTTGAGCGCAATAATGCCTCCCTGCTGACGGATGATGTGACAAGCCCGATATTGATACAAATGGGCGAGGATGACAAAATTGTGTCGAATGAGGCGAGCCATAACTTCAGCCGTCGCTGCGGCCCACTGGCGACGCTCAGCGTCTATAAAAAAGCGGGACATTTCACGCTCCTGCGCAAGAATGCCAAACGCACAGCGGCGATTACCGAAGCGATTAGTTTTTACAAGCAACATCTTATCTTATGAGCGAGCTGCTGCGACAATGGGTTGAAGAAGCCGAGAATATTGTCGTTTTTACGGGCGCGGGCATCAGCACGGATAGCGGTATTCCTGACTTTCGTAGCCCCGGTGGCATTTGGACGCGCATGGCACCGATTATGTTTCAAGATTTTATTGCGAGCGAAGAAAATCGCATTGAAGCGTGGCGGCGTAAATTTGCGATGTCGGATGAGTTGGGCAAGAGCCTCCCCAATGAGGGGCATAAGGTGATTGCCGATTTGGTGGCGGCGGGCAAAGTCAGTGCGGTGATTACGCAGAATATTGATAATCTGCATCAAGATAGCGGGATTGATGACGATAAGATTATTGAGTTGCACGGCAATGGTACGTATGGCGTTTGCCTCGATTGCGGTTTGCGCCATGAGCTAGATGCCATCCGCACCCATTTTGAGGCCAATGACGGTAAAATCGCGCCGGGGTGTCAAAATTGCGGCGGGATGCTGAAAACGGCGACGATTTCTTTTGGGCAAGCCATGCCCGAGGCGCAAATGAAGCGTGCTGAAATCGCCACGCTTGCGTGCGATTTATTTATCGCGATTGGCTCGTCATTGCAGGTTTATCCAGCGGCGGGATTTCCCGTATTGGCGCAGCATAATGGCGCGCGTCTGGTTATCATCAATCGCGAGGCGACCGAGCTTGATGACAAGGCCGCTTTGGTCGTTAACGAAGAAATAACCTTTACTCTGCTAAACTTGGTAAGTGATAAGAAATAAACGGTATTCTGCGCCTCATACCCGCAGAAAAATACTATGTTAGCCTAGTATTTCCTATTTGGGGATTTTGTGTTAGCGTCCCTCGTTAATTTATGTAGTAATTGCGTAAAGCCTAAAAAGAAAAATAAAAAAGTAAGAGGTTTATTAATGTCTTCTGTAAATGTTTCCGATGCGCCGGCCGAAGAAGCCGTCGTTATCGAAGGTACTGTGAAATGGTTTGACCCAATCAAGGGATACGGGTTTATCGTCCCCGATGTGGGCGATGTCGATGTTCTTGTGCATCATTCTACCTTGCGGCAAGGGGGACACGAGGTTTTGTACCCCATGGCGCGCATCAAATGCACCGTTGTCGAACGCGCACAAGGGCTGCAAACTGACCGCATTCTTGCGGTTGATAATACGGGCGCACAAGTGCCAAATGGCAGCCCTAAGCCAACGACCATATTGTCCAAAATATCCGATGTCACCGATGATTACCAACAAGCTCATGTGAAGTGGTTTAATCGCATGCGTGGATTTGGCTTTGTTAATACGATGCCAGACGGGGCAGATATTTTTGTGCATATGGAAGTCTTGCGCAAAGCGGATATTGATGTGCTGGTGCCGGGGCAATATGTGATGGTGAAATATGGCAATGGTCCAAAAGGGCTTATGGCGACCGATGTGAAACGCATTGATAGCGCGAACGTGTTGCAGCAACCTGAAGCAAACGAGATGTATTTGCATGAAGGCGATGATGTGGAACCGCCAACGCCGATTTTCGCTAAACCAGATGAGTCAGACGCTGTTGACGAAGATGCTGAATAGCTCTGCCCACTGACATAATATGTCAGATATACCAGACATTGATGCATTGCAGCCGCCTGAGCCGTTTCGTCTCAGCGTTCGGCGTGGGCCTTTTACGACGCATAATGGGCCGTGGTTTCATTGGGCGAATGAGGCGACATTCCGCCAAGGCGTGCGACTGCTCGAGCGTCATTGCAATAGCCGAGGCATTGTTCATGGTGGTTTTTTGTCGTCGTTTGCCGACGGGATTGCGGCAACGGCGGTGTTTCGCGAAATTAAACGTGCGTCCGTTACGATTAAGCTGAACACAGAGTTTTTGCGCTCTGCCAAAAGCGGCGAATGGCTGCAAGGCACGGCGCATGTGACGCGGGCGACGGGGCGCACCGCCTTTGTCGATGCCTATGCGTGGGTCGGCGAGGCGCAAGACCCGCCGATGGATGAGCTTGTTTTTCGCAGCTCGGCTATCTTCAGATTAAAGGAGCCAAGATAGCCGTTTTACTTGAAACCGCAGGCTATTTCATTTATTCAATGGGTCAGTCGGGGCTTGGCGCAGTCTGGTAGCGCACCTGGTTTGGGACCAGGGGGTCGCAGGTTCGAATCCTGCAGCCCCGACCATTTTTGTAATGTGTTGGTTGGAAATTCGCCCTACTCATTCTGTCGGAGGCCTTAATGAAGAAATTGGTTTTACTTTTCACTCTTTCTTTAGTGGTCGCTGGTTGTGCGTCGCGCAATTACACAACAACCGCAGCAGGTATAAATGTTCCGACCCCTGAATTAGCAGCAAAGTATTATCAGTGGCTTGGCAAACATCGAAAAGCAACTATCTTCCAATTACATGATAGTGGAGCAGCTTTTATTTCTAATGCATTTCGAATTGATGAAAGAACAGATGAATTTAGGGATATGAGTTGGCGTTGGTATCACTTCCAGATGGGTGGTGGTGTAGGTTTTTATGGTGACCCCATATCATGTTGTTCTCATCTTGCTCTGTATTTCCCAAAGCGTGAAGAAAAATGGGGGCTTCCATTCCTTTGGGTCGAGTATTCGAGTGATGACTGGTTATTCTTTGACACGATACGGGTAAAGGTTGATGGTAAAAAAGCTATCACTCTTGCTTCAGGAAGGCTTAACACAAGCAGAGAGGTGGTAAGGGGGCTGGGCGTGCAGGAAGTTTATAATAATCCGAAGGGCGCACTAAAATTTCTCAAATATATGTCAGATGTTCCTGATAAAACGCCTTACACTATTCGGCTGATAAACAAAGATGACCAAAATAAATATATCGAGTATACGTATTTTAACAACAAACCAGCCATTGATGAGATAATTGGACTGTTACCAAGTGGCCGTCTAGAACGTGCTAAGTACTGACCAATAACCACGCAGGGGAACAATATGAAAATTGATAAAATTGCCTTGATAACGGGGCGCACGCTGTTGGGGTTATATTTCATCGTGCCGGGCATCAGCAAATTTGCTGCTTGGCAGCCCACTGTTGATATGATGGTGCAGCGCAATATCCCGATGGCCGAGCCGCTTTTGCTTATTGCCGCCGTTGCCAATCTTGTGTTGGGGGGCATGCTATTGGTCAATCGGTATGTTTGGCTTGCCGCTTATGGGTGCGTGGCTTATATCCTTGTGATTAATTTCAGCCTGCATGATTTTTGGAACTTCCCTGATGCTGAGGTGCGCCATGAAATGCAGAATTTCGTGAAGAACCTAGCTATTCTGGCGGGTGCATTGATACTTGCGAGCTATAGCCGCAAATGAGAAAGATTACCTCCCCCTTATGCGCTGGTCTGGTTGCGATTTTCATGATTGCAGAGGCGGCGCACGCGCAAACTAACACGCTTAATTGGAACGCTGAGGAGATTGTCTATTGCTCTGATGGTTCATTTGATTGGGAAAGTGGTCAATCGCTTTACGATTTCGTTATTTTGAAGCGCACATCGGGCGATTTTATTGTCAGCTATTTGGGCATTCCGTTTCCAAGCTTCGAGCGGCGACGCTATGAGCATTTATGGATAAAACTGCTTGGGTTTTTCTCAGCGAGCTATCAAGAGCAGGGCGCGGAACGGGTTTACAGCCTGAAATTAGAGCTTGATGAACAACCCGCACGCACAGGCGATTTGGTGATTGCCGCCGATGGCAAATACACATTTTCGATGACCCCGAGTTTAGGTCGTCCCCTCACAGAGGCGGGGCTGTGTTGGGACTCGCTAGATCCTGAGCCGCGCGAGCTGCAAAACAAACGCCGTTAAGCATGACACACGAATCGCCGCATGATGTGCTTTGGATTGCGCAAGGTGTAAGATATGGCCAAAAAGTGGCGTGTAAAGTTCGTTTCTAAAAATCAGATTCATGCATTTCAATTGGCTGATTTGCCACAGCGCTACGATGCCCAAATTGAGTGGGTATTAGATAGGGATGCGCGTGATTATGACTGGCTGGTTGTGTATGATGATTTACCGCCAAAAGGCACAGAACGTCTTTCATTGCGGGTGGAGACGCTTTCTTGCCCGCCCGAAAACACAATCCTGCTGACATATGAGCCGTCATTTTTGAAGGTTTACGGCGATGATTATACGGCGCAATATGGCACGGTTCTGACGAGCCACGCGCCGCAAGAATTGCCCCATCGCAATCGCTTTAATGTGCCACCGATTGGGGTTTGGCTTTATGGCGGACTGGCACAGGCTGAAGCGCATACTGCGCCGCCTTCTAAACCCAAACAGATTTCTATGTTCATGTCGGCGAAAGCGCAAAAGCATACGCTGCACCATCGTCGTTTTCTGTTTCTGACTGAACTTGCCGAAGGGTTGGGCGAAACGCTTGATGTCTTTGGCAAGGGGTATCAATTTGTCGAGCATAAGGCAGAAGGCATCGATATGTATCGCTATCATATTGCGGTTGAAAATCATATTGGCCCGCACCACTGGACGGAAAAGCTTTCTGATGCGTTTTTAGGCTATAGCCTGCCATTTTATGTTGGCTGCGCGAATATCGAAGAATATTTTCCCGAGGAGAGTTTTATCCGCCTTGATATCCGTGATAGCGCGGCGGCACTGGCGGTCATCGAAAAAGCGATTGCCGATAATGAATATGAAAAGCGATTGCCGGCGATTATCGAAGCAAGACGGCGTGTGCTTGAGGATTACAATTTGGGCAATTTTATCGGCCAGCATATCGTCGATGCGACCCCCGTGACTGTGCCAAATGCGACAGGTGAGATTTTAAGCCGCCACGCGATGCTGCGCCGTGATGCCATGACATTTCTGCGTTATGCGGCGCGTAAGATTAAATTGCAACGGCGTGGGCGCAGGCATTATCGCGATTATCTGGCAAATAAAAACCAGTAAGGCTCACTTTTTCCAGCGATTGTTCTGCCACAACCACTCTTCTGGCCGTTCTGTAATCCATTGCTCAAATAAATCATATATTTGGCGCAGCCCCGCATTGATATCAGCCTCCATGTCGTCGGTTTTGGCAACATAGATAGCAGGGTAAAAATGCTGCACGAAATGCGCTTTATCTGGCCCATCATCGCGCCGATGTATGCAGGTTGGGATAATCGGCACATCAAATCGTCGCGCGAGTTTGAGCGTCGCGGGGGAGGCTTCCGTGTCTATCCCTAAAAAATTAATCGGATTGCCATTACTGACCCTTTGATCCATGAACATGCCGACCGGAATATCGTTTTTAAGCATATCAATCAGCGTGCGGATGCCGCTCGAGTCTCTGGCCGTGAGGCTGGGGGTAATTATCCTGCGTTGCGTGAGAATCCACCTATCGATATATGGGTTCTTGAGGGGTCGATAGATTGAGCCAACAGTGCCAACGAGGCGTTCAGCACCAATCTGTATCAGCTCCCAATTTGAAAAGTGACCCGTGGCGAATATGGCTGCCCCGCCATTGGGCAGCGCGGCTTTCACATGTTCAGCACCATCAATGATAATGCGTGTGTCGGCCTCGCGCTTGATTTTACTGAAATGTGGAAACTCACCCGCCATGCGGCCAATACGCGCCTGATTTTTAACCAAAATGTCGTCGCGTTGGTCTGCCGATAAATGCGGCAAGGCGCGCTGTAGATTATCGGCGGCCATATTGGGGCGCCGCGACATGATTTTTCTGGCGGGGCGGCCTAACAAGCCGCCAAGGTTAGATGCCGCGCGCAGCCCCACAATCTTGAAAATGAGCATAAAAAGCTTGATGATTTGGGCTTGAAAAAAATAGCTGATATTTTTCATAACACATATCTTTCCATAGTTTATGCTTAATGACTAAAACGATTTGGCGAAACTGTCTATTTCCAACGATTGTGCTGCCACAGCCATTCCTCTGGCCGTTCTGTAATCCATTGCTCAAATAAATCATACACTTGGCGCAAGGGTGTCGTGATATCAGCCTCTATGTCGTCGGTTTTGGCAACATGAATGGCAGGATAAAAATACTGTACGAAATGCGTTTTATCAGCGCCATCATCGCGCCGATGTATACATGTTGGGATAATCGGCACATCAAACCGCCGCGCGAGCTTCATGGCAGATTGTGGCGCTTTTGTATCTATCCCCATGAAAGTAATCGGCGTGCCGTCGCCCATTCTTTGGTCTATCAACAGGGCGACCGAAATATCGTTTTTAAGCGTATCAATCAGCGTGCGCGTGCCGTTCGAGCTTTTCGGAATGAGCCGTGGCATAAGTATCTTGCGCTGTTTGAATATCCACGGGTCCATATAGGGGTTATTGACGGGGCGATACATCGAATTAACCTCGCCTGCGAGGCGTTGCAGGCCTATCTGCATCAGCTCCCAGTTCGAGAAGTGACCTGAGACAAATATCGCTGCCCCGCCATTGGGAAGTGCCGCTTTCACGTGTTCATCACCTTCGATGATAATGCGTGTGTCGGCTTCGCGTTTGATTTTACTGAGATAGGGAAACTCACCTGCCATACGGCCAAGCAGCTCCCAGTTTTTGGCCAAAATCGTGTCGCGTTGGTCGGCTGATAAATGCGGCAAGGCGCGTTTTAGGTTATCGGCGGCCATGTTGTTCCGTCGCGGCATGGTTTTTCCAATGAGGCGCCCGATAAGGCTGCCAAGGTACGAGGCTGCGCGCAGCCCCATAATCTTGAAAACGAGAATGAGAAATTTGATGATTTGAGCTTGAAAAAAATAACTTATATTTTTCATAACGCATATCTTTCCATGGGATGTATTCTGCGCCTTGTCGTGCGGCAAAACTTTATGTTTAATGAGTAAAACGATTTGGAGGAAGTGTCTATGCAGAAGCGATTTATGGAGAAAGTGCAAACTGGCTTACGCGCCAGTGTCGTGATTGCCATGCTGGGCGGCGCATCGGCTGTTGCGGATGACTATTTTGTTCAAAAATTTGGCAAGGATGACACGTTAGGCCATGCCAATTATCTAACGCCTGCGAAAGCTAAACAAGCGGCCAAATTGGTTAAAAAAGGCAAGGTTTATCAATTAGGTATGGTGACAGGCGCGAGCACGCCGGCTTATCCGCCGCGCAAATTTCAAATGATTGTGCATCAACTCAATGATGGGACGGGCACGCTGCTCGGGCCTGATAAGCTGGTCTCCAATGATGATACGGTGGTTACGTCCATCGGCATTGGCTCGCAGCTAGACGGTTTCGGCCATATCGGTAAAGAACACAAATATTATAACAATACGCCGGCCGCCGAAGTGGTGGCGTCGGATGGCTTGTTGAAGTTTGGCACGCACGCCTTGCCCGGTTTTGTCACCCGTGGCGTGGTGCTGGATATGGCGAAGTTTTACGGTCAAAATCCGCTGCCTATCGGCAAAGCTTACACCGAGGCCGACATTAAAAAGGCGGCGCGGCAACAAGGTGTGCGCATCACGAAGGGGGATGTTGTGCTGTTTCATTCTGGCTATATGAAGGCGAATGAGGGCAATCCTAATTTGGTACCAGGCGAGCCGGGGCTAGGTATAAGCGGGGCGCATTATCTTGCTAAAATGGGGGTTGTCGCTGTGGGTGCTGATACATGGGCTTTGGAAGTTCTGCCGAGTGAAGACCCAAAACGCGTTTTTCCCGTGCATGGTATTTTACTGACCAAATATGGCGTTTATATTTTGGAAAACATGGTCACGCACGAGTTGGTCGAAGACGGTGTGAGCGAGTTTATGTTCTCATTGGGTGTGCCGAAACTTGAAGGCGCGGTGCAGGCGATTATTAATCCACTGGCCATTCGCTAGTCTAGCGTGGTGCTGTGAATTAGGGTAAACCGAGGTATGTAAGCTTTAGGAGGCTTTGATGAGCGCACGTATTTTTCAACCAGCGAAATCTGCTATGTCGTCGGGCATGGCGAATAGTAAGTCGTGGGTTTTGGAGTTTGCACCTGATGGTGCGCGTCGCAAAGACCCTCATACGGGCTGGAACTCGATAGAGGGGACGGCCAATCAGGTGAAGCTGAAGTTTGATACGCTTGAAGAAGCACTTAGTTTTGCGGCAGCGAAAGGCATAGCAGCGCGGGTGGACATGCCGCATCCGAGACAACGCACGTCGAAATCTTACGCGGATAATTTTCGCCATGACCGCGTTGAAAAAATTTAATAGGCCCCGTAGCTCAACTGGATAGAGCGCGAGACTTCTAATCTTGAGGTTGCAGGTTCAAGTCCTGCCGGGGTCACCAAAACCGAAAATTAAACGATGTCGAAATGCGCCAAGGTGAGTTCTTCTGTATAGTCCTCTAGAACCATGAGTATGACATCGTCGGCGGTGCTTGACGTGCCTTGGGTGGCGTAGATGATGGTGTCGTTGATGTATTCTCTGTTGGTGTATTTACCAGTTTGGGTAGTGTCATTTGTCCAGCGGATGTTGGCGGCGGATTTCAGCGCATCCAGTGTTGTTTCATTGCCATTGTCGGTGTCCACGCGGATTTTGTCAGTGCCGCCAGGATGGCCACTGTAAGAACTGCGGCTCGACACGGTATCAAAGCTGAAATCTACCACATTGTCTCTATCACCAGCCGCGCCGTTCAAGTTGAGAACGAAAATGTCATTGTGTCCGCCACCAAAAAGGTTATCCTCTCCAGCTCCGCCGTCCAGGACGTCATTGCCAGCGTGGCCATGAAGCGTATCATCGCCATCGTTGCCGAAGAAAATATCATTGCCGTTCTTGCCGTATATTCGGTCATTGCCTGCGCCGCCGGATATTTCACTATTGGCCGAAGTGGTATCTATATCGAGACGGTGAATACCAAGAAGATAATCAAACTCATCATCATCTAGCTCAAGCACGCCATCACCATCAAGGTCAATCCATGCCCGCACATACGTAAAATCCGCACTTGTTCCGGAAGTCCAGACGCCTTGCGCATCCTGCTTCCATTTGACTTCATCATTTATGTCAAGCTGAATGGCGACTTCTTCTTCGTCCCAAGAATAAGTCGATTCACCTGCGCTACCATCGAATATATCATTGCCGCTTCCGCCGACAAGCTTTGTGCGTCCAGACCCTGCTATTAAGACATCATCGCCTGCACCGCCAAATATCCGTCCCTCGTCTGTTATCTCAAGCCTATCATCGCCGCCCTCTCCGTAAAGAGCATGCGATCTAGACCCAGAAATAATTTTGTCATTGTCAGCACCGCCTGTTATTTTGTTAAAACTTTGATGTATGAAATCAAACTCATCATCATTTAGTTCAAGCACACCATCATTATCTGTATCAATCCATGCTCTGATATATTCATAGCCGTCGCCAGTGCCGGAATCCCAACTGTCGGTTGTCCTATCGTATTTCCATTTTTCCAACGCGCTCATATCCATGTTAATATTGCCTTCGGATTCCAGATATACGACAGTACCCCACACACGTTCACTTGGATTCATGTAAACATCATTGCCAGTACCGCCGTAAAGATGATTATGTTGAGTCGACCCAATCAACCAATCGTCACCTTCGCGGCCGTAAAGACGCGTAATATTACCCACGCTGTGTAACACATCATCACCAGACCCACCGTAAAGGTAATCCCAACCCCCGTGGTTGACTTTGCCATGCAACGACACCTCTTCCGTTGAAGTCCTGTAATTCAACATCCATTTTGGCCCCGTCAGATAATAATCTGTCAGCCCATCTATTGTGATGTCGAAGCTGCGAGTGAGGGTTTCGTCGCCAGAGGTTAATGTAATGGTCACCGTGTCGGTGAGGCTGCCCACCGCGCCATCCGTATCGTCATCATCACCATCTAGTGCTTCGACGTCGGCGTGTGTATTGTCCAACACGTAACCCCATGTGCCATCATCATTGATGGTCAGCGTGCCATAGCTAGCTGTGCTCGTGGCGGTATAATCGGCAAGGGTACGGTCATCGGCAAGCGTGATAGTACCAGCCGGGTCAGACCACGGGCTGTCCTCGCGCGCCGTGAACGAGCCAGTGACGTCGATGACCGGAGGCGGAGGAGGGGGTGGTGCGGTCGACACTATGTCGAAATGCGCCAAGGTAAGGCGGGCGTTGAAATCCTCCAACACCATGAGTGTCACATCGTCGCTAGTGTCCGCCGTGCCTTGCGTGGCGTAGATGACAGTGTCTGCGGGGCTGTGATTGGAGTACCAACCTCTGGCCGTGTTGTATTGCGTGCTAACTGTCCAGTCGATGTTGGCGGCGGATTTCAGCTCCGCCAGTGTCGTCGCAGTGCTATCGCCGATGTCAACGCGGATTTTGTCACTATTGTTTGCGCTGGAGCTGAAGTCGACTACCCTGTCCAGGTCATCCACTAGGCCGCTCAGATTGAGAATAAAAATATCATTGCCGCGGCCGCCAGATAGCCTGTCAATACCGCCATTGCCGGAGAGCGTATCATTGCCGCCGTTGCCAGATAGCTTGTCAGCGCTATCGCCGCCGAATATTTCATCATTGGCCGAAGTGGCATAGATAGAAAGGGAATCGATATCAAGAAGATAATCAAACTCATCATCTTGTTCAACTATGCCATCATTATCAAGGTCAACCCATGCCCGAACATACGTAAAGTCTGATGTTTTCCCTGAAGTCCAAACGCCTTGTGCGTCCTTTTTCCATTTGACATCGTCATTTAGGTCAAGATAAAGGGCCACATCTTCGCTTCTGGGAGAATATTCATCCCAAGAATAAATCGCGGTACCTGCGCTACCATCAAATTCATCATTGCCTTCACCGCCGCGAAGGGACGTGCTTCCAGAACCAGCGATTAAGATATCATTGCCATCATCCCCCCATATTATTCCAGAACCCTTTAGCTCAAGCGTATCATCCCCGCCATCTCCGGCGATACGGCCAGAGCCCCAAGTAATTTTGTCACTGCTATCGTCGCCGCCCATTATGGCGAAAAAATCTTGATGTATGAAATCAAATTCATCATCTTGTTCAAGCAGGTCGTCATTATCTGTATCAATCCATGCTCTGATATACTCATATTCGTCGCCTGTGCCTGAAACCCAAGTCGCGGTTGCCTTGTTATATTTCCATTTTTCCGACTCGGTCATATCAACCGTAATATTGCCTACGGATCCCAGAATTGCGGCGTTACCATGATCGTGCTCTCGCACACCTGAACTTGCGTAAACATCATTGCCTGCGCCGCCGAAAAAGAAATTGTTTAGATATCCGCCAGTAAACCAATCATCACCTGCGCCACCGTAAACATAAGAATAGCGAAACGAGCTATCTAACACATCGTCTCCAGACCCACCGTGAAGTTCAGTCCCCGCTGTGTTCTGGAAGGTCACATCGGGGAGGCCATGCAATGACAAATCGTCCGTTGAACCTTTGTAATCCAGTGTTGTTGAGCCGTATGTTAGGTAATAATCCGTCAGTCCATCAATGGTGATGTCGAAGCTATGGGTGAGGGTCTCGTCGCCAGAGGTCAGTGTGATAGTCACCGTATCGATGAGGCTGCCCGCCGCGCCATCTGTATCGTCATCATCGCCATCGAGTGCTTCGACAGCGGCGTTTGTATTGTCCAACACATAAGCCCACGTTCCGTCATCATTGATGGTCAGCGTGCCATAGCTAGCTGTGCTCGTGGCGGTGTAATCGGCAAGCGCACGGTCATCGGCAAGCGTGATAGTACCAGCTGGGTCAAACCATGGGCTGTCCTCGCGCGCTGTGAGTGTGCCAGTGATATCGATGGCCGTGGTAATCACTGGCGGCGCGGTCGACACTATGTCGAAATGTGCCAAGGTGAGGGGAGCGGTGTAATCCTCCAGTACCATGAGAATGGTGTCGTCGGAGGTAGTTTCCGTGCCGTGTGTGGCGTAGATAATGGTGTCATTGATGTTGCGGTCATTTAAAAGCCCACCGCGGGTCGTGTCAGTTGTCCAGCGGATGTTGGCCGCAGATTTTAGTGCTTCCAGTGTCGCTGCATAGCTATCGCCGATGTCCACGCGGATTTTATCATCGCCTCTACTCGTTCTGCCGTGCCGAATCTCGTTGCCTGATGCAGTGCCAGAGCTGAAATCATGTACCTCGTCCCAGTCGCGCGCACCGCCGTTCAGATTGAGAACGAAAATATCATTGCCATTGTAGCCGTGAAGGTGATCCACGCCAACGCCGCCCGCCAATACGTCATTGCCGTAGCCGCCATAAAGATGGTCGTTTCCAGACCCGCCATCTAGCAGGTCATCGCCTCCGCCGCCATATAGTGCGTCATGACCTCCATTGCCGTAGAAAATATCATTGTCGTTGTTTCCCTGGTCGCCAGAAATAGAGTCATTGCCGCTGCTGCCAGATATTTCATGGTCGGACGAAGAGGTAAAGATATAAAGACGATTGATACCGAGAAGATAATCATACTCATCTGCTTGCGTGGCGATGCCATCATTATCAAGGTCAATCCATGCTCGAATATGCGTAAAGTCGTCGCTTGTGCCAGAAGTCCAAGTGCCTTGGTCGTCCTGTTTCCATTTGGTCTCGTCAGTCATGTCAAGATGAAGGGTGACATCGCCGCTTCTGTATGCGTGACTCCAACCATAAATCGCGTAACCTGCGCTACCATCGAATACATCATCGCCGTAACCGCCGTCTAAATGCGTGCGCCCAGAGCCAGCTATGAGGACATCATCGCCACCGTCGCCATATAAAGTACCAGATACAGTTACCTCAAGCTCATCATCGCCGCCCCTGCCGAAAATAGTGCTATGGGCAGCCCCGGTAATAATGTTGTCATTGCCCGCACCGCCCTGTATTTTTCGGAAACCTTGATGGATGTAATCATATTCATCATCATCGTCACGCACGGTGTCATCAGCCGCATGAATCCATGCTCTGATATATTCATATCCGTCGCCAGTGCCAGAAACCCAACTATCGGTTGCTTTTTCATATTTCCATTTTTCCGACGCGCTCATATCCAAGTCAATAATCTTGCCTTCGGATTCTAAAAATACGACATCGGTTCCGCGTCCACCTGGACTCGTGTAAACATCACTGCCCGCGCCGCCATAAAGATGATTGGCGCCAGGCCCTGCAATCAACCAATCGTCACCTGCACCGCCGAAAAGACGAGAACCATAACCCCCGTCCAACACATCGTCGCCAGACCCTCCATACACGTCATTCCGACCCCAGTTGCTATCGCTATGCAGCGACAAATCGTCCGTTGACCCCTTGTGCTCATCCAGTACTTGTACGTCTTCCGCCAGAGTATAATCCGTCAGCCCATCTATTGTGATGTCGAAGCTGCGGGTGAGGGTTTCGTCGCCAGAGGTCAGCGTGATGGTCACTGTATCGGTAAGGCTGCCGACTGCGCCATCCGTGTCGTCATCATCGCCGTCGAGTGCTTCGACAGCGGCGTGTTCATTGTCCAGCACGTAACCCCACGTGCCGTCATCATTAATGGTCACCGTGCCGTAGCTCGCTGTGGCTGTGGCGGTGTAATCGGAAAGCGCACGATTAGGGTCGCCGAGGCTGATAGTGCCATCTGGATTACGCCACGGGCTGTCCTCACGGGCTGCGAACGTGCCAGTGATGTCGATGTCTGCGGTGGTGAAATGCGCCAGCGTGAGTTCGACGTCGAAATCCTCTAGCACCATCAGGATGGTATCGTCGGAGGTGTCGGCCGTGCCGTGCGTGGCGTAGATGATAGTGTCGTTGATGAATCGGTCGTGGGTCTCGTTACGCGTGAACCCGTACTCATTTGTGTTATTTGTCCAGCGAATATTGGCGGCAGCTTTCAGCCCCGCCAGTGTTGTTACCGTGCTGTCGCCGATATCCACGCTGATTTTATCATTGCCGCCTCTTGCTGTGCCATCGAAGTAGCTCGCGCCCGACACAGTGCCTGAACTGAAATCTTCCACATAGTCCAAATCGCCCGCTGCGCCGTCCAGATTGAGAACGAAAACATCATTGCCTGTACCGCCAGCAAGGTTGTCGTCGCCAGCCCCGCCATCTAGTCGGTCATTGCCGCCTTGGCCGTATAGCTGGTCAGTACCGCCATTGCCGTAGAAAACATCAATACCATCGCCGCCATAAAGATGGTCGTACCCGTCGCCGCCAGATATTTCATTACCGCCCGAAGCGGCAGTGATAATAAGAGAATCGATATCGCGAAGATAATCAAACTCATCGGCCTGTGTGGCCTCACCATCGCCATCAAGGTCAATCCATGCCCGAATATAGGTAAAGCCTGCGCCTGTTCCAGAAGTCCAAGCGCCTTGGTCATCCTGCTGCCATTTGGTCGCGTCATTCATGTCCAGATGAATGGCGGCATCTTCATCTCTGGCTGAATGATGCCTATCATAAGTCGTGTGACCTGCTGCGTTACCGTCGAATCTATCATCGCCAGCACCGCCACGAAGGAATGTTTCTCCCGTACCGGCTATCAAGACATCATTGCCCGCACCTGCCAATATCTGCCCATCGCCTTTTAGCTCAAGCCAGTCATCTCCGCCTTCGCCAGCAATTTGACTATAGCCAGACCCAGAAATAATCCTGTCATCGCCCGCACCGCCCACAATGTTTGCAAAACCTTTATGTATGAAATCATATTCATCATCTTGGTCGCGCGCGTCATCATCATCTGTATCAATCCATGCTTTGACATAGTCATACCCGTCTCCAGCACCAGAAACCCAGCTGTCGGTTGCTTTGTCATACTGCCATTTTTCCGACGCGCCCATATTTACGTTAATATTGCCCGTGGATTCCAGATATACGATGTTGAACCCTTCTTCCGTTGGGTTCGTGTAAACGTCATTGCCTGCACCGCCATAAAGATAATTGTCTTCGGGGCCACCAATCAACCAATCGTCACCTGCGCCGCCATAAAGAACCGTGTCAGCACTCAGACCGTGCAACACATCGTCGCCCGACCCACCAGTAAGCTGATTATATCTCGCGCTTTCGGCGTTGCCATGCAGCGACACACCATCCGACAAAGTGGCATCCCCTAAGAAGAATTCTTCGTCCGCCAGATAATAGTCCGTCAGCCCATCGATGGTGATGTCGAAGCTGCGGGTGAGGGTTTCGCCGCCAGAGGTCAGCGTGATGGTCACCGTATCGGTGAGACTGCCCACTGCGCCATCTGTGTCATCATCATTGCCATCGAGTGCCTCGACGGCGGCGTGTTCATTGTCCAGCACGTAACCCCACGTGCCGTCATCATTAATGGTCACCGTGCCATAGCTGGCTGTGGTTGTGGCGGTGTAATCGGCAAGCGCCCGATTGGGGTCACCGAGAGTGATAGTGCCAGCAGGGTCAAGCCACGGGCTGTCCTCACGCGCTGTGAGCGCGCCTGTGATATCAATGTCTGCGGTGGTGAAATGCGCCATGGTGAGTTCGGCGGTGAAGTCTTCCAACACGACGAGCCTTACGTCGTCGGATGTATCTGCCGTGCCTTGCGTGGCGTAGATGATGGTATCACTGATGCTTATGTCATTGAGCGACCTACCGAGGCTTGTGTCTGTTGTCCAGCGGATATTGGCGGCAGATTGCAGCTCTTCCAGTGTTGTTACAGTGGTGTCGCCGATGTCCACGCGGATTTTGTCATCGCCGCCTCTGGTCGTGCCATTGTAAACCTTGTTGCCCGACACGGTGCCAGAACTGAAATCGCGTATATTATCCCAATCATTCGCGTCGCCGTTCAGGTTGAGAACGAAAATGTCATCACCGCTGCCGCCATCGAGCGTATCAATGCCAGCGCCGCCGTCCAGCACGTCATTGCCGTCGCCACCCCGAAGGATGTCACGCCCGCCATTACCGACGAAAATATCATTGCCGCTTTGGCCGAATAGCTGGTCAAAGCCGTCGCCGCCAGATATCTCATTATCAGCCGAAGCGGTTCTGACAATAAGGGAATTGATATCGAGAAGATAATCATACTCATCTGCCTGCGTAGCGATGCCATCACCATCAAGGTCAATCCATGCTTGAACATGCGTAAAGTCTGGAGTTTTCCCTGAATGCCATACACCTTGGTCGTTCTGCTGCCATTTGACATCGTCATTCAAGTCAAGACGAATGGCGACATCTTCGCTTCTCGATAATTGTTCCCAACTATAAGTCGCGTGGCCTGCGCTACCATCGAGTATGTCATTGCCCGCACCGCCGACAAACGTGGTAGGGCCTAAGCCAGCGACTAAGACGTCATTGCCGTCACCGCCATGAAGAAGCGCGTCCCCAGTATTGCCGATTAAGATATCATTGCCCGTGCCGCCCAATAATTGTCCAGTACCCTTTAGCTCGAGCCTGTCATCGCCGCCAAGTCCGTTAATAATAGTATATCCAGACCCAGAAATAATTTTGTCATTGCCCGCGCCGCCCGTTATGTTTGCAAAACCTTGATGTATGAAATCAAACTCATCATCAGCGAGTTCAAGCACGCGGTCATTATCTGTATCAATCCATGCTCTGATATATTCATATCCTTCGCCCGTGCCAGAAGTCCAAGCGCCAGTTTCTTTTTCATACTTCCATTTTTCCGACGAACTCATATCCACGTCGATGTTGCCGACGGATTCCAAATATACGGCGTTGTAGCCGCTTTTGCCTGGACTTGCGTAGACATCATTGCCCTTGCCGCCGTAAAGATGATTGATCATGGACCCACCAATCAACCAATCATTGCCATCGCCACCATGAAGCGAAGCGCGACTATTCACGCCGTGTAAAACATCGTCCCCGCGGCTACCATGGACATAGTCAAAATATAAACCATCAGGTTGCTTGACGCCATGCACCGCCAAATCGTCCGATGATTTGCTGTCATCAGGTCTGGTTCCGCCATAATAATCCGTCACCCCATCTATGACGATGTCGAAGCTGCGGGTAAGGGTTTCGGAATTGTCGTCAGTGGCCAGTGTGATGGTCACCGTATCAATGAGGCTGCCCATCGCGCCATCCGTGTCGTCATCATCGCCATCGAGTGCTTCGACGGCGGCGTCCGTATTGTCCAACTCATACGCCCATGTGCCGTCATCATCATCGATGGTCACCTTGCCATGTTTAGCTGTGGCGGTGGCGGTGTAATCGGTGAGTTCACGCGCGGCGAGGGCGATACGGCCAGTCGGGTCAAGCCGCGAATTGTCCTCACGTGCTGTGAACACGCCCGTGACGTCGATGTCTGGCGCAATCGTAATGCTGACCTCTTGTGTGGTGGTGGCGCCGAAGTCGTCGGTCACTTCAACCTCAAATGTATCCACGCCGACAAATTCTTCATCTGGGGTATAGGTCAGCGTGCCTTCCTCGTCGACGACATATAATCCACTGGCGGTGGAGACCGCCGTGGGTTGTCTGACAAAGGTGAGTTCGTCACCCTGAAGGTCGGGGGCAAGTTCGGAACTTAATATATCGACAGCGGGGGTGTCCTCAGTGATGACGGACTCCACGATTTCAGTTGGTGTCAAATCATTCACCTTGACGGTGATGGTGGCGGCTTGCTGGTCATCTACGCCGCTGGTCAGGGTCAGCGTATAGGTGCCAGCCTGTATGCCATCCGTGGGAGCCAGAAAGCCATCCGCATCGACAATGAAGTTTGTTGATGCTTCGCCATCTTCAGTAACGGAATACGCGCCATCGCCCGCAAAGTTCACCTTGCCGAGCGTTGTTTCGGTGGTTAGGTCATCAAGTTGAATGAGCGTATCGTCACCATCTTCCAACGTGTCGAGAATGGTGATGGGGATAGCTATTGCTTCACCGCTTAAAACGCTTTGGCGCACACCATCTATGGTGCTGATACTGGCGATGTTGAGAAACACTTCGGGTGGGTTCTGATAATCAAACGTGCTGCCAGGCGCAAGGACGATTTGCCCTTCCGCCGTGTCAAGGTTGACTTCGAAGCCATCGGCACCAGTACCGCTCAACCAGATAGTGAGGTCTTCGTCACCGAGCGCCCCGTCTGGGTCTGACCATGTGAAGCGGGCGATAATCGCTGGGTCTATGGTGTTTTCATAAACCGCATCCGAGCTGGAGAGGAGAGTGAGTGTTGGCACCTCATCTTCATTGGCGACGGTGACGGTCACATCCTGTGTGGTTTGGCCTGCGCTGTTGGTCGCCGTGATGGTGAAGTCGTAGCTCGTTTTGGTTTCATAATCGGCACTTTCTGCGATTGTCACCACGCCGTTTTCGTCAATCGAGAACGCGCTAGCATCTGTGCCGGTGAGCGCATAGGTGACAGATGTTCCTGCGGGGCTGCCAGACACTGCGGCTGTGTAAACCACTGCGTCGAGCGCATTGTTTTCACCGATACGGGCAGAGCCGCCAGAGGTGAACACGGGCGCTTCGACCACATCGTTAATGCTCAGTGTGACCGTCTGTTCCACCGCCCCGTCATTATTGGTCGCGATGACCGTAAAGCTGTAGCTTGATTGGCTCTCATGGTCGGCGCTTTTGTTAAATGTCACCGCGCCAGTGGCGGAATCGATGGCAAAATCTTCGCTATCGGTAAGCGACCAAGCGACGGCACCCGCGGTGCTGTCGGCCTGCGCGGTATAGACTGTGACGCCCGCATTGTTGTTCTCGTCAATGTCAATCGCCGTGTCGGAGGTGATGTCTGGCAGGTCGACCGCGCCATTCACCGCGATGGTGAAATCGTGCGTTATCAATAGGGTGTCGCTGCCATCTTTCGGGGTGAAGTAGACGCTGATAGCGAAGGATGTCTCGTAGGGCTCAATGGCGGCGATTCCATCCTCGGGCGGGGTATAGGTCAGCACGCCATCCCAAGCGGAAATGCTGAAGGCGGAATCATGAATGCCTGTTTTTGTAAAGGCGATGTTGCCCATATCGGGATGGTAATCAATACCGTCAATTTGCACTCGAAACGTCGTGACGATTCTGGCGCTCGCGCCAGCTATCGCGGCGGAGTGTTCCCCCACCTTATAGGTATCTTGTACATTGACGATAGTAAGTGTCATAAGTTTTTCAGTCAGCCTTTTTGATTCTGTTTACCAGTTTACACGCAATAAAGGCAACACTACCACCAACTAAAGGTTGAGTAAAAAATAGAAACTCGCCTTTTGGGGTTACCAGATGCGCGTATGCGCACAAAAAGAAAGCGGCTCGAAAGCCGCTTTCTCCAATTCAAGCTGCAATTAGAAGCTAAACACCAAAACTAAACCCCAAGCTACACTATGTCGAAATGCGCCAAAGTGAGATCTTCTGCATAGTCCTGTAGCACCATGAGCTCGATATCATCGCCAATGTCCGCCGTGCCTAGCGTGTTGTAGATGATGGTGTCGTAGATGTCACTGTCATTGCGGTCGTTATCGTCATGCTCAGAGTGGTTCGTGGTATTTGTCCAGCGGATGTTGGCGGCGGATTGCAGTGCCTTTAGTGTCGTCTCATTGCCATTGACGGTGTCGACGCGGATTTTATCATTGCCGCCAGCGGTTGTGCTATTGTATAAACTCCAACCCGATACAGTGCCGAAGCTGAAATCTTCCACCCTGTCCACATCATTCGTCGTGCCGCTCAAATTGAGAACGAAAATGTCATTGCCGTGATGACCCGAAAGCCTATCCTCTCCAGTTCCGCCGTCCAGCACGTCATTGCCGTAGCCGCCCCAAAGAGTATCCCCTCCAGACCCGCCGTTTAGCACGTCATAGCCGACGCCGCCAGAAAGCCCATCCCTTCCAGCCCCGCCGTCCAGCACGTCATTGCCGTTGCCGCCAGATAGCGAGTCGCGCCCATCGCCGCCAGATATTTCATTATGGCCCGAAGCGGCCCTAATCCAAAGGCGATGGATACCGAGAAGATAATCAAACTCATCAGTATCTAGTTCAAGCTCGCCATCATTATCCGTATCAATCCATGCTCGTACATACGTAAAGTCTTCACTTGTCCCCGAAGTCCAAGTGCCTTCTGCGTCCTGCTTCCATTTGACATTGTCATTCATGTCAAGATGAATAGCGTCGCCAGACCCGTACCAACTATTATAAACCGCGTCACTTGATGCGCGACCATCGAATATATCATTACCCACACCGCCTTCAAGATATGACCACCCAGTACCGGCTATTAAAACATCATCTCCTTCACCGCCATATATAAATCCAGATTTTTTTATCTCAAGCCAATCATTTCCATCATTTCCGTAAATAGTGCTATCGGTAGCCCCAACAATAATTTTATCATTGCCAGAGCCGCCCCATATATCTCGAAAGCCTTGATGTATGAAATCAAACTCATCATCTAGTTCAAGCAGACCGTCACCATCTGTATCAATCCATGCTCTGATATATTCATATCCGTTGTCAGTGCCAGAAACCCATCTGTCATTTGCTTTGTCATACTTCCATTTTTCCGCCGAGGTCATATCCACGTCAATATTGCCTACGGATTCTAGATATACGTTACTGCGGCTGTATGGATTCGTGTAAACATCATTGCCCGAGCCGCCGTAAAGGTGATATCCGTCAATCAACCAATCGTCACCTGCGCCGCCGTAAAGATAAGAATAATTGCCCAAGCCGTTTAAGACATCGTCTCCAGACCCACCAGTAAGGGTGCTCCCGCGCGTGCTGTTGCCATGTAACGACAAATCGTCCGTTTCACCATTCTTATCCAGTGTGATTTGTGTTCCCGTCAGATAATAATCCGTCAGTCCATCTATGGTGATGACGAAGTTGCGGATGAGGGTCTCGTCGTCAGAAGCCAATGTGATGGTCACCGTGTCGGTGAGGGTGTCACCGCTATTGAGTGCCTCGACGTTTGCGTGTTCATCGTTCAAGTCATACGACCACGCGCCGTTGGCAGCCACGGTCACCGTGCCATAGCTGGCTGTGGCCGTGGCGGTGTACTCGGAGAGGGTGCGGTCGTCGGTGAGGGTGATAGTGCCATCTGGGTTAAACCACGGGCTGTCCTCACGCGCCGTGAAAGTGCCAGTGACATCAATGTCCCGCGTGACCGCAATGCTGACCTGCTGTGTGGCGCTGCCCACGCTGTTGGTCGCCATGATGATGAAGCTGTAGCTCGATTTGGTGTCATAATCAGCACTTTCGTTAAGCGTCACCACACCATGGGTGTCAATCGAGAACGCAGTGAAATCGTCGCCAGTGAGCGCATAAGTGATGGGTGTCCCCTCGGGGCTGCCAGACACTGTGGTTCTGTAGACCACCGCGCCGATATTATTGTCCTCACTTATGCTGGCACTGTCACCAGAGGTGAATACGGGTGTTTCGACCATATCGACAATGCTCAGTGTTACCGTCTGGGTCGCCGACCCAGCGTCATTGGTCGCCGTGATGGTGAAGCCGTAGCTTGATTGGCTCTCATAATCAGCACTTTCGTTAAGCGTCACCACACCATGGGTGTCAATCGAGAACGCAGTGAAATCATCGCCAGAGAGCGCATAAGTGACAGGTGTCCCCTCGGGGCTGCCAGACACTGCGGTTGTGTAGACCACCGCGCCGACATTATTGTTTTCACTTATGCTGGCAGTGCCACCAGAGGTGAATACGGGTGTTTCGACCATATCGACAATGCTCAGTGTTACCGTCTGGGTCGCCGACCCAGCGCTATTGGTCGCGGTGATGATGAAGCCGTAGCTTGATTGGCTCTCATAATCAGCACTTTCGTTAAGCGTCACCACACCATGGGTGTCAATCGAGAACGCATTGGAATCGTCGCCAGTGAGCGCATAAGTAACAGGTGTCCCCTCGGGGCTTCCAGATACTGCGGCTCTGTAGACCACCGCGCCGACATTATTGTTCTCACTTATGCTGGCACTGTCACCAGAGGTGAATACGGGTGCTTCGACCTTATCGACAATGCTCAGTGTTACCGTCTGCGTCGCCGACCCAGCGTCATTGGCTGCGGTGATAATGAAGCTGTAGGTTGGTTTGGTTTCATAATCGGCACTTTCGGTAAACGTCACCACACCATTGGTGTCAATCGAGAACGCATTAGAATCGTCGCCAGAGAGCGCATAAGTGACAGCTGTCCCCTCGGGGCTGCCAGACACTGCGGTTGTGTAGACCACCGCACCGATATTATTGTTTTCACTTATGCTGACAGTGTCACCAGAGGTGAATACGGGTGTTTCGACCATATCGACAATGCTCAGCGTTACCGTCTGGGTCGCCGACCCAGCGTCATTGGTCGCGGTGATAATGAAGCTGTAACTCGATTTGATTTCATAATCGGCACTTTCGTTAAGCGTCACCACGCCATTGGCAGAGTCGATGGAAAAATCCTTGTTGATTTTGGTATTACTTGGGTCATCGCCATCGGCAATCGACCATGTTACGGCTTCCCTCGTGCTGTAGGTTTGCGCGGTATAGACTTCGATACCTGCCGCATTGCCCTCGTCAAGGTGAGCTGTGGTGCTAGAGGTGATGACTGGCCGTATAATCTGGATGTCAAAATGTGCCAAGGTGAGGGGGGTGCCGAAACCCTCCAGCATCATGAGGACGATGTCGTCATTGGTGTCTGCCGTGCCGCGCGTATTATAGATGATGGTGTCGTAAACGCTGCTCCCACTGTGGGTTGTGCTATTTATCCAACGAATATTGGCGGCGGATTTCAGCTCCGCCAGTGTTGTCACAGTGTTATCGCCAATGTCCACGCGGATTTTGTCGCTAGCGCTGAAATCATACACAGTGTCTATATCATTCGCCGTGCCGTCCAGATTGAGAACGAAAATATCATCGCCGCTGCCGCCATTAAGCGCATCCCGTCCAGCTCCGCCGTCCAACACGTCATTGTCGCTGCCGCCAGAAAGCCTATCATCGCCAGAACCGCCATCCAATACGTCATTGCCGCTGCCGCCATCAAGCCTGTCATTGCCAGTCCCGCCGTCCAATACGTCATTGCCGCCATTGCCCTCAAGCTCGTCATTGCCGCCGCCGCCAGAGAAAATATCATTGCCTACGTTGCCCTCAAGCTCGTCATTGCCATCGCCGCCAGATATTTCACTGCCAGACGAAGTGGTAATGATATAAAGGCTATCTATATCAAGAAGATAATCAAACTCATCTGCCTGCGTGTCTTCGGTATCGCCATCAAGGTCAATCCATGCCCTGATATAGTCATATCCTTCGCCCGTACCAGAAGTCCAGACACCTTGGTTGTCCTGCTGCCATTTGACAGTGTCTTTCATATCAAGATGAAAAGCACCAGCTGCCAGACCCAAACTATAATAAGCCGCGGTACCTTCGCGACCATCGAATACATCATTGCCCGCGCCGCCGTAAAGCTTCGTGTTTCCAGAACCAGCTATTAAGGTGTCATCGCCGTCTCGTCCATAAAGAGAAACCTGATTACTATGGCCGTGTAAGACATCATCGCCATTACCACCATACAGGATATTCTCCCCTGTGCTGTCGGTGTTGTCATGCAGTGACAAATTGTCATCGGAAGTCCTGTAATCCAGTGTTGTTGCCCCGTCCGCCAGAGTATCATCCGTCAGCCCATCTATGATGATATCGAAGCTGCGGGTGAATGTCTCAAACCCGCCGATTGATGTCAGTGTGACGGTCACCGTGTCGGTGAGAGTGCCGCCGCTGTTGAGTGCGTCGACGGCACCGTCATCTGTATTGTCCACTTTATAAGACCACGCGCCGTCAGCATCGATGGTCACCGTGCCATAATTGTTGGAGGTTGTGGCCGTGGCGATGTAATCGGAGAACTCTCGGATGGCAAAGTCAATAGTGCCAGCCGGGTTGAGCCACGGGCTGTCCTCACGCGCCGTGAACGAACCAGTAATGTCGATGTCCGAGGTGATGAAATGTTCCAAGGTGAGCGGGGCGGTGAAATCCTCCAGCACCATGAGAATAACGTCGTCAGCAGTGCTCTCCGTATCTTGCGTGTCGTAGATGACAGTGTCGTTGGTTCTGCTGTCATTGCTGCGACTCGCGGTGTTGTGGTTCGAGTCATTTGTCCAGCGGATATTGGCGGCGTCTTTCAACCCCGCCAGCGTCGTCACAGTGCTATTGCCGATGTCCACGCGGATTTTGTCATTATTGTTTGCGCTGGAGCTGAAGTCGTACACAGTGTCGATATCATTCGCCGTGCCGTCCAGATTGAGAACGAAAATATCATTGCCTGCGCCGCCCGCAAGTGTGTCTGTTCCAGACTCGCCATCCAGCACGTCATTGCCGTCACTGCCGTAAAGGGTGTCATTGCCTTCGCCGCCATCCAGCACGTCGTTGCCGTCATTGCCAAAAAGCATGTCATTGCCTTCGCCGCCGTCTAGCATATCACTGCCATCATTGCCATAAAGGTAATCGTTTCCAGCCCCGCCATTTAGAGCATCATTGTCATCGCCGCCAGAAAGGTAATCCGCTTCAGACCCGCCATCTAGCATGTCATCGCCGTCATTGCCAAAAAGGTAATCCCTTCCGTCCCCGCCGTCCAACACGTCATTGCCGTCATTGCCCCTAAGCGTGTCACGACCGCCATTGCCAGAGAAAATATCGTTGCCGCTGCCGCCAGTAAGACGGTCATTGCCGTCGCCGCCAGATATTTCACTGCCAGCCGAAGTGGTCGTGATAGAAAGCTTATCGACACCACGAAGATAATCATATTCATCTGCCTGTGGGTCGTCGTTATCAGTATCAAGGTCAATCCATGCTCTGATAAAGTCATATCCCTCACCAGTGCCAGATTCCCAGCGGCCTTGTTCTATCTGTTTCCATTTGGTGGCATCATTCATGTCAAGATGAATGGCGGCATCACTGCTTCTGGCTGTTTGTGTCCAATTATAAATTACGTAACCTTTTGAGTCACCATCGCGTGCGCTACCATCGAGTCTATCATTGCCGTCGCCGCCGTAAAACGTTGTGATACCTGAACTGGCTCTTAGGGCATCATCGCCGTCGCCGCCGTGAAGGCGAGAAATATAGCTTGTACCCTCTAACACATCATCGCCAGACCCGCCGGTAAGTTCATTAATGCGCGCGCTGTTGCCGTGCAGGAACAAATCGTCCGATAAATCATGCTTATTCAGTATTGTTTTATTGTTACCCAGATAATAACTCGTCAGCCCATCTATTCTGATATTGAAGCTGTGGGTGAGGGTTTCGGATTCGTCGATGTCTGTCAGCTCGTCGTCGTCGCGAGTCAGCGTGACGGTTACGGTTTCGACGAGGTTGCTACCATCACCTCGGAGTCCGTGGACGGCGGGGTTCAAATCGTCCAACTTATAAGACCATGTGCCGTCCATATCCACCGTCATCCAGCCATAGCTTGTCATGACTTTGGTAGCGTCTGCTTCGATGTCTGTGCCGTTGATGTCCAGCTCATACTCGCCAATATGCGCTTGGTCGACTAAGTTGATAGTGCCCGTCGGGTCAAGCCACGGGCTTTTCTCACGCGCCATCACGTCATTCACCTCAACGGTGATGGTAGCGGTTTGTTGGTCATCACCTGTGCCGTGGGTCAGTGTCAGTTCATAGCTGCCAGCACTGATAGATGCCCCTGATTTGATGGCCAGAAAGCCTTCGCCATTGACAATGAAGTTTGTTGACGTTTCCCCATCTGCATCAGTAACGGAATACGTTCCAGTGCCAGCAAAGTTCACTTTGCCGAGCGTTGTGCCAGCGGTTGCTTCATCAAGTTGGATGGAAGCCTCTTCGCCGTTTTCTAGCGTGTCGCGAACTTTGATGGGGATAGTTATTGTGTCGACAAGGTTGTCTTGGCGTACGCCATCTATGGTGCTGTTGGTGGTGACAATGAGCGTCAAATCGCCGGGCAGGTGTTCAGCATCAAGCGTGTTGCCAGCACTAAGGACTATCTCCCCTATCGTTGGCGTTACGGCGCGAATTTCGAAGCCACTGGCACCGCTTAACGAGAGAGTGATATCATTTTCGGTGAGCGACCCGTCTGGGTCCGACCATTCAAAGAGGGCGACAGTTGCATTTTCGGTGTTTTCATAAACCGCATACGAGCCGAGGAGGGTGAGTTTTGGTGCCTCATCTACATTGGTGACGGACAGGGTCACCTCCTGTGAAGCGCGTTCGCCTGCGCTGTCGGTCGCGATGACAGTAAAACTGTATGTTGGTTTGTCTTCATAATTGGCGCTTCCGTTAAACGTCACCTCGCCATCGTCATCAATGGTAAAATACTGGCTGTCGCCGCCGTCTTCAATCGACCATGTCACGGCTTCTGCGGTCGAGGTGGTCGCGGTATAGACACCGATGATATCGGCATCATTGTTCTCGACAATAGCCATAGCTGTATCCATAGCCGTCGCGCCCGAATTGATGACTGGCCCTGCGTCCTCCAGCTGCACGGTGATGGTGAACATTTCCGTTGTCTGCAGCGAATTGTCGCTCGGCTGAAAGTTAACCTCCATATCGAAGGTGATCGATTTGGGGTGGTTCTCGTTTTCATAATCGAGCGGGGCAATATAGCGCAGCAGGCCAGTCGAACCATTGAGGCTGATGTCGGAAACGCCAGGGGTTGTTATTCTAAAGGAGAGGCTGCCCATAGCGGACGTGAAGGGAATATCGTCAATCAGCACTTCAAACGTCGTGATGGGAGTGGTGTTTTCTTTCACCCTATAGGTGGTTTGTGCATTGGCTATGGTAAGTGTCATGGCTTTTCTCCTCGTTTCAGACTTCCAGTCTATGCACAATGGAAATAGCGACACAACAAACCCAAGGTTGAATCAAAAATGAATCTCGCCTGTCCCTTAATTCAACGAGATAGAGCGCGAGACTTCTAATCTTGAGGGTGCAGGTTTAAGTCCTGCCGGGGGCACCATATGCGGGTATGCGAACAAAAAGAAAGCGGCTCGAAAGCCGCTTTCTCCAATTCAAGCTGCAATTAGAAGCTAAACACCAAAACTAAACCCCAAGCTACACTATGTCGAAATTCGCTATGGTGAGGAGAGCGGTGTAATCCTCCAACACCATGAGTTCGATATCGTCGGAAGTGTCCACCGTGTCGCGCGTATTGTAGATGATGGTGTCGTAGATGTCGCTGTCATTGTAGTACCCAGTGTCGTGCTCAGAGTGGTTCGTGGTATTTGTCCAGCGGATGTTGGCGGCGGATTTCAGCGCTTCCAATGTTGTTTCATCGCCATCGGCGGTGTCCACGCGGATTTTGTCATCGCCGCCTCTGGTCGTGCCGTTGTAGGTGCCCGACACAGTGCCAGAGCTGAAATCCTTCACAGTGTCTATATCATTCGCCGTGCCGTTCAGATTGAGAACGAAAATATCATTGCCGCGGCCGCCCCAAAGTTCATCCTCTCCAGCCCCGCCGTTTAGCACGTCATTGCCGCGCCAGCCCCCAAGGTAGTCCTCTCCAGCCCCGCCATAAAACACGTCATTACCGTAGCCGTTGATGCGAGAAAGCCAATCATTGCCGTTTCCGCCAGATATTTCATTATTGCCCGAAGATATGCTGATAGAAAGAGTCTCAATGCTGAGAAGATAATCAAACTCATCATCTTGTTCAACTATGCCATCACCATCAAGGTCAATCCATGCCCGAATATAAGTGAAGTCTGGCGTTTTCCCAGAAGTCCAAACGCCTTGGTCATCCTGTTTCCATTTGACCTCGTCATTCATATCAAGATGAAAAGCGACATCTTCGCTTCTGGTTCCTTGTGACCAACGATAAGTCGCGCTACTTGATGCGCTACCATCGAATTTATCATTGCCGTGGCCACCGTAAAGATGTGTGCTCCCAGTACCTGCTATTAAGACATCATTGCCAGCATCGCCGAATAGATGTCCAGAACCCTTTATCTCAAGCGTATCATTTCCACCATATCCGTAAATAACACTATATTCATGACCAGAAGTAATTTTGTCCTTGCCATCGCCACCCCTTATGTATGAAAAACTTTGGTGTATGAAATCAAATTCATCATCTTTGTCAGGTTGGCGGTCATCACCATCTTGGTCAGACTCTGTATAAATCCATGCTCTGATATATTCATATTCGTCGCCAGTGCCAGAGGTCCAAGTCTCGGTTGTCCTGTCATACTTCCATTTTTCCGACGAACTCATATCCACTTCAATATTACTGCCTGCGGATTCCAGATATATGGCACTGCCCCCGTGTTGGCCTCTCATGTAAACATCATTACCGGCACCGCCGTAAAGACGATCGCTGCTGGAGCCTGCAATCAACCAATCGTCACCTGCGCCACCGTAAAGAATAGAATAATTAGCTCCGTGTAACACATCGTTTCCAGACCCACCAGACACAGAATTCCGAGCGGAATAGCTGCCGTCAATGCTATGCAGCGACAAATCGTCTGTTTCTCTACTCTTATCCAGTGTTGTTGCGTCATCCACTAGGTAATAATCCGTCAGACCATCTATGGTGATGGTGAAGCTGTGGGTGAGTATTTCGTCGCCAGAGGTCAGCGTGACGGCTACCGTATCGGTGAGGGTGCCACCGCTGTCGAGTGCCTCGACGGCCCTGAGTGTATTGCTCAACCTATAAGACCACGCGCCATCAGTGTTGATGGTCACCGTGCCATAACTGTTGCTGGTTGTGGCCGTGACGGTATAATCGGAGAGCACCCGGTTGGTGAGAGTGATAGTGCCAGCAGGGTCACGCCACGGGCTGTCCTCACGTGCTGTGAGTGATCCGGTGACATCAATGACTAGAGGCGGAGCGGTCGTCACAATGTCGAAGTGCTCCAGAGTGAGGAGGGCGGTGTAATCCTCCAGCACCATAAGCTCGATATCGTCACTGATATCCTCCGTGCCTAGCGTATTGTAGATGATGGTGTCATTGGCGCTATCTCCACTACGGTTCGTGGTGGTTGTCCAGTCGATGTTGGCTGCGAATTTCAACCCCGCCAATGTTCCCGCATAGCTAGCGCCGATGTCCACGCGAATTTTATCATTGCCGCCATTGGTTGTCCCATTGTAGTCACTGTCGCCCGACACGGTGCCAAAGCTGAAGTCGCGCACAGTGTCTAAATCATCCACCCCGCCGCTCAGATTGAGAACGAAAATATCATCGCCGCCTTCGCCATAAAGGCTATCTCTTCCAGCCCCGCCGTCTAGCACGTCATTGTCTGTGCCGCCATAAAGGATATCGCTTCCAGCCCCGCCGTCTAGCACGTCATTGCCGCCGCCGCCATAAAGTTTATCATTGCCGCCATTGCCGTAGAAAATATCATTACCGTCCGCGCCCTGAAGATAGTCATTGATGTCGCCGCCAGATATTTCATTATCGGCCGAAGTGGTAAGGACATAAAGACGATTGATACCAAGAAGATAATCAAACTCATCTGCCTCTGTGGCTCGGTTGTCACCATCAAGGTCAGTCCATGCCCGAATATACGTAAAGTCTTCACCTTTCCCAGAAGTCCAAACACCTTGATTGTCTTGCTTCCATTTGGTCGTGTCTTTCATGTCCAAATGAAAAGCCATATCTTCGGTTGCGTCTTGCCGAACCCACTGATAAGTCGTGTAACCTGCGCTGCCATCTAATACATCATTGCCGCCCTCGCCGCGAAGCGCTGTAATCCCCGAACCACCTATTAAGACATCGTCACCTGCGCCGCCGTGAAGAACAGAATCACGATTCCCGTGTAACACATCGTCTCCAGACCCACCCGTAAGGGTGTCCCATCCCCTGCTGTTGTCATGCAGCGACACATCGTCCGTTTCACGACTCTTATCCAGTGTTGTTGCGTCATCCGCTAGGTAATAATCCGTCAGACCATCTATGGTGATGTCGAAGCTGCGGGTGAAGGTCTCGGATTCGTCGATGCCCGTCGTCGATAGGTCGTCGGCACGCGTCAGTGTGACGGTCACCGTGTCGGTGAGTGTTCTACCGCTGTTGAGTGCCTCGACGGTGGCGTTCGTATTGTCCAGCACATAAGACCACGCGCTGTTATTGTCGATGGTCACCGTGCCATAGCTAGCTGCGGCGGTAGCGGTATAATCAGAGAGCGTACGGTCGGTATCGGCAGGCGCGATAGTGCCCGCCGGGTCAAACCAAGGGCTATCTTCACGCGCTGTGAACGTGCCTGTGACATCGATTTCCAGCGTGACCGCAATATTGACCTGCTGTGTACTGCTTCCCGCGCTGTTGCTCGCCGTGATGGTGAAGTCGTAGCTCGATTTGGTGTCATAATCAGCACTTTCGTTAAGCGTCACCACGCCGTTGGTGTCAATCGAGAACGCATTGGAATCGTCGCCAGTGAGCGCATAAGTGACAGGTGTCCCCGTGGGGCTGCCAGATACTGCGGTTCTGTAGACCACCGCGCCGACATTATTGTTCTCAACTATACTAGCAGTGCCACCAGAGGTGAATACGGGTGCTTCGACCCTATCGCCAATGCCCAGTGTCACTGTCTGGGTCGTCGACCCAGCTGCATTGGTTGCGGTGATGATGAAGCTGTAGGTTGACTGGCTCTCATAATCGGCACTTTTGTTAAACGTCACCACACCATTGGCGGAGTCGATGGAAAAATCCTTGTTGATTTTGGTATTACTTGGGTCATCGCCATCGGCAATCGACCATGTCACGACCCCGTGCGTGCTGTTAGCCTGTGCGGTATAGACTGCGACACCTGTAGCATTGTTCTCATTAAGCTCAATTGTGGCGCTAGATGTGATGTCGATGCCTGAGGTGTCGAAGTGTGCCAAGGTAAGAGGGGCGGTGAAGCCCTCCAGCACCATGAGCGTCACATCGTCGGCAGTGCTTTCCGTGTCACCCGTGGCGTAAATCGTGGTGCTACGCGCGCCCGTTGTCCAGTTGATATTGGCAGCGGATTTCAGCTCCGTCAGTGTCGTCACAGTGTTAGCGCCGATGTCCACGCGGATTCTGTCATTGCCGCCATCTGTTGTACCGTTATAGTCACGGTCGCCCGACACGGTACCAGAACTGAAGTCTTGCACAGTGTCTACATCACCCGTCCCACCGTTCAGATTGAGAACGAAAATGTCATTGCCTTTGCCGCCCCTAATCGTGTCAGCGCCGCCATTGCCAGCGAAAACATCATTGCCGTCATGGCCAGCAAGCGTGTCAGCCTTGGCGCCGCCAGATATTTGATGATTGCCCGAAGTCGTGGTACGGATTTCGAGATGGTCTATGCCGAGAAGATAATCAAACTCATCATCATCTAGTTCAAGAATGCCATCACCATCAAGGTCAATCCATGCTCTGATATAGTCATATCCTTCACCAGTACCAGAAGTCCAAGCGCCTTGGCCGTCCTGTTTCCATTTGACCGTGTCAGTCAAATCAAGATGAATGGCCGTATCTTCGCTACTGGATGGATGCGCCCAACTATAAGTCGCGTCATTTGTTGCGCTACCATCGAATTTATCATTGCCGCCACCGCCGACAAGATTGGTGTAGCCTGAACCAGCGATTAAGTGGTCATCGCCTGCATCGCCACGAAGAAGTGTTGTGCGCAGTGTATTCGAACCGTCACCGCCTCTTAAGACATCATTGCCTTCGCCTGCAAATATGCTTCCAGTGCCCGTTAACTCAAGCGTATCATTTCCGCCATATCCGTAAATAACACTATGCCCAGACCCCGAAATAATTTTGTCACTTTCAGCACCGCCCCTTATATTTGAAAAATTTTGGTGTATGAAATCATATTCATCACCGTCGGCAGGTTGGCGGTCATCATCTTGGTCAGATGCCGTATAAATCCATGCTCTGATATAGTCGTACCCGTCGCCAGTACCGAAAACCCAAGTCTCGGCTGCCGTATCATACTTCCATTTTTCCGACGCGCTCATATCCACGTCAATAATATTGCCTGCGGATTCCAGATATACGATGCTGTGCGAGCCTTGGCCTGGGTCTGTGTAAACATCATTTCCCGTACCGCCGTAAAGGTGAGTGCCACCCATGAACCAATCATCACCTGCTTCGCCGTGAAGGGAAGAATCAGCAAGCCCACGCAACACATCGTCGCCCGACCCACCAGTAAGAGTGTTACCTCCCGTGCCGCTGTCATGCAGCGACAAATCTTTCGTGCGGTCCAAGATTGATCCATCCCCTAGAGTATGATCTGTCAACCCGTCTATTGTGATGGTGAAGCTGCGGGTGAATGTCTCGGATTCGTCGATATGCGTCATCGGGTCGTTGGCACGGGTTAGCGTGATGGTCACCGTGTCGATGAGGCTGTCATCATCGCTGTCGAGTGTGTTGAAGATGGGAAGCGCATTATCCAAATCATAAGACCATGTGCCGTCCATATCCACCGTCACCGTGCCATAGTTGGCTGTGGTCGTCGCGGTGTAATCGGCGACCGCACGATTGGGATAGGTGAGGCTGATAGTGCCAGTCGGGTCAATCCACGGGGTATCCTCACGCGCTGTGAACGAACCAGTAATGTCGATGTCCGAGGTGATGAAATGCGCCAAGGTGAGCGGGGCGGTGAAATCCTCCAGCACCATGAGAATAACGTCGTCAGCAGTACTCTCCGTGTTTTGCGTATCGTAGATGATGGTGTCGTTGGTTCTATTGGCAAACAAAAAATTGAGCGAAGAGTCATCGCTTCGATCGTGGCTCGTGTCACTTGTCCAACGGATGTTGGCGGCGAATTTCAGATCCGCCAGTGTCGTCACAGTGGTATCGTCGATGTCAACGCGAATTTTATCATTGCCGCCTCTGGTTGTATTGTTGTAGGAACGAGAGCCTGACACAGTGCCAGAGCTGAAATCGTATATGTTATCCCAATCATCCGTCCCACGGTTCAGGTCGAGAACGAAAATGTCATCGCCGCCGCCGCCAAAAAGGTAATCTTTTCCTGCGCCGCCGTCCAGAATGTCATCGCCGTCTTCGCCAAAGATCGTGTCAGTGTCTGCGCCGCCGTCCAGAGCGTCATTGCCATCATTGCCATAAAGGTAATCGTTTCCAGCCCCACCGTCTAGAACATCATTGTCATCGCCGCCAGAAAGGTAATCTGCTTCAGCACCGCCGTCTAGAACATCATCGCCGTCATTGCCAAAAAGGTAATCTCTTCCAGCACCGCCGTCCAACACGTCATTGCCGCCATTGCCCCTAAGCGTGTCACGACCGCCATTGCCAGAGAAAATATCGTTGCCGCTGCCGCCGGTAAGACGGTCATGGCCGTCGCCGCCAGATATTTCACTGCCAGACGAAGTGGTCGTGATAGAAAGCTTATCGACACCACGAAGATAATCATATTCATCTGTCTGTGGGTCGTCGTTATCAGTATCAAGGTCAATCCATGCCCTGATATAGTCATATCCTTCACCAGTGCCAGATTCCCAGCGGCCTTGTTCTATTTGTTTCCATTTGGTGGCATCATTCATGTCAAGATGAATGGCAGCATCACTGCTTCTGGCTGTTTGTGCCCAATTATAAATCGAGTAACCTTTTGGATTACCATCGCGTGCGCTACCATCGAGTCTATCATTGCCGTCGCCGCCGTAAAACGTTGTGATACCTGAACTGGCTATTAAGGCATCATCGCCGTCGCCGCCGTGAAGACGAGAAATATAGCTTGTACCCTCTAACACATCATCGCCAGACCCGCCGGTAAGTTCATTAATGCGCGCGCTATTGCCATGTAGCGACACACCTTCCATCGCCTCGCTCTCATCCAGTGTTGATTCATCGTCATCCAGATAAATATCCGTCAGTCCATCTATTGTGATGTTGAAGCTGCGGGTGAGGGTTTCGGATTCGTCGATGTCTGTCAGCGGGTCGTTGGCACGGATTAGTTTGACTTCCACCGTGTCGATGAGGTGGTGCTGGGTGTTGACCATGTCGAATTTTTCGTGCGAATTGTCCAACTCATAAGACCATGTGCCGTCCATATCCACTGTCAGCCAGCCATGTTCTGTCGAGATTACAGTGGCATCTGCTTCGACGACCGTGCCTGTATCGGCCGTGGTGATAATGGTCAGCTCGTACTCGCCAGTGCGCGCTTGGTCGGCGAGGGTGATATGGCCAGTCGGGTCAAGCCAATCGCTGTCTTCACGCGTCATCAACGTGCTAGCAGTAGCACCGATATCGATGGCCGAGGCTACCGTAATGGTGATTTCCTGTGTGGCGGTGCCGCCATCGCTGTCGGTTATATCAACGTCAAATGTGTCCGTGCCAGTAAATCCATTATTGGGGGTGTAGGTCAATACACCTGCCTCGCTGATGACATACGACCCATTGTCGGTGGTGTCCGCTGCGGCGACAAAGTCAAGGGGGTCGTCCTGCTCGTCGAGACCAAGAACGCTGCTTGATATATCAATAGCGGTGCCCTCATAGATTGTGGACTCGATGGGGGCGTCGTTAGCCCGCACCAAATCATTCACCTTGACGGTGATGTTCGCGGTGTCGCCTGTGCTGCTGGTCAGGGTCAGCTGATAGCTGCCAGCACTGACTTCTTCTTCTATCTCTGATTTGATGACTAGAAAGCCGTCCCCATTGACAATGAAGTTTGTTGACGGTTCCCCATCTGCATCGGTAACGGAATACGTTGCCTCCTCAGATCTGGCAAAGTTCACCTTGCCGAGCGTTGCGTTAGCGATTGCCTGGTCGTGTTGGATGATTGCCTGTTCACCGTCCATCAGCGTGTCGAGAATGGTGATGTCGAGATCTATTGATTCGCCGGCCATAAAGCTTTGCTGGTCGCTGCCTATGGTGCTGCTGGTGGAGATGGTGAGAGATACATCTGGCTCTTCAACATCAAGCGTTCTGCCAGCCAAAAGGCGGACGACATGTTCGTCATTCCCGACCCCCGTGTTGAAGTTTATCTGGAAGTAATCTTTATGGATACCATCTAACCGAATGGATCTGATGCTGGTTGTGGACATAGTGTCGTCTGGGTCTGACCAGTCAAAGCGGGCAACAATCGAGTCTGTGTTTTCATAGGCCACAGCTGGCTCGGAGAGGAGGGTGAGGCTCGGCTTCTCATCTACATTGTTGACGGCCATGGTCACATCCTGTGCGAAGCCCTCGTCATCGCTGCCTGTCGCGATGACAGTAAAGGTGTAGCTTGATTGGTCTTCAAAATTGGCTCTTCCGGTAAACGTCACCACGCCAGTGCTAGCATCAATGGTAAAATACTGACTTTCGTCGCCGTCGGCAATCGACCATGTAACGGATTCTTCCGTAGAGGTCGCGGTATAGACACCGACGATATCTTCAGCATTGTTCTCGTCAATGTCCATAGCCGTAGTGGCTGAATTGATGGGCGGGCCGTCGTCAGTCACCGCCACGTGGAAGGGGTGCTCTTTTATTATTAGGGCACTGCCATCGCTCGGGGTAAAGGTGATTACGACAGTGAGCGCGATGGGGTCGTTTCCGTCTTCAAAATTGGGAGCGCGGCTGCGGCTATAGTTCAGCATGCCAGTCGAACTATCGATGCTGAAGGTTCTGTTACTGTCGTATTTTGTTGCAAAGGAGAGGGTGCCCATATGAACGGCCGCGTCGAAGGGAACACCGTCAATCAGTACCTCAAACGTCGTGACGTGTCTGGTGTTTTCAACGACCTCATAAGTATCTTGTTCATTGGCTATGGTAAGTCTCATGGCTTATCTCCTCGTTTCAGCCTTTCAATCTATGCACAATGGAAATAGCGACACAACAAACCCAAGGTTGAATCAAAAATCAAATTCCCCTATCCCGTAGCGCAACTGGATAGAGTGCGAGACTTCTAATCTTGAGGGTGCAGGTTCAAGCCCTGCCGGGGCCACCAGATGCGCGTATGCGCACAAAAAGAAAACGGCTCGAAAGCTGCTTTCTCCAATTCAAGCTGCAATTAGAAGCTAAACACCAAAACTAAACCCCAAGCTACACGATGTCGAAATGCGCTATGGTGAGGTCGGTGTCGAAATCCTGCAGTATCATGAGTACGATGTCGTCGGAGGTACTCTCCGTGCCTTGCGTCGCATAGATGACGGTGTCGTCGATGGTTCCGTCATTTTTATATCCACGGTGGTCCGTGCTAGTTATCCAGCGGATGTTGGCGACGGTTCTCAATGCCTCCAGTGTCGTTTCATTGCCATTGTCGGTGTCCACGCGGATTTTGTCATCGCCACCATCGGTTGTACCATTATAGGATTCATTGCCTGACACGGTGCCAGAGCTGAAATCTTCCACATGGTCCTCAGCACCCGTCTCACCGTTCAGATTGAGAACGAAAATATCATTGCCTTCGCCGCCAATAAGGTCATTCCAGCCAGCCCCGCCGTCTAGCACATCATTGCCTTCACCGCCATAAAGCCTGTCATTGCCGCCTTCACCGCCATAAAGCCTGTCATTGCCGCCTTTACCCCACAAAAAGTCAACGCCGTCTGTGCCTGATATTTCATCATTGCCCGCAGTGGCATAGACATAAAGACGATTGATACCGAGAAGATAGTCAAACTCATCTGCCTGCGTAGCTTCGTTATCCTTATCAAGGTCAACCCACGCCCGAATATACGTAAAGTCTTCACCTTTCCCAGAAGTCCAAACACCTTGGTCGTTCTGCTTCCATTTGACTTCGTCATCCATGTCAAGACGAAGGGGGGTATCTTCGGTGTTGAGTGAATTGTCCCGACGATAAGTCGTGTCACCTGCGCTCCCATCGAATATATCATTGCCGTTACCGCCGTTAAGCGACGTGCGCCCAGTACCTGCTATTAAGACATCATCGCCATCACCGCCAGATATAGTTCCATTCCCTTTTAACTCAAGCCTGTCATTTCCATCATTTCCACGAATAGAAGCATATATAGAATCGGACTCTACAATAATTTTGTCATTGCCAGTGCCGCCCACTATTCTGGAAAAATCCTGATGTATGAAATCAAACTCATCATCTTGGTCACGTACGAGGTCATCAGCCGTATGAATCCATGCTCTGATATATTCATATCCATTGCCAGTCTCAGTGTCAGTAACAGTAATAGAAACCCAAGTTTCGGTTGCCCTATCATACTTCCATTTTTCTGACGAACTCATATCCACGTCAATATTCTTGCTTGCAGATTCCAGATATATGTAAGTATCTCTATCTGGGTTCGTGTAAACATCATTTCCCGCACCACCGTAAAGATGATTGCTTCTGGCTCCCGCAATCAACCAATCGTCACCTGCGCCGCCGTAAAGGCGAGAATAATAATTCCCGCCGTGCAGCACATCGTCTCCAGACCCACCGTACAGGGTGCTCTGTTGTGTGCTGCTGCCATGCAGCGACAAATCGTCCGTTGAACGGGTGTGACGCAGTCCTCCTGTTTCCTGAGTATAATCCGTCAGCCCATCGATTGTGATATCGAAGCTGTGGGTGAGGGTTTCGTCGCCAGAGGTCAGCGTGATGGTCACCGTGTCGGTGAGGCTACCCAATGCGCCATCTGTATCGTCATCATCGCCATCGAGTGCCTCGACAGCGGCGTGTTCATTGTCCAATTCATAAGACCACGCACCGTCATCACCAATGACCACCGTGCCATAGCTAGCTGTGGCCGTGGCGGTGTAATCAGAGAGCGTACGGTTGGTGTCAGCCATGCTGATAATGCCAGCTGGGTCACGCCACGGGCTGTCCTCACGTGCTGTGAACGAACCAGTGATATCGATGGCCGAGGTATTGATGACAGGGGGCGCGGTGACTGGCGGTGTAGGGGTCGACACGAGGTCGAAATGCGCCAAGGTGAGGGGGGCGTTGAAATCCTCCAGTACCATGAGGGTGGTGTCGTCGGAGGTGTCCACCGTATCCTGCGTGGCATAGATGATGGTGTCGTTAATGTATCTGCTATGAGCAGGGCGATTCGTGTACCCGTACTCATTTGTGTTATTTGTCCAGCGGATGTTGGCGGTGGATTTCAGTTCCGCCAGTGTCGTCACAGTATTATCGCCGATGTCCACGCGAATTTTATCATTATTGTGTGCGCTGGCGCTAAAATCCTTCACAGTGTCTATATCATTTGCCGTGCCGTTCAGATTGAGAACGAAAATATCATCGCCTGCGCCGCCCGTGAGAAAATCCTTTCCAGCACCGCCAGCTAGCACGTCATTGCCGCCGCCGCCAGAAAGGTAATCCCTTCCAGCGCGACCGTACAGCACGTCATTGTCGTCGCCGCCATAAAGCCAATCATTGTCAGTCCCGCCGTCCAGCACGTCATTGTCGTCGCCGCCATAAAGCCAATCATTGTCAGTCCCGCCGTCCAGCATGTCATTGCCATCATTGCCGTAAAGGTTATCGTGTCCAGCCCCGCCACTCAGCACGTCATTGCCGTCGCCGCTGGTAAGACGGTCATTGCCCCCACCGCCAGATATTTCATTATTGCCCGAACGGGCATTGATATGAATATGATCGATACCTAGAAGATAATCAAACTCATCATCTTCTAGGTTAAGCTCGCCATCACCATCAAGGTCAATCCATGCTCGGACATAAGTAAAGTCTGGATCATCTGAACTTTTCCCAGAAGTCCAGACGCCTTGGTCGTCCTGCTTCCATTTGACATTGTCATTCAGGTCAAGATGAAAGGCGCCACCTGACCCCATAACATAAGTCGCCTCACCTGCCCTACCATCAAATATATCATTGCCAGCACCGCCGAAAAAGGTTGCGCCTCCAGAGCCAGCTATTAAGATATCATTGTCGCCCTCGCCCTTAAGCGTTGTTTTTTCCGCCCCGCCTATTAAGACATCATCGCCACTACCCCCAGATATACTTGCACGCCCCTTTGTCTCGAGCCTATCATTTCCGCCATATCCGAAAATAAAACTATGCCCAGCCCCAGTAATAATGTTGTCATTGCCGTTTGCGCCCCTTAGGCTTACAAATCCCTGGTGTATGAAATCAAACTCATCGTCATCTAGTTCAAGCCTGCCATCATTATCAAGGTCAATCCATGCTCTGATATACTCATATCCGTCGCCAGTCTCGGTCTCAGTAACAATAACAGAATCCCAAGTCGCGGTTGCCTTGTTATATTTCCATTTTTCCGATGCGCTCATATCCACGTCAATATTATTATTACTGCTTACGGATGCTAGATGTATGCCAGTGTAGTCGCCTTGTGTTGAAGTCGTGTAAACATCATTGCCTGCACCGCCGTGAAGACGATATCCGCCAGTCAACCAATCGTTGCCTGCACCGCCGTGAAGATGAGAATAACTAACCCCGTGTAGCACATCATCTCCAGACCCACCGTATAGATATTTATGTTCCGTGCCGCCGGTGTTGTTGTGCAGCGACAAATCCTCCGTTTCATTTTCCTTATTCAGCCATGTTTCCCCTTCCGCTAGATAATAATCCGTCCGCCCATCTATTGTGATGTCGAAGCTGTGGGTGAGGACATCGGATCCGTTGGTCAGTGTGATGGTCACCGTGTCGGTGAGGGTGCCCATCGCACCGTCCGTGTCGTCATCATCACCATCGAGGGCATTGACTGCGTCGAGTGTATTGTCCAGATTATAAGCCCACGCGCCGTCATCACCAATGACCAACGTGCCATAGTTAGCTGTGGCCGTGGCCGTGTAGTCAGCTATCGCACGATTAAGGTCGACGAGGGTGATAGTGCCAGCCGGGTCACGCCACGGGGTGTCCTCACGGGCTGTGAACGTGCCAGTGATGTCGGTGGCCGAAGCGACCGTAATGCTGACCTGCTGTGTAATGCTGCCGCCAGAGCCGTCGCTTACAGCAACGTCAAATGTGTCCGTGCCGATAAAGTCGTCATCGGGGGTGTAGGTCAACACACCTGCCGCGCTGATGACATAGGACCCATTGGCGGGGGGGCGCGTGGTTGGTGTGGTAACGAAGGTGAGGGTGTCGCCCTGACGGTCAGTGTCAAGCTCGTCACTCGATATATCAATAGCGGTGCCCTCATATATTGTGGGCGCGATGGTAACGACTTTAGCCAGCACCAAATCATTCACCTTGACGGTGACGGTCGCGGGTTCGCCTATGCTGCCAGTCAGGGTCAGCGTATAGCTGCCAGCCTCTATGCCATCCATGGGAGCCAGAAAGCCGTTCTCATCGACAATGAAGTTTGTTGATGTTGAGCCACCTTCAGTAACGGCGTATGCCCCATCCCCTGCGAAGTTCACCTTGCCGAGCGTTTCGCCAGCGGTTGCAGCAGAGTACTGAATGAGCGCATCGTCACCGTCTTCCAGCGTGTCGAGAATGGTGATGGGAACGGTTATTGATTCGCCGAGTATAAGGTTCTGGCGCACGCCATCTATGGTGCTGTGGGTGCCGATGTTGAGCACCAAATCGCCAGGTGGGTTTTGCGCATCAAGCGTGCTATTGGCTCTAAGGAGTATCTGTCCTTCCGTCGCTGTCAGCGATTCGAAGATAATCTCGAAGTCGTCATCGTCGCCGCTCAACCAGATGAGCCTGTCGTTGAGAGCGATTGGTCGGTCGTGGTCTGGGTCCGACCATGTAAAGCGGGCGACAACTGCATCTTCGGTGTTTTCATAAACCGCAATCGAATCGGTGACAGTGAGCGTCGGGGCGTCATCGCCATCGGCGACGTGGACGGTCACACCCTGCGAGGCGCTGCCCGCTCTATTGGCCGCCGTGATGGTGAAGTTGTAGGTTGATTTGGCTTCATAATTGGCGATTTCCTCGATTCTCACCACGCCACTTTCGTCAACCGAGAATGCGCTAGCATCGGTGCCAGTGAGTTCATAAGTGGTGCGCGTATTCTCTGGACTGCCAGACACTTTGGCTTCGTAAACCATCGCTTTGAGAACATTGTTTTCAGTAATTTCGGCCTTGTCACCAGAGGTGAACACGGGCACCTCTACCATATCGCGAATGTCCAGTGTGACCGTTTGGCTCACCGCTCCGTCTTTATTGGTTGCGGTTACACTAAAGCTGTAGTTCGATTGGCTTTCATAATCGGCGCTTGTGTTAAACGTCACCACGCCATCGTCATCAATGTCAAAATACTGGCTGTCGTCGCCGTCGGCAATCGACCATTTCACGTTCCCTGCCATAGTGGTGGCCTGCGCGGTATAGACTACGACACCTGCCATATTATTCTCGTCAATACCTGCCATATTATTCTCGTCAATGTTGCCAGCCGTACTGCCCGAGGTGATGACGGGCAGTTCGATCACGTCATCCACCGCCACGGTGAAGCTGTGCGTTGTTTGCTGTGGCAGCAACGAATTGTCATTCGGTCTAAAGATAACCTGAATATTGAGGTTAGCCGAGATGGGGTTGTTTTCATAATCGGGTGCTGCGCGATAGCTTAGCAATCCGTCCTGCAGGCTGAAGGCGGAAGCACTGACACCTGTTAGTATAAAGGAGAGGCTGCCCATAGCGGAGGTGAAGGGAATATCGTTAATCAGCACTTCAAACGTCGTGATGTCAGTAGTGCCTTCATCCACCCTATAGGTGCCTTGTTTATTGGCTATGGTAACTGTCATGGCTTATCTCCTCGTTTCAGACCTCCAGTCTAGGCACAATGGAAATAGCGACACAACAAACCCAAGGTTGAATCAAAAATGAATCTCGCCTGACGGGTATCGGCCTCATATCCGTCTCAGGAAATGAGTTTTAATATTATTGTGTTTGCATCCAAATCAGTGGTAATTTTCGAGCCTATTTATATCTTGAACCCCATTGTCGGGGTGTCCGCCAAATACAAAATCCAAAAGGGGATAGGGGATTTATTCTCAAGATACGAAATAGACATAGCTCGGCACTTTCGCTGGGGATAAAATAAAAAAGGGAGGAAACCTTATGACTTATTCTAAAAACATTATCGTATATGTTTGGTCGGTTGCATTTATGGCACTGGTTGGTTTGTTTATTTTGCCAGCGACAGAGGCCAACGCGGAAGACATGATGGATATGAACAAAGCCAAAGAACGCGGTGTGTATGTGGGCTATAATTTTGCCTATAGTGATGTCGATACAGACGTAGGAAGTAGTAATGGCGAAGGCGAAACATTGCTGATTGGCTATCGTTTCAACGACATGGTGCGTTTAGAATATTCCCGCGAGACGGTGGATTATGATGACGTTACCAATTCCCTGAACGCAGACCGAACTACAATTGAGGGTGAGTTTAACTTCCTTTCGTTGATTTATCAGGCGCATTCTGGCAATTGGCAACCCTATGTTCGGCTTGCGCTTGGCAGCAGCGATATTGACCTAGTTCACTACACCAACAACACGAGGACAGGCACGCGTTATTACAGTGATAGCGGATATGTCGTTGGTGTTGGCGTTGATTATGCCGTGGCCAACAGTCTCAGCCTGAGAGCTGATTTCACGAGCTATTCGGAAGACCAGAATGTTTTTAACATCGGGCCAATTTACCACTTTTGATAGGTGAAACTGCGGCGGGGTTGGTTGACCCCGCCGCATGTGCCATAAAACAAAGAGATAGAGAGAGAGAGATTATGAAACATCTATTTTTGATGGCTATTGTTGCTGTCGCGGTGGCGGCGTGTGCTTCTACGTCTGGTAAACCAGAACAAACGCTGCAAGTTATCGCCATGTGTGATAAAAAACCTGTCACAGAAGCCGCGTGCACATTGTCGAACAACAAGGGCAAGTGGGAAACACAAACACCCGGTAATGTTACTATTCAGCGCGCATCTGGTGATTTGACGGTGATATGCACAAAAGGTGAGATGCGGGCAAAGCAGACTTTCGAATCAAGCGGTTCGGCTGGGGTTTGGCGACATGTGCTAATCGGCGGCGGCATTGCGGGTGCGATTGCGGACGCCAGTACGGGTGCAATCTACGTATATGACAAGACGCTGCAAATCGACATGAAACCGCCATGTGAATGATACAGTAAAGAGGAAGAAAACAATGAAAATAAAACTTTTGGTTATTGCCGCGACACTGATGCTTTCGGCTTGTGCGAGTATCCCAAACCCCATTTCGGCAGATATTCGGCGGGACGCAAATATTGTTTCATATAGTATTGAATTTCCCGAGGAAGATGGTCAAAGCCTTGCAAGTAGGGATAGTATAGCATTTAATGAGAAACTTGACGCGGTTTTGCGCGAAAAGATGGAACAAGATGTATTTCCAAAGTTTCGCGGTGGACGAGAAATTAATGTGAAAATAGACGTAAGCAGAATAATAATTCCTAGTCTGGGAATGGCTTATCTTGTTGGCAGTAGCCCATCCATTGAATATACAGTTATATTTGAAGATAAAATGAGCGGGGCGGAATTAGGCCGCAAGCAGGTTGGTTTTCATTGGACAAATACGAGCGGTCTCCTCGGTGGCGTACTACAAAGAATCGGAGGTATTGCCGACACTTTTGCCAAGAGTATAGCCGTTTCTGTGGATCAGTTATTGACCAAAGAGGAGCTATCCACGGGTATGGACTTGTTTGCTACTGGACACACTTATTAAGCTAAATCGCGAGCTACGTTTTGAACGATATAAATGAATGAGTTATAGATGCCAAAGCTAAGATCCAGAACTTCCACCCATGGACGCAATATGGCAGGGGCGCGTGGCCTTTGGCGTGCGACGGGCATGGGCGATGGTGATTTTGGCAAGCCGATTGTTGCGGTTTCGAATAGCTTCACGCAATTTGTGCCGGGTCATGTGCATTTGAAGGATTTGGGGCAGTTGGTTGCCCGCGAAATTGAAGCGGCTGGCGGCGTGGCGAAAGAGTTTAACACCATTGCCGTGGATGATGGCATCGCGATGGGGCATGATGGCATGCTGTATTCGTTGCCATCGCGTGAGATTATTGCTGACAGCGTAGAGTATATGACCAACGCGCATTGCGCTGATGCGCTTGTGTGCATTTCCAATTGCGACAAAATCACCCCGGGCATGTTGATGGCGGCGTTGCGGCTTAATATTCCGACGGTGTTTGTGTCGGGCGGGCCGATGGAGGCTGGCAAGGTGAAATGGGATGATGAAACCCGCACCGTTGATTTGGTTGATGCGATGGTCGCCGCGGCGGATGAAAATATCTCTGATGAGCAGGTCGACGCTATCGAGCGTTCGGCGTGTCCGACATGCGGGTCGTGTTCGGGCATGTTCACGGCGAATTCGATGAACTGCCTGACCGAGGCTATCGGTCTCTCTTTGCCGGGCAATGGCTCGGTGCTGGCCACGCATGTCGACCGTGAGGCTCTGTTCAAAGAGGCGGGACGTTTGGTCGTTGATTTGTGCAAGCGCTATTACGAAAACGATGATGCGACGGCATTGCCGCGCGCCATGGCGAGCTTTAACGGTTTTGAAAACGCCATGACGTTGGACATCGCCATGGGCGGGTCGACCAATACAGTGTTGCACTTACTGGCGGCGGCGCATGAGGCGGAAGTCGATTTCACCATGGCCGATATTGACCGTTTGTCGCGCAAAGTCCCCGTGCTGAGCAAAGTCGCGCCTGCGGTGGCGAATGTTCATATGGAAGACGTCCATCGCGCAGGCGGCATGATGAGCATTTTAGGGTCGCTGTCGCGGGGCGGATTGTTGCACGATGACCAACCGACCGTGCACACCAAAACGATGGGCGAAGCGATTGCTAAATACGATATTGCAGGTGAGGTGTCGGATGAAGTGGGCGCGTTTTACCGTGCCGCCCCCGGCGGCGTGCCGACGCAAGTCGCTTTCAGTCAAAATCGCCGCTTTGATGATGTCGATAATGACCGCGAAAACGGCATTATCCGTGATGTGAAACACGCGTTTAGCCAAGATGGCGGATTGGCGGTTTTGTCGGGCAATTTGGCCGAGAATGGCTGCATCGTGAAAACCGCGGCTGTCGCTGCCGAAACCATGGAGTTTACCGGCACGGCGCGGGTGTTTGAAAGTCAGGATGCCGCCGTTGCCGCTATCATGGCCAATGACCAAGTTAATGCGGGCGATGTCGTTGTCATTCGTTATGAGGGGCCAAAGGGCGGGCCGGGGATGCAAGAAATGCTATATCCGACGAGCTATTTGAAATCCAAGCGGCTTGATAAAGTCTGCGCTTTGGTGACGGATGGTCGCTTTTCGGGCGGCACATCGGGATTGTCGATTGGCCATGTCTCGCCAGAGGCGGCAAATGGCGGCGTTATTGGATTGGTCGAAGACGGCGATATGATTGAAATCTCTATCCCGCAAAGGTCGATTCATTTGGCGGTGTCGGATGACGAACTAGCCAAACGCCGTGCGGCCATGGATAAAAAGGGATGGAAACCCGCCGCACCCCGTGAGCGTAAAGTATCGAAAGCCTTGAAAGCCTATGCCGCTTTTGCCACCAGTGCCGACCGAGGTGCTGTGCGCGAACTCGACTAGATTGGCACGACAAGTTTGGCAATATCGCCAGATGTGCACGCGTCGATAAATTGCTCGCCGAGCGCATAGCTGCGGGTGGTGACTTCAGTCCAATTATGAAACCGTTGCGCCTCGTTATCGCGATATTTGGTGAAATCTTGCCGCGATGGAATCTTGCTATCGGGCAGAGCGTCTACCCATGCCCGCGAAGGCGCAAGCAGCACAATTTTATCAAGCTGATGGCGAGGGGCGCGTCGCCATGGATAAAATTTATCAAACCAGCGCAATTTGAAATGGTCGTAAAAATGCGGGTAAAGCACGAGACCGTCGGTCTCTGGCCAAAAGCTATGCGGCACGGGATGATAATCCAACAGGCCGCCATCATGGTAAAAATGGGCGGGGTCTTCGGGCAGGCGCACAGGCGGCATATAAACGGGAATCGCACCCGAGGCACGCAGCGCAAGCAGATAATTATCGACATTTAAAGAGGCATGACGCACATCATATCCATCGCGCGCGGCAAAGTGTAAATCGCTGCGCGGGTCTGAAAACACGGTGCGCTCGGCAATGTCGCGCAAGTGGTTTCGGAAGAGGGCAGCGCGCGTCAAGGCGATACCTTGGCGCGTGCGGTTGTTACTATTCAGCCCGCCATGACACCGCACCGCGCCGATATGCATGCGATAGGTTTTATTGCTGAGAATTTCACCGATGGCTTTGGCGCTGTCGCCGTGCATGGATTTATCCAAAATGCGTGTGGTCTGCGTTTGGATGGTTTTTGGGTCGATGCCCTCGGCGTAGCTTTGCTCGATATAAGCCTTTGTGAAGGCTTTCAGGGCGGCATCGGGATTTTTCTGGGCGGCGGCGCTCAGTTTGAAAGCGCCGACGGATGTGCCGAATAAATCGACGGGTGTTTTATCGCACCGCTTAGGCATAAATTGCGAAAACACCGCATGGTCTAGCCCCGCAATGGCGAGCCATTTGGCAGCACCCGAAGCCCCAAAGATGGCCGCGATGTCGTCTGCGTTAAGGCCGTGTTGTCGGATATGCGCGAGAGCTGTCGCGCCCGCCGCGACGACTAAGTCAGCCATTATTCGCGCGCTCGCGCATGGCGCGTTCGAAATCGCCGAATAGTTTTTCTGAAATGATGTTCTCGCCCGATTGATATTCTGGATGCCACTGCACACCGACACAATAATGTGCGGTTGTATGGCGCACGGCTTCGATAATGCCGTCTTCGGTGGTGGCTTCGACCACCAGATTATCGCCCAATTTATCGACGGCTTGCGAATGCAGCGAATTGGTCATGGCTTGATTTGTCCCCAGAAGATTTTGTAAATATCCATCATCGGAAAACTGCACCATATGCTGCGGCGCAAAACGCTCCTCATGCGTATCGCTGCGCGGCATACGGTGTTCGAGAATACCATCTTGTTTGTGAATCTTATTGGCCAGTGACCCGCCACAGACAACATTAAGCTCTTGCATGCCGCGACATATCGCAAGCAGCGGCGTATCGTTTCGCAAGGCAGCATCAATGAGTGAGAGCGAGGCGACATCGCGCGGGCGGTCATATGGTTCATAGGCAGGGTCAGGTTCAACGCCGTAATATGAAGGATGCACATTTGAGCGATTGCCCGTCACCAACACACCATCAAGGCGACCAATCAAGGTGAGGGCATTAAACAGACGCTCTGGCATGGCGGCGGGTATGAGGACAGGCTGCACGCTCATATAATCGGCAACGGCAGTTAGATACATATGATTGACGGCTTGCAGCGTGTCTATTTCGTGTGACTTTTCATTGCAAATGATACCAAGAAGCATGGGGTTATCCTCTGTCTACTTTGAGTTTACTTTGACGTTATTTATCGATATGACTGCTAGAGAACAAGATGTCAAACTTTTGCCACGATTAAGAAGCAGATTAAGAAGCAGGATAATTTGATGATGAAGATAGAGAAACAATTTTTTGCTGTAGGTGCGGTTCTGTTTGGACTGCTGATGGGTAGCGCGCATGCTTTGAGCGAGCGCGAAGGGTTGGATATTTATCAGCGCGGCCTTTACCCCGAAGCGATTGAATATTGGAAAAAAGCGGCAGCCAATGGCGATGCTGGCTCGGCGTATCGTTTGGGCGAAGAATATTTCGATGCAAAAGTTGTCAAGCGCGACCTTGGGCTTGCTTTACAGTATCTGATGCAGGCTGCGGCCGCCGATGATGCGCGCGCTATCGGCGAATTGGCCTCGTTTTATGATTACGGCACGGGCGTAAAAGAAGACCGCAAGAAAGCCAGCGAGCTTTACATGCGCGCGGCGATGATGGGTTATCCGGCGGCGATGTTCAACATTGCGGCGATGCTCGAGACGGGCGACCATATATCCGTGGATAAAATTGAGGCTTATAAATATTATCTACTGGCGCGTGACCAAGGTTTCGGGCCGTTTGCATCGAAGGCATTGCAAGAAATGGCGGCCAATATGACGGTCGAGCAAATCGCCGAAGCAGAACTGCGCGCAGATAATTTCGTGCCGCGATATTAAACAGTGTAATCGGCGCGGATAAATCCTGCGCGTAAATCATCTTTCAAATCATCGACATGTTCTAGCCCGATGCTGACGCGGAGCATTTGCCCGTCGGTTTCGAACGGCACGGCGGTTTGCGGAATATCGCACGGTATAATGAGGCTTTCAAATCCACCCCAGCTATAGCCCATGCCGAATAAAGTGAGATTGTCGAGCATGGCGGCGAGTTGCTTTTCGCTGCACGGGTCTAACTCAAACGAGAATAATCCTGCCGCGCCGGTAAAATCGCGCTGCCATAAATCATGCCCCGCTGCTTGCGGTAAGGCAGGGTAAAAGACGCGGCGCACAAAGGGCAGGTCTGCGAGCCACTGCGCCATATCGAGCGCGTTTTGCTGATGCTGCTTGAGCCGCGTGGGCATGGTACGAAGCCCCCGCAAGGCGAGGAACACATCGTCGGGGGCGACACAAAGTCCGAGCAATCCGTGGGTTTTTCTAAGATGCGCAAAACTCGCCGCATTGGCAGCCACCGTGCCGAGCAGCGCATCGGCATGGCCGACAATATATTTGGTCGCCGCTTGAATGGAAAAATCGACGCCCCGCGTCAGGGGTTTGAAATAAAGCGGGGTGGCCCATGTATTGTCGATGGCGGTCTTGACCCCTTGTGCTTGTGCGGCGGCGACAATCGCGGGGACATCTTGCACCTGAAAAGTTTGCGAGCCGGGGCTTTCCATGAAAATTAATCCGGTATTGTCACGTATAAGAGACACAATGTCGTTGCCGATAAGGGGGTCGTAATATTCGGTCTCGATGCCTTGACGGGCGAGAAACTGGTCACAAAACTTGCGTGTTGGTTCGTAGACTGTATCGGCCACGAGCAAATGCTGACCTGCTTGTGTGCCTGCCATTATCGCGAGTGCCACAGCCGATGTGCCAGATGGTGTTAATACTGTGCCCTCTGCTTCTTCAAGCTGAGTCATGGCTTCTTCGAGGGCTTGCGAGGTGGGCGTGCCGTGTCGGCCATAGGTGAACGGGATTTTTTCTTTCCCCCGAACAGCAGCCAGCGAAGGATAGAGAATGGTAGAGGCGTGATAAACGGGCGTATTGATAGCACCGTTAAAATCATGCGGGTGACGGCCTGCCAGAACTGTTTTGGTTTCGTCTTTCACATCACTTCCTCTCGTTATTTTTGTTTACCCCTGTTTTCTTTCGGGCGATTGGTGTTAGTATGCACGCCATTGTTTGCAAATGGAGATAATTATGCACATATTCAAAACGCCTTTTACCGCCTTTATGCTTATCATGTTTTCGGGCTTGGGGATATCCGCACAAGCCGCAGACACGACCCTCGATATTGTCAAGAAGCGGGGACATTTGAAATGCGGGGTGTCGCAAGGCTTGCCCGGATTTTCCAATCCAGACAGCAAAGGCAATTGGACAGGTATTGATGTCGATTTGTGCCGTGGGGTCGCTGCGGCGATTTTTGCGGATGCGGACAAAGTAAAATTCACACCGCTTTCGGCGAAGGAGCGCTTTATCGCACTGCAGTCGGGCGAAGTCGATATTGTATCGCGCAACACGACGTGGTCGATGCACCGCGATACGGCGATGGGGGTTGATTTCCCCGCGATTACATATTTCGACGGGCAGGGCTTTATGGTGCGTCGTAGCTTGGGGCTGAAATCATCGTTAGAATTGGATGGGGCGACAATCTGCACCAATCAGGGAACCACCACCGAGCTTAACGCGGCAGATTATTTCCGTTCCAATAATCTGGAATATGAAATTGTCGCGTTTGAAAAGTCTGACGAAGCTGTTTCGGCCTATAATACAGGTCGCTGCGATGCCTACACGACCGACCATTCGGCACTTTATGCGCACCGTCTCAAGCTGACTGACCCAAGCGAACACGAGGTGCTGCCTGAGGTTATTTCCAAAGAGCCGCTTAGCCCAGTTGTCCGCCAAGGTGATGACCAATGGGGCGACATCGTCAAATGGGTACATTATGCAATGGTGGCAGGCGAAGAACTTAAGGTTCATTCAGGCAATGTCGATGAGATGAATAAATCGAAAAATCCTGCTATCCGCCGCCTGCTTGGCTATGACGGAACGTTCGGGGCTAATTTGGGAATCCCCGCTGATTGGGCGCAGCATATCATTCGAGAAGTCGGTAATTACAGTGAAGTCTATGACCGCAATGTGGGTGAAAATACACCGCTTGCCATCAAGCGCGGTCGGAATGCATTGTGGACGGAAGAGGGTGGGCTGATGTATGCACCGCCCATTCGCTAGTGGAGCGCCCTCATTGCTAAAACGTGATGTTCTGCTGCAGCTACTGGTCATCGCCGCTTTATTGTTGGTGATGGGCTGGCTTGTCGCCAATGTGCAGAGCAATTTATCGCGCCAGAATATCAATTCAGGCTTCGGCTTTTTATCGGAACGCGCAGGCTTTGGCATCAACCAAACCCTGATACCCTATACCGAAGACGATAGCTTTGGCCGCGTGCTACTGGTCGGATTATTCAACACGCTATTAGTGTCGGTGTTGGGCATTATACTCGCGACCATTGTTGGCTTTGTACTTGGTGTCGCGCGGCTGTCGCGTAACTGGCTCGTCAGCAAGCTCGTGTCTATTTACATCGAGATTTTTCGCAATGTCCCGCTATTGCTGCAAATCATGTTCTGGTATTTCGGAGTGTTGCGCAATCTGCCCTCGCCGAGAAAGGCCGTGTCGATTGGCGATAGCGTATTTTTGAGCAATCGCGGCATTATGGTGCCTGCGGTTGAGGCGACGGCGGGCGCGCTCTGGTATGTGCTAGCGATTGTGCTTTGCGGGATAGGTTTTATCTGGCTATGGCGACGAGCAGCACGCGCGCGCCTCGCGCTTGGCACAGAGATGGCCGTCTGGCGACCTCTGTTAGCTATCGCGCTGGTTAGTTTTGGCGTGGCGGGGCTGATGGCGGGAATCCCTGCGACGCTCGATGTGCCGTCGATTAAAGGCTTTAACTTTCAGGGCGGCACGCGGGTTATTCCAGAATTCGCAGCCCTACTTCTGGCGTTAAGTCTCTACACGGCAGCGTTTATTGCTGAAATCGTCCGCGCAGGCATTCAGTCAGTCGATAAAGGCCAGCGCGAAGCCGCCACCGCGCTTGGCTTGCCCGAAAGCCGCGCTTTGCGACTGGTGGTTATTCCACAAGCCTTGCGGGTGATTATCCCGCCTCTGACCAGTCAATATTTGAACCTGACGAAGAACTCATCTTTGGCGGTGGCGATTGCGTATCCCGATATTGTGTCGGTGTTTGCTGGCACGACACTGACGCAAGTGGGTCAAGCGGTCGAGGTGATTTCTATCACGATGATTGTGTATCTCAGTCTTAGTCTGCTGACATCATGGGCGATGAACCGATATAATGCGCATACCGCGCTTGTGGGGCAGAACACATGAGCCAGTCTCCTCCTCTTCCTTCTTCTTCTGCTGCTGATTGGCAACCAAAGCCGCATCGCCCCGCGCCGGCCAATATGGTTGGGGCTGTCGGGTGGGCGTATGAAAAATTATTCGCCACCAGATTCGATACCGCGCTGACGCTTATCTCGGTCGGGCTGATTTTATATATCGCCGATGCGATACTCGGCTGGGCGGTTTTTGATGCGAGCTTTATCGGCGATGACCGCACGGCTTGTCTCAAGCAAGAGCAAGGCGCGTGTTGGCCGTTTATTGAGGCCAATCTCGGCCAATTCATCTATGGGCGTTATCCTGAGATGGAACGTTGGCGCGCCGATGTGGTGTTTGCCTTGGGGCTGATTGGTCTGGTGCCGATGCTGATGCCAAGCCTTGGATTTAAGCGGGTGAATGCGTTTTTCTTGCTTGGGTTTTATCCGATATTTGCGTTTATCATGTTATCGGGTGGCGCGTTTGGTCTTGCGGTGGTTGATACGACAGATTGGGGCGGGTTGCTTGTCACATTGGTCGTTGCGATTACGGGGATTGCGGTGTCTTTGCCATTGGGTATTTTTCTGGCACTTGGGCGGCGGTCGGAACTGCCGATTATCCGCGCCTTGTGCATCGGCTTTATCGAAGTCTTTCGCGGTGTGCCATTGATTACCGTGCTGTTTATGGCAAGCGTCATGCTGCCACTGTTTCTGCCCGATGGGGTGAACTTCGACAAATTGGTGCGCTGCCTTATCGGTGTGGCATTGTTTTCGTCGGCTTATATGGCCGAAGTGGTGCGCGGCGGTTTGCAAGCCATCCCGAAAGGCCAAGTCGAAGCTGCCGCTGCACTAGGTTTGGGTTATTGGAAAACGACACGATTGGTGGTGCTACCGCAGGCTTTAAAAACGGTCATTCCAGGGATTGTGAATACGTTTATTGGTCTGTTTAAAGACACGACTTTGGTGCTGATTGTTGGCCTGTTTGATTTGCTCGGTATTGTGCAGTTACACTTTACGGATTCCAATTGGACGACCCCGCAAACGCACGTGACTGGTTATGTATTTGCGGCGGCTTTGTTTTGGGTGTTTTGCTTTGCGATGTCGCGCTATTCGATTTTTATGGAAAAACATCTGTCAACGGATGAAGATAGGTAAGTTATGATGAAACAGCAAAATAATCCCGTCATTCATATTGAGAATATGAACAAATGGTTCGGCACGTTTCATGTGCTGCGCGATATTAATCTGGATGTCACGGCGGGGGAGAAGATTGTGATTTGCGGGCCTTCGGGCAGCGGCAAGTCGACGCTTATCCGATGCATCAATCGGTTGGAACAGCACCAAGAGGGCATTATTGAGGTCAACGGGATGCGCATGGATGGCGCATCGAAGAACCTCGAAGCCATCCGTTCGAATGTCGGCATGGTGTTTCAGCAGTTTAATTTATTTCCGCATATGAGCGTCTTAGATAATTGCACGCTCGCGCCGATTTGGGTCAAACACGAGACAAAAGAACAAGCGGAAGCCTCGGCGCGCAAATATCTTGAGCGCGTGCGGATTCCTGACCAAGCGGATAAGTTTCCCGGGCAATTATCGGGCGGTCAGCAGCAGCGCGTGGCGATTGCCCGCGCGCTGTGCATGAACCCCGAAATCATGCTGTTCGATGAGCCGACATCATCGCTCGACCCAGAAATGATTAAGGAAGTTCTGGATGTGATGGTGGAACTGGCCAATGATGGCATGACGATGCTTTGTGTGACGCATGAAATGGGGTTTGCGCGACAAGTCGCCGACCGCGTCATTTTTATGGATGACGGCGAAATCGTTGAAGAAAATGAACCGACGGCGTTTTTTGCTAATCCGCAAAACAAGCGCACGCAAATGTTCTTGAGCCAAGTGCTACAGCATTAGAAATCGACAATCTCGACTTGTTTACGGTGGTAGACTTTAAAGCCGAGCTTTTGATAAAGCGGCAGGGCGCTTGGATGGTCGAGCGTGCAGGTCTGGATGATAATGCGCTGGGGTTTTCGCGCTTGAATTATTTGCAATGTGTTTTTGACCATGAGCGCACCTAGCCCATTGCCGATTTCGCTGTCTATCAGACCGACAAAAACAATCTCAACTTGCGGGAAGAGTTTGTAGTTTACCTCGACATAGCCAATCGCTGCTTCGTCGCGGGAGAGTAGGTAAATATCGGTGGCGGGGTGATGCACAAAACTGGCTAATTGCTGGTCGTTCAAATGGCGACGATTGACCCAGTGCCATTGCCGCCCGACCGCATCGTAAAGCGTGCGGTAAACATCAAGCCCGATGCTTTCGACTTTGTTAAACTTGATGCCCGTCGGCCACTCCAATGTGCCATCAAGCGGCGGATAGGGCGGTGCCATCGACAAATAGCTGACCTTTGTTTGCAGCCGCGTGGCGTGCGGCGGCTTATCAATGACTGAGGGTGTGGATGCTGTATTTGTCATGTCAGCCACGCGGGGCAAGGCAGGCCTTGCTGCTTTAAGAATTCAGGATTGTATAATTTAGAGTGATAGCGCGTGCCGTAATCGCACAAAATAGTCACGATGGTGTGACCCGCCCCGAGGTCTTTGGCCATGCGGATGGCGCCTGCAATGTTAATGCCGCTCGAGCCGCCAAGCAGCAGACCTTCTTCTTGTAACAGATCAAACACAATCGGCAGCGCTTCGGCATCGCTGATTTGATAGGCATCGTCAATCGGTGCGCCCTCCAGATTGGCGGTCACACGACCTTGGCCGATGCCCTCGGTAATGGATGTGCCTTCGGCGCGTAACTCGCCATGCTTGTACCAATGATACATGCTAGCACCCATCGGGTCGGCGGCGGCGATGCGGATGTCAGCGTTTTCTTGTTTTAAATAAGCGCCCGTGCCAGCCAATGTGCCGCCCGTGCCGATGGCGCAGGTAAAACCGTCGATTTTGCCTTTTGTTTGCGCCCAGATTTCAGGGCCGGTCGTTTCGAAATGGGCTTGGCGGTTGGCGATATTGTCGAATTGGTTCGCCCAAACAGCGCCTAGCTCGGCGGCGAGGCGACCAGAATATTTCACATAATTATTGTCGTCGGCATATGGCACGGCGGGGACTTCGATAAGCTCCGCCCCTGCGAGGCGCAGCGTATCTTTCTTTTCTTGGCTTTGGGTTTCGGGAATAACAATAATTGATTTATAGCCGAGCGCGTTGGCGATGAGCGCGATGCCGATGCCTGTATTGCCGGCGGTGCCTTCGACGATTGTGCCGCCCGCTGTGAGCGCGCCAGTTTTTTCGGCATCGCGGATAATATAGAGCGCGGCGCGGTCTTTGACCGATTGGCCGGGGTTCATAAACTCAGCCTTGCCAAGAATTGTGCAGCCTGTCTCTTCGGATGCTTTTTGCAGCTTTATAAGGGGGGTGTTCCCGATGGCTTCAATCATGCTTTGGTGAAACTGCATGTCGTGTCTCCTTGGCGGTTTCATTTATATAAGCATATGCGAGGCGTTGCTAAAAGACCCGTTATTGTGGGCTAAAGGGTGGCTCCCCGGGCCGGACTCGAACCAGCGACCGAACGGTTAACAGCCGTTTGCTCTACCACTGAGCTACCGGGGAATAACCTTTAGCGACATGCGATATAACAGAGCTTTCGCGAAAAGTCCAAGGTGAACTTGTGGAGGCCACGGCCGGAATCGAACCGGCGTACACGGCTTTGCAGGCCGCTGCGTCACCACTCCGCCACGTGGCCGTAAGGTGGTTATAAATGGCCTGACGGTGAGTGCAACAGATAATTGTCAAATTGCGCGGCACGCCGTATATAGAGACAACTCTGTTTTCAGTTAAGGATGTGAAATGGGTGCAAGGCAAATAGATGATGATGTCGCGGCGCAACTGCGCTTGAACATGGTTGAGTGCCAAATCAAACCGGGGGGCGTGCGCGATTATTGCCTGACTTTGCATATTGGACGCATTCCGCGCGAGGCGTTTGTCGGCGGTGATGTGCGCGATTTGGCCTATGCGGATATGGAATTAGAATGCGTCGTCGGTGAGGCGGCACGTAGCATGTTGACCCCGACGGCGTTTGCGCGTCTGGCTGAATTGGCCGAGGTGAAGCCCGATGATGTGGTGTTGGATATTGCCGGTGGCACGGGGTATTCGGCGGCTGTTTTGGCGGGGATGGCGACGACGATTATCGCGCTTGAAGAAAGCGAAGCGATGGGCGAGAAGGCTAGCGCGATTTGGCAAAGCTTGGATGTTGATAATGCCGTGACGGTGAGCGGTGCGCTGTGCGAGGGGCAAGCCAAGCAAGGCCCGTTCGATGTTATTTTAATCAATGGATGTGTTGCCGAATTGCCGAAGGCATTGCTTAATCAATTGGCTGATGGCGGGCGGTTAGTGTGTGCGCAAATCGTCGATGGCACGAGCAAAGCGCATATTTATCGCCGCATGGGTGACGGGTTTGCGAGCCAAGCTGCGTTTAATCTAACAGCACCGAGGTTGAAAGCGTTTGACCCCGATTTAAAATTCGAGTTTTAAGCGCATTGCAGGACGGGCTAGAATCAGGCGGTATGGCGTTATGAGAGTATCAGTAAAATTATTTGCGACAGTGGTTATGATGAGCGCTTGGATGGCGTTGCCGAGCAGCACGTCTGCCGAGACGCTGAACGGTGCATTGTCGCAGACATTGGCGCGCAATCCGTCACTGGCATCGGCGCGGTCGAATTATCAAGCAAATTACAAGTCGCAATTTGTGACCTTCGCCAAACTGCTGCCAGAAGTCACAGCGTTTGCCACCGAGGTGCGCAGCGATACGGATGCGAAAAACGCCACCACCCGAGCATTGGGTGGCATAAGTTCTCCCTCTTTTGCTGGCTTCGACACCGACATTATCGATACTGATAGCTATGGGGTAACGCTCACGCAGGATGTGTTCACCAGTGGTAAAAACCTTAATGATTTTCGCTCAAAACGTGCCGAAGTCCGCGCCGCAGAAGCCGAGCTGTTAGGCATAGAGCAGAATATTTTGCTGTCGGCTATTTCGGCGTATCTGGATGTGCTGCAAGCGCAATCGGTGCAGGAATTACAAGATAAAAATGTGAGCGTTTTAGAAAAGCAATTAGTGTCGGTGCAAGACCGTTTTGAGGTTGGTGTTGTGACGCGCACGGATGTCGCTCAGTCGCAAGCGAGCGTCGCGGGCGCACGAGCAGCGCAGCTGCGGGCGCAGTCGGATTTACGCGCCGCGCGCGCTGTTTATGAAGAAGTGGTAGGCATTGAGGCCAGTCAGTTGACGACACCAGAAAAGCTTCCCCGTCTGCCGCGCACGCTTGAGCGTGCCACGAGCATTGCCCGCAAAGAAAGCCCTGTGCTGAAGTCAGCGCAAGAGATGGCCTCGAGCGGACGCTTTACAACATTGAGTACGATTGGCGATGCGTTGCCATCGGTTAGGTTGACGGGCAATTACACGCGCCTTGAAAATCCAAACGGCGTGCCGGGCGTTGATATCGATTCGACGAGTGTTCAGCTGCGCCTCAACGTGCCGCTATTTCGAGGTGGGCGTTCATTGGTCGCCGTGGCGGCGTCGAATGATGTCTCAAACGCGCTGACCAGTAATGTGCATGTCGCGTCGAACACGGTTGAGCGCAGCGTGATTGTCGCGTGGAATACATTTAGCGCTACGAAATCGGCTATCGAGTCGCTGCGCGAGCAAATCAAAGCGGCTGAATTGGCACTCGATGGGGTGCGCCAAGAAAACACGCTTGGCACGCGTACTATTTTAGAAGTTCTGGATGCCGAGAGATTATTGCTTGATGCGCGCGTCGCCTTGGTTCAAGGTGAACGTAATCAGTATATCGCGGCCTATAGTTTGCTGGCGACAATGGGGCGTTTGACAGCCAAGCGTCTGCGGATTGAGCCAGCCGAGATAGCCGCCATAAAGTAGTTGCGTATCACCCGACCCTTTTAAGGGCGGCAGTTGGATTTCTTGAAATTGAGAGGAACTGACAATGATTGATATGACACATGATGCCCCTACAGCAGCTAAACCGTCTGATGATAATACGGATGAAATCGTCGATGCGATTCGCCGTATCATGTCGGAAGAGCAAGCGCTATTAGAAGATGACCCCGATGCGCATTTAGCTTCGCAAGAGGCGCAAGCGCGGATTTTTGCAGCGCTTGAGCGTTTGACGGGTGGCACAGAGCAGCCACCGACGGTACTCGAGGCGTTGATATTGGAAAAGCTTACGCCGCTTTTACGCGAATGGATTGATAGCTATCTGCCGCCTTTGGTGGAACGTCTGATGCGCGAGGAAATTCGCCGCCTTGTGGCGCAAAGTGAAGAACATATGGAGACGAGTTCCTCTTGATGAATGAGGCGGCTTGGTGTAGTCGAAGACATGTCCGAACCAACCGAACTCGATAAAACTTTCAACCCGAGCGCGATTGAAGCCCGTCTGTATCAGGCATGGGAGGATAGCGGTTGCTTTAAGGCGGGGCGCGTGCCAGAGGCCGAGCCTTACACGATTGTTATTCCGCCGCCCAATGTGACGGGCAGCCTGCATATGGGGCATGCGCTTAACAATACACTGCAGGATATTCTGTGCCGCTTTGAGCGTATGCGCGGGCGCGATGTGCTGTGGCAACCGGGCACTGACCATGCGGGCATCGCAACACAGATGGTCGTTGAACGCCAGTTGAGCGAGACGGGCAATGAGGGTCGCCGCGACATGGGGCGTGAGAAATTCCTCGAGCGCGTCTGGCAATGGAAAGAAGAAAGCGGCTCGACGATTACCCAACAATTGCGCCGCCTCGGGGCAAGCTGCGATTGGAGTCGCGAGCGTTTTACCATGGATGAGGGGCTATCGAAAGCGGTGCTGAAAGTTTTTGTGACGCTGTATGAGCAGGGGCTGATTTACAAAGATAAGCGACTGGTCAATTGGGACCCGATCCTGCTGACCGCGATTTCGGATTTAGAAGTCGAGCAGCGCGAAACCAATAGTCATTTGTGGCATTTTAACTATCCGTTAGAGGATGGCTCTGGCCATATCACGGTGGCGACGACACGGCCTGAAACCATGTTGGGCGATACGGGCGTGGCGGTGCATCCTGACGACGAACGTTATCAGCACCTTATTGGCAAAAATGTTGTGCTGCCGATAGTCGGGCGGCTTATCCCGATTGTGGCGGATGACTATGCCGACCCTGAAAAGGGGTCGGGTGCGGTGAAAATTACACCGGCGCATGATTTTAACGATTTCGATGTCGGCAAACGCTGCGACCTTGCGGTGATTAACATGCTTGACCAACACGCGTGCATCGACCTTTCCGATGAAGCGTTCGCCGCGATGGACGAAAAGGGCGCATGGCACGGGCTGGAGCGTTATAAAGCGCGCGAGAAAATCGTTGCCACACTGGAGGCGGCGGGTCTGGTCGAGAAAATCGAAGCCGATACGCATATGGTGCCGTATGGCGACCGTTCCAATCAGATTATCGAGCCGTGGCTCACCGACCAGTGGTATGTCGATGCCGCGACCATGGCAAAGCCCGCCATCGAAGCGGTCAAAAGCGGGGCGACTAAGTTCGTGCCAGCGAATTGGGATAAGACATATTTTGAATGGATGAATAATATTCAGCCTTGGTGTATTTCGCGCCAGCTCTGGTGGGGGCATCAGATTCCAGCGTGGTACGATGCTGACGGCAATATATATGTCGCCGAAAGCGAAGCCGAAGCGCAAGCCAAAGCCGGCGAAGGCGTTGCCTTGAGCCGAGATGAGGATGTGTTGGACACGTGGTTTTCGTCGGCTCTATGGCCATTTTCGACGCTTGGTTGGCCAGATGACACGCCCGAATTGCGCCGCCATTATCAGACGGATGTGTTGGTGACGGGCTTTGACATTATTTTTTTCTGGGTCGCGCGTATGATGATGAGCGGCTTGCATTTTATGAAAGAAGTGCCGTTTCATACGGTCTATGTGCATGCACTGGTGCGCGATGAAAAGGGTGCCAAAATGTCTAAATCGAAAGGCAATGTGGTCGACCCGCTCGATTTGATTGACCGCTATGGCGCAGATGCGCTGCGCTTTACGCTATCGGCGATGGCGGCGATGGGGCGCGATATCAAATTGTCGGAAAGTCGGGTGGAGGGCTATCGCAATTTTGCCACGAAACTGTGGAACGCCGCGCGGTTCTGCGAGATGAACGCTTGTTTTGAGGCCGATGATTTTGACCCCGCAAAGGCTCGTTTGCCTTTGACGCAATGGTTGGTGGGTGAGGTGGTGCGCACGCAAGAAGCTGTGACCGAGGCGCTTGAAGCCTATCGGTTTAACGATGCGGCGCATGCGGTCTATCAATTTATCTGGAACAGTTTTTGCGATTGGTATGTTGAGTTGGCCAAGCCGACTCTACAAGGTGACGACGCGGCGCAAAAAGCTGAAATGCAAGCGGCAACGAAATGGGCGTTGGAAAATGCGCTGCGTTTGCTGCACCCGTTCATGCCGTTTGTGACTGAGGAGTTGTGGGCGAAAACCGCATCACGTGAGGGTGCGCTTATGCTCGATGCATGGCCGACGCATACGCAAAAATTGATAAAGCCAGAGGCCGATGCCGAGATAAATTGGCTCATCGGGATGATTACGGAAATCCGTTCGGTGCGCGCTGAGATGAATGTGCCGGCTGGCACGCGTGTGCCTTTGGTGATAGTTGGCGCAAATGATGCAACGAAAGCGCGCCTTGCACAAATGGGGGAGGTGCTGTCGCGTTTGGCGCGGCTGTCTGATATTACGCAAAGCGATGCTGTGCCAGAGGGCGCGGTGCAAACCATATTTGGCGAGGCGACATTGGCGATTCCACTGGCCGATGTGATTGATGTCGATGCCGAACGGGCGCGGTTAAAAAAGGACATTGGCAAGGCTGAAGGCGAGATTAAAAAAATCTCTGGCAAGCTTAGCAATCAGGGGTTTATCGACAAAGCCCCCGAAGCGGTGATTGAAGAAAACAAAGCTCGGCTGGCCGAGGAGCAAGCGCGGCGCGATAAATTATCTGCGGCACTTGAGCGTTTGGGCTAGTAAGTTACATAAAACGCGTATCCCGTGACGATGAAGCATATGGCGAGACTGGCGCGTTTGACATTGGCATCTGATACATAATCGGTTAAGCGGGCTGCGCCATAGCTGCCCAGTCCGATGCCGACCGTCACGGCGAGGCCGCCGAAATAGTCTATCTTGCCGTTTATCGCAAATAGGATGATGGCGGCGAGGGACGATACTGTGGCGAAGGTTAGTTTTAATCCGTTCATCGCGCGCACGGCTGTGTATCCGCCGAGTGATAAGGCTGCGAGTGTCAGTATCCCGAAGCCGCCTTGAAAATAACCGCCATAGATGCAGGTGAAAAATAGCGCGGCTGCGCCAAACAGACGCATACGGCTGCTGCCCATGCGCATCGCGGCGGCTGCTAATTGGGGTCCCGCCATGAACAGAATCGTTGCGAAGAGTAATAGCCATGGCACGCTTGCGGCGAAGACTTGCGCGTCGGTTTGCAGCAATGCCCAGCCGCCAATCAATCCGCCGATAAACACTAATGGTAATTGCCAGATGAGGTCGCGTGCCATGCCGCCCATGTGTTGACGATAGCCTAACACGCCCGTGATATAGCCGAACGTCGCGGCGAATGTATTGGTCGCATTGGCGATAATCGGCGGCATGCCCGTAAACACCAAAGCGGCGAAGGTGATGCCGCTGCCGCCGCCGGCGAGTGCGTTCATCGTGCCGCCGACCAGTCCGGCGATAAAAAGGAGCAGGGTTTCGGTTTCCATGGGAGGTCGCGCGCTTTATGCGTCGATGTCGATGATGACGGGGACGTGGTCGCTAGGCTTTTCCCAATCGCGGGTGTGGCGATGAATATCAAAGCCAGTGAGCATATCAGCCGCCAGTGGCGACATCAGATGATGGTCGATGCGCACGCCGTTATTTTTTGGCCATGCGCCTGCTTGATAATCCCAAAATGTGTATGTCGTGTCGTTGGTTTGGGCGAGCGCAGCGATGGCCTCGGTCAGGCCGAGATTAATTAGCTTGCGAAAGGCGGCGTGGGTTTCGGGGCGATAGAGCGCATCGCCTTGCCATGCATCTGGTGCGTAGCAATCGGCGGGCGTTGGGATGACGTTATAATCGCCCGATAGAATAAACGCTTCCTCGTAGGACAAAAGCGTTTCGGCGTGGGCGTGTAGGGCGTCCATCCATTTCAGCTTATAGAGATATTTTTCGTGCTGACCATCATCGCCGACGGGATTGCCGTTTGGCAAATAGAGCGATGCCACCCGCACCGCGCTATTATCGGTTGAGACGACCGCTTCGATGTAGCGTGATTGTTCGTCGTCGAAATCGGGGAGGCCGCGCGTGACATCTTCGAAAGGTCTTTTGGACAGCAGCGCGACACCATTATAGGTTTTTTGCCCATGCGTTTCGACATTATAGCCGAGGGCTTCAATCTCGGTGCGGGGGAAGGCTTCATCGACGCATTTGAGTTCTTGCAAACCAACAATATCGGGTTGAGCTTCTTCGAGCCAGCGCAGGACATTCGGTAGCCGCGCTTTCACCGAGTTCACATTCCAGCTTGCAATGCGCATTAAAGATCGAAACTTGTGCCGCAACCACAGCTTGCGGTGGCGTTGGGGTTTTTGATTTGAAAGCTCGCACCGATAAGGTCGTCGACCCAGTCGATTTCGCTGCCTGTCATATATTGCAGCGACATATCATCGACCAGCACGGTAATGCCATCGCGTGAAAAGGCGAGGTCGTCGGCGGTGCGCGTGTCGTCGATTGAGAAAATGTAGGAAAAGCCTGAGCATCCGCCGCCTTGCACCGCGACACGCAAGCAAGCGTCGCCGCCCTCGGCAGAGAGGATTTTGGCGATTTGCGCCGCCGCGCTATCGGTGATGGCGAATTGACTTTCTTCCATATTCTTTAAATAGGCGCGTTTGAGGACGGATTCAAGTTATAGTATCGCGTATGGATGTTGTTAAATATGAAGGCGTGCTGAATCGGGCGCATTGGGATTTGCTGCTCGCGGCGGATGAATGGCACGAAGCGGTGCAGAGTTACCTGCCGCCAGTGGTTGCAGAAGCTGAGATTTTTGTGATTGGCGCGGTGCATAATCCCTATGCGCTGTGTGTCATTGTGCCGATAAAAGACGGCTTTGAGATTAAGAATATTGCGACCCGCCCGATGATGCGTCGTCAGGGGATGGCCAGTGCGCTGATTGAGCATGTTGTGGCCTTGGCGGGCGAACGGGGTGCGCAAGCGGTTGAGATTGGCACGGGCGAAACGGGACACGCGCAGATTCGTTTATATGAGAAGCTCGGCTTTGTGCGCGATGGTATCATCCCCGATTTTTTCACCCGCTACCCGATGCCGATAATCGAGAACGGGCAACTATGCCGCGATATGGTGATTTTGCGGTTTAATATCGGTGCAAAGCCTCGTAAAAAGAAACCATGAGCAAGCCCGATATTTATCACGCGCCCTATGCGTGTCAGCCGTCTGCCTCGCGGGGGCGGCTACACGACGAGCCAGAGAGCAAAACCCGCACGCCGTTCCAACGCGACCGCGACCGCGTTTTGCATGCGGGGGCGTTTCGGCGTTTGAAACATAAGACGCAGGTGTTTTTAGCCCATGTTGGCGATTATTATCGCACGCGGCTGACCCATTCATTAGAGGTGGCGCAAATTGGGCGGTCGATTGCGCGGGAGCTCAGCCTCGACGAGGAGCTGACCGAAACCCTGTCGCTGGCGCATGACCTTGGCCATACGGCGTTTGGCCATGCGGGCGAAGAGGCGCTGCACGCGGCGATGGAATCGTTTGGCGGATTTGACCATAACGCCCAAACGCTGCGCATCGTGACGCGGCTCGAAAAACGCTATATCGCGTTTGATGGCCTCAATCTGTCGTGGGAGTCGCTAGAGGGTTTGGTCAAGCATAATGGCCCGCTTTTGGGCGATGGTAAGACGCTCGAAGATTTGCCATTTGCGATTCGCCAACATGCCGAGGAGCAGGATTTGCATCTGCATAGTTGGCCATCGGCGGAGGCGCAGATTGCCGCGCTATCCGATGATATTGCGTATAATAATCACGATATTGATGACGCGCTGCGCGGTGGGCTTATCACGCTGGATGATTTGCGTGAGTTGCCGATGACGGGCGATATTCTACGCCAGATTGAGGCGACGCACGGGGACATCGACCCCAAACTTGTGCGGCACGAATTGGTGCGCGAGATGATTTCGCAGATGATTAGGGATGTCGTGGGGGTTGTGCGGGGGCGGCTCGATGAGCAAAAAATCGAGACTGCCGATGATGTCCGTGATTTGGGTGCGCCATTGGCGTCGTTTTCGGCGGCGATGGACGAGCAGCATCAGACGATTAAGGCGTTTTTATACGAGCGCGTGTATCGTCACCACACGGTGAACGGCTCGATGAGCAAGGCGCGTCGCGTGATGCGCGATTTGTTCGCGTTGATGTTCGCCGAGCCAGAATTATTGCCCGAAAACTGGCGTAGCCGTGCGTGTGCCGCCGATGAGACGCATCAGGCGCGGATTATTTGCGATTATCTGGCAGGCATGACCGACCGTTTTGCGATGGAAGAGCATCGCCGCCTATTCGACATTTCCGATACAATGTCATAAGTCTGCCGTTGGCAGAGGGGTGAGCTTAATGAATTTATTTGCTGAAATTGAAGAAAGGCTGCGCGAGGCGGTAGAGGACTTCGTTTACCGTACCCCACGCCTAGTTTCGGAGCATAAGTTACTGGCTCACCTTATAGAGACTGCAAAGAAGCCAGATTTTTCTATGCCTCGCGTTCGCGTCGAACAGCCGCGCGATGCGTCGCATGGGGATATGGCCACCAATGTGGCGATGCTGTTGACCACGCCCGCAAAAATGAATCCGAAGGATATCGCCGCCTTACTGTGCAAAGAGTTTGAGCAGTTGGATGATATTGCAAGCGCTGCGGTGGCGGGGCCGGGGTTTATCAATTTGCGCCTTGTGCCAGATGCGTGGCGAAAGTTAGTGCCGCATATTTTGGGCGAAGGCGTGGCCTATGGCGACCAGACGGGGGCGGGCAAGCTGAATATCGAATATGTGTCGGCCAACCCGACTGGCCCGATGCATGTAGGCCATGCGCGGGGGGCGGTGTTTGGCGATGCCTTGGCGCGTCTGCTCGAAAAAAACGGCCATGAGGTGCTGCGCGAATATTATATCAATGATGCGGGGGCGCAGATTGATACGTTGGCGAAATCTGCTTTGCTGCGGATGCGCGAGGCGATGGGCGAGGATATTGGTGCTATTCCAGAGGGGCTGTATCCGGGCGATTATCTCGTGCCTGTGGGCGAGGCGTTGGCACGTGCGCATGCTGATTTAGGCGATAAACCCGATGACGAGCAGCTGCGTGTGGCTAAATCGGTGGCTGTGCCGATGATGATGGATATGATACGCGCCGACCTTGCCGCGCTCGGTGTCACCCATGATTTCTTTTTGTCCGAGCAAAGCCTGCACGATGAGGGTTTGGTCGAAAAAGCACTCAAGACGCTTGAAGATAAGGATTTGATTTATCAGGGTGTCTTGGAACCGCCAAAGGGCAAGGCACCGCCGCCCGATTGGGAGCCGCAGCCGCAAACGCTGTTTAAGTCGAGCCAGTTTGGCGATGATAGCGACCGCGCCCTGCAAAAGTCCGATGGCAGTTGGACTTACTTTGCGCCCGATATTGCGTGTCATCACCACAAGATAAATCGTGGGTTTACAGAAATGATTAATGTGTGGGGGGCTGACCATATTGGCTATATCAAGCGGATGCAGTCGGCGGTGAAGGCAATAAATAATGACGCGACGCTCGAGGTGAAAGTTTGCAATCTGGTGAAGCTGATGCGCGGGGGCGAACCAGTGAAAATGTCGAAACGCTCGGGCAGTTTTGTGACCTTGCGCGAATTGGTGGATGAAGTCGGCAAAGACGCGGTGCGTTTTATGATGCTGACCCGCAAAAACGATGCGCCCCTCGATTTTGATTTCGACGTGGTGAAAGATAAAAGCCGCGAGAATCCTGTGTTCTATGTGCAATATGCCCATGCGCGGATTTGTTCTGTGCTGCGCATGGCCGAGCAGGCAGGATTTAGCCCCGATGAGTTGACTGATAAAGCTCTGGCGACCCATTCATTAGAGACTTTGCGCGATGAGGTTGAACTCGGACTGATTCGGTCTCTGGCGACTTATCCGCGCATGTTGGCTTTGGCGGCTGAGGCGCGTGAGCCACACCGCGTGGCTTTTTATCTGATGGATCTTGCGGCTGCGTTTCACGCATTGTGGAATTTGGGCAAGGAACGCCCCGAATTGCGCTTTATTCAAGAGGATGACAAGACGGGAAGCCTTGCGCGATTGGCGCTTGTGCGTGCCACCGCGATTGTCATCGCATCGGGGCTTGATGTAATCGGCGTGACACCGGAAGTGGAAATGCGGTAGTTTAAACGCGTAAGAGGAGACGACATGTCACAAAACGACTCAGGCAATTCAGGCGACTTCGAACGTAACTTCCTTGATAGCGATGTCGATTTGGATATTGCGCATCCGTCGCCCGGGGCGGAGATTTATTCGCGCAGTTCGCGGTGGAACTTGCCGCCCGCGCGTAGCGTCGGATTGGCGTTGCTGGTTTTGCTGGTGACGGCGGGCGCGTCGTCTTATTATGCGTATCAGCAAGGTCTGGCCGAGGGGCAGCGCAGCTTACCGCCGATTGTACTGGCTGAAAAAACGCCGCTTAAAATTCCTGCCGAGCAAGTCCCCGGCGGGGTGGCCGCACCGCCAGATGATTTGAACATTTATGGCGTGATGCGAGGCGAGGCGACACTCAATCCAGAGATTCGCTCACCTGCTGATAATGCATCGGGCGGTATCGAGAGCCTGATTGTCGGGACGGATGACCCCTTTGCGGCGCTCTCGGGCGATGCCGAAACGGCACGCTTGCCCGCAAAAAGTGCCATCCAATCTTTGCACGAGAGTAAGGGCGTTGAGGTATCGCCGCCGCGCCCTGAGTTAAACCGTGCGCCGCAAGCCGTTGGCACACCAAAGCTTGCCGCAAAACCTGTGGCAAAGCCAAAAGTCGTCGCAAAACGACAAGATTATATGGTGCAGCTAACAGCACAGACCTCGCGTGCCTTGGCGCGGGGGTCGTATTCTCGCTTGCAGAAAGACTATAGCGATTTGCTCGCCCGCCGCGACCCGTTGATTATACGCGCTGACCTTGGCAATGATGTCATTTTCTATCGGGTGAATGTGCCGGGTTTTGCCAGTCGCAATAGCGCGAATGAATTTTGCAACAATCTAAAAAAACGGGGTCAAGACTGCCTTGTCCGTAAGCAGCCCTAATTATTCACCGGTTATTTATGGGCTGCAAGGTCTGGACTTCAGCGCCGATGAAGGCGCGTTTTTCCACGATGCGCGACCATGGGGGGTTATCCTATTTGCGCGTAATATCGAAAGTCGTGACCAACTCCGCCGCCTGACCGATGATTTGCGCGAGATGTCAGGCAATCCGCATGTTCCCATCCTTATCGACCAAGAGGGCGGTCGCGTGGCGCGACTTCGCCCGCCTCTGGTGTCGGCCTATCCCGCGATGGGTCTGTATGGCGAGCTATACAAAACCGATAAGCCACGCGCCGTGGAAGCCGCACGGCTTGGGGCGGCGTTGTTGGCGCAAGATTTATTCGAATTGGGTATTCCTATCACATGTGCGCCGTGTCTTGATTTGCGCCTGCCCGAGATGAGCGAGGTGATTGGCGACCGTGGCTTGAGCGATGATGTCGATACGGTGGTTGCGCTTGGCAATGCGGTTCTTGAAGGGTTTGATATGGGGGGCGTGTTGCCCGTGATGAAGCATATTCCGGGGCATGGTCGGGCGCGGGTCGATAGCCATTTTGAGCTGCCGATGATTGATGCAGATGTGCCGCTATTAAAAGCGACTGATTTTGTGGTTTTTCGCCAAGTCAATCACCCGTTGATGGCAATGACGGGGCATTTGCGGTTCAACGCGATTGATGCGAGCGAGACCTCGACGTTTTCTAAGCCAGTGATTGAGGGGGTTATTCGCGAGCATATTGGCTTTGATGGTTTGCTGATGAGCGATGATATTTCGATGGGTGCGCTATCGGATGAGATGGGCGTGCGGGTGCAGAAAACATTGGCGGCGGGGTGTGATGTGGTGCTGCATTGCAATGGCGACCGCGCTGAAATGGAGACGGTGCAAGATAATTTAGCGTCTGCGCCACCCGCGACTCAGGCGCGTCTTGCGCAGGTCGACGCGCAGATTGCGGCACTGTCGTGTGATGTGCCAAAGGGCGTGCGCAAAGTCTGGGGAGAACTCGTGGCGGATATTTTCCCCGAATCGCAGAACGCGCTATAAGTCTGTCATGGAAGATACGCAAACTGATTCTGTTCAAGAGGGTGATTTTCAAGAGGGCGTGGCCTATTCGCAAGAGCCGATGGGCGATGCGTTGGATGTCAACCTTGAGGGCTATGAAGGGCCGCTGCATATTCTGCTGACGCTGGCGCGTACGCAAAAGGTTGACCTGAAGCAAATCTCTATTTTGCAACTGGCGGAGCAATATCTCGAATTTATTCGCGAGGCGCAGGAATTGCGCATCGAACTGGCGGCGGATTATCTGGTGATGGCATCGTGGTTGGCTTATTTAAAGTCGCGCTTATTGCTGCCGCCGCCGCATGATGACGAGGCGATGGATGCCGAGGCGATGGCGGCGCATTTGGTGTTCCGTCTGCAATGTCTGGAGGCCATGCGCGAGGCGGGGGCGCAATTGATGGCGCGTGATTTGCTTGGGCGCGATTTTTTCGTCCACGGTCAGCCTGAAGGCATTCGCATTAAGCGTCAGAGTCATTATGACGCGGATTTATACGAGGTGCTCGGCGCGTATTCGACGCAGCGTTTGCGCAATTACTATGAAAAATGGACACCGCCGAAAATGGATGTGCTGTCGATTGAGCGTGCGCGTATGCGTATCGAGCGTTTGCTCGGCAAGCTCGACGATTGGGAGGCGGTTGATGCTTTGGTCGCAAGCGATATCCGCGACCCGCAAAAGCGGCGCACGACATTGGCGAGTTCGTTTAGCGCGATATTAGAATATGTGCGCGATGGGCGACTTGAATTGCAGCAGGGCGGCAATTTCGACCCATTGCTCGTACGACGCGCACGGCCAAAAGTGGCACATGAAGGGGCAAGCGATGAGTGACGAACAAGAAGCTTTGCTGCCCGTCAAGGATGAGCATATCCGCATTGTCGAGGCAGTGCTGTTTGCCGCCGAAGAGCCACTGGACGTGCCGAATATCAAAGACAAATTACCAGATGGCGCTGATGTGTTGGCGATTTTGGACGCGGTCGGCGAAAAATACGCCAATGCGGGATTTACGCTGCAAAAAGTCGGCTCGAAATGGTCGTTTCTATCTGCGCCTGATTTGGCACATGCGCTGCAAAAACATGTGGTGCAGCAGCGTCGCTTGTCGCGTCCTGCGCTCGAAACACTCGCCATTATCGCCTATCACCAACCCGTGACCCGCGCCGAAATCGAAGATATTCGCGGCGTATCGGTATCGAAAGGCACGCTCGATGTGCTGCTCGAAAGTACGTGGGTGAAAATCCGTGGCCGTCGCCGTGTGCCGGGTCGGCCAGTGACCTATGGCACATCGCATAATTTTCTGCTGCATTTTGGGCTGGAAAGTTTGAAGGATTTACCCGGACTGGATGAGTTGAAAGCCACCGGCTTGTTGGATGACCGTTTGCCGCCGGGCTTTGCGGTGCCGTCGCCTGATGGCGCGCCCGACGAGGACGAAGACCCATTGGCGGATGGCGATGATGGATCGGATTTGTCACCCTTAGAGATGGATTTGCCCGAGGCGGCGCATGAGGCGGCCTCCGAGGATGACGCATCAGCATGAGTGCAGCGTTACGCTTTTCGCATGTCTCGTGTCGGTTTGACGGCGATATGGTTGTCGATGATGTAAGCTTTGAGGTGGCGGCAGGCGAGATTGTCTGCTTGCTCGGGCCGTCGGGCTGCGGCAAGACGACCAGTTTGCGTTTGGCGGCGGGCATGGAAACGCCAAGCGCGGGGGAGATATTTTTGGGCGATATGTGTGTCTCGACGGCGCAGCACGTTAACCCGCCCGAGGCGCGTGGCATTGGGTTTTTGTTTCAGGATTTTGCGCTGTTTCCGCATTTGTCGATTTACGACAATGTGACGTTTGGGCTGAACCATCTGCCTGACGACGAGGCACGCAAGCGCGCACTGGATTTGCTCAATGCGGTTGACCTGTCGGGTTTTGCCAATAAATATCCCGATACATTATCGGGCGGCGAGCAGCAACGCGTCGCGCTTGCCCGTGCCATGGCACCGAGGCCGCAATTAGTGTTGATGGATGAGCCATTTTCTAATCTCGACCCGCAATTACGCGACCAGATGCGCGACCTCACTCTGCGTTTGGTGAAAGAAAATGACGCGGCGGGTTTGATTGTCACCCACGACACAGCCGATGCTTTGCGCATGGCTGACCGTATCGCGGTGCAGAATAAGGGGCGCATCGTGCAGATGGATACGCCCGAGGCGATTTATCAAAACCCGCTTAATTTGCATGTCGCGGCGATGTTTGGGTCGGTTAATCTTATGGCAGATGGTGACGGGCAAATCGGTGTGCGCCCGAGCGATATTACGCTGATGGGTGAGGCGGATGATTTTACGTTTGAGGGGGATATTGTCTCGGTGCGCGCGATTGGGCCAGATTGGCTGTGCCATATCGCCCGCCCTGAGGGTGCGAATTGGCAAGCGCTTATTCGTGGTGGGGCGCGGCCAAATCAGGGGGCAAACAAATTCTTTGTATCGCGAGCGCGCCTCATGCTATTTAAATCAGAGTGAAATAAGGGGTTCGAGATGGGATTAAGCTGGATACAAATACTGATTGTCGTGGTTTTAGTGATTTTGCTGTTTGGCCGTGGCCGCATCTCATCGCTCATGAGCGATGTCGCGCGCGGCATCACGAGCTTCCGCAAAGGATTGCGCGAAGACGAACAAGCCGACGACACTAACACTGACGACAAGTAGCGGAGCCTCGCTTTGTTTGACATTGGCTGGACCGAAATGTTGGTTCTGGGCGTTGTGACATTGCTCGTTGTAGGACCGCGTGAGTTGCCTGCGCTGTTGCGGTCGGCGGGGCGGTTTGTTGGGCGGATGCGCGCGATGGTGCAGGAGTTGCGCGCGCAAATGAATGATATGTCGGATGATTTAGACCCTTTGCGCGACCACCCATTTGTCGAGGATGTCGGCACGCCCGATTTATTCGTCGCACCAGATGAAGATGATGAGCCAAAACGTGACTGACCCAGAAAAGAGCGAATTAGCAGCGGGCGAGATGGCATTGTTTGACCATCTGGTTGAATTGCGCACGCGGCTTTTATGGGCGCTGGCGGGTTTTATCGTGGCGTTTGCTGTGTGCATGTTTTTTGCCAGTGATATTTTCGCGTTTTTATTGTGGCCGTTTGAGCAAGCCGCGAAAAGTCAGTTGGAGCTGATTTATACCGCGCCGCATGAGTTTTTCTTCACGCATATAAAGCTGTCGATGTTTGCCGCGCTGTTTTTGTCTTTTCCGATGATGGCGTTTCAGCTTTATCGTTTTATCGCGCCGGGGCTTTATAAAAACGAGCGCGGGGCGTTTTTGCCGTATCTGATTGCGTCGCCGATTTTATTTGCGGGCGGTGCGGCATTGGTATTTTTCATCGTGATGCCACTGGCCTTTGAGTTTTTTCTGTCGATGCAGATTATTGGCGGTGGCGACGCGGCGCATGTGCGCATGGTCAATCGGGTGAGCGAGTATTTATCGTTCACGATGGTGTTGATGCTGGCTTTTGGTCTGTGTTTTCAATTGCCTGTTGTGTTAACCTTGCTTGGTCGCATCGGGGTGGTGAGCGCGGATGGCCTGCGCGCCAAGCGGCGCTATGCGATTGTGATTGTGTTTGGCGTGGCGGCGGTGCTGACACCGCCAGATTTAATCAGCCAGATTGGCCTCAGCGTGCCGACATTATTGCTTTATGAAATCTCTATTTTATGCGTTGCTAGACTAGAAAAGCGGCCTATAAAAGACAGCAACCAAACCAGACGAGCCGACGATGCATGATATTAACGCCATACGAAAAGACCCAGACGCGTTTGACGTGAAGCTTGAAAAGCGCGGGGTCGCCCCACAAGCTGCGGCTTTGGTGGCAAAAGACGATGAGCGTCGCGTAGCGATTGCTAACGCGCAAGAATTGCAAACCCAACGCAATGAGGCCTCCAAAAAGATTGGTGAGGCCAAAGCGCAGGGCAACGACATCGAAGCGCAGCGTGTGATGAGTGAAACCGCAGGGTTGAAAGAGCTATTGCAAGAGGCCGAAAAAGCCGAGCGTTTCATCCAGACAGACCTCACCGAGATGTTGGCGGCGATTCCCAATATTGCGATGGACGATGTCCCCGTCGGCGAAGATGACGAGAGCAATGTTGAGCTGCGTCGTCACGGCGACCCGAAAGCAGGCAGCCGCGAGCATTTTGAGATTGGCGAGTCGCTCGGCATGGATTTTGAAACGGCGGCACTATTGTCTGGGGCGCGGTTTGTGGTGTTGCACAATCAATTGGCGCGGCTTGAGCGCGCGCTAGGTAATTTCATGCTCGATTTGCAAACGGGAGAATTCGGCTATACCGAGATGACCTTGCCCGTATTGGTGCGCGATGATGCGGTTTTTGGCGCGGGGCAATTGCCGAAATTCGCCGAAGATTTATTCCGCACAGAAAATGGCTATTGGTTGACTTCGACGGCGGAAGTCACGCTGTCTAATTTGGTGCGCGAGCAGATTGTTGATGCGGCGCAGCTGCCGATGCGTGTGACGGCACTGACGCAGTGCTTTCGCTCGGAAGCAGGTTCGGCGGGACGCGATACACGCGGCATGATTCGCCAGCACCAGTTCGCCAAAGTCGAATTGGTCTCGATTGTTGACGCCCAAAGCGGCGAAGCAGAATTGGAACGCAAGCTGAATTGCGCCGAAGAAGTGCTGAAGAAGCTCAAATTGCCGTATCGCGTGATGCAGCTTTGCACGGGCGATATGGGGTTTAGCGCGAGCAAAACGTTTGACCTTGAGGTCTGGTTGCCGGGGCAAAATGCCTATCGTGAAATCTCTAGCGTGTCGTATTGCGGTGATTTTCAGGGGCGGCGGATGAATGCGCGCTATCGGGCGGAAGGCGAAAAGGCCACGCAATTTGTCCACACGCTGAACGGCTCTGGCCTTGCGGTCGGGCGCACGCTCGTTGCGGTGTTGGAAAATTATGTCAATGAAGATGGCTCGGTGACGATACCCGATGCCTTGCAGCCCTATATGGGCGGGCGCACCAAGATAGAGGCGGAATAATGGGTAAATTAGTGGGACGCATTTTGGTCAGCAATGATGACGGTATTGATGCGCGGGGGCTTAAATCGACCATCAAAATCGCCAAGCAATTGGCCGATGAGGTTTGGGTGATAGCCCCAGCTGAGGAAATGAGCGGGGCAAGTCACTCGTTTAGTCTGTCGAAGCCGCTGCGTGTTGAAAAGCGGGGGACACGCCGCTATGCGGTCAGCGGCACACCGACAGATTGCGTGATGGTGGCCACCCGTCATTTGATGAAGGATTGCCTGCCTGATTTGATTTTGGGCGGGGTTAATTTCGGGCAGAATATTGCTGAGGACATCAGCTATTCGGGGACGGTCGCCATCGCCAAAGAAGGCACTGTGTCGGGCATTCCGTCGATTGCGATGAGCCAAGCGATTAACCTTGCGGGTGCTATCTGGCAACGAAAGCCGCGTTTTGAGGTCGCCGAAAAACATGCGCCTGCGATTATTCGAAAATTACTGACGCTTGAATGGCAGAGAGGCACGTTCATCAATATTAATTTTCCCGATATCGACCCGAAGAAAAAGCCGCATGTGCGTATCACCAAGCAGGGCAAGCGCAGCAAAAATATCCTGTCGATGCAGCATCGCACCAACCCGCGCGGGGTCAATTATTACTGGTATGATTTCAACCGCGTTCTCAGCCATCTGACCAAAGGCACGGATATCGAGGCGGTCATGCAGGGCGATATTTCCATCACGCCGCTGCATATGGATATGACAAGTCGGCCTCTTGCGCGAAAGTTGGGTAAATTATTTGGATGACACAGCGAACCGCCACCGCAATAATTGCGACCCTTTTTTGCCTGATGAGTGCGGCGTGCGCACCGATTGCATCAGGACGGTGGTATGATAGCGAGGAGGGGCGGCAGGGCAAAAACTTCTTCGCCCGCATCGCCAAAGAGCGTGGCATCCGTGCTGTTAATGTCCCCGCCAATGGGTTGGTGACGGCGGTTAAAGGCGACACATATTATAAATTATCGCTGCGTTATAAAGTGCCGTTGCGTGCTTTGCTCGAAAGCAATAAGGCGCGACCGCCCTATAGCCTGTCGCCGGGCGATAGGGTGAAAGTGCCAGTGAAAACATTTTATAAAGTCCGTGCGAACGACACGCTTTACGCAATCTCGCGCAGTTATAAAACAGATATCGCGACGCTCGCCAGCATGAATGGTCTGGAAAAACCCTATGGTCTGCGTGTTGGCCAGAAGCTGCAAGTGCCTGCAAAACCGCGCACCGCAGTGGCGCAGCAGCAGCCAAAAACCGCCACACCAAAAACCAGAGCGAAGCTGCCCCAAGCCCCGCGTCGGGTTGGACGCTTTCGCGTGCCGGTGCAGGGGACGGTGATTTCTGGCTTTGGGCCGAAACCCGGCGGCTTGCATAATGATGGCATCAATATTGCCGCACGCGAAGGCACGCCCATTAAAGCTGCGGAAAACGGCGTGGTGGTCTATACGGGCAATGAATTGCGCGGCTATGGTAATTTATTGCTCGTACGCCATGGCGGCAGTTGGGTGACGGCCTATGCACATGCGTCGAAGTTTCTGGTCAAGCGCGGCGACCGCGTCAAGCAGGGGCAAATCATCGCGGAGGTCGGCCAAACGGGCAATGTCAACGCGCCGCAATTACATTTTGAATTACGAAAAGGGACACGCGCCGTCGACCCCAATTCGCTCATCTAGAAAATCCCGCAACAATGCTTGGCGTTGGGGTGCTTCTTGCGTATAGTCGCGAACACAAAAGAGGAGAATCTCATGTTGATTTCACCAGCCTATGCCCAATCCGCGTCAGGCGGCGGCGCGTTGTTTGAGTTGCTGTTTCCGTTGGTCATTGTTTTTGGCATTATCTATTTTATGATTTTGCGCCCGCAAGCGCGTCGTCAAAAAGAACACAGAAATATGATTGACTCGGTGCGCCGCAACGATACCGTCGTCACCCAAGGCGGGCTGATTGGTAAAGTCGCCAAAGTCGGGGATGAGGAACTCGAGGTTGACCTCGGCGATAATACGCGCGTCAAAATTGTTAAAACAATGATTATTTCGGTTCGCAGCAAAGGCGAACCCGCGAACAAGGATTAACCGCGCCCCATGCTGCATTTCTCACGTTTAAAGATTGCTGGTATCGCCCTTGTGGTGTTGCTCGGCGTGGTGTTTTCACTGCCGAATTTTCTGAGCGAGAAAAACCGTCTGGCTTTGCCAGAGTTTCTGCCATCGAGTCAGCTCAATCTGGGGCTTGATTTGCAGGGCGGGTCGCATTTGCTGCTGTCGGTGGATACGGATTCGGTAAAGCGCGAACGGCTTGAGGATTTAATCTCGGATGTGCGACTTGCTTTGCGCGGCGAGCGCATCGGCTATACGGGGCTTGGTCGGATTGATGGCGGCGTGACGGTGTCCATCCGTAAAACCGAAGATTTAGAACGCGCCCAAGGCGTGTTGCAAGGCTTGTCGCAGCCGATTACGGCGAATGTGATTAGCGGCTTTAATCAGGGTGTGGATTTGGCGGTCGAGAATACGCAAGACCTGACGTTTGAGTTGAAAGTGACCCCCGAAGCGGTGGCGGCGCGCAACACACGTACGTTGCAGCAATCGATTGAAATTATTCGCCGCCGCGTCGACGAGCTTGGCACGACCGAGCCAACTATTCAGCGTCAGGGTGATACGCGTATTCTGGTGCAAGTGCCGGGGCTTGATGACCCGCAAAGACTGAAGGCGCTGCTGGGTCAAACGGCCAAGCTGAACTTTCATCTGGTTGACCAAAGCATGAGTGCTTATGAGGTCGAAGGCGGCCAACGTGCGCCTGCGGGGGCGCGGGTTTACTATACTGATACAGAGCCGCGTGTGCCGTATCTCATTCGCCGTCGCGCGATGGTCAGCGGCGAGCGTCTGGTGGACGCAAGCGTCGGGTTTGACCCGCAGACCAATGCGCCCGAAGTCAATTTCCGCTTTGATACGGTCGGCGCGAAAAAATTCGGCGAAGTCACAAAGGCCAATGTGGGTCGCCCTTTCGCGATTGTGCTGGACGAGAAAATTATTTCTGCACCGATTATTCAATCGGCGATTTTGGGTGGCGCGGGGCGCATTACGGGCAATTTCTCGGTGCAAGAGGCCAATGATTTGTCGATTTTGCTACGCGCAGGCGCATTGCCCGCACCGATGACTATTTTGGAAGAACGCACGGTCGGGCCCGGCCTTGGCGCAGATAGCGTTGCGGCGGGGCGGATTGCGCTGATTGTCGGCTTTATGGCGGTGATTGCCTTTATGATTATCAGCTATAATGTGTTTGGCGCTTTTGCCAATATTGCGCTGGTGGTTAATCTGATGCTGATTATGGCAGTGTTGTCTGGCTTGCAAGCGACGCTGACCTTGCCCGGCATTGCGGGCATTGTGTTGACGGTCGGTATGGCGGTGGATGCCAATGTGCTGATTTTCGAACGCATTCGTGAAGAGATCGCTGCCAATAAGACAGCCATCATGGCGATTGATACAGGCTATAATCGCGCCCTTGGGACGATTCTCGATGCCAATATCACGACGCTTCTGGCTGCCGTTATTTTGTTTCAGCTTGGCTCAGGGCCTATTCGCGGCTTTGCGATAACACTGGCGATTGGCATTGTAACGTCGGTTTTCACGGCTTTTGTTCTGACCCGCTTTTTGGTCGCGCTCTGGGTGCGCCGCCAAGGGCGACCAGATAGTTTGCCGCTTTAGGGGGTGATAATATGTGGACATTAAAACTCATTCCGATGAACACCAATATTGGTTTTATTCGACACCGCAGTTTTGCGCTGTTTTTGTCGGCGGCATTGGTGATTGGCTCGATGGGTGTGTTTTTCGCCAAGGGGCTGAACTTCGGTATTGATTTTAGAGGCGGCACGCTGATTGAAGCGAGTGCCCCGCAAGCTATCAATATTGGTGCCTTGCGCGAACAGCTAGGCGCACTGGCACTTGGCGAAGTGCAGATTCAAGAGTTTGGCAAGGAAACCGATGTCTTAATTCGGATTGCTGAGGTCGAAAACGCGGTGGATGCGCGTAATGATCTGACCGCGGTGGAGGTCATTCGCAATGAATTGGCGGGGGAGTATGATATTCGCCGCGTCGAGATTGTTGGCCCGCAGGTAAGCGCCGAACTTATCCAGACGGGCGTGTTGGCGGTTTTAGCGGCGATTATTTCGATGCTGATTTACATTTGGTTTCGCTTTGAGTGGCAATTCTCTGTCGGGGCGGTGCTGGCCTTGGTGCATGATGTGGTGTTGACGATTGGTATTTTTTCGCTGTTGCAACTCGATTTTAATCTGTCGATTCTGGCGGCGATTTTGACGATTGTCGGCTATTCGATGAACGATACGGTGGTGGTTTATGATCGGGTGCGCGAAAACTTGCGCAAATATAAAAAGATGGATTTGGGCGATTTGCTCGACACCGCGATTAACGAGACATTGTCGCGCACGGTGATGACATCGGTGACGACCTTATTGGCTCTGGGCGCGCTTTACATGCTGGGGGGTGAGGTTATTCGCGGCTTTACTTTTGCGATGATTTTGGGCGTTCTTGTCGGCACATATTCGTCGATATTCATCGCCTCGCCCTTGCTGATGATACTCGGCGTGAAGCGTGATTGGTCAGGCAATAAAGCTAATTGATTTGCGTGGCTGTCCGCCCCAGTGGTAGTGTGTAGGTATATCGATTCGAAAAGGAGGCTGTTATGGCTGCAATTCTTACATCTCTGCGCAATACGGTTATTGCGGGTTTCGTGTTGGCGTTCATTTTAGAGCTTATGTATCTAAATGACGGCAATGTTTTGGATACAAATTTCTGGGCATTTACGCTGCGGTGGCTGCATGTGTTGAGCGGTATTATGTGGATTGGTCTGCTGTACTATTTCAACTTTGTGCAGATTCCCAACATGCCAAACATTCCCGATGAGCAAAAGCCAGCGATTGGCAAGGTGATTGCGCCGGCGGCACTTTGGTGGTTCCGTTGGGCTGCTATGGCGACGATTGTGACGGGTTTGGCTTTGGGCTATGTGAACGGTTATATTCACGATGCGCTGGCACTCGGTGCGATGACTGACTTTGACGTGCCGAAGCACACTGCCATCGGTATTGGCATGTGGCTTGGTATTATCATGTGGTTTAACGTTTGGTTTGTGATTTGGCCGAACCAGAAGAAAGCACTGGGCATTGTCGAGGCTGATGCGGATACGAAAGCCGCATCAGCACGCACGGCGATGCTGTTTTCGCGTACCAACACCATGCTATCGATTCCGATGCTGTTTGCCATGGTGGCCGCGCAAAATATCTATTAGGCGGCATATCAATTTTCTGAAAAGGGTCGCTTATTCATGCGACCCTTTTTTTTGAGGTTAACATGAACGCTGATTTCGCACTGTTACGGCAAGAGCTACGGGGTCTGGATGGCGATTTATATCTGTGCCATCTGTTTGCGCCCGCCGCAAGCCGCGACGCGTTGCTCACGCTGTATCATCTATATGCCGATAGTGCGCGTGTTCCGTCGCTGGTGTCAGACCCGATGATTGGTGCTATTCGGCTGCAATGGTGGCGCGAGTTGCTCGATAAAGAGACACACGACACGCCGATTGGCCATGCGCTGATGATGCATCCGCTTGAACGCGAAAAAGCGCTGGCGCTGATTGATGGTCGCGAAGCCGCCTTGTCGGAAACCCCGCGCCATGTGCATGAATTAGAAGACGAGGCGCGCAGCGTTGGGACGGCCTTTTTGCAGCTTGCCTGCGATATCATCGGTGCTGAGGCGGATGCAGATTTGCTGCAATCGGCAGGGACGGGGTTCGAGCTATTGCGCCTTGTGCCGCAAGATGGCACTGATGTTGCGGCACGGGCGTATGAATTGTTGGCGGCGGCGTGCGCACAATTTAACCGATTGCCCCGCGCACAGCGTAAAGCATTGCTGCCGGCTTTTCTGCCGATTGGATTGGCAAAGCGTCATGCTGCCCATTTTCCGCATCCCAAAACGCTGCTGCGCTATCAGCTTTCCTTGCTGCGCATGGCGGCGTTGGGTCGTTTATAAGAAGTCGATGAAATCGGCACGCGCACGGGCGGTAAAGCCGCGTTGACGCGCTTGCTTCTTGGCTTGCATCCGCGCTTTGCCGCGTAATTTTTTGCCGTTTTCATCCATCGGGGCAGGCAGCGCGTCAAGCTCTGGCATGAGACCAAAGTTGATATTCATCGGCTGAAACGAACTGGCATCGGCATTGACGGTAATATGCGCGAGCAAAGCGCCAAAGGCTGTCGTCATGGCGGGTGGGGCGAGGGTGTGGCCTTGTATTTGCGCAGCGGCAAATCGCCCCGCGAGCAGGCCAATCGCGGTGCTTTCGACATAGCCCTCAACGCCCGTGATTTGCCCCGCAAAACGGATATGGGCGGCGGTTTTGAGCCGCAATTCGCCATCCAATAAGGTAGGGCTGTTGAGAAAAGTATTGCGATGCAACCCGCCAAGGCGTGCAAATCGGGCGTTTTCGAGGCCGGGGATGAGTTTGAAAACATCGGTTTGTGCGCCATATTTCAACTTGGTTTGAAAGCCGACCATGTTGAACAATGTGCCGAGTGCGTTGTCTTGGCGTAGCTGCACCACCGCATAGGGCTTCACATCGGGCGCATGGCTATTGGTCAGCCCGCGCGGTTTCATCGGCCCGTGACGCAGGGTTTCGCGACCGCGCGCGGCCATCACTTCAATCGGTAAGCAGCCATTAAAATAGGGCGTGTTTTCTTCCCATTGTTTGAAATCGGCGGTGTCGCTGTCGATGAGTGCGTCGAGAAAAGCGTCATACTGGGCTTCGTCCATCGGGCAATTAATGTAATCCTTGCCCGTCCCGCCGGGCCCGATTTTGTCATAGCGCGATTGATACCAGCAAATATCCATATCGAGGCTATCGTGATAGAGTATCGGCGCAATCGCATCGAAGAAAACGAGTTTATCGCGCCCCGTCAGGTGGGCTATCGTGTCCGATAGGGCGGGCGAGGTCAGCGGACCCGTCGCGATGATAACATGCGCCCAATCGTCTGGAATGGCGGTGACTTCTTCGCGTTGCAGGGTGATGTTGGGATGCGCTTCGATGGCGCGGGTCACGGCGGCGGAGAACCCTTCGCGGTCGACCGCCAACGCACCGCCCGCAGGAACTTGATGCGCATCGGCACTCTGCATGATGAGGCTTTGCGTGTCGCGCAATTCGGCGTGCAATAAGCCCACGGCGTTGTTTTCGGCATCGTCAGAACGAAAACTGTTAGAACATACCAGTTCGGCTAGGCCATCCGTCACATGGGCATCGGTGGTGCGCACGGGGCGCATTTCGTGCAGTATGACGTCAACGCCCGCTTGGGCTGCTTGAAAAGCCGCCTCAGACCCCGCCAGTCCGCCGCCGATAATGTGTAATGTGTCGCTCATGCTGATTTTTTCTTCACCAGTCGTTTCAAATATTGCCCCGTATAGCTACGCTTTTCGCGTGCCACAGTCTCGGGCGTGCCAATGGCGACGATTTCGCCGCCGCCATCGCCGCCTTCAGGCCCCATATCGATTATCCAATCGGCGGTTTTGATAACCTCCAAATTATGCTCAATCACCGCCACTGTGTTGCCCGCATCGACCAGTTCGTGCAGGACATCGAGCAATTTGGCGACATCGTGAAAATGCAATCCCGTGGTGGGTTCGTCAAGAATATATAGTGTGCGCCCCGTGGCGCGTTTGGAGAGTTCTTTGGCCAATTTGACGCGCTGTGCTTCGCCGCCCGAAAGGGTGGTGGCTTGTTGCCCGACTTTCACATAGCCGAGGCCGACGCGTTGCAATGTCGTCATTTTATCGCGCACCATCGGGACGGCTTTGAAAAAGTCAGCCGCTTCGTCGACCGTCATATCGAGTATGTCGGCGATTGATTTGTCTTTGAAGCGCACTTCGAGCGTTTCGCGATTATAGCGTTGGCCGTTGCAGCTATCGCATTCGACATAGACATCGGGCAGGAAGTGCATTTCGATTTTAATCAGGCCGTCGCCTTGGCAGGTTTCGCAGCGCCCGCCTTTGACGTTGAACGAAAACCGCCCCGGCTTATAACCCCGCGCTTTGGCTTCGGGCAGGCCAGAAAACCATTCGCGGATGGGCGTGAAAGCCCCCGTATAGGTAGCAGGATTAGACCGAGGCGTGCGGCCAATCGGCGATTGGTCAATATCGATGACTTTGTCGAGCAAGTGCAGCCCGTCAATGGTGGTGTGCTCGGCGGGGGTGGCGCGGGCATTGCTGAGCTTGCGCGCCAATGATTTGTAGAGCGTATCAATCAGCAGGGTTGACTTGCCGCCGCCCGAAACACCGGTGACGCAGGTGAATGTGCCAAGCGGGATTTCGGCGGTGACGTTTTTCAGATTATTGCCTTTCGCGCCCTTCACGGCGATGGTTTTGCTAGCTTTGGTATCGCGCCGCTTTTTCGGCACGGGGACTTCGAGCGTGCCAGATAGGTACTGCCCCGTGAGGCTTTTCTTGCTCGCGATGATTTTCTTCGGCGTGCCTTCGGCGACCACATGCCCGCCATGGATGCCCGCCCCGGGGCCGATATCAACCACATGGTCGGCGGTCATAATGGCTTCTTCGTCATGCTCGACGACAATCACCGTATTGCCGAGGTCGCGCAGCCGTGTGAGCGTTTTTAAAAGGCGCGTATTGTCGCGTTGATGCAGCCCGATGCTTGGCTCATCCAGCACATATAGCACGCCCGTCAGGCCAGAGCCGATTTGTGAGGCAAGGCGGATGCGTTGGCTCTCGCCGCCCGATAACGTGCCAGAGCTGCGCGATAGGGTGAGATATTCAAGCCCGACATCGTTCAAGAAATTCAGCCTTTCGCGGATTTCTTTCAAGATGCGCGCGGCGATTTGCGTTTCTTTGGCGGTGAGCTTTTTTTCGAGTTTGCGAAACCACTCATCCGCCGTCCGAATAGACATTTGCGTGACTTGGCTGACGTGCAACTCGTTTATTTTAACGGCCAGTGCTTCGGGCTTGAGGCGATAGCCGCTACAGGTTTCGCAATCAGTGACGGATTGGTATTTTTCAATGTCCTCACGTGACCAGTTGCTATCGGTTTCGCGATAGCGCCGCTCCAGACTAGGAATAACGCCTTCAAAGGGTTTCTTGGCTTTGTAAATGCGCATGCTGTCATCGAAGGAAAAGGTGACAAGCTCGTCGCCCGAGCCATACAGAATAGCCTGCTGCGCGCGGGCGGGCAGCTCAGACCATTTCGTCGTCATTTTAAACTTATAATGCTTGGCAACGGCCTCGAGCGTCTGCGTGTAATAGGGCGAGGGCGACGATGATTTCGACCATGGCGCAATCGCCCCCTCTTTAAGGGACAAATTGCCATCTGGCACGACGGCAATCGGGTCGATAAAAAACTGCGTGCCGAGACCATCGCATTCGGGGCAAGCCCCGAACGGATTGTTGAATGAAAACAGCCGTGGTTCAATCTCGTCAATCGTAAAACCCGATACGGGACAGGCAAAACGCGCCGAAAAAATCACCCTCTCTGCTTGGTCGGCCATCTCGACGACAGCGATGCCATCGGTCAGGCCGAGGGCGACTTCCATACTATCGGCGACGCGATTGCCGAGGTCGGGCTTGATAACAAGGCGGTCGACCACCACGTCGATATCGTGTTTTAGTTTTTTATCGAGCGCGGGGATATCGGTGATTTCGTAAAATGTGCCATCGACTTTTACCCGTTGGAAGCCGCGCTTTTGCAGCTCGGCAAAGTCGCGCTTATATTCGCCCTTGCGGCCACGCACGATTGGTGCAAGCAGAAATAGGCGCGTGCCTTCGGGCATTTCCATCACGCGGTCGACCATTTGGCTGACGGTCTGGCTTTCGATGGGCAGTCCCGTCGCGGGCGAATAGGGGATGCCGATACGGGCATATAACAGGCGCAGATAATCATATATTTCAGTGACCGTGCCGACGGTTGAGCGCGGGTTGCGCGAGGTCGTTTTCTGCTCGATGGAAATAGCCGGCGACAAGCCATCAATCTGGTCGACATCGGGCTTTTGCATCATCTCAAGAAACTGCCGCGCATAGGCCGATAGACTCTCGACGTAGCGACGTTGCCCCTCGGCGTAAATCGTATCAAAGGCAAGCGAGCTTTTGCCCGACCCAGAAAGACCCGTGACAACAATCAGCTGGTCGCGTGGGAGGTCGAGCGACACATCTTTCAAATTATGCTCGCGCGCCCCCGCGATGCGGATTTTCTTAAGCTGCGAGGCACTCGCTTTTTGCGATTTCGGTTTGCGTGGCATGAGGTCTCTCTCAGGTTGGGGTGCAATCTAGCCTTTTTGGTCGTTTTGCGAAACCAATTATACGGATGGCTTTTTAACGCGGTGTCGAGTAATCCACAACTAAGCGGGGTGGTGCGGGTGCAGTTTGGCGGCGATTCATTTAGGGTCGCAAGACAAATAGGAGAAAAAACATGGCTGGAAGCGTCAATAAAGTGATTTTGGTGGGCAATTTGGGAGCAGACCCAGATGTTCGCAGCACAAAAGATGGCCGCCCTGTCGTCAATCTCAGCATTGCGACAAGCGAAAACTGGAAAGACAAGAATACGGGCGAACGACGCGAGAAAACCGAATGGCATCGCGTGGTTATTTTCTCCGAAGGGCTGTGCCGCATCGCCGAGCAATATCTGAAAAAAGGCTCGAAAGTATATGTCGAAGGCCAGCTCCAAACCCGCAAATGGCAGGACGATAGCAATAATGATCGCTATACCACAGAGGTGGTTTTGCAAAACTTTGGCGGCGTGATGACCATGTTGGATAGCCGCAATAGCGGTGGCGACTTTGAAGCTGTGGGCAGCGATTCGCCTCCACCGGCGGCTGCGCAGGGTGGGGATGCGGCGATTGATGATGATATCCCGTTTTAGGCGTTAAAAACTCAATAAAAACAATGGGTTGAAATGGTGTTGACGGGGTTGTTTTCCGTGCCTGTATTTCTCTGTTTTGTGGTATGATTTTAGTCATATTCACGCGATACGAGAAAGATAAATTGTGATTGAAACGCCCGAAAACCCGACTGATACGGAAGACGATATTGTCGATGCGCCACAAGCGGATGAGGAAGCTGTGACCGATGAAGAAACGGGCGCGGTTGAAGGCGAAGATGATGAAGGCGGGGGAGATGATATCCCGCCCAGTGTTGGGTTTGTCGCGGGTGATGATGATGGCGATATCGAATCCGTGAGCATTGAGGAGGAGATGAAAGTCTCCTATCTCGATTACGCGATGAGCGTGATTGTCTCGCGTGCTTTGCCAGATGTCCGCGATGGGTTGAAGCCGGTGCATCGGCGGATTTTGTTCTCGATGAACGAAAATGGTTATGACTATAACAAGCCGTATCGCAAATCGGCGCGTGTGGTTGGCGATGTGATTGGTAAATATCACCCGCATGGCGACCAGTCGATATATGATGCGCTGGTGCGCATGGAGCAAGAGTTTTCGATGCGCCTGCCACTGCTTGATGGGCAGGGTAATTTCGGCTCGGTTGATGGCGACCCGCCGGCTGCGATGCGTTATACCGAGGTGCGCATGGCCAAGCCAGCGCATGCTTTGTTGGAGGACATCGACAAAGAGACGGTCGATTTTCAAGACAATTATGATAGTTCCGAGCGTGAGCCGATGGTGCTGCCTGCACGGTTTCCGAATCTACTGGTCAATGGCGCGAATGGCATCGCGGTTGGGATGGCCACCAATGTGCCGCCGCATAATTTGGGCGAGTTGATTGACGCGACCCAAGCGATTATCGAAAACGAGGCGTTGACGGAAGACGAATTGCTCGAACTTGTGCCGGGGCCTGACTTCCCGACGGGCGCGTTGATTTTGGGCTATACGGGGTCGAAATCATCGGTGCAGACGGGGCGTGGGTCGATTATCATGCGGGGTCGGGCGAGCGTCGAGGAAATCCGCAAAGACCGCGAAGCCATCATCATCACGGAAATCCCGTATCAGGTGAATAAAGCGTCGATGATTGAGAAAATCGCCGAATTGGTGCGCGATAAGGTCGTTGAAGGCGTGTCTGATTTGCGCGATGAAAGCGACCGCCATGGGATGCGGGTGGTTGTCGAGTTGAAACGCGATGCTGTCCCCGATGTCGTGCTGAACCAGCTTTATCGCTATTCGCAGCTGCAAACGAGCTTTGGCGCGAATATGTTGGCGCTGACCAATGGTCGTCCGAAATTGATGAATGTGCGCGAAATGCTGGACGCGTTCATCGCGTTCCGTGTCGAGGTGGTGACGCGACGCTCGAAGTTTGAGTTGAACAAAGCCCGCGACCGCGCGCATGTGTTGGTCGGTTTGGCGATTGCGGTGTCGAATATTGACGAAGTCATCGCGCTTATTCGCAAAGCACCCTCGCCGCAAGAGGCGCGTCGCCAGTTGATGGAACGCCAATGGCCGGCTGAATCGGTGGCTGAATTGATACATCTCATCGACGACCCGCGCCACCGCGTTGCTGAGGATGGCACATATATTCTGAGCGAAGCGCAAACGCGCGCCATTTTAGAGCTGCGCCTGCAACGTCTCACGGCGATGGGGCGCGACGAAGTTGGCGATGAGCTTAAAGAACTGGGCGAGCAAATCGCCGATTTGCTGGATATTTTGCGCAGTCGGGCGCGTGTGATGGCGATTATTCAGGAAGATTTAGCCCTTATGCGCGAAGAGTTTGCTACGCCGCGCCGTTCCGAGTTTATCAATGATGATGGCGAAGTCGACGACGAGTCCCTCATTCCGCAAGAGGACATGGTCGTGACGGTCAGCCATACGGGCTATATTAAGCGCGTGCCGCTTTCGACATATCGCGCACAGCGTCGCGGCGGCAAGGGTCGCTCGGGCATGTCAACCAAGGACGAAGATTTCGTCTCGCGCATATTTGTCGCCAATACGCATCAGCCCGTTCTGTTTTTCTCGACGACCGGCATGGTGTATAAAATGAAAGTGTGGAAACTGCCCGTTGGCAGTCCGCAATCGAAAGGCAAGGCGCTGGTCAATCTGCTGCCGCTCGATACAGACGAGACCATCGCCGATATTATGGCATTGCCGCAAGACGAAGAAAGCTGGGTTGATTTACACGTTATGTTTGCCACCAGTTTCGGCAATGTGCGGCGCAATGATTTATCCGATTTCGTGACCATCAATCGCAATGGTAAAATCGCCATGAAACCCGATGAGGGCGAACGCATTATTGGTGTCGAAACCTGCAATGAAAGCGATGATGTGCTGCTCACCAGTTCAAGCGGACGGGCTATTCGGTTTCCGGTCGAAAAAGTACGCGTCTTTCGCAGTCGTAACTCTAACGGCGTGCGGGGCATTCGCCTCGATGAGGGCGCGAGCGTTATTTCGCTGGCTATTCTGCGCGGCAGCGATGCCTCACCCGCCGAGCGCACGACCTATCTAAAGCAGGCGGCGGCCATTCGCCGTGCGGCATCGGGCGATGCGGAAGATGTTGCTGAAACAACTGCCGAAGAAGCATCCGAGGAAGCAGAAGAAGCCGTCTCCCTATCGCCAGAGCGTTACGCCGAGATGGGTGCCAATGAGCAATTTATTCTGGCAGTCAGCGAAAATGGTTTCGGCAAACGCTCATCGGCTTATGAGTATCGCGTGTCGGGGCGCGGCGGCAAGGGGATTATCGCGATGACCGTGACCGAGCGCAATGGTCAGCTATTGGCGGCGTTCCCCGTTGAGGAAACCGACCAGATTATGCTGGTGACGGATGGCGGCACGCTTATTCGATGCCCGATTAACGGCATCCGCATTGCGGGGCGCAACACACAAGGGGTGACGATATTCAAGACCGAAGAGGACGCGAAAGTCGTGTCGGTCGCGCATTTAGGCGATGCATCAGATGATGACGAAGAGGGTGAAGATGATGTGGAGGGCGCGATAGAAGATGACGCGCCTGCTGAAACCCAAGAAGAAGCACCAGATGAAGAGCCAGATACTGATAAGCCAAATGACACTGATAAGGAGGACTAGATAATGCGTGTTGGTCTCTATCCGGGTAGTTTTGACCCGATAACCAATGGTCATATTGATATTATCACGCGCGCGCTGAGCCTCGTCGATAAGCTTATCGTTGCGGTCGGGGTGAGCGCGACGAAAACGCCGCTTTTCAGCTTTGAGCAGCGCCAACGCATGTTGGAGTCCGAAATTGCGCCTCTGGCCAAGAAAATGGGCGTTGAGATGCAGGTGATTAGCTTTCAGGAGCTTTTGGTGGATGTGGCGCAAGCGCAAGGCGCGCAGGTGATTATTCGGGGTCTGCGCGATGGCGGCGATTATGCGTATGAGGCGCAAATGACCGCGATGAACCGCGCGATGGCACCTGATATCGAGACGGTGTTTCTGGCGGCATCGCCAGAGACCAGCTTTATTTCTTCGACTTTGGTGCGCCAAATCCTCTCAATGGGGGGCGATATCAGCCCATTTGTGCCGAAATGTGTTTTAGATGAAGTTTAATTAAAACAATCACTTAAATGGAGGTCGCATGCGTTACTTAGTTGCCCTGAGCGTGATGTTTGCCCTGAGCGTGACACACGCCGCAAGTCAGGAGACGATTATGTTGATGAAGTTGAAAAGCGGCACTGTGAAGATTGCGCTGCGCGAGGATTTAGCCCCGCGCCATGTCGAGCGCATCAAAACGCTTGTGGGTGAGAAGTTTTACGATGGGATTGTGTTTCATCGTGTGATTGGTGGCTTTATGGCGCAAACGGGCGACCCAACGGGCACAGGCACGGGCGGCTCGGATTATCCCGATTTGCGCGCTGAGTTTTCCGATGAGCCCTTTCGGCGCGGCACGTTAGGCATGGCGCGGTCGCGGCATCCTGATAGTGCGAATAGTCAGTTTTTCATCTGTTTTGACGATGCCTCGTGGTTGGATGGCCAATATACGGTGATTGGCGCGGTTGTGGATGGCATGGAACATGTCGATGCGTTGGCGGAGGGCGAGCCGCCCGCCAATCCCGACAAGATGATTTCACTGCGTCTAAAGGATTAAGCGTGCGATGCGGGTCGGTGATTTTGATTTTGACCTGCCCGAACGCCTTATTGCGCTAAGGCCTGCGCAGCCCCGCGATGCGGCGCGCTTGCTGCATATTCCGACGAATGGTGGATTTGGCGATTACATTATGCGCGATTTGCCTGATTTCCTGCGTGCGGGCGATGCGCTCGTGGTCAATGTGACCAAAGTGATACCAGCGCGATTGGTGGGGGTGCGAAAGCGCGACACCAACACAGGGAGTGCGGGCGCGAAAATCGAGGTCACGCTGACCGAACGATTGGGGTCCGTCGAATGGGCGTGTTTTTTAAAGCCCGCCAAACGCGTACAAGATGGCGATGTTATCGATTTTGATGGGGTCATCGCGCATGTGGGGGGTCGCAAAGAAGGTGAGGCGACGCTCAGTTTTGATATTGCGCCTGAGACGATGGAAACCACTTTGGCGACGCTCGGGACGATGCCGTTGCCGCCCTATATTGCGGGCAAGCGCGCGCCCGATGCGCAAGATAATGATGATTACCAGACGCTATTTGCACGTGAGGCGGGTGCGATTGCCGCGCCCACGGCGGGGTTGCATTTTACGCCCGATTTGGTCGCCAGACTTAAAGACCGAGGGGTGCAGTTTCACGAAGTGACGCTGCATGTCGGGGCGGGGACGTTTCTGCCCGTGAAAGTCGATGATATTGCGGCGCATAAAATGCACGGCGAGTGGGGGCAGATATCTGTGCAAACGGCGGCGGCGTTGAACGAGATAAAAGCAAAAAGCGGGCGCATTGTGTGCGTTGGCACGACATCGTTGCGTTTGTTGGAAAGCGCCACCGATGCCGACGGGTGCGTGCGGCCCTTTGAGGGCATGACGGATATTTTTATCACGCCCGGCTATCGGTTTCGCGCGGTTGATATGTTGCTGACTAATTTTCATTTGCCGCGCTCGACATTGTTTATGTTGGTGTCGGCCTTTGCGGGCTATGACCGCATGAGGGCGGCTTATGCGCACGCGATTGCTGACGGCTATCGGTTTTACTCGTATGGTGATGGCAGTCTATTGGAGAGGGCAGACGAATGAAGTTTACGCTTCAGGCAACAGATGGTACGGCGCGGCGCGGCACGATAGAAACGCCGCGTGGTGATATCCGCACGCCGGCCTTTATGCCAGTCGGCACGGCGGCGACGGTAAAGGCGATGTATCCTGACCAAGTGCGCGCGCTCGGCTCGGATATTGTGCTTGGCAATACATATCATTTGATGCTGCGCCCGGGGGCGGAGGAAGTCGCCGCCCTTGGGGGCTTGCAAAAATTCATGCAATGGGACGGGCCGATTTTAACCGATAGCGGCGGCTTTCAAGTCATGTCGCTGTCGAAGCTCGCGAAAATGACAGAAAAGGGCGTGCGGTTTCAAAGCCATATCGATGGAAAAAACTTTATGCTCACGCCTGAGCGCAGCGTCGAAATCCAGACTTTGCTCGGCGCGAATATTCGCATGGTTCTGGATGAATGCACGCCGTTTCCCGCGACCCACGCGCAGGCGGAAAAGTCGATGCATTTGTCGATGCGCTGGGCGGGGCGTTCTAAGGCGGCGTTTCAGCAGCATGATGCGGGCGCGGGCGATGCGCTATTCGGTATTGTGCAAGGGGGGGTGTATGAGGATTTGCGTCATCAAAGCGCGGCTGAACTCGCCCAAATCGGGTTTGATGGCTATGCGGTGGGCGGGTTGGCGGTCGGCGAGGGGCAAGAGATGATGCTGAAAGTGCTAGATTTCACCACGCCTGCGCTGCCGCAGGAATGTCCGCGTTATTTGATGGGGGTTGGCACGCCCGATGATTTGGTCGAGGCGGTGGCGCGTGGCATTGATATGTTCGATTGTGTGATGCCGACCCGTGCGGGTCGCCACGGCACGGCTTATACATGGCGCGGCAAGGTCAATATTCGCAATGCGCGCCACGCGAACGACCCGCGCCCGCTCGACGAGACCAGCGATTGCCCCGCAAGCCATCAATATGCCCGCGCTTATTTGCACCATTTACATCGCTGTGACGAATATCTCGGCGCGATGCTGTTGAGCTGGCACAATCTGGCGTTTTATCAGGAGCTGATGGCGGCGATACGCCAGAGTATCGAAGAGGGGCGGTTTGAGGATTTTCGGGTTGATTTCAAACAGCGTCAGGCGCAAGGCGATATTGCTGTCTACGCAAAAGCGTGAACGGCTTTATGATTTTTTGGTTTTCTTGAGAATGCCCGTAAAAGTGCTTAACACGGTGTCATCGGTGTAAATCTGTCCGCGCACAAAAACCAGACTGCGCGTGTTACGCGTGACTTCGCCATCGGCATAGACAATCTCGCCAATCGGGGCAGCACCCGATAGAAAATCGGTCTGGCACGAAAGCGTGACCGCATATTGGTCGAGCAATTCAGTATGGGCAATCGTAAACAGAGCGTAATCGGCAAAAACCATCTGCATGCCGCCATGCATAAAACCCGCGCCATTCATATGTCGTTCCTGACACAAAAAGGCCGATAAATGTTTGCCGCCCTCATGGTCAAGCTTCATAAAAAACGGGCCAGAGTAATCTTCATAGGGGTCGTTGCCATCGCCCCATGTTTCCCAGCCTGCAAGTTGCTTTGGAGGTGTTGCCATAATTGCCTCTACTTTGCACCGCTCGTTGTCAGGTCGGCCTTGGGACGCTCATCGCTTGGCAATGTGCCGTGGACGAGAAAATAAACCTGCTCGGAAATATTGGTGGTGTGGTCGCCGATGCGCTCGATATTTTTGGCGATAAACAAAAAATGCGAACTCACCGCAGCATGTTCGCTATTATGCGAGATAATCTCAAGCAATTCGCCATAAAGGCTCGTGTGCATCTGGTCGACTTCTTGGTCGCGGTCCCACACATCCATGGCCAAATCGGCATTGCCCGTCGCATAGGCATCGAGTGCCTGATTGAGCATTTCCTGCACCAGTCCCGCCATGCGCGTGAGGCTGATATTGTCGGCGCGATTTTGCTCGGTCTCGATAATCACCTTGGCGCGTTTGGCGATATTCTTGGCGTAATCGCCGATGCGCTCCAGCACCGCGCCGGTTTTTAACGCTGCGATGATGCGGCGCAAATCGCCTGCCATGGGCGAACGGGTCGCGATAATCTCGATGGCGCGTTCATTGAGTTGAAACTCTAAGGCATCAAGCTCTTTGTCCTTTTTGATGATGGCCGCAATCGGTGCGACATTGCGGGTCTCAAGAGCCTCAATGGCGGCTGCGAATTGTTGCTCGGCCATGGCACCCAATTGTGCGGTAAGGCTATTGAGGTCTGCCAAGTCGCGGTCATATGCCGATACGATATGTTGTTCTTCCATTAGCCAATCTTCCCTGAAATATAGGCTTCGGTCTGCGTATTTTGCGGATTGGTAAAAATCCCTTGCGTCGCCCCATGCTCGACAATATTGCCAAGGTGAAAATACGCCGTACGTTGCGAAATACGCGCCGCCTGTTGCATCGAATGGGTGACAATAACAATCGTGTAATTTTGACGCAACTCCTCCATCAATTCTTCGATGATGGCGGTGGCAATCGGGTCGAGCGCTGAGCATGGCTCGTCCATCAGCACCACATCGGGGCTGACGGCAATCGCCCGCGCGATACACAGACGCTGCTGTTGCCCGCCCGAAAGGCTCGTGCCACTGGCGAGCAAACGGTCGCAGACTTCTTCCCACAGGCCAGCGCGTTTCAAGCTGGTTTCGACCATATGGTCAAGCTCGTCGCGGCTTTGCGCAAGGCCATGAATACGCGGCCCGTAAGCGACATTATCGTAAATCGATTTCGGAAACGGGTTAGGCTTTTGAAACACCATGCCGATGCGCGCGCGCAATTCGACAACATCGATGCTGCCGCTGTAAATATCTTCGTCATCGATAAACACATGGCCGCCAATGCGACAGCCTTCAATCACATCATTCATGCGATTAATGCACCGCAAGAAAGTCGATTTTCCGCACCCGCTCGGGCCGATTAAAGCGGTGACTTCATGCGCGTTTAAATCCAAATCAATGCCGTGCAAAGCCTGCGCCTCGCCATAATGAACGGTCACACCGCGTGCCTTGATTTTTATGTCAGCTTGGTCGTTCATTTTACCATCGTTTCTCAAAACGTTTACGGAAATAAATAGCCGCCCCATTAACGATGAGCAGGAGGCTCAACAATACTACAATACCCGCGCTGGTGCGTGCAATAAAGGCGCGTTCGGGATTGTTCGCCCACATAAAAATCTGCGCTGGCAGAACAGTCGCTTTCGAGGTGATGTCGGTCGGTATGTCGACGATGAAAGCCATCATGCCAATCATCAAGAGAGGGGCGGTTTCGCCGGCGGCTTGGGCAAGTCCGATAATCGCGCCCGTCAAAATGCCCGGCATCGCAAGCGGCAGCACATGGTGCATGATGACCTGCAGACGCGATGCGCCAACCCCCATCGCCGCTTCACGAATAGATGGCGGGATGGAGGCAAAAGCCGCCCGTGTCGGGATGATAATGCGCGGCAGCGTCATCAACGCCAAGACGAGCCCCCCAACCAGTGGCGCAGACCTCGGCAAGTGGAAAAAGTTGATAAACACTGCGAGCCCAAGCAGGCCAAAAACAATGGATGGCACGGCCGCCAGATTGTTAATATTGACTTCGATGAGGCGGGTGAAGCGGTTTTTCGGCGCGATTTCTTCAAGATATATCGCGGCCAAGACGCCTAGCGGAAAACTCACGATGAGCGTGACGAGGATTGTCCATAGCGACCCAACCAACGCACCGCGCAAGCCCGCCATTTCTGGTTCGCGACTATCGCCGTTTTTAAACAGATGCGTCGCAAAGTGACGGCTAATGCGATCCTCGGCGATGAGTTGGTCAAGCCATGCGAGGTCGCGATTGGACACGATGCGGTCGCTTTCGGGCAAGCCTCTATCAATCTCACCTTTCAGCACCAAATCAATATCATCGGACAAAATAACGCGAAGCGGTATGGTCGTGCCAATCACCTGCGGATTGGCCAGCACATGATTGCGCACATCATCGGCCGCGCCAATCGAGAGCAGATTATGTAAGGCGCGCTTCTCGCGTCGTGCGGTGACATCTGGAAAATGCGATTGCAGACCCGTGCGCAGAATCCCGCGCCAATTACTATCGCGTAAATCATCAGTGTCGATATTGTCTTCGCTGATGGTGATATTCAGCGTCACGCTATGATGGGTGAAGGCAGGCAGCGATGACGCGATGATAGAGCCGAGCAGCAGCACGACGATAAGCCCTGCCAGTGCAATCGCGGTGATGCCATAGGCGCGAAACCGTCGCTCGGCGCGATAGCGTTTTTTAAGATGGGCGGCGCGTTTTTCGGGATTATTCATAACGTTCTCGATATTTATTGACCACATAAAGTGCCAGTATGTTTAAGGCGAGCGTGATGAAGAACAGCATCAACCCCAAGGCGAAGGCGGCGAGCGTTTTGGCACTGTCGAACTCTTGGTCGCCGATGAGCAGCATGACGATTTGCACGGTCACGGTTGTCACGCTTTCGAATGGATTGGCCGTGAGATTTGCCGCGACCCCCGCCGCCATCACCACAATCATTGTCTCGCCAATGGCACGCGAAATGGCGAGCAATATGGCGCTCACAATGCCCGGCAGAGCTGCGGGCAAGACGACTTGCCGTATGGTTTCGGACTGGGTCGCGCCAAGGGCAGATGCGCCATCGCGCAAGGTTTGCGGCACGGCGTTGATAACATCATCGGAAAGCGACGAGATGAAAGGGATAATCATAATGCCCATGACCAATCCCGCCGCGAGTGCCGATTCTGACGACAGCGTCAGGCCGATATTCGAGCCGCCATCGCGCAAATAGGGGGCGACCACCAGTGCTGCGAAAAACCCGTAAACCACAGTTGGGATTCCTGCGAGAACCTCAATGCCGGGTTTGGCGATGCCGCGTAAGCGTGGGTTGGCGTATTCGGATAGATAAATCGCCGACATCAAGCCAACGGGCACAGCCAGCAGGATAGCGATGAAGGTAATCATCAGTGTGCCAGCAAATAGCGGAATCGCGCCAAACGCGCCCGAGCCACCCGCTTGGTCGGCATGGATGGCGGTTTGTGGCGACCATTGTAGGCCAAACAAAAACTCGTGGAGCGGCACACGGTCGAAAAAGCGCAGGGTTTCGAAAATCAGCGACAGGACAATGCCAATCGTGGTGAAGATGGCGATGGCCGAGGCGGCAATCATTATCCACTGCGCTGTCCGCTCGACCGCATGGCGTGCCGCAAATCGCATGGCCAACTGGCGCGCGCCGATTGCAGCACCGACAAGCGCCAGCATAAACACCGCAAGGGTGCGTCCATTTAATGAACGCTCAACCATCATCGCGTAATATTGGGTCGCAGCCCGAATGGTGTCATCGACAAAGGCTGCGTTAATCGACCCGCTGTGCAGGGCTTTGGTTTTCGCCATCATCACGCCGAGTGTCCCCGCATTGGCATCGGGGGTGGTGTTGCGCAGGAAAGTCTCCAGTGCGCTATCGATGATGAGAGGCGACACAGAAGTCCAAATAATCAACAGAATAATCGGCACTAATGTCGCACAAATGAGCATAAAGCTACCGTGATAGACGCTCCGTGAGTGCTGCTTACCCGATGCCGTGACGGCAATCTGGCGCATGCGGCGTGTGCCAAACAAAAACGACAGCAGGCCAAAACCAACAAGACAGATAAACAGTGAGCTTATGCTCATTTAGAGCTCCATAAATATGGGTCAACTACAAGTCTAGTTTTTTCAGATTCTTGCCATCTTTACGATATTTATTACGCGTCTTGCTTGGCAGCGGGATAAGACCTTTGTCGAGCAGATATCCGTCCTCGCCAAAGGCGTTTTCGCTGGTGAACTCTTTTACATATTCGAGGATGCCCGGCACGGTGCCGACATGGGCGTGCTTGATGTAAAAATAGAGCGAGCGCGAGATACTATAATCACCCTTGGCGATGTTTTCGAAAGTCGGCTCGACATTCTCGACAAGTGCGCCTTTGATTTTCTCGGCGTTTTGGTCGAGAAAGCTATAGCCGAACACGCCGACCGCATTTTCGTTGGCGGCGAGTTTTGAGACCATCAGATTATCGTTCTCGCCCGCATCAATCCACGCGCCGTCTTCGCGGACAGTGCGTGTCAGTTGTTTCCAACGCCTCTTGTCGGTCTTTTTCAGCTTCTTCATATGAGCAAATGCATTCGCGCCTTTGCTCATGGCAAGCTCGGCGAAAGCATCGCGCGTGCCAGAGGTCGGCGGCGGCCCAAGAATCTCGATTTTCGCATCGGGCAGCGACGCATCAATGTCGCGCCAGTTTTGATAAGGGTTCGCGATAGGCTCGCACCAATCGGCTTGGCAGGGCGCGTTTGGGTCTGGCACCAGTTTGGCGGTCGCCAGATAGATTTGCTTTCGGGTCAATTTGATTTGCACACTGTTTTTCGCATTGGCCAACACGATACCGTCAAAGCCAATAATAATCTCGGTCATGTCGATGCCATTGGCCTGACATTTATCGAACTCGCCTTTTTTAATGCGCCGCGAAGAATTTGTAATATCAGGGCGTTCCAGACCAATGCCAGAGCAAAATAATTTCATGCCACCGCCCGAACCCGTCGCTTCAACAACTGGGGTTTTAAACTTTGTATTGCGGCCAAATTGTTCGGCAACGGAAGTCGAGAAAGGGAAAACAGTCGACGAGCCGACAATTTCAATTTGGTCACGCGCATATGCCGAATTGACAAAGAGGAGAGCAATGATTGCGAAAATCGACTGTGTGCATTTTACCATGCGAAGCTTTTAGCAGATTCGATAAAAAGGGCATCCAAAAAATGCCCGCAATTCACAAGACGATTCGACACTATCATTAGACACAGGCGCACGTTTCGCCTAATGTCATCGCCTGATTATGGAGGCAATTATGACGAAAGTATTGGTAACGGGCGCGACGGGATTTATCGGTCTGCACTGCATCGCGCAACTCTTAGAGCAAGATTACGAGGTCGTCGGCACGGTGCGCTCGCCTTCGCGAAAGGCCGAGGTCACCAAGGCAATGACCGATGCAGGGCTGTCGGTGGATAAGCTGTCTTTGGTTGAGGCTGACCTTACCAAAGATGCGGGCTGGGATGAGGCCGTGCAGGGTTGCGAATATGTGCTGCATGTCGCTTCGCCCTTTATCGTTGGTGTGCCGAAACACGAAGACGAGTTGATTGTTCCGGCTGTTGGCGGTGTTGAGCGTGTTTTGGGCGCAGCGATACGTGCGGGTGTTAAAAAGACGGTGCTGACTTCATCTTGTGCGGCGATTGATAAAACGCATGACGGTAAAACGCACTTCACCGAAGAGGATTGGACGGTTGTCGACCACCCGAAGACACCTGCTTATAACAAGAGTAAAACACTGGCCGAGCGTCGCGCTTGGGATATTTGCAATGCGCAAACGGGCGACAACCAAATGGCCTTAGCGGTTATCAATCCAGCGGGTGTTGTCGGGCCGGTATTGTCGCGTGATATTGGCACGTCAAATGTTTTCTTGAAGCAAATCATTACGGGCGAAGTGCCGGGTATTCCGCAAATCCACATTGGTTTTGTTGACGTGCGCGATGTTGCGAGCTTGCATCTTCTGGCGATGCAGCAAGAGGTGGCCGACGGCCATCGGTTTATTGCTAGTGAGCGCGAATATTGGTTCAAAGAAATTGTGGATATGATGCGGGAAAGCGGTTTTGATAAAGCCCCGACACGCGTCTTGCCAAACTTCGTTCTCAAATTGGCTGGCCTGTTCAATCCAGAGCTTAGGCAATTGGCGAATTTTGCCGGCCACGAAATGTATACCGCCAGCGATAAGCCGAAAAATATACTCGGTTGGCAGCCGCGACACGCAGGCGAAAGCATCGTTGAAACGGCTCATTATCTCGTTGATAATGGGTTGGCGGAGTAATAATCAAAAAGGGCATTGCGCCCGCGCAATTGAAAGTGTAGGTAATGCGCCAGTGGGCCCGTAGCTCAGGTGGTAGAGCAACTGACTTTTAATCAGTGGGTCGAAGGTTCGAATCCTTCCGGGCTCACCATTTTTTTCATGACAAAGGACGCAATGCTGTCTAGGCTCACTTATTGGCCTTGGGGAGTAATGCTATGGACGCGCAGGAACAACGCGAAATTATCAGTCAAATGCGGAAAATTCCGAGCCTTGCCGATGTTTTCGGCGCACCGACAATGGCGTGGCCGACCATTGTGGTACTGTTGGTTTCTTTTGGTGGCTTTGGCGCGACGGCCTATGCGTTGCTGACGGGGCTGCTATCGCCATTCATCACTGTGCCGCTTGGCGCGTTTTTTGTCTTTTGGAGTTTCACGCCGCTGCACGAAGCGGTGCATCGCAATTTGTCCAGTACCGCTTGGCTGAATGACACAATCGGCACTATCAGCGCGCAGTTGCTACTGCCGGGGTTCAGCACGTCGCTTTATCGTTTTTTACATATTACCCATCACGCGCGCGCGGGTCAGGCCGACGACCCAGATATCAAATTCAACAATCAAAATCTATTGCTGTGCTGGCTTAGCTCGGCGTTTTTGGATGTCTTGTGGACGCGGTTTTATTTCTCCGTCTGGTCAGAACGCCCAACCGCCGAACGGGCGCGTTTTGCGCTCGGTCTGGTATTGTATGTCGCGATGTTTGCTGTGGCGTTTACCTCGCCTTATGCGCTTGAGTTCACGCTGGCCTTTCTGCTGCCGATGTTTCTAGGGCGTATCGTTACGGTTTATCTGTTCGCCACCATTCAGCATCAAGAAGGCCACGAGCAACGCCACGACCCATTTGGCGCAACTTGGATGCAGGATGTGCATTCGCAGTGGTGGCAGCGACTGCTCCTGTTGGGGCAATCGCAGCATTTGATTCACCATCTTTATACGAATGTGCCGTGGTACCACTACGACCGCATATGGCGCGAGGCGCAGACCCGAATCCCGACTGAGAATATTCGTTGGGGCGGCTATCTTTCGCGCAAGCAAAAGCCGTTTCGTAAAAACGCTTAGTTAGCCTTTGCAATATGCCTGCGGATGCTTAAAGTCATCCCCACACGAGGGAAACGTCTATGAGCGCGTATCGGTTAACCAAGAGTACCAAATTTTATTACGGGTTAGGGGCAGCGCCCTTCGGGATTAAAGAGAATGGCTTTAGTTATTTTCTGCTGATTTTCTACTCGCAAGTTTTGGGACTATCGCCTGCCTTGACGAGTCTGGCACTGAGCATCGCGATTGCGGTGGATGCCGTGACCGACCCGCTGATTGGGTATATTTCTGATAATTGGCGTTCGAAATGGGGACGTCGCCATCCGTTTATGTATGTCGCGATACTTCCAGTTTGCTTGAGCTATGCGTATTTGTGGAACCCGCCCGAACTCGTATTGAGCAGCCAGACGAGTATCTTCATCTTTCTTGTCTTGATGACGGTGACGGTGCGGGTGTTTCTGACCTTTTTTGAAGTGCCGAACACGGCGCTGATTTCAGAATTAACGGCTGATTATGACGAGCGCACGGGGCTGATGGGTTTGCGGTTTATGTGGGGATGGCTCGGCGGCATTGGCATGGCGTTTCTGGCTTACTCGACATTTCTTGCGGCCAATGAAAATGGCAATGGCATTTTGCAAGCGGGGGGCTATGGCAAATATGGCATCGCGGCGGGGTGTCTTATGTTGGCGGGCATGCTTGTGTCGTCGCTTGGCACGCACAATACGATTCCGCATTTGCACACGCCGCCAGAACGCGAGGGGCTGACGCCGAAAGTTGCGTTTCTGGAAGTGCTGGATGTGCTAAAAAATCGCAATTTTCTGGCGGTGTTTTTGGCCTCGGTGTTTTTTGGCACGGCGACGGGGTTTCAGGCGGCACTGAGCATTTATTTTTCGACTTTCTTTTGGGAATTGCGACCTGACCAGTTAGCCATCTTCACGGTGTTTCAGGCGATTGCGGCGGTTTGCGCTGTGCCGATTGCGCGTGCGCTTGGGCAAAAGTTTGATAAAAAGCGCGCCGCCCTTGGCGCGTTTGTGGTGATGGCGTGCATTGGTCCTTCGATGTGGTTGTTGCGCCTTGCCGATATTTTACCGGCCAATGGCGAGGCGACCTTGTTTCCGATTTTGCTGACGCATAATTTCTCGCAAGTTTTGATTATCATCGTGTTTTACATTTTGTTTGGCTCGATGATGGCCGATGTCGTGGAAGATAGCGCGGTCGATACGGCACGGCGCAGCGAGGGGGTTATTTTTGCAGCCCGTGCCTTTGCAGGTAAAATGGTGGCAGGTGTCGGCATCTTGCTCGCGGGACTGGTGCTGTCGCTGATTAATCTGCCGCGCTATGCAAAGCCGTCCGAGGTCGAGCCTGAGGTTCTCGTCAATCTGGTGCTGCATGTTGTGCCGATTGAGGCGTTCTTTTATATCAGCGCGTTTTTTATGCTGCGCCTCTATCGCATCACCCGCGCCAAGCACGACATGAATGTCGAAGCAACGTCGAAAGTGATAAAAACTTAATCGCTCATGCGCCCGTCATACGTAGAGCAATCTCGCCGCGAATAAGCCGCTTATTGCCCGCAAAAGCCTTTGCGTCGAGCTTTTGCATCGCCTGCGCTTTTTCCATGGCAGTGGTCATCAACTGGTCGGCGGGGACGACTTCATCAAGATAACCCGCTTTCACGGCAGTTGCGGAATCGAATAATTGCGCGCCCGCAAAACTCGCATCGAGATATTTATTGTCGATTTTATGCAAAGCCAATTCCAACCCATAATGCGGCATGACCATGCCAATCGCCGATTCATTCAGGCCATAGAGCGCAGTTCCTTCTGCGCCGATGCGATAATCCGCCGACAGCATCAGCAAGCCACCCGCAGCAATGCCATGACCCGATGACGCAATAATGATGGGCTTCGGATTGATAAACAGACGGGTGAGAAACTTGCCGCCCGTGCCGACCATGTCGGCAACGCGGTCTGGCTCATTTTGCATGACTTTCAAATCGAACCCTGCGCTCGTCGCCTTGCTGTTGCCCGTTAAGATGATGACATCGGCTTTGGCTTCGGCCTCGTCGAGCGTGGCGTTGAGTGCCTCCATCATGGCAAAACTCAGCGCGTTGGCTTTGCCATCATCCAGCGTCATAATGGCGATGCCATCTTCGATTTTAAGGCTGACTAAATCGCTCATGCTGTGTTCCTTTTTATTATCGATTTCAGTGTCGCGAGTAAGCGTAACAAAATTGCAATCCATATCAAGCCGACGAGAAGTAAGGGTCGTGGTGGGTCGGCTTCCAGAGTCCCCAGATAGGTAACGGCAAAAATAAAGGCGAGATAATGCGCGCCAAATTTATGCAGTCGCCGCCAGTTGACCAATCCCATACGCCGAATGAGCGCATCGTTTGATGTCGCTAGCATCGCGAACATGAGGAGATATCCGAACCCGCCGAAAATCAGCGTCGAGGAGTCTGTTGGTGAATCGGCAATGATGAGATAGCTCGTCAAAGCGGCCAGATGGATAATATGCGCCACGGCAAAACTCGCCCCAGTATTGCGCCGATGCCGACGCAACCATGTCGTCGCTTTATTTTGCATCAGCTCGTAAAGCGGACTGGCTGTATAGCTTGCCAGAAATAGAAAATACGAGAAAGTCGCGGTATAGCGCGCCCATAATTGCCAACTGACGATTTGCGGCGGTTGGTTCGCAAACAAGACAAGCACCAAGCCAAGGCTTGCGAGTAAAGTAAAAGCAAGCCATGGCACTAATCCATTTGGCGCAAGCGCGTAGCCATTCGTCCGTTTAATATCCATGCGATTACCTTTTGTAATTTTTATCACTCTAGCATAGTTTAGGCTCACTTTAGGAGGAAGATGTGTATGACTTATCGTGCACCCGTAACCGAGATTCAGTTTGCGCTTATGCAAGAGGCGGGGTTTCAACGCCTTATCGATAGCGGCAAGCAAAGATGACCATGATGCGCTTGCCAGTTAAGGCAAGCGTAACATTGTGCAAAACTGTTTGATTTCGTTTTTATCGCAACTCTACTTATACACGGGGAAACGAGGACAAACAGATGAGTAAGACTCCTTTTGGGGCGATTATCCTTGCTGCAGGTAAGGGCACGCGCATGAAATCGACATTGGCGAAAGTGCTGCACGAGATTGCGGGTCGCCCGATGCTGGGTCATGCGATTGCGGCGGCGTTTGAGGCGGGTGCGGGCGAGGTGCTGCTCGTGACATCGCCCGAGCAAGATGATGTGCGTGACTATGCCGATAGTTTGGATGGGGCTGTGACGCATTGTATTCAGCCCGAGCAAATCGGCACGGGCGATGCGGTGCGGGTGGCTTTTGAGCAGGCTAAGGGTCATGAGCGTTTGGTTGTGATGTTTGGTGATACGCCGCTGATGCGTCCCGAATTATTGTCGGCTCTTGCTGAGAGTGCGGCGGATTTTGCTGTTCTGGGGTTTGAGCCAGACGATGCGGCGGCTTATGGGCGGATTATTATGGATGGCGACACGCCGCAGCAGATTATCGAGTTTAAAAACGCCGATGCCGAGACGCGCGCGATTACGCTGTGCAATGGCGGGGCGATGGGGATAGCCAAGGATGCGTTGGCGGCGTATTTGCCGCAGCTATCGAATGATAATGCGCAAAACGAGTATTACTTGCCAGAGATTGTCGCCCTTGCGACGCAGAATGGCAGCAGCACAAGTCTGGTGATGGCGACGACGCAAGACACTATCGGGGTGGATAGCCGTGCGGGTCAGGCCAAGGCCGAAGCGTTGATGCAGCAGCGTCTGCGCCAACGGTTTTTGGATGCGGGCGTTGCGATGCAAGCGCCTGAGACGGTGTTTTTCAGCTTTGATACGCATATCGAGCCGGATGTGATGCTCGAGCCGCATGTTAAAATAAATGTCGGCGTGTCGATTGGGGCGGGTACGGTGGTGAAGGCCTTTTCGCATTTGGAGGGCGTGCGCATTGGCAAGAATGCGATGATTGGGCCTTATGCGCGGCTGCGCCCCGGCACGGATATTGGCGATGAGGCGCGGATTGGCAATTTTGTCGAGACTAAAAACGCGGCGATTGGCAAGGGCGCGAAGGTGAGCCATTTGTCTTATATTGGCGATGCTGAATTGGGCAGCGAGGTCAATATTGGGGCAGGCACGATTACGTGTAATTATGATGGCTATGATAAGCACCTCACCAAGATTGGCGATGGCGCGTTTATTGGCTCGAACAGTTCGCTTATCGCCCCGATTAGCATCGGCAGGGGTGCGTATCTTGGGTCGTCATCGGCGGTGACGAAAGATGTGCCCGACAATGCGCTCGTCGTGACCCGTGCGCCCGCGCGTGAGGTCGCCGAATGGGGGGCGAAATTCCGCGCCCGCCATGAAGATAAGGATACTTAGGATATGTGCGGGATTATCGGCGTTATCGGCCAAGGCGATGTCAGCCAGAGCGTTTATGATGGCTTGAAGCGGCTCGAATATCGCGGCTATGACAGCGCCGGCATCGCGACCATATCGGGCGGCAAGCTCGACCGCCGCCGCGCCGAGGGCAAGCTCGATGCCTTGCGCGATGTGTTGGATGCCACGCCGTTATCTGGTTCGATTGGGATAGGCCATACGCGGTGGGCGACGCATGGGCTACCGATTGAGGCGAACGCGCATCCGCATACATCGGCGCATGTGGCGGTGGTGCATAATGGGATTATCGAAAATTACAAAGAGCTAAAAGAAGACTTGATAGCGCAAGGGGTGCGCTTTTCGTCGGACACCGACACGGAGGTCGTCGGGCATTTGTTCAGCCAATATTTGAGCGATGGCGCGGATATTAAAGTCGCGGCGCAGAAAACATTTTCGCGCCTTGAAGGGGCGTATGCGATTGCGCTGATTGTCGATGGCAATGAGGATCAGATTATCGTTGCCCGTGCGGGAAGCCCTCTGGCGATTGGCCATGGCGCGGGCGAGATGTTTCTCGGCTCGGATGCGTTTGCGCTCGCGCCGTTTACCAATCGAGTGTGCTATCTGGCCGATGGCGATTGGGCGGTGCTGACCCGCGATGGCGCAGAGGTGTTCGCGCTTGGGTCGGACGTACCCGTCAGTCGCCCGATAGAGACTGTCGATGCCGCCACCGCGATGGTCGATAAGGGCAATTACGAGCATTTTATGGCGAAGGAAATTCACGAGCAGCCCGATGTGTTGTCGCGCACTTTTGGGCAATATATCGACCCTGAATCGCGCTGTGTTTTATTGCCTGAGAACAATCTGGATTTTTCTAAAATCAATCGGGTTATTTTGGTCGCGTGTGGGACGGCGCATTTTGCCGCGCAAGTCGGCTGCAATTGGATTGAACGCTATGCACGAATCCCCGCATCGGTCGATATCGCCTCCGAGTTTCGCTATCGCGACGCGCCGATGAATAAGGATTGCCTTGCGGTGTTCGTGTCGCAATCGGGCGAAACGGCAGATACGTTGGCGGCGTTGCAGCATTGCAAAGCGCACGGGCTGCCAACCATCGGCGTGGTCAATGTGCCAGACAGCTCGATGACCCGCGAAGTCGACGTTACTTTCCCGACATATGCAGGGCCCGAAATCGGTGTCGCCTCGACGAAAGCGTTTACCGCACAGCTCGGCGCGTTGGCCTCACTGGCTATCGGCATCGGGCGGGTGAAAAACACGATTGATGCAGCCGAAGAAGCACGCCTCACCGACTTGCTGCTCACCACGCCGCGACTGGCCAATCAGGTGTTGGGCTGCGAAGACCAAATCGCCGACATCGCAAGCGGGTTTAGCGACACCACAAGCGCGCTGTTTATCGGTCGCGCGACCATGTATCCATTGGCACTTGAGGGCGCGCTCAAGCTGAAAGAGATTTCTTATATTCACGCCGAAGGGTTCGCGGCGGGGGAATTAAAACACGGCTCTATCGCATTGGTTGACGCCCACGTGCCGATTATCGCCATCGCCCCCGACGACGCGCTGTTCGAGAAAACCGTTTCCAATATGCAAGAGGTGCTGGCACGCGATGGCAAGGTCATTATGCTCGGCAGTGAAGACGGCATCGCCAAGGCAGGAGAAGGGTGCATGGCAACCATCTCACTGCCCGTGTTGGACGCGTTCATCACACCGATTTTATACGCGCTGCCGCTGCAATTATTGGCGTATTACGCAGCCGTCGCGAAAGGTACAGACATCGACCAGCCGCGCAATCTGGCAAAGTCCGTCACGGTGGAATAGAGAGAAGCAATAATGAAACAAAAATTCCCAGACCCGATTTTAGAACCCTCAGATAAAACGAAAGCGGGGATATATAAACTATATAAGGCGATATTTAAGAGCGATATATTTGATACCGATATTGAGAATGAGAAATATAAAATCAAATTAATGACACCTATATTTTCTTGGTATCCATGGTCTTGGCGCGTGGTGGGAATAAGTGAAGATGCATTTCGTAAGATTAAAAGAAATAAATTTTCGCGCCCTAAGAAAATTCAACGAGATCATTTTCTGCAAGGTAGAGCTGTCACATATAAAAAAATGATACGTCGTGACGAGCCGCTAGAACTAGAAGAATGGTGGCACTTATTTTGGGAAAATGACCGAACGATAATTATGACCAAGGAAGAAAATGACATAAAAGATGACAAAGAGAAGGATAAAATTAAGTGTCTTAAACTGAATTGGGAAGATGGATATTTTTATTGCAACCCGCTCGTTGGTTTTAAGTATGGTAAAGCCACCGAGGGTGAATATTTAAAAACTCTAAAAGTTAAGCCAGTCACAATAAAAACTATAAAGCGGCATATAAAAAATAAATGAACGGAAAGACAAATCCGTGACGGTGAACTAGAAGAAAGAAAAAGAGAGCATGGACATTATAACTGTACTTATCATTCTTGCTGCGGCATGGGCATGCTATGTGCTTATAAAAAACGTTCGCACTGACAGGTTATTCGATACCTTGCCCTCATCGAATATTCCTGCAACTGCTTTAGATAGATTTTATGATGAGATTAGAGGCAAGTTTGCACGCGGCGAGATGGCAGAAAGGTTTGGCTGTTCAATTATCCTTAAAAAGAATGAATTTTTAATATTTGAGATTCCCAACATTGAGTTATGCGAAGAAAGAACAATTAAACGAACAGGTTCATATCAAGGTTTCTCTGTTAGAATAATGAAGGGCGTTTCTTATCGTTTTGGTGGTTTTCAATCGGCGCCTCAAAAAGGGATTACAGAGTTAGATGTTGGAACGCTAACAGTAACAAACAAAAGATTAGTGTTTGCAGGCTCAACAAAGTCTGTTGCCTATCCACTCTCCAAAATCAATAGTATAGACGCAGCAGAAAATGGGATTTGTGTCAGCAGAACAGGAAAAGCTAAAGTTGAATATTTCTTGGAGACATCAAATACAAGCCTTACAGAAATGGTCACGCCTGATGAAGGTGAGGCTTTTGAACCTGAAGCTATCACCTATAGGTTTTCAGGTTATGAATGCGAAGCAATTCTGACAACCCTCGTGCAGCAATCAGAATAAAAGATTTTAAATTCCTGGGATGAGTGGCACGTCGATATCGATGAGGGGGATGCCGCATCCTGTTAGTGCGAGTGCGAGGGCGAGGGGGATGAGAATTTTGTACATGGGGTTGCTCCTTTAGATTTACTCTGTGTCTTCTGCTCTATCTTCTTCTGGCCAGTCATTTGCCTGAGCTGTTTTATAGCCTTGATAGTTTGGTTGGTCTATTGCCAACTTGCCCATTGTGACTTTAATGAGGTGGGTTTTGAGGCCTTTGGTTGTTAGATTTATTTCGCCTGTGGCGATGCGGTCACATAGGATTTGGTTGAGGGCGTTGAGTGTGCCGCTTTCGCCGAGGAGTGATTCGAGGCGTGCGGTTTCGGCTTTTTCGAAGGCGGGTGCGAGTTCGATTTCGCGGGCGATGATATCGAGGACATTGGCGGCGACGCGTGCGTGAAAAGCGGCGTAGCCTTCGAGCTGTGGCGCGGCGTCGTCTTGTACGAATCGGCGCACGGCGGCGAGTAGGTCTTTGGCGATGGGGCGGTCTTGCATTAGTCTTGCTCCAGTATCATGCGTAGTAGGTCGATTTCGGTTTCGGATGCGCGTCGTCCGATAGAGCCGCGTTCGATGGATGCGTCTGCGCCGCTTTCGAAAGCGCGGGTCATCAGCACGGCGCACATGATGCCCCATTTTAGGGTGCCGAGGATTTCCCAAAAGCGGGTGGCTTGTTCGTCGATGTCGCCGCCGGCTGAGCGATAGGCGGCGTAGAAATCTGCCCGCGATGCGAACCCGCCAAACGGTTGGTCGTGATGTCCGAAGCGCCATGATGGCACGCACGGCCATCCTAGATCTTCCATGGGGTTGCCGATGTGGCAGAGTTCCCAATCGAGCAGCGCGACCAATCCGTTTTCGGGGCAGACCATGATATTGCCGTTTCGAAAGTCGCCATGCACGAGGGCGGGGTCGCGTGGGGCGGGTAGGTTATCGGATAGCCATTTGATGGCGAGTTCGAATACGGGATGGGCGTGTTGGCTTTGTTTGAGGTAGTCGGCATATTTTGCGAGTTCGCCTGCGGCGTCATTTTGGGGGAGTTCGGGCAGGGCGGAGATGTCGATGCGATGTAATGCCGCGAGCATTGTGCCGCATTGGTGTGCGAGTTTGGGTCGGACATTGTCGAATTCTGCGTCGCGTAATATTTTGCGCGCGATGGTTTCGCCTTCGATGAAGTCCATGATGTAGGCTTCGCCGATGCCGTCATCTGGGGTGCATATATAAGAGACTCGCGGCACGGCTATGCTCGCCTCGGCGGCGGCGGTGATGATTGCGGCTTCTGATGCTTTCGGGAGTGCGCCTTGAGTGGCGCGATTGCCGTTGGGGTTGCGGCGTAATACATAGGCGCGTTTGTTGGCGGTGAACGTCCAGCTTTCCTGACTTGCGCCGCCTGATAGGCGAGTTAGATTCTGCATCGGCGCGCCATATTGCGCCTGACAAATGGCGTTTATTTTGGTGTCGAATGCGGCTGTGGCTGATTTGTCCATATATAAAGTCTTGCCACGCGATTATCTAAAGAGCAAGGGTGCGAAATGCAAACTTGCTTATTTTTCGCCTCCTGAGTTAACTTATTTACTATGAGATAAATATAAAATAACAGCCCACTTGTGACTTTTGAGAGCTTAGCTAAAACTCAGTTACCGAGTCGAAATAATAACAAAAAAATTATGGCTCGGGAATTGCGTTGCGTGGTTGGTTGCGTACCTTTGAAGCGGGGGAGTGCTAACGGAAAATTAAGGCAAGACGGATACTATTGGTTTTCATGGCCAAACTATCTGCTTAGTCTTGTAGTATCCGTGAGTGAGTGAGTGATTCTCAACGGCTTAGTAATGTGCAAGAAGTATAACGTTAACGATATTCTTATTTATAGGACGAACCATATGTTTTTCGATCGCCTCTTCAAACTGACTTCATTGAAATCTATCCTGCTGAACAGTACGTCGTTCAGTCAGGTTTACAGCGAAGAGAGATTGCCGCTACGCAAGCTTCGTCGCGAAGGCATGATGCTCAGTCCTTTAATTGCTGGTTTGCTTGCTGCTTGTGGCGGCGGCGGAGGCGGCGGCGGTGTTATCATCGTTGAGACGACGACGACAGTTCCCGGCACAGGCGGTGGCACGGGTGGCACGGCGGCTGGTTCGTTTACGGTTTTCGTTTTGGATGGCGCGGTTATGGGCGCGACAGTTTACGTAGACACGAATGGTAATGGCCGTCTGGATGCCGGTGAGGAGATTGGCGTATCGGATGCTGACGGTGCTGTGGTTGTTGGGCCAGAGCATATTGGCAGCATGATTAGTGCTGACCTGACGGGCGCGTTTGATGTTTATACGGGGGAAGCATTTACGGGCGGTCAAATTCGTGGGCAGTCTCCTGCGGATGGTGGCGATATTGTTGTGTCGCCGATTACGACTCTGATTGCTGAGTTGCAACAAGCTGGCATGACCGAAGAGCAAGCCATTGCGGAGCTTTTTGGTACGAACGCCCTCCACATTGACGCGGATGATTTAAACAATCCTGAAAATTATGTTCGTCCTTTGACGACTTCTGGCGCGACGGTTGGTTCGAGCGAGTTTATTAGAGAAACTGTTGCGACGAAGAGTATTGTCTTGCAATCTTTGATTGAGCAGGAAGGTGGCAATCTGGCGATGGCTGCGGAACTTGCGGCGGCTGCGACGAGGGGCACTGGGTTTGGTGTGGGTGACTTAGCGGACTCGACGGCAGCGAATGCCCGTCTGGCTGATGCGCTTGAGCGCGTTCAAGGTGAGCCTGCGGCAAATCCTGCGACTGGGTTGAGCACGGATGAAGATGTAGCGATTACTTTAACAGAAGAGCATTGGGGCTTTGTTGACCCGTCTGGCAACACGCTCAACGCGGCGGTGAGTGAGTTTAACAGTGTACGCATTGTGTCGATTCAATTGGTTGGCACGACGACGACGGATGGTTCGCCAGCAACGACGCTAAACGGTGTTAGTGCGGGTAATTTGCTTGACGCTGCTGGCAACGCCATTGTGGGGTCGACCATTTTTCGTCAGCAAATACTGGACGGGGTGCAGTTTGACCCTGCGTCGAATGTTTTTGGTACGCTTACAATTACGTATGTTGTCAATGATGGCGAGCGGGAGTCTGACCCTGCCGAGTTGGTCATTGAAGTTGCTTCGGTGAATGATGCGCCAACCGATATTGCGCTTACGGGCGACCGTAACACAACAGGCACGGGCGACGCTGTCTATGTTCTTGTTGATGGTGTTGTTCAGCTTTCGGACGGCACGGTAGCGGGTGTTCTGTCGGCGACTGATACTGAGACGACTGACCAAGCTGACTTTACATATAGCGTAGGTGGTCAGCACGGGCCTCTGTTTACGGTGGATGCTACGGGCACGCTGCGGTTGGCTGATGGCGCAACGCCTCTTCCTGCGGGTCAGACTTACGAAATCAGCGTCACGGTGACGGATAGTGATAATGAAGACACTGACGGCACATACACGGAAGAGTTTTCGATTCTGCAAGGCGGCTTGTATATTAGCCCAACGAATGCGCTTAGCGATGTACTCGCGCGGACATATTCTGATTCTGACCGGGGTATTCTTGATGAGGAAGCCTCTGCGGATGCGGTGACGGCACCCACGGCTGAGTTGATTATTGAACGCGATATACTGGTTAATGGCGAGACTATTACGATTCAATTCGTCTTTACGGCTAAGGATGCCATGGCGCCGCCGACAGGCGTGCGCTTTGCTGGGGACGCTAATGGTTTTAGTGTTGATGTCAGTGGGGCTTTTGATCTTATTTTCGTCGACGAGGCTGAGAATGACGTTACTTTGACCTCCCTCCGCAATGACTATAATGGCGCGATGGCTGCACGCTATACGTTAGAGTATAGAGTCTTAGACGCAGACGGCAATGTAGACGAAACTGTGACTCTCGAGGACACTCAGAGGATACGCATACATGATGGTGTACACGTCAGTGGTGAGGACGCGATACCAGATAGTTTCTTGATAATTAGCGAGGTTGAGCTTGCGCCTGTTGTGGAGTCGGGGCCAGACCTTAGCACAGCTATTACGATTGGTGATTTGGGGCTTGATGGCGTACCGACGGGTTCGACGGTTACTTATACGTTGAGTGATGATGCGGACGGACAGTTCCGCCTTACCGGTGCCGATGGCAACATTTTACAATATATTGGCACTGAGAGCAGTGGCGATGCGGACAGCACGCCGCCCGCTTCTTTAACTGTTACGGTGGCTTCGCGCTACACGGCTCAAATTGAGCATACGGCTTCGTTTACGGGTCAGACGGATGTTGATGCGTCGGGCGATACGACCGATACTGATGACCGCACGTTCCATTTTAGCGGTGGCGATTTTACGACGACCGACACGGATGCTGTGGCAGCCTCGACGGTTGGACTTATTACATTAACGGTCGACGACCTCAGCACCACTGTTAGCACCTATCAATCTGGCAATGGCGATAGAGAGGCGACGCATTTTGCCAATCTGATTGATGGCGTAACGGATAGCATAGTTTGGTCGGGGGGGTCGCCTACTGGTTATCACCCGACCGATGCTGATGGCGAAACCTTAACTATCACTCTTGATGATGATTACACGCAAGGCGAGGTTCTTATTTACAGCAGGGGTGGCGGTGACAGGACGCGTATTAATGACTCAATATTACGGTTTTATCTCGATGGTGAAGTCGTTGAGGTTCTTGACGACCAAGGCGACCCGATTATTTTTGAGTTGCAAAGTTCCACGCATGTGAACAATCTCATCACGATTACGCCACCGGCTGATTTGGTGTTTGATGCCATCGAGATTACTTTTTCTGGCGACGACCAGAACCTTGCAGACCTTCAAATTCGTGGCATTACGACAACGCCTATACTCGAAGATATCCCTGCTTCGCGCACGGTTACTGTGGCTGAGGGGGTTATTTACCTCGACGATGGCACGTTCATTGAGTTTGCTGAAACGACATTTGATATTACGGTGGAAAGCACCATCATTGTGCGCAGCGATGGCACGGTGGAGGCTGTTGAAACACTGCCGACGACCGATGACTTTTATGTTCTCGGCACGGCGCAACCGCACACGACTGTCACGACGGAAGCGGCTGACGCGGTTCAGACGGTTTTCACGCTGAATGATGAAACGGGTACATTGCTTGTTACGGCCAATGATGTCGGCACAGCACGGAAACGATATACGACTTCTTATTAGCCTTCAGTCTGGGTACTGCGGCGGTCGAGAGATAACGTTATTCGAATGATTGTCGGCATGCCCCCCATATTTACCGTTGTTATACACAGCAGTGGCGCGACTTTAGACGATATTGTCGCCGCACTTGAAGGCCACACGGCATTTACGGATATTGCGAGCGTTGAAGTTATCGGTAATGGCGATAGGCTTATCACGGGTAGCGTTCTTGGTTCGGGCAATACTGCGATAGACACGGGCGATGCGTCGACGGCGGCAAGTTTCACGATAAATGACGAAACGGGCACATTGCGCTTCACAGCCGATGATGGCGGCGTGGCGGGCGACAATATACAAGTCATTGTTTTTGTTGGTGCAAATTCGGATGCGACGAACAGCCCCGGCGTTGAACTCGTTGAGGCTTCTGGTGCTGGTAATGCGCTGCTGACCGTCACATTATATGCTGAGGGCGCGACTTTGGCGCAGATTGCCGAGGCGGTTAATGGCTTCGCGAACTCCCCCGTTGAGGCTGTTGTTATCGGCGATGAAAATACGCTTATCGATTCTAACATTCCGGCGGCGGATAATGTTCAGGAACGCGCGGGCGCGGATGCTGTTGCGGAAGTCACAGGCTCTGGTGCTGTCACCGAGGCGACTGGCACGTCGCAAACGGGTGGTGCGCTCGAATGGACGCAGACTGTCGATGGCACACATACTTATGTGGTTAATCTCAATAATATTGATGATAACGACCCTGTGTTTGCCACTGGCACGGAAGCCATTGAGATAAGCCTTGCTGAAAGCACGGGCGACATCACGCCGGCGGACACGCCATACACGCCAGAGGTGACAAGCTTTAGTGGCACTATAAATGTTGATGCGTCGGGCGATACGGGTGATGCCGATGCGCGCACATTTGCTTTAAGCGGCGGCGTGATTACATCAACCCCTCTGCTTATTGTCGACCCTGATACTGCTTCTGCCAATATCGCACTTGCCTCGGCAGGTATAACGACCCTTTCCACGACGGTTGAGAGTTGGTTAAGCACAGACACAACTGGGATGACGGACACGACCTCTGTTCTGGTTGATGACGACACTTCGTCTAATGGTGATAGTGATTACGGGGATGGTATCGCTTACCACACAGGCACAGGTGCGAATGGTCGAACCATAACGTTCACACTGGATGGCGTCTATACGGAGGGCAGCTTCGCTGTTTTCAATCGGCAGAGCGTTCCCAGTATTGAGCGGCGTATTAATGACTCAACAGTAGAGTTTTTGCTCAATGGTGAAGTCGTTCACACGGGGACTTTGAACCGTGACGACCAAAATTCGGACGAGGTCATCACGATTACGCCCCCTACGACTGTGGTGTTTGATGCGGTTGTCCTTACTTTTAGTGCTAATGATGATGATAGTCAGCACAATCTTAGAGAGATTCGAATTAACGCACGTCCCACGGTGGAGGCAACGACTCGCGAAATTGATATCGCGGCGGGTACGATTTACACCGATGATGGACGAACCATTACGTTTGACGCGGTCAGTGATGAGGACATTACCGACACGAGCATCATTATTGTTGTTGACGATGGCGATAATGATGACCATTACGTGGTGGATGTTGTTACCGAATTGCCAACTGATGGCACTGACTTTTATGTCATCGGGTCGGTTGAATCGGCTGTGGTTAGCACAGACCCAGACGCGACAGACATTCCGGGAACGCGCGCTGTCTTTAGGCTGAGCAGCGACCCCGACAATACAATAGAATTCACTGCCGTACTGGAAGGCACAGTAGGCAACGCTTACCGAATCGATGTTGGTCTGACTAGTCCAGACCCGGGTGTTGGTAGTTCTAGGATTTCTTCGAGTGACTCCAACATAGTTCAAATCGACATAGGAGATCCGGGAGTCGGCGCGACTTTAGCCCAGATTGCCGCAGCGGTTAATGGCATCACGAATTCTCCGTTCACGGCGGTCGTTATAGGCGATGGCACAACGATGTTTGATACGAACGTTGACCCTGCGGACAATGTTCTCCTCGCCCGAGGCGTTGATGTGATTCCTGCGCCAACGCGTCAGGGCAACCCAGTCGAGCAAGCCGATGGCGACGCGCAAACGGGTGGGGCGCTAGAGTGGACAAGCTTCACGACTGACCCAGCCTCTATTGACAACGATGCGGGTGTTCTTGCCAATGCCGCAGCGGCTGACGCTGATGGCGATACGGTGGTGTATAGCTTGGCATGGAGTGGCAACGCCCCAACCGATGCAAGTGGCACGCCACTCAATATCAACGTTTATTTTGCGATTGCCCAAACCGATGGTAATGGCCTTAGCGAGGGTGACATCACGCTTCGTGATGACGCGCTGATTAACTTCGAGACGCATACGAGCTTTGCGATTACCGTCACGGCGGCGAGTACGTCGACTTTAGATGCGCTCGACAGCACTGCGTCGGCACGTGGCGAGATAGCTATCACGCGCGAGTTGGTGATTACGGTCGACAATGTCAATGAAGCACCGCTGGATATCATCCTCGGCGGCAACATTCTTGATGTCGATATCGATGACGCGGCCGAGGGCAGTTTGCTTATCGGCACGCTCAGCACGTTGGATGTCGACCGAGGCGACACGTTCACATATGCGGTAACGGGCGCAGATGCGGCTTCCTTCACGGTGAATGCCCAAGGCCAGTTGCTGTTTACGGGTGCCTTTGCAGATGTCAGAGACCCGGGTGCGACCTATGCGATTACGGTGACGACGACCGATGCCGGCACAGATGGCGCTCCGCTGAGCTATGCGGAAGATTTTGTCATCAGGGTTGCGGGTCTGTCTGTTGGCGACGACATGTACACTGGCACGCGGGCGATTGCGGAAGAGCTTGATGCGTCAAGCTCGAACCTCAACCTTGGCGCGTTGAATGATGTTCACGGCTCGATGGCTTTCACACTCGGGGCGACCACATCTGAAAATAATAACGGGCTGTTCACGATTACGAGTGGCGACTTGATTTACACAGGCTCTGACTCGGGCGACTTTGAAGCGGGCGATGACTTGACGGTTGTTATTGTCGCTACTAGAGGGACTGCGACGCGCGAATACACATATGTATTTAATCTTGAAAATCTGAACGACGAAGCGCCTGTTTTCGCGGCAGAAGATACGGATAATCCGCGCACGGCGACTGTACCTGAAAACACGCAAGGCGGTACTGATGGCACGGTTCTGCTCACCGCGGTGGCAACTGATGCGGATAATGTCGATGGCGCAGACCCAACCGAGACCATCCGCTATTCGCTTGTTTCTGGCGAAATGGATAATGATAGATTTATCATTGACCCGGTGACTGGCGAGCTGCGTTTTGGTGAAAATCAGGCCGATTTTGAATCCTCGAGCAGTGGCGACTTTACGGCGCGTGTGACCGCGACCTCGACCAGTACGCTTACCGATGGCGGCGCAACCAATACGGTCACGGCAGATTACACAATCACGCTGACCGACGTAGATGAAATACCAACGGCTATTTCTATTAGCCGTGCGGCGCTTGTTGCGGGCAGCGTAGAAGTTGGCACGCTCACCGTCCGCGACCCAGATGCTCTTGATAGCTTTGGCGCTGACTTTACGTTTGCAGATTTCAATCCGACAGTCGGCGGCGCAGATGGCGCAATGTTCGAGCTTTATGATGCAGGCAGCGGCGTAGCGGGGCTACGCTTCCGCGATGCGACAGGCATAAACCCATTAGTCGGCGGACGTAAGGCCATCGGTGATAGCTACGAGGTTATCATCACCGTGTCAGACGCAGGCTCAACATTCAGCCAAACGCTGACCATCGCTGAGGGGTCAAGTTTCGTCTTCACCGACACGAATAGCAATGGCATGGTCGATGGCGTTGAAGTGCAGTCATTCTCTAACTTCGTCAATGGCGATGGCGATGGTCTGTTGGAAGAAAACGCCGATGGCAGCTCAACGCCCGTCGACCTTGGCACTGTTGACAGTGTGAATCCAGATGCGACGGGCTTTGCTTTAACGGCGGATACGGCTGAAAATGATAATGACGAGTTCCAGATTAGCAGCAGCGGTGTGCTGCAGTTCATCGGCTCGGGTTCGGGCAATTTTGAGGACGGCGACACCAAGACAATCAGCATTTCGTCTCGTGAGACGGTAACGCTAGAGGCAGGCTCGTTCACGCATACGGTTTCGTTCGCCTCGGGGGGACAAGTGGATGCCTTCGTCAATGGTGTCGATGACACAGATGGTACTTTCCATTACACAGCAAGCCTGATTGATAGAGGGTCGCATGGCCACAGAGTAACCGACCTCGTCATTTATCTGAATGATGGCTCTGGCACGATATACAATGTTGGAGATATAACCATCGGTCAGACTTTAGACGTGCCTTATATCTATGTGGCATTTGGCGACCATGATGGTGACTCGACCACAGACGATACATGGCAAGCATTTGAGGCTAGCAATTTACCGACCGATGGCAGCACATTCTATGTGTTAGGACGCTACTCGGATGATACGGGTCTCACTTTGGATATTCCAAATGGCGCAGGCGTTATGGGTGATGTTTCTATTGATATTTCGGATGTCGCCACCGCTGCGGGAAGCGTCAATGTTCAGAGCTTCGACAGTAGCGGCAGTGCCTCCGACATGGGTGTCACCGCCGTGGCGACTGCCATTGAGATTGCAGTCGAATCCTACACCATCCGTCTGGCCGACATAAATGATGCGCCGACAATCACAGTGGGCGAGGCCATCAACGTCATTGAGGGCGACGAAGTTATCCTCACCGAAGCGATGATTGTCGTCGCCGATGAAGATGCGAACGATAATTTTGAAGGCAACGCGGTCGCAACCATGACGTTCACCGTCAGTGATTTGCAAAATGGCGAGATTCAACTCAATGATGTTGCGTCAACCACCTTCACCTTGGGCGACTTGCGTGCAGGCAATGTGAAATTCGTTCACGATGGCGGCGAGCAATTCGAGCAAGATGACGACTTTAAAGATGAGAGCGACCCACGCGCAACGCAGTTCGCCTTGGTGGTGAATGATGGCGATGCCAACAGCGCGCAAGTTACGTTCGAACTGGTTGTGCCGTTGGAAGGCGAAGACGACTATGTCAATGATGCCCCCGGCGCGTCTGAAATAAACGCCTTCACGCTTAATGAGGGCGCGACACTTGCTATTGCGGAGACGCATCTCAAGACACCAGATGCCGATGATACGCGCGAAGGCGTTGTTTACACGGTTGTTGATTTGGCCGCCGATGGTGAGTTGCAACGCGCCGATGGCAGCGAGATTCTGAGCGGCGAGACTTTCACGCAAGAGCAAATCAATGATGGCGATATTAGCTACGTCCATAATGGGTCAGAAACGACCACCGACAGCTTCACCTTCACCGTCGATGATGGCGACGAAGACGGGAGCGGTACATCTACGCTTCAAAGGTTTAATATCGTTATTACGCCTGTCACAGACGCACCAACAGCGGCTCCTATCGGCACGCCCGCGACGCCAAGAGCGCAAGACGAATACGCGCACGACTATACTGGCGTTCCAATCGGCGACGGAGAGGTCGGCCAAGATGCGATTGAAGAGGGCGATATATACACATTGACCGCGGTCGATATGGGTGTGTTTGACCCTGATACGGCAGATGCGGATGTGATGTATGCCATTACATCTTTACCCGCAGCGACAGCGCGACTTGAATTTAACTCAGGGTCGAGCTGGGCGGCTGCCACGACATCAACGACTTTCTCGCTGACTGATTTGCTGGCGGGTAATTTGCGCATCGTTCATCTCGGTGATGAGCCGTCGGGTGGTTTACTGACGTTCACTTATACCGTGCAAGATGCCACGAGTAGCCCAAGCGCGGCTCAAACTGTCGAGCTTGATGTCAAACCGATTAATGATGCGCCAACTCTGTTGGACTTGGGCACGAACCGTGTCGACCCGCTGCATACGCCGGGCACCGCTGTGGCGACAATGACCACAACGGATGAGGAAACAACCGACCAAACCGACTTTACATATGAACTGGTGGTAGACGAAACCACGCATTACCGTTATTTCAATATTGTGGGACGTGAGCTTGTTCTGAAAACCATTGATGAGCTTTCGACCTCTGGTGAGGGCGGAACGGCGTTGTTGCCGCGTCTCGAGGGCGAGGAATATAACCTACGCATCGAGGTGACCGACCAACCTAATGTAAATCCGCCAACTGACGGACAAAACGCCATCACGCGTGAGTTCAGTTTCACCTTGCCAGTGCGGAGCTTCGATGTTGACTGGGATATCTCCACAACGGGCACGATTGATTCGCCTGATATTGTTGAGATTGACCTTGCAACAGATAGTGGCAATAGCCGCGTTGTCGGCACGTTCAGAATCGATGCTGGCTCAAGCGCGCACGATAATGATGTATTCGCCGTGCTCGTTGATGACGAAGGCAATGAATATGTGGATGGTCTTTCTGTTGTCCAAGACGGCACTGACTTAGCCGTATGGCGCGTCCACTTAGAGCCGAATTTGATGGCGCAGACGCTCAGAGAACTGGCCGCAGGCGACACGCTGAATATCAATTTTGGTCTGGAAATTCGCTACACGCCATTTGGCTCAACCGATGCGGATGGTTTCCGCCGTTCGACGGAAACCTTCACCGTAGAATTTACAGGACAGAATGATGACCCAGTCGCGGTCGACCCAGAACGGCTCGTTTTTGAAAACCTGAACCAAGATGGCGTTGCCAATGGCGATTGGATATTTACTGACCCTGATGGGGAGGAAATCATTGCCCAAGGTCTATGGGCTTCGTTTGGCTCAGGCGTAACACCCACCGCGACGACACTGGTTGTGAACCCGAGCGCAAACAACTATAACGCGCTGCTTGAAACACCCGTCGTTGGCGACTATGGCATATTGTATATCAGAGCCGATAACACGTGGCGCTATGTGCGCGATGATGACGATATTCAGGCGGTGCCGCTCATCGGTACAACTGAAACGTTCAACATCGCTGTGGCCGACCCGAGCGGTGGTAACTCAGCAGCCGCGCCATTGGTGATTACCATCACGATTAATGGTGAAAACGATAACCCGCACCTGTTTGTCAGTGCAGATAGTGACATCGTTCTGGATGACGATGATACGGTTAACCTGCCGGTCGCGGGTACTATTCCTGTAACAGAAACGACGAGCAATACGGGCAGTGGCGATTTAGCTGGCTACTCTAATTCGCATTTGTCGCAAGGTGCGGCACAGATGACATCGGGTCGCTGGCGTGCCAATGACATCGATATTTCGTCGACGATACGGATTTTCGTCGGCGCGACCGAATTGGGTGTTGTTACGGAAACCGAAGCCGTCGGCGGCACGCCGAGCGGCGGTTCTGCGCGTACCTATAATGGTCGTTATGGTGACATCACATTCAACACAGATGGCACATGGCAATATGTGCTGACAGCACGCGCGGAAACCATCGCGGCGGGCGAAACGCCAGTCGAAAGTTTCCGTATTAGTCTGCAAGATGAGTATGGCGCGGAATCGAACGTCATCGTGCTTGATATCACGGTGACGGGTACAAATGATGCGCCAACCGCGCTTGTTTCTGGCACGGGCGAGGCTGGTGATAGCAGCACGACCGTTGCGAATACTGGTACTGTCATAGAAAGTGGCTTCCGCGCAGATGCGTCGGCGACATTCACGATAGACAGAAACAATCAAGGCGATGCTGATTACACGCTGACGGATTTAGACCCAGCCGACCCTGCTGTCGAACCGCATGTAGACGAAGATAGCAATGATATTGCGGGTATTCCGGTTATATCTGGTGTATTAGACGCGCGCGATATTGACCGCGTCGGCTCGGATGGGCAGCCATTCTCTGCTGCGGACGTACATACTTTTGAGCTTTTGGGCAGTGGGAGTGATACATCAACGCGTAATAGTGCTGTTGATTTGGTTGATTCTGCTAGTTTGGAAAACACCAATCCGCGCGATTATGATGCGGATACGCAAGCGGATGTCGTTTACACATTCAAAGGCACGTATGGTTGGTTGGAAGTCAATCGATTCACGGGCGAATGGGTTTACCGTCTTGATAATGACGATGTTGATACACGCGAACTTAGGCCTAGCGACACCGAAGTGGATGTTTTCACCATCCGCATTACCGATGAAGAAGGCGCAACCGATACGGCTGAAGTCCGCATTAATGTTCAAGGTCAGACAGACCAAATTCTCGGCATTAGTGACGGTTATACGAACCCGTCTGGTTCGAATCCCAACCCGCAGGATCAGGAAGACTTGGCCGCAGGCGAAGAAGGCGGCACGCTCAATAACGTTGCGGGGCATGACGCACGTGGTCGCTTTACTCTCAACCGAGATTATGATGCCTATACTGGAGACCATCTACGCGTATATCACGCGCGGCATGCTGGTTCCGAAAACGAGGATGGCGACGCTGCGTCCGCTCTTTCTAGTAATTGGGCACCTCAGTGGGGGGGGGCTTTTGTATCAGGGCAATACGGCACTTTTGGGCGTCACAACGCGAGTGGAAATCAATGGCAGTACCGCGTTAATGACGCTCATACCGAGGTTGAGGCTTTGGATGTCGGCGACACATTGGTTGAGATATTCGAAGTTCAGTATCGCGACGGACTCGCTTCTGCGGGACGCAGTAATATCATTACCTATCGGGTTACGATTGAGGGCGCGAATGATGCGCCAACCCTCACGATTGTCGCAAACGATTTAGCCGTCAGGGAATCTGGCGATGGCACCAACCCCGAAACGACTGCCGATTTAGCAGCTAATGGCTCTCTCTCATTTGATGATGTGGATGGCGGCGACACGATGACAAATCTGATTGTCACCGTTAGCCGTGCTGCCACTTTTGGGGCGAGCGTCGTTCGTGTTCTTGTTGGTGGTGAGGCGACCAGTAATGGTTCGGGCGTATTTGGCACCTTCACTTTCGACCGCGCTACGGATGGTACGGTGACTTGGGAATATGAGCTTATCGATGCGAACGTGGCCTCTTTGGGTGCTGGCGATATGAGGACAGACAGTGTCTGGGTGCGTATATCAGATGATGGCGGCTTGCACAGTAGTGTCGAGCAAATCACCATCACCATTACGGGTACGGAAGACAAACCCGTCTTGACAGGCACGACAACGGGAAGCGTTATCGAGGCCGGCGGTGTGAATAATGCCGTCGGAGGAACGCCTACTGCAAGCGGTAACATCAGATTCAACGACCAAGATGGCGATGATGTCAATAATGACTTTGCTGGTTCACCTGACATAGGTATCGAGGCGCGCGCGGGGTCGAGCGGGTCTTATGCATCAGGGCAGGGTACTGGCGCAAGCGGTGGCAGACAGATAACAGGTACATATGGTACACTTCATCTCGGCGCAGACGGCTCGTGGCGTTATGTGCTTGATAACAGCCTTACCGCCACACAAGCTCTCGACCAGGATGACACAGAAACGGATACATTTGATGTTCGCATCACAGATTCCGATGGCATCCCGAGCGATGTGCAAACGCTCACTATCACCGTTACAGGCACAAATGATGCTCCTGTCGCAACTGCTGTGACAGGGAGTCTCAATGAGGGTGGCACGTCGAGTGGCGATGTTATTACTACCGCTAATAACAGCCCTGTAACCGATGTTGATGCGAGTGCTTCCCTTACTGTGAATGGGGTCACGGCTGGACTGGGCAACCCAAGCGGGGCTATCGGCGGCTCGGGTGTGGCTGGTACGTATGGTACTTTAACCATACAGAGCAATGGTTCATATACGTATGCTGCAAATAATGCAGAGAGCTTGCGGCAAGGTCGTCAGGTAACTGATACTTTCACCTATAGAGTCACTGATGGCTTTACCACAGATACAGCAACCATAACGTTTACGGTTACGGGTGTGAATGATGCGCCGACTGCCAGTGCTGCAACAGCGAGTGCTACAGAAGGCGGTGCAGCGGTGACTGGTTCGCTTATCTTTGACGATGTCGATGACGTTTCTGGATTCCCTGACAGCCATGGCGTGACTCATGTGCGTCTGGGTAGCGGGAGTAACGTGAATATCCCGACGAACGGCAATAATCAAAATGTGACTGGTGATTATGGTACGCTAACCATATCGAGAGATGGTAGCTACAGCTATGTCGCAGATAATGCAGACCGCTTGGCGCAGGGTGTTACAGCTACTGAGGTCTTCAACTATAGAGTCACTGATAGTCAAAACGCCCAAGTAACACAAACTTTAACTATCACAGTTACGGGCGTGAATGATGCCCCTGTTGCGGTTGCGGATACGGCTCGCGTCGATGTCGAGACAACTCTGACGGCCACGGGCAGCAATGGTGTTCTTAATAACGATAGTGATGTTGATGGCAGCCCTACCGTGACAGGCATTAGGGTCGGGACAAGCGGCACGACAGGGACTGTCGGCACAAATCTGCAGGGTACGTATGGTATGCTGAACATAAACAGCGATGGTACCTATACTTATGACGCGGGTGATGGCGGCAGTTTGTCGACAGGTCAGGAGGTCGTGGATACCTTCACCTATACAATCAGCGATGGCATCACTACAGACACAGCAACCTTGACCATTACACTCGTCGGCACAAATGCAGGGCCTGTTTTCACATCAGGCACGAGTGCAACTGTTGCGGAAAATACTGTTGCTTCAAGCAGCGCTAGCAGCGCGAACTTGATTTATACTGCGGTGGCAACGGATGCCGATAGCGACCCAGTTACCTATTCGATTGTTAGTGTTACCCGTGTCAGTGATAGTAACGACGTCACAAGTCAGAATCTCTTCGACATCGTTACCGATGACGGTCGGTTGTTCTTGCGCAACGACGTTGATTATGATGAAAACACTGCGCCAGCTGATGGCCCATTTTATGATGTCGTCATACGCGCGTCGGATGGGTCTGATAGTGTCGTCCAAACCGTCAGGATTGAAGTTACAGATCATACGGGCGATAATGAGGGCGCTCAATTTACAGCGGCGGGCAGCTATACGCTCGGCGCGGGGTCAGTCACTGAAAACGATGGGAGTGGTCCGCTCGTTTATGAAGTGACGATTCGGGATGATAATAATCCACTTTCAACAGCTGAAATGACTATTCTATCTAATGCGCCTACGTCTGGGACGACTGGTATTCACTTGAGCAATCCTAATTTCCGGATTGCGCGTGATGGAACGTCCAATGTGTATCAGGTTTTTCTGCGGTCTGGGGTGGAACTAGACCATGAAGCTAGCGACACGGAAACGCTTACTATCACTGTCGGGGATAGCAGTGGTGTCGTGACGACGAATGTTGTTACCATCACTGTGGACGATGCGAATGACCCTGCTACAGGTGCGCCGGTTATTACTGGCACCGCACAAGTTGGACAAACGCTAACGGCAACGATGGGGGATATCGCAGACGAAGACCACTCTGGTGGTCTGCCTGCGATTACGTATACTTGGTCACGTGTTGGTCGCTCGGACTTATCGTTTGAAGGCGATAGCTACACACTTGTAGCTGCTGATGAAGGGCAACGTTTGATTGTTACCGCCACCTTTACCAGCTTTGGTGGTGCCACGGAGTCACTCGAGTCTGTTGCGACCAGTGCTGTGACACTTCCGTCGCTGACGGTCGACACAAGTGCGACAAATTACGATGTGATGGGCACTGCGGTCGAAGGCGACCCAAGCCTGGTTACGGGCTTGTTTGCTGCGACAGGTGAAGCGTCAGGGGCAGGAAACGAAATAACTTATGCAGTTGCTAGCGCAGGAACTTACGGCACGTTACTCATCGACAGCTCGACGGGTGCGTGGTCTTATCTGCTGAATAGCGAGCACAGCGACTTTGGAACTCTAAACACGGGTAGCACACGCACCGATACGATTATGGTTAGTGCCTCCGCTGCGGATAGGGTCACTGTCACGGAAGCGATAACCATCACCATTGATGGCCGTACAAATGTTGACGGTACTGATGCCGCCGATACGGCGGTTACGGGAACGACCGCCGATGAGGTTATTCGCGCTGGTCATTTGGATGACACCATCACAACGGGTGGCGGCGATGATATTGTCATCGGTGGTTATGGTAATGACATGATAAACTTGGGCAGCGGCACAGAGACTATTGTGTATCGATTCTCAAGTACGCCTGACGGGGATACAACGGGCACTGATGGTGGTGACACGGTTAATAGCTTTACCGTTGGCACTGATAGGCTCGTTTTTGTGGACACAGATACCAATACGCCTTTAGACCTTGCTGGGTTTATCTTGGCCGGACAAAATGATGAGTATACTGCCAATTTTATTGGTGGCGGTAATGCTTGGACAGGCATTATATTTCGCTTTGGTAATCCCGAGCGCGGCGATGGACCAGACGGCTCCGCACCATTGGTAGGGGCTGCTTTCACCATTAATTTTGCAGCTAGTTTGGGTGTCGTTACTCTTCGTCAAGCACTTGGTGGCCAACCGTCTGATATCGCCCTGTTTGGGACGTCAGGTGGCGTACTCTCGGATGCAGCATATGCTGGGCTAGGTGGTTTATTTGGTGCGGGTAATTTCGACGCTATCCCAGAAACCCTCACAGCACCACCAGTATTGAACACAGCACCCACTATTGTAGGAGGAACGGCTGCGCGTACCGCTAATTCAAATGAGGAGCAAACCGCGGTGACCACGCTTACGGCGAGGGATGCGCCTACTGATACTCTTACATGGTCACTGGCTGACGCTTCTGGTCTGTTCCAAATCGACTCATCATCGGGTGCGATTACGTGGAGAAATGCGCCTAATTATGAAGACGCTAGTAGCTACGGTAATGATAATGATAGAATGTTCGACCTGACGGCGACAGTAACCGATGGCGAGTTTATGGTCGATGTCGCCATCACCGTTGCACTGCAAAATGTAAACGAAGCGCCTGAGATTACCCAAGGTGCGGCCCTTACGGTTAATAATTACGCTGAGAGACAAGCAGCCACGCAGATTGTGACCACGCTTGCGGCGACGGATCCTGAAAGTGATGCGATTACATGGTCACTGGAAAGTGGTGTTGGTGATAATAACCTCTTTAATATCGATAGTGGTGGTCGGATTAGATGGAACGCCGAGCCTGATTTTGAAGGGCCTATGAGTTCTAACGGCAACAATGTGTTCACAGTTACGGCGACAGCTAGAGATCGTAGTAATGCTAATGACCCAGACGTTCTCACGGATGAGATTATCGTCACCATTACGCTGACCAATGTGGATGAAGTCCCTGACGATGATACAACGAATATTGGCGCGATTACGGTAAGTGGTGACGGTCAAATTCGTGAGGGTCGGACATTGACGGCTCCCGCAGCATCAACAATTGATGACGATGATGGCACGGCTACTAGCTTGACCTATCAATGGGTATCAATCACTTCGGGTGGTGCTGAGAATAACATTGGTGGCCAAACGAGTTCTACATTAGTGTTGACTTCCGCCTTGGCTACCAGCGCCAACTTAGAAGGTAGAGATATTGCCGTACGTGTAGGCTATACAGCAGGTGGCTTTACGCTACTCGCAAGCGCAGGACTCCTATCTGGTGCACTTGCATTTGTTGCTGACATGGAAGCAGAGGGTACGCCGACGATTAGCCGCACAAACGACGCTGATCCTACGGGTGATGATATAAATGTGGGCGATACACTAACAGTCGACACTACTGGCTTGATGGATGACGATAATACTGGCGGTCAAGCTTTGACTTTCACGTATCAGTGGGAGTTTGATGCTGAGCAGGATAATACTTATGAAAATGTTTCTGGTGGAACCAATGCTTCACTCGAGACGATGGCGGCAGGTAACTATAGAGTTGCGGTGACGACGACCGATATTCACGGCCAAACAACTGTGATTAGGTCCGACCCCGAGACCGTCGCGACTGCGGGAACGCCCGCCTTCTTTGCCCTCGCTGATGTTCCTACGGCGGCTACGCTTGCAGGTACGAACAGCCCCGACATGTTGAATGGAGCTAGCTTAAGTGCGAGTCAGCTTATTCAAGGGGGTGGTGGTACTGATAGGATTACGTCGAGTGGATATGGCGATATTATCACAGGTGGGTATGGTGCGGATATCATCACCTTAAGTTCCGCTAATTCTAATGCTGCTAATGGTGGTGCGGATAGCATTGTTTATCGGTGGGAGAGTGCTTCTACTAACTCTGAGGCCATTGATGGTGGTGATACGATTACTGGCTTTGAGCGTGGCGTAGACAGGCTTGTTTTTGTTGATTTGGACGATACAATGGAAGCGGATCCCGATAATCCAGGTGAGATGCGGTTAGCATCGGCTGTCACAGACCTTGCAGGCTTCCTCCGCTATTTTAAAGGCGCTGATAATGTGGTAAATGCTGGTGCGGGTGATGACCGAGGGCAGTTTGCGCTCACAGACTTTAATACGGGGACTACAACTTGGGGCGGAATTTTAATCGAGTTTTATGACTCAGGGACAGTAGATGGACGCGATGACTCTATTGATGCTGGTTCTAGCTTCAGGATTAATTTTTCCGAACGTCTAACTCTTACAGACGTGGCAACTATATTTGGTGTTAATCCAGACCCTGGTGGCATTGGTTCAGTCGTCAATTTACAGGGTACCACTCACGAGCTCACAGGTCTGGGTTCTTACGAAAGATTGACGAGCTTGTTCGGTAGCACTGATGATTTCGAGGCGATTGGGTTTGCAACTAGTTCAGCGGATACACAAGCAGTCCTTAACCCCGCTTATGACTCTAGTAACCCTAGTGCCGCTCCTGAGTTCCTCGTGGAGTATGAGAATTTTATTGACACGCCTACTGTTGGCTTTGATATCTTGTAGCATCTTAACGACAGCACGGGTGGGGGTGTCCTCATCCGTGCTTCTAAAGTAACAATAAAAACGGAATAAAAATGACATTTACCCTTTCAGCCCTTATGACAGCCACCGCCATACAAAGCGGCTTCGGGAGCGAATAACTTAATGTTTGATGATTTCAGCCTTATCAGCGATAGCATCACGGAAGGGGAATCTCTACAGATTCGCCTAACGTCGCCGACTGCCATCCCAGCGGGGACGACTGAATATAGATGGGAAATCATACCGCAAGGGTTATTGCCGGTCACTTTTGGGGCAGACGGCGACTTCATGTCGCGCACAGGCACTGCGACCTTTACGAGCACAGGCAGTGAGACTCAGTTCGACATCTCGGTAGCTTCGCTGGACAACACGCGCGGGGGGCCGACCAAAGATTTTGCTGTTCGTGTCTATAAAGTTAACTCTGGTGCGGATGACGAACTCATCGGCTCTGATATTGCCGCTACATTGGTGGATGATGACCTTGACGAGGGCTTTGTTGGCAGGCGCGATAATCTGTCGGGGGATGGTAACAATAATATTCTTGAATTTGGTGGGTTTCAAACAGTTACCGCAGATGGTTTTCGTGAGGATGATTTATTCGTCGTTTCAAGGTTTCAATATGGCGATGCGACGATTGGCGATGGGTTTGGTACGAATACGATTCGGTTCGATGCGGGTGTTGAAATTATCAATATTAGCGAAGACTCAACTGACGTAAGAGATGACCCGACTTTGCAAGATGCGTTTGGCACTGGTCGCCCGACGATACAAGATTTGCTTGATAATTTTATTATTTCGGATGCCAGTGAGGTGATTACTTATAATAGCGTCACATACACTCTCTCGACAGGTGGCACGGTGACCATTGATGCTCCTGCGACTATTGTTACCCCTGCGGCTGGTGAGACCCCTGCGGTTTTAAGATATCTTTTTCAAATTGGTAATGGCGAGGCTAAGGGTTATTTGGACTTCAGGGAAGACTTTCAAGTCGTTGACCCAGACAACCCTGACGGCGATTTGATAGACCCGACAGACGCTAATCCTTTTGTGATTGATAGCTATGGTGCTGTTCCAGACCATCCTGACAACATGCCGCCAGCAAGAAGTTTGACAAATCTTTCAGGTGAGGCACTGGATGATATATTACCACTGAGCGGTGAATTTCAAACCCAAGCCGATGGCTTCAGAGGAAATGATTATTTTGTGGTTTCGAGATACTTATCTGGGGCGATGACGATTGGCGATGGCTTTGGTACGAATACGATACGATTTGATGATGGAGTTCGAATCGTCTCGGTTGTCGAAGACTCAACTGACGTAAGGGATGACCCGACTTTGCAAGATGCGTTTGGGTCTGGTCGTCCGACGATACAAGATTTGCTTGATAATTTTATTATTACAGATGCCAGTGAGGTGATTACTTATAATAGCGTCACGTACACTCTCTCGACAGGCGGCACGGTGACCATTGCCTCCCCTACGACTATTGTTGTTCCTGCTAGTGGTGAGACCCCGGCGGTTTTAAGGTATCTTTTCCAAATTGGTAATGGTGAAGCTAAGGGATATTTGGACTTCAGGGAGGACCTTAGACCCACCGACGCAACTGATCCAACCACACCGTCAGAAGCTAATCCCTTTATTGTTCCGTTCGCCGATGGTAGCACCCCTGACAATCGAGCGATGGGTTCTGTGACGATTAGGATTGATGACACTGATAATTCAGGTTATGCGAATGTTGGCGAAGTGCTTACGGTTATTACGACTGGTGTGAGTGATGCTGATAATACTGGCGGTGAAGATTTAGACTTCACGTATCAGTGGAGTTTGGACGAAAATCTGCTTTCGGGTGAAACCGATGCCATGATAACGACGGATGCTGTTGGTACATATAGCGTTGTTGTGATATCGGAAGATATTAACGGTGGCATGACGGAGTTTACTGCGCGCCAAGTTGTTGTTCCAGTTAACTTTGTTGACACTGAAGCTATGGCTACTTTGACGATTAGTATTGCTCAGACTGATGGTAACAATGATGCGAATGTTGGTGAAGAGTTGAGTGTCGCTGTTACTGCCTTGGTTGATGCTGATGGCAGTCCAGTTGTTACTGGTTTTCAGTGGCAGGTTGATACTGCGCGGGATAATACTTTTGTTGATGTTACAACAGGTGGCACTAATCAGGCACTTACGGCGACTGGTGAAGGTCACTATCGCGTTGTTGTGAGCACTCGGGATGGTTTGGACCAGACAAGCACGATTACTTCTGCTTACGTCAACGTTATGCCTGTGTTTGTTGACACTAGAGCTATGGGCTCTGTGACGATTAGTATTGCTCAGACTGATAGTAACAGTGATGCGAATGTTGGCGAAGTGCTGATGGCTGTCACCAATTTAACTGATGCTGATAATGGTGTTGGTGACAGCCTAATTCTCACGTATCAGTGGAGCTTTAATGATGGCACTGGTGCTGTTGATGCTGGAACGGAACGTACACAGGCGACGAACTTATTAGGTGCTGGTACGTATAGCGTTGTTGTGACATCGGAAGATATTAACGGTGGCATGACGACACATGACCCTGTGAGCGAAGCTGTTGTTGCGGCTGTTGACCCTGTAGACCCGCCTGACCCTGGTACCCCGCCCGCGACGGGGCAGTATTATTTCCAATGGGATGCGACGGACGACTTCTTCCAACGCTATCAAGATAGCGATGATACCGCTGCCCCAATTTCTGGCACGGATGCTGAGCGCTTTGCGGGCGATAATGAACTGCGCCTTGGCAGCACACTTGATGTTGACTTAACAACGGGTGAAGATAGGGTGAGCGGCCTCAGTGGCAACGATATCTATCGCATCGAAACAGGGCTAGCCCAAGATGTCACTATTACCGATGCCTTTGTTGCAGGGAATGGTTTTAATCTGATACATTTGGCTAACGGGGTTGATATCGCTAGCTATAGCACGCCAGCGATTCCAGGCAGTAGCACGCCAGAGGTTCCAGGCAGTGGCGTTGCTGCTAGCTTGACCCTCGAGTTAGTCACAGGGACAGATGCAGGGACGAGCGCCGATATAACTTCGACTGTCACAATCCTAGCACCAGAAGAGAATTTTAGGTTTCAGCTTGGTGATGATGCAGCGGTGGATTATGACGCATTTGTTGCTATATTAGATATGCTATAAGCGAAAAGTAAGCGCGTTAACCAAATCGTAACAATTAAGGAGTATGACAGTATAAAAACGGAATAAAAAATGACCGATTTTATACTTGCTGCTCCTATGACCGCCACTGAAGGCGAGCTTTATAGCTTTGATGTCACGCCGACTGCGGCGGTATCAGGCTCAATGACGATTCGCTGGCAGATTGTCCCGAAAGGGGCGTTGCCAATTGTGAGTTCCGATTTTCCATCTCTGACAGGAATGCTTAGCTTTGCGTCTGGAGCGATTACCGCCCAAACCGTCAGCTTCATGCCAACCGATGATACGAGACGAGAAATCTCAAAAGACTTTGAACTGCGCATTTACGATGTTGGCAACAACTTGCTTGATACGCAAGCCGTCACGCTCAGTGACAACGACGCTGACACAGAGGCTTATGGTAACGAATTTCTTACAGGTGATGCTGATGCAAATATCATAGGTCTTGGTACGGCGCATGAAGTTGTAGCGAATGGTAGTGCTGGCAATGATTCCTATGTAATTAGCCGTTTCCAGTATGGGAATGTTGAGATAACCGATACAGTTGGAACGAACCTTGTCAAGTTTGATGTCGGTGTAACGATAACAGATTATGATGAAGAAAGTGCTGATGGTTTCATCAGAGTAATCTCCCGTGTTGATTTGACGCTCTCAACGGGAGCTGTGATTAGGGTTATCAACCCTGTTGGTAAGTTTGTATTCCAGCTTGGTGATGACCCGATTATTACGACCTATGATGAGTTCAAGACGGCGTTTGAGGTGACTGGTGGCGCAGGTGGTGCTTCTGGTAGTGGTGGCGCGAGTGCTTTGGCCACAGATATTGAAGTAATGACACCTACAGATGTTCCAGACATTTCTGGTAATAGTTTGCCAACTCAATTTTCTCCTTCTTTTGGGTCTGCGAATGTAGACGTATTCAGTTCGGCTTCTACTTTTAGCTTTAGCCAAAATGGTAGTGCTGGCGATGATTTCTATGTGATTAGCCGTTTCCAGTATGGGAATGTTGAGATAACCGATACAGTTGGAACGAACCTTATCAAGTTTGATGTCGGTGTAACGATAACGGATTATGATGAGGAAAGTGCTGATGGTTTTGTTACGGTAATCTCCCGTGTTGCTTTGACGCTTTCGACGGGTGCTGTGGTTACGATTATCAACCCTGTTGGTAAGTTTGTATTCCAGCTTGGTGATGATGACGTTATTGCGACCTATGATGAGTTCAAGGGGGAGATTAGGGCAGAAGGCAGCAACGCCACCAGTGCCTTGGCTGCAAACTACACCATTCCTTTCCCACTTCCTGAGCCAGAAAACACAGCGCCGATTATTGGCGAAGGTGAGATTCTTGCGGTTAATTCGGCTGAAAACCAACGTACAGTGACGACACTGTCAGCGACGGATGATACGCCGAATGGTCTTAACTGGAGCTTGACTGGCGGTGCGGACATGGGCTCATTTTCTATTGATAGCACGACGGGGGCGATAACGTGGAATGAAGCGCCTGATTATGAAACTCTCAATAGTCGTAATGCTGGCAATAAAACGTTCAGCCTGACGGCCACGGTGACAGATGATGATGGCGCAGCGGATAATATCAACCTTATCGTCACGCTGACGGATGTGTTTGAGACCAATCCGAGCATTACGCAAGCTGATGGCTTTGTGGTTGAGTCAGCCGAGGAACAGAATGCGGTGACGACGCTTACAGCGACGGATACCACGCCGAATGGTCTGACGTGGAGCTTGGATGGTGCAGATGCGTGGCTATTTGCGATCAACAGCGCGACGGGGGCGATTAGATGGACGATTACTCCCGATTATGAAACCTTCACGAGTGCAGCAAGCAACAAAGACTTCAGCCTGACCGCCACAGCGACAGATGGCGGCGGGCTGCAAGACACGATTAATCTCACCGTGAGATTGACCAATATAATTGAGAACACCGCCCCGAGCATCGCGACCATCATCGAGCCTTTTACGGGGCGCACGAATGCCAATGTCAATGGTGCCAATGGCAATGATGGCGTTTTCCATTATACGGGGACGATTACCCAGAGTGGCACGGGCCCTATCGTGGAAGTGAGCGCGGGCGCGCAAGCTTATTTACCTGATGCGAGCGTCGTCGAGATTCCGGCGGGGATGTATACGCTGACGACGCCGCCCGCGAGTTTCGTGTCCTTTCTCTGGCTTGAAGATGACGATGGGACGTGGCAGTTGGGGTCGGGTGATAGGCCGACATCTGGCACATTCTATGCGCTTGGGTATTACGAGACTCTGGCGGGTAATTTTGTCGCGGCGGGGCAATCCGTTACGGATGCGCGGCTTGCCATCGAGACGCCGACGCTTGCGCTTGCGGTAGCTGAGAACGAGCTCGCGGCGGTGACTTCGCTGGCGGCCATAGATGTCACGCCTAATGGTATAACTTGGGGCTTAAGCGGTGCGGATGAGGGTTTGTTTACCATCGCCAGTGACGGTGTGATTTCGTGGAATGAAACGCCTGATTTCGAGGCGACGGTGAGCGCAGCAAACAGCAAAGTATTCAGCCTGACGGTCACAGCGACCGATGACGGCGAACTTCACGACACGATTGACCTCACCATTACGCTCACCGATGTCAACGAAGCGCCGATGATTGACACTTCTGGTGGCACGGCTAACTCAGCTGAGAACCAACGCACGGTGGCCACGCTTGCGGCGATGGATGTCGATGCGTCTGATAGCTTTACATGGTCACTGGAAAATAGCGGTGACGCTGCCTTATTTGCCATTAATAGTGAAACGGGCGCGATTACGTGGGTCGCCACGCCTGATTTCGAGACGACGGTGAGCGCGGCAAACAGCAATGTGTTCAGCCTGACGGCTATCGTTACAGATGCGGCAGGGCTTCAAGATACCGTCGCTGTGACGGTTACATTGACCGATGAGAATGATGCGCCGATTATTGGCCAAGGCGACGCGCTTCTTGAGATTGAGGCAGCTGAAAACAACCAAGCCGTCACGACACTTGTCGCGATGGATGCGGATGCGTCAAGTACACTTAGCTGGAGCTTGACGGGTGGGGCGGACATCGCGTCATTTGTCATCGACCCCATGACGGGGGTGATTACGTGGGCAACCGCACCTGATTTCGAGACGACATTAAGCGTCGCTGAAACCAAAGTGTTCAGCCTGACAGCCACAGTCACCGATGATGTCGGCACAACAGATACGATTGACCTCAGCATTACCCTAACGCCGCCGACGGTGATTGATCGCGCCGACACTTATACGCTGCTTCGGGCGGATAATGGCGGTGCCGCAGCGGACACGCTATATGCAAGCAGTTCAACGGGGCCTCGGTTTATCGATGGCGGCGCACGCGCTGATATCATCTCTGGCAGTGTGTATGGTGATGTTATCGTCGGTGGCTATGGGGATGATACCATCGCGCTCGGTGCGGGTGCTGATACGGTTATCTATCGCTTTGACAGCAGCGCGTCGGGCGGCTGGCGTGCGGTCGATGGTGGCGATGTTGTCACGAACTTTCAGCGTGGTATCGACAAGCTTCTTTTCGTCGATACGACAGGTGAGCTTATCGATTTTGCGGAATTTTTAGCTGATATTTCGCCAAACGGTCATACGCAAAATGGTTTTCCAGCGACACCCTCCGATGTTATCTCGGGCGTACGGCTTATCTTTGATAATGGTAACGAAACGCAAATAAATGGGCTTTTCATTGACTTCAACTCTGCCGCCGATGACATGGGTACGCAGCTTGGTACGCCAGCGGGAACAAGCCTGAGAATCGATTTTGCCGAACCACTTGACTATGTCGTTAATAGCCAACTCGTGGACGAATTTGCAAATTTTGGTGGGACGCGCGCCTTTTTGCATTCTTTAGGAAATAACGTCAACACGGCTAGCAACACGCGCATTTATCTGACGGACGATATCGATAGCGAAGCAACGCGCCCGCTATATGATTTCTCTAAATTGCCGCAACTGCTTGGAACAGCTGGTAGTTTTGCCGCCATTGACCCGAATGCGTTTCAGACCGTAGAGCTTGCCGATGGGCGCGATTTGGGTCTCGCGCCGGTCGCGGCCGCACCGCTTATTACGGGAAGTCTGACGATTCTTGAGGACTTCACAGGCCACACGAATGTCGAGGTCAATGGTCGCAATGAAAATAATGGTATTTTCCATCATACGGCGACGATAACCGCGACTGGTACGCGAGAGGCCACCATAAGCGAGGGTGCGGTGGCTTACTTGCCTGATGGCAGGGTTGTCGATATTCCGTCTGGCACGCACGCTGTAACAATGACGGGCACGAGCGTTGCGCGTATCTGGCTTGAACAAGCAGATGATGGGACGTGGCAGATAGGCTCAGGTAATCTGCCGCCAGATGGTACATTCTATGGGCTTGGGTATTATTTTCTTACTTTTTCTGGCTTTCTCTATAATGGTGATGTGGCGACAGGGCAGCGGATTATTATTGACGTTGACACTTTTGAGGTTGAGTCAGTTGAGAATGAACAAGCGGTCACCACGCTTTCAGCCACGGGTGTGGGGCGCTTGACGTGGGGCTTAAGCGGTGCCGACGCGGCGTTGTTTGCCATCGATAGTGAAACGGGCGCGGTTACGTGGGTAGCACTGCCAGATTATGACACCCTCAATAGTGATGACGGTGACAAAGTGTTCGAGTTCACCGCCACAGTGACAGATACGAATGGACTTCAAGATTCCATATCTGTGGCGGTTACCTTGATGGAATTCATTGTGAACACAGCCCCAAGCATCACCCAAGGCGACGATGCGCTTGAAATTAGTTTGGCTGAGAATATCGAGACGGTGACCACGCTTGATGTGACAGATGTCACGCCTAATGGTTTGACGTGGGGCTTAAGCGGTGCTGACGAGGCGCTGTTTGAAATCTCTGATGGGGGTGTGATAATGTGGGCCACTGCGCCTAATTATGAGACCCTCAACAGTGCTGACGGCGACAAAGTGTTCGCGCTTACCGCCACAGTGACGGATGGTGCTGGACTGCAAGACACGATTGCTCTGGCGGTGACATTAACGGATGTGGTTGAGACCGCTCCGAGCATTGATACCTCTGGTGTCACGGCTGTGCCAGACACAGTGCCGACAAATGTCGCACCATTGGCGAGCATTACGACCGATGTGACAGAATACACCCCTAACAATGCCGATAGGGCGACGGAAGCCAGACAGCAGCATCATATTGCAAATCTAACGGATGGGGTAACGGATGACATAGATTGGAGTGGGCCACTGCTTGACGGGTATCACCCGCTTGATGCGGATGGTAAATTCCTGTCTTTTGCTCTTGATAGCAGCTATGTGCAAGGCAGCGTCCGTCTTCATAATAGGGATGGTGCTAGCGAGACTATTCGTATTGATAATTCAATATTAGAATTTCGGCTTGATGGCGTCGTTGTTGGCACAGCGACTTTGCAAAGTTCAACTCAGGATTCAGACAGAATCATCACGGTCACGCCGGCCGCTGATTTGGTGTTTGATGAAGTTCGGATTACCTTTAGTGGCGACCGTCAGAATCTTGAAGAAATTGAAATCCTCGGTCGTCCAATAAGCCTTGTGTTTGAGTCAGCTGAAAACCAACAAGCGGTGACGACGCTCACAGCGACTGATGATACAACATCTGAGACGAACCTTAGGTGGAGCTTAAGCGGGGCAGATGAGGCACTGTTTGAAATCTCTGATGGGGGCGTTGTGACTTGGGTGGCGGTGCCTGATTATGAAACACTCAACAGTCAGGCGGGCAACAAAATGTTCGAGCTTACCGCCACAGTGACCGATGATGACGGGCTTCAAGATGCCGTTGACCTGACGGTTATATTGACGGATGCGCCAGCCATCACAACGCCGGTCATTGACCGTTCTCTTGCCGCTGCTGTGCCAGATACGACGGCGATAAATCTCGCCCCAATGGCAATCATTACGACCGATGTGACAGAATACACGCCGAATAATGTCGATAGGGCGACGGAAGCCAGACAGCAGCATCATCTTGCAAATCTGACGGATGGGGTGGCGGGTCTCACGTCTGCTCAGTGGAGCGGGTCAATGCTCGAGGGTTATCACCCGCTTGATGCGGATGGTAAATTCCTGTCCTTCCGTTTTGAAAACGACGATTATACGCAAGGCTCTGTTTTGCTTTATAACAGGGATGGTGGTGATGAGGATCGTATTGATGATTCAGTATTAGAGTTTTGGCTTGATGGTGTCGCTGTTGGCACGCCGACGGTTTTGGATCATACCAATCAGGGTGCGAACAGAATCATTCTGGTGACGCCCGCCGCTGATTTGGTATTTGATGAAGTTCGGATTGTTTTTAGTGGCGACCGTCAGAACCTTGAAGAAATTGCGATTTTTGGGCAGCGTCAGGCGAGGCTTGAGGTTGAGTCGGCTGAGAACCAGCAAGTGGTGACGACGCTTGCGGCGAGCGATGCTGATGGTGATAGCTTCACATGGTCGCTGACGGATGGGGCGGATGCTGCCTTGTTTGCCATTGATAGCACGACGGGTGCGGTTACATGGGTTGATGCGCCTGATTATGAGACGCTTGATAGCGCGGCGGGCAACAAAGTGTTTAAGGTTACGGCCACGGTGACCGACGATAGCGGGCTGCAAGACAGCATTGGCCTGACGGTGACCTTGACTGATGAGGTGGGCGAGACGGCTTCTGTTGGTGTGCCGACCAGCATTCGGGTTGGCGATGGTAGCGCGGCTGATATTTTGGATGTGCATGATGCGCCGACTGGACTGCTTATTCAGGGCGGTGCGGGGGCTGATACGATTATTGGCACGGCGCATGGCGATATTATCGTTGGTGGGTTTGGTGACGATAGCATTACTTTGGGGACGGTCGGCGGTGCTGATAGAATTGTTTATCGGTGGGAAAGCGGTGCGACCCCCACGGCGACGGATGGCGAGGACACCATTACAAACTTTAAGCGGGGCGAAGACCAGTTGATTCTTATTGATGTGGATACAGCATCGCCGATTACGAGCCTTACAGACTTTAATGCTTATGGGTTAGGGGCGGATGGGCTTGTCACGCGGGAGACTGATTTAATTAAGTTTAATTTTATTGGTGTTACGCCCGATAATCCTAACGATGAGACTTTTTCGGCAGGTGTCACGATTGTTTTCGCCACTTCCAGTGGACTTGAACACAGACTTACTGTTGAATTTGACGAGCATGTGAGAGCTGCGGAGCTTGTCGAGATATTTCAGGCGTCACCGAATTTTATCGGTCTTGCGAACGCGCTCGGGGCGACGGATATGTTTGAGAGCATGATATTTGACGATGACACGACCAGTCTCGGCTTTGACATTATTTAACATCTTAAGTAGAGTGCGGAGTAGAGGGCTCGCGCCTATGCGCGAACCTTTGCGCGTGAAATAATAACAACAAGAACGGAACAAAAAATGACTTTTACCCTTTCTGCCCCTGTAGTCGCCGCTGAAGGCACACTTTATAGTTTTGATATCACGCCGACCGAAGCTCTGGCAGTGGCGACGACGATTCGCTGGCAGATTGTCCCGAAAGGGGCGTTGCCGGTCACAAGTTCTGACTTTCCTTCTCTGACAGGGATGCTTAGCTTTACGTCTGGCGCGACCACTGCACAAACCGTGACCTTTACACCAACCGATGATGCAAGACGAGAAATATCAAAAGACTTTGAGCTGCGTATCTACGATACCGCCGATGATAGCACTCCGCTTGATACACAAGTCGTCACGCTCAGAGATAATGATGATGCCACAGGGACTTATGGTAACGATATTCTCACCGGTAATGGTGATGCAAATATCATAGGTTTTGGTACAACGCATGCAGTTACAGCGAATGGTAGTGCTGGCAGTGATTTCTATGTGATTAGCCGTTTCCAGTATGGGAATGTTGAGATAACCGATACAGTTGGAACGAACCTTGTCAAGTTTGATGCTGGTGTGACGATAACGGATTATGATGAAGAAAGTGCTGATGGTTTTGTTAAGGTAATCTCTCGTGTTGATTTGACGCTTTCGACGGGTGCTGTGATTACGATTATCAACCCTGTTGGTAAGTTTGTATTCCAGCTTGGTAGTGACCCGATTATTACGACCTATGATGAGTTTAAGGGGGAGATTAGGGCAGAAGGCAGCAATGAGACCAGTACTTTAAGGAATAATGAAGCTTTTCAGGTGCTGACGGCGACAACTGACCCAGACATTTCTGGTAATAGTCTGCCTGCTCAATTTTCTCCTTCTTTTGGTTCTGCGAGTGTAGATGTATTCAGTTCGGCTTCTACTTCTGGGTTTAGCCAAAATGGTAGTGCTGGTGATGATTTCTATGTGATTAGCCGTTTCCAATATGGGAATGTTGAGATAACCGATACAGTTGGAACGAACCTTATCAAGTTTGATGTCGGTGTAACGATAACGGATTATGATGAGGAAAGTGCTGATGGTTTTGTTAAGGTAATCTCCCGTGTTGCTTTGACGCTTTCGACGGGTGCTGTGATTACGATTATCAACCCTGTTGGTAAGTTTGTATTCCAGCTTGGTGATGATGACGTTATTGCGACCTATGCTGAGTTCAAGGGGGAGATTAGGGCAGAAGGCAGCAATGAGACCAGTACTTTGAGGAATAACGAAGCTTTCCCCATTCCCTTCCCATCGGAAGAGCCTGCGCCAACGGCGGCAAGTGATGCGGTGTTTGACCCGCTTCCAAGTTTGACTCTGACAGGGCTGCAAGATGGTCGCGCGGAGGCGATTATCATCGGCACTGTGACAGCGAGTGATGCGGATGACGACCCGATTGCCTATACTCTGGATGGTGCCCCGAGCGGTTTTGCGATTGGCGAGACAAGCGGCGAGATTACATATGCGGGCAGGGGGATATCGTACACGCGTACGCCGAGCATTACGTTTGACGTTATTGCGACATCTACGGGCGCAGATGGCACAGACACCGCCATCCGCGAAGAAGTCAGCATTCGGATAGCAGAGCCGCCCCGCGTGGGTGCTGATGCGGTGTTTGTCGATGTGCCGACTGATTTTACTTTGGTCGAGGGTCACGATGGCAGCACGACACCTATTGTTATCGGGTCTGTGCGGGCGACTGATGCGGATGGCGATACGGTTGCCTATCGTTTGCGCGTGGACTTCGCGGGCGAGGATACAACTGGTTTTGAAATCGATGCGAACGGCCAGATTACATATGTTGGCACGGGGCTGACTTACGCGGATAGTCCGACGGCTCGGTTTACGGCTGTTGCGACATCGACTGGCGTATATGGCACACAGACCGACGTTCTCCACGATGTCATCATTGATATTGTTGAGAACGCAGCCCCGACTATTGACCATTCTATTGCCACGGCGGTGCCAGACACGGAGCCGACGAATATTGCATCATTGGCGGTCATTACGTCAGATGTGACATCGTACCCGCCTGATGGCAGTCTGTTCTCGGACGAAAGAGAGCAGTTGAATTTTAGTAATCTGGTTGATGGGGTTACGACTGTTCCGCTTTGGGGATTTGATGGTGAGGGTTATTCTCCACGCGATGCGGATGGTAAGTTTCTGTCCTTCCGTTTTGAAGACGACGACTATACGCAAGGCAGCGTCCTGCTTTATATTCGGGGTGGTCGAACGACGACGGATATTGACAACTCAATGCTAGAATTCCGACTTGATGGTATTGTTGTTGGCACGCCTACGACTTTACTAAGTGCCAATGCGGATTCGAAGAGAATCATCACGGTCACGCCAGACGCTGATTTGGTGTTCGATGAAGTGCGGGTTATTTTTAGTGGCGACGACCAGAATTTTAAAGAAGTTGAGATTTTCGGGCGCACGACAGAGCTTGTGTTTGACTCATTTGCGAACCAAGATGCGGTGACGACGCTTTCCGCGTTCGATACCACGCCGAATGGTCTGGCGTGGAGCTTGGAAGATGCGAATTCACCTACGGCTGATGCGCGGCTCTTTGATATTAATGAAGATACGGGTGAGATAACGTGGAAAACCGCGCCTGATTTTGCCACGACGGTAAGCACCTCAGACAATAAAGAATTCACAGTGACAGCCATCGCGACAGATGGTAGCGGCGCAACAGACCGTATTACCCTCACTGTGACATTGCTTGAGAACACCGCACCTGTTTTTGACGGTCCTGCTATTACAAATATTGCGCCGATGGCGGCGCTTTCGACAACAATCACGAACTTTTTCGGTAGGACGAGTGAGGAGGATATCGCTCAACGAATCGGGTATCTAACTGACGGAAGATTTCCTGATGCTGCTAGTTTCAGTAGTAGCAACGCTTTTTTCACCAATTTTGCTAATGGGCGTAGCGTAACCTTCGATTTTGAAGGCGACACCTATAGCCAAGCTACTGTTCGTGTTTATAATAGAATAGAGGATCGCGTTGGCCGTGACGATCGTGTTGAGAGGTATATTGACCATTCAAGATTAGATTTTTTGCGCGATGGTGAGGTTGTTTACACGAAGCTTTTACAAAGCTCCACTCAGGATGCGCGCAACATCATCACGGTTGCCGCCATGGAGATAGTGTTTGATGCCGTTCGGATTACTTTTAATGGCAATAATCAAAACCTCGCCGAAGTAGAAATTGACGCACGTGAACTAACGCCGATTGTTTCAGTTGAGAACCAACAAGAAGCGGGGACGCTTTCAGCGGTGGATGCTGAGGGTGATAGCGTCACATGGGCGCTAACGGGCGGCGATGACGTTGCTTTGTTTGATATCAATAGCGAAACGGGTGAGATAAGGTGGAAAACCGCACCCGATTATGACACCCTCAATAGTGCCGCAGGCACCAAACTGTTCAGCCTGATAGTGACCGTGACAGATGGTAGCAATGCAGAGATTGTCCACCGCATTGTTAGACTAGCCGATGTAGACGATGTTGCACCAATTTTTGCGAACAGAATCATCGAGGGCTTCACAGGCCACGCGAATCTCTATGCCAATGGTGTTGATGCGAGTGATGGCATTTTCCATTATTCGGGGACGATACCTAGAGGCGCGCCCAGCATGACAAACATACCTGATTTGGTCGCTTACTTGCCCGATGGCAGCATCGTTAATATTCCAGCGCAGAATAACTTCAGCTTCACTTACAACTCTGCTTTTAATTTCGCCTACCTTTGGATTGAGCAAGCTGGCGATGGAACTTGGGTGTTGGCCACATCTCCAGACCTAACCCTACCGACACATGGCCGCCCATTCTACACGCTTGGGGTCTATAATAGCGACGCTAGGTTTTTCTTTTATCCTTATGCCAACCTTGGTGGCCTTCTTACAAGTGTTGGTGAGTTTGTTCGCGATGAGCAGCTTATTATTCCGCTGGACGACACGCTTGCAGTTGACTCAGGCGAGAACCAAAATGCGGTCATCACGCTCGTAGCGGCGGATGTTGACACAGCGGCAGCTGACCTTGTCTGGTCGCTGAGTGGTGCATACGCGCACTTGTTTGAAGTCTCAAGCAGTGGCGTGGTGACGTGGGCGACGGCACCTGATTATGAAACTCTCTATAATGATGCTGGTGGCAAAGACTTTGGTGTTACTGTTACCGTTTCAAATGAGAGTACTATCGGACTGCTTTCAGACAGCATTGACCTTACTGTGACATTGACGGACGCAGACGGGCCTGTCATCACCCAAGGCGACAGCCTTGCCCTTGAGGTGTCTGACGGGCAGCAAGCGGTGACCACGCTTACAGCGATAGATGAAGAGACAGCCGCGGCGGGTAGCTATACATGGACGTTGACGGGCGATGACGCTACCCTGTTTGAAGTCTCAAACAGTGGTGTGGTGACGTGGGCGACTGCCCCTGATTTTGACGCTCTTGATAGCGATGACGGTGACAAAGTGTTCACCTTCACGGCGACTGTTAGCAATGGTGACAGCACCACGCCTCTGACGGATAGCATTGTCCTTGCGATTACATTGGTTGATGGCGCTAACCCTGTTATTGGTGAAGGGGCGGTGCTTGCGGTTGACTCGCGCGAGAACCAAGATGCGGTAGCCACGCTCACAGCAACGGCGGCGGGTTCTGTTACGTGGTCGCTGCACGGCGATAATATTGCCCTGATTGATGCTAATCCTCTGCTAGAAGCAACTGGTGATGCTGACCTGTTTGAAATCGACAGTGCAACGGGTGTCATCACATGGGCGAGCGCGCCTGATTTTGAAACAGCGTCTAGCGATAGAGGCACCAAAGAATTCACCTTTGCTGCGCGCGCGTCAGATGGCACGAATACAGACACAACTATTGTGACCGTGACGCTGACGGACGAAGATGCTAGCACAGGGGTGTATTTCATTCCGACCGGCGGCAGTCAGGTTTTTGGGGTTAATGCCGCAGGAACACCTGCCGCAAGCCTCGATGCGCTCGTTTTCACATCTGGCACGGCCACCGTGGTCGGCACGTATGGCGATTTCACGCTCAGCCTCAACGGTAATACGGTAAACTGGGTCTATGCGTTGGATGACACACGCGCTGCTGCGCAAGCCTTGGGAGTGGACGAAATCGCGCATGAAACATTCCGACTCCAGTCGGTTGTCGATGGCGTTGCAGGCGAGATTCAAACCTTTGAAGCCGATGTTGTCGGTGTCAATGATGCCCCAACGATTGCCAATACGGCGGTCACAGTACGGGTGGCTGCGGGCGCAAGCTTTACGATTCAATCACTGGCGTCGCTCATCGGCTATGCGGATGCTGACGGTACCGTCGCTGACCCCGATTCAGGGCAGGATTTCTTCCGCTATGCCGTGCTCAATCTCGATGGTCTCGACGATATTGAGGGCGAGTTTTCCTATAGTTTCCGTGGCCTTGACCGTGCTTTTACGGAAAGCACGTCTATTCTCACATATCTTCGCACGAATCCTAGCAATATGAAGTTTCAGGCTGATGGCGATGCAGCGGGCAGTAGCTTCACGTTCAGCCTTACGGTGGGTGACGAAATCGACGGACGCACCGAACGCTCAGAGCCTATTAGCGTCACTGTAGAGATTGCAGCGGCGGCCGGTGCGGGCGGCACAACATCAAGCACATCTACTGTGGGCAGCAGCGTCACCACCCTCATGAGTGGTGATGGCACGGCGGCTGATAATTTAGATGCACATGATGCGCCTAATGGATTGACTATTCAGGGCGGTGCGTTGGCTGATGTAATCATTGGCACGGCGCATGGCGATATCATCGCGGGTGGCTACGGTGACGATAGCATCACGCTAGGCGATGGCGCAGATAAAGTCGTTTATCGGTGGGAAAGCGGCGCGTCCTCCACCGCGACAGATGGCGGCGACACGGTGACAGGCTTTGCACGTGGCGTTGACCAACTCGTCCTTATTGATGTCGATACAGCATCGCCGATTACGAGCTTTAAAGGCTTTATTGATTACGCCAAAGGGACGGATACGGTTGCGGGCAGTGCTGATGATTTAGTGACATTCGCGTTTACTGACGATAGCGCGGACGCTTTGACAAGCCTCGAGATTATTTTCGCCAATGCTGGTACAACCGATGGCTCAACGGCGGGTGGCGCTGATTCTAACAGGCTTACGATTACATTCGAAAACGCGATAGATGTTGCGACGCAACAGGCTATATTCCGTACGCCTGACACGACTGACCTCAGTGCTATATTGGTAGAGGAGGGCGGCAAGCTTGTTCTTCAGTCTAAGTATGGGACGATTGATGATATCCTCGGCAAAACGGACACGTTTGAGAGCGTCATATTCGACGATGATACGACAAGCCTCGGCTTTGACATTATCTAGTATCTTAAGTACAGTATGGCAGTGAATCTTAACCTGTGCTTTACCTTTTGCGGGTAAAATAGCAACAATAAGAATGGAACAGGCATGACTTTTATACTTTCCGCCCCTTTGACCGCCACTGAAGGCACTGAGTACGAGTTTACTATCACGCCGACTGCGGCTCTGGCGGCTGACACGATGATACGTTGGCAGATTGTCCCGAAAGGGGCGTTGCCGGTCACAAGTTCTGACTTTCCTTCTCTGACAGGGATGCTTAGCTTTACGTCTGGCGCGACCACTGCACAAACCGTGGCCTTTACACCAACCGATGATGCAAGACGAGAAATATCAAAAGACTTTGAGCTGCGTATTTATGATGCCGCTGATATGGCCAGTGAACCCACCGCACTTGATACACAAGTCGTCACGCTCAGAGATAATGATGATGCCGCAGGGACTTATGGTAACGAGCTTCTCACCGGTAATGGTGATGCAAATATCATAGGTTTTGGTACGGCGCATGGCGTTACAGCGAATGGTAGTGCTGGCAGTGATTTCTATGTGATTAGCCGTTTCCAATATGGGAATGTTGAGATAACCGATACAGTTGGAACGAACCTTGTCAAGTTTGATGCTGGTGTGACGATAACGGATTATGATGAAGAAAGTGCTGATGGTTTTGTTAAGGTAATCTCTCGTGTTGATTTGACGCTTTCGACGGGTGCTGTGATTACGATTATCAACCCTGTTGGTAAGTTTGTATTCCAGCTTGGTAGTGACCCGATTATTACGACCTATGATGAGTTTAAGGGGGAGATTAGGGCAGAAGGCAGCAATGAGACCAGTACTTTAAGGAATAATGAAGCTTTTCAGGTGCTGACGGCGACAACTGACCCAGACATTTCTGGTAATAGTCTGTCTGCTCAATTTTCTCCTTCTTTTGGTTCTGCGAGTGTAGATGTATTCAGTTCGGCTTCTACTTCTGGGTTTAGCCAAAATGGTAGTGCTGGTGATGATTTCTATGTGATTAGCCGTTTCCAATATGGGAATGTTGAGATAACCGATACAGTTGGAACGAACCTTATCAAGTTTGATGTCGGTGTGACGATAACGGATTATGATGAGGAAAGTGCTGATGGTTTTGTTAAGGTAATCTCTCGTGTTGCTTTGACGCTTTCGACGGGTGCTGTGATTACGATTATCAACCCTGTTGGTAAGTTTGTATTCCAGCTTGGTGATGATGACGTTATTGCGACCTATGCTGAGTTCAAGGGGGAGATTAGGGCAGAAGGCAGCAATGAGACCAGTACTTTGAGGAATAACGAAGCTTTCTCCATTCCTATCCCATCGGCGGAAGTTGCGAACACCGCGCCCATTATTACGCAAACAGGCGGCACGATGGTGACGGTGGTCGGCGAGACGGTCACGCCAGGCCACGCAGCACAGACAAATGTTAATGTCAATGGTGTGGATGCTACTGACGGTGTTTTCTCTTATACGGGTCTAGTATCGTATGATTCGAGTAGTGATGAAGTACACGTATTTATGTCTAGTTCCTCCACTGAGCCTAACCGCGCTTATTTGCCCGATGGCCGCGTCATCGATATTCCGACTGCACGGTTCGCCGCTAGCGTGCCAGCTTCCGACAATCCTTATATTTGGCTTGAGCAAGATGCCGATGGAAATTGGCAGTTAGGCACGGGTGTGGCGTTCCCGTCAGAGGACAATACATTCTATGCTCTTGCGCAGTGGGACAATAATGAAGACCGTACGCTCCGTTTTGGTGACGTCGCTTTTCAGACGCCGTTTACCCATGAATATACAAGCTTTAGGTTTGATTCAGAAGAAAACCAAGATGTGGCGGTGTCCATGGACGCGCTTACAGCGACGGATACCACGCCGAATGGCTTAACGTGGAGCTTGGGCGGGGTGGACGCGGCACTGTTTGAAATCGACAGCGTAACGGGCGAGATTACTTGGATAGAAGAGCCTGATTATGAAACCCTCAATAGTGCGGACGGCGACAAAGACTTCCAACTAACGGCGATAGTTAAAGATGGTGGCAACTTCGAAGACAGCATTGCGCTAACGGTGACATTAACCGATGGGAATGATGCGCCTGTTATTATAAACGTCCTCGAGGACTTCACGGGGCAGCGGGATGTTTTTCTTAATGGGGAAAATGCCCATGATGGCGTTTTCCATTACACGGGGACGGTGCGGACTCCGTTTGGAGGAACTGTCTATACACAGGACATCGTCATTTATTTGGCTGATGGCACAATCCTAGAGGTTCCAGATTTGTCCGTCAGAACCAACTATGAGTACCCTGAATTCTGGGTGGCACGTGTCGATGATGATAGCAACCCCAACACGCCAGCTGTCTGGCAATTTTTTGAGAGTGGTACATCGACATTTCCGCCAGATGGCAGATTCTACCATCTTGGGTTTTATGACCTTGACGGGACACGTAAATTTGCGCCGAATGGCACTTCCGTCACGGATGGGACAATTGTCGTTGGCGTTGACGGTACTGTTGCGGCTGACGGCTCCCTTGCGATTGACTCGGCTGAGAACCAAAATACGGTTGTCACGCTTTCAGCGACCGACCTTGATGGCGATACGCTCACATGGGAGCTAACGGGTGGGGCGGACATGAACCGTTTTGCTATCGACCGCGATACGGGCGCGATAACGTGGGTAACCTCGCCTGAATTCGATACGCGCGATAGTGCTGACAGCGACAAACAGTTTCAAGTCACGGCGACAGTGAGAGATACTGTCGGCAGCGATGAGATTGCGTTGACTGTGACATTGGTTGAAAATACCGACCCTGTTATTGGAACTGTCATCGAGGGCTTCACGGGGTGGCGGGATGTCTTTGTCAATGGGGACAATGACACCGATGGCACTTTCCATTACACGGGGCGGGTAGTTATTTCTGGCGGACTTGTCTTTGTAGTTAACGTTGATATTTATTTGGATGATGGCACCGTCATCGATATTCCAAATGTGCGAGTCGCGAGCAACTTTGTGGATGGTGAATATTGGCTAGAGCTTGGCGACCATGATAGTAACCCTAACACAGATGATACTTGGCAGGTTTTTTCGGCTGAGACCTCGACATTCCCGACGACGGGCACATATTATCACCTTGGACATTATGACGGCAGCGCAAGGCGCTTTGAGCCGACGGGTACGGCATTGACCCTTGAGACGCTTATCCTTGAGATTCCTGCCTTGGCGTTTGAGTCATTCGAGAACCAGAACATGGTGGTCGACATGCTTCCAGCGGTAGATGAAACGCCGAATGGTTTTACATGGAGTTTGGAAGATGCGACGTCATCTACGGCTGATGCGCGCTTGTTTAATATCAATAGCGAAACGGGTGCGATAACGTGGAAAACCGCGCCTGAATTCGATACGCAGATGAGCGCGGCAATGAACAAAGAGTTCCAAGTCACCGTGACAGTGACAGATGGCGGCGACGCAACAGATAGCGTCGATGTGACCATAACACTGCTTGAGAACACAACAGCCCCTGTTCTGACGCATATTATCGAGGATTTCACGGGATGGAAGGATGTAGCTACCGACGGTTACCCTAGTTTTCATCACACGGTGGAGATGGCGGTACATAGTCTCCGTTCAGTATCAATAAGAGAGGGGACGGTCTATTTGCCCGATGGCACTATCGTCGAGATTGCGGAGCAGAATAATTATAGAACCTTTGGCGATACGTTTATCTGGCTTGAGCAAGCGAATGATGGCACGTGGCAGATTGGTTCGGGTGCCTCGTTGCCAGCGCCCAGCGCAGAAATCTATATTTTTGGACAATATATCCCTACTGGGGCTATTCAGACTGGCTATTTTGACTATGTTGGTACGCGGGTGACGACGCCTGAGCCGCTTGAAATTGAACTTGGCAGTGCTTTTGCGATTAATTTAGTCGAGAACGAAGACGCGGTGATTACGCTTACCGCACCTGATACCACACCGAACGGCCTGACTTGGGCGTTGAGCGGGGTGGATATGAGCCACTTCGATATCAGCACGACGGGTGAAATTACGTGGAAAAGCACGCCCGATTACGAGGATGACGTTAACTTCCAGAGTGTTGGCGGCGACAAAAACTTCATTGTCACTGCGACAGCGACAGATGGCGGCGGCCTTTTCGATACGACGACCATCACCGTGACATTGACCGATGTGTTCGAGACCGCCCCTGTCATCACTGGCGCCATTGAGGGATTCACGGGGCAAATGAATGCCTTTGCCAATGGTCGCAATGCGGATGATGGCATTTTCCATTTTACGGGGACGATAACTGCGCTTAATGCTTCTTCTGGTCTGATAACCATAAGCGATGATGCGCAAGCCTATTTGCCCGATGGTAGCGTCGTCGATATTCCGTCTAGCCACACTGTTACCGAAGAGTTTACCAATGAGTATCAGGTTTGGCTTGAAGACCGTGACGGCGATGGAACATGGACATTGAACTCGCATGAGTCAACACCGGAGAATTACGAAGTCTATAATATTGGGGAATATAATTTCTATCCGGGTACTGGTGAAGCAATCTTCACCCCTACGGGTACTGCAGTTACGGATGCTTCGTTTGACAGTCCGCTTGGCGACACGCTGGCGGTTGATTCCGATGAAGGCCAAGACGAGGTTGTCACGCTTTTCGCCACAGATAGAACGCCGAATGGCCAGACTTGGGTCTTGAGCGGCAGGGACGAGGCTTCGTTTGAAATCTCTGATACGGGTGTGATTACGTGGGACGAAACGCCTAATTTCGATTCGACCGTGAGTCTGGATGCCACCAATACCAAAGTGTTCAACATCATCGCCACAGTGACCGATGATGGCGGCGAAATGGACACGATAGACCTCACCGTCACACTGATAGATGTAGTTTAAACAACCAGTCTCGGCTTGATATTATCGAGTATCTTACGTAGAATATAAGCGAATCCTTGTCCGTGCTTTACTTTTTGCGTGTGAAATAACAACAACAAGAACGGAACAAAAAATGACTTTTATCCTTTCCGCCCCTTTGACCGCCACTGAAGGCACTGAGTACGAGTTTACTATCACGCCGACTGCGGCTCTGGCAGATGCGACGATGATTCGTTGGCAGATTGTCCCGAAAGGGGCGTTGCCGGTTACAAGTTCTGACTTTCCTTCTCTGACAGGGATGCTTAGCTTTACGGTTGGTGCGACCGCCGCACAAACCGTGACCTTTACACCAACCGATGATGCAAGACGAGAGATATCAAAAGACTTTGAGCTGCGTATCTACGATACCGCCGATGATACCACTCCGCTTGATACACAAGTCGTCACGCTCAGAGATAATGATGATGCCACAGGGACTTATGGTAACGAGCTTCTCACCGGTAATGGTGATGCAAATATCATAGGTTTTGGTACGGCGCATGGCGTTACAGCGAATGGTAGTGCTGGCAGTGATTTCTATGTGATTAGCCGTTTCCAGTATGGGAATGTTGAGATAACCGATACAGTTGGAACGAACCTTGTCAAGTTTGATGCTGGTGTGACGATAACGGATTATGATGAAGAAAGTGCTGATGGTTTTGTTAAGGTAATCTCCCGTGTTGATTTGACGCTTTCGACGGGTGCTGTGATTACGATTATCAACCCTGTTGGTAAGTTTGTATTCCAGCTTGGTAGTGACCCGATTATTACGACCTATGATGAGTTTAAGGGGGAGATTAGGGCAGAAGGCAGCAATGAGACCAGTACTTTAAGGAATAATGAAGCTTTTCAGGTGCTGACGGCGACAACTGACCCAGACATTTCTGGTAATAGTCTGTCTGCTCAATTTTCTCCTTCTTTTGGTTCTGCGAGTGTAGATGTATTCAGTTCGGCTTCTACTTCTGGGTTTAGCCAAAATGGTAGTGCTGGTGATGATTTCTATGTGATTAGCCGTTTCCAATATGGGAATGTTGAGATAACCGATACAGTTGGAACGAACCTTATCAAGTTTGATGTCGGTGTGACGATAACGGATTATGATGAGGAAAGTGCTGATGGTTTTGTTAAGGTAATCTCTCGTGTTGATTTGACGCTTTCGACGGGTGCTGTGATTACGATTATCAACCCTGTTGGTAAGTTTGTATTCCAGCTTGGTGATGATGACGTTATTGCGACCTATGCTGAGTTCAAGGGGGAGATTAGGGCAGAAGGCAGCAATGAGACCAGTACTTTAAGGAATAACGAAGCTTTCTCCATTCCTATCCCATCGGCGGAAGTTGCGAACACCGCGCCCATTATTACGCAAACAGGCGGCACGATGGTGACAAACACCCAGACCATCACGCCGGACCACGCCGCACAGATAAATATCAATATCAATGGTGTGGATGCTACTGATGGTGTTTTCCATTTTACGGGGATAGTAGATTATACTGAGAGTAATGGTGACATATTCGTATTTAGGCCTAGCTCTTCCACTGAGCCTGGCCGCGTTTATTTGCCCGATGGCCGCATCATCGATATTCCGAGTGCAACGTTTTCCACTAGCGCGCCAGCTTCTGATAACCCTTATATTTGGCTTGAGCAGGCTACCGATGGGACGTGGCAGTTAGCCGGGGCTGCGGCGCTTCCGTCAGATGGTCGCCCATTCTATGTTCTTGCGCGGTTCAATAATGATGAGGGTGGCCTTGACGATGTTGGTACGGAGTCTTTTCAGACGCCATTTACCTATGAATATACAAGCTTTAGGTTTGATTCAGAAGAAAACCAAGATGTGGCGGTGTCTATGGACGCGCTTACAGCGACGGATGCCACGCCGAATGGTCTCACGTGGACGTTGGTTGGTGCGGACGCGGCACTGTTTGAAATCGACAGCGCAACGGGCGAGATTACTTGGATAGAAGAGCCTGATTATGAAACGCTCAATAGTGCTAGCGGCGACAAAGACTTCCAAGTAACGGCGATAGCTAAAGATGATGACAATTTCGAAGACAGCATTGCGCTGACGGTGACATTAACCGATGGCAATGATGCACCGCGCATTATTCACCTCGTTGAGGACTTCACGGGCTATACGGGCGGCTATGTCAATGGTCGTAATGCCGCTGATGGATTTTTTGATTACACGTTCGAGGTAAACTTTATATCCGCGTCAACCGAAGTTGTGAATGGGCGTAGTGTGGAGGGAGATAATTTAGTAATAGAAGAAGGTGGGCGTGCCTATTTATCCGATGGCACTGCCATAGACATTCCAGCTGGGGATGCATTTTCCATTCACCGCGGTTCGGAAACGGAAAACTTCTGGCTTCAGCAAGCGGCAAATGGAACGTGGGAACTAAAGCATAGTGGAACCCGACCAGAACCTGGCGCAGCATTTGCATATCTTTTTCTTGGATCATTTAACCAATGCACCCTTGAATTTTCAGGCGCGGGTCAACGCTTTGGTAGTGTTGGAAACTACGTTGAGGATACGACGATTGTTATTGGCGTTGATGGCACTGTTGCGGCTGATGGCTCCCTTGCGATTGACTCGGCTGAAAACCAAAACACGGTCGCCACGCTTCGCGCAGTGGACCTTGATGGCGATACGCTCACATGGGAGCTAACGGGTGGCGATGATATTGCCCGCTTTGACATCAACCGCGACACGGGTGAGATAACGTGGGTAACGTCGCCTGAATTCGATACGGTGTCGAGCGTGGCAAGCACCAAAGAGTTTCAAGTCACCGCGACAGTGACCGATACTGTCGGCGGCGGCAGCGATGAGATTGCGCTGACTGTGACCCTGATTGACAACACCGACCCTGTTATCGGAACTGTCATCGAGGACTTCACGGGGCAACGCGATGTCTTTGTCAATGGAGAAGATGACAGCGATGGGGTTTTCCATTTTTCAGGGCGGGTATTGTTTTTTTCAGGAGATGCTAGTACACGGGACGTTAAGATTTATTTGGAGGATGGCACCATCCTCGATATTCCAAATTTGAGAGTTAGTACCAATTTTCAGAATATGGATTATTGGGTGGCCCTTGCCGACCATGATAGTGACTCTACCACAGATGATGTTTGGCAGTTGTTTTCAACTGATGTCTCGACATTCCCGACGACGGGCACATATTATCACCTTGCAAATTATGACCTTAGCAGATCATTCTTAGAACGCACTGCGTATACGGGTACTAGAGTTAACAATGAGAATGTTATCCTTGCGCCGACGGCCTTGGCGTTTGAGTCAGTCGAGAACCAGAACATGGTGGTCGACATGCTTCCAGCGCGGGATGACACTTTTAATGGTCTGACGTGGAGCTTGGACGATGAAACTGTTGGTGATGCGCGCTTCTTTAACATCGACAGCGAAACGGGTGCGATAACGTGGAAAACCGCGCCTGAATTCAGCACGATTGTGAGTGAAGACACCGCCAACCCTAAAACCTTCCAAGTCACTGCGACAGTGACCGATGGCGGCGACGCAACAGATAGCGTTGAGGTGACCATAACACTGCTTGAGAACACAACAGCCCCTGTTCTGACGCATACTATCGAGGATTTCACAGGCTGGAAGGATGTAGCTACCGACGGTTATACTAGTTTTCATCACACGGTGGAGATAGAGGTGCATAGTCTCATTTCAGCATCAATAAACGAGGGGACGGTCTATTTGCCCGATGGCACTATCGTCGAGGTTGCGGCGCAGGGTAGGTATAGAACCGGTGGCGGCGATACGTTTATCTGGCTTGAGCAAGCGAATGATGGCACGTGGCAGATTGGTTCGGGTGCCTCGTTGCCAGCGCCCAGCGCAGAAATCTATATTTTTGGACAATATATCCCTACTGGACTTATTTCTACTGGCTATTTTGACTATGTTGGTACGCGGGTGACGACGCCTGAGCCGCTTGAAATTACGCTTGGCAGTGCTTTTGCGATTAATTCAGTCGAGAACGAAGACGCGGTGATTACGCTTTCCGCATCTGATACCACACCGAATGGCCTGACTTGGGAGTTGGACGAGACGGGTGACCATGCCTCCTTTGATATCAGCACGACGGGTGAAATTACGTGGAAAACCACGCCCGATTATGAGGATGATACTAACTTCCAGAGTGTTGGCGGCGACAAAGATTTCGTTGTGACTGCCCGCGTGACAGATGGTGGCGGGATGCAAGACACGACGACCATCACCATCACATTGACCGATGTGTTCGAGACCGCCCCTATCATCTCTGGCACCATCGAGGGATTCACGGGCTACGCGAATGTCCCTGTTAGGGGGCGGGGTAGTGATAGGAGCGACGATTTTAGTGGCGGCGTTTTCCATCACACGGCGGTGTTCTCGCCAGATTCTTCTGAAGTTGGGGGAGACGTAAACGACGACGCTGTGGCCTATCTGCCCGATGGCACGGAATTGCAGCTCCCGGACAATTACGATGTTGGTGTATCCGCTGGTCATCTCTGGCTTGAAAGCCCTGACGGTGGTACGACATGGGAGTTTGCCGCCGACACTTCTAGCTTCCCGACAGAAGGCACATTCTATGCTTTTGGAGAGCATGATGGCTTCGGCGGTAGCTTTCTCTACTATGGTACTGCAGTCACGGAGGCTACGACGATTGTTGTTGCGCGTGGCGACACGCTGGCGGTTGCGTCAGCTGAGAACCAAGACGAGGTGATTACGCTTTTCGCCACAGATGGAACGCCGAATGGTCAGACTTGGACACTCAGCGGCACGGACGAGGCTTCGTTTGAAATCAATGAAGATACGGGTGAAATCACTTGGGGCACGACGCCTAATTTCGATTCGACCGTGAGTCTGGATGCCACCAATACCAAAGTGTTCAACATCATCGCCACAGTGACCGACGATGGCGGCGAAATGGACACGCTCGCCCTCACCGTCACACTGATAGATGTGGTGTAGCGACAACCAGTCTCATCACCAGTTGCTTTGACAGAATCTAGTATCTTAAGTACAGTATGAGCAGAACGTTTGCGTCCGTGTTTTACTTTTTGCGTGTGAAATAACAACAACAAGAACGGAACAAAAAATGACTTTTATCCTTTCAGCTCCCACCACCGCCACTGAAGGCACTGAGTACGAGTTTACTATCACGCCGACTGCGGCTCTGGCCGATGCGACGATGATTCGTTGGGTGATTGTCCCGAAAGGGGCGTTGCCAGTCACAAGTTCCGACTTTCCTTCTCTGACAGGGATGCTTAGCTTTACGTCTGGCGCGACCACTGCACAAACCGTAACCTTTACACCAACCGATGATGCAAGACGAGAAATATCAAAAGACTTTGAGCTGCGTATTTATGATGCCGCTGATATGGCCAGTGAACCCACCGCACTTGATACACAAGTCGTCACGCTCAGAGATAATGATGATGCCACAGGGACTTATGGTAACGAGCTTCTCACCGGTAATGGTGATGCAAATATCATAGGTTTTGGTACGGCGCATGGCGTTATAGCGAATGGTAGTGCTGGCAGTGATTTCTATGTGATTAGCCGTTTCCAGTATGGGAATGTTGAGATAACCGATACAGTTGGAACGAACCTTGTCAAGTTTGATGCTGGTGTGACGATAACGGATTATGATGAAGAAAGTGCTGATGGTTTTGTTAAGGTAATCTCCCGTGTTGATTTGACGCTTTCGACGGGTGCTGTGATTACGATTATCAACCCTGTTGGTAAGTTTGTATTCCAGCTTGGTAGTGACCCGATTATTACGACCTATGATGAGTTTAAGGGGGAGATTAGGGCAGAAGGCAGCAATGAGACTAGTACTTTAAGAAATAATGAAGCTTTTCAGGTGTTGACGGCGACAACTGACCCAGACATTTCTGGTAATAGTCTGTCTGCTCAATTTTCTCCTTCTTTTGGTTCTGCGAGTGTAGATATATTCAGTTCGGCTTCTACTTTTGGGTTTAGCCAAAATGGTAGTGCTGGTGATGATTTCTATGTGATTAGCCGTTTCCAATATGGGAATGTTGAGATAACCGATACAGTTGGAACGAACCTTATCAAGTTTGATGTCGGTGTGACGATAACAGATTATGATGAGGAAAGTGCTGATGGTTTTGTTAAGGTAATCTCTCGTGTTGCTTTGACGCTTTCGACGGGTGCTGTGATTACGATTATCAACCCTGTTGGTAAGTTTGTATTCCAGCTTGGTGATGATGACGTTATTGCGACCTATGATGAGTTCAAGGGGGAGATTAGGGCAGAAGGCAGCAATGAGACCAGTACTTTGAGGAATAACGAAGCTTTCTCCATTCCTATCCCATCGACGGCTTCTGATGCGGTGTTTGATACTGTACCAGAGTTGGCTTTGGCAGAGCAGCAAGATGGTAGCGCGACACCGATTATCATCGGGACTGTGGCGGCCACGGATGCGGATGACGACCCGATTACCTATCGTCTGACCGCGGACGGAGTAGGTGAGGACTCAACCGATTTCGCAATCGATGAGAACGGCCAGATTACATATGTTGGCACGGGGGTGACACACGCGAGCATCCAGACAATTATGTTTACGGTTGTTGCGACATCTACGGGCGAAAATGGCGAAGACACCGACGTTACGCAACGCGTCACCATCGCGATAGAAGCGGCGCCTGCTGATGCGGTGTTTGATACCGCGCCAACTGATTTTACTTTCGTAGAGCAGCAAGATGGCAGCGCCACGCCTATTATTATCGGGACTGTGATGGCGCGTGATGTGAATGACGATACGATTGCGTATCGTCTGACCGCGGACGGTGCGGGCGAAGACTCAACTGGTTTTGCGATTGATACGAACGGCCAGATTACATATATCGGCACGGGTTTGAGTTTTATTGATGGTGCGTCGACAATTATGTTTACGGTTGTTGCGCAGTCGACTGGCGCGGATGGCTCACCCACTGACGTTACGCAAAGTGTTACCATCGAGATTACGCGCGCGCCTGCTGATGCGGTGTTTGCTACTGTCCCAGAGTTGGCTTTGCTAGAGCAGCAAGACGGTAGCGCGACGGCGATTATCATCGGGACTGTGATGGCCACCGATGTGAATGACGATATGGTTACGTATCGTCTGACTGCGGACGAAGTGGGCGAGGACGCGACCGGTTTTGAAATCGATACGAACGGCCAGATTACATATGTTGGCACGGGGCTTGCGCATGCGAGCATCCAGACAATTATGTTTACGGTTGTTGCGACCTCGACTGGCGCGGATGGCTCAGCCACCGATGTTCGCCAAAGCGTCACCATCGAGATTCTGCAAGCGCCGGCTGATGCGGTGTTTGATGCTCTACCAAGTGATTTGACTTTGCGAGATGGGCATGATGGTAGCGCGGAGGCGATTATCATCGGGACTGTGGCGGCCACCGATGTGAATGACGATATGGTTACGTATCGTCTGACCTCGGACGAAGTGGGCGAGGACGCGACCGGTTTTGAAATTGATGGGAATGGCCAGATTACATATGTTGGCACGGGGCTGAGTTACGCGAGTAGTCCGACAGCTATGTTTACGGTTGTTGCGACATCGACTGGCGCGGATGGCTCAGCCACCGATGTTACCCAAAGCGTCACCATTGATATCACTGAGAACACCGCGCCGAGCATTACGGATGAGACGGGCAGGGCCACCATCACTGATTTCACGGGGCGGCGAAATATCCAAGCTGATGGTGACGATGCCAGTGATGGCGTTTTCCATTATACGGGAACGATAGAAAACGTAGGCCTTTCTGCGGGTCGCGAGAACATAAGCTTCGCTGGTGTGACGCTTTATTTGCCCGATGGCAGCACGATAGCGGTGCGAGACCAGACGTACAGTTTTCCAGAGACGCGCTTCGGATCGGAATATATCTTTGTTCGCGACAGTAACGGTGATGGGGTTGGGACGCTGCATTATCGGAATTTCAGCAGGCCGACAGGGGATGGAGAGTATTATCTTGGGAGGCTTGTTGGTGCTAGGTTTATTGAGGTTGGTACTGCGGTCACGACACCGACGACGATTACCTATGATACGAATACTCTTGTGGTTGAGTCGGCTGAGCACCAAGATGCGGTGACGACGCTTTCCGTGACGGATACCACGCCGAATGGCCTGACATGGATGTTGAGCGGGGCGGACGCGGCACTGTTTGAAATCTCTGATACGGGCGAGATTACGTGGGCAACCACGCCTGATTATGAAATGCTCGATAGTGACAGGGGCAACAAGGATTTCCGCTTCAGGGCGACAGCGACAGATGGCAGCGACGCAAGCGACAGCATAGACCTAGCCGTGACATTAACCGATGGGAATGATGCCCCTGTTATCACGACCATCGTTGAGGACTTCACAGGACACACGAATGTCTTTGCCAATGGTCGCGATGCAAGTGATGGCATTTTTCATCACACGGTGGTGATAACACGCACTGGGCTTAGCAACGTTATGGTAGACGTAGAGGCGGGTGGGCAGGCTTATTTGCCCGATGGCAGCGTCGTAGATATTCAGGCTGAAACGGTTGCCCTTCCGAATCGTACCACTTTTACTTTTCATATCTGGATTGAAGACCGTGACGGTGATGGAGTTTGGCAAGTGCGCGGGAACGAGACCGGGCCACCATCTAACACAACATTCTATGTTCTTGGCGTATATAAATCTCCGAGGATGACCTATGATGGTGATGCAGTTACGGATGTTTCGCTTGTCGTTACGGCTGGCACCACGCTTGCTGTTGACTCGGTTGAGCACGATGATGCGGTCATCACGCTTGAGGCGGCGGACCCTGAGAGCGATGCCCTTGCATGGACGCTGACGGGCGGTGCAGATATCGACTCGTTTAACATCGACCGCGACACGGGCGCGATAACGTGGGTAACCACGCCTGATTTCGATACGACTGTGAGTACTGATAGCGTCAACACCAAACAGTTCGAAGTCACCGCGAAAGCGACAGATACTGTTGGCGTTGGCCGCGATGAGGTTACGCTGATTATAACACTGCTTGAGAACACAGCGGGGCCTGTTATTGATACGACTGTCGTGGCGTTTGAGTCAGTTGAAAACCACGATGCGGTCGCCACGCTTTCCGCGACGGATGAATCGCCGAATGGTCTTGCATGGACGCTGACGGGCGGGGCGGATATGAACCGTTTTGCTATCGACCGCGATACGGGTGCGATAACGTGGGTAACTGCGCCTGAATTCGATACAGAGATGAGCGTGGCAATGAACAAAGACTTCCAAGTCACCGCGACAGTGACCGATGGCAGCGGCGGCTCCGATAGCGTTGATGTGACCATAACACTGCTTGAGAATACAACAGCACCTATTATTACTAGCAGCATCATTGAGGACTTCACGGGGCGGAAGGATATCAATGTCAATGGTGTGAATGGCAATGATGGCGTTTTCCATTATTCGGGGAGGATAGTAGTCGATAGTAGTGCGCCTACTCATCCTAATGGGATACGCTCCCGTTCAGTAGACCTAGAGGGTGTAACGCTTTATTTGCCCGATGGCACGACCATAGAAACACCAGAGGGACGGCACACTTTTGCAGCTAGCACCGTGTTCTATCATATCTGGCTTGAAGACCCGGACGACGATGGGGTTTGGACGCTGAATCAGAGTCCCGGGGCCAGACCGACAGGAGTTGGACGCTATTATCTTGGGCAGTATGATGAAAGTGGGAGGAGTTTGACGACTGCTCTTTTTCGTCAGGCTGGCACTGCCGTGCAGAATGAGCCAGTTGCCATCTCGCCTCTTGCTTTGGCGGTTGAGTCAGCCGAGAACCAGCTTGTGGCGGCGGCCGAGGGCGCAATTATAGTGACGGATACCACCCCGAATACTCTGACTTGGAGCTTGGAAGATGCAGAGTCACTCACTGCTGATGCGCGTTTGTTCAATATAGATGAAAATACGGGTGAAATTACGTGGAAAACCACGCCCGATTATGAAACCCTCGATAGTGCTAACAGCGACAAAGATTTCGTTGTGACAGTCCGCGTGACAGATGGCGGCGACCTGTACGACAGTGTTGAACTCACCATTACGCTGACCAATGTGAATGACGCACCGATTATTGACCAAGGCGACGATACGCTTGCGGTTACTTCGCTTGAGAACCAGCTTATGGCGGTTGCCGCGAGCGCGCTTACAGTTTCGGATGACGATATGTCTGATACGCTTAGATGGTCGCTGGAAGATTCAGGGTCACTTATTGCTGATGCGCGTTTGTTTAATATAGATGAAGATACGGGTGAACTTACGTGGAAAACTGCGCCCGATTATGAAACCCTCGATAGTGCGAATGGCGACAAAGTGTTCCGTGTGACAGTGACCGTGACAGATGATGGCGCGCCAGTCCGTACCGATGAGATTAACATTGAGATTACGCTGACCGATGGGAACGACGCGCCGATTATTGACCAAGGCGACGATACGCTTGAGGTTAATTCGCCTGAGAACCAAGATGTGGCGGTGGTCGAGGACGCGCTTACAGCTTCGGATGTTGATATGTCTGATGCCCTTAGCTGGTCGCTGACCGGCGGTGCGGACGTTGGCTTGTTTAATATAGATGAAGATACGGGTGAGATTACGTGGAAAGAAACGCCTGACTTTGAAGAGACGCAGAGTGCTGCCAGCAGCACAACCTTCAGCGTCACAGCGACCGTGACAGATGATGGCGCGCCAACGCCGCTTTCGGATGAGATTAACATTGAGATTACGCTGACCGATGGGAACGACGCGCCGGTCATTTTTGCGCCGACAAATGTCGCCTCATTGGCGACGGTTACGTCATATGCTGGTGCGACCTATCGAGGCGGCACTGGTGCGACCGAGACTCGACAAATTGACGCGCTGACGGATGGCAATACAGGACAAATGACACCTATCGTATGGAGTGGGGCGGGTATCACGAGTTATCGCCCCCGCGACGCTGATGGCGAAACTCTGACATTCGATTTTGGGGCAGACAGCTACACGCAAGGCAGCGTCGTCATTCATACCAGAGCATCTGGTAATGGTGTTTCAGAGACGCAAATCCATGGCTCAAGTGTGCAATTCTGGCACGATGGCGACACCGTCGGCGAGGCGATACCGATTGAAAGCACCGCGACAGTCGCTTCTGGCACCGTCCAATTCACGGTCACGCCACCCGCTGGCTTGGTGTTCGATGAGGTGCAGATTACTTTTGCTGGGGAAGACCAACAACTTGCCGAAGTCGAGATTTTCGCGGTGCCTACAAACCGTGCGTTTAGTGCAGCAGAAGCTGCGGTTTTCGCAGATACAACGACGCTTGCGGTTGATTCAGATGAAGGCCAAACTTCTGTAACCACGCTTGTCGCGATGGATGCTGATATGTCTGATACGCTTAGGTGGTCGCTGACTGGCGGCGCGGACATTGGGATGTTCAATATAGATGCAAATACGGGTGAGATTACGTGGAAAACTGCGCCTGACTTTGAAGACGCTAGCTACGTCAACCCAGAGGACAGAGTGTTCAGCGTCACAGCGACCGTGACAGATGATGGTACGCCAACGCCGCTTTCGGATGAAATTGACATTGAGATTACACTGACCGATGTGAACGAAGTGCCGATTATTGACCAAGGCGACGATACGCTTGCGGTTAATTCAGCCGAGAACGAGCTTGTAGCGGTCGCTGCGGGCACGCTTACCGCGACGGATGTTGAGACAGATTCTGCTGACCTTAGATGGTCGCTGACCGGCGGCGATGATGTTGACTTGTTTGATATCAATAGCGAAACAGGTGAGATTACGTGGAAAACTTCGCCTGATTATGACGACGCGAGCTACGTCAATCCAGAGGACAGAGTATTCAGCGTCACAGCGACCGTAACGGATGATGGCACGCCAAGCCGTACCGATGACATTAACATTGAGATTACGTTGACCGATGAGAACGACAACGACCCTGTTATTGACCAAGCTGATGGCGCGATAATTATGACACCTGAGAACCGCCTTGAAGTCACCACGCTGACCGCGATGGACCTTGATACGCTTGGCACGCTTGCATGGTCGCTGACGGACGACGCTTCTGGTCTGTTTACTATCGATAGCATGACAGGAGAAATTACGTGGGTGAACGCGCCTGATTATGAAGATTCTAGCTACACGAGTGATACAGATAGAGACTTCAGTGTTATGGCACAGGTGACAGATGGGTTGAATACAGACAGTATCAGCCTCACCATTAGGCTGACCGATGCGAATGACGCACCCGTTATTAGCATTCCTGCTAGTTTGACGGCGACAAATATCGCGCCAGATGCGGATGTTGAGACAAGTGTTACGGCATTTAGGGGCGGCTCTGGCGCGACCGCAGATTTACATATTGCGGCTCTGACGGATGGCCAAACGTCTGGCATAACATGGGGTGGGGGGTCTGCTATCACTGGCTATAACGCGCGTCACACGGGTGGCGAAACCCTGACTTTCACGCTTGATGACGACTATACGCAAGGCCGTGTGGAGGTTTATACCAGAGCAACTCCTAATGGTAATGGTGAGCGTCATATTCATAACACAGTGGTACAATTTCGACTTGATGGCGAAAACGTTGGCGACCCGATAACGATTCCTAGCATGACGGACGTGGATGCGGACATCGCCCAATTCACGGTCACGCCGCCCGTTGGTTTGGTGTTTGATGAAGTGCTGTTTACTTTCCCGTCAAATGGAGATGGCTCTGAAGCTAACCAACAAATCGCCGAAGTCGAGATTTTCGCGATTCTAGCAGACGGTACGGTTACTTCGCTTGAGAACCAACTTGCGGTGACCGCCTTTACAGCGACGGATATTGATGCGGGCGATACGATTACATGGACATTGGAAGGTGCTGACCATGAATTATTTCAAGTCGCGGGTGGTGTTGTGACGTGGAAAGAAGCGCCTGATTTTGAAGAGCTCAATAGTGCTGCTGACAGCAAAGATTTCAGCCTCACAGTTGTCGCTACCGATGTTGCGGGGCTTCGCGACACTATTGAATTCATTGTGATATTGACCGATGCGAATGATGCGCCGATTATTGACCAAGGCGACGATACGCTTGCGGTTACTTCGCTTGAGAACGAGCTTGTGGCGGTTGCCGCGAGCGCGCTTACCGCGACGGACCCTGAGGGCGGTACTCTTACATGGTCGCTGACGGTCAATACGCAAGACGCGACCGCCTCAGCGAACAATGACTTGTTTGATATCTCTGCTGATGGTGAGATTACGTGGAAGGTTGCGCCTGATTATGAGGCTTACGCGAATGATGAGGACAGAGTGTTCCGCGTGACAGCGACCGTGACAGATGATGCTGGGACACCTCTGTCGGACAGCATTAACCTTGAGATTACGCTGAGCGATGTGAACGATGCGCCGATTATTGACCAAGGCGACGATACGCTTGCGGTTAATTCAGCCGAGAACCAAGATGTGGCGGTTGCCGCGAGCGCGCTTACCGCGACGGATGATGAGACAGATTCTGCTGACCTTAGATGGTCGCTGACGGGCGGCGTGGATATTGCGATGTTTGCTATCGACACCATAACAGGTGAGATTATGTGGAGAGATGCGCCTGACTTCGAGTCGATTGTAAGTATGGATACCACCAACACCAAGGTGTTCAGCGTGACAGCGACCGTGACAGATGATGGCACGCCAATCCGTACCGATGACATTAACATTGAGATTACATTGACAGATGTGAACGAGGCGTCGCCGATTATTGACCAAGGCGACGATACGCTTGAGGTTACTTCGCTTGAGAACCAGCTTGTGGCGGTTGCTGCGGGCACGCTTACCGCGACGGATACTGAGACAGCTTCTGCTGACCTTAGATGGTCGCTGACGGGCGGCGATGATGTTGACTTGTTTGATATCAATAGCGAAACAGGTGAGATTACGTGGAAGGTTGCACCTGATTATGAAGACGCGAGCTACGTCAATCCAGAGGACAGAGTGTTCAGCGTCATAGCGACCGTGACAGATGATGGCGCGCCACTCCGTACCGATGAGATTAACCTTGAGATTACGCTGACCGATGAGAACGATGCGCCGATTATTGACCAAGGCGACGATACGCTTGCGGTTAATTCGCCTGAGAACCAGCTTGTGGCGGTTGCCGCGCGCGCGCTTACCGCGACGGATGATGAGACAGATTCTGCTGACCTTAGATGGTCGCTGACGGGCGGCGCGGATATTGGGAGGTTTAATATAGATGAAGAGACGGGTGAGATTAGGTGGAAACTCGTGCCTAACTTGGAGTCGACTGTAAGTATGGATGCCATCAACACCAAAGTGTTCAGCGTCACAGCGACCGTGACAGATGATGGCGCGCCAATCCTCACCGATGAGATTGACATTGAGATTACACTGATCGATGTGAACGATGCGCCGGTTATTAACACCATCATCACTGGTTTCACGGGGCGGTCGAACTATGTCAATGGCGTGGATGATGGTATGGGCGTTTTTCGTTTTTCGGGGGTAAACTGGACGAGTGTAATAATAGTAAGCGATGATGCGCAGGCCTATTTGCCCGATGGCAATATCATTGATATCCCGTCTGGGAGATATACACCTACGGGGTTATCTCGCCCATATAATGGCTTTGCTTATATCTGGCTTGAACAAGACCCTGCCAATGCGGGGGAATGGCGCTTCAACTCAGACCAGAATTTACCGACAACATCTGACCCATTCTATGTTCTTGGACGATTTAATCCTGATAATGGTCACCTTAGTACGTCTGGCGGCCTCGTTCGGAATCAATCGTTTACTATTGAGCTTGGAAGTGCTTTTGCGGTTGATTCAGCTGAGAACCAAGACGCGGTGATTACGCTTGGCGCGACAGATGCTGAGAATGATGCTGTTACATGGACGCTGACGGACGGGGTAGACGTTGGCTTGTTTAATATCGGCATGACATCGGGTGTGATTACGTGGGATGAAACGCCCAATTATGAAGACGCTAGCTACATGACTGATGAAGACAGAGTGTTCAGACTGACAGCCACAGCGACAGATGCGCGCGGCGCAGTAAGCACGATTGACCTCACCGTCACATTGACCGATGTGAACGAGGCGTCGCCGATTATTGACCAAGGCGACGATACGCTTGCGGTTAATTCAGCTGAAAACCAGCTTGTGGCGGTTGCCGCGGGCACGCTTACCGCGACGGATACTGAGACAGATTCTGCTGACCTTAGATGGTCGCTGACCGGCGGCGCGGACCGTGGTTTGTTTAACATTGATAGTGCAACGGGTGAGATTACGTGGAGAAGTGCGCCTGACTTTGAAGAGACTGTAAGTAGGGATACCACCAACACCAAAGTGTTCAGCGTCACAGCGACCGTGACAGATGATGGCGCGCCAGTCCGTACTGATGACATTGACATTGAGATTACGCTGACCAATGTGAGCGAAGCCCCGGTTATCACGCACACCGTCGACTTCACGGGGCGGTCAAACTATGTCAATGGCGTGGATGATAGTATGGGCGTTTTTCATTTTTCGGGGGTAAGCTGGACGAGTGTAATAAGCGTAAGCGATGATGCGCAGGCCTATTTGCCCGATGGCACTATCATTGATATTCCGTCTGGGTCATATACAGCTACGGGATTATCTAGCCCATCTAATGGCTTTGCTTATGTCTGGCTTGAACAAGACCCTGCCAATACGGGGGAATGGCGCTTTAACTCGGACCATAATTTACCGACAACATCTGACCCATTCTATGTTATTGGCCGATTTAATCCTGATAACATTCACCTTACTACGTCTGGCCGCCTCGTTCGTAATGAACAGCTTGAAATTACACCTACTGCCTTGGCGGTTGATTCAGATGAAGGCCAAGACGCGGTGATTACGCTTGGCGCGACGGATGAGAGACCGAGTGGCCTGACGTGGGTCTTGAGCGGCGATGACATGGCTTCATTTGAAATCTCTGATAGTGGGGTGATTACGTGGAATTCTGATAACCCATTGCCTGATTTCGATACGACTGTAAGTACAGATCCCGTCAACACTAAAGTGTTCGACCTCACCGCCACAGTGACAGATGATGTCAATCTTTTCGACACGATAGACCTCACCATCACATTAGTCGATGTGATGTAGAGACAACCAGTCTCGGCTTGATATTATCGAGTATTTTACGTAGAATATAGGCGAATCTTTGTCCGTGCGTTGCCTTTTGCGGATGAAATAACAAAAAGAATGGGAAACCCATGACCTTTACCCTTTCTGCCCCTATAACTGCCACTGAGGGCGAGGTTTATAGCTTTACGATCACGCCGACTGCGGCTCTGGCAGCGGCGATAACGATTCGTTGGGTGATTGTTCCGCAAGGCGCGTCGCGGGTTTCAAGCTCTGATTTTTCTGCTTTGACAGGCACGGTTCGCTTTGAGGCTAGGGAGACCGCTGCTAGAATCGTCTCCTTCACGCCAATTGATGATGCGATACGAGAAACCCCAGAAAACTTTGAGCTGCGTATCTACGATATTGCCGATGACACCACCGTACTTGATACACAAGCCGTCACGCTCAGCGATAGTGATACAGGCAATTCTGATGTGAATATTTTTGAGGCAGACACTGCCGATGATATTACTCTGAATGGCGGTGCTGGCAATGATATTTATGTCATTACCCGTTCCCAATCTGGTGATGTGACGATTACCGATGGAGTTGGCTCTGCGAACCTTATCAAGCTTGCCGCTGGTGTTACGATAGAGGCGTATCGTGAAGACATCACGGCAGGAACGCCTTCCGACACAGTTTCCGCTGCTGTTTTGACGCTATCGACGGGGGCTGAGGTTGAGATTGTCAGCCCGACGGGTTTCCACTACCAGCTTGGTGATGATGAGGTTATTGAAGATTATGCTGAGTTCAAGACGGAGATTGCGGCAGATGATATAGACCCAGCCGACTCAACCACACATCACACCGTGCCGACCCCGTCGGCGGCGGAAGAACCTGCTCCATCAGCGGAGTCTGGTGTGGTGGTTGGCACTGCGACAGCTGAACCAGCGGCAGCTGAGCCAGAGGTTGCATTTAGCTCTACGCCAGTCGTGACGCATGATGGTGGACTCGGTGATGATGACATTACGCTAACAACGGACGATGTGGATGAAGTCATTTACAGGTTCGGCGCGAATGGGGTTGCCGTCGACGGGGGTGATGAAATCAGCAGCTTCAAGCGTGGCGAAGATAGGCTCGTTTTCAGAGAAGAGCTAGAAGATAGCTCCCTTGCCACGACTCGTGACGAATTCTTCACGAGCGTTCGTCATGGCGACACCGCAGCTGACCGTGCGGGTAGTAGTTATACATCGGATGATTTGCAGGATGATTTGTTCGGCGTTACGCCAGATTATCGGATAGATGAGAACGACAATTTCCTTATTACTGGTATTACGTTTCACTTCCGTGAAGTAGGTGTTTTTGATGGCGGCACGAGGCTGTCTAGGGGTCTGTTGGATCTTAAATTTGAGACGGAGCTCACATGGACTGAGTTTGCCGCGATTTTTACGGATGAAAATACGCAAATCGGAGATATCATAGATTATGCTGCATTTGCTTTCAAAGACCCAGAATCGATTGTTACGCTACTTGGGGAAGACAGCTTTGAGTTTCGGCCATATGTAGAGCAGGACGCTGTTGGCGTTGTGACGATTGATTACGTAGAAACCGCTCTTCCTCTGGGTGCCACTGTGGGCGAGATGCTCACAGCCAATATTTCTGACTTGACGGATGCAAATGACGGCATCGTTTCTTACGAATATGCGTGGCATGCTACCAATCAGGGTGGTGGTAGTCCTGTTTCTGTTGGCACGGACAAGACGCTTGACACGACGAGCTTAATAAGAGGTGTGCATACAGTTACCGTTACGGTGACCACGACCGATGCTGGCGGTGGCCGCACGACGCTTCCTCCTGCCTCCATTGTTGTTACTGGCCCGGCAATACCGGTCAGCGGCGAAAATGATTGGATTATCGGAGACGATGTTCGTACGGTTGCCTCGCCTGAGAACCAGCTTGCGGTGACGACGCTTTCAGCGAGGGCGGCTGCGCCTGAAGGTCTTCTATGGTCGTTGGGGGATGCCGATTCACTTACGGCTGATGCGCGCTTGTTTGATATTGCTGAAGATACGGGTGTGATTACGTGGAAAGAAGCGCCTGATTTTGAAACGCTGCGAAGTGCGATATCAAGCGACTCTGTATTCAGAATTAATGCCATCGCGACAGACCCTGACGATGAGTTCCGTACAGACAGCGTTATCATCGTCATTACGCTAACGGATGGGAATGATAGGCCTATTATTTCCCATGATGGAGTGGTGGTTGCTGATGATACGGCGGTTGCGGTTAATTCGTTCGAGAACCAGCAAACAGTGACCACGCTTACAGCGACGGATGACATGACGATTGATGGTGGCTTTATGTGGTCGCTGACGGGCGGGGCGGACGTTGACTTCTTTGATATCGACAGCGAAACGGGTGCGATAACGTGGAAAGCTGGGCAAGATTATGAAGCCGAAAGATTCACGCGTGAGGACATGCCAGACGACCGCGTGTTCCATGTGACGGCGACGGTTCACGATGATGACGGGATGCCTCTGTCGAGCAGCGTTGACCTTGAGATTACACTGGCCGATGTAAACGAAGCCCCCGTTATTACGACTGCTGCCACAAGTCTCGCGTTTGCGCCAGACGGTTGGACGACAGGTTTGGCCACTATCACGAGCAGCATCACGAACCGTCAAGGCGAAAGCGGCTACGGCTTCGCCCATAACGCAATATACACCGATGAGCCCATTGATTTGCACCTCGGCAATCTGGTTGATGGGGTGACGGCGGCCACAAACTCGCTCTTTAGCTGGTCTAGGACTCCGTTGAAGACGGACTCTTATAATACATTCGGACATGATGGTGGACACCTGACCTTCACTTTTGAGGAGGCCTATGCACAAGGCAGTGTCCGCGTTTATCTCAATGCAGGTGGCACTGATCTCATTGGCGGTGCAATATTAGAATTCTTGCATGATAGTGACGGTGATGGTGTTTACACCGCGGACGAGATTGTCTACATGCATACGTTTCACATTAACCAACAGGTTTACCATAGGGATGGTCACGGCACCATCACCATCACGGTGCCCGATGATGATGAGGGTAATTCGCGGGTGTTTGACCAAGTACGGCTTAGGCCTACACTCGTTGCCCTGAACTTGGGAGAATTCGAGATTTTTAGCGGTGGCGCAGCAGTGCTTGAGGTCGCTGAGAACGAGCGCGTGGCGGTGGCCGAGGGCTTCCTTACAGCGACAGACATTGATATTGATAGCGATAGTCTGATATGGTCGCTGACGGTCAATACGGAAGATGCAGTAGCCTCAGCGGATAATGACCTGTTTGATATCTCTGCTGATGGTGAGATAACGTGGAAAGAATTACCCAGTTTTGAGTCGACTGAGAGCGACACAGGCAGCAGAATATTCCGTTTGACTGTGACAGTGCGCGACCGTGCTGATGCGAATGACCCAGAAGCTCTCACGGATAGCATCGGCCTTGTGATTAGGCTGACCGATGTGAACGACCCGGCGTTTATTACTCAAGGTGCAACCCTTGCGGTTGACTCGGTTGAGAACCAGAACGTGGCGGCGACGCTTTCCGCTACGGATGATGAGGATGATGGTTTCACATGGTCGCTGACTGACAACACCGAAACCCCAGCAGCCTCAGCGGACAATCACTTATTTGAAATCGATGCTGAAACGGGTTTGATTACGTGGGTCAATACGCCTAATTTTGAAACAACGAGGAGTGATGCAAGGGACGGTGTGTTCCGCGTGACGGCGACAACGACATCTGATGATGACCCAACCCTCACGGATAGCATTAACCTTGAGATTACACTGACCAATGTAGACGAAGCGCCCATTATTGACCTTACGGGTGTTGAGGTTGTGGTCGGCACGACGCCGACGAATGTCGCGGGGCTAGCGGTTATTACGACAGATGTTACAAGTTTCGCGGGTGCCAGCGATGCTACTCTGAATCATAGAAATCTGAGTGATGGCACAACGGGTATAAATTGGGACACCAATTCGGTACTCGGTTATCAGCCAACTGATGGGGATGGTAAATACCTATCCTTCCGCTTTGAAGGCGATGATTATACGCAAGGCTCTGTCGTTATTTATAACAGACCCGACGCAGCCGCCACGCCTATCGCTGAGGATGAGCGTATTGATGGCTCAACATTAGAGTTCCGACTTAATGGTGATGTTGTTGGCTCGACGACTTTGCAACATGACGCGAATGTGAACGATGCCATCAGTGTCATTGGGGCGAGCAACATCATCACGGTCACGCCGCCGACTGATTTGGTGTTTGATGAAGTCCGCATTATTTTTGATGGCGACGAACAAAATCTTGAAGAAATTGAGATTTTGGGTCGCCCAACCTTGCTTACGCATGAGACGGATGAGAACGACCCCGATGTGATTGACCTTGGTGATATGACGACGGTTGATGGTGATGCTGCGCGTGACGCTGACCTTAGATGGTCGCTGACGGGCGTGGATGCTAACTTCTTTAATATCAACAATGATGGTGAAGTGACGTGGAAAGCTAACGCTGATTTTGAGACGACCGAGAGTGCCGCGCGCACTAAAGTGTTCAGCTTCACGGCGACAGTTCACGATGATGCCGACCCAACTCTTAGAAACAGCATCGACCTTGAGGTTACGCTGGCCGATGCGAACGACGCCGCTTCTTTTATCATCGTCATTCCCTCCTTCACGGGGTATGAGGCCGCTGCTTATGGTCGGGACGACACGGGTGCGGTGGCGTATGAGGGTGGCACTTTCTATCATACGGTGTCTGGTGCTATAGGCACATCCACTGGGATAAGCATAGACGAGGGTGCGGTGGCCTATTTGCCCGATGGCACTGAAGTAGATATTAGTGGCGACCACACTATCACGCTAGTGGGCGGTGCCACGCTCTATTATTTCTTTCTTGAGCAAGCCGCCGATGGCACTTGGGAGGTGAACAGCGCCCCGAACAATGCCCCTAGCGGTGGTAGTGGTGTGGGTTCGGGTCGCCCCGAGGACGTTAACGGTGACCCAATAGCTGACACCTATGTTCTTGGCGGATTTGATACGAGTGATAGTAGTTTCGACTATAATCAGGCTGTCGAACACACGGATATACGCCTTGTCCTTAGAGAAGATGTCAAAACCCTATCTGTTGGGCTAGCTGCGAATGACCTCGCGGAGATTATACTTCCCATTGAGGATGTTGATGTGTCGAATGTCTCTTATGTGTGGGGGCTGATTAACGATAGAGAAAACCCAGCTGTCTCGGCGGATAATGGCTTATTTGCTATCGACCTCGGCACGGGGGCGATTACCTGGGCGGATGGTACTGATTTTTCTACCATAACGGGCGGCACAGAGTACCGTATTAGGGTGGCGCTTGGAGATGGTGGGCATACAGCCGTTGTTAATGTTATCATTACGGCGTCTGAGGCCGCTTCGCCGCCAGTTATTGACCAAGGCGATGGTACTCTTGCGGTTAGTTCGGCTGAGAACGAGCCTGTGGCGGTGGCCGAGAGCAGGCTTACCGCGATGGATGATGAGACGGCTGCTGGTGAGCTTCGTTGGTCGCTGACGGGCAGTGACCGTCGATTGTTTACCATCAATGAGGAGACGGGCGAGATTAGGTGGCGCGATGTGCCTGATTATGAAGACGATAGCTACGTCAATCCAGAAGACAGAGTGTTCAATGTGATAGCCACAGTGACAGATGGTGTCGGGCTTACGGACAGCATTAACGTGAGGATAACACTGACAAATGCGAATGATGCGCCGATTATCACCCGCGATGACATAGCACTGGGTGAAACCCTTGCGGTTCCTGCAGATGAGAACGACCTCGAGGTGATTGACCTTGACGTGACGGATGATGAGGGTCATAGCGTTGAATGGACGTTAGAAAATCCAAATAGTGGTGACGCGGCCTTGTTTAACATCGATGTAAACACAGGTGAGATTACGTGGCGCGAAAACCCTGATTATGAAGCCGAAATATTCACGCGTGTAAACGCCCCAGAGGACAGAGTGTTCAGCCTGACCGCCATAGCGACGGCGTCAGAGGGTGATGACACAACTCTCTCGGATAGTATTGACCTGACGGTGACATTGCAGAATGTGAACGAGACCCCAGAAATCTTTACGGGCGGCGTGAATGCTGCGGGTGAGGTTCTTATTAACGTTATTCCTAACACTCAGAGTGGTCACTATATAATTGAGAACCAACGCGAGGTGACACTATTTGTAGATGCTACGAGTCTGCGCGGCGACACTTCCCTTAGAGCGCGCGACATTGACAATGATGCTGAAGACTTTCTTTGGTCGCTAAGTCCTGGTTCCGATTTTGAACTTGTTGATGCCGAGAACGACCCCGGGGCGCGCGCCCTTAGGTGGGCGGGTGAGGAGCTACCTGATTATGAAACAGCAGCAAGCCTCAGTTTTTCTCTAACGGTTAACGTTAATGATAAGGGCTTGGCGGGAACGCGCAGCGTTAATTTAGTTATAAGTCTGCAAGATGCGCCCGAAGCGCCCGTTATTAATCTCCCCGTTGGCGAAGGGGTCACGGATACGAATGATGCCCCGATTGCGGATGACACAGAGTTTACGGATGGCGATACGATTAGGGTTTCTTCAGCTGAGAACCAACTAGAGGTGACTGGCTTCGGCGCGACGGATGAGGATGCTGGTGATACTGTCACATGGGCCTTGGCAGATGCAGAATCGTCCACGGCTGATGCGCGTTTCTTTGAAATCGACAGCGCAACGGGTGTGATTAGGTGGAAAGAAGTGCCTGATTTTGAAACCACCACAGATGAGAACGACGACGGCGTGTTTAACGTTCGGGTATTGGCGAGAGATGGTGATGCTGATGCCGAAACAACTCTTACGACTGCACTTAACCTCGAAATTACGCTGACCGATGGGAACGACGGGCCGGTTATTGACCAAAGCGTCACTGTCATTGAGAACTTTGTGGGGTGGAAGGATGCTTATGCTAATGGTGTAGATGACAGCGCTGGCATTTTCCATTTTTCGGGGGACATAAGCTTAGACGATAGTAATGATGATAGGATTGTCCTAACCCCGGGCGGAAAGCTTCATGCGCCCGATGGCACAACCCTAAATCTGCCGAGCACCAACATCGAGAGTCCACTTGATAATATCTGGGTTCACGATGCTAATGGCGATGGACAAGCGGCCTATGGAACATCTGCGAGCTTTCCGACAACGCACCCATATTATGTTATTGCCACGCGTGTTAACGGTAACTTTGAGTTAGCTGGTACGCGCGTTGACACGCCTGAGACGCTTGTTTTTCCTTTTGCCGTTGATACGGACGAGAATGACCTCGTAGTGACGACGCTTTCCGCGGTGGATGATGCTGGTGGTAGCATCATTTGGAGCTTGGGCGGTGATGACGCAGGCCTATTTGAAATTGATGAAGATACGGGTGAAATTAGGTGGGTGAACCTACCTAATTTCGAGACAATTGAGAGTGCTGTAGGCGGCAAGCTGTTCAGCCTGACGGCGACAGCGACGGATGATGCGACCAATCCTCTATCGGATTCCCTTAACATTTTGATTACGCTGGCCAATGTCAACGAAGCGCCGGTTATTACAGAAGAGAATGTCATTGAGGGCTTCATAGGGCGCACCGATGTTCCCGTCGATAGTGGAACTCCAGATGAAAATTTTTGGTACTACGACGCGCTCGTTACGGTAGCGGATAATGGTATCGTCATAGAAGCGGGTGGGAATGCCTATTTGCCCGATGGCAGCACCGTCGCAATGCCGATGGGGGATATCACTTTCAGGCCGGCGGGTACACGTGATGCGCATGACCTTGGTAATGGGGTTCTCTATTTTGCGCAGACGGAGATGATTGATGAAGGCACGGGTCAGCCCGTACTTGAAGAGGGTCAGCCCGTATTCGTATGGGCTTATCTTGAGCAGAGCGAGCTCACAGCAGGGCGGCCAGCGTATGCGTTTGCACGCCATGATGGTACGGCTTATGAGCCGCTTGGTTTCCCCACAGTTTGGAGTCACACGGCGCTGATAAGCGTATCGCCATATAATCAAGACGCCGCAGACGCCGCAACAACAGCGGGAACCCCATACACAGGTGGCCGTGTGATAACCGTAAGCGCAGGGGTGAGCAGTCTGTCCGAGCGCTATGCGCCAGATTTGATAAGTCGCGATGTAGATTTACCGTCTGGGACGTTCACTTTCACGGGCTCGGCAGCCGATGGTGATACTATCTGGTTCGCGCAGACGGGGACAGATACGGCAGGTCTGGCAGTATGGGGCTATCTCGAGACGGACGAGCTGATAGCTGGGGTGCCCGCTTTGCCGATTGCAAGATTTGATGCGGCTTCAAGCCAATACGTCCCGTTTGTCGACGAAGTGCGTTACGAGGTGGCGGCAACCGTATCACCATATGATGCGGCCGCCGCTGCTGAAGCCCTCATAGTGCTAGACCCAGCCACCACAGGTGGCCGTGATGTAACTGTCGCCGAAGGCAAGCGTATTATTTTGTCCGATGGCACGGTGATCAATCTGCCATCTGGGACGTTCACTTTCGCAGGCGAGACTGTCTGGCTTGCGCAGCGGGCGGTGATTGATACAAGCACGGGTCAGCCTGCCGTTGATGATATGAGTAACCCCGTATTAGAGTGGGCTTATCTTGAGACTGACGCGCTCACAAATGGGTTAGCGGCTCATGAGTTTGTAACATTTGATATGGCGACGAACACATATACCACGATGCTGACCCCCGCCCCATACACAGGTGGCCGTGTGATAACCGTCGCCGAAGGCGGGCGTGTCATTTTACTGGGTGGCATGGCGGTCAATTTGCCGTCTGGGACGTTCACTTTCACGGGCGAGGCAGCCGATGGTGATACTATCTGGCTTGAGCAAGCCGCCGATGGGAGTTGGAGCTATGTGACCGCGCTCACAGATGGGCTAGAGTCTTATGAGTTTGCACATTTTGATGCAACGGCGAACCAATATGTCCCGCTTACCGCGCCCGTGCAGTTCGGGGTGGCTTTACGCAGTCTATATGATAGCACCGCAGGCACAGGTGAACGTACTGTAGAAATAGAAGAAGATGGCTTCATCATTTTGTCCGATGGCACTGTTGTACCTCTGGAGGCTGGGGAGCACAGTTTCGTGGGCGACACTGTCTATATTGCGCAGCGGGCGGTAATTGATACAGGCACGGGTGAGCCTGCCGTTGATGATATGGGTCAGCCCGTACTAGAATGGGCTTATCTTGAGGAGAGCGAGCTCACGGCTGAGTTACTATCCTATGTGCTGACAACATTTGATGGTACTTCTTATAGCCCTGTTTCGAGAACCGATTCCACGGTGGTTCCTATTGCTGAAGCGGTGACGCTTCCCCTCACAGTTGAGTCAGATGAGAACCAGCACGCGGTGATTGACCTTGGCGCGACGGATGTTGATGTGGGTGATACCGCGGCTCTTACATGGGAGCTGACGGGCGATGACGCTAACTTATTTGACATCGACAGCGCAACGGGTGTGATTACGTGGAAAAATGCGCCTGATTTCGAGACGACTGTAAGTGCAAATACGGATTCAACCAACCCCAAACTGTTCCGTGTGACGGCGACAGTTCGCGATGGTGATGCGGATGCGGTGACAACTCTGACAGATAGCGTTGACCTTGCGATTACACTGGCCGATGTGGACGATGCGCCGAGGGTCGGCCATTCTACTTCTGCTGGTACGCCGACAAATCTCTTGGGTGCGTTTGAGGTCGACGGCAGCACTTTGACGGCAGGTTCGGCCACCATCACGACAGATGTCAGACGCTACGGAGACAACAATCAGGCCGGAGCATCCGCTGAAGCACGGAATTTGCATCTCGGCAATCTGTTTGATGGTACCACGGGTGGAATATTTTGGTCCGGTTTTTCTAGCGATAGCTTTAACGGTTATCGGCCAATCGCCCCTGACGGCAAACATCTGACCTTCACTCTTGATAACGATTATACGCAAGGCAGTGTGCTTATTTATAATAGACCAGGTAACCCCGGTACACTTATTGCCGGTTCAACAGTAGAATTTCTGCTCGATGGTGCAGTTGTTGGCGACGCGGTTAGTTTGGGCCGTCGAAACGAGGGTGATGATGACAACATACTCGTAATGCCAGCTGGTCACATTTTCACGGTTCCGCTATCCGATGATGAGAACGGTGAGCCGCAGGTGTTTGACCAAGTGCGGATTGTATTTCAGACCCCCCACGGCAACGCAATATTCCTTGCAGAAATCCAGATTCTTGGCGTTCCAGAAGTGTCAGTGCTCGAGATTGAGGCGCCTGAAAACGCCCTTGCGGTGATTGACCTCGACGCGACGGATGATGATGGTGATACTATTTCATGGGAGCTGGAAGATGCAGCTTCGCTTACGGCTGATGCGCGCTTCTTTGAAATCGACAGCGCAACGGGTGTGCTTAGGTGGAAACAAGCGTTTGATTATGAAGACGATAGATTCACGCGTGACATCATGCCCGAGGACAGAGTGTTTAACCTTCGGGTCTTCATTCGCGATGGTGATGTTGGTGCGGCAACAACTCTTACAACGACACTTGACCTTGAGATTGAACTGGTTGATGCGAATGAAGTGCCAGTCATAAGCGTCAATAATGGTTTGAGGGTCACTGATGCTGATGGCGTGCGCGTTGCTGATGGCGCGATGATTGCTGCTGGCACACAGATTACGGTTACGTTTGATGAGAACACCGAAACCGACGTTGTGGTGATTAACCTCGACGATTTTGATGTTGAGGGGAGCGATCTTAGCTGGAGCTTGGAAGATGCAGATTCACTCACTGCGGATGCGCGTTTATTTGACATCGACAGCGATGGTCTCATTAGGTGGAAAGAAGTACCCGATTATGAAGCAACGTTGAGTGAAATTGGCGGCAGAGATTTCAGACTGACGGTCAGACTGACAGAAGATACAGAAGATGATACGGGGCTTTACAGCAGTATCGAGGTCATCGTTAGGCTAGAAGATGTGGATGATGGACCGGTTATTAGCGACACGGTTACGGGTGCTGATTTTGACACGACGACTAATCTCGCGCTTGCGCCTGAGGGTATCACGGCTATGCCTAGCGATGACTCGTCTATGCCTGACGTTTTGACTGCAGGTTCGTTCACCATCACGACCAGTGCCACTGATTACGGCGGCAACAACTCCGAATCAGGCTTCGCTGCGAGACGCAATTTGCATCTCGGCAATCTGTTTGATGGTGAAACGGAGTACACAGAGACAGCCTTTAATTGGAACGCTTTTGACGGCAGTGAAGACTCTTATAGTCCATTCCGATTGGGTGGTAACAGATATCTGACACTCACTTTTGATAGCAGTTATATAGAAGGCAGTGCCCACATCTATATCCCACCCAGCAGCCGTAGGTTTAATGATCACGTCGGCATTGACGACTCAACATTAGAATTCTTGCATGACAGTAACGGTGATGGTGTTTACACCGCGGACGAGATTGTCCACAGCATGGTTTTACAACGTGCCGATGCCATAGATAATATCATCACGGTCACGATACCCGATGCGAGTGCGATGTTTGACCAAGTACGGATTGCTTTTGCTGACAACCCCGAATCTAGTATCGACCGCCATTTCCTTGGAGAAATCGAGATTCGCGGGCGGGACGAGAATGCGATTGAGGATGGGATTAGGCTTAAAACAGAAGAGAACACCGAGGATGCGGTCATTACCTTCAGCGCGACGGATGATAACGGTAAGGGTCTTGTCTGGACGCTGGAAGGCGCAGATAGCGACTTATTTCAAATCATTGACGGTGTTGTAACGTGGAGAGAGGCACCTGATTTCGAAGAAACGGTAAGTGCTGCAGGCAGCAAAGTGTTCAGCTTGACCGCCATAGCGACAAACGCTGACGACAGCGACTCTGTTAGCTTCACCGTGAGGCTGACCAATGTGGAAGAAGAGTCAGTTATTTTCACCCCCGAGAACGCCGAGCCTATCGCTGACCCGATAAATATCGCGGATTTGGCAACCATTACGACCACTCTGCCAGGGTACACAGCTGACCATGCACAGATTGCAAATCTGGTTGATGGGAATACGGAGGTTACAAATTGGGGCGCTGCTGATACTGACGGTTTTGAGCCAAGCAGCGGCGCGTTTCTCAGAGGCGTGAGTTTCGCTTTTGACTATTTTTATACGCAAGGCGAGGTCCGTGTTCATAACAGGGTTGGCACGGGGGAAACGCTTATTGACCGCACACGCGTAATCTTTTGGAACGACCTTGATGATGATGGCGTGAGGGATGCTAACGAATCTGTTGGCGCGACGGTTGAGTTATTTAATAGCAACGCAGAAGATGGCGTTATCACGGTCGTGCCTACCGTTGAGGATGCGGCGTTTACGAGAGTCGATTTTGTTTTTAGTAGCGCCAGTCAGAACCTTGAAGAAATCGAAATTGTCGCGCGGCGAGAAGCCCTTATAATTGAGTCAGCTGAGAACCAAGATACAGTGACCACGCTTGTGACGTCGGATACCACGTCGGCGCGCCTGACTTGGAGCTTGAGCGGTGATGACGCGGCTTCGTTTGAAATCAATGAAAATACGGGTGAGATTACGTGGGTCACTGCACCTGATTTTGAAGTGACGCGAAGCGCTAGCGGCGACAGAGACTTCAGCCTGACAGCCACAGTGACAAATGAGCTAGACACAGAAAGGACGATTGCGCTGGCTGTTCGACTGGTCGATGCAAACGAAGCCCCGGTGATTACGACAACAGCGCTTGCGGTTACGTCGCCTGAGAACACCGACACCGACACTGTGGTGGCCACGCTTGCGGCGACAGATATTGATATGGGTGATGCCGAGACCCTTAGATGGTCGCTGCTCGCCACGACTGACGCTGCCTCAGCGGACAATCACTTGTTTGATATCGACCCCATGTCGGGCGAGATTACGTGGGGCGCTGTGCCTGATTTTGAGGTGACTGAGAGCGCTCAAAATGACGGCGTGTTCCGTGTGACAGCGACAGTGCGCGACCGTGATGCGGCTGACCCAGAAGTTCGCACGGATAGTGTTAACGTTGAGATTACGCTGACCAATATCAACGAAGTGCCTTCTATTGACAATTTATTCACGGGGCGGACGCAATTTCTCAATGGTGTCACTACGGCCGATGGCTTTTTCCATCACACGGCGACGTTCACCACGCAAGCTAATAGCTTTGATATAGAAGTAAACGAGGGTGCGCGTATCTTTTTGCCTGATGGCAGGATTATCGTTATTCCGTCTGGCACGTACACAATATCGGAAGCGGAGCAGGGCGCGGGTCTTAGTAATTTTATCTGGCTTGAAGACGCTGACGACGATGGGACTTGGGAATTGAACAATGGCGTGGCGTTGCCGACATCTGGCGAGGGCGAGACATTCTTTAGGTTTGGGGTGTTTGATAATGATGGGCATAGTTTCAGCCCACTTGGTGGCACCTTGAATAATGCGCCGCGCACGTACACTTTCACGGGGCAGACGGACATCCCCATCAATGGTGTCGATGACGATGATGGCGTTTTCCGTCACACGGCGACATTCACCACGGAAGATAATAGTTTTGATATAGACGTAAGCGAGGGCGCTATCCATTTGCCGAATGGTGAGACCATCGCTATTCCGTCTGGCACGCATACAATAATGGACGAGACTGTCGGTGCGAGTAGCTATGTCTGGCTTGCAGAAGACCCTGCCAATGCGGGGACTTGGCTGCTGAACAGTGGCGTGGCGTTACCTGCGTCTGGCACGTTCTATTTGCTTGGGACATTTGATAATGACCTTCATGATTTTGCCGAGGCTGGTGATACAGCTATGCGCGTACAGATTGAGAGCCCTCTCGCGTTTGCGTTAGCCACGGTGGAAAACGCAGCACTTGTGATTGGCGTGATAGATGTTGATGAGCCTGACAGCCATATGTGGGTGTTGGGCGGTGCTGATGCGGAGAATTTTGCCATCGATTCTGCGACGGGTGCGATTAGGTGGGATGTCCCTAGTTTCGATGCCATAACGAACGGCCAAAGGTTCGGGGTGACCGCGACCGTTACAGATGCTGGCGGGCTTGAAGACAGTATTGATATCATTATTACAGCCACCGTGGATACGATTAAGCCGGTTATTACGCGCACGGTGGTTGAAGTGGCGGATATCACCGAATTGGCGGATATTACGACAAATACTGGGAACTTTGGTAGCAATAAGAGTAAGGCGTTCGCTATTGCTGAGCTGAGGGATGGTGACCTAACCCCCAATTGGAGCGCAGGTGAGGGCTTTCGCTCCCACAATGCTGATAATAGACATCTGACCTTCGAGTTTACTGACGATTATATGCACGGCGAGGTGCGCATTTATAACAGATTCGACCGCGTTAATGGGTTTGATAGGCGTATCGACGACTCAACATTAGAGTTTTGGCTTGACGGTGCTATAATTCCTAGCACCGAGGCCGTCCCGACTTCGTTTATTTTGGACAGTGACGATGAGGTTTTCATAGATGGTCTGCCCGTCATCATTATCACGCCGCCCCCTGATTTGGTGTTTGACCAAGTGCGGATTATTTTTGATGGTCAGTCCCAAAACCTTGCAGAAATCGAAATTGACGGGGTTTCAGTAGCGGTTGAGGTTGATTCGGCTGAAAACCAGCTTACCGCGGTGCCTGCCGAAACGTATATGGCGACGGATGCGGGGGGTCAAACTGTTAGATGGTCGCTCCAAAATCCAGATACGGGTGACGCGAACCTCTTTAATATAGATGAGATTACGGGTGAGATTACGTGGAAAACCGCGCCTGACTTTGAAGAAACGACAAGTGCCAATAGCGACAGACTGTTCAGCCTGACAGCCATAGCGACCGATGAGAGTGGTCAGACCGACAGCATTAAAATCGTGGTCAAATTGACCGATGTAAATGAAGCGCCTGTCTTGGCCGCGACGGGTAGCGTGATGCTCACCATCGCTGAGAACCAAGCTGCGGTGTCGGTGCTTGACGTGATAGATGTGGATGCGGACGACATGATTTCGTGGGCGTTTGCGGACACGCGGAGCCGTGACGCAGCGGATAATGACCGATTTAATATCGACAGTGAAACGGGTGCCATCACTTGGGACGATGAGGCGCTGCCTGATTTTGAAACAACGCGCAGCGCTGCCAACACGCTAGACTTCCAAGTGATAGTGACGGCGACGGATACCGCAGGCGCGGCAAGCAATTTTGCGCTGACCATTCAGCTCATCGATGCGAACGACGCACCCACCACGACTCAAAGCGAGATTGTCCTTGAGGACTTCCTTGGGCGCGTTAATGTCGACGCCGAGAATAACATTCGAAATGAAGAATTTTGGCATTACACCGCGCCTGTCACGATATCTGACGATAGTATCGTCATAGGCGAAGGTTTTGCCTATTTGCCCGATGGCCGCATCGTAGAAATGCCGATGGGGGATATCACTTTCAGGGCTGCGGGTAGGAATGGTGAGGATGACCTTGGTAATGGTAATCTCTGGTTTGCGCAGACGGCGATGACTGATGATATGGGTCAGCCCGTACTTGAAGATGGCCAGCCCGTATTAGTATGGGCTTATCTTGAGGAGAGCGAACTCACAGAAGGGCTTGCTGCCTATGCGTTAGCCCGCCATGATGGCACGGCTTATGAGCTGTTTGGCTCTCTCACATCTTGGAGTCACACGGCGCTGATAAGCGTATCGCCATATGATGCGGATGACGCGGCAACAGCTGGTGACTCATACACAGGTGGCCGTGTGATGACCGTCAGCGTAGGGTCGGCGACTGTGTCGGAGATTCACGCACCATCTTTGGCCACTCGCACGATAGATTTACCGACTGGGGAGTTCACTTTCACGGGCGAGGCAGCCGATGGTGACACTATCTGGCTTGCGCAGGATAGTGGTGGGACATGGGGCTATCTCACGACGGACGAGCTGGTCGCTAGGAGACCCGCTGTGCCGGTGGCAAAATTTGATGCAGCGACAAGCCAATATGTCCCACTTGTCAACGAAGCGCGCTACGAGATGGTGACAACCGTATCACCATATGATGCGGCCGCCGCAGCCGCTGCAGCCGCCGCTGTGGCAACCGTATCGCCATATGATGCGACCGCCGCCGCCGCTGCCGCCGCCGCTGTGGCAACCGTATCGCCATATGATGCGACCGCCGCAGCCGCCATAGCGCAAGACCCAAGCGCAGACCCATACACAGGTGGCCGTGAGATAACTGTCGCCGAGGGCAGGCGTGTTATTTTATCCGATGGCATGGAGGTCAATTTGCCGTCTGGGACGTTCACTTTCACAGGCGAGACTGTCTGGCTTGCGCAGCGGGCGGTGATTGATACAAGCACGGGTCAGCCTGTCGTTGATGCTATGAGTAACCCCGTATTAGAGTGGGCTTATCTTGAGACTGCCGCGCTCACAAATGGGTTAGCGGCTCATGAGTTTGCAAGTTTTGATGCGACGTCGAACGCATATACCCCGCTGCTGACCCCCGCCCCATACACAGGTGGCCGTGAGATAACTGTCGCCGAGGGCAGGCGTGTTATTTTGTCCGATGGCACGGAGGTCGATTTGCCGTCTGGGACGTTCACTTTCACAGGCGAGACTGTCTGGCTTGCGCAGCGGGCGGTGATTGATACAAGCACGGGTCAGCCTGTCGTTGATGCTATGAGTAACCCCGTATTAGAGTGGGCTTATCTTGAGACTGCCGCGCTCACATCTGGGTTAGCGGCTCATGAGTTTGCAAGTTTTGATGCGACGTCGAACGCCTATACCCCGCCGCTGACTCCTGCTCCATACACAGGTGGCCGTGAGATAACTGTCGCCGAGGGCGGGCGTATTATTTTGCCCGATGGCATGGTGGTTAATCTGCCGTCTGGGACGTTCACTTTCACGGGCGAGGCAGCCGATGGTGATACTATCTGGCTTGCGCAGCGGGCGGCGATTGATGCAACGGGTGAGCCTGTCGTTGATGATATGGAGCAGCCCGTATTAGAGTGGGCTTATCTTGAGACTGCCGAGCTTACAGATGGGTTAGCGGCTTATGAGTTTGCACGTTTTGATGCGACGGCGAACGCATATACTCCGCTGCTGGTCTCGCCTGTGCAGTTCGGGGTGGAGGTCACAGGCGGAAACGGACGTACTATAACCATAAGCGATGATAGTTTGCTCATTTTGTCCGATGGCACCGTTGTAGAGCTGCCGTCTGGGGCGTTCACTTTCTCCACAGGCGCCAATGTATGGATTGAGAAAGCCGTCGATGGAACTTGGGGCTATGTGAGCGCGCTCACGGATGGCTTAGAGTCCTATGTGCTTACAACATTTGATGACCTCGCCCAGAGCTATAGATCTGTTTCCCACTTCGATTCCACGGTGATTCCTATTGCTGAAACGGTTACGATTCTCTTTAGGGTTGACTTCCTTGAGAACGCCGAAGGGGTGGTGACGACGCTTGGCGCGGACGATGTTGATGGCGACACGCTTACATGGTCGCTGCCGCTAATACCCAACAACCCAGCCGCTGCGGACAATAGCTACTTTACTATCAATGATGATGGTGAGATTAGGTGGATAGCTGTGCCTGATTATGAGGAGACCAGTTCTTCTACGGGCAAGCTGTTTCATGTGACGGCGGTGGTGACGGATGATGACCCTGTTAATCCTAAGTCGGCTTCTGTTCCTTTGTTGGTGCGGCTGATTAATGTCAACGAAGTGCCGAGGGTTATGTACACGCAGGACGCGGCGGTTACGCATATCACAGACGACACGCCGATTACGATTGAGTCGGCTGAGAACCAACACGATGTGACGTCATCGCTTATAGTGGACGACGAGGATCGTGGCGACGATATTGTATGGTCGCTGACGGACAGTGGTGACAGTCAATTGTTTAACATCGACAGCGAAACGGGTGTCATCAGGTGGAACGTCGCGCCTGATTATGAATCCGCGCGTTACCCGACTGCCCTCAGCCGAGACCACAACATAGTCGCGGTCGTGAACGATGGCCTGAATATTGTCAATGCTCATTTAATCATTCGGTTAACCAATGTGAACGACTTGCCGGTTATTGCCGATGCTCCTGTTACAAATATCGCGGGGATGGCCACCATCTCGTCGCCCGATATTACAACGTATCGGAGCGGCGATGCGCAGAGTAATTTTGACAATCTGGTTGATGGGACAACCGAGAGAATCGTTTGGAATGATGGCGAGACGTATAATGCTTATAGCCCAACTGATGCTGATGGTAAGGCTCTGACTTTCGAGTTTGACGAAGACTATACGCAAGGCGAGGTTGTTATTTATATCAGACGCGACAACGACCGTGCCGTGGACATTGCTGATGAATTTAATGAGCGTATTGATGATTCAATATTAGAATTCCGACTTGATGGTCAAGTTGTTGGCATGACGGCTTTGCGCCATGATGCGGACGGGAGCGATGAAGATATCATCACGGTCAGGTCGACGAGCAACATCATTAGGGTCACGCCAGACGCTGATTTGGTGTTTGACGAAGTGCGGATTACTTTTGATGGCGACGAACAAAACCTTGCAGAAATCGAAATTAACGCGCGTCCAGTACCTGTGTTTGAGTCCGCTGAGAACCAAGGGGTGGCGGTTTCTGCGAGCGATATTACAGCGTCGGATGAGGATGACGATATTATTTCATGGTCGCTCCAAAATCCAGATACTGGTGACGCGAGCCTCTTTAATATCAATACGGCGACGGGTGCGATTACGTGGAAAGTCGCGCCTGATTTTGAAACAAGGTTGAGTGAGAGTGGCGACAGAGACTTCCGCCTGACGGTGGTCGTCACAGAGCGTGACATTGCACCTTCCGTCCCGACCGATGGTGTTGATGTCATCCCGCCCGATAGCGTTGATATCATTGTGAGATTGACCAATGTCGAAGAACGGCCAGTGGTTAACATCGTTCATAGCACGGTGGTGACGGATGACGCTGACGCGGCGGTTGCGACGGACAGGGTGCTTCAGCATGGCGCGGTGATTACGGCTGAGTCAGATGAACGCCAAAGGGACGTGATAACGCTTACAGCGGTGGATTCTGAGGATAGCAATCTCGAATGGATCTTGGCAGAGACGGGTGACTTTGCCTTATTTGAGCTTGTGGAAATGGCTGGCGAGGTAAGTACACGTAAACTTGTATGGGCAGCGACGCCTGATTATGAAGACCCGACTACCTACAATAATGATATGGACAGAGATTTCAGCCTGACGGTGATAGTGGAAAATGATAACCCTCACGGTATAGCAAGCAGCCGCATTGACCTCACGGTTAGGCTGACCGATGTGGATGATTCACCTGTTTTTGACGCTGTAGAAATTACACACTTGGCTGTCCCTTCGACATCTGCGTCAATGTTTCATAGCGGGAATGATGTAGAAAACCTGAGAAATCTGCGGGATGGAAGTGATGCTGCTTTTCACCCGACCGACGCGCGTGATGGAAACCTAAGATTCGAGTTTACTACCGACTATATGGGGGGCAGAATCGATATTGATACGGGGTCTTTCGCTACTATTACCGGTGCAACATTACAATTTTTTCACGATGGCACCCCCCTTGGCCAGCCGACGACATTGGACATTGCCAATGCTGTAGACGACATTATCAGTGTCTCCTCTGAGGCGCTGTTTGATGCAATACGGATTAATTTTCCTAATAATCAACCCGTACAACAGATTCCAGAGATTCAGATTTTTGGGCATCCAACAGGGGGGACGGCGCATGCGTTTAGCACAGTTGAGAACCAACGCGAGGTGATTGACCTCACCGCGACTGACCCTGATGGTACTGAGATTACATGGAGTTTGCGCGGCGATGATGCGGACTTCTTTAGCATTAGAGATGGCCGACTAACGTGGGAAGAATTACCTGATTTTGAATCTGTGCGCTTTGCTAGTGCTGCCCGCAACAAAGTGTTCAACGTTTCGGCTGTCGCGAGCAACGATGGCGGCCCCGAGATACTTAACTTCGCCGTCAGCCTGCTCAATGTTGATGAATCGCCGGTTGTTAATATTCCCGATAACGCTGCGCTTATCCCTGCGGTAAATCTCGTGCTTTCGCCTGACGGTATCACGCGTTTTCGCGAGGCGGACGACGACGGTTTTTCGCCTTCCCGTTGGTCACTCGGTTTGGGCAGCACCCTTTCTATCGCCTTTGGGCAGGAGTACCTCCCTGACGATGACGATAAGGGCACGGATGCCAGAGAAGATAGACATGTTGCAAATCTGTTTGATGATGTGAGGGATGTCACAAATTGGGACAGCCCTGGAGCCGAGGGCTATGAAGGCTATTCCCCAACCAATGCGGCTAGTAGAGTTCTGAGTTTCGAGTTTGACGTTTCTTATACGCAAGGCATGGTTCGTATTCATAACAGGGTTGGCGCGGAGGCAGTTAATATTGACGCCACAGGCGTAATTTTTTGGAATGACGATAATGGTGATGGCGTTAGAGATCCGGACGAACAGATTCGCAGAGTTGGTAGTAACCCGCTTCTGGATTTTGGTCGGTTCAGTAGCGACGCAGACAAAGACGGCGTTATCACTATCGCGCCAACCCTTACGGAGGCGTTCACGAGAATCGATATTGTGTTTGTGGAACACGACCCGAACCTTGAAGAAATCGAAATTCTCGCGGTGCGAGAAGCACCTGTGATTGAGTCAGCTGAGAACCAGCAAGCAGTGACCATGTTTACGGGAACGGCTGAGGGGAACGGCGTTTTGACTTGGGACTTGGGTGGTCGTGACGCAGAATATTTTGCCATCAACACCGTAACGGGCGAACTAACGTGGGAAGTCGCGCCTGATTATGAAACGACGCGAAGTGCTGGTGACAAATTCCGAGAGTTTCACCTGACGGCCATAGCGGAAGACGAGACGCGTACCGAGGAGGTAGGTACGACCGGTACTATTGATGTCATTGTGAGATTGACCGATGTAAATGATGGTCCGGTCATTGCCGCCCCAATGAATCTCGTGCTTGCGCCTGAGGGGGCGACGTATTTGGGTGGCGGGGACTTTACGCCTACACTTAGAAATATCGTGCTTGCGACTGAGGGTGTTGTGCGTGGCACTGACGATGACGGTAATGTTTTTTGGACTGCAAGTTCGGCCACCATTACGACCGCTATCGCAACCTATCGACCTGACTTCAACGCCGACTCGTCTTCGGCGGTCAGACAGGACTTGCATATCAGCAATCTGTTTGATGGGGTGACGGAGGTCGAAGATTGGGACAGCCCTGGAGTCGAGGGCTATGAAGGTTTTGCCCCAGTCGATGCTGGTGGTGAGCCGCTGACATTCACTTTTGACCAGGCCTATACGCTCGGCGCTGCAGGCAGTGTCGTCATTCATATCAGGCCCAGCCACCTGAGCAGAATTAACGATGCAAAGTTAGAATTCTTGTATGATCGTGACGGTGATGGTGCTTACACCGCGGGCGAGATTGTCTACGCGGAGGACTTACACCGCACCCGGGTAGAAGACGAAGAAAACGGCATCCTCACGGTCACGATATCCGACACTAGTGTGGTGTTTGAGCAAGTGCGGCTTACTTTTAAGAACGCAGTCCTATGGCTTGGCGAAATCGAAATTAACGCGCAGGAAGCCTTCAGGCCAGCTGCAAGTTGGGCTGCTGGTGCGGCCATCATTACGACCAGTATCACAAGCTATTCCCCTGACGCTAGCAATGAGGAGTCTTCGGTGGCCAGACGGAGTGAGAATATCGACAATCTGGTTGATGGGGTGACGGAGGTTGCAGAATGGAGACCGGATATTGACAGCTATGGAGGTTATAGCACCCAAGCTGCCGATGATGGGGATTTAACTTTCACGTTAGATGACACCTATAGGCAAGGCGTGGTGCGCATTTATGTGCGCCCCGACGACTCCACCACGACGATTGCTGAGAATGAGCTTATTTATGGCTCAACATTAGAATTCCGACTTAATGGTCGAGTTGTTGGCGACACTGTGACTTTAGGCAGTGAGCATGCCGCAGACAACGTTCTCACGGTCAGGCCAGCTGCTAGTTTGGGGTTTGACCAAGTCCGCATTGTGTTTAGGGGCGACACCCAACAGCAACAGCTTGCAGAAATTGAGATTGACGGGGTACGAGGAGACGTAAGCGAGATAGAAGCCGTCGTAGACGAGGCCACGGCTGATGTCGTCAGGCTTGTGGCGAACGACGCTGATGGCGACACGCTGACATGGTCGCTGACGCTCAATACGGTAATCCCAGCTGCTTCAGAGGATAATGCTTGGTTTAATATCGACAGCGAAACGGGGGAGGTTACGTGGAAAGTGATACCTGATGCCGACGGCTCGACGCCGAGCGCGCACTTCACACGTGGTGACCTCAGCTTCAATGTAAGGGCGACAGTGACAGATCCGGACGGTCTTGCAGACAATCATGAATTCACCGTTACGCTGCAAGCCATAAATGATGCCCCTGCGATTACGATTCCTGCAAATGCTATGTTTGACGCGACGGAGGCGGTTGAAAACCTCGTGCTTGCGGTTGCGGGTGCCGCGTATTTGGGTGGCGAGAATTTTGTGCCTACAGTTAGAAATCGCGCGCTTGCGTCTGAGGGTGCTGTGCCTGGCACTGACGAAAACGGTATTGATTTTTGGAGGGCAGGTTCGGCCATCATCACGACCGATGTCACAACCTATCGACCTGACACGGGCGGTGTGACATCTTCGAAGGGCGACCAAACTGAGCATATCAGCAATCTGGTTGATGGCGACCTGCTGATTGACCAATGGAACGCGGCACTTAGCGCCTTTGATGGTTATGCCGCAAGAGGTGCTTTCAATCACCACTTGACATTCACTTTTGACCAAGATTATACGCACGGCAGCGCCATTCTTGTTCTTAACTTTGCTGCCACGGATAGAATTGACAATTCAGAATTAGACTTCCTACTTGATGGTCAGCTTGTCGGCTCGATAATTTTAGACGGTGATGATGTAGAAGACATTTCGCGAGACATAGACGGCGTTTCCACGACTATAAACAACGTCCTCACGGTCGCGCTAGACGATACTAGTTTGAGGTTTGACCAAGTGCGGCTTACTTTTAAGGCCTCATCCCAATGGCTTGGAGAAATCGAGATTCACGGGGAGGAAGTCAATGCACCAAATCTAGGTTGGACGGCAGGTGCGGCCACCGTTACGACCAGTATCACAAGCTATTCCCCTGACGCTAGCCATGTGGAGTCTTCGACGGCCAGACGGGATGAGGATATCAACAATCTGTTTGATGGGGTGACGGATATTGCAGAATGGAGACCGGATGTTGAAGGCTATGAAGGTTATAGCACCCAAGCTGCCAATGGTGAGCATCTGACGTTCACGTTAGAGGACACCTATACGCGAGGCGAGGTGCGCATTCATGTGCGCCCCGACGACACCACCACCACGGAGATTGCTGAGAATGCGTTTATTTATGGCTCAACATTAGAATTTTTGGCTAATGGTGAAGTTGTTGACGATTTTATTTTAGCCAGTCACCATGCCGAAGACGACGTTCTCACGGTCACGCCAGACGCTGGTTTGGCGTTTGACGAAGTCCGCATTACGTTTAAGGGCGACACCCAACAGCTTGCCGAAATCCAGATTGGCGGGCGGTTATTCGCCACCCCTATATTTGAGTCAGATGAGAATACCCAGCCCAACACCGCAATCACCACCTTTACCGCGGACGACCCAGAGACTGCGGCTGCTGACCTTACTTGGACGTTGGCGGGTGCCGATGCGGAACTGTTTGACATCAGCAGTCGTGGCGCGCTTACGTGGAAAGAAGCGCCTGACTTTGAAACAACGACAAGTGACAATGACGACAAACTTTTCCGCCTGACCGTCATAGCGACAGATGATGGGACAGGGGCAGCTGATGGTGCGCTGGGCTCTAGAGCGGATAGAACTGATATCATTGTGAGATTGCTGCAGGTAAATGATGCCCCGATAATCACCGCCCCCACAGTCCTAGCACTTACCGTAGACGAGGGTATACCAGAGGCCGTCACCACGCTTAGGGCGACCGACGCTGATGGCGACGTGCTGACGTGGAGCTTGGCGACGGACACCGACGAACTGGACAATGAGTGGTTTACTATCGATGCGCATACGGGTGTCATCTCGTGGGCTACAATACCTGATTTCGACGGCTCGCCGACGAGCGATCACTTCTCCCGTCTTAATGAATTCGCCACCGACCGCGACCTTGTCTTCAACGTAAGGGCGACGGTGACAGATACTGCTAGCGGCAGCGATGATATTGACCTCGTCATTACGCTGCGCCCCGCAAATGACCCGCCGGTTATTATGCTTTCTGCGGATGCTATATTTGACATGAACGTTAGAAATCTCGTGCTTGCGGCTGAGGGTGTCACGGCTTTTGCTGACGAGAATGTTGTGCCGACCCTTAGAAATATCGTGCTTGCGACTGAGGGTGCTGTGCGTGGCACTGACGATAATGATGTTGATTTTTGGACGGCAGGTTCGGCCATCATCACGACCGATGTCACAACCTATTCCCCTGACTTCACCTATTCTGGCGGTAGTAGTGTTATCTCTTCGAAAGGCAGACAAACTCAGCATATCAGCAATCTGGTTGATGGTGACACGGATATTATGGAATGGAGAACGGATCATGACGAATTCGAAGGTTATCACCTAAGCGGTGCTATCGGTCGCCACCTGACCTTCACTTTTGACCAAGCCTATACGCAAGGCAGTGTCCGCTTTCTTCTCAGATCCGACCGCGTGGAGCGCCTTGACGATTCAACATTAGACTTCCTGCTTGATGGTCAGGTTATCTACACGACGACTTTAGACAATACCAGTCGCGCAATCTTTTTGACGGTCACGGTACCCGATGATGCAAACGGTAATGCGCGCGTGTTTGACCAAGTGCGGATTACTTTTGCTGACGCAGCCCCAACTCTTGGAGAACTCGAGATTAACGGGCTGGAAGCCTTTGCACGAAGTGGATGGACTGCAGGTGAGGCCACCATTTCGACCAGTATCACAAGCTATTCCCCTGACATTAGCAGTGCTACGTCTTCGGCGGACAGACAGCAGGAGAATATCAACAATCTGGTTGATGGGGTGACGGAGGTTACAGAATGGAGACCAACTTCCTCCAACTATCAAGGTTATAGCACTCAAGGTGCCGATGGTGAACGCCTGACTTTCACGTTAGAGCGTGCCTATACGGAAGGCGTGGTGCGCATTTATGTACGCCCCGACGACACCACCACCACGGAGACTGCTGAGAATGAGCTTATTTATGGCTCAAGATTAGAATTTTTGGCTGATGGTGAAGTTGTTGGCGTGGTGGTTTTAGGCAGTGACCATGCCGCAGACGACGTTCTCACGGTCACGCCAGACGCTGATTTGGTGTTTGACCAAGTCCGCATTACGTTTAGTGGCGACACCCAACAGCTTGCAGAAATCGAAATTGACGGGCGGGGAGCTAACCCTGTATTTGAGTCAGCTGAGAATACCGAACCCGACACCGCAATCACCACCTTTGCCGTGACCGACGATGAGACTCCAACGGTTGGTAGCACTGATCCTCCGGTGGTTGGTATTGCTCTGTCTCTGACGGGTGACGATGCTGAACTGTTTGACATCAGCAATGCGGCGGGTAGTCATGGCGAGCTTACGTGGAAAGTCGCGCCCAATTATGAAGACCCGACTACCTACAATAATGGTGCAGACAGAGACTTCTTCCTGACCATCACCGCGACAGATAATGGGGACGGTGATGGTGATAACGGGGACGGTACGGGCAATCCCCGAACCACTAGCACTGATATCATTGTGCGATTGACCGATATCAACGAAGCACCGACAGTCATCGCTCCCGCAGCCGAAGACCTTACCGTAGACGAGGCCACGGATGAGGTCATCACGCTTGCCGTGACCGACCCTGATGAGGGCGATACGCATAGTTGGAGCTTGGCAGCTGGCGTGATGGACAATGACTTCTTTAATATCGATGAAGATACGGGTGTCATCACGTGGAAAGAGATACCTGATGCCGACGGCGCGACGCCGACCGCGCACTTCACACGTGGCGACCTGACCTTCGACATAAGGGCGACAGCGACAGATGCGGGCAATATTGCAAGCAACCATGACTTCACCATTACGCTGCAAGCCATAAATGAAGGACCGGCTATTTTGCTTCCTGCGGGTTCTGTGTCTGACTTAGGCGGCAGAAATCTCGTGCTTGCGCCTGACGGTTGGGAAACAAGTTTAGCGACCATCACGACCAGCAACACGAACACTCCCGAAGAGGGAGGCGCAGGCCAAGGCTACGGCACTGGCTTTTTCGGCCCTAGACGAACATACACCGATGCGAACCGAGATTTGCATCTCGACAATCTGGTTGATGGGGTCACGGCCACAGATGACAGCTTTAATTGGCTCAGAGATGCGGCGGACACTCAATCTTATAGTCCATTCGGATTCGAGGGTGGACACCTGACCTTCACTTTTGCTGATGCCTATACGCAAGGCAGCGTCCGCCTTTATAACGCACCCAACGACCCCTTCACTGATTCTTTTTCTCCTCCTCTTAATGAGAATGAATTCATTGACGATTCAACATTAGACTTCTTGTATGATAGTAACGGTGATGGTGTTTACGCCGAGGACGAGATTGTCTACACGGTGACTTTAGACAGTTCAATGCAGGATGCAGATGGCGTTATCACGGTTCTGCTGCCCGATGATGATGAGGGTAATTCGCGGGTGTTTGACCAAGTGCGGCTTACTTCTGCTAGCGACGCCATAAGCTTGGGCGAAATCGAAATTGACGGGCGGTTAGTCGACCCTATATTTGAGTCAACTGAGAATATCCAAGCAGTCACCACGTTTACCGTGGACGACCCAGATACTGCGGCTGCTGATATTACTTGGACGTTGACGGGTGACGATGCGGCACTGTTTACTATCAGCAATGATGACGGTAGTCGTGGTGAGATTAGGTGGAAAACCGCGCCTGACTTTGAAACAACGACAAGTGTCAGTGGCGACAGGCTGTTCAGCCTGACCGTCACAGCGGCAGATGGTGAGGCATCGCCGGATAGCACTGATATCACCGTCCGATTAAACAATGTATATGAAAACACCATACCCATTATCGACCACGCTAGTCTCGCGGCGCAGGAAAATATCGCACCAGATGCAGATGTTACGTCAACTGTTGCGTCATTTAGGGGCAGTGGCACCAACAGCCAGAAGAAAGCTCTGGCTCTGGCGGCTCTGACGGATGAAGACACTGATATTGTTGGTTTTCGCGGGCTCGACACTGATGGCAAAAACATCAACTTCGATTTTGATGGTGACGACTATACGCAAGGCAGTGTGGTGATTCATACCAATGCAGCTGCTGCTCATGAGCTTCGCATTGATGGCACAGTGGTGCAATTCCGGCGCAATAATCAAAACGTTGGCGACCCGCTAACTATTGTCAGCGACACGGCATTGGCGGAGGATATCCTGAGGACCACATTCACCGTCACGCCGCCCGCTAATTTGGTGTTCGATGAAGTGCGGATTATTTTTGATACCGACGAGCAACAAATCACCGAAGTTGAAATCTTTGGCTTTGCGCTAAACGAGACGATTACGTCGCTTGAGAACGATGTCGAGGTGACCGCGTTTACAGTCATCGATTTTGACATGTCTAGCGTGACGTGGAGCTTGGAAGGTGCTGACGCGGCGCGCTTTACTATCAATGATGATGGTGAGGTTACGTGGCGCGATAGTCCTGATTTTGAAACACTGGCAAGTGCCAATGGTGACAAACTGTTCAGCTTGACCGCCATCGCGACAGGTGGCACGGGGGACGACAGAATCGACTTCACCGTCAAATTGGCTGATGTGTTCGAGACAGCCCCCTTTATTGCCGACGCGGTGCGCGGCACACCAGCAAATATCGCGCTTGCGTCTGCGGGTTTGGTGACCGTTACGCCATATGATGATGCGATGTATAGGGGCGGCAGCGACGCGACCGAGGCCATCCAAATCGCCGCGCTGACCGATGGCAATACGGGGCAACCAGATGAACAAGGGCAATTGACACCCATCGTATGGAGTGGTGCTTCTATCACCAGTTATCGCCCCCGCGACGCTGATGGCCAAACACTGGCTTTCGATTTTGGCGCAAACAGCTACGTGCAGGGCAGTGTCGTGATTCATACCAGAGCAACGAATAACTCTGAGCTTCAAATTCATGGCTCAACGGTGCAATTCCGACTTGATGACCAATCCGTCGGCGACCCTATCACTATCATTAGCGACGAGGCAGTCGATGCTGACACTGCTCAATTCACCATCACGCCACCCGCTCATTTGGTGTTCGATGAAGTGTGGCTTACTTTTGTTAACGCCGACCAACAACTTGCAGAAGTCGAGATTTATGGCGTTCCCGCAGCAACGCGAGCAACGCGTTTTGTTCGGGCGAATGAAAATGAGGAGGTGGCGGTTGCGCTTACAGCGACGGATGCCACGCCGAATGGCCAGACTTGGGTCTTGAGAGGCACGGATGAGGCGATGTTTGAAATCGACTCCATGACGGGTGTCATCACGTGGGCGAATGGTGCTCCCGATTATGAAGGCCCAAGGTTCGAAGAGTTCGACGACGGGTCCGGGTTCAGGTTCATAACGTTCGACATCACCGCCACAGTGACCGATGATAGCGGCCTTTTCGACACAGTCGACCTCACCATCATATTGAGCGATGTAAACGAAGGGCCTGTTATTACCCGCGCTGATAACATAGCGATTGCTGAGGGCGAGGCGATTGAGATTGAGTCAGCTGAGAACCAACACGAGGTGATTAGCTTTGCCGCGACCGACCCTGAACAACAAAATGTTTTTGTTTGGTCGCTTGGGGGTGACGATGCTGGCTTGTTCCAAATCCTTGACCCCAGAATGGGTGTCATCACGTGGGTGAACGCGCCTGATTATGAAGACTTCATGACTGATGCAGACAGAGAGTTCCACCTGACCGTCATAGCGACAGATACTGCTAACGCCGCGAGCACCGTCGCCGTCACCGTCACATTGACCGATGTGTTAGAGGCAGCCCCTATTATCATACGCACCATCGATGACTTCACGGGGCAACGCGATGTCTTTGTCAATGGTGAGAATGCTGCTGCTGGCGTTTTCCATCACACGGCGACGATATCTACGACGAGTACTTCTGGTCTGATAACCATCAGCGAGGGGGCGGTGGCTTATTTGCCCGATGGCAGCACCGTCGATATTCCGTCTGACGACCACACTATTATCGACGGCACGACCACTGATAATTATCGGGTTTGGATTGAAGACCGTGATGGCGATGGCACATGGGTGGTGAACTCGGGGGCGAGCCTACCAATCGACACCCAAGTCTATGCTCTTGGGCTATATCGCTTCGGTTCTGGTCAGCCTGATAGTTTCACGCTTGGCGGTACTGCAGTTACGGATGATTCGCTCGTCGTTGGGGATGGCACCATGCGTGCGGTTAATTCAGCTGAAGGCCAAACCTCGGTGATTACGCTTTCCGCCATAGATACCGTGCCGAATGGCCAGACTTGGTCGCTAGAAAATGAAAATGTTGGTGATGCGCGCTTCTTTGATATCAATAGCGAAACGGGTGAAATCACTTGGAGCTCAACGCCCGATTACGAAACCTTTGAGAGCCGTGACAGCGACAAAGACTTCGTTGTGACCGCCATAGTGACAGATGATGGCGGCGACGCGGACAGTGTTGAACTCACCGTCACATTGACCGATGTAGTCGGAGAACCTGTTATTGGTAGTCCCCGCACGGATAACACAGTGAGTATTAATGGCGGGGTGCTTACGATTTGGTCACCTGAAAACCAAACCGCAGTGGCGACGTTCACAGCGACCGATGATACGACATCTGCGGCGGATATTAGGTGGAGCTTAAGCGGGGCAGACGCGGAATTGTTTGAAATTTCCATGACGGGCGAAATCACTTGGGGCTCAACGCCTGATTTCGAGACTGATGGAGGCAGAAATTTCCACCTGACTGTCACAGCGACCGATGATGACAGCCTTTTCGACAGTGTTGAATTCGCCATCAGATTGCTCGATGATAGGAGCGAGACAGCCCCTGTTATCATGTACACCGTCGAGGACTTCACGGGGCAAAGAGACGTCAATGCCAATGGTGTGAATGCAGACGCAGGTACTTTCCATCACACGGCGGTGTTTACACCAGATTCTTCCGAACGTGGTGGAACTATAAACACCGACGCTGTGGCCTATTTGCCCGATGGCACTGTCGTGGAGCTTCCAGATACTTACATGACTGATGGTACCTCTGCTCATGTTTGGATTGAAAGCTCTGACGGTGGTACGACATGGGACTTGACGACCAACCCTTCTAGCTTCCCAGTAGATGGCCGCACATTCTATGCTTTTGGGGAACATAATGGCGCAAGTGGTTTTGTCTATTCTGGTACGGCAGTTACGCAGGCTACGCCGCTTGTTGTTATGGCTGCCCCCACGGTTGCGATTGATTCAGTTGAAGGCCAAGGCGCGGTGGTTAGGCTTTCCGCCACAGACGAAACGGTGAACGGCCAGACTTGGGTCTTGAGCGGCGATGACATGGACTCATTTGAAATCGACTCCATGACGGGCGAAATCACTTGGGCGGCAACACCCGATTTCGAGACGACTGCCACCAAAGTGTTCAACATCATCGCCACAGTGACCGATGATGGCGGCGAAGCGGACAGTGTTGACCTCACCGTCACATTGACCGACGATACGAGCGAGACAGCCCCCGTTATCATGTACACCATCGAAGGCTTCACGGGGTGGAGGGGTGCCACTGTTAATGACCCCGCAGGTGAAACTTTCTACCACACGGCGACGTTTACGACCACTGGGACCTCTACTGGGATAACCATCGACGACGATAACTCTGATATCTATTTGCCCGATGGTCGCGTCGACGATATTCAGGATGGACTTTATGCTGTCGATATCGGCGGTAGGGCCACTGGCACCCATGCCATTTGGCTTGAAGACCCTGATGGTGATGGGGTTTGGACAATGAACGATGAACGTGGGGTTTCGAGTTTCCCAAGCGATGGCAGCATATACCATAAGCTTGGGACATTTAATATTGCTACTAAGATTTTTGATCGGGATGATACGAAAATTATGAATGGGCCGATTACCATTATGGCTGACACCACGATTGCGGTTGATGCAGCTGAGAACCAACTCGTGGTGGTTAGGCTTTCCGCCGCAGATGAAATGCCGAACGGCCAGACTTGGGTCTTGAGCGGCGATGACATGGACTCATTTGTACTCACGGTCGACATGGACGGGAACGCTGTGATTACTTGGGCAGAAGTGCCTGATTTCGAGACGGCGACCACCACAGTGTTCGACATCACCGCCACAGTGACCGATGATGGCGGCCTTTCCGACACAGTCGCCCTCACCGTCACATTGACCGATGATACGGCCGAGACAGCCTCTGTTATCATGTACACCATCGAGGACTTCACGGGGCGTACAAATATTAATGTCAATGGTGTGGATAGCGATGATGGCGTTTTCCATATTTTCGGCGCGCTAAGCATTAGCGGCGACACCCTCACCATTGGCGACGGCGCGAAAGCCTATCTGCCCGATGGCAGCATCCTCGATATTAAGGCGGGATCGGTCACGCTCAATGGAGGATTTTTCTGGCTTGAAGACCCTGACGATGATGACGTTTGGACGGTGAACTCGGGCCTACCTCCAACAGCTCCAGATTATACTTTTGGGCGTTACAGTAGTAGTAGCCTTATCTGGTATGGTACTGCAGCTACCGAGGCGACGCCGCTTGATGTTGCGGCTGACACCACGCTTGCGGTTGATTCGCCTGAGAACCAAGACGTGGTGGTTACGCTTTTCGCCACAGATGAACCTTCCACCACAGATGAACCGCCGAATAGCCAGACTTGGACACTCAGTGGTGCGGATGAGGCATTATTTGAAATCGACTCCATGACGGGCGCAATCACTTGGGAATCAACGCCTGATTTCGAGACGGCTGCTACCAAAGTGTTCAACATCATCGCCACAGTGACCGATGATGGCGGCGAATCGGACACACTCGCCCTCACCGTCACACTGACCGATGCCGCCGAACCTGTTATCGCCCACGATGGCACAGCGATTGCTGATGGCGCGGCGCTTGCGGTTGATTCGCCTGAGAACCAAGACGCGGTGGTTACGCTTTCCGCCACAGATGAAATGCCGAATGGCCTGACTTGGGGCTTGAGCGGCGATGACATGGACTCATTTGTACTCACGGTGGACATGGACGGGAACGCTGTGATTACGTGGGGCTCAACGCCTGATTATGAAGCCTTCGAGGATGATGCAGACAGAGAGTTCAGCCTGACCGTCACAGTGACAGATGATGACGGCCTTTTCGACAGTGTTGACCTCACCATCACATTGGACGATGTCGCAGGAGAACCTGTTGTCACCCGCACCGATAGCATAGATATTATTGGTGGCGAGACGATTGAGCTTGAGTTAGCTGAGAACCAAGACGAGGTGATTAGCTTTGCCGCGACCGATGATATGACAGCAGCAGAAGACCTTATTTGGACGCTGACGGGTGACAATGCCGACTTGTTTGAAGTCTCTGAGAGTGGGGTCGTGACGTGGCAAACCGCGCCCGATTACGAAGACGCTATCTACATGACGGATGCAGACAGAGAGTTCAGCCTGACCGTCACAGCGACAGATGAAGACGACCTTTCCGACAGTGTTGACCTCACCGTCACAGTGACCGATGTGTTCGAGACAGCCCCTGTTATCATTTACACCATCGCGGACTTCACGGGGCAAAGCGATGTCTTTGCCAATGGGGAAGATGCAACCGCAGGCACTTTCCATCACACGGCGCGGTTTACGCCAGATAGTACGACTCTTGGCGGAACGATAAACACCGACGCTGTGGCCTATTTGCCCGATGGCAGTGCCGTGGCGCTTCCAGATACGTACACGACTGCTGGCGCCTCTGCTTATGTCTGGATTGACAGCCCTGACGGCGGTGAGACATGGGTGTTTGCTACCAATCCGTCTAGCTTCCCGTCTGATGGCCGCACATTCTATGCTTTTGGGGAACATAATGGCGCAGGTGGTTTTGTTTATTATGGCACTGCCGTTACCGAGGCTGCACCGCTCACCATTGTGGCTGACACCACGCTTGCGGTGAATGCAGATGAGAACCAACTCGCGGTGATTACGCTTTCCGCCACAGATGAAACGGTGAATGGCCAGACTTGGGAACTCAGCGGCACGGATGAGGCGATGTTTGAAATCGATGAAGATACGGGCGAAATCACTTGGGCGGAGGTGCTTGATTTCGAGATGGCTGTCACCAAAGTGTTCAACATCATCGCCACAGCGACAGATGGTGGCGGCCTTTCCGACAGTGTTGACCTCACCGTCACATTGACCGATGACACGACCGAGACGGCCCCAGTTATCATGTACCCCATCGAGGACTTCACAGGGCAAAGAGATATCTTTGCCAATGGTGTCGATGACAGCGATGGCGTTTTCCATCACACGGCGATGATAGCGACGACGAGTACGACTGGTATGATAAGCATCAGCGAAGGGGCGCAAGCCTTTTTGCCCGATGGCAGTGCCGTGGCTATTCCGTCTGACGACTTCACTGTTCGCTTACGCGCTACCACTAGTTATCATGTTTGGCTTGAAGACCGCGATGACGATAACACATGGGAGATAATGTCGGGGGAGAGCCTGCCGACCGACACCGAAGTCTATGCTCTTGGGCAATATGAATTCGGTGCTGCTGGTGCGTCTGATACTTTCACCCCTGCGGGTACGACCGCTACGGATGCTTCGGTCATCATTGTGGCTGACACCACGCTTGCGATTAATTCACTTGAAGACCAAGATGGGGTTGTTGTGCTTTCCGCCACAGATGAAATGCCGAACGGCCAGACTTGGGTCTTGAGCGGCGATGACATGGACTCATTTGTACTCACGGTCGACATGGACGGGAACGCTGTGATTACTTGGGCGGAAGTGCTTGATTTCGCGACGGCGACCACCAAAGTGTTCAACATCATCGCCACCGTGACCGATGATGGCGGCGAATCGGACACACTCCCCATCACCGTCACACTGACCGATGACACGACCGAGACAGCCCCGGTTATCATGTACCCCATTGAGGACTTCGTGGGCTACACGAATGTCAATGTCAATGGTGTCGATGACACCGATGGCGTGTTCCATCACACGGCGGTGTTTACCCCAGATTCTGCTACTGAGCTTGGGGGAAGCGTAAACAGCGACGCTGTAATCTATTTGCCCGATGGCACGAGTATAGAGATTCCAGATGATAATTACGTCACTTCTCAAGGGACTGAGTATGTCTGGCTTGAACAAGCAGTCGATGGGACTTGGGTATTCGGGACGGGTGTGAATAGACCAACACAGCCAGATGACGGCGTAATCTATGTTTTTGGAAGCAATGATGCTCCGGCTGCTTCTTTCAGCTATAACGGCGAATCCGCCACACAGCTTGAATTTGCGGCTGACACCACGCTTGCGGTTGATTCAGTTGAAGGCCAAGATGCGGTGATTACGCTTTCCGCCACAGATGAAATGCCGAACGGCCAGACTTGGGCCTTGAGCGGCGATGACATGGACTCATTTGTACTCACGGTCGACATGGACGGGAACGCTGTGATTACGTGGGGCTCACCGCTTGATTTCGAGACGGCGACCACCACAGTGTTCAACATCATCGCCACAGTGACCGATGATGGCGGCGAAGCGGACACAGTCGCCCTCACCGTCACATTGACCGATGATACGGGCGAGACAGCACCGATTATTACGCAAACAGGCATGACCACCGACACCATCAGTGACTTTACAGGGCAGCGGAATGTTAATGTCAATGGTAACAATGACAACGATGGCGTGTTCCATTATGAGGCACTAACAGTAATGTATGTTGACACTGGTCGTCAGCTGCGCGATACCATATCAGTAGCAGAGGGTGCGCGTGCCTATTTGCCCGATGGCCGCATCGTCGATATTCCGTCGGCTACTATGGATAACCCATACACTGTTGAAACGCCCGGCAACTCTCTATTCTCTGACCTCTGGATTGAGCAAGCTAGCGATGGGACGTGGCAGTTGGGTTCGGGTGGGAACACGCCCGATGGTGGTTACTATCTTGGGAGATTTGATACCTTTTTGGGTAGTCTTGTTGCTCAAGGTGGCACCACCGTTAGCAACCATGAGCTTGCCCATACATATCCAAGCCTTGCGTTTGAGTCAGCCGAGAACACCGACACCGACACTGCGATAACCACACTTGAGGCGACGGATGCATCGCCGAATGGCCTGACGTGGATGCTTGCGGGCGGCGATGACGTTGACCGGTTTGACATCGACAGCGACACGGGGGCGATTACGTGGAAGGTCGCGCCCGATTTCGAAACCCTTGAGAGCCATGACGGCGACAAAGTGTTCAGTTTCATGGTCTCAGTAGTCGATGATGGCGGGAACGTCGGCGACACGGAAGAAATCACCGTGACACTGACCAATGAGTTTGAAAACACAATCGACGCAACCGTTGAACTCTTCACAGGACATATAAATGCGCCTCTCAATGGTGTCGATGACAGTGCTGGCACTTTCCATTTTACGGGAAGAATTGGCGACAATGGGCAGAGTCTGCATGGGATACGCATCCGCAATGAGCAAGACGGCACTGAGCCGATGGTCTATTTGGATGATGGCACCACCATCTCTATTCCGACGGGAGAGTTCCGTCTTATTGGTACACAAAGTAGCAACTATCCTCAGTATGTCTGGCTTGAGGAAGCTAGCAATGGTTGGGTGCTAAATAGCCGTCCAAATAGCTTCCCAACAGAAGGCACAATCTATCGTCTTGGATATCATGAACTTACTGGAAGCAAGGTTTTCACGAGCGCGGGGGAGAGAGTTACCGACCATCGGTTTGTCACGGAGACTGACGACTTTGCGTTTGAGTCAGCTGAAAACCAAGATGAGGTCATCATCATACTTGGCTCGACCGATGCCAACCCTATGGGGCTGTCATGGTCTTTGGGCGGCGATGACGCTGACTTGTTTACCATCGATATGGCTAGCGGTGCGGTGAGCTGGGTTAATACCCCCGATTTCGAGACAACCGTCAGCGAAGCAGATAGCAAAGTCTTCAGCCTGACAGCCACCGTCACAGATGACAACGACGTAACAGATATGCTCGACTTCACCGTCACATTGACCGATGTGGACGTTCTCTATCAAACTGGCAATGGCTCTGCGGCTGATACACTCGATGCGAGCGGACGAGATGAATCACAAATTATTCAAGGCGGTGCGTTGGTCGATACCATCGCGGCCAGTGCGTTTGGCGATATTATTGTCGGTGGCTATGGTGACGATATCATCACTTTAGGGGATGGTGCTGATACGTTGGTTTATCGGTGGGAGAGCGGGGCGACTTCCACCGCGACAGATGGCGGCGACACAGTGACAGACTTCACGCGTGGCGAAGACCAGCTCGTTTTTGTTGATGTGGATACGACATTACCGATGACGAGCTTTACAGACTTTATCGCCTATGCTGACGGGGACGATGGCGTTGCGGGTAATACTGACGATTTAGTTACTTTCGCGTTTGGCGAGGACAGCGCGGACGCTTTGACAAGTATCGAGATTATTTTCGCCAATGCTGGCACGACTGATGGCTCAACGGCTTCGAGTGATGCGGCTGCGTCTAGCAGGTTTACGATTACATTTGCGACCGCGATTGATGTTACCGCCCAAGAGGCTATATTTGGCGTCAGCGACTTTAGCTCTATACTGGTAGAGGAGGGTGGCGCGCTCGTTCTTAAGTCGAATTATGACGCGATTGATGACCTCCTCGGCGGCACGGATACGTTTGAGAGCGTATTATTCGACGATGATACGACAAGCCTCGGCTTTGACATCATCTAGTATGGTAAGTAAAATATGCGTGGTGCATTTTAACTTGTGTTTTACCTTTTGCGGGTAAAATAACAGCAAAAAGAACGGAACAAAAGCATGACTTTTACCCTTTCTGCCCCTGTAGTCGCCACTGAAGGCGCGGTGTATAGTTTTACTATCACGCCGACTGCGGCTCTGGCAGATGCGACGATGATTCGTTGGCAGATTGTCCCGAAAGGGGCGTTGCCGGTCACAAGTTCTGACTTTCCTTCTCTGACAGGGATGCTTAGCTTTACGTCTGGCGCGACCACTGCACAAACCGTGACCTTTACACCAACCGATGATGCAAGACGAGAAATATCAAAAGACTTTGAGCTGCGTATCTACGATACCGCCGATGATACCACTCCGCTTGATACACAAGTCGTCACGCTCAGAGATAATGATGATGCCACAGGGACTTATGGTAACGATATTCTCACCGGTAATGGTGATGCAAATATCATAGGTTTTGGTACAACGCATGCAGTTACAGCGAATGGTAGTGCTGGCAGTGATTTCTATGTGATTAGCCGTTTCCAATATGGGAATGTTGAGATAACCGATACAGTTGGAACGAACCTTGTCAAGTTTGATGCTGGTGTGACGATAACGGATTATGATGAAGAAAGTGCTGATGGTTTTGTTAAGGTAATCTCCCGTGTTGATTTGACGCTTTCGACGGGTGCTGTGATTACGATTATCAACCCTGTTGGTAAGTTTGTATTCCAGCTTGGTAGTGACCCGATTATTACGACCTATGATGAGTTTAAGGGGGAGATTAGGGCAGAAGGCAGCAATGAGACCAGTACTTTAAGGAATAATGAAGCTTTTCAGGTGCTGACGGCGACAACTGACCCAGACATTTCTGGTAATAGTCTGTCTGCTCAATTTTCTCCTTCTTTTGGTTCTGCGAGTGTAGATATATTCAGTTCGGCTTCTACTTTTGGGTTTAGCCAAAATGGTAGTGCTGGCGATGATTTCTATGTGATTAGCCGTTTCCAATATGGGAATGTTGAGATAACCGATACAGTTGGAACGAACCTTATCAAGTTTGATGTCGGTGTGACGATAACGGATTATGATGAGGAAAGTGCTGATGGTTTTGTTAAGGTAATCTCTCGTGTTGATTTGACGCTTTCGACGGGTGCCGTGATTACGATTATCAACCCTGTTGGTAAGTTTGTATTCCAGCTTGGTGATGATGCTGTTATTGCGACCTATGCTGAGTTCAAGGGGGAGATTAGGGCAGAAGGCAGCAATGAGACCAGTACTTTGAGGAATAACGAAGCTTTCCCTATCCCCTTCCCATCGACGGCTTCTGATGCGGTGTTTGACTCGCTTCCAAGTTTGGCTTTGGTTGAACAGCAAGATGGTAGCGCGACGGCGATTGTCGTCGGGACTGTGGCGGCGACCGATGCGGATGACGACCCGATTACCTATCGTCTGACCGCGGACACCTCAGCGGGCGAGGACGCCACTGGTTTTGCGATTGATTCGACCACTGGCCAGATTACATATGTTGGCACGGGGATAACGCGGGCGAGCAGCCAGACAATTATGTTTACGGTTGTTGCGACATCTACTGGCGCAGATGGCACAGACACTGACGTTACCCAACGCGTCACCATTGATATCACGGCGAACACCGCGCCTACCATTGACCAAGTGACAGCGACCGTCATCAATGGTTTCACAGGCCACACGAATCTCTTTGCCAATGGTCAGAATGACGATGGTGGCATTTTCCATTATTCGGGGTCGATACTCCGAGGTTCGCGCGATGCGACAGATATACCTGACTTGGTGGTGTATTTGCCCGATGGCACAATCGTCAATATTCCAGCGCAGGACGACTTCGGCTTCGCTTACGACAGGTTTATTTTCGCTTACCTTTGGATTGAGCAAGCGAGCGATGGGACTTGGGTATTGGCCACATCTCCAGACCTAACCCTACCGACACATGGCCGCCCATTCTACACGCTTGGGGTCTATAATGGCGATGCTAGTATTTTCTTTTATCCTTATGACAACACTGGTAACATTCTTCCAGTTACTGGTCAGTTTGTTCGCGATGGGCAGCTTATCATTGAGAATGACTTTACGGTTAATTCGGCTGAGAACCAAGATACGGTGACGACGTTTTCCGCGACGGATACCACGCCGAATGGCCTGACTTGGAGCTTGGGCGGTGCGGACGCGGCACTGTTTAAAATCGATAGCGCGGGTGTCATCACGTGGATAAACGAACCTGATTATGAAACGCTCGATAGTGATAGCGGTGACAAAGAGTTTCGCTTCACGGCGACAGCGACAGATGGTCTTGACGCAAGCAACAGCATAGACGTGGTGGTGACATTAACCGATGTGAATGATGCACCAATTATTATGAACACCATCGAGGGTTTCACAGGCTACACGAATCTCTCTGCCCGTGGTGTCGATGGAAATGGTGACGCCGATTACAGTGGTGGCGTTTTCCATCACACGTTGACGATAGAGTACAAGTCGAGGAGCAGCAATGGCGAGATTACAGCAATAGGGGAAGGGGTGGCTTATTTGCCCGACGGTACTGTCGTAGAAATTCCAGCGCAGGATAGATTTTTCGCTAACAATGGCGATTTTGCGGTGAGTTACCTCTGGCTTCAGCAAGCGGCGGATGAAACGTGGGAGCTGGCTCATTCTTACACCCACCCGATATCTAGCGTATCATCCACATATTATTATCTTGGGGCTCATGACCCAGACGCTGGTGAGTATTACCATCCCCCCCAAACCTTTGGTCGTGTTGGTGAATATGTTGAAGATGCGACGCTTGTCGTTGTGGCGGGCACCACGCTTGCTGTTGACTCGGTTGAGAACCAAAACACGGTTGTCACGCTTTCAGCGACAGACCCTGAGGTCGATACGCTCACATGGGAGCTAACGGGTGGGGCAGACATGAACCGTTTTGCTATCGACCGCGACACGGGTGAGATAACGTGGGTAACTTCGCCTGAATTCGATTCGGTGTCGAGCGTGGCAAGCACCAAAGAGTTCCAAGTCACGGCGACAGTGACAGATACTGGCGGCGGCAGCGATGAGATTGCGCTGACCGTGACCCTGATTGACAACACCGACCCAGTTATTGGGACTGTTATCGAGGATTTCACAGGCTACACGAATGTCTTTGTCAATGGTGACGATGACCGCGACGGCACTTTCCATTATTCGGGGCGGTTACTGAATCCGTTTGGGGCAGCTAGGACAGAGAATCTCGTTATTTATTTGGATGATGGCACAGTCATAGATATTCCAGATTTGTTTGGCTCGTCCGAATATGATAATGCTTCTTTCTGGGTAGAACTTGTCGACGGTGATAATGACCCTAGCACAGATGCTGTCTGGGAACTGCGTTCAAGTGATTTACATTTCTTCCCGACGACGGGTACATATTATCATCTTGGGGATTTTAATGGTAGTACCCTTAGCCTTACGGTAAGTGGTACCCGCCTTTCAAATGCGCGGCTTGACCTTGGGACTACTGCCTTGACGTTTGAGTCATTCGAGAACCAGAACATGGTGGTCGACATGCTTCTAGCGAGGGATGACACTTTTAATGGCCTGACGTGGAGTTTGGAAGATGCAACTATTGGTGATGCGCGCTTGTTTAATATCGACAGCGAAACGGGTGCGATAACGTGGAAAACCGCGCCTGATTATGAAACGCTCAATAGTGCTGACAGCGACAAAGACTTCGTTGTGACCGCCCGCGTGACAGATGGCGGCGGCCTGTACGACAGTGTTGAACTCACCATCACATTGACCGATGTGCTCGAGACCGCCCCTGTTATCACGCGCACCATCGAAGAGTTCAAGGGGTACAGGGATGTCCCTGCTAAGGGTGAGGATATCCATGGTGTCGACGATTTAAGTGGTGGCGTTTTCCACCACACGGCGACCTTTACCCCTAATGAGGGGGATAAGGATAAAGGTGAGGAGAGCCTTGGCGGCGCCATAAGCGAGGGGGCTGTGGCCTATTTGCCCGATAGCACTATCGTAGAGCTTCCGAATACTTACGATACTGCTACGAGCGCCGCACATATCTGGCTTGAAGACGCTGACGACGATGGGATATGGGAGTTGGCCGATGGTTCTCTACCGACAGATGGCCGCACATTCTATGCTTTTGGGGAGCATGAGGGTCAGGCTGGTGAGTTTGTCTATTATGGTACAGAGGTCGCGGCGGTTGCGCCGCTTGACATTGTGGCTGACACTTCTTTTAAGGTCGATTCAGATGAAGGCCAAGATGCGGTGATTACGCTTGGCGCGACGGATGCAACACCGAGTGGCCTTACATGGTCGCTGGCTGACACTGCGATGAGTGACTCAGCGGACAGAAAGTCATTTAATATTGGTAGCGAGACGGGTGTGATTACGTGGGCGACAACGCCTAATTTTGATACGACGCAAAGCGCGGCAAGCAGCAAAGAGTTCAGCCTCGTCGCCGCGGTAACCGATGGTGACGGATTTATGGATACACTCGCGCTCACCGTCACATTAATCGATGTGCCTTAGATGATAATCTCGGCTTTGACATTATCTAAAAGTAAGGAATAATTATGGCAAACTTACGTGAATTAAGATGGGAAACCGGAATAGATAGAGATACTGGTGAGCTAGCAAGTGGCTGGCGCATTTATCTCAATGATGGAGCTGGAAATTTAGTCCTGCAAGACGTCGCTATCGTTCGCGGTAGCGCACTTCCAGGCGATGATATCTTCATTGTCGACAACAACATAGCAACTGGCACATCGATAAGTGGTGGCGGGGGTAATGATACTTTCCAGATAGCATCAAACCTAAGCGGTGATCGCACCATCACAATTGATGACCTTATTGGCACTAATACTGTTGTGTTTACGCGCGATGTTCACATCACCTCTGTTACCCAGATAATGGCGACCAACGGCCCACCTGTTGCGATTGGTATGAACATCAATATTAGGTATACTGAGGAGGATACAAGCACCTCTCCGCCTACCACTACCGTGCATAACAATATCCTCAGGATTGACGGCCTTCTTATGCGGTTCCAAATTGAGGGGATAGATTCTGCACCACTGACCGCGGCGCAGTTCTTTGCTACCTATGGCAGCAATGGCTATCGCGATACTAATGTCGCCCCTACTCTTGCTAGACCCGATAGCACGGCGATTGAGTCCAATGAGAATCAAATGGCGGTGACGACGCTTACAGTTACGGACCCAGGTGATGCTACGCATACATGGGTGCTAGGGGGTGCTGATGCGGATCTGTTTACGCTCACGCCTACCACTAATCTAGATGGCACGCCGACTGGCGCCGCGGTGATTATGTGGAAAGAGGATCCTGATTTTGAAAACCCTGACTTGCGCACAAGCAGCACTGACACAAGCTTGCGGAACACTATGAGCCACAGAGACTTCGTGATTACGGTCACAGTTACAGATGCTGGCAGACTTAGCGACTCGATTGGCCTGACTATCAGATTGACGAATGTGGCTGAGAACACAGCGCCTCAGATTACCGCCCCTGATGGTTCTGGAGGTGTCACCGTGATTGCCGCTGGTACGACGCATGCGGTTAGCACACCCGAAGGCCGGAATGAAGTGATTGACCTTGGCTCTACGGATGCCCAGAGTGACGCGGTTTCTTGGTCATTGGACGAGACGACGGGTGACCATGCCTTATTTAACATCGATAGCGCAACGGGTGTGATTACGTGGATAGACACGCCTGATTTCGAGACGACTGTAAGTTCTAGCTCTTCAAACAACAAAGTGTTCTCTCTAACGGTTATAGCTGACGACGGTAATAGCAATCGTGCTACCGCGCGAACTAGTGTCACCATTACCATTATGTTGACCGATGTGAACGAGGCGCCGGTTATTGACCAAGGCGACGATACGCTTGAGGTTAATTCAGCTGAGAACCAAAATGTGGCGGTTGCCGTGAGCGCGCTTACCGCGACGGATACTGAGACAGATTCTGCTGACCTTAGATGGTCGCTGACGGGCGGCGCGGACGTTGGCTTGTTTAATATAGATGAAGCTACGGGTGAGATTACGTGGAACCCTGATAACCCATTACCCGATTATGAAACGCTCAATAGTGCTGACAACGACGAATATTTCGAAGTTATGGTTACAGTGACAGATGATGGTAATCCAACCCTTGGTGATGACATTAACATTGCGATTACATTGACCAATGTGAACGAAGCACCTGAACATGTGCGTGCAGCCGTAGCGGCTAACGCAGATGAGACAGTTGTTCTCGATACAACTCATTTGCTAACAACCGATGTCGACGATAATGGCGCAGATGAGTTGACCTACACTATCACTGTGCTTGCAACAACGGGTGAGTTGCAACTCTCTGGCACCGCGCTTCAGGTTGGTGGTACTTTCACACAAGAAGATGTGAATAATGGGCGTGTCAGCTTTGTTACGAATGATGGCACAGATACGGGCGTTACATCGTTCACGCTTTCAGTCGCTGATGACGATGGTCTCATAGTTACATTCGATGATGGCCAAGGCGGTGAAACTAATTATTTCACACTGGACGTAAGCATTCGTGTGGATAATATTCCCGATTCCGCTACTAAAGGTGAAGCAAATACTATTAATGCTGAAAACGAGATGGAAGCGCAAAATATCGAAGCGGGTGATGGTCACGACGAGATTACTGATGGTGCAGGTAATGACCGCATCGAAGGTGGGCTCGGCGATGATGACATTGCGTTATCAACTGGCGGTGCCGATGAAATTATTTACAGATTTGGTGCAGGTGGTGTTGCCGAGGATGGCGGTGACGGCATCAATAACTTCAAGCGTGGTGAGGACAAACTCGTTTTTGCCGAGTTTATACAGGCTGATGATTCAGATGCAACGGTTGCAACGACTCTTGATGAATTCTTCACGAGCGTTCGTAATGGTGACGCTGCGTCTACGCGCGCGGGTAGCTATACCACGGGTGATTTGCAGGAGGATTTGTTTATCCTTACGCCAAATTTTGAACTAGATGAGAACGACGTCTTCTTTATTACGGGTATTACGTTTAACTTCCGTGATGTGGGTCTTGTCGATAGAGGTGGGGATGGTAGCAACGCTAAGCTAGCTGGAGGCCTGTTGCGCATTACATTTGATACGCCTCTCACATGGGATGCGTTCAGCGCGATTGTTGGTGCGGACAGCATAGATTTTAATGTATTTGCTTTCAAAGACCCTGCATCGATACTTGATATACTTGGGCCAGACAGCTTTGAGTTCCGTGCGGTTGACAATGAAGCTACGGCTACTCTGACAATTACGCACACGGAAGCCTCTGGCCCTTCCGATGCTGCGAATATTGGCGAGATGCTTATGGTTGATGTTACTGACTTGGCTGACCCCAACGGTAGCGTATCGATTACTGGTTATCAGTGGTATGTGAACAATTTTCCTATTAATGGTGCACTCACTGCGACACTCGACACGACGGGTTTAGTGGCTGGTAATTATCACGTTGTTGTTACGACGACGGATGTTAATCTTGACACAACCGAGATTACCTCTGCGGGTTTCCGTGTTCTTGCGGCCGGTGTTCCAGTGAACCAACCGCCGGTTATTTCTCATGATGGTGAGGTGGTTGCTGATGATGCGACGGTTGAGGTTGAGTCAGCTGAGGACCAAGCTGCGACGACCCCTGTTGTTGCTGCGACGCTTACAGTGTCTGATGCTAGGACAGCTGCTGATGGCTTTGAGTGGACGCTGGCGGGTGATGATGCTGGTCGATTTAATGTCGCCGATGGTGTGATTACGTGGGCCAATGCTCCTGATTATGAAGACACGAGCTTGGTTAGTGCTACTGATGGCACGAAAGTCTTCCGTGTGACAGCGACGGTTGCAGATGATGAGGCGATAGCTTTGATGAACAGCGTTAATCTTGAAATTACGCTGACTGATGTGCTCGAGACCGCTCCTGTTATCACATACGCCATCGAGAACTTCATGGGGCGGAGAGATGTCAATATCAATGGTGTGAATGACAATGATGGCATTTTCCATCATACGGCGACGATAGCTATTACTGGTGGTGTGAGCGGCACGACTGGTGTGATAAATATAAGCGCAGGCGCGCAAGCCTATTTGCCCGATGGCAGCGTTGTCGATATTCTGTCTGGCGCGCACACTGTTATCTACGATACTACCGATGACTATGAGGTTTGGATTGAAGACCGCGACGACGATGGCATATGGGAGGTGCAGTCGGGGGAAAGCCAGCCGAGCGATACCCAAGTCTATGCTCTTGGGCAATATGACTTCGGTTCTGCTGGTAATCCTGATAGTTTCACCCTGTACGGTACGGCGGTTACGGATGATTCATTCGTCATTGCGGCTGACACCACGCTTGCGGTTGAGTCAGATGAAGGCCAAGACGCGGTGATTACGCTTTCGGCGACGGATGCCACGCCGAATGGCCGGACTTGGGTCTTGAGCGGCGATGACATGGCCTCATTTGCACTCACGGTCGACACCGATGGGAACGCGGTGATTACGTGGGACGAAACGCCTGATTTTGAGACGATGGTAAGTACCGTCGACACCAAAATGTTCGACCTCACCGCCACGGTGACCGATGATGGCGAACTTATGGACACGATAGATATCACCGTCACATTAGTCGATGTGCTCGAGACCGCCCCTGTTATTACATACGCCATCGAGAACTTCATGGGGCGGAGAGATGTCAATATCAATGGTGTGACTGACAATGATGGCGTTTTCCATCATACGGCGACGATAGCTGTTAGTGGTAATGATGACGGTGTGATAAATATAAGCGCAGGCGCACAGGCCTATTTGCCCGATGGCAGCGTTGTCGATATTCAGTCTGGCGCGCACACTGTTAGCTTCGGCGCTACCAGTGGTTATCAGGTTTGGCTTGAAGACCGCGACGACAATGGCATATGGGAGGTGCAGTCGGGGGAGAGCCAGCCGAGCGATACCCAAGTCTATGCTCTTGGGCAATATGACTTCGGTTCTGGTGCGTCTGATAGTTTCACCCTGTACGGTACTGCCGTTACGGATGATTCATTCGTCATTACGGCTGACACCACGCTTGCGGTTGACTCGCGCGAGAACCAAGATGCGGTGGCCACGCTGACAGCAACGGCGGCGAGTTCTGTTACGTGGTCGCTCCACGGCGATAATATTGCCCTGATTGATAGTAATCCTCTGCTTGCAGCAACTGGTGATGCTGCTCTGTTTGAAATCTCTGATACGGGTGTCATCACATGGGTGACTACGCCTGATTTTGAAACAGCGTCTAGCGATAGAGGCACCAAAGAGTTCACGTTTGCTGCGCGCGTGACAGATGGTAACGGTAATACAGACACAACGATTGTTACCGTGACGCTGACGGACGAAGATTTTAGCACAGGAACATTCGCTATCGATGCGACAAGTAGTCAGGTTTTTGGGGTTAATGCCGCAGGAACACCTGCCGCAAGCCTCGATGCGCTGGATTTCACATCTGGCACGGCGACCGTGGTCGGTACGTATGGCGATTTCACGCTCAGCCTCAGCGGTACTACGGTAAGCTGGGTCTATGCGTTGGATAACACACGTGCTGTTACGCGAACCTTGGAGTCTGGCGAAATCGCGCATGAAACATTCCGACTCCAGTCGGTTGTCGATGGCGTTGCAGGCGAGATTCAAACTTTTGAAGCCGATGTTGTCGGTGTCAATGCTGCCCCAACGATTGCCAATACCGCGATTACAGTACAGGTGGCGGCGGGCGCAAGCTTTACGATTCAGTCATTGGCGGCGCTTATCGGCTATGATGATGCTGACGGTACGCTCTCTGATTCTGCGACAGGGCAACATTTCTTCAGCTATGCCGTGCTAAATCTTGATGGTCTCGGCGAGATTGAGGGTGAGTTTTCCTCTAGTTTCCGCGGTCGTGACACGGTTCTTACGGAAAGCACGTCTATTCTCACATATCTTCGGACTAATCCCAGAGATATGAAGTTTCAGGCTGACGACGATGCAGCGGGCAGTAGCTTTACGTTCACCCTTACGGTGGGTGACGAAATCGACGGGCGCGCCGAACGCTCAGACCCGATTAGCGTCACTGTCGAGGTTGCAGGAGGCGCATCTGGTACTGCGGGGAGCAGCGTCACCACCCTCATGAGTGGCGATGGCACGGCGGCTGACACATTGGATGCACATGATGCACCTAATGGAGTGACTATTCAGGGTGGTGCGTTGGCTGATATAATCATTGGCTCGGCGCATGGCGATATCATCGCGGGCGGCTACGGTGACGATAGCATCACGCTAGGTGATGGCGCAGATAAAGTCGTCTATCGGTGGGAAAGCGGCGCGACCTCCACCGCGACGGATGGCGGCGACACGGTGACAGACTTTACGCGTGGCGAGGACCAGCTCGTCCTTATTGATGTCGATACAGCATCGCCGATTACGAGCTTTTCAGGCTTTCTCGATTACGCCAAAGGGGCGGATACGGTTGCGGGCAGTGCTGATGATTTAGTGACATTCGCGTTTACTGACGATAGCGCGGACGCTTTGACAAGCCTCGAGATTATTTTCGCCAATGCAGGGACAACCGATGGCACAACAACTGGTGGCGCCGATTCTAACAGGCTTACGATTACATTCGAAAGCGCGATAGATGTTGCGACGCAACAGGCTATATTCCGTACGCCTGACACGACTGACTTCAGTTCTTTCCTTGTAGAGGAGGGCGGCAAGCTTGTTCTTCAGTCCAAATATGAGACGATTGATGATATCCTCGGCAAAACGGCTGAGTTTGATAGCATCATATTTGACGATGATACGACCAGCCTCGGCTTTGACATTCTCTAAAAGTATGCATTAAATGAAAGCATAAAATAATGAGCGGGGCGCAATCCTCATCCATGCGGTAGTGCTCGTGCGTGGAATAATAAAAAAGGATTAAAAATGACTGACTTTACAATTTCCACTCTTTCGACCACCGTCACTGAAGGCGGTGCTTATGAATTTACTATCACGCCGACTGCGGCGCTGTTAGCGGATGCGACCATCCGTTGGGTGATTGTCCAGAAAGGGGCATTGCCAGTTGCGGCTTCCGACTTTTCTTCTCTGTCAGGTGAAGTCACCTTTACGTCTGGAGCGACCGCTGCCCAAACCGTCACCATCACACCAGCCGATGATGTGCAACGAGAGGTCTCAAAAGATTTTGAACTGCGTATTTACGATGGTGGCAGCTTGCTCGCGACCCAAGCCGTCACGCTCGAAGACGATGATACAAGGGTTCATGGTAACGAGTTTTTCACAGGTGATGCTGATACAAATATTATAGGTTTAGGTACAACCCATGAAGTTACAGCGAATGGTGGTGCTGGCAATGATGTTTATATAATTACCCGTTTCCAATATGGGGTTGCGACTATTACCGATGGGGTTGGCTCTGCGAACCTTATCAAGTTTGATGCTGGTGTGACGATAACGGGTTATAGCGAAGATATCACGGAGGGTTTTTTCTCAACAATCGACCGTGCTATTTTGACGCTATCAACGGGGGCTGAGGTTAGGATTGAGAACCCTGCGAGCCGTTTTACATTTCAGCTTGGTGCTGGCGATGTTCTCGAGACCTATGCAGATTTCAAGGCGGCGATTGGCGTAGCGGAGGGCGCAGATAATATCAGCACACCTTTTGCGGTAACAACATATACAGATGTTCCAGATATTTCTGATAATAGTCTGTCGCCTCAATTTTTGTGGTCTCACGGTAGTGCGCTCGCAGATGTATTCAGCGCGGCGTCTAGTTATAATGTGCGCCAGAATGGCGGTGCCGGCGATGATATCTTTGTGATTACCCGTTTCCAATATGGCTCTGTGGAGATTCGCGATGGGATTGGTAAGAATAATCTTATCAAGTTTGACGCTGGCGTGACGATAACGGGTTATAGCGAAGACATCACGGAGGGGTTGTTTAATACCAGAACAATCAACCGTGCTGTTTTGACGCTATCAACGGGTGCTGAGATTACGATTAATAACCCTGTGGGTGGTTTTGATTTCCAGCTTGGTGATGGCGAGATTATTGATAGCTATGCTGAATTCAAGGAAGCGATTGAGGCAACTGGTAGTAATGAGGCCAGTAGCTTGGCAGCTCATTTTAATGTTCCTTTTCTGGTATTCGCAGCGGCCAGCACCGAAGACGAGACCCTTGCGGTTAATTCGCTTGAGAACCAACTCACGGTGGCCACGCTTAAAGCTTCAGGTGCTACGGCAACGATAAGCCTTACTTGGAGCTTGGAGGGCGCGGATGCTGATTTGTTTGCCATCGATAGCACGACGGGAGCGATTACGTGGGTCTCCACGCCTGATTTCGAGACGACGGTGAGCGTTGCGGACAGCAATGTGTTCAGCGTGACGGCCAGAGGGACAGCTGATTCTGGCGCAACTGACAGCGTTGCACTTACCATCACATTAACCGATGAGAACGAAGCCCCGGTTATTCATCCAGAGGTGGTCACGCTTTCCGCTCCGATAGAAGCGACGGAAGGCGAGGCTTATGAATTTGATATCACGCCAAGTGTCGCTTTATCAGATGGCGTGACTATTCGCTGGGAGATTGTTCCGAAAGGGGCGGTACCAGTTGTGAGTTCCGACTTTTCTGCACTCACAGGGTCGCTCGACTTCGCGGCTGGCGAGACAGATGCCCAAACCGTCACCATCACGCCCACCGATGATGCGAGACTGGAAACCTCGAAAGATTTTGAGCTGCGTCTTTACGATGGTGACAGATTGCTCGATACGCAAGCCGTCACGCTCAGCGATAATGACGCAGGCACTTTTGGTGAGCAATTTCTCGCAGGTAATGCTGATGCGAATCTTTTTGGGTTAGGCACAGCGTATGATGTTATTCGCGATGGTGGCCTCGGCGATGATGTTTATGTAATTACCCGTTTTCAACATGGCAATGTGCGGATTGATGATTCACGTAGTGTATCAGGTAACCTTCTGAAGTTTGACGCAGGTGTGACGATAACAGATTTTGCTGAAACCACTGCTGGTTTCGGTTTTCTTCTGACGACTTCCAATCTTGTTTTGACGCTATCAACGGGGGCGACGATTACGCTTACAGGTCCGACTCTTGGTTTTAGATTCCAGCTTGGTGATGGCGATGTTTTTGAGACCTATGCTGAGTTCAAGGCGGCGATTGGGGCGACTGGCACCAATGCAGCCAGTGCTTTGAAGGATGACGAACCTTTTGCGGTAACAAGTTACACAAATGTTCCTGAAAATATTCTGTCGGCTCAGAGTACGAGTTTTTCTGGCACTGCGGCTGGAGATGTATTCACCGCGGCGTCTAGTTATAATCTGGTGCAGGATGGCGGAGGGGGTGATGATATTTATGTGATTACCCGCTTCCAATATGGGACTGTGGAGATTACAGATACGATTGGTACGGATGATCTCATCAAGTTTGACGCAGGTGTTTCGATAAAGGGTTTTGCTGAAACCATTACGCGTAACCAGTTTTTTGAAAGAACTGATGATTTTGTTTTGACCTTATCGACGGATGCTACGATTACGATTAACGCCCCCACTCGTTTTAAGTACCAGATTGGTGATGGCGAGATTCTTGAGACTTATGCTGAGTTCAAGGCGGCAATTAAGACGTCTGCGGAAGGCGTAGAGAATCCTATCGACACGCCTTTTACCGTTCCTTTCTTGGATTTCACACCTGCCAGCACTCAAGGCAAGACTCTCGCGGTTAACTCAGATGAGAACCAACTTGCGGTGGCGACGCTGAGAGCTTCAGATGTTGATACGTCTGATACGCTGACATGGACGTTGACGAGTGGGGCGGATGTTGATTTGTTTGCCATCGACAGCACGACGGGTGCGATTACGTGGGTGGATGCGCCTGATTTTGAAACAATTAAAAGCGCTGCGAATAGCAAAGAGTTCAGTGTGACAGCCACAGCGACCGATAGTACAGGGGCAACTGACAGTATCGTGCTTACCATTACACTAACTGATGCGAATGATGCGCCAGTCATTCACACAGAGGCGGTAGCGCTTTCAGCCGAAGCGACCGCTACGGAGGGCGTTGCGTATAGCTTTGATATCACGCCGACTGCGCTGCTGTCAGCTGCGACGACCATCCGTTGGGAGATTGCCCAAAAAGGAGCGTTGCCAGTTGCGAGTTCCGACTTTTCTACGTTCACAGGCACGCTCGACTTTACGGCTGGCGCGACCGCCGCGCAAACCGTCACCATCACGCCCACCGATGATGCGAGACTGGAAACCTCAAAAGATTTTGAACTGCGTCTTTACGATGGCACTGACTTGCTCGCGACCCAAGCCGTCACACTGAAGGATAATGACGAAGGCACTTTTGGTAGCGAACGCTTCACAGGTAATGCTGAGGCGAATATTATTGGGTTGGGCACATCGCATAATGTTCGCGCGGATGGTGGTGCCAGCGATGATTTCTATGTAATTACCCGTTTCCAACATGGGAATGTGCGCATTGCAGATTCGCATGGTATAAATAATCTTATTAAGTTTGACGCGGGTGTGACGATATCGGATTTTCAGGAAAACACGAGCGAAGGTTTTTTTGGGAAGACGTTCGATAATATTATTTTGACGCTATCGACAGGTGCCAAGATTACGATTGTCGGCCCCACGACCTTTCATTACCAGCTTGGTGCTGGCGAAGTTATTGCGGGCGACGGCACGGCTGGTAGCGCGTATGCGGCGTTCAAGACGGCGATTGGCGTAGTGGAAGGCGAAGATAATATCAGCACGCCTTTTGCGATAACAACGTATACAGATGTTCCAGATATTTCTGATAATAGCCTGTCGCCTCAGCTTTCGCGATCTTATGGTAATGCGGACGCTAATGTATTCAGCTCTGCCTCTACTTATAATTTGCGTCAGGATGGCGGTGCTGGCGATGATACTTATGTGATTACCCGTTTCCAACACGGGGATGTGCGGATTGAAGATTCGGTTAGTGCAAATAACCTTATCAAGCTTGATGCAGGTGTTTCGATAACGGGTTTTTCCGAAACCACTGTTCTTACGCCTTTCGGTTTAAGAACTAACGATTTTATTTTGACCCTGTCGACGGAATCTGAGACAGAGGCTAAGATTACGATTATCGGCCCCGCTCGTTTTAAGTACCAGATTGGTGATGGCGAGATTATTGCGGGCGACGGCACGGCTGGTAGCGCGTATGCTGAGTTCAAAGCGACGATTGGCGCGACTGGCACTAATGAAGCAAGTAGCTTGGCCGAAGATTTCACCGTTCCTTTCTTGGACTTCAGCACTCAAGGCAAGACTCTTGCGGTTAGCTCAGATGAGAACCAAGATGTGGTAACGACGCTTGCGGTCGTGGATGAGGATGGTGACGATATTACTTGGAGTTTGAGCGGTGCGGACGAGGGGTTCTTCGAGGTCCTTGGCGGTGCGATAACGTGGAAAGGCACGCCTGATTTCGAAACGGCGAAAAGCGCGGCGCACGATAGCGACAGTGTATTTAGCTTGACGGCGACCGCGACAGACGCTGCTGGTGCAACAGACAGCATCAACCTCACTGTGACGTTGGCGGACGTGAACGAAGCGCCAGTTATCACCCAAGGTGATGCTCTTGCAGTTAGGTCAGCCGAGAACCAAGACGCGGTGACGACGCTTTCAGCGACAGATGATGATGGTGACGTTCTTACATGGAGTCTCGTCGGGACGAGTAGCTTGTTCACCATCGGCAGCACGACGGGTGCGATTACGTGGAAAACCGCGCCTGATTATGAAACCCTTAACAGTCGATTTGGCGACAAAATATTTGCACTCACTGCCAGAGTTACAGATGGTGAAGAGCAAGCTTTCATTGCTGTGCGTGTCATGCTAGAGGATGTGAACGAGAAACCTGTTATTTTCCATGATGGCACGGCGGTTGCTGATGACGTGACGATTGCGGTTAATTCGCTTGAGAACCAGCTATCCGTGATAACGCTTACAGCTTCAGATGCGGATGGTGACAGCCTGACATGGAAATTGGATGGCGACGATGAGCATCTATTTATAATTGATGATGGTGGTGAAATTAAGTGGGGCGTAACACCTGACTTTGATACGACTGTGAGTATGGATGCCGTCAACACTAAAATGTTCGACCTCACCGCCACGGTGACCGATGATGGCGGCCTGCTCGACACTATCGAGCTCACCATCACATTAGTCGATGTGATGTAGACAACAAGCTTCAGCTTTGACATTCTCCAAAAGTATGTATTAAGGGGAAGCATGAAGTAATAATAAAAACGGAATAAAAGTGACTGACTTTATACTTTCCGCCCTTACAATAGCCATTGAGGATGATGTCGATAGCTTTGATATCAGGCTCAATCTTTTAATGAACGGATAGATCATGTTTGAATTCAATCTTACCAACGACAGTATCACGGAAGGGGAGTCTCTAGCGATTAGCTTGACGTCGACGTCGGCCATCCCAGTGGGAACTCAATTTCGATGGGAAATCACACCGCAAGGGCTGCTGCCTGTCACTTTTGGCGCAAGTGGCGACTTCATGGCGCGCACAGGTGTTGAAACCTTTTCAAACACAGACGATGGGGCTGAGTTCAAATTCTCGATAGATTCATTGCAAAACACGCGCTATGGCCCCACCAAAGATTTTGCTGTGCGTGTCTATAAAGTTAATGATGACCCGAACACGGCTGACGAACTCATCGGCTCGAGCATCGCTACATTGACGGACGATGACGATATCATTATTCCCAGAATCGCCAGCCTTCAGGGGGATAATAACAAGAATATTCTTGAGCTTGGCGGGTTTCAGACGCTTACCGTAAATGGCGTGGGTGGAGATGACTTACTCGTCGTTTCAAAGTTTCTATATGGCGACGTGACTATTCGCGACATACTTGAGGTAAACACAATTCGGTTTGACGCAGGCGTTGAAATCGTCGATGTCAACGAAGACGTTACTGATTTCCGAGATGACTTTGGCTCGCCTGGCATGCGTGCGACAATAGACGACTTAATCAATGTCTTTGGGGTTATCGAAGATGATACCTATACCGACGATGACGTTCGACTATTGTCTTTTAATAGCATCACATACACCCTCTCGACAGGTGGCACTGTGACCATCGCCACCCCTGATGCAGACAATTATCTTTTTCAAATTGGCGATGGCGAAGCCAAATCATATGTGGATTTCAGAGACGACCTTAAAGTCACCGACTCAGACGGCGATTTAGTTGACCCGACAGAGGCCAATCCTTTTGTGGTTGATAGTTATGGTGCTTTCCCAGACCTCTCTGGAAATAGCGAACCAACAAGAGATATATCGATTCAGGGCACGTCCTCTTTTGATGACATATTGATGTTATCTGGTGAATTTGACGCCCTCGCAAATGGTTCGAGTGGAAATGACTATTTTGTGATTTCCAGATATTTATCCGCAGATATAACAATTCGCGATTTAGCTGGCGTGAACACGATTCGGTTTGACGATGGGGTTCAAATCACCAGTGTCGCCGAAGTATCTTCCGACCAACGGGATGATTTTTTTGGTGTCATAACGGCAGATGTTCGTCCGACGATACAAGATTTAATTAGTTTTGGCCTTATCAACGATGCCAGTGAGGTGATTCTTTATACGAGTGTCGTGTACAAACTCGCGACGGGCGGCACGGTGACTGTCGCTGTCCCTGGGAGTCCAAGTTATCTTTTTCAAATTGGCGATGGCGAAGCCAAGGGTTATGTGGACTTCAGGGACGACCTTAAAGTCACCGACTCAGACGGCGATTTGGTCGACCCGACAGAGGCCAACCCTTTTGTTGTTCCGTCTCCCCTTGATGATGGATTGCCGCCAGCAGAGCCGCCGACACCGCCCAGCGATGCCCCCGAATTGATTGACCGTTCTGGTGGCACGATGTTTGATTCAGCTGAGAACCAGCTTGCGGTGACGACGCTTTCAGCCTCGGATGCTGATGGTGACACCCTTACATGGTCGCTGACGAGTGGGGCGGATGTTACCTCATTTGCTATCGATGAAAATACGGGGGTGATTACGTGGGTGGATGAGCCTGATTATGAGACAGCTAAAAGTTTTGCGGATAGCAAAGAGTTCCGTGTGACGGCGACAGCGACAGATAGTACAGGCGCAACTGAGAATATCGCGCTTACCATTACGCTGACCGATGTGAACGAAGCGCCGGTGATTCACACAGAGGCGGTAGCGCTTTCAGCCCCAGCGACCGCCACGGAGGGTGCGGCGTATAGCTTTGACATCACGCCGACTGCGTTGCTGTCATCTGCGGCGACCATCCGTTGGGAGATTGCCCAGAAAGGGGCGTTACCAGTTGCGAGTTCGGACTTTTCTGCGTTCACAGGCACGCTTGATTTTACGTCTGGCGTGACCGCTGCCCAAACCGTCACCATCACGCCAACCGATGACGCGAACCTAGAAGCTTCAAAAGATTTTGAACTGCGTCTTTACGATGGCACTGACTTGCTCGCGACCCAAGCTGTTACGCTGAAGGATAATGACGCAGGGACTTTTGGCATCCAATCTCTGTCGGGTAATGCGAATGTAGATGTTTTTGGCGCAGGCACTGCGTATGACCTTATTCTGGATGGAGGCATCGGCGATGATATTTATGTCATTACGCGTTACCAACATGGAACTGTAACGATTGATGATACGCTTGGCAGCGCGAACCTCATTAAGTTTGATGCGGGTGTGACGATAACGGGTTTTTCTGAATCTGGGGGCGGCCGCGCGGGGATTGCCGAAGCTAATTTGACGTTATCGACGGGTGCTGTGATTAAGATTAACAGCCCCGCATTTCGTTTGAATTACCAGATTGGTGATGGCGCGGTTATTACGGGTGATGGCAGCGATGGTAGCGCTTATGCAGAGTTCAAGACGGCGATTAAGACGTCAGACATAGACGTAGAGAATCCTATCGATGCACCTTTTGAGGTGCTTGCCTACACAAGTGTGCCAACGCCTAGTGGTACTCTGGATGCTCAGAGCTCGAGTGTTACTGGCACTGCGGCTGCAGATGTATTCAGTGCTGCGTCTAGTTATGATTTGACGCAGAATGGCGGCCTCGGCGATGATACCTTTGTGATTACCCGTTTCCAATATGGGCCTGTGGAGATACGCGATACGCTTGGTGACGGGAACCTCATCAAGTTTGATGCTGGCGTTACGATAGAGGGTGTTTCTGAAACCAAGACGGGTTCTGGTAGTCGCGCGCGGTTTTCCGACGCTACGTTGACACTGTCGACGGGTGCCAAAGTTAAGATTGAGCGCCCCGCGATATTTGATTACCAGCTTGGTGATGGCGAAGTTATTGACAGCTATGCTCAATTCAAGTCGGAGATTGGGGCAACTGTTGAGAATGATCCTGACAATAATCTTCTCGGCATAAACACTTACACCGTTCCGCTCTTGGACTTCGCCCCTACATCAGCCGATAAGACTCTTGCGGTTAGTTCAGATGAGAACCAACAAGTGGTGACGACGCTTGTCGCCTCGGATGTGGATAGAGCTGATACGCTTGCATGGACGCTGACGGGTGCGGATATGGCCTTCTTTGCCATTGATGAAAATACGGGTGCGGTAACGTGGAAAGATGTGCCTGATTTCGAGACAATTAAAAGCGATGGGGGCGACAGTGTGTTTCGTTTTACGGCCACCGCGACAGACGCTGCTGACGCAACAGACAGCATCGACATCACTGTGACATTGCTGAATGTGAACGAAGCACCGATTATTAACGGTGGTGCGACGACCCTTGAGGTTACGTCAGATGAGAACCAACCCGTGGCGGCCACGCTTACAGCGACAGAGGTTGATGAGGATGACTCTCTTACATGGGACCTCGTCGGTGGTGATAGCGATTTGTTTGAAATCGTTGGCGGTGTGATAACGTGGAAAGAAACGCCTGATTATGAAGACTCTAACTTGCTGAGTGATGTCGGCACCAAAACATTCATCACCACGGCCAGAGTTACAGATAGCGGCGGGGAAGAAGATTTCACGACGGTGTATGTCACGCTAACCGATGTAAATGATGCGCCTGTTATTGCCAGCCCCGATGGCGGCACGGCGATTGAGACACCCGAAGGCGAAGGCCAAGAGGCGGTGATTAAGCTTTCAGTTTCAGATGCGGATGAGGGTGCGGACGGGACTAAGGACAGTCTGACATGGGTCTTGAGTGGTGATGATGCAAAGTTCTTTAAACTCACGGATGATGGTGAAATTAGGTGGAACGGAATACCTGACTATGACGACCTTAGCTTGGTGAGCGAGGCAAACAGCAAAGTGTTCAGTGTGACGGTGACAGTTCGCGATGGTGCTGCTGATGACGCAACAACTCTTACGGATGACATTAACCTTGAGATTAGATTGCTCGAGGTGAACGCCGCCCCTGTTATTGACCAAGGCGATGCTACTCTTGAAATTAATTCAGCCGAGAATCAACTTGCGGTGACCACGCTTACGGCGACGGATGATAGCACAACTACTGACGACCTTATTTGGAGCTTGGTGATGGATGATGATGTTAATGATGATGCTGATTTATTTGTCATTAACAATGGTGTGATTACGTGGGAAAAAGAGCCTGATTATGAATCAACATTGAGTGTTGCGAGCAATAGGATGTTCAGCTTCACGGCCATGGTTGGTGATGGTGAAGGGGGGGCAGACAGCGTTGCTCTCACCGTGACATTGATTGATGAAGTTGAGACACCAATTCTTGCGCCTGACATCATCTAGGGTTTAAGGATATTTTATAATCGTAAAAATTATTTTTTAATGTGCGAATAGGGCTTGAAATTACATTGAGTTAGTGATTTAGTGTAGGCCGAAGGATTTTTTAATACGCGTTTTGTGCGGAATAAGAAGACTAAAGTCGCTTGTTTCGCTTGTGTCTGGTTTATTCGTTTGCGTTTTCTTGTATTGGTTTTGCGTAAGTGCCATTAACTATAAATTAATGGTTGCTGAATTATAACATTAACAGAAAACAAATAAACCGACGCCAACAGAGCGTTCAGAGATAATAAATAGGGGAATAACATTATGGCTAATGCAGAATATCAAAACGGTCGCTGGGTACTTTTTCAAGATGGTAACCCGTTGGTACCCATGTCGACTGACGAGTTAACACTTGACGGCGATAATGACCTCACTGTCGGCAACAGCATACCAAACGGCACAACGATAAGCGGTTTTTCTGGTAATGATACTTACGTGATATCAACAGACCTGGAGAATGACATCAGCATCCGCGACGCTATCGGTAGCAATACTATTCAGTTTGCGAATGATGTTACCATTATCTCTGTTACCCAAATACACCTTTTCCCTCGCGGGCCAGTAGTGGGGCTTGAAATTGAGCTCGGTAATACTAATCCTGCGACTGGTGACAATGCTATTATTAGTGTACAAGATCTTGGTAATATCAGGTTCCAAATTGATGGCGTAGACAGAGCAACAAACGCCCCTGATGGCAGTGATGACGACAGCGGCGACAACGCCGACCTCGTCGACAACTCCGACGGTATGGACGATGTTCTGAACGCGGCAGCTTTCTTTGGCAGATATGAAGGCGGCTTTGCATCTAATAATACTCCGCCTGATATTATTATCCCCGTTGGTGGCAGGACGATTGAGTCACCAGAGATCACCGACCCCAACACTCCGATAGTTCCGATAGTCACGTTTACAGCTACCGATGAGGGCGATACTGTCACATGGTCGCTGGAGAATAGTGGCGATGCTGCCCTCTTTAGCATCGATGAAGGCACGGGTGCGCTTACGTGGGTGAATAGGCCTGATTATGAAGATTCGGAATTAGTGAGTGCTGTTAATGGCAACAAAGACTTCGTCGTTACGGTCATAGCTACCGATTCTAGCAGGGTTAGCGACTCGGAAGAGTTCACTATCAGATTGACGAATGTGTTTGAGAACACAGCGCCTGAGATTGTCAACCCTGATGATGCCGCCCTACGGCTTGCTGATGGCGCGACGATTACGGTTCTTACACCCGAAGGCCGAGATGAAGTGATTGACCTTGCCGCTACGGATATTGATAGCGACCAGAGATACTGGGAGTTCACTGGCGGCGACACTGCCGAGTTTAGCATCGATGAAGATACGGGTGTGATTACGTGGGCGACAACGCCTGATTATGAACACGAAAGATTCACGCGTCCAACCAATCCAGATGACAGAGAATTTACTTTGGAGGTCACAGTTTTCGACCGTCCTGCTGCCTCTCGTGGTGTTAACACTGGGAGTGCCACTGTCAACATTACCATTATGCTGACCGATATAAACGAGGTGCCAGTTATTAGTACTACTGCTGCTGACGGCATGGTCACGGTGCGGACTAATGGCGAGATGATTGATGTTGGTTCACCTGAAAACCAAACCGATGTGATTACGCTTAGCGTGTCTGATGAAGATGATGGTGATGTGGTTACTTGGGTATTGACTGGTGACGACGAAGCCTTGTTCCAAATTGACCAAGGAAGTGGTGCTGTTACGTGGAGAGCTGAGCCTGACCATGAAACACTTACGAGTGTCGCTGGCACGAGCGTGTTCCATGTCATTGCGACAGCTAGCGATGATGACGCACCAGCTGCGTCGACTAGCGTTACTCTCAACATTAGACTGGACGATGCGAATGACGCACCGGTGCCGGTGCGTGCAGCCTTAGCGGCTAACGCGGATGAGGCAGTTGTTCTTGATACAACTCATTTGCTAACAACCGATGTTGATGAGGATGGCGCAGATGTGTTGACCTACACAATCAATGTGCTCGCCTCAACGGGTGTTTTGGAAGTCTCTCGTGACGATGGAGCCACGTGGACTGCGCTTGGCGTCAACGGCGAGTTCACGCAAGCTGATGTGAATGCTGGCCTTGTCCGCTTTGTTGCGGATTCATCTGCCACAGGCACGGATCCGTGGTTTGAGCTTTCAGTCGCTGATGGCGGTGAAAACGAAGTTGCGGCTATTAACAACATCATACTGTACGCAGACATTCGTGTTGATAAGGCTATCACTGATATAGATATGGCGAACACTGCTGATGCTCGCGGTCAGACGGCACCACAAAACATCGAGACGGGTGATGGTCACGACACTATTTACGGTGGCGGCGGTAGTGACCGCATCGACGGTGGGCTTGGCGATGACACAATTACGCTAGGGAATGGCGAAGAGGCTGATGGAACAGCGCGTGCTGATGACCGTGGCGATGAAGTTATCTACAGATTTGGTGCGGGTGGTGTTGCCGAGGATGGCGGCGACGGCATAACGCGCTTTACGCGTGGTGAGGACAAACTCGTTTTCACTGAGTTTCGAGCAAGTAGTTCGGAAGCATTGACTCTTGGTGAATTCTTCACGAGCGTTCGTGCTGGTGACACCGCGGAATATCGCGCGGGGTCTAATTATGTCACGGGTGATTTGCAGGAGGATTTGTTTATCCTTACGCCAAATTTTGAACTAGATGAGAACGACGTCTTCTTTATTACGGGTATTACGTTTAACTTCCGTGATGTAGGTCTTGTCGATGGTAACACTAAGTTGGCTGGCGGCCTGTTGAGTATTACATTTGATACGCCTCTCACATGGGATGCGTTCAGCGCGATTGTTACTGATGAAACTACTCCAATCGAAAGTGTCATAGATTATAACGTATTTGCTTTCAAAGACCCGGCATCAATACTTAGGATACTTGGAGAAGACAGCTTTGAGTTCCGGCCTGTTGTGGCTCCAGCGAACGAAGCGCCTGTGTTTGCTTCTGCGACTGCGGCTGTGGACTTTATTGAGAGCGGCGATGTTAATGATGCTGAGGGTTCGCGCGGTAGTGCGGTTCTAGTTCATACTGCGACTGCGACTGATGCTGATAGTGACCCTATTGGCTACACTATTGTTAGTGTTACGCGCACGACTGATAGTGTTGATGTCACAGCTGACAATATTTTGGGCATTGAGAACGGTGAGTTGTACTTCCGTCAAGCACAAGATTATGAAGCTGCGGGTGGTATTCCAGCTTATGAAGTTGTTGTACGTGCAGACGACAACAATGGTGGCACAGCTGACCAAACGGTTACGATTAGCGTTACCAATGATGTGGCTGATGATACTCCTGTGAACAATGCGCCTGTGTTTGCTTCTGCGACTGCGGCTGTGGACTTTATTGAGAGCGGCGATGTTAATGATGCTGAGGGTTCGCGCGGTAGTGCGGTTCTAGTTCATACTGCGACTGCGACTGATGCTGATAGTGACCCTATTGGCTACACTATTGTTAGTGTTACGCGCACGACTGATAGTGTTGATGTCACAGCTGACAATATTTTGGGCATTGAGAACGGTGAGTTGTACTTCCGTCAAGCACAAGATTATGAAGCTGCGGGTGGTATTCCAGCTTATGAAGTTGTTGTACGTGCAGACGACAACAATGGTGGCACAGCTGACCAAACGGTTACGATTAGCGTTACCAATGATGTGGCTGATGATACTCCTGTGAACAATGCGCCTGTGTTTGCTTCTGCGACTGCGGCTGTGGACTTTATTGAGAGCGGCGATGTTAATGATGCTGAGGGTTCGCGCGGTAGTGCGGTTCTAGTTCATACTGCGACTGCGACTGATGCTGATAGTGACCCTATTGGCTACACTATTGTTAGTGTTACGCGCACGACTGATAGTGTTGATGTCACAGCTGACAATATTTTGGGCATTGAGAACGGTGAGTTGTACTTCCGTCAAGCACAAGATTATGAAGCTGCGGGTGGTATTCCAGCTTATGAAGTTGTTGTACGTGCAGACGACAACAATGGTGGCACAGCTGACCAAACGGTTACGATTAGCGTTACCAATGATGTGGCTGATGATACTCCTGTGAACAATGCGCCTGTGTTTGCATCTGCGACTGCGGCTGTGGACTTTATTGAGAGCGGCGATGTTAATGATGCTGAGGGTTCGCGCGGTAGTGCGGTTCTAGTTCATACTGCGGCTGCGACTGATGCTGATAGTGACCCTATTGGCTACACTATTGTTAGTGTTACGCGCACGACTGATAGTGTTGATGTCACAGCTGACAATATTTTGGGCATTGAGAACGGTGAGTTGTACTTCCGTCAAGCACAAGATTATGAAGCTGCGGGTGGTATTCCAGCTTATGAAGTTGTTGTACGTGCAGACGACAACAATGGTGGCACAGCTGACCAAACGGTTACGATTAGCGTTACCAATGATGTGGCTGATGATACTCCTGTGAACAATGCGCCTGTGTTTGCTTCTGCGACTGCGGCTGTGGACTTTATTGAGAGCGGCGATGTTAATGATGCTGAGGGTTCGCGCGGTAGTGCGGTTCTAGTTCATACTGCGACTGCGACTGATGCTGATAGTGACCCTATTGGCTACACTATTGTTAGTGTTACGCGCACGACTGATAGTGTTGATGTCACAGCTGACAATATTTTGGGCATTGAGAACGGTGAGTTGTACTTCCGTCAAGCACAAGATTATGAAGCTGCGGGTGGTATTCCAGCTTATGAAGTTGTTGTACGTGCAGACGACAACAATGGTGGCACAGCTGACCAAACGGTTACGATTAGCGTTACCAATGATGTGGCTGATGATACTCCTGTGAACAATGCGCCTGTGTTTGCTTCTGCGACTGCGGCTGTGGACTTTATTGAGAGCGGCGATGTTAATGATGCTGAGGGTTCGCGCGGTAGTGCGGTTCTAGTTCATACTGCGACTGCGACTGATGCTGATAGTGACCCTATTGGCTACACTATTGTTAGTGTTACGCGCACGACTGATAGTGTTGATGTCACAGCTGACAATATTTTGGGCATTGAGAACGGTGAGTTGTACTTCCGTCAAGCACAAGATTATGAAGCTGCGGGTGGTATTCCAGCTTATGAAGTTGTTGTACGTGCAGACGACAACAATGGTGGCACAGCTGACCAAACGGTTACGATTAGCGTTACCAATGATGTGGCTGATGATACTCCTGTGAACAATGCGCCTGTGTTTGCATCTGCGACTGCGGCTGTGGACTTTATTGAGAGCGGCGATGTTAATGATGCTGAGGGTTCGCGCGGTAGTGCGGTTCTAGTTCATACTGCGGCTGCGACTGATGCTGATAGTGACCCTATTGGCTACACTATTGTTAGTGTTACGCGCACGACTGATAGTGTTGATGTCACAGCTGACAATATTTTGGGCATTGAGAACGGTGAGTTGTACTTCCGTCAAGCACAAGATTATGAAGCTGCGGGTGGTATTCCAGCTTATGAAGTTGTTGTACGTGCAGACGACAACAATGGTGGCACAGCTGACCAAACGGTTACGATTAGCGTTACCAATGATGTGGCTGATGATACTCCTGTGAACAATGCGCCTGTGTTTGCTTCTGCGACTGCGGCTGTGGACTTTATTGAGAGCGGCGATGTTAATGATGCTGAGGGTTCGCGCGGTAGTGCGGTTCTAGTTCATACTGCGACTGCGACTGATGCTGATAGTGACCCTATTGGCTACACTATTGTTAGTGTTACGCGCACGACTGATAGTGTTGATGTCACAGCTGACAATATTTTGGGCATTGAGAACGGTGAGTTGTACTTCCGTCAAGCACAAGATTATGAAGCTGCGGGTGGTATTCCAGCTTATGAAGTTGTTGTACGTGCAGACGACAACAATGGTGGCACAGCTGACCAAACGGTTACGATTAGCGTTACCAATGATGTGGCTGATGATACTCCTGTGAACAATGCGCCTGTGTTTGCTTCTGCGACTGCGGCTGTGGACTTTATTGAGAGCGGCGATGTTAATGATGCTGAGGGTTCGCGCGGTAGTGCGGTTCTAGTTCATACTGCGACTGCGACTGATGCTGATAGTGACCCTATTGGCTACACTATTGTTAGTGTTACGCGCACGACTGATAGTGTTGATGTCACAGCTGACAATATTTTGGGCATTGAGAACGGTGAGTTGTACTTCCGTCAAGCACAAGATTATGAAGCTGCGGGTGGTATTCCAGCTTATGAAGTTGTTGTACGTGCAGACGACAACAATGGTGGCACAGCTGACCAAACGGTTACGATTAGCGTTACCAATGATGTGGCTGATGATACTCCTGTGAACAATGCGCCTGTGTTTGCATCTGCGACTGCGGCTGTGGACTTTATTGAGAGCGGCGATGTTAATGATGCTGAGGGTTCGCGCGGTAGTGCGGTTCTAGTTCATACTGCGGCTGCGACTGATGCTGATAGTGACCCTATTGGCTACACTATTGTTAGTGTTACGCGCACGACTGATAGTGTTGATGTCACAGCTGACAATATTTTGGGCATTGAGAACGGTGAGTTGTACTTCCGTCAAGCACAAGATTATGAAGCTGCGGGTGGTATTCCAGCTTATGAAGTTGTTGTACGTGCAGACGACAACAATGGTGGCACAGCTGACCAAACGGTTACGATTAGCGTTACCAATGATGTGGCTGATGATACTCCTGTGAACAATGCGCCTGTGTTTGCTTCTGCGACTGCGGCTGTGGACTTTATTGAGAGCGGCGATGTTAATGATGCTGAGGGTTCGCGCGGTAGTGCGGTTCTAGTTCATACTGCGACTGCGACTGATGCTGATAGTGACCCTATTGGCTACACTATTGTTAGTGTTACGCGCACGACTGATAGTGTTGATGTCACAGCTGACAATATTTTGGGCATTGAGAACGGTGAGTTGTACTTCCGTCAAGCACAAGATTATGAAGCTGCGGGTGGTATTCCAGCTTATGAAGTTGTTGTACGTGCAGACGACAACAATGGTGGCACAGCTGACCAAACGGTTACGATTAGCGTTACCAATGATGTGGCTGATGATACTCCTGTGAACAATGCGCCTGTGTTTGCTTCTGCGACTGCGGCTGTGGACTTTATTGAGAGCGGCGATGTTAATGATGCTGAGGGTTCGCGCGGTAGTGCGGTTCTAGTTCATACTGCGACTGCGACTGATGCTGATAGTGACCCTATTGGCTACACTATTGTTAGTGTTACGCGCACGACTGATAGTGTTGATGTCACAGCTGACAATATTTTGGGCATTGAGAACGGTGAGTTGTACTTCCGTCAAGCACAAGATTATGAAGCTGCGGGTGGTATTCCAGCTTATGAAGTTGTTGTACGTGCAGACGACAACAATGGTGGCACAGCTGACCAAACGGTTACGATTAGCGTTACCAATGATGTGGCTGATGATACGGACACTGACGCTACGGCTGTTGGTGCGATAACAGGCACAGTTGGATTGGGTGAAACCTTGACGGCACCTGCTAGCACAACGATTAGTGACCCTGATGGCAGTGCTACTGGCCTGACCTATCAGTGGATAGCGGTTGATTCTGCTGATAATGAAGATGACATTGCAGGCCAAACAGGTAGTACATTAGTCCTGACCAGCGACTTGGTTCGCGACGAAGATTTGATTGGCAGCAGGTTTAAAGTACGCCTGACTTATACAGCAGGTGCCTTTTCTGGAAGCACAATCACAACGGCGGCAACCGTTTTGGCGTTTGCTGACAGAGCCACAATGGGTTCTGTGACGATTGATATTTCTGGCTCTGATACTTCAGCGGATGTTGGCGAAACGCTCACGGTCGATACTACTAACTTGATGGATGACGATAATGATGCCTCTAGTACAGCTTTGACTTTCACGTATCAGTGGAGTCGTGATGATGGAACTGGTACTTTTGTTAATATTGCAACAGGTGGAACCGATGCTGCATTCGTCACAACGGAATCAGGCGCTCATAGAGTTACAGTAACTGCCACCGATGTTCTCGGCGTAGAAACCGAGTTTGCCGCTGACGTTCCTGTGGCTGCTGCGTCTAGCGGTGGCGGAAGCACTGACGGGCCTCCCCCCTTCTTTGCCCTCGCTGATGTTCCTACGGCGGATACGCTTGAAGGTACGAACAGCCCCGACACGTTGAATGGAGCTAGCTTAAGTGCGAGTCAGCTTATTCAAGGGGGTGGGGGTACTGATAGGATTACGTCGAGTGGATATGGCGATATTATCACAGGTGGGTATGGTGCGGATAGCATCACCTTAAGTTCCGCTAATTCTAATGCTGCTAATGGTGGTGCGGATAGCATTGTTTATCGGTGGAAGAGTGCTTCTACTAACGCTGAGGCCATTGATGGTGGTGATACGATTACTGGCTTTGAGCGTGGCGTAGACAGGTTTGTTTTTGTTGATTTGGACGATACAATGGAAGCGGATCCCGATAATCCAGGTGAGATGCGGTTAGCATCGGCTGTCACAGACCTTGCAGGCTTCCTCCGCTATTTTAAAGGCGCTGATAATGTGGTAAATGCTGGTGCGGGTGATGACCGAGGGCAGTTTGCGCTCACAGACTTTAATACGGGGACTACAACTTGGGGCGGAATTTTAATCGAGTTTTATCTAGCAGGGACAGTAGATGGACGCGATGCCTCTACTGGTGCTGGTTCTAGCCTCAGGATTGATTTTTCCGAACGTCTAACTCTTACAGACGTGGCAACTATATTTAGTGTTAATCCAAACCCTGCTGGCATTGGTTCAGTCGTCAATTTACAGGGTACCACTCACGAGCTCACAGGTCTGGATTCTTACGAAAGATTGACGAGCTTGCTCGGTAGCACTGATGATTTCGAGGCGATTGGGTTTGCAACTAGTTCAGAGGATACACAAGCAGTCCTTAACCCCGCTTATGACTCTAGTAACCCTAGTGCCGCTCCTGAGTTCCTCGTGGAGTATGAGAATTTTATTGACACGCCTACTGTTGGCTTTGATATCTTGTAGCATCTTAACGACAGCACGGGTGGGGGTGTCCTCACCCGTGCTTTTAAAACAACAATAAAAACGGAATAAAAATGACATTTACCCTTTCAGCCCCTGTGGCCGCCGCTGAAGGCGCTGAGTACGAGTTTACTATCACGCCGACAGCGGCTCTGGCGGCTGACACGATGATACGTTGGCAGATTGTCCCGAAAGGGGCGTTGCCGGTCACAAGTTCTGACTTTCCCTCTCTGACAGGGATGCTTAGCTTTACGTCTGGCGCGACCACTGCACAAACCGTGACCTTTACACCAACCGATGATGCAAGACGAGAAATATCAAAAGACTTTGAGCTGCGTATCTACGATACCGCCGATGATACCACTCCGCTTGATACACAAGTCGTCACGCTCAGAGATAATGATGATGCCACAGGGGCTTATGGTAACGAGTTTCTCACCGGTAATGGTGATGCAAATATCATAGGTTTTGGTACGGCGCATGGCGTTACAGCGAATGGTAGTGCTGGCGATGATTTCTATGTGATTAGCCGTTTCCAATATGGGAATGTTGAGATAACTGATACAGTTGGAACGAACCTTGTCAAGTTTGATGCTGGTGTGACGATAACGGATTATGATGAAGAAAGTGCTGATGGTTTTGTTAAGGTAATCTCTCGTGTTGATTTGACGCTTTCGACGGGTGCTGTGGTTACGATTATCAACCCTGTTGGTAAGTTTGTATTCCAGCTTGGTAGTGACCCGATTATTACGACCTATGATGAGTTTAAGGGGGAGATTAGGGCAGAAGGCAGCAATGAGACCAGTACTTTAAGGAATAACGAAGCTTTTCAGGTGCTGACGGCGACAACTGACCCAGACATTTCTGGTAATAGTCTATCTGCTCAATTTTCTCCTTCTTTTGGTTCTGCGAATGTAGATGTATTCAGTTCGGCTTCTACTTTTGGGTTTAGCCAAAATGGTAGTGCTGGTGATGATTTCTATGTGATTAGCCGTTTCCAATATGGGAATGTTGAGATAACCGATACAGTTGGAACGAACCTTATCAAGTTTGATGTCGGTGTGACGATAACAGATTATGATGAGGAAAGTGCTGATGGTTTTGTTAAGGTAATCTCTCGTGTTGATTTGACGCTTTCGACGGGTGCTGTGATTACGATTATCAACCCTGTTGGTAAGTTTGTATTCCAGCTTGGTGATGATGACGTTATTGCGACCTATGCTGAGTTCAAGGGGGAGATTAGGGCAGAAGGCAGCAATGAGACCAGTGCCTTGGCTCAAAATTATACCACACCGACTGACGCGGTGTTTGACGCTCTACCCACTGATTTGACTGTGTTATCGCGTCTAGATGGTAGCGCGACGCCGATTATCATCGGGTCTCCTGTGACGGCCAGTGATTTGAATGGCGATACGATTACTTATAGCTTGAGCGCGGACACCTCACTGGATGAGGACGCAACTGGTTTTGCGATTGATGAGAACGGCCAGATTACATATGTTGGCACGGGTCTGACTTATGTTGATGATACATCGGCAGTTACGTTTAGGGTTATTGCGATATCGAAAGGTGCAGATGGCAGGCCGACCGAAGTTGAACGCGTTGTCACTATCACAATAGGTGAGAACACAGCAAATGATGCGGTGTTTGGCGCTGCGCCGACTGGTTTTACTTTGATAGAACAGCAAGATGGCAGGACGACGCCTATTATCATCGGGACTGTGACAGCGACCGATGCGGATGGTGATACGGTTACCTATAGCTTGGATGGTAACCCGAGCGATTTTGCGATTGGCGAGAGAAGCGGCCAAATTACATATATAGGTGAGGGTTTGAATCGCAATGATGCTACGGAAGCGAGTGTGACTGTTATTGCGACATCTACTGGCGTGAATGGCAGGCCGACCGAGGTTCGCCAAGATGTTCGCATTCAGATAGACGCGGCAGCTCCAGCGGCGGGTAATGATGCGGTGTTTACCGATGTGCCGACTGGTTTTACTTTGCTAGAGCAGCAAGATGGTAGCGCGACGGCGATTATCATCGGGACTGTGACGGCGACTGATGCGGATGGCGATACGGTTATGTATAGTCTGGACAGTGCCCCGAGCGGTTTTGTGATTGGCGAGACAAGCGGTGTGATTTCATATACTGGCACGGGTTTGCGGTTCGTTGATGGCGCATCGACAGTCATGTTTAATGTTATTGCGACATCGACTGGCGCAGATAACACGCCCACCGGGGTTCGTCAAAGCGTCAGCATTGCGATTACTCAAGTGCCTGATACGGCACCTGATATTACGCAAGCTGATAGCTTTAATGTTGATTCAGCTGAGAACACCCTAGAGGCGGTGACCACGCTTACTGCGACGAGTGCTAGGGAGCGTCCCCTTACATGGGATTTGGTAGATGGTCATGGCGACAATCACTTGTTTGCCATCACGGATGCGGGTGAGATTACGTGGGCGCGTGTGCCTGACGCTGAAACGGATGAGAGTGCGGCGATGAGCAATGTGTTCAGCCTGCGCGCCATCGTTACAGATGATAACAGCGCAAGCAGCACGATTGACTTCACGGTTACGTTGACGGATGTCAATGAGTTCGCCCCCATGCTCAACACCCCCCCTAATATCTTAGGATTTACGGCTAGCGGTGAAGATACGATAAGTTTGTTTGTACGCGACAGTTTGGACAACACTCTTACGCCAGTGTCAGCCCTTATGGCGACAGATGCTGATGCGGCACCAAGCTTTACTTGGACGTTGACGGGTAGGGACCATGAGTTATTCCAAGTCTCTGATAGTGGTGTGATTACGTGGATAGATGTTCCCGATGTTGACACGCAGATGAGTGAGGCAAATACCCAAGGGTTTCAATTTATTGTGCGAGTTTCAGATGGTGTGAGCAGGGCGGAATCTAACATACTTGTCGAGTTCAGCAGCGAAGCTCCGACGATTGCGACAGCTGATCTTTCGATTACGAGGTCTTTGTTTGTTAATGAGGACGGCTCTACACGTACTGATGGTGTCACGATAGAACTTGATTCTATGAACAGGGACACAGGCGGTAGAGAACTGGATTTGTCTGGTCTTTCTACCTTTAGAGTTAGTAGCGATGAAAACACGCTCGCGCAATCGAATGCCCAAATAGTAACATTCACGGCGGAAGATGATGAGACAGCGCTGAATGATATTACATGGACGCTGGGCGGTGATGATGCGGGTTCTTTCAACACAGTTGGGTCTGCAGGTAATGCTATCGTATGGGCGAGTTCTCCTAATTTTGAATCGCCGGGCAGTTTTGATGGCGACAATATATACAGCCTTACCTTCACAGCCACAGACGAGCATGGTGGCACAGACAGTTTCAACTTTGAGGTTGTAGTGACCGATGTGGCAAATGAGAAGCCTATTATTGAACCCATCACCGACTCCATCGCAGGGCGAGGAAATGTCAATGCCAATGGTGTCGATGCTACTGATGGGGTTTTCCATCATACGGTGGCGATAAGCGTGCCTAGCGATGGCTCTGGGGTAGTGGTAAACGAGGGTGCGGTGGCTTATTTGCCCGATGGCCGCACTGTCGATATTCAGTCTGGGGCTCACACTTTCACGAGGGCCGCCAATCATTATATCTGGATTGAAGACCCTGACGATGATGGGGTTTGGACGCTGAACAATGCGGCGAATTTGAATGGTTTGGTAGATGGCGAGTTCTTTGTGCTTGGGCGATTTGGTGCGGATGCTGATGTTTTCCCCTCGATTGGTCTTCCCACGTCAGTGATTGAAGTAGCTGAGAACCAAGATGCGGTCGCAACCATTATCGCGCACGATGATGACACAGATGGGCTTTTCTGGGCGCTGACGGGTAGTCAGTCTAATCTGTTCAATATCGATGGTGGTGTGGTGACATGGCGCGAGACACCTGATTATGAAGACTCTGGCTACACGAGCGACGCCGACCGTTTATTCACTGTCACTGTTGTGGTTGCAGATGCCCTTGGTGACAGTAACAGAGAAGACACAATTACGCTCACCATTGTACTAACGGATGAGAACGAAGCGCCGATTATCACCCAAGGTGACGAGGCTCTTGCGGTTGATTCAGCCGAGAACCAAGACGCGGTGATTGAGCTTGGTGCAACGGATGATGATATTGATGACGCGGGCAATGCTGATACGCTTTCATGGGTCTTTGAAAATCCAGATATGGGTGATGCGAACTTCTTTAATATCGACAGCTCAACGGGTGTGATTACGTGGAAAGCCGCCCCTAATTTTGAGGACACTGCCTTAGTGAGTAGCGACGGCGACAAAGTGTTTAATGTTCGGGCTATCGTTACAGATGGCGATGCTACTGCGGACCCAGACGTTCTCACCGATAGCATCGACCTTGCGATTACGCTGACCGATGTCAACGAGGGCGCGCCAGTCATTTCGAACACCCGCACCATCACTGATTTCACGGGGTGGAGGGATGCTGGTCACTCTAACCACGCTAAATTCCATCACACGGCGGCGATAACTGATATTGGGGGTGGTAGAGTAAGCATAAACGAGGGTGCGGTGGCCTATTTGCCCGATGGTAGCATCGTCGATATTCGTGGGCCTTATAGCCTCATGAATACGAACAGTTTTGGTGAGGCTTCTATCTGGCTTGAACAAGCAGCGGATGAGACTTGGCAGCTTGGTTCGGGTCATGCTGTGCCGTCTCCCGATACTGCAACAATCTACTGGTTCGGAATTTTTTACCCTGATGACGGTGAGGTGGACTATACTGGTCGAGAAATCACGGATAGGTCGTCTGCGGAGGATAGGACGATTACTATTGGCGGCGAGATTGATACGCTTGCGGTTGATTCAGCTGAAAACCAAGATGCGGTGGCCTCGCTTTCTGCGACCGATGTTGACACAGAAGGCACTCTTAGCTGGACGTTGAGCGGTGCCGATGCTGCCCTGTTCACCGTTTCTGATAGCGGTGTGGTGACGTGGGCAAATACCCCTGATTATGAAGCCATCTATAGCACTGCAGGCACTAAAGAGTTCAGTGTGACAGCCACCGTTACGGATGATAGCCCTAACGAACAACTTTCAGACAGTGCCGACATCACTGTAACATTGACCAACGTAGACGAAGCACCTGTCATCGCCCAAGGCGACAGCCTTACCATTGAGGTGTCTGACGCGCAGCAAGCGGTCACAACGCTCACCGCAACAGATGATGCCACAGCGGCAGATAGCCTTACATGGACGTTGGGCGGTGCAGACGCTGACTCGTTTGAACTCACGAACGGCGTGGTGACATGGAAAAATGTGCCTGATTTCAGCTCGCTGACAAGTGTGGATTCAACCAACGACAAAGTGTTCCGTATCACGGTCACAGTTTCTGACGGCAGCGAGAGCAGCGCGATTGACCTTGTTATTACATTGGTCGATGGCCCTAATCCGGTTATTGCGCAAGGCGCGACGCTTGCGGTTGAGTCGGCTGAGAACCAACAAGCGGTCACAACGCTTACAGCGACGGATGATAGCTCAACGAGCATTGCATGGAGCTTAGAAGAGACGGGCGACCATAACCTGTTTGCTATCGATGCAGCATCGGGTGTGATTACATGGGTTAATGCGCCTGATTTTGAATCGACTGTAAGCTCTAGTTCTTCAAACAACAAAGAGTTCACAATTACAGCCACAGCGTCCGATGGCACCAACACAGACAGCACCACCCTGACGATTACGCTGACGGACGAAGATGTGAACGCAGGAGCGTTCGTTATCGATGCGACAAGCAGTCAAACTATTGGGGTTAATGCCGCAGGAACATCTGCCGCAAGCCTCGTTGCGTTGGACTTCACTTCTGGTTCGGCCACCGTGGTGGGCACGTATGGTGATTTTACGCTCGCCTTGAGCGGTAATACTTTAAGCTGGACTTATACGGTGGATGAAACACGTGCGGCGACGCAAGCCTTGGCAGCGGATGCCATCGGGCAAGAAGAATTACGCTTCCAACCTGTTGTCGATAGCGTTGCGGGCGATACTCAAACTGTTGAAGTTGACGTTGTGGGCGTAAATGATGCACCAACGATTGCCACTACCGACATCACAGTACAGGTAACGCCGGGCGAAAGCTTTACGCTTCACTCTTTGGCCGCCCTCATGGGATATGCTGATGTCGACGGCACTCTTGAGGATACGGCTTCAGGACAAGATTTATTCAGCTATGCCATTTTAGATATTACTGGTCTCGACGCGAACGCGGCGGGGCAATTTGTCTCGAGTGCTGATGGTAGCGACACGACGCTCACATCTGCCACTACTTCTAGCGAATATCTCAGCTTAGACCCTGCAAATATCGAGTTTCGGTCTGTTGCAGAGGCATCGGATGGATTTACGTTTACCCTTACAGTCGGTGACGATGTTGACGGCCAAACCCAACAATCAGACCCGATTACGGTCACCGTAGAGTTTGTATCGGACTCGATAATTGACGGAAGCGCTTATACGCTGCTTCGAGAGGGTGACGGTAGCCTCGCTGACACGCTAGATGCGGGCAGTGCCACAAGTTCTCAATTTATTGATGGCGGTGTGTTGGCCGATACCATCACGGGCAGTGCGCATGGCGATGTTATCGCAGGTGGGTCTGGGGACGATACCATCACCCTCGGGGCTGGCGCAGATACGGTTATCTATCGCTTTGATAGTAGTCATGCTGACGGGTGGCAGGCTTTAGATGGTGGCGATGTTATCAAGAATTTTGAACGGGGTGTCGATAAGCTTCTTTTCGACGATGCATCGGATGGTTTACTCAGTTTGGCGGACTTTTTAGCTGCAGCGACACCTACGGATGGCACAGATACAAGCAGCCTTGAATCCGTAAGAATTGTTACCCATAACCAATTACGTTTCGCATATTCGATTTTGATTGAATTCCGAGCTGCCGCCGATGATAATGGTCCAGAGACGAGTGGTGGCACGGCGACAGGGAGAATTCTGAGAATTGACTTTGCCGAGCCCCTTGCCCTTCTCGATTCTTCTCTTGACCAACTCTCAAGCATTGCAAATTTTGCTGGTCCAGTGGATTTTGTCACTGGTCAGTTTGCGGGAACAAATATTAGTGCAAATGCTGTTACCCCCCGTATAACGATTTCTTCCTTCGATGGTCTGGTGGCTCCCCCTGTGCTCAATCAGCCAGTAACCCACGTATCAACCTATGACTTGCTTGATTTCTCTAAATTGCCGCAACTGCTTGGCACAGAGGGTACTTTTGATGCCATTACCACGGCGGTAGATGGATTTCATGCCTTAGAACTTGCGGATAGCCGTCCGCTTGGCGTGACGCTTGCCGAAGACGAGACAGGCGGCGGTGCATCTGGCACGACGGAGCTGCCTATGACTTTGAAGGTTGGTGATGGCTCGGCCGCTGATAATTTGGATTTCCGTGATGCAGATATGTCTCTGTTTATTCAAGGCGGTGCGCTGGCGGATACAATCGTCGGCACGGCGCATGGCGACTTTATTGCGGGTGGCTATGGTGACGATAGCATCACCTTAGGCACAGCAGGCAGAAACGATAATGTCTTTTATCGGTGGGAAAGTGGAAGCACCTCCACCGCGACCGATGGCGGCGACACGGTGACAAACTTTGTCCGCGGCGAAGATACACTCATCTTTGTTGATGTCGATACAACATCACCGATTGCAGACATTGACGACTTCGTAACTTACGCCAAAGGCGCGGATGGCGTTGCGGGTAATGCTGACGATTTAGTGACCTTCGCGTTCGGCGAAGATAGCGCAGACGCTTTGACAAGCATCGAGATTACTTTCGCCAATCCCGGCACAACAGATGGCTCAACGGCCTCTGCTACGCCCGATGCCTCGAGCAAATTGACCATCACATTCGAAACTGCCATAGATGTTGCCGAGCAAGAGCGCATATTTGGCGATGATGCTGACCTCAGCGCTATATTGGTAGAAGAGGGCGGCAAACTCGCGCTCCAGTCGAATTATGAGGCTATTGGCGAACTCCTCGGTGATACCGATGCGTTTGGTAGCGTCACGTTTGGCCATGATACGGTAGCCTTTGGTTTTGAAATCCTCTAATACGTAAGTAATTAGATATAGGCAAAAATAGCGAATGAGGGTAAGGTTTAATTTACAGTTTTGTACGTAAAAGAAATAAAAATATATAATAATAGGCAAAGCGAAGTAAAAAATGACATTTACCCTTACAGCTCCTCTGACCGCCACTGAAGGCGAACTTTACAGCTTCGATATCACGCGAGCTGGAGCGTTATCGGCTGCGGTGACCATTCGGTGGGAGATTGCCTTGATAGGGGCGACGCCTGCCACAAGCTCTGACTTTTCTTCTCTTACGGGCACGGTCGTTTTTGCGATTGGCGAAACCACGAAAACCGTCACCTTCACACCAACCAACGATGCCATACGAGAAGTTCGAGAGAACTTTGAACTGCGTATTTACAATGTCGATGATGATAGCACGCCGCTCGAGACGCAAGCCGTCACTTTAGTCGATGCGAACGCACCGGTTATTACTTCCAGTGAAGGCGCGGATATTACTTTACCTGAAGGCACAGCTACGACGGAGGCAGTGACCACGCTTACAGTGGCTGATGACGATACTGGCTATAGTTGGGTATTGGGTGGTGAGCATGCTGCCGCATTTGTCTTCGACGAAGTGACGGGTGAGATTAAGTGGAGAGAAGAGCCTGACTTTGAAACGCAGACCATATACATCTTTACGGTGACAGTGACAGATGATGACAGTACAACACCTCTTTCGGGTAGCATTGAACTGATTATTAGACTGACTGATGTGAACGAAGCACCTGAATTAGTACGTGCGGCCGTCGCGGCTAACGCAGGTGAGACAGTTGTTCTCGACACAACCCATTTGTTAACAACCGATGTCGATGATAGCGCTGCTGAGTTGACCTACACGGTCACTGCGCTTGCCTCAACGGGTGTTTTGCAGCTCCGTACGGGCGATGGCTCGGCTGGAAATCCATACGTATGGACTGAGCGTACGACGACTGCGGGCAACAACAACGACAACGAGTTCACACAAGCTGATGTGAATGGTGAAAATGTCCGCTTTGTTGCGGATGCATCTCGCGGAGATGCGGCTGGAGCTGAGTCGTTCACACTTTTAGTCGCTGATGGCGGCCCAGACAACACTCAACCCATTGAAGTTACACTGAGTGCAGAGATTCGTGAAGATACGACTGTTGTTAATAAAGATGAAGCAAATACTGTTAATGCTGAAAACGAGGCGGAAGCGCAAAACATCGAGACGGGTGATGGCCAAGACGATATTGCTGATGGTCAAGGTAATGACCGCATCGAAGGTGGGCTCGGCGATGATACCATTACGCTAGGCGATGACCGCCGTGGCGATGAAATTATTTTCAGGTTTGGGGCGAATGGTGTTGCTGTCGATGGTGGCGATAAAATCAACAACTTCAAGCGTGGTGAGGATAAGCTCGTTTTCACTGAGGCTACAGAAGATAGTACAGATGCAACGGACATTGATGAATTTTTCACGAGCGTTCGTAATGGTGACGCTGCGTCTGCGCGCGTGGGGGCTAGTTATACCACGGGTGATTTGCAGGAGGATTTATTTATCCTTACGCCAAATTTTGAACTAGATGATAACGGCGTCTTCTTTATTACAGGTATTACGTTTAACTTCCGTGATGTGGGTCTTTTCGATAGTAACACTAAGCTGGCTGGTGGCCTGTTGAGCCTTACATTTAATACGCCTCTCACATGGGATGCGTTCAGCGCGATTGTTGGTGCGGACAGCATAGATTTTAATGTATTTGCTTTCAAAGACCCTGCAACGATTACCACGCTACTTGGCGAAGACAGCTTTGAGTTCCGTCCATATGCAGAGCAGGACGCTGTTGGGGTTGTGACGATTACGCACGCAGAAACCTCTCTTCCTCTGGGTGCTAATGTGGGCGAGGTGCTCACAGCCGATGTTTCTGACTTGACTGATGAAAACGGCGATATCGTGTCTTACGCGTATGTGTGGAGCGCTACCAGTCAGAGTGGTATTACTTCTTCTTTTGTAACCGACGGGGAGACATTTAACACGACGGTCTTAGTGGGGGGTACGCATACAGTTACAGTTACAGTAACGACGACCGATGCTAACGGTGGCACAACAGTGCATGCGCCTGCCTCCATTACTGTTGTTGATGGTGCGCTAACGACTGGCGGAATCGATTTGATTGACACGAGCGTCACTGGCGATGTTCTTAGGGTTAATTCAGCTGAGAACCAAGATGCGGTGGCCACGCTTACAGCGGATGTGAATGCGCCTACAGGCCTTCTATGGTCATTGGATGAAGGTGCTGATTCTGGTCTGTTTACTATCACTCCTGACGCGCAGACTGGCGCGGGTGTTATCACTTGGGTAAACGAGCCTGATTATGAAACACTCAACAGTGCAAACGGCGACAAAGAGTTCCGTGTTGTGGTTACAGCGACAGACCCTGACGATGAGCTCAGTACAGACCGCGTTATCGTCATCATTACGCTAACGGATGGGAATGACGCGCCTAGTATTACCTCCAGTGATGGCACGGAGATTGATTCAGCCGAGAACCAGCAAACGGTAACCACGCTTTCGGTATCTGATGATACGACAGTTGCGGATGGCTTTACGTGGACGCTGACGGGCGATGATGCTGATTTGTTTACTATCACGCGTGACGACGCGACTGGCGAGGGCGTGATTACGTGGCGCGATGCGCCTGATTTCGAGACGACTGTAAGTACACAAACCGACACCAAGCTGTTCCGTGTGACGGCGACGGTTATGGATGATGATGGGACACCTCTGCAGGACAGCATTAACCTTGAGATTCGGCTAGAGAATGTAAACGAGACGCCGATTATTGTCCGCCCATCTACAAATATCGCGCTTACGTCTGCAGGCTTAGCGACCGTGACATCAGGTGCGAGTGCTTATAGAGGTGGCAGCGACGCGACTGAGGCCATCCAAATCGCCGCGCTGACCGATGGCCAAACCGAAAACATAGAGTGGGGCAATGGTGCTTCTATCACCAGCTATCGCCCCCGCGACGCGGCTGGCGAAGTCTTGGCTTTCGATTTTGGCACAAACAGCTACGCGCAAGGCCGTGTCGTGATTCATACCAGAGCAACGAATGACTCTGAGCTTCAAATTCATGGCTCAACGGTGCAATTCTGGCTCGATGACGACACCGTTGGCGATGCGATAACGATTGAAAGCGACGAGGCAGTCGATGCTGACACCGCCGTATTCACCATCACGCCACCCACCGATTTGGTGTTCGATGAGGTGCAGATTACTTTCGCTAACGCCGACCAACAACTTGCCGAAGTCGAGATTTTTGGACACCAAGTCGTTGAGTCAGCTGAGAACACCCAGCCCGACACTGCGATAACCACGCTGTCAGTGGATGATGCTGATATGGGTGATACCGAGAACCTTAGATGGTCGTTGGAAGATGCAGATTCGCTTACGGCTGATGCGCGTTTCTTTAATATCAACGATGATGGTGAGATTACATGGAAAGCTGCGCCTGATTTCGAAACGACCGAGAGTGCTGCAGGCGACAAGCTGTTCCGTGTGACGGCGATAGTGACAGATGATGACACTGAAGCGCCGCTCACGGATAGCATTGACGTTGTGATTAAACTGACCGATGTGAATGAGGCGCCGGTTATTTCCCATAATGGGGAGGTGGCTGAGGGTACGACGATTACGGTTGATTCAGCCGAGAATCAGCCTGTGGCGTTAGCCGAAGGCGTGCTTACAGCGGCGGATGATGATGTGGGTGACGGTTTTTCTTGGCGTTTGAACGATGCAAATGTTGGTGATGCCCGCTTCTTTAATATCGATAGCCAAACGGGTGTGATTACGTGGAAAGAAGAGCCTGATTTCGAGACGACGCGCAGCGCTAACGACGACACAGACTTCCGCCTGAACGTCAGAGCGGCCCCTACTAGCGGCTCAGAAAACTCTGGCGTTAATGTCATCGTTAGGCTGACCGATGCGAATGACGCGCCGTTTGTTACGCTTGATGGCGAGGAGGTTGCGGATGGCGTGGCGATTGCGGTTGAGTCAGCTGAGAACCAAGACGCGGTGATAACGCTTACAGCGGATGATGTGGATGCGTCTGATGCGCCTACTAGCCTTAGATGGTCGCTGACGGGTGGGGCGGATGTTGATATGTTTAACATCAACGCCCGGACGGGTGCGATTACGTGGAAAGTTGCCCCTGATTTCGAGAAGACTGAAAGCGCGGCAAACGACGGCGTGTTCCGTGTTACGGCGCGCGTTAGAGATGATGACGGGACACCTCTGCAGGACAGCATTAACGTTGAGATTACGCTGACCGATGCGAGCGAAGCCCCTGTTTTTGCCGTGGATGTCATCGACTCCTTTACGGGGCGGATAAATGTAAATGCCCATGGTGTGCGAGATAACACTCGTACCCCCAACGTTGATGAAAGTGGTGGCGTTTTCCATCACACAGTGACGCTAAGCACTGGGGGGTTTTATGTAGACATAAACGAGGATGCGGTTGCCTATTTGCCTGATGGCACTGTCTTACCCATAACTATTCCAGATGACATGGAGACATCAGGAAGGCACGACATCACGACGAAGAATAGCCTCATCGATAGTTATATCTGGCTTGAAGCAGACACTGTTAATGTAGGGCAATGGAAGCTGAACAATGGGCCGAGTTTGGATGGTTTGACCGCAGGCACATTCTATGTTCTTGGGCTATTTGATGCTTATGACTTTATTTTCGACCATTTTGGCACGCCAGCCGATAATGTGCGGCTTATCCTTGGGGAAGGCGCCGACAAAACGATTGATTTAGCTGAGAGCCAAGATGCGGAGATGACGATTCCGGTTTTCGATGTTGATGAGTCGAATATCTATGCTTGGTCGCTGACGGCCAATACGGAAACCCCAACAGCCTCAGAGCATAATGATTTATTTGACATTGACTCCACAACGGGCGCGATAACGTGGAAGCCTAATACTGATTTCAATAACATCGTGGGTGGCGACGAGTATCGTATCACGGTGACAGTTACAGACGGCGACCATCCACCAGTCAGTGTTAATGTCATCATCACAGCAATCAATGCGAATAATCCGCCTATCATTGACCGTTCTGGTATAACACTCCCAGACACAGAGCCGACAAATATCGCACCATCGGCGACCATTACGACATCTGTTGGGACGACGTATGTCGATGGTGCCGATGAGGCTGACCAAATTGCATTTTTGACGGATGGAGAAACTCTATCGGATGGCATAATTTTTGAGGTGCCTGGAGGGTCAACCAACTCTGACGCCAACGGCTATCAGCCAAACAATGCCGATGGTAAATTCCTGTCCTTCGCTTTTGATACCGCCCATGTGCAAGGCGAGGTTCTTATTCATAACAGAGGTGGCAGTAATAGTTTTCGTATTGATGGCGGCCCAAACGGAAACGGCTCAACATTACAATTCTTGCTTAATGATGAGATTGTTGGCAACGGGGATGACGCGGACAACGAGGATGACAACGACAGGGCGTTTACTTTGCACAGTCGCAATCAGGATTCGGACAGCATCATCACGGTCACGCCGCCTGCTGATTTGGTTTTTGATGAAGTCCGCATTGTTTTTGCTGGCAACAGTCAAAATCTTGCAGAAATCGAAATTTTTGGTGTTGAAGCAGCGTCTACGCTTGAGGTCAACGCAGCCGAGAACGCGGAAAATCTTGTCGCGGTGGCCGCGTCCATGCTTACAGCGACGGATACGGATGGTAACGAGGGTCTTGCATGGTCGCTGACGGGCGGGGCGGATGTTGCCTTGTTTGCCATCAATGAGGCGACGGGTGAGATTAGGTGGGTCGATGCGCCTAATTATGAAGCCTACGAGAGTGATGAAGACCGTGTGTTCCGTGTGACGGCGACAGTTACCGACCCGACTGGACTTACCGACAGCATCAACATCGAGATAACACTGACCGATGGGAATGATGCGCCGATGATTATTGAAGCTGATGGCGTTACAATTGATTCATCCCAGAATCTTGCGGTTGATGCAAATGAGAACCGACTCGCGATAACCACGCTTACAGCGACGGATGATGATGCGGGCGATAGCTTTACTTGGTCGCTAACGGGCGGCGCGCATATGGCCTTGTTTAACATCGACAGCGGCGGTGTGCTAAGGTGGGTCACTGCACCTGATTATGAAAGCTTCACGCGTGCTGCAGATAGAGTGTTCCATGTAACAGCGACCGCGACCGCGTCAACTGGTGATGACAGAACCCTCTCGGATAGTATTGACCTCACTGTGACAGTGCAGGATGTGAACGAATCGCCAGTTATTCTTCTGAATGATAATCCGATTACTACTGGCAGGGTTGTAATAGAGTTAGATGAGAATGAACGCGCGATGACGACGTTTACCGCGACAGACGACAGAACCGCTACTGAAAATATTAGATGGTCGCTATCATCTGGGAGTAATCTAGAGGGCGACGAGCGCTATTTTGATATCTCCAATACTGGTGTGGTTACGTGGAAAGAAGGGCTGCCATTACCTGATTATGAAGACGAAAGATACACTCGTGATGTCAATCCAGAGGACAGAGATTTTACTGTGGTTGTACAGGCGACGGATAACGAAAACCTATCAAGGACGATTACGCTCCAAATAGAGCTGCAGAATGTGGACGAAGCGCCGGTTATTACCCGTGATGGAACGGCGCTTGCTGATGGCACAGCGATTACGGTTAGTTCTGATGAGAACCAGCGCACAGTAACCACACTTATAGCCGATGATAGTGATGGCAATACTCTTTCATGGGTCTTAGAAGAGACTGGTGACCATGCGTTGTTTGAAATAACGAGCGATGGCGTGCTTACGTGGAAAGCTACGAACCCTGCGCCTGATTTCGAGACGACCGTAAGCATGGATTCAACCAATAATAAACTGTTCCATGTGACTGCGACAGTTCGCGATGGTGCTACGGATGCGGCAGCAACGCTTACAGATAGCGTTAACCTTGAGATTACACTGGACGATGTAAATGATGCGCCAGTTATTGACACCTCTGCTGCTGTTACGCCTGCAAATATCGCGAGCTTGGCAGCCATTACGTCAAGTGTTACACAATATAACCCTGACCTTACCGACAGAAGTATGGCGCAGATTGAAAATCTGCGGGATGGGAACACGGCTGTCGGAAGGACAGATTGGGGAACAGGGACTACCGAAGGTTATCACCCGCGCGATGCCGATGGTAAACACCTGACCTTTAAGTTTGAAGACGACGACTATACACACGGCAGTGTTGTTATTCATAGCAGGGAAACTAATCTTGCTCGTGGGTATATTGAGGGTTCAACATTACAATTTAGGCTTGATGATGTTGTTGTTCACACGAGGACTTTGCGCAAGGCCGACTATGATGTTGCGGACAGCACCCTCACGGTCACGCTTCCCAATGATGCGAACGGTAATCCGCGGGTGTTTGATGAAGTGCGGATTACTTTTGCTAACGACCGCCAGCAGCTTGAAGAAATCGAAATTTTTGGCGTTTCAACAACAATGCCGACGCTCAGGATTACGTCAGCTGAGAACGACCCCGCGGTGTTTGACCTTAATGCGATGGATAATGATAACGATATGCTCACATGGTCGCTGACTGGCGATGACGTGGACTTGTTTACCATCGACAGTGCGACGGGTGCGATTACGTGGGAAACTGCGCCTGATTATGAAACCCTCACGAGTGCTAGCGACGACAAAGTGTTCCGTGTGACAGCGACCGTTAGCGACCGTGCTGATGCAACAGCGCTCACGGACAGCATTCACCTTGAGGTTACGCTGACCGATGCGAACGATGCGCCGGTCATGAGCATCCCCGATAGCGAGGGGGTTACTTATGCTGACGGCATGGGCATTGCTGATGGCACGATGCTTGCTGATGGCGCGGCGATTAGGGTTACGTCAGCTGAAAACCAAGACGCGGTGATTAACCTCGACGCTACGGATGATGACGGTGGCTCTTTTGTATGGCAGCTGTTTGATTTGAATGAACAAGAGAGTACTGTCTTCGACATTAGCGATGATGGTGAGATTACGTGGAAAGTCGCGCCTGATTATGAAGACGAGAGATTCACGCGTGACGTCGCACCAGAGGACAGAGTGTTCCATGTGACAGCTACAGCAACAGATAACGACTCTACGAACCCCCAATCAAGCAGTGTGATCCTCACCGTTGAGCTGACGGATGTGGATGATGCGCCGGTTATTGACGAAGAACCCCTAAAGCTCGTTGCGGGTGTTGCCCCACCATTGCTTGCGATTGAAGTAGCTGAGAACATCGATACGGTGATTGACCTCGCTGCGGCGGATGATAACGGTGGCGGTATTAGATGGGCGGATTTGAGCGGCGCTGACGCGAACAGGTTTAACATCAACACTGAAACGGGTGAGATAAGGTGGGCCGAAACGCCTGATTTTGAAGATGCGAGCTTAGTGAGTGTTGCTGGCACCAAAGTGTTCCAAGTTGTAGCGTTTGCGACAAACCCTGACGGTAGCGACACGATTAGCTTCAGCATCATACTGACCAATGTAAATGATGCGCCGGTTATTTCTATCCCCGATGATATCACGGCGCTTATGTCGGCTGAGAATGAGCGCGCGGTGACCACGCTGTCCGCGACGGATGATGAGGGTGACGCGTTTACGTGGAGCTTAGAAGAGACTGGTGACCATGCGTTGTTTAGCATCGACAGCGCTGGTGTGATTACGTGGATTGCTGCGCCTGATTTTGAAACGCTTAATAGCGAGGCAGACAGCAAACTGTTCAGCCTGACAGCTACCGCGACAGATGCCAACGATGACAGTGTAAAAAGCAGTATTGACCTCACCGTTAGACTGACCGATGCCAACGAAGCGCCGATTATTATTCTACCGGCAAATATCGCCTCATTGGCGACGGTCACACCATATGATGACGCGACCTATAGGGGCGGCGTTGGGGCAACCGAGGCTCGACAAATTGACGCGCTGACGGATGGCGATACGGGGCAGCTGACACCCATCGTATGGAGTGGGGCGGGTATCACGAGTTATCGCCCCCGCGATGCTGATGGCGAAACCCTGACATTCGATTTTGGGACAGACAGCTACACCCAAGGCAGCGTCGTCATTCATACCAGAGCAACTGGTAATGGTATTTCAGAGAGGCAAATCCATAACTCAATGGTGCAATTCTGGCGCGATGGAACAGCCGTCGGCGAGGCGCTGACGATTACGAGTACTGCGGCAGTCGATGCTGACACCGCCGTCTTCACGGTCACGCTACCCAATGATGAAAACGGTAATCCGCAGGTGTTCGACCAAGTGCAGATTACTTTTGCTGGAGAAGACCAACAACTTGCCGAAGTTGAGATTTTCGCGATTCCAACAGACCGCGAGCTTACTGCGGCAGAAATCGCGCTTTTCGCGGCGGGAGAGTCGCTTGCGGTTGAGTCACAAGAGAACCAGCCCATCACGATGCCTGTAACAACGCTTCCTGGTGTGGTGGATGATGCTGGTGACACTTTTCGCTGGTCGTTGCTCGGTGTTGATGCTGGTTTGTTTGCTATCGGGGTGACGACGGGTGAGATTAGGTGGGTCGATGCGCCTGATTTTGAAACAACAACAAGTTTTGACGGCGACAGAGATTTCGAAATTACGGCCATCGTGACCGATGGTGAGCCCGGTGATGCGAACAACCTTCGAGATAGTATTGCTATCACGGTGACATTGACCAATGAGAATGAAGCCCCCGTCATCGACACGCTCTTCACGGGGCGGTCGCAATTCGTCAATGGTATCAATACGGCCGATGGCGTTTTCCATCACACGGCGGAGTTGACCCTTATCGCGCAAGATGGTGGCTTTGTTATAGAAGTCAACGAGGGGGCGCGTATCTTCTTGTCTGATGGCACGATTATCAATATTCCGTCTGACGCTCACACAATAATGGAGCAGAGTACGGGTCTTAGTTATGTCTGGCTTGAAGCAGACACTGCCAACGCAGGCGAATGGCTGCTCAACAGTGGGGCGTTGCCTGCATCTGGCGAGGGCACAGCATTCTTTAGGCTTGGGGAGTTTAATAATGATACGCATATTTTCCTAGCCTATGGTAATATCGTGACTGATACGCCGCTTGACACGCTTGCGTTTGAGTTAGCCGAGCAGGTCGATGCGGTGATTCCGCTTGTCGTGTCGGATGTTGATACGTCTGATAGCCACACGTGGACGTTGGGCGGTGCAGACGCGGATAATTTTGACATCGACAGCATGACGGGTGCGATAAGTTGGGCGGCTAATACTGATTTCGATACCATCGTGAGTGGCCAAAAATACGCTATCACGGCGACCGTTAGCGACCGTGCTGATGCGACCGCGCTAACCGACAGTGTTGACATTATTATTACAGCCACTCATGTGGGGTCTGCGCCGGTTATTACAAGTGCTGGTACGGCGGGAAGTATCACATCATTGGCGCCTCGTTCAGATGAGAACCAGCTTTCGGTGGTTGACCTTGACGCGACGGATGTTGATGGTGACGGTATTTCATGGGCGTTGACGGGCGGGGCGGATATTGCCTTGTTTGATATTGATGAAAATACGGGCGTGGTGACGTGGAAAACTGCGCCTGATTATGAAAACCTCGACAGTGCGAGCGGCAACAAAATCTTTAGTGTGATGGTCACAGCGACCGATGATACAGGACTTCAAAGCGACGTTAACCTCGCGATAACACTGGATAATATAAATGATGCGCCTGACATTGCCATCACGACGCTGACGCTCGTTGAGAACCAAGCTATGGTGTCGACGCCTATCGCGACGGATGATGATGCTGGCGACAGGGTTTCATGGTCGCTGGTGGACGACACGAATAACGGTCTTACCTCGGCGGACAATCACCTGTTTAACATCAACCCTCGGTGGGGTTTCATCACGTGGGTCGGTGAGGAGCTGCCTGACTATGAAACAACGCGCAGTGCTGACGGCGACAGAGAGTTCCTTGTGAGGGTGCGCGTTAGCGATGGTAGCGCTGGCGGCGTAAGAGAGGTTCCTCTGACCATTAGCCTCACCGATGTAAACGAAGCCCCCGTCATTACTCGGCGCGAGATTGTCCTTGAAGATTTCATCGGGCGCACCGATGCTAGCGTCAGTGGTTTTGGTGACGCTCATGGCCGTTGGCATTACACGGCACCGATTACCAGCGCTGGCGCGACGGACAGCACAGCCGCCACGATTACCATAGGCGAAGGTGGTTTTGCCTATTTGCCCAATGGCGACGTTATAGAAATGCCGGCTGGGTCGGTCACTTTCAGGCCTGCGACTGATACCCGTGATTCTAACCCTAATATCTACTTTGCGCAGCGGGGTGATGGCACATGGGATTATCTCGAGGATAGCGAACTCACGCAGGGGCTTGGTGCTTTTTTTATTGCAAACGCTCCTGGTACAGGTACATTTTATGCTCCGAGGGGCATTGCAACAACTTGGACGCACACTGCGGACATAGACTCGACTGGCCGTGAAATAGCCGTAGCAAGCGGGACTCTTATCACTATACCCTCACGCTATACAGATCTTAGCAGCAAGATTGCAACGCTGCAGGGTGGGAGGTTCACTTTCGAGGAGGGGGATGACACTATCTGGCTTGTGCCGACGGAGGAGCGTGATCTGTCGACAATTCTAGAGGCGCGAATATGGACTTATGCGACTGGCCCCGTAGAGGTCGAAGGCGCATTATTCGGAGAAGGCCTGCCGCTTTTACAGTTTGATACGGCGACGAATAGATATGTCCCATATGCCGAACACGGTGAAGCTGTGACGGCAGGTGGGACGACGACGATTACTGCTCCTTTGACGGTTACGATTCCCGTTAGAATTGATTCAGATGAGAACACTGCACCCGACACTACGGTGGTTGACCTTGATGCGAGGGATGTTGATGTGGGTGATACCGCGAACCTTAGATGGTCGCTGGCAGGTGAAGAGGCGCGCTTCTTTGATATTGATGAAGAGACGGGTGTGATTACGTGGAAAGAAGCGCCTGATTTTGAATCAAGCTTGGGGGCTGAAACCGCTAAAACATTCCGTCTGGCGGCGACGGTGACTGATGATGACCCTAACAACCCTCTATCGTCTACCCTTAGCTTTTCCGTGTGGCTGACCGATGTCAACGAAGTGCCGACGGTTACACTCCTTGATGCTGCGGCGGTTACTACCCTCATTGATGACGTGGCGGTTACGGTCGCGAATGGCGCAGAGATTGCAGATGGCACAGAGCTTACGGTTGAGTCAGCTGAGAACCAAGACGCGGTGATAACGCTTAGAGGGCTCGATGAGGATTCCTCTAGTTCTACCGCTCGTTCTCTTCCTAATAGCGCAGGTACCGTTATATGGACGGTAGGTGGCAGTGATGCTGATTTGTTTGAAGTCACTCCTATGCCCGGTATTGTAAGAATCGGTGGGTTGGGTCTACAAACTCAGGATATTGTCATCACGTGGAAAGAAGCGCCTGATTTTGAAACCGCCAGCCAAAGATACAATCTGGTAGTGACAGCAAGCGATGACACCTATGATATCAGAATTCCTTTGGTTATTCGCGTCACCGATGTGAACGACGCGCCCATTATTGACGACACCCCTGCGGGTGCTGTGTTTGAGGGGCAGCTCGCCGCACCTATATTTGAATCGCTTGAGAACCAATCCGTAGTCGGCGTACTCACGGCGACCGATATTGAGAGCAATAGCATTTCATGGGAACTCAGCGGCGCGGACGAAGCACTGTTTGACATCAACAATCGTGGGGTAATTACGTGGGATGCCGACCCTGATTTCGAATCAACGACAAGTTCCAATGGCGACAGACTGTTCAGCCTGACCGCCACAGCCAGAGACCGTACGGACGCGAGTGCTACCGACGTGGCGACCGACAGCATTGATGTCATTGTCAGATTAACCGATAGGAATGATGCCCCGGTAATTACAGAAGCTGACGGCGTTACAGTTGATTCATCCGAAACTCTTATGGTTATGACACCTGAAAACCTACGCGCCGTGGTTGACCTTGATGCTATGGATGATGATGGGGACACTCTTTCTTGGCGGTTCTCTAGCAGCGGCTCAGACCGTAGCTTCTTTGACATCGACCGCGCAACGGGTGAGATTACGTGGCTCGAATTACCCGACTTTGAAGACGCCCGCTTCACGAGTGCTGACGGGGACAGAGACTTCCACCTAACGGTGACAGTGCAAGAGCGAGCTAGCGGCAGACTTGAAGACGCCATTGATATCACCATTACGCTGGAAAATGATGAGGCAAATGAACGGCCTGTCTTTACGCAACCTACGCTGCCTGATGGCACGCCTGTCAGCAGTGGGGTAGACTTTAATGCGCCGCGTGTCGAGTCCGCTGAGAACCAAGACGCGGTGATTACCCTTAGCGCGACCGACTATGAGGGAACGGCTATCACTTGGAGCTTGGTAGATGCCAATTCACCTACGGCTGATGCGCGCCTCTTTAATATCGACGCCATGACGGGGGTCGTGACATGGCGCGAAGCACCCGATTTTGAAACGCTTAATAGCGAGGCAGGCAGCAAAGTGTTCAGCCTGACCGCCACAGCGACAGATGCCGACCCTACGAACCCCCAAGAAAGCTCGCTGAGCCTCACCGTGACACTGACCGATGCGAATGAGGCCCCCGTCATTCCTGGCGGTTCCCGCCGCATTGATGTGTTCGAGAACTCATTCGAGATAATCGGGATGGAGGGAATGGAAGAGGTAATGGGGGTGACGTTTTCCGCGACGGATGTTGATATGGGTGATACCGAGAACCTTAAATGGTCATTGGACACGACTGATACAATGCTGGGCAGTCGCGTATTTCTTGGTGATTATAGGTTCTTTAATATCGATGAAGATACGGGTGAGATTAGGTGGGCTGGTGACAGATTCACGGGGTACAGGGATATAAATGCCAATGGTGTGCCAGATAACCCTAGCACCTCCGCCGTCGATGAAAGTGGTGGCGTTTTCCATCACACGGCGACCCTAAGCACTACAGGGGGGGAATTTCAGATAGACGTAAGCGAAGGTGCGGTCGCCTTTTTGCCTGATGGCTCCATCGGAAAGATTCAATCTGGCGTTCACATGATTACAACGCAGGGTAGCAGCACCAATAGTTATGTCTGGCTTGAAGACCCTAACGACGATGGGATTTGGACGTTGAACCATGCGCCGATAGCGGACGACGGTTCAGGTTTCCCGACATCTGGTACGTTCTACGCTCTTGGAACATTTGATAGTCAAGATTTTGTTTTTAACTATCTTGGCACTGAAATTACGTCCGATTCGTCTGCGGCGGATAGGACGATTATCCCTCCGGCTGATTATGAAACGACAAGAAATTCTCTTGGCAACAGATTATTCAGCCTGACCGCCAGAGTTACCGACCCTGAGGGTGCGACGGATACTGTTAACATCGCCATTACTCTAAGAAACGTAGATGAAGCACCCGTCCTTGCGCAACCGACACTGCCCAATAACATGCCTGTCATCGGCGAAGACTTTACTGCACCGAGTGTCGAGTCCGCTGAGAATCAAGACGGCGTGATTGACCTTGACGCGACTGACCCTGAGGGGACGGATATCACTTGGGGCTTGGGAACGACTGGCGATTCTGATTTGTTTGAGATCTCTGTGCATGGGGTTGTGACGTGGAAAACTGACCCTGACTATGACACGCTCGACAGCGCGGACGGCGACAAAGTGTTCCGTGTTGCAGTCACAGCGACAGATGGAGATGGGGGCGGCGTGGCAACAGAGATTGCCCTCACCGTGACGCTGACCAATGTGTTTGAGAACACCGTACTAGGAGCTATCGACAGCTCTCGTTTTGATACTGTACCGAGCGCGGCAACGCCGACAAATATCGCCCCAGATGATGCGACGAATGTTGAGACAAGTGTTACGGTATTTAGGGGCGGCGTTGGCGCGACCGAGGCTCGACATATTGCCGCTCTGACGGATGGCAATACGGGGCTGCCGGATGAGGAAACGGGGCTAACGACGAACATAATGTGGGGTGGGGGAGCTGCTATCACTGGCTATAACGCTCGTAACACGGGTGGCCAAACCCTGACCTTCGAACTTGATGGCGATTATACGCAAGGCCGTGTGGAGGTTTATACCAGAGCAACTCCTAATGGTAACGGTGAGCGTCGGATTCATAACACAGAGGTACAATTCCGACTTGATGGCGAAAACGTTGGCGACCCGATACCTATTGACAGCATGACGGACGTGGATGCGGACATCGCCAAATTCACGGTCACGCCGCCCGTTGGTTTGGTGTTTGATGAAGTGCTGTTTACTTTCCCGTCAAATTCCGATGGCTCTGAAGCTAACCAAAACATTGCCGAAGTCGAGATTTTCGCGGTGCCTACAGCGCTTGGGGTTACTTCCGCTGAAAACCTAGAGGTGGTGACCACGCTTACAGCAGTGGATATTGACCCGTCTAGCTTGACGTGGACACTGACTGGCGGCGCTGATGCTGGCTCGTTTGACCTCAGTGAAACGGGTGAGCTGCGGTGGGTAAATACGCCTGATTTTGAAACGACTATGAGTGCAGCAGGGAGCAAAGTGTTCAGCTTAACCGCCACAGTGCGCGATAGTCTTGAGGCAGAAGAGAGTATTAGCTTCCTCGTCACATTGACCGATGTAAATGAGCACGCGCCTATTATTGACCAAGCTGATGGCGCAATAATTATGTCGCTTGAGAACCAAGATACAGTGACCATGCTTACCGCGACGGACATGGATACGCTTGACACGCTGACATGGTCGCTGACGGACGATGCTTCTGGTCTGTTTACTATTGATGACGAGACAGGGGCGATTACGTGGATGACCGAGCCTGATTTTGAAGATTCTAGCTACACGAGTGCCGCCGACAGAGACTTCAGTGTTACGGCACAGGTGACAGATGGCACGAATACAGACAGTATCACCCTCACCATTAGGCTGACCAATGCGAATGAGGCACCCGTTATTCCTGGCGGTTCCCCCCCTTCCATTGATGCGAACGAGAACGTACTCGAGGTGGTTGACCTTGATGCGACGGATGTTGATATGGGTGATACCGAGAACCTTAAATGGTCATTGGCAGAGACTGGCGATAGGGTGGACAGAAATGGTAATCTAGTGCTTGGTGATTATAGCTTCTTTAATATCAACGACGATGGTGTAATTACGTGGGCCGAAAATCCTGATTATGAAACGGCGAGAAGTTCTCTTGGCAACAAAATATTCACCCTGAGCGTCGTCGTTAGAGACCGTACTGATGAGAATGATGAGACAGCTCTGATGCATAGCATTGGTGTCGGCATTTTTCTAAGAGATGTAAACGAGGGTCCACCCATTATTGACCAAACTGATGGCGCACTAATTATGTCGCCTGAGAACCAGCTCGCCGTCACCAGGCTTACCGCGATGGACATTGATACGTTTGACACGCTTACATGGTCACTGACGGATGATGCTTCTGGTCTGTTTGCTATCGACAGCATGACGGGTGCGATTACGTGGGTGACCGCGCTTGATTATGAGGATTCTAGCTACACAAGTGATGCAGATAGAGACTTCAGTGTTACGGCACAGGTAACAGATGGTACTAATACAGACAGCATCACCCTTACCATTAGGCTGGCCAATGAAGACCCTCTCTATCGGATTAGCGATAGCTCAGTCGCTGCTACGTTGGATGCAAGCGGACGAGATAAATCACAAATTCAAGGCGGTGATGAGGGTGATACAATCATCGCGAGTGCGCATGGCGATACCATCCTCGGCGGCGGGGGCGATGATATCATCACCTTAGGCGATGGCGCGGATAGCGTTGTTTATCGCTGGAGCAGTGGTAGCACTGCCACCGCGACGGATGGTGAGGATACGATTAGAAACTTTGATATTGGCGTAGACCAATTCATCTTCATTGATGAAGATACAGGAACAATGGTGACAAGCCTTGCAGGCTTTATCGATTATGCCAAAGGCGTGAACGAAAATAATATTTCTGACGATTTAATTACCTTTGCATTCTCTAATTATATCGACTTGGGTGCGGCTGACCCGCGTAGAATCGATTTCAACTCTATGGAGATTGTTTTTGGTACTGAGCCGACATCTGACAGAATTACCATTGAATTCGACGCCCCGTTAAGCTCTATAGACCTACATACTATATTTGGGACCCCTAGCGACGACCTTTACTTTGTCGATTCTGGCGCACTAACGACTGCATTGGATCCTGCGCGTCTCGTTTACTTTATCAATGCTGATTATACGGATAATATTGCTGAAGTCCTCGGCGGCACGGATACGTTTGAGAGCTTGGACTTTGACGAAGATATAACCAGCCTCGGCTTTGACATCATTTAGCATCTTAAGTACAGTATGGAGTAGAGCGTCCTTATCCGTGCGCGAACTTTTGCGGATGAACTAATAGCAAGAAGAATGGATTAAACCCATGACGTTTACCCTTTCCGCCCCTGTAGTCGCCACTGAAGGCGCACTTTATAGTTTTGATATCACACCGACTGCAGCTCTGGCAGATGCGACGATGATTCGTTGGCAGATTGTCCCGAAAGGGGCGTTGCCGGTCACAAGTTCTGACTTTCCTTCTCTGACAGGGATGCTCAGCTTTACGTCTGGCGCGACCACTGCACAAACCGTGACCTTCATACCAACCGATGATGCAAGACAAGAAATATCAAAAGACTTTGAGCTGCGTATCTACGATACCGCCGATGATAGCACTCCGCTTGATACACAAGTCGTCACGCTCAGAGATAATGATGATGCCACAGGGACTTATGGTAACGATATTCTCACCGGTAATGGTGATGCAAATATCATAGGTTTTGGTACAACGCATGCAGTTACAGCGAATGGTAGTGCTGGCGATGATTTCTATGTGATTAGCCGTTTCCAATATGGGAATGTTGAGATAACTGATACAGTTGGAACGAACCTTGTCAAGTTTGATGCTGGTGTGACGATAACGGATTATGATGAAGAAAGTGCTGATGGTTTTGTTAAGGTAATCTCTCGTGTTGATTTGACGCTTTCGACGGGTGCTGTGGTTACGATTATCAACCCTGTTGGTAAGTTTGTATTCCAGCTTGGTAGTGACCCGATTATTACGACCTATGATGAGTTTAAGGGGGAGATTAGGGCAGAAGGCAGCAATGAGACCAGTACTTTAAGGAATAACGAAGCTTTTCAGGTGCTGACGGCGACAACTGACCCAGACATTTCTGGTAATAGTCTATCTGCTCAATTTTCTCCTTCTTTTGGTTCTGCGAATGTAGATGTATTCAGTTCGGCTTCTACTTTTGGGTTTAGCCAAAATGGTAGTGCTGGTGATGATTTCTATGTGATTAGCCGTTTCCAATATGGGAATGTTGAGATAACCGATACAGTTGGAACGAACCTTATCAAGTTTGATGTCGGTGTGACGATAACAGATTATGATGAGGAAAGTGCTGATGGTTTTGTTAAGGTAATCTCCCGTGTTGATTTGACGCTTTCGACGGGTGCTGTGATTACGATTATCAACCCTGTTGGTAAGTTTGTATTCCAGCTTGGTGATGATGACGTTATTGCGACCTATGCTGAGTTCAAGGGGGAGATTAGGGCAGAAGGCAGCAATGAGACCAGTACTTTGAGGAATAACGAAGCTTTCTCCATCCCGTTCCCATCGACTGATGCGCCGACTCCATCGGCGGGCAATGACGCGGTGTTTGACGATGTACCAACTGATTTTACTTTGTTCGCAGCGCAAGATGGTAGCACGGCGGCGATTATCATCGGGTCTGTGACGGCGAGTGATGCGGATGGCGATACGATTACCTATAGTCTGGGTGCGGACTCAGCGGATGAGGATGCCACCGATTTTGCAATCGATGGGAACGGCCAGATTACATATGTTGGCACGGGGCTGACGAGCGGTAGCACAGCTATGTTTGATGTTATTGCGACGTCGACTGGCGCAGATAACACCCGCACCGCCATTCGTCAAAGCGTCACTATTGATATCGTTGAGAACACCGCACCGCTCATTACGCAAGGCAAGACCATCGTCGAGGACTTTACGGGGCACACCAATCTCTATGTCAATGGCGCGGATGCCGATGATGGCCTTTTCCACTATTCGGGGAGCATAGATGGTAAAATTGTTACCAGTAGTGATTCCAGTACTGGTGCGAATATTGATACCCATACAGTAACCATAAGCGATGATGCGGTGGCTTATTTGCCCGATGGCAGCACCGTCACTATTCCATCGGGGCGCTTCGATTTGACTCTCGTTAATCCTGGTTTTATTCTCTCTTATCTTTGGCTTACGCAAGCCGCCGATGGGACATGGGAACTGGGCTCGTTTTCAGTCCGGCCGCCAGCTACTGCACAATTTCCATTCCTGCCGCCGGCTGGTACAGCCTATTATATTCTTGGAATCTACGTCAGTGGAGTGTTCGACTACCCTCATCGGGGCAATTATCCTCACCAGTCTGGCGAATTCGTGACAGATGAGCGGCTTGTCATTGAGCATGACAGCTTTACGGTTGAGTCGGCTGAGAACGACCAAGCGATCACCACGTTCACAGCGGTCGATGACACCCCAAATGGCCTTGCATGGACACTTACTGGCGATGATTCTGACTTGTTCACTATCAATCGTGCAACGGGTGAGGTTAGGTGGGCAAATCGGCCTGATTATGAAGTAACGGAGAGTGACGCAGAGAGCAAAGTGTTCAGTTTGACCGCCACAGCGACAGATAATCTTGGGGAAGCAAACAGTCTTAAATTCCAAGTTATACTCACCGATGTAAACGAGGGCGCGCCTGTTATTGACCAAGCTGATGGCACGGTGATTATGGCACCTGAGAACCAACTCGCCGTTACCACGCTGTCCGCGACGGACATTGATATGCTTGGCACGCTTACATGGTCGCTGATGGACGCTTCGGGTCTATTTGCTATCAATGAGGAGACGGGTGCCATTACGTGGGTCGATGAGCCTAATTATGAAGACCCGAGTAGCTACGGTAATGATGCGGATAGAGACTTTAGTGTTACGGCACAGGTGACAGATGGGGTCAATACAGACAGCATCGCTTTCACCATTAGGCTGGCCAATGTGAACGAAGCGCCCGTTATTAGCCTTCCTGCTGGTCTGGAAACGACAAATGCTGCGCTTACGGCGGATGTTGAGACAAGTGTGAGCGCTTATAGGGGCGGCGCTGACGCGACCGCAGATTTACATATTGACGCTCTGACGGATGGCAATACGGGGCTACCGGATGAGGACACGGGGATAACGACTGCCATAATGTGGGGTGGGGGGGCTGATATCACTAGCTATAACGCCCGTCACACGGGTGGCCAAACCCTGACTTTCACGCTTGATGACGACTATACGCAAGGCCGTGTGGAGGTTTATACCAGAGCAACTCCTAATGGTAGGGGTGAGGGTCATATTCATAACACAATGGTACAATTTCGACTTGATGGCGAAAACGTTGGCGACCCGATAACGATTGAAAGCACCGAGAACTTGGCTGCGGAGACCCTCATCGCCCAATTCACGGTCACGCCGCCCGCTGGTTTGGTGTTTGATGAAGTGCTGTTTACTTTCCCGTCAAATTCCGATGGCTCTGAAGCTAACCAACAGATCGCCGAAGTCGAGATTTTCGGCGCTTCCACAACAGATATTGCGGTTGATTCCGATGAAGGCCAAGACGCGGTGATTGACCTTGGCGCGACCGATGTTGATTTTGGTGATAGCCAGACTTGGGTCTTGAGCGGCGCTGACATGGACTCATTTGAAATCTCTGATAGTGGTGAGATAACGTGGAATTCTGATAACCCATTGCCTAATTTCGATACGACTGTGAGTGTGGATACCGTCAACCCCAAAGTATTCCATGTGACGGCCACAGTGGAAGATGCTGGCGAACTTATGGACACGATTGACCTCACCGTCACATTAGTCGATATACCTTAGACTATCAGTTTTGGCTTTGACATCATCTAAAAGTTAAGTATTAAATAAGTATTAAATAGAAGTGTAAATAATGTGTTGGCGACAGTCCTTATTCGCGTTATAAATCTTGCGCACAAATAATAATAAAAGAAAAACGACATGATTCATTTTACACCTTCCGCACCCATTACAACCACTGCGTGTAGCGTCTATAGCTTTGATAGGCTCCGTCGCGCTAATTTTTTGATGAGCGGGTAAGCCTATGCCTTTTGAATTCAGCCTTGACAGCAGCAGCATCACGGAAGGGGATTCTCTACGGATTCTCTTGACGTCGACAACTGCTATCCCAACAGGGACTATGTTTCGGTGGGAGATTATACCGCAAGGGCTGTTGCCCATCACTTTTGGGGCAGATGGTGACTTTATGTCTCGCTCAGGTGTTGAAACCTTTACGAGCACAGGCGGTGAGACTGAGTTCACCATCCCGATACCTTCAGTAAACAACGGGCGCGATGCCCCTCCCAAAGATTTTGCTGTTCGCGTCTATGAAGTTAAAGGTGTCGATGACACGGATGACACACGCAGTGCAGGTGACGACGATGACGTACTCATTGGCTCTGCGTCCGCGACATTGATGGACGATGACAGTGCTGTCGCCCGACGTGATAATCTGTCGGGGGATGGTAACAATAATATTCTTGAACTTGGCGGACTTCAAACGGTTACCGCAGATGGTTTTCGTGATGATGATTTATACGTTGTTTCAAGGTTTCAATATGGCGATGCGACGATTGGCGATGGGTTTGGTACGAATACGATTCGGTTCGCCGCAGGCGTTGAAATTATCAATATTGCCGAAGACTCAACTGACGTAAGAGATGACCCGACTTTGCAAAATGCGTTTGGGTCTGGTCGCCCGACGACACAAGATTTGCTTGATAATTTTATTATTACAGACGCCAGTGAGGTGATTACTTATAATAGCGTCACGTACACTCTCTCGACAGGTGGCACCGTGACCATTGATGCGCCTGCGACTATTGTTGCCCCTGCGGCTGGTGAAACTCCTGCGGTTCTAAGATATCTTTTTCAGATTGGTAATGGCGAGGCTAAGGGGTATTTGGACTTCAGGGATGATATTAAAGTCACCAACCCAGTCAACACTAACGGCCCAGGCATATCCCCGACGGAAGATAATCCCTTTGTGGTTGGCAACTATGGTGCTGTTCCAGACAGTACACCTTCAACACGAGGCCGTACAGACCTTGCAGGTGAGGCGTCCGATGACGTGTTAACACTGAGCGGTGAATTTCAAACCCGAGCAGATGGCTTAAGAGGGAATGATTATTTTGTGATTTCCAGATATTTATCTGGAGCGATGACGATTGATGATGGGTTTGGTACAAATACGATTCGATTTGATGATGGGGTTAAAATCACTGCGGTTATCGAAGACACAACTGACGTAAGGGATGACCCGACTTTACAAGATGAGTATCGCGCTGGTCGTCCAACAACACAAGATTTGCTTGATAATTCTATTATCACAGATGCCAGTGAAGTGATTACTTATAATAGCGTCACGTACACTCTCTCGACAGGCGGCACTGTGACCATTGTCTCCCCTACGACTATTGTTGTTCCTGCGACTGGTGAGACCCCTGCGGTTCTAAGATATCTTTTTCAAATTGGCGATGGCGAAGCCAAATCCTATCTGGACTTTAGGGATGATATTAAAGTCGAGGTTGACGGCGTTATGGTGACCCCGAACGATGGCCGTGCCGACAGTAGTGCCGCCACCGCGGCCTTTGTTGTTGCGTTTGACAATGAGGCGACGGCGACTCTGTCGATTGCCTACACAGAAGCCCTTGCCCCTGTGGGTGTTAGTGTGGGCGAAACGCTCACAGTCAGTGTTGATGACTGGGTTGATGCAGATGATACAGACGGAATGATGTCTACTCCTGAGTATCAGTGGTACGCGAACGGTATTCTTATTAATGGTGCCACCAGTGCTAGCTACCTCACGGCGGCGCCAGGTCAGCATAGAGTTGAGGTGACGACGGAAGATGATGAGGGTGGCACAACAGTATTGACCGCGAGCATTCAGGTTGCTGATGCCGCGATGCCGCTTTCTGGTGAAAGCACGTTGACTACCGAAAGCAACGAGATGACTACGGTTACGTCAGTTGAGAACGACGATACTGTACTCACGCTTAGCTCGCTAGTGCAAGGTGCTGCTATTGACTGGTCATTGACAGAGAGTGCTGATTCTGAGTTCTTTATCATCACTGAGGTTGGGGACACGGGTGTTATTACGTGGCGCGAAGTGCCCGACTTTGAATCGACGACGAGTATGATTACATATGACCATCTGTTCAGGATTGAGGCCGTAGCGACAGATGATGATACTGGGGACATAGACAGGGTTCTCATCACCATTGAATTGACTGATGCGCCTGATGCGCCGGTTATCACGAGTGGTACGGCGCTTGAGTTAGCTGAGAACACCGAAACTGGCGCTGTGGTGGCCACGCTTGCGGCGCGGGATGATGATGGTGGCGCTTTTACTTGGGCGTTGAGCGGTGATGATGATAACTTGTTTGCCATCGATGTAGCGTCGGGTGAGATTACGTGGACGGGTACGGCGTTGCTTGATTTTGAAACTGCAAGCGACAGAAGCTTCAGTCTGCGGGCAACAGTGATAGATGATACTGGACTTCCCACCAGCAGTGACTTCACCATTACGCTGACCGATGTAAATGAGGCTCCTATCATTGACCAAGGCGAGAATTTGAGGCATGGTGCATCTGAGAATAGCCAAACGCTGACAATACTTACAGCGCGGGATGATGATGCGTCTGATACGCTTAGATGGTCACTGGAAGAGAGTGGTGATTATAATCTCTTTACTATCGATGAAGATACGGGTGCGATTAGGTGGCGCGCAGTGCCTGACTTTGAATCGACTGTAAGCTCTAGTTCTTCAAACAACAAAGAGTTCATAATCACGGCCATAGCGACCGATGGTAGCGGGCTTACAGACAGTGTTGTCATCAGCGTGACATTAAACGATGCGTTCAATGAAGTCCCTGTTCTTATCGACAGTAGTGGCCGTCGGATTGAAGTTCTGGGATATGCGATTACCGCACCTGAGAACCGACCCCTCGCGACCACGCTTACAGCGGTGGATGATGATGTTATTGATGCTAATGGTGTTCGTCTTGAGGGTGTTGTTTTTCGTGAGGGTGCTTTTACTGATAGTGATGGTCTTGTTGTTACGGATGGTGCTTTTGTTGATGTTAATGGTGCTGTTGTTGCGGATGCTGTTACTGACCCTATTACTTGGGAATTGCTCAAGGGTAAGGACGGCGACTTATTTACTCTTGGTGAAGAAACGGGTGAGCTTAGATGGAAAGAAACACCCGATTTTGAAACCCTCACGAGTAGCAACGGCAACAAAATATTTACTGTCTTCGTTAGACCTAACAACGATAGACCTGACACCACCCTTACAGGTCTCATCACTACTGTAGAAATCACGCTAACCGATGAGAACGAAGCGCCGGTTATTAGCACCATCGTGGAGAGCTTCGCGGGGCGGGTAGCCCATGTCAATGGTCTCAGTGACTCTAATGGCCCTTTCCATTACACGGCGACGATAGTCGGCACCTCTAGCGGGATAGACATAAGCGCGGGTGGGAAGGCCTATTTGCCCGATGGCCGCGTCGCCGATATTCCGCCTGGGATGCACACAATTACGCCGCGGGCTAACAACGAAGATAGTTACATCTGGCTTGCGCGAGCGGCTGATGGGACGTGGCAGATAGCATCGGGGGATGTTGCTAATAATGGACTAACATTAGGCACATACTATGTTCTTGGCAGGTATACTCCTAGCACAGACACTTTTACCTATGCGGGTGTTGAAGTTACGCCGCCTGAGACACTTGCTATTGAGATTACTGGCAACATTCAGGTCGAGTCAGCTGAGGACCAAGACGCGGTGACGACGCTTTCCGCGACGGATGTTGATGCTGATGAGAATGGTGTTCCTAACACGCTTAGTTGGTCATTGGCAGAGACGGGTGACCATGCCTTGTTTACTATCGATGAAGACACGGGTGAGATTACGTGGAGTTCGACGCCTAATTTCGAGTCGACGACCAGTGCGGCTGGCGGCGACCATGTGTTTATGGTGACCGCCATAGTTAGCGATGGCACCACCACAGACGATATCGACCTTATCATTACGCTGACTGATGAAAACGACGCCCCTGTTATCGGCGTGCGCCGCATCGAGGACTTCACGGGACGGCGGGATGTTAATGTCAATGGGGAAGATGACACCGATGGCGTTTTCCATCACACGGCGACGATAGTCGCGGATGGTACGATTGACCCCATGCCCGTCTTCCGTAAGTTTGAGGTACGCATAGAAGAGGCTGCGGTGGCTTATTTGCCCGATGGCACTGAAATAAATATTCCGCTTGGAACATATCAGGTAGCGGACACGAACGACATCGATAGTTATGTCTGGCTCGAAGAAGACCCTGCCAATGCGGGAACATGGCGGCTAAACACTGCTCCAATGGGGTCGTATACGTCCATATTGGGACGACCTCTAATACCGTCGGGTTTACCGACAGATGGCCGCCCATTCTATGTTCTTGGGCAATTTGAGGCTGGCAATTATGGTTTTCGCTATTATGGCACTGAAGTCACATCCGCTTCGCCTGTGATGGATAGGGTGCTTAACCTTGAGACGAGTTCCCTTGTTGCTGACAGCCGCATCGATGGCTTCACGGGGCGACGGGATGTCCGTGTCAATGAGGAAAATACCGATTCTGGCACTTTCCACCACACGGTGATAATAGACACAACCCAAGGGAGCTTGGATATAGACATAAGCGGAAGTACGGTAACCTATTCGCCCGATGGTACTGTCGTTAATATTGCGAAGGCCTATTTGCCTGATGGCACTGCCGTAAATGTTCAGACTGGCGCTCACACTATCACGACATCTGACCTCACCAATATTCCTGTCTGGCTTGAAGATGTTGATATGGATGGGATTTGGGAAGTGAACCATGCGACGAGCAGTACGGATTTTGCACGCTTTGGGCGTCCATATTACTCTCTTGGAACATTTGATAGTGAAAATTTTGTTTTTAACTATCTTGGCACCGAAATTACGCCACTTTCGCCGCTTGAGCTTAGGACGATTATTCTTGAGATGAGTATTGAGTCGATTGAAAACGAACAAATGGTGACGACGATTTTAGCTTCAGATGCTGATGCTGGGGATACGCCTGATTCTCTTAGCTGGTCATTAGAAGCGAGTGACGCGAGTGCGACTGATTATCTTTTGTTTACCATCAATGAAAATACGGGTGCGCTTACGTGGACCAACACGCCTGATTTTGAAACATTCTCGAGCAGTGCAGGCAGCAATGTGTTCAGCATAACCGTCGTCGCGACCGATGATAGCGGGGCATCGGGCAGGGCTGAACTCACCGTGACATTGATGGATGAAATCGAAGATCCTGCCTTTGGGCGCGCTAGGCGGCCTGATGACACACCTGATGGCGCGCCTGCCCTTGGCAGGTCACTGAGCCTGCCTATAGATGCGGAGGATGTCCTTGGGGACTCATTTACTCAACCTATATTTGTGGTCGATAGGGAAGACCTCGCGGTGGGCGAGCTTGTCGGCACGCTTATCGTGATAGATAATGACCTCAGTGGCCTTACATGGGCCATCGTGGCGAGTCCAGTCATCGACCCAAATACGGGTCAACCAGAGCTCAACGATGACGGTGTTCCATTGCGCGATGGTGCTGGTAATCCAGTGCGCGACGGCGCCGGTAATCCAATCATTGACGAGAGTACTCGTACTGTAAAGATGGTGCCGCGTGGTGATGGCAATCTGTTTACTCTCACGCCTGACACCCAGCCGACTGGCGAAAGTGAGATTACATGGGCCGCCTTGCCTGATTCTGGATTGGCAAAAAGCAATTTTTCACTCATTGTTCGCGCTGACACGAGCGACCTAGCATCAATTTCCTCTTTTGTGAGTGTGGTGTTGATGGATAAGACTGGCACTGGTGCTGCTGCCGATACGTTGGATTTGAGTGCTGCACCTAATGCGCGGGTTATCCAAGGGGGTGCGCTAGATGATACAATCACCGCCAGTGCGTATGGCGATACCATCGCAGGCGGCTATGGTGACGATGACATCGCCTTAACAACAGCGCACGCGGTCCGAAGATTTGATAAAGACGGTAGATTTATCCGTGATGACGACACGGAAACTGAGGTCATCACGGAGGTTCCAGTTCCCCGCACGAATAAGGTAGGTTATCGGTGGGAAAGTGGTACGACCTCTACCGCGACGGATGGCGGCGACACGGTGACAGGCTTTATACGTGGCGCAGACCAACTGGTCTTTGTCGATATCGATACAGCATCGGCGATTACAAACTTCATCAACTTTATCGGTTACGCTCAGGCGGACGGCGTTGCGGGTAATGCGAACGACTTAATTACCTTTGCGTTCAGTCAAGACGGCGCAGATGCCTTGACAAGTATCGAGATTGTTTTTGGCAATGCTGGCACAACAGATGGCTCAACAGCTGGTGGGGCCGATTCTAACAGGCTTACTATTACATTCGCAGAGGCGATAGACCTTGCCGAGCAAAGAGAGATATTTGGCGTCACTGACCTTAGCTCTATCCTCGTAGAGGAGAGCGGCAAGCTCGTTCTTAAGTCAAATTATGATGCTGTTGATGACATCCTCGGCAGCACGACTGAGTTTGATGGCATAATATTTGCCGATGATGCGAACAGCCTCGGCTTTGACATCATCTAACACCTTGAGTACAGTATGGAGTAGAGGGTTCGCGTCTGTGCGCGAATCTTTGCGCGTGAAATAACAACAACAAAAATGGAGCAAAAGCCATGACATTTACCCTTTCTGCCCCTGTAGTCGCCACTGAAGGCACACTTTATAGTTTTGATATCACGCCGACTGCGGCTCTGGCAGATGCGACGACGATACGTTGGGTGATTGTCCCGAAAGGGGCGTTGCCGGTCACAAGTTCTGACTTTCCTTCTCTGACAGGGATGCTTAGCTTTACGTCTGGCGCGACCACTGCACAAACCGTGACCTTCATACCAACCGATGATGCAAGACGAGAAATATCAAAAGACTTTGAGCTGCGTATTTATGATGCCGCTGATATGGCCAGTGAACCCACCGCACTTGATACACAAGTCGTCACGCTCAGAGATAATGATGATGCCACAGGGACTTATGGTAACGAGCTTCTCACCGGTAATGGTGATGCAAATATCATAGGTTTTGGTACGGCGCATGGCGTTATAGCGAATGGTAGTGCTGGTAGTGATTTCTATGTGATTAGCCGTTTCCAGTATGGGAATGTTGAGATAACCGATACAGTTGGAACGAACCTTGTCAAGTTTGATGCTGGTGTGACGATAACGGATTATGATGAAGAAAGTGCTGATGGTTTTGTTAAGGTAATCTCCCGTGTTGATTTGACGCTTTCGACGGGTGCTGTGATTACGATTATCAACCCTGTTGGTAAGTTTGTATTCCAGCTTGGTAGTGACCCGATTATTACGACCTATGATGAGTTTAAGGGGGAGATTAGGGCAGAAGGCAGCAATGAGACCAGTACTTTAAGGAATAACGAAGCTTTTCAGGTGCTGACGGCGACAACTGACCCAGACATTTCTGGTAATAGTCTATCTGCTCAATTTTCTCCTTCTTTTGGTTCTGCGAATGTAGATGTATTCAGTTCGGCTTCTACTTTTGGGTTTAGCCAAAATGGTAGTGCTGGCGATGATTTCTATGTGATTAGCCGTTTCCAATACGGGAATGTTGAGATAACCGATACAGTTGGAACGAACCTTATCAAGTTTGATGTCGGTGTGACGATAACGGATTATGATGAGGAAAGTGCTGATGGTTTTGTTAAGGTAATCTCTCGTGTTGATTTGACGCTTTCGACGGGTGCTGTGATTACGATTATCAACCCTGTTGGTAAGTTTGTATTCCAGCTTGGTGATGATGATGTTATTGCGACCTATGATGAGTTTAAGGGGGAGATTAGGGCAGAAGGCAGCAATGAGACCAGTACTTTAAGGAATAACGAAGCTTTCTCCATTCCTATCCCATCGGGAGATGCCGATGCGGTGTTTGACGATGGGCCGACTGATTTTACTTTGGTCGAGCAGCAAGATGGTCGCACGGAGGCGATTATCATCGGGACTGTGGCGGCCACCGATGCCAATCGCGACCCGATTACCTATAGTCTGACCGCAGACACCTCAGCGGGTGAGGATGCCACTGGTTTTGAAATCGATACGAACGGCCAGATTACATACACTGGCTCAGGACTGACTCACGCAAACACTCAGACAGTTAGCTTTACGGTTGTTGCCGAATCTACTGGCGCAGATGGCACAGACACCGAAGTTACCCAAAGCGTCACGATTAATGTCGTTGCGAACACGCCGCCGAGCATTACGCAAAGCCAGACCACCACCATTAATGGTTTCACAGGCCACGCGAATCTCTATGCCAATGGCCGCGATGCAACCGATGGCCTTTTCCATTACACGGGGACGATAGCCCATACTTTCGGGAATCGGGAAGTAACTGTCACGGGGGTGCAGGTTTATTTGCCCGATGGCACTATCGTCGATGTTCCAGATTATGATGCTACTACTCCCTTCCAAGCCATAACATATGGGTTTGGGGGTTACCTCTGGTTGTCCGACCCGACTGGCAATGGTGATTGGCAGCTAAATCCAGGGGGAGGCAGCCTGCCGCCGCCGATGGAAGATGGAATCTATGTTCTTGGGTACTATGATGCTGACGAGGAGGTTTTTTACTACCCGTATAGTAGTGATGCGGGCGGTGGTTATCCTAGCAGTGGCAGGTCTGGTGGATTCGTTATGGATACGACTGTTGTCAGTATGCCTGTGGCTCTTGCGCTTAGGGTGGCTGACGGTGAAGATGCGGTAACGACGCTTGCCGCAACGGATATGACAGCTGGTGCGCGCCCCCTCACATGGAGCTTGAGCGGTGCAGACCACAACTTGTTTGACATCGATAGTGATGGTGCGATTACGTGGGACGAAACGCCTGATTATGATGCCTTAAATAGCCGTGCGGGCACCAAAGTGTTCACCTTCACGGCGACGGTGACAGATAGTAGCGGCGCAACAGACAGTATTGCGCTTACTGTGACATTGCTTGACAACACCCCTCCTGTTGTCGGGACTGTCATTGATGGCTTCACGGGACGGGTGGATGCTTTTGCTAATGGCGAGGATGACAGTGATGGCCTTTTTCATTACACAGGCGATGTAGAACTTGTTAGCATCGGCACGCTTGGCAACCTTATCGAGTTTAGGGTCGGTGGCGATAGCAATATAATTTACTTGCCCGATGGCACAATCATTGAATATGAACCGGGCAATTTTGGTCTTACAATCACTCCAGGTGGTAGTGGTTATCTCTGGGCTGCCCTTGGCGACCATGATGACGATACCACCACACCCGATGTCTGGGGACTAACTACGGGTGTTACGCTTCCGACATCTGGTACTTTCTATGTTCTTGGACAAATCACGCAGGACATTAATAATAATCTTGTGCAATCTGGTCGTGCCGTGACCGATGAGCAGCTTATCATTGCGCGTGATACGCTTGCGGTGGATTCGGCTGAGAACCAGTTTGTCGTGACGACGCTTTCGGCGATGGATGTGGATGGTGATGCCGTCACGTGGACGCTGACGGGTGGGGCGGACATGAACCGTTTTACCATCGGCAGCACGACGGGTGAGATTAGGTGGGCAGAACGGCCTGATTATGAAACGCTTAATAGTGCCGATAGCGACAAAGACTTCATTGTGATAGCCACGGCGAGCGATGGACGCGGCGGCACAGACAGCATTACGGTGACGGTGACATTAACCGATGTGGCGCTTGAGACAGCGCCTGTTATTGGGACTATCCTTGCGACGGGTTTCACGGGGTATACGAATGTCAATGTCAATGGCGAGGATGCCGATAATGGCGTTTTTCATCACACCATAACGTTGTCTGAGACTGATGCGGGCGGGGCTAATCGGGTTATAAGCATAAGCGCGGGTGAGGTTTATTTATCCGATGGCACAATCCTAAATATTGCGGCTGAAACCGCCTCCAGTATCGACACTGGCAGCCTCGATTTTGTTCATGTTTGGCTTGAAGACCCTAACGGTGATGGGGTCTGGACGCTAGACAGGGGTGGCAGCAGGCCTGCGGCTGGCACAGCTTATGTTCTTGGGCGTTTTGACGTTGACAACAGTATTTTTCTATATGGTGGTGAATCTGTGACCGATGGGATTGCTGCCAATAGTCCTAGCACGCTTGAGATTGACTCGCTTGAGGCGCAAGATGCGGTGACAACGCTTACCGCGACGGATGAAACGCCGAATGGTCAGCTGTGGAGTTTGGACGATGCGACGTCATCTACGGCGGATGCGCGGCTGTTTGATATTGATGAAGATACGGGTGTGGTGACGTGGAAGACTGCGCCCACTTTCGGCACGACTTTAAGTACAGATTCGACTGCGCCTAATGTATTCCGCGTCACGGCGCGGGTGACGGATGAAAGCGGGCTTTCTGACACGGTTGAGCTTGTTGTGACGTTGGTGGACAACACCGCGCCGGTTATTAACGTTGTCATTGAGGACTTCACGGGACAGACGGATGTCCCTCTCAATCGTGCCGATCCCAATAGTGAAGTTTTCCATTACACAGGCATGGTGCGGACTCCGGACGGGGGAACTGCCTATACAGAGGACATCGTCATTTACTTGAATGATGGCACAGTCCTAGAGGTTCCAGATTTGTCTGTCGCGACCAACTATGAAGGTTCTGTATTTTGGGTGGCACTTGTCGATGATGATAGCAACCCTAGCACGCCGGCTGTCTGGCAATTTTTTGAGAGTGGTACCTCGTCATACCCACCGAGTGGCACAGCCTATATTTTTGGGTGGTATGATATTGACGGGGTAGAGGCCTATGTGCCATTTGGCACTGCCGCCACGAATGAGCCGCTTACCCTTGAAGGTGTTAGCATGCTTGATGTTAATGCAGACGAGAACGACCGCGCGGTGACGACGCTGTCCGCGACGGATGCCACGCCGAATGGCCTCACGTGGAGCTTGGACGTAGGCGGTGATGCGGCGCTGTTTGAAATCAACCCGACGACGGGTGTGATTAGGTGGCGCGAAAATCCTGATTTTGAATCGACTGTAAGTTCTAGTTCTTCGGACAACAAAGAGTTCACCTTCACGGCCAGAGCGACCGATAGTGTTGGCGATTCGAGCACTGTTACCGTCACGGTTAATTTGCAAGATGTGAATGACGCGCCGGTGATTAACCAAAACGGCGGCGTTATTGAGGGCTTCACGGGGTATGTAAATGTCGCTATCGATGGTAATAATGGCGATATTAACAGTTTCCATCACACGGCGGAGGTTGACATTGTTGCTCATGACGATGGCACCTATACAGCGACCATAGGCGCGGGCGGGGTGGCTTATTTGCCCGATGGCACTGTCGCCACTATTCCGTCTGGGGCGCACACGACCACATCTGGTTCTGTCTGGATTGAGCGAGCGAGTGATGGGACATGGCAAATCGGTTTGACTGAGCAGTTCCCGACTGATGGCACCCCATATTATGTTCTTGGATTCTTTGATATAACTGGTCGCATGTTTGGCACTACTGCTAGGCAAGTTACAGATGGAACGCTTGTTCTTCCTGTTGTGGTGCGCTCGGACGAAAACGACGACGCGGTGGTGACGCTTTCCGCCACAGATGCGGATGGTGATGACGTCACGTGGAGCTTGGGCAACGTGGTCACGTTTCACTCTGTCAGCACGGATGCGTCACTGTTTACCATCACCGAGGATGGCGATGGCAATGGCGTGATAAGGTGGCGCAACGCGCCTGATTTTGAAACGGCGGACAGGCACCTCTTCATTTTTGAGGCGATAGCCACCGATGAGAGCGAGGCGCAGAGCAGTCAGGTCATTAACGTTATCCTTGAGGATGCGAATGACGCGCCGTCTATCGACCGTTCTCAAATCGCTGAATCGACCGAGCTTGAGGCGACGGCTACGCCATATGGTAGCACGATATATAGGGGCGGTGACGACGCGACCGAAGCCCGGCAGATTACAGCTCTGACGGATGGCAATACGGGACAATCGAATGAACAAGGGCAACTGACACCCATCGTATGGAGTGGGCCAGGTATCACGGGTTATCGTCCGCGCAACGCTGATGGCGAAACCCTGACATTCACGCTTGATGATGGCTACACGCAAGGCCGTGTCGAGATTTATACCCGCGCATCTGGTACTTCTGAACGGCTCATTGATGACTCAACGGTGCAATTCTGGCTTGATGGCACAGCCGTTGGCACTGCGCTGACGATTAGGAGTACTGCGGCAGTGAATCACGTGTCTGATGATGGGGATGTCACGGCCAAATTCGAGGTCGCGCCGCCGGTTGGTTTGGTGTTTGATGAAGTCCGCATTACTTTTTCTGGCGAAGACCAACAAATCGCCGAAGTCGATATTTTTGGCATTGCACTTGATGATGCGATTGATGTTCCTGAGAACACAAGGGACGTGATAACGCTTGAGGCGACTGACCAAGATATCGACCTCGCTGCGGGCGATTCTCCCTCTTGGCGTTGGGAGTTGGCGGGCGGACCAGATGTTGCTTTGTTCTCCATCAATGGCGCAACGGGTGAGGTTACGTGGAAAGTCGCGCCTGAATACGACACATTGACAAGCGCGGCCGGCACCAAAATCTTCAGCTTCACGGCCACCATGATAGCCACCGATGGCAGCCTCGGCGAGGATGGCAGCACGCTCACAGAAACGGTGACCGTCGTGCTTAATTTGGTCGAGAACACCGCGCCCGAGATTACGGGCAGCGAGCGCACCCTCGAAGGTTTCACGGGGTCGCCAAGCCTCTTCGCCAATGGCAATACCGACACGGATGGGGTTTTCCATTTTGAGGGAACGCTGACAGGCGACTCGAGCGGCATAACCATAAGTGAAGGGGCGCTGGCTTATTTGCCCGATGGCCAAATCATCGAAGTGCCGTCTGGACGGCATCCTTTGACGGCAAGTACTGTCTGGCTTGAGCAAGCGGCGGATAGAACATGGCAGATAGTTGATGGGGAGGCATTCCCCACGCATGGCCGCCCATTCTATGTTATTGCGTTCTTTATTTTGACTAATAGCAACTATGCCGCGAATTCCAACATTCCAGATGTAACGAATGGACAGCTTACCGTTCAGTCGCAAGTTGCGGCGCGTTCTGATGGCGACGGCACAATCGTCACGCTTGCCGCGACCGACACCACGCCGAATGGCCTCACATGGACGCTGACGGGCGGGGCGGATATGGCCTTGTTTAACATCGACAGCACGACGGGTGCGATTACTTGGGCGACCGCGCCTGTATTCGGCACAACGGTCAGTGATTATTATGGCGACACGCATTTCCACGTGGTCGCGACCGTCACCGATGGTGGCGAGGAGACCGACACCGTCAATGTGATTATTACCCTTGTTGGGCCGACCGTGATTGAGAATGCCGACAGCTATACGCTGTTACGGGCGGATAGTAATGGTGCGCTTGCCGACACGCTCGATGCGAGCGCGGCGACGAGTGCGCAATTTATTGATGGCGGCAACAGAGCCGACACCATCATAGCCAGTGCGCATGGCGATGTTATCGTTGGCGGCTATGGCAGCGATGACATCACGCTTGGCGATGGCGCAGACACAATTATCTATCGCTTTGACAGCGCTGCGCTTTTCCGTAGCGCTAGCGGGTGGGGTGCTCCCGATGGCGCCGATACTATCCACAACTTTAAGCGCGGCGAAGACAAACTCGTTTTAGTCGATATTTCGGGCGAAATCGTCGACCTTGCAGACTTTCTCGCGCAAGTTAACCAAAGAAGTGCCGACGATTACACCAGTCTTTACGGCGTCAGTATTATCCTTAATGATGCCAATGAGGCGACGGGGGCTGCCATTGTGTTCCGCGCTACGGGCGATGATAATGGCCCCGCGCGAGGCGGCACACGGACAGAGACACACTTGAGAATCAATTTCGCCGAGCCACTGCCGCTCCTCGATGGTGATGACGATGTCCGCCCAGAAGTCGCCAATTTTGCCGGCGACAATACGGATACTTACGGGTCAAATATTTTTGGTTTTGTTACTGATGCCCTATCGGATGGCACAGAGCTCTATCAGTTGCGTGATGCCACTAAATTGGCGCAACTGCTTGGCTCGGCGGGTACTTTTGCTAGCCTCGACCCGACGGGTTTTCAGGCGTTAGACCTTGCCGATGAGCGTCCGCTTGGTGTCGCACCGCTAGAAGAAGTGCCGTTTATTCTCGGCACGCAACGCCACATCATCGACGACTTCACGGGGCGTGTGAATTTCTCAGCCAGTGAGAGCGGCGGCGAGGGTTTTTTCCATATTTTGGGAGAGATAGGCCTTAGCGGGAGTGGCCGCGATACTCTCACCATAAGCGCGGGGGCGCAGCTTTATCTGCGCGATGGCACTATCGCAGATATTGCGGCGGGGGCGACCATGCTTACGGGCGGTCTTATCTTGCTTGAAGACCCTGACAATGACGGCGTTTGGACGGTGAACTCGGCGAATCAGGGGCAATTGCCGACAGCTCATGCATTTTATATTATTGGGAGCTATAATGGTCTTAATGGCGCTTATTTCCTGAGTGGTCATCCAGCTACCAATGAACGGGTTATCTTTGAGACGACGGCGCGCGGCGTAACGGCGCTTTCGAGCGAAGACCAAACGCTAGCCGCCACGCTTGCGACCACCGCGAGTGACCCTGACGCGCTTACATGGGCGTTAGAAGCGAGTGATACGAGCGCGACGGATTATCTTTTGTTCAGCGTCGATGATGATGGGGTGATTAGTTGGCGCACGACACCTAATTTTGATATGACGATGAGCCAAGCAGGCACGAATGTGTTTAGCTTGACCGCCAGAATTACCGATGCGAACGGCCTGACCGATACGGTGCCGGTCACGGTGACATTGGAAGATTTGACATATTTCGGCAGCCGCGCACTGCTGCGCAACGGCGACGGGGACGCAGCCGACACGCTCGCGCCTACCACTGAGGCGCGGCTTATCGATGGCGGTGCTGAGGACGATACCATTACGGGCAGCGCGTTTGGCGATATTATTATCGGTGGTGCTGGCATTGATAGAATCACGCTTGGCGATGGTGCCGATACGCTCGTCTATCATTTTGACAGCAGCCATTCTGGTGGGTGGCACGCGACCCATAGCACCGACACCATCTTTAACTTTAAGCGGGGCGAGGATAAGCTTGTTTTTGTTGATGAATCTGGCGAGATACTCACCCTTGATGCGTTTGTCGCGATGGCGACAAGCGGCCTTGCGGCAGTGGAAGTTATCCATACGAAAGTGGCCACAATCGAGGGACTTATCATTGATTTCCCCTCGGGCGACACCAGTGAGAGAACAGAGCTAATCATCTACTTCGACGAGGCGATTAGGGTTTACCCTGATGGTTTCACGGTCACGACAGAGATTCAGCCTTTCGCGGGCGTGCCAATCGAAGGGACTGATAATCCCTTCGGGTCGAATCTCGATTTGGATGAATCCACGGATTTGCCGGGGCAGACCGATTTCGCCACCTCACCCCTGACTGATTTGTCGAAATTGCCGCAACTGCTTGGCTCGGCGGGTACTTATGATGCCCTCGACCCGAACGGTTTTCAGGCATTCGAGATTGCCGTCGCCCCAACCATCGACCAAGACCCGAGCGTTGTCATCGACGACTTCACAGGGCAGCTAAATACCTTTGCCAATGAGCAGAATGACAATGATGGGGTTTTCCATTTGGCGGGGACGTTTAGCTATACGACCGCAGGGGTAAATATAAGCGGACTCGTGGCCTATTTGCCCGATGGCACCCTCATCGATAATATCCCTAACGGGCTGTACACTGTTGCGACAACTGATAATGGGGTTGCTCATGTTTGGCTTGAAGAAATTAACGGGGTCTGGCAGCTTCAATCGGGTGCAGCCTACCCGTCGGCAGAAGACCACACCTTCTATGCTATTGGCCGTCATAATAGTTTCAGTGGTGATTTTTTTGCTAATACTGAAGGCGAGACCGTCACCAATCATCGGCTTGTCTTGGGCGAAGCCTTCAACGCCGATTCAGCCGAGAACCAACAGGTCGTGACCACGCTCACCGCCACCGATGCCACGCCGAACGGCTTGCATTGGGAGTTGATTGGCAGCGGCGCAGACAATCATCTGTTCGACATCGACATCGCAAGCGGCGCGGTGACGTGGAAGGTCGCGCCCGATTACGAAACTCTCCGCAGCGCGGCGGGCAGCAACGTGTTCAGCCTAACCGCCCGCGTGATAGATAATGACGGCATCTCAAGCAGCCTCGACTTCACCGTCACATTGACCGACGTGTTCGAAAACACCCCGCCGAGGATTACGACCTTCGTCGAGGACTTCACAGGGTACAAGAATCTCTTCGCCAATGCCGTCGATGACAGCGATGGCATCTTCCATTTTTCGGGGACGATAGCCCATTCTGCCACCAGAACGATAACCATAAGCGAGGGCGCAACAATCTATTTGCCCGATGGCACGGAAATCGCTATTCCACCTGGGCCGTTCGCAGTTCCTTACCACGGCACCGAGGTCAATTTCGTCTGGCTTCAGCAAGCGGCGAATGGGGTTTGGGAACTGGTCGAGAATGCGAACAGGCCGACCCCCGAAAGCGTCGGCGCAGAATATTATTATCTTGGGGTCTATGACCAGTGCGCTTCTGAATTTTTCTATCCTACCGTAGCAGCTTTTGGCACTACGGCTTCTGGCGAACGCGTCACAACCCCTGAGACGCTTACCCTTGGGCCCGCTTTAGCCGTCGATTCCGCCGAGAGTCAGTATTTAGTGACGACGCTCACCGCGCTAGACGATACCGCCGACGGCCCGACAGATGATGCCTCGGACGACCAGACTTTTACTTGGGCGCTGACCGGCGGGGCAGACGTGGCCTTGTTTGCCATCGACAGCGTCACTGGCGCGATAACGTGGCGCGAGGCACCCGATTACGAAACCCTCGACAGTGCCGATAACGACAAAACCTTCGAGCTTACCGCCACAGTGACCGATAATTTGGGCGCATCAGACTCGGCTGACCTCACCGTGACACTGACCAATGCGATTGAAAGCCAGATTGACGCGGTTGTCATCGATGTCCCCGAGGGGCAAACAAATGCCTTTGTCAATGGCCGCAATAATAATGATGGCGTTTACCATTTTTCGGGGGTGATAGAGGGGGATAGCGATAGGCTTGTCATAAGCGAAGGCGCGGCGATTTATCTGCCCGATGGCACGCGCATAGATGTGCCGTCTGGACAGTATGTTTATAAAAATAATGCCAACAACGCCAATGTTATCATCTGGCTTGAGCAAGCCGATGATGGAACATGGGTATTCAACGATGCTCTAGATGCTTTTGGGAACCTCGATTCATTCCCGACGACAGGCGGAATCTATGCGATTGGGAGTTATGAAGGCTCGGGTGAGAGTAAATTTAACTTTGTGGATGGCACGCCTGTTACGAACCATCAGCTTGTCTTTGTGCAAGACAGCTTTGCGTTCACCACATCTGAGCTAGAACTCGAAGTGGCCACGCTTGGCACAACAGAGGCCGCCTCAACCCTAACGTGGAGCTTAGGCGGTGCCGACGCAGCACGCTTCACTATCGACAGCGAAACGGGTGCGATTGCGTGGGCAAATACGCCTGACTTTGACACAACCCTAAGTGCCGCACGCAGCAAAGTGTTTAGCTTGACCGTCACCGCGACAGGTGTCGGGACATCTAGCACGGTTGATGTCACCGTCACATTGACGGAAAACACAGCACCCGATATCGACGCAATCATCATCGAGGACTTCACGGGGCAGGCGAATGTGCCTATCAGGGGCGTGGATGAAAATGGTGTCGCCGATTATAGCGCTGGCGTTTTCCACTATACGGGCACCATAATCACGGATGATGGTAGTGCTCCACATATGGTAGATTTAGAGGGTATCGTGATTTATCTCCCCGATGGCAGCACCGCAGAGATTGCAGAAGGGCTGTATAATATTACGCCAGCCTCTGGCAAGCTTTCTTATTTCTGGGCTGAAGACTCTAATAATGATGGGACGTGGGAGTTGGCATCGGGTGCGACCTTGCCGACAGATGGCCGCACATTCTATGTTTTTGGCATCTCTGATGAACCTTTCCAGTTTACGCCTGAGTATACCCTCGGTGGGGCGCGCGTTTCGAATGTAGATATTGTCATTGAGGGCGACAGCTTTGCGTTTACCTCAGCTGAGAACCAGCTCGAGGTCGGCCGGTTGCGCGCGAGCGATGACACACCAAATGGCGTGACATGGGCGTTGGAAGCAAATAGCGCTAGCGCGACGGATTATAATTTGTTCTCCATCAATGATGATGGCGTGGTGACGTGGAACGACGCGCCTGACTTCGAGACGAGGGTAAGCTCTACCCCGTTGAGCAATAAAGTGTTCAACTTGCGGGCGCGCGCGACCGATGACCTCGGCGCGTCAACTACGCTTGACTTCACCGTGACCCTCACCGATGAGACCGACGAGACAGCCCCGAGTATTACCGAGGCGACGAGTATCATCACTGGCTTCACGGGGCGGGCTCTTCCAAGTAATTTTTTCAGCCCCAGAGATTTTTTCCATATTTCGGGAGAGATTAGCTTGGCTGATGACCCCACAAATGCGGGTCGCCTAAAGATAGTGGTAAGCGAAGGCGCGCAGGCCTATTTGCCCGATGGCCGTATCATCGATGTGCCGAGCGGGGAATACACTGTGACGACCCCGACGCGCTTCAACCAGTCTTATATCTGGATTGAAGACCCTGACGACGATGGGACATGGACACTCGGCTCGGATACCGAACGTTCCAATCGGGCTAGCGATAGCTATATTCTTGCACGATATATTAATAGTCCGACCCCTACGCTTGATTTTAGTTTTCACACTAGGGAAATTACCGATGAGACGATTACCATTCCGACGACAAGCTTTGACTTTACCGTCGATGAGGGGCAACTTCTCGTTACCACGCTGACCGCTACCGATGATTCACCAAATATCCTGACGTGGAGCTTGGGCGGGGCGGACGCTGACAAGTTCAACATCGACAGCGACACGGGCGATATTACGTGGAAAACCGCGCCCGATTATGAAGACACGAACCTAGTGAGTGCGGCAAGCACCAAAGTGTTCAGCTTCATCGCGCGCGCAACCGATGGCGGCGGACTTTCCGACACCCAAGCCATCACCGTGACCCTCACCGATGCCACGGATGAAACCGCACCCGTCATTGACGATAGCACCACTGTGTTTGAGTCAGCCGAGGGGCAACTCGCCGTCACCACGCTGACAGCAACCGATACGACACCAAACGGCCTGACTTGGGAGTTGAGCGGCGCAGATGTCAACCGCTTCAACATCGACAGCGAGACAGGTGAAATTACGTGGAAAGAAACGCCCGATTTTGAAAACACGAACTTAATGAGTGTGGCAAACAGCAGAGACTTCAGCCTGACCGCCACCGCAACCGATGGCGGCGGCGAAACCGCCACGCAAGCCATCACCGTGCGATTAACCGATGTGAACGAGTCAGCACCGTTCATTACGCCAGTCACAGTCACCGACATCATCGAGGGCTTCACGGGGCGGATAAATGCCTTTGCCAATCGCATCAATGACGATGATGGCATTTTCCATTATTCGGGGACGTTTACCTTTACGAACACAGGGATAAACATAAGCGCGGACGCGAAAGCCTATTTGCCCGATGGTACCATCGTAAATCTTCCGTCTAGCTACACTGTGCCAGCTGGCGGCGGCTCGGAGCCGAGGATTTGGATTGAAGAAATTAACGGGGTTTGGCAGCTTCAATCGGCTGAAGATTTACCTACGGAAGAAGGTCGCGCCGTCTATTATATTGGCAGGCATGATACTTTGAATAGTATTTTTGCCCGTAATGGTGTTGGCGAAGCCGTCACCAATCATCAGCTTGCCCATACATATACAAGCTTTACGTATGAGTCAGCCGAGAACCAACGCGCCGTCACCACGCTTGAGGCGACCGATGATTCGCCGAATGGCCTGACGTGGACACTCGCGGGCGGCGATGACGTTGACTTGTTCAACATCGATAGCGACACGGGCGAGATTACGTGGAAAACCGCGCCCGATTACGAAACCCGCAGGAGCGATGACGGCGACAGAGACTTCACCTTCATGGTCACAGCCACCGATGACGGCGGGCTTGCCGACACGGAAGAAGTCACCGTGACATTGACCAATGAGATTGAAAACACAATCGATGCCATCGTCATCGACTTCACAGGACACAAGAATATCCCCGTCAGGGGTCGCAATGCGGACGATGGGGTTTTCCATTTCTCTGGAGAGTTAACCTATACTGCCTCAGCGATAAGTATAAGCGAGGGGGCGCGCGCCTATTTGCCCGATGGCACTATCGTCGATATTCCGCCGGGGCCGCACGCCGTCACCACGACACCATCCGATGACCCTACAATCTGGCTTGAACAAGCCAGCGATGGAACATGGCAACTAAACGCAGGTAGCACTGTTCCAGAGGGAGGATATCGCCTTGGGGCCTATAATAATGGGGATAATGTCGTTAACCATGGTGGCCTTGGTATCAGCGTGCGTGATGAGACTCTTACCTTTGCCACCAACGACTTTGCGTTTGAGTCAGATGAAGGCCAAGATGAGGCCGTCACGCTTGCATCGACCGATGCCAATCCGGCGGGGCTGTCATGGTATTTGAGCGGCGATGACGTTGACTCGTTTACCATCGACACCGACAGCGGCGAGGTGAAGTGGGTCTCCACCCCCAATTACGACACAACACGAAGCGAAGCAGGCAGCAGAGAGTTCAGCCTGATAGCCATCGCCACAGATGACGACGGCGTAACAGACACGCTCGACTTCACCATCACACTGATGGATGTGGTTTAGACGTATTAACTAAAATGTAAGTTTTAATAATTATGAAATAAATGTATAGGATAATGAAAACGAAACAAAGAGTGGACTAGAAATATGACCTTTACCCTTTCCGCCCCTGTAGTCGCCACTGAAGGCGCACTTTATAGTTTTGATATCACACCGACTGAGGCTCTGGCCGATGCGACGACGATACGTTGGCAGATTGTCCCGAAAGGGGCGTTGCCGGTCACAAGTTCTGACTTTCCTTCTCTGACAGGGATGCTTAGCTTTACGTCTGGCGCGACCGTCGCCCAAACCGTGACCTTTACACCAACCGATGATGCAAGACGAGAAATATCAAAAGACTTTGAGCTGCGTATCTACGATACCGCCGATGATAGCACTCCGCTTGATACACAAGTCGTCACGCTCAGAGATAATGATGATGCCACAGGGACTTATGGTAACGATATTCTCACCGGTAATGGTGATGCAAATATCATAGGTTTTGGTACAACGCATGCAGTTACAGCGAATGGTAGTGCTGGCAGTGATTTCTATGTGATTAGCCGTTTCCAATATGGGAATGTTGAGATAACCGATACAGTTGGAACGAACCTTGTCAAGTTTGATGCTGGTGTGACGATAACGGATTATGATGAAGAAAGTGCTGATGGTTTTGTTAAGGTAATCTCCCGTGTTGATTTGACGCTTTCGACGGGTGCTGTGATTACGATTATCAACCCTGTTGGTAAGTTTGTATTCCAGCTTGGTAGTGACCCGATTATTACGACCTATGATGAGTTTAAGGGAGAGATTAGGGCAGAAGGCAGCAATGAGACCAGTACTTTAAGGAATAACGAAGCTTTTCAGGTGCTGACGGCGACAACTGACCCAGACATTTCTGGTAATAGTCTGTCTGCTCAATTTTCTCCTTCTTTTGGTTCTGCGAGTGTAGATGTATTCAGTTCGGCTTCTACTTTTGGGTTTAGCCAAAATGGTAGTGCTGGTGATGATTTCTATGTGATTAGCCGTTTCCAATATGGGAATGTTGAGATAACCGATACAGTTGGAACGAACCTTATCAAGTTTGATGTCGGTGTGACGATAACGGATTATGATGAGGAAAGTGCTGATGGTTTTGTTAAGGTAATCTCCCGTGTTGCTTTGACGCTTTCGACGGGTGCTGTGATTACGATTATCAACCCTGTTGGTAAGTTTGTATTCCAGCTTGGTGATGATGACGTTATTGCGACCTATGCTGAGTTCAAGGGGGAGATTAGGGCAGAAGGCAGCAATGAGACCAGTACTTTGAGGAATAACGAAGCTTTCTCTATTCCTCTCCCACCGACGGGTGCTGATGCGGTGTTTGACGCTGTGCCAACTGATTTTACTTTGCTTGAGCAGCAAGATGGTCGCGCGGAGGCGATTATCATCGGGACTGTGGCGGCCACGGATGCGGATGACGACCCGATTACTTATCGTCTGACCGCCGACACCTCAGCGGGTGAGGATGCCACTGGTTTTGAAATCGATACGAACGGCCAGATTACATATGTTGGCACGGGGATAGCGCGTGCGAGCAGCCAGACGGTTACGTTTACGGTTGTTGCGACCTCTACTGGCGCAAATGGCGCGCCCACCGACGTTACGACAAGCGTCAGCATTGCGATAAATGAGCTACCGCCGCTTGAGTTCTCGTCATCTGAGCAGCAGCGCGATGTGGCCACGCTTGAGGCGACGGATTATTCTGGTGGTGGCGTTCTGACTTGGTCGTTGACGGGCGGGGCGGATATCGCCTCATTTGCTATTGATAGTGAAACGGGCGAGATTACGTGGGCGTCGCCGCTTGATTTTGACACCGATGACAGTGTTGGCGGCAATAAAGATTTCCGCGTGACGGCGACTGTGACAGATGGTGCCGGATTTCAAGAAGTCATTAGCCTCATCGTTACATTGACGGATGCGTCCACGCGCACTGTCATCGAGGCCTTCGCGGGGCGAAAAAGTGTCGAGGCCAATGCTTTCAATGCAATTGATGGTCTTTTCCATTATTCGGGGAGCGTCGATGTTGATAGGGCTGCCGATACAATAACCATAACCGATGGGGTCGCTTATTTGCCCGATGGCACTGCCGTCGATATTCCGTCTGCGCCGCACACGATTGCGCTGCCGCCGTCTATTGGCCGGGCTTCTAATATCTGGCTTGAGCAAGCTGACGATGGGACTTGGATCTTAAACTCGGGCAATGTACCAGTGCCAGATGGCGGCTATGCTCTTGGGTATTATCTGCTTCAGTCGGACGGGAGAGATTTTGTCAACGGTGGTGACCCTGCTAGAGGTTATCGGCTTGTCATTGAGACGGATGCCCTTGCGGTTGACTCAATCGAGAACACCCAAGAGGCGGTGGCCACGCTCACAGTGCCAGCTGATGCCACGACGACTGGCACCCTTACATGGAGTTTGTACGGGGCGGATGCTGACTTGTTTGCAGTCTCTGATAGCGGGGTTGTGACGTGGGTAAACGCACCCGATTATGAAGCCCTCAATAGTGCTGATGGCGACAAAGACTTCCAAATAACGGTCTCAGTGGTCGATGATGATTCCCGTAGTCGCAACGGTTCCATATTTCACAGCGCGACTGACCTCACCATTATACTCACCGATGTGGCGGATACGCCAATTATTGCCCATGATGGTACAGCGGTTGGCGACGACGCGACCATTGAGGTTGAGTCAGCTGAAAACCAACTCGCCGTCACCACGCTTTCAGTGGTGGGTCGTGATGCGGCTAGCCTGACGTGGACGTTGGCAGAGACTGGCGATTATGCCTTGTTTCGGGTCACTGATGGTGTTGTCACTTGGGCGGCGACACCTGATTATGAAAATATGCGGAGCGCCGCAAACAGCAGAGACTTCAGTATTACGGTCATAGCGACAGATGCGGGCGAGCAAGCAGACAGTGTTGAACTCACAGTGGAACTAACCAATGTGGATGATGCGCCCGTCATCGAAGGCGATGCTGTTCGCAGCATTCAGTCGCCTGAGAACACCGAAGCTGCGGTGGCGACGCTTTCAGTGGTGGGTCGTGATGCGGCTAGCCTGACGTGGAGTTTGGCGGGTGCTGACCATGAGTCGTTTGAGGTCGTAAATGGTGTTGTCACTTGGGTGGAGGCACCTGATTATGAAAATACGCGGAGCGCTGCAAGCAGCAGAGACTTCAGTGTTACTGTCATAGCCACAACTGCTGATGGGCAAGACGACCGTGTTGAACTCACTGTAGAACTGACCAATATAATCGAAGCGCCCACTATCGAAGGCGAGGCTGTTCGCACCATCGCGTCACCTGAAGACCAAATGGGCGTGGTTGCGCTTTCAGCGACGCCTGAGGCGGGCGATAGCGTCACGTGGACGTTGACTGGTGCTGATTCTGACTCATTTACCATCACGCCCGATGGGGTGATTACGTGGGTGAACGCGCCTAGTTTCGGCTCAACGATGAGCACCGCAATGAACAATGAGTTCAACCTGATAGCCACAGCGACAGGGACTACTGGCAGCGACAGTGTCACGCTAACGATTACAGTGGCTGAGAACACCGCACCGACCATTACGCAGGGCGTGACCATCGCCGAGTCCTTTACGGGGCAAACAAATGTCTATGCCAATGGTCAGGATGACACTGATGGCGTTTTCCATTATTCGGGGACGATACCCCGAGGTTCGCACAGCATGACAAACATACCTGATATCACGGCTTATTTGCTCGATGGTAGCATCATCAATATTCCAGCGCAGAGAAACTTCGAATTTGATTATAGTGAGTCTTTTACTTTTAGTTTAGCTTACCTTTGGATTGAGCAAGCGGGTGATGGGACTTGGGTTTTGGACTCGTCTCGAAACCTACCGACAGATGACCGCACATTTTACACGCTTGGGATTTATCGTGGCGACGGCACTAATACTTTTTTCCATCCTTATAATTCTACCATTGGTGGTCTTCTTCCGCGTGCTGGTGAGCGTGTTCGCGATGAACGGCTTGTCATTGAGCATGGCAGCTTTACAGCTGAGTCGGCTGAGAACCAGCTTACGGTCACCACGCTCACAGCGGCGGATGACACCCCAAATGGTCTGACTTGGGGCTTGGAAGATGCAGAGTCACTTACGGCTGATGCGCGCTTGTTTAACATCAACAGCGAAACGGGGGAGGTTACGTGGAAAACCGCGCCCGATTATGAAACCCTCGAGAGTGCTAACGGCGACAAAGATTTCAGCCTCACCGTCACGGTAGAGGATGGCAGCGGTGAAACAGACGACATTGACCTCACCGTCAGATTGACCGATGCGAACGAAATAACACCAGTCATTGCGGCTCCCATCGAGTCCTTCGATGGGCGGGTAAACGCATATGTGAATGGCTTCGATGCAAACGATGGCGTTTTCCATTACACAGGCGATATATCAGCTGCGTTTAATAACGACCGCGACCACGAATTTACGGTCAGTGGTGAGACGGTAATTTACTTGCCCGATGGCACCATCATTGAGTACCAATCGGGCACGGCTGCCGATGCGACTGAAGGGGCTAGCCTCTGGGTTGCCCCTGTCGACCATGATAATGACGATGCCACAGATGATGTCTGGCAATTATTTGCAGGTTTTAACCGTGACGCGCCATCCACGGCATATTTCCTTGGCCGTGCCGATAGTACTGTGGGTACCTTTATACCAAATGGTGAGGACGGCGCAGGCCAACCGCTTCTCACCGCGGCGGGCGAACCCTTTATCGTTGAGGCAGAAACCTTGGCGGTGACATCACTGGACGGCCAAAATGCGGTGACGACGCTTACCGCGACGGATGTTGACACAGCGTCAGAAAACCTTCGCTGGTCGCTGACGGGTGGGGCGGACATGAACCGTTTTGCTATCGACCCGATGACGGGTGTGATTACGTGGAGCTCAACGCCTGATTATGACACAACGCGCAGTACGGCGAGCAGCAGAGACTTCGTTGTGACGGCCACAGTGTCAGATGGCGATTTTACCGACGATATTACGCTGACGGTGACATTGGCTGAAAACACAGCCCCGACGATTACAACCACCATCGAGTCTTTCGAGGGGCGGGTAAATGCATATGTGAATGGCTTGAATGGCAATGATGGCGTTTTCCATTACACAGGCGATATATCATCTCAGTTTGTCCCCGCGAGTAGCGGCACTGGCTTCGACCACGAATTTACGGTCAGTGGTGAGACGGTAATTTTCTTGCCCGATGGCACGATCATTGAGTACCAATCGGGTACGGCCGCCGATCCGAATGAAGGGGCTAGACTCTGGGTTGCCCCTGTCGACCATGATAATGACGATGCCACAGATGATGTCTGGCAATTATTTGCAGGTTTTAGGCTTAACGCGCCATCCACGGCGTATTTCCTTGGCCGTGCCGATGATGGTACGAGTGCCTTTATCGCAAATGGTGAGGACGGCGCAGGCCAACCGCTTCTCACCGAGGCGGGCGACCCCTTTGTCGTTGCGGCAGGGGAGACCTTGGCGGTTGAGTCATTTGAAAACCAACTCACAGTGACGACGCTCACAGCGGCCGACGAAATGCCTGATGGTCTGACATGGGCGCTGACGGGCGGGGCGGATATGAGCCGTTTTGTTATCAATCGTGAAACAGGCGAGATAAGGTGGAATCCTGATAATCCATTGCCCGATTATGAAACGCTTAATAGTGCTGACAGCGACAAAGATTTCGAAGTTATCGTCACAGTGACCGATAGTAGCAGCGCTACAGACACAATTACCCTCACCGTGACACTGACCGATGGAAACGATGGCGCACCTGTTATTGCCCAAGATGGCACGGCGGTTGGTGATACGCTTGCAGTTGATTCACGTGAGAACCAAGATACAGTGACCACACTCACCGCGACCGATGGTGAGACAGCACCAGAAAACCTTATCTGGACGTTGAGCGGTGACAACCACGAATTATTCCAAGTCATTGACGGGGTGGTGACGTGGCGCGAAGAGCCTGATTATGAGGCTCACGCGAGTGATGCAGACAGAATCTTTAGCCTGACGGTCACAGTGACAGATGATAGTCCAGACCAACAGCTGCAAGACAGCGTCGACCTGACGGTGACATTGACCGATGGGACTGAGAAGCCAGTTATTCAAACCCCCATCGTCGAGTCCTTCACGGGGCGCAAAAATGTCAATGTGAATGGCCGCGATGGCAATGATGGCGTTTTCCATTATACGGGCGATATATCATATGCGCTTGTCCCCAACACCGACCCTAGCATCCCTGTTGCCTTCATCCAAAGGTTTACGGTTAGTGGTGAGAGCAATCTCATTTACTTGCCCGATGGCACCACCATTGAATACCAACCGGGAACGGCGTTTACTTCTGTTGAATCTCCTAGACTCTGGGTTGCCTCAGTCGACCATGACAATGACGATGCCACAGCTGATGTCTGGCAATTATTTGCTGGTGCTCACTCAGCAGCACCGTCTGGCTCGTCTTATATTCTTGGCAGTCGCAATGAAATTACTCGTGCCTTCGAAAATAATGGTGAGGACGGCGCAGGCCAACCGCTTCTCGTTACGGCAGGAGAGACTTTAGCGGTTGAGTCGATAGAAGGCCAAACTGCCGTGGCCTCGCTTGGGGTGACGGATATTGACACAGCCGCAGAAAGCCTTACATGGGCGCTAAGCGGCGATGACATGGACTCATTTGCAATCTCTGATAGCGGTGTGGTTACGTGGGCGAGTACGCCTGATTATGACACGCTCAATAGTGACGACAGCGACAAAGAGTTCCAAATAACAGTCACAGTAACAGACGAGACCAGCCTTCAAGACAGTATTGAGCTGACGGTGACATTGGTTGAAAACACCGCACCAGTGATTGACGCGGTCGCTATCCAGTCCTTCACGGGGCGCAAAAATGTCAATGTCAATGGTCGCGATGACAATAATGGCATTTTCCATTACACGGGCGATGTATCATTTGCATTCGGTGGCGGCGGCACCACGCTTACGGTTGGTGGGGAGAGCAATCTCATTTTCTTGCCCGATGGCACCATCATTGAGTACCAATCGGGCACGGCCTTCACTGTGGTTGATGACCCTAGCCTCTGGGTTGCCCCAGTCGACCATGACAATGACGATGGCACAGATGATGTCTGGCAATTATTTGCGGGTGCTCGCGTATCCGCACCGTCTGGCTCATCTTATGTTCTTGGCACTGTCAATGGCCGTACTAATGCCTTTGAAAGAAATGGTGAGGACGGCGCAGGCCAACCGCTTCTCACTGCCGCAGGCGAACCTTTTATCACTAATAACACCTTTGCGTTTACTTCCGCTGAAAACCAACAAGCAGTCGCCACGCTCGCAGCGACAGATGCCACCCCTAACGCGGGTAGCCTTACGTGGGGCTTGACCAGCGACGCAGACGGGGACTTGTTCGCTATCGACACCATGACGGGGACGATTACGTGGAAAACCGCGCCTGACTTCGAAACGCTCAATAGTGCTGCAAACAGCAAAATCTTCAGCTTAACCGCCACAGTGACAGATAGTCTCGGCGCGGTAAGCACTGTTGGCCTCACCGTGACACTGACCGATGCAAACGACGCCGCGCCTGTTATTGCCCAAAGTGATGGCACGGCGGTTGGTGATACACTTGCGGTTGAGTCAGCTGAAAACGGCACCACAGTCACCACGCTCACCGCGACAGATATCGACACCGCATCAGAAAACCTCGTCTGGACGTTGAGCGGCGACGACCACGAATTATTCCAAGTCGAGGGCGGAGTCGTGACGTGGCGCGAAGAACCCGATTATGAGGCTCACGAGAGTGACGCAGACAGAATCTTCAGCCTGACGGTCACCGTGACAGATGACAGTCCAGACCAACAATTCCAAGACAGCGTCGACCTGACCGTGGCACTGACCGATGTGTTTGAAAACACCGCACCCGTTATTGACCGTTCTCGTTTTGATATTGTACCAAGCGCGACAACGACTACAAATGTCGCACCATCGGCGACAGTTACGCCATATGAGGACGCAACTTACAATGGCGGCTCAGGCGCAACCGAAGCCCGCCAGATTGCAGCTCTGACTGATGGACAAACAGCCAATATCAACTGGTATAATGCGGGCATCACCGGCTATCGCCCCAACAACGCGGCGGACGAAGACCTAACCTTCGTGCTTGACGACAGCTATATACAAGGCCGTGTCGTGATTTATACTTGGGCAACTGATAGTGGTGGAGCTGAAGTGCGCATTAATGACGCAGAGGTGCGATTCTGGCTCGATGGCGAAGCCGTTGGCACTGCGCACACCATTGTCAGCACCGAGGCAGTGGATGCTGACATCGCCGTATTTGAGGTCGCGCCTCCCGCTGATTTGGTGTTTGATGAAGTTCGCATTACTTTTGCTGGCGATCAAGAATCGCAAAACCTCGCAGAAGTCGAGATTTTCGCTCTACCAACAGCGTTTGGGTTTATTTCCACTGAAAACACCCTAGCGGCAATCGGCACGCTTGCAGCAACAGATGACACCCCTAATGCGGGTGGCCTTGCATGGACACTTACTGGCGATGATGCTGACTTGTTTACGCTCAATAGTGCAACGGGTGAGTTGCGGTGGGCAAATACACCTGATTTTGAAGTGACGCAGAGTGACGCAGAGAGCAAAGTGTTCAGCTTAACCGCCACAGCGCGCGATAGTCTTGGGGCAGAAGAGAGTATTAGCTTCCTCGTGATACTCACCGATGTAAATGAGGGCGCACCTATTATCGACACGCCTGCTGGTGGCACAACGATTATGTCGGCTGAGAACCAACTCGAAGTCACCACGCTGACGGCGATGGACATTGATACGCTTGGCACGCTTACATGGTCACTAACTGACGACGCTTCTGGCCTGTTTACTATCGACAGCATGACAGGGGCGATTACGTGGGTGAACGAGCCTGATTATGAAGATTCTAGCTACACGAGTGATACAGATAGAGACTTCAGTGTTATCGCACAGGTGACAGATGGCACGAATACAGACAGCATCACCCTCACCATTAGGCTGACCGATGCGAACGAAGCGCCCGATATTGACCCCGCTGATGCACCTGCACCTGCCATGGGGGCTGCAAATATCGCGCTTGCGACCGACCCTGAAGACCACACGACAAGCTTGGCCACCATCACGACATCTGTTACACGGTATACCCCTAACGATGCTGATCGTTCCACAGAGGACAGAGAGAACCATCATCTTGCAAATCTGGTTGATGGGGATACGTCTCTCGAACGTGAACATTGGGGCGGAACAGACCTCGACGGTTATCACCCGCTTGATGCGCATGGTAAGTTTCTGTCCTTCTATTTTAAAGATGACGACTATGTGCAAGGCAGTGTCCGCATTCATAACAGAGAGGGGACTGATACTGGTCGTATTAACAATTCAGTATTAGAGTTTAGGCTTAATGGTGAAGTTGTTGGCTCTCCAACAATTTTACGAGATTCGAACGTCATCACGGTCACACCAGATGCTGATTTGGTGTTTGATGAAGTCCGCATTACTTTTGATGGCAACCGTCAGAACCTTGAAGAAATTGAAATCTTCGGCGTTTCCACATCGCGTCCGATTGCATCAGTTGAGAACCAAGATGCAGTGACCACGCTGTCCGCGATGGATGTTGATGCTGATGATAGCATTACATGGGTCTTGAGCGGCTCGGACGCGGACTTGTTTGATATCTCGGCTGGTGGTGTTGTGACGTGGAAAGAAGCGCCTGACTTCGAAACCCTCAATAGCGAGGCAGGCAACAAACTGTTCAGCCTGACCGCTACAGCGAGAGACAGTGGCGGGCTTGAAGACAGTATCAACCTCGCTGTGACATTGACCGATGAGAATGAAGCACCGGTTATCACGCGTGATGGCACAGCGGTTCCTGATGGCGAGACGATTCTGGTTAATTCAAATGAAGGCCAAGACGCGGTGATTACGCTTGGGGCGACGGATGTGGATAGCGCTGATACGCAGACTTGGGTCTTGAGCGGCGATGACATGGCCTCATTTGAAATCTCTGATAGTGGTGTGATTACGTGGGACGAAACGCCTAATTTCGATACGACTGTAAGTACAGATGCCGTCGACACCAAAGTGTTCGACCTCACCGCCACAGTGACCGATGGCGGCAACCTTATGGACACGATTGACCTCACCGTCACACTGATAGATGTGATGTAAACAATAATAAATCCTTTAAATTTAAACGCGTTAACCAAAATGTAAGACTTAAGAAGTATTAATGGGCATATTGAGTTTTATGTGCAAAAGAGTTAAGAGTAGAATATGACTAATTTTATACTTTCCGCCCCTGTGACCGCCACTGAAGGCACTGAGTACGAGTTTACTATCACGCCGACAGCGGCTCTGGCAGATGCGACGATGATTCGTTGGCAGATTGTCCCGAAAGGGGCGTTGCCGGTCACAAGTTCCGACTTTCCTTCTCTGACAGGGATGCTTAGCTTTACGTCTGGCGCGACCACTGCACAAACCGTGACCTTTACACCAACCGATGATGCAAGACGAGAAATATCAAAAGACTTTGAGCTGCGTATCTACGATACCGCCGATGATAGCACTCCGCTTGATACACAAGTCGTCACGCTCAGAGATAATGATGATGCCACAGGGACTTATGGTAACGAGCTTCTCACCGGTAATGGTGATGCAAATATCATAGGTTTTGGTACGGCGCATGGCGTTACAGCGAATGGTAGTGCTGGCAGTGATTTCTATGTGATTAGCCGTTTCCAGTATGGGAATGTTGAGATAACCGATACAGTTGGAACGAACCTTGTCAAGTTTGATGCTGGTGTGACGATAACGGATTATGATGAAGAAAGTGCTGATGGTTTTGTTAAGGTAATCTCTCGTGTTGATTTGACGCTTTCGACGGGTGCTGTGATTACGATTATCAACCCTGTTGGTAAGTTTGTATTCCAGCTTGGTAGTGACCCGATTATTACGACCTATGATGAGTTTAAGGGGGAGATTAGGGCAGAAGGCAGCAATGAGACCAGTACTTTAAGGAATAATGAAGCTTTTCAGGTGCTGACGGCGACAACTGACCCAGACATTTCTGGTAATAGTCTGCCTGCTCAATTTTCTCCTTCTTTTGGTTCTGCGAGTGTAGATGTATTCAGTTCGGCTTCTACTTTTGGGTTTAGCCAAAATGGTAGTGCTGGTGATGATTTCTATGTGATTAGCCGTTTCCAATATGGGAATGTTGAGATAACCGATACAGTTGGAACGAACCTTATCAAGTTTGATGTCGGTGTGACGATAACAGATTATGATGAGGAAAGTGCTGATGGTTTTGTTAAGGTAATCTCCCGTGTTGATTTGACGCTTTCGACGGGTGCTGTGATTACGATTATCAACCCTGTTGGTAAGTTTGTATTCCAGCTTGGTGATGATGACGTTATTGCGACCTATGCTGAGTTCAAGGGGGAGATTAGGGCAGAAGGCAGCAATGAGACCAGTACTTTGAGGAATAACGAAGCTTTCTCTATTCCCTTCCCATCGGCGGAAGTTGCTAACACAGCACCGATTATTGATACCTCTGGTGGCACGGCGTTTAATTCAGCTGAGAACCAGCTTACGGTGACCACGCTTATGGCGATGGATACCACGCCGAATGGTTTGGCGTGGAGCTTGGATGAGACGACGGGTGACCATCGCTTCTTTACGATTGCAGAAGACACAGGCGTGCTTACTTGGGACAACGCGCCTGACTTTGAATCGAGTGCATTTGAAAGCTCTAATGCAAACAACAAAGAGTTCACCGTGACAGTCATCGCCAGAGATGATGACGGGGCAGAGGACAGCGTGACTCTCACCATTACGCTGGACGATGCCAACGACGCGCCAGTCTTTACCAACACCGAGTTCGTCGCGAATGCGCCAGAGGGCGGCACTGTTAATAACGAGCCAAACCGCCGTAGCGGTGCAACGGAAATTTACCGCGCGACGGCCACAGATGCGGATGACGGTGATACGGTTAGATTTTCTGTCTTCAGTGTCGATGGCGTTGAAGCGCAAACCATTCTTGGTATTGGTTCTGGTGGTGCGTTGTATTTCCGCGAAGAGCAAGATTACGATGAGGTGGCCGGCACTGGGGCGCGCTATGAAGTCGTGATACGCGCAACCGATACCAATGGGGCAACAACTGACCAAACGATTATCGTTAATGTTATTCAGGCGGCGGCTGATGCGGTGTTTGACGAGCTACCAACTGATTTGACTTTTGCAGAACAGCAAGATGGCAGCGCAACGCCTATTTTAATCGGGTCTCCTGTGACAGCCACAGATGCGAATGGCGATACGGTTACCTATAGTCTACAAGGCAACCCAAGCGATTTTGCAATCGATACATCCACTGGCCAGATTTCATATACGGGCACGGGGTTGACGCACGCGAGCACCCCAACAACTTCGCTGATTGTTGTTGCGCGGTCAATTGGTGCAAATGGTTCACCGACCGACATTACCCAAAGCGTCACCATTCAGATTACCCAGATGATTGAGGACAACACAGCCCCGATTATTGACATCTCTAGTTTCGCGACGCTTACAAATATCGCACCATCGGCGACCATTACAGATACCATCGACGACAGCGATGGAAGTGCTGATAGATATACCATTGGCGATAAGGCGCAGAATATCGCAAATCTGATAGATGGCGACACCGAACTCGCCGCTGACGATTGGCGCGACGGCGACGGCTATCGCCCCCACAAAGACGGTATCGATACCCTCTACGTCACCTTCAAATTCGATGAAGACTACGCGCAAGGCGAAGTGCTTATCCATAACAGGGAACACGCAAACAGTATTGAGGTTATTCAGCGTATCGATGACGCCGTCGTGCAATTCCGCCTCGATGATACCATCGTTCACACCTCAGCGCTTTTAGACAGTGCCAATGAAGAAGAAGGCGACATCCTCAGGGTCACAGCAGCCGCCGATTTGGTGTTCGATGAAGTCCGCATCGTCTTTGATAACGCTGAAAGACGTCAAAACCTCGAAGAAGTCGAGATTTTTGCCGTTCCAGAAACGCTTGCGGTTGATTCAGCTGAAGGCCAAACTTCTGTAACCACGCTTGTCGCGATGGATGAGAATATTGGTGATACTCTTTCATGGTCACTGGAAAATGAAAATACTGGTGATGCGCGCTTCTTTAGCATCGACAGCATGACAGGCGTGATTACGTGGAGAGAAGCGCCTGACTTTGAATCGACTGTGAGCTCTAGTGCTTCAAACAACAAAGAGTTCACAATTACGGCCATAGCGCGAGATACTGCTGGGGAAACCGACAGTGTGACCCTCACCATTACGCTGACCGATGTGAACGAAGCGCCAATTTTTGCCAGTGACAACCTCGTGGTGGGTGCTCCAGAGGGGGGTGCGGTTAGTGACTCTCCCGATATGCGTAACGGTGCAACGGAGGTTTATCGTGCGGCTGCTACAGATGTGGATGACGGTGATATGATTGCCTATTCTGTTTTCAGCGTCGATGGCATGGAAGCACAAACCATCCTTGGCATTAGCCCTGATGAGGGTGTGTTGTATTTCCGCCAAGAGCAAGATTACGATGAAATGGCAGGTACTGGGGCGCGTTATGAAGTCGTGATACGCGCAACAGATAGAGATGGGGCAATAGCTGACCAAACAATTATCGTTAATGTTGTTCAGGCGGCGGCTGATGCGGTGTTTGACGAGCTACCAACTGATTTGACTTTGGTTGAGCAGCAAGATGGCAGCTCGACGGCGATTTTAATCGGGTCTCCTGTGACAGCCACGGATGCGGATGGCGATACGGTTACCTATAGTCTACAAGGCAGCCCAAGCGATTTTGCAATTGATGCGTCCACTGGCCAGATTTCATATACGGGCACGGGAGCAAGTCGTGCAGACAATAATCCGATGTTTGATGTTATTGCGACATCGCTTGGTGCAAATGGCGCGGCCACCGCCGTTACCCAAAGCGTCACCATTCAGATTACGCAGGCGGCTGCTGATGCAGTGTTTGACGATTTACCAAGTGATTTGAGTTTGGTAGAGCAGCAAGATGGCAGCGCAACGGCGATTGCAATCGGGTCGCCTGTGACGGCCACGGATGCGGATGGCGATACGGTTACTTATAGTTTGGGCGGTGACTCAACTGGTTTTGTGATTTCATCGTCCACTGGCCAGATTTCATATACTGGCACGGGAGAAAGTCGCGCAGACAATAATCCGACGTTTGATGTTATTGCGACATCGCTTGGTGCAAATGGCTTACCGACCGCCGTTACCCAAAGCGTCACCATTCAAATTGCGCCGCTAGGTGAGAATCCACCGCCTGCTATTAACCTGCCCAGTGATAGTTCTACACCCGTAAATATTGCATCATCGGCGGCCATTACGACAAGTATTACGTCTTACGCCGGCGCTACACAGAGCCAGAATTTTGATAATCTGAGGGATGGGGTAACGCATGTCACAACTTGGTCTGGGCCTGGTATTATGGGTTTTCGCCCCACCGATGCTCATAATAAGCACCTGACCTTCAAGTTTGATAGCGACTATACGCAAGGCAGTGTCATGATTCATAGCCCAGCTGGCGCGAATTCTAGGCTTATTGATGGCTCAACATTACAATTTCGACTTGATGGTGTGGACGTTGGCGACCCGCTTGCTTTGGACAGTCGCAATCAGGATACGAGTAATTATATCCTCACGGTCACGCTACCCGATGATGATGGCGGTAATCCGCGGGCATTTGATGAAGTGCAGATTATTTTTAGTGGCAACTCTCAAGGCATTGAAGAACTTGAAATTTTCGGCGTGTTAGGAGGGCTTGCCGTTAATTCAGCCGAGAACCAGCGCACGGTGACCACGCTTACAGCGACGGATGATAGGCCGCATACTCTTGAATGGGACTTGGAAGAGACGGGTGACTATAGCTTCTTCAATATCGATAATGATGGCGTGATTACGTGGATAGATGAGCCTGATTTTGAAGAGACCCGCAGCACGACTTCAAATAACAATATATTCACAATTACGGCCATAGCACGAGATGATGGCGGGACAACAGACAGCGTGACCCTCACCATTACGCTGACCAATGAAAACGACGCGCCTATTATTGACAGCTCGCTTGGCACGACGTTTGAGTCAGCCGAGAACCAACAAGCGGTGGTGCACACGCTTACAGCGACGGATATTGAGGGTGATGACCTTACTTGGTCGCTAACCGACAATAATGACGCTGCTTCAGCGGACGTTGACTTGTTTGAAATCTCTGATGAGGGTGTCATCACGTGGAGGGAAGCACCTGATTATGAAACACTCGAGAGTGCGGCACGCGATAAAGACTTCCGCCTGACGGTGACAGTTACAGCTGATGATGAAGCGCTCGGATCGGATAGCGTTGACATCATTGTGAGATTGACCGATGTGGCTGAGAACACAGCGCCTGTTATTACAGGAGAGGCTGTTCGTGCCATCGAGTCAGCCGAGAATGACCGAGAGGTGGCGACGCTCGAGGCGACGGACACCACGCCGAATGGTTTAATCTGGAGCTTGGACGCAGGCGGTGATGCGGCACTGTTCACCATTCATCGGGATAGCGGTGCGATTACGTGGGTTGATGCGCCTAATTATGAAGAGACGCGCAGTGCGTCAAACGACAGGGATTTCACCTTTACGGCCAGAGCAACAGATAATGACGGCGCAACAAGTACTGTTGCCATCACAGTTCGGTTGACGAATGTGAGTGAGGCACCGGTTATTGACCAAGGTGATGCACTTCTTGAAATTAATTCAAGTGGCGGGCAGGTGACCACGCTTACAGCTTCAGATGATGTTGGTGACACTGTTACTTGGGTGTTGAGCGGAGCGGATATGGGCAGGTTTACCATCGACAGTGATGGTACGATTAGGTGGAACGAAGCACCTGAAGTTGGGACAACCCTGAGCGTGGCGAACAGCAACGTGTTCAGCCTGACGGCCACAGTGCGCGATGGCGGCGGGCTGCAAGACACGATTAACCTTGCTATTACATTGGCGGGGAACACAGCCCCAGGCATTACGCAAGCCACGACCACCATCGCATCTTTCACCGGCCACACGAATCTCTATGCCAATGGTCGCGATGCAAGCGACGGGTTTTTCCATTTTTCGGGAACGATTGCCTATGATAGTCTTGTGGGTAGTCCGACTTCGGCCGCCATCGTGAGCGAGGGGGCTTATGCCTATTTACCTGACGGCACTGTCGTTAATATTCCGGCGGGCGCTTTCGAACTCTCAGGCACCGCTGCGGAAGTTAATGTCATCTGGCTTGCGCAAGCCGATGATGGAACTTGGCAGCTGAATGCGGCTGAAACCCAGCCGACAGAGGGTACATTCTATGCTCTGGGTGTCCATGACGATGACGGTGAGGAGTTCCTCTATCCGTATGAAGACATTTTTGGTCGTCTTACCGTTCAAGGTCAGCAAGTGACCGATGCACCATTTGCCATTGAGGTGCCCCTCACCACGCGCGAGTCCTTTGCGGTTACGTCATCTGAGAACCAACAAGCGGTGACCACGCTAGAAGCGACGGATGCTGATGGTAACAATCTTACATGGCGCTTGAGCGGTGCAGATGAGGACTTATTTGAAATCTCTGATAGTGGGGTCATCACGTGGAAAGCTGCGCCTGATTTTGAAATGCTCAATAGTATGGGCGGCAACAAAGAATTCAGCCTGACGGCCACAGTTACAGATGGCGGCCTTACAGATAGTGTTGAAATCACTGTGATATTGACGGATGTGTTTGAAAATACTGCCCCGATTATTGATACCTCTGGTGGCACGGCGTTTGATTCAGCGGAGAACCAGCTTGCCGTGACCACGCTGTCGGCGGCGGATGATACGCCGAATGGTCTGGCTTGGAGCTTGGACGAGACGACGGGTGACCATAGCTTCTTTACGATTGCAGAAGATACAGGCGTGCTTACATGGAACGACGCGCCTGATTTTGAATCGACTGTAAGCTCTAGTTCTTCAAACAACAAAGAGTTCACAGTGACGGCCATAGCGACAGATGGCGGCGGGCTTACAGACAGTATTACGCTCACCGTTACGCTCACCGATGATAGTGTGACGCCTTACTTCGCCGAGAGTAGCGTGCGTATAGAGGTTGAAGAGGGGGGTGCTGTTAATGACGCAGCAGCTCGCCGCGGGTTTGCGGCGGAAATCTATCGCGCCAGTGCCACAAATGAGAATCCGAGTGGTTCTATTAGCTATTCTATTCTCAGTGTTGATGGCGATGAGGCGCAAACCATCCTCGGCATTAGCCCTAATGGGGGTGCATTATATTTCCGCCAAGAGCAAGATTATAATGAAAGGTTTAGTATTGGCGCGCGTTATGAAGTCGTCATCCGCGCAACGGATAGCAATAATGGAGCAACAGCTGACCAAACGGTTATCGTGGATATTGTCAATGACCCTGACGATGACCCTCTACCAAACACAGCACCGCGCATTACGCAAGCTAATGGCTTTAATATTAATTCACCTGAGAACCAACTCTCGGTGATGACGTTTACAGCGATGGATACGACGCCGAATATTTTGCGCTGGAGCTTAAGCGACAGAGCAGCTACGGATCTTGAATTGTTTACCATCAACCCCACGACAGGTGAGCTTGCGTGGAGAGAAACGCCTGATTATGAAACCCTCAACAGCCGTGCAGGCACCAAAGTGTTCAGCCTGACGGTCACAGTGAGCGATGGTAGCGGCGGAACAGACGACATTGTGCTGACCGTTACATTGACGGATGGGTTTGATAACACCGCACCTGTTATTACCCAAGGCACGGCCACCATATCTTTCACAGGCCACAAGGATCTCTATGCGAATGGCCGCGATGCAACCGACGGGTTTTTCCATTACACGGGGACGATTGTCTATGATGATGATAATAGCAGCCCGACTTTCGCGCACGTCATCGCGAGCGAAGGCGCACAAGCCTATTTACCTGACGGCATTGTCGTCGATATTCCGACTGCGCCCTTACGAGCCGCTTTCGAGTTCGGTGTCATCTGGCTTGCGCAAGCGGATGATGGGACTTGGCAGCTGAATGGAGCTGAAACCCTACCGACAGAGGGTACATTCTACGTGCTCGGTATCGCTGACGGGGATGGTACTGAGTTCCGCTACCCGCATGAACCGCATCAATTCAACTCTAATCCTCTTACCGTTCAGGGTCAGCAAGTGACCGATGCGCCGCTTGATATTATAGAGCTGCTGAGCACGCATGATTCCTTTGCGCTTACGACAGCTGAGAATAGCCAAGAGGTGACCACGCTTACAGCAACGGATGTGGATACGTCTGATACGCTGACATGGTCGCTGATTGGCGGTGCGGATATGGGCTTGTTTGCCATCGATAGCACGACGGGTGAAATTACGTGGCGGGATGCGCCCGATTATGAAACGCTTAATAGTGCTGCAGACACCAAAGAGTTCAGTGTTATTGCGGCGGTTACAGATGACAGTCTAGGCCAAGAGATGCAAGACACCATTGCACTGACTGTGACATTGGCGGATGTGTTTGAGCCGACAGCACCGGTCATTACGGGTGGCACAGTCCCTATGGACGGTTTCACAGGCCACAGGAATATCTTCGCCAATAGTATCGATGCCACTGATGGCCTTTTCCATTATTCGGGGACGATAACCGAAGGTACGGTCGAAGGACTGTCTGGGTTTCATGTAATCGTAGAGGAGGATTTGCGCGCCTATTTGCCCGATGGCACTATCGTAGATATTCTAGCTGGAAATATCCCAGTCCCGCGCAGCCAGAATAATGGGGTTCCTATCTGGCTTGAGCAAGCGAGCGATGGGACTTGGCAACTGAACGGGGGGGATAGCCTACCTGAATCTCCATTCTATTATCTTGGGTTCGCTAATCGGGATAACGGTGGCTTTGTATATCCTTATCAAGTCATTTCTATTCCCAGTTATACGCCTATTACTTCTGGTGAATTCGTGACCGATGGGTTGATTAGCGTCGGCATGCCGCGCACCACGACTGTCGTTGATGCTTTCACGGGACAGACAAATGTGCCTGTCAATGGTGCGAATGACGGTGGTGACGTTTTCCATTATTCGGGTACGCGCACCATTAACAGAGACGACAATACGATAACCATAGACAATGCCATCGCTTATTTGCCTGATGGCACGACCGTAAATATTCCGTCTGAAGCACACACTATCATCAGGGGCGTTGGCGATATTTCTACTGTCTGGCTTGAGCAAGCCAGCGACGGGACTTGGCAATTGAACAGCGGTGCGAACACACCGACTGGCCTATTTTATGTTATTGGGAACTATGGTTTTGGGGACAGTCGTTTTATTCCTCTTGGTGATGCCGTTGCAGATACGCGGCTTGTCGTTATGAGTGAGGTCTTTGCGGTTGATTCAGCTGAGAACCAACTCGTGGCAACTTTGCTTACGGTGACGGATGAAACGCCTAATGGCCTTAACTGGCGCTTAAGCGGCCCAGACGAGGCGCTGTTCCAAATCTCTGATGATGGTGCGGTGACGTGGCGCGAAGCGCCTAATTATGAAACCCTCAATAGTGTTGACGGTGACAAAGTGTTCAGATTGACGGCCACAGTGACAGATGACGACGGACTTGCAGATACTCTTGGCATCATTGTTACGTTGACGGATGTGTCTGAGGGCACAGTACCCATTATTGATGGCGCGGATAGTCGTACTGTTACTTCATATGAGAATCAAGACGAGGTGATTACGCTGACAGCTTCAGATGCTGATGCTGGTGATAGACTTACGTGGGACTTAGAAGAGACGGGTGATTACCGCTTCTTTACTATTCACAGCACAACGGGTGAGATTAGGTGGACAAATACGCCTGATTATGAAGACGACGTTAATTTCGTTAGTGCTGCAGGCACCAAAGTGTTCACAATTACGGCCAGAGTGACAGATGGCATCGGGGGAACAGACAGTGTTGTTATCACTGTGGCATTGGGAGATATCCCTTCGAACACAGCACCTGTTATTGACCAAGGCGCGACCTTTGCGATTGAGTCACCTGGGAGCCAGCACGTCGTGACCACGCTTTCAGCAATGGATGATACCCCTAATGGTATTATGACTTGGAGTTTGACCGGCGGGGCGGACGTTGGCTCGTTTACTATCGATAGCACGACGGGTGCGATTACATGGGTAAATGCGCCTAGCTTTGACACAACAAGAAGTGCGTCAGGCAACAGGGAGTTTCTCCTGACAGTCACGGTCACAGACCTTCTTGCGGGAAGAGACACTATTGACCTCACCATCACACTGGTTGAGGAAAACGAAGCGCCGATTATTGACCAAGGCGCGACCCTTGCGATTAATTCAGCTGAGAACCAATATGTGGTGGCGACCTTGGCAGATAGGCTTACAGCGACGGATTCTGATACAGCGACGGGTGACCTTAGGTGGTCGTTGACGGGCGCGGACGCTGACTGGTTTAACATCGATCCTGAAACAGGTGAGATTTGGTGGGCGAGCACGCTTTTCGTCAGCCTTATAACAGAGACGACTCGGCGGTCGCCTCCGCCTAATTTTGAAACCGTCAAGAGTGCTGACGGCGACAACGTGTTCCATATTACAATGACAGTGACTGATGATGGTGTGACACCCCTCACGGATGACATTGACATTGAGGTTACGTTGACCAATCTATACGATGAATCACCTGTTATCTACTTGTCTGATGGCCCTGCTATTGCAAATATTGCTCCGTCGGCGACACTTACGACGACAGTCGCGGCCAGTGACTATTTCTTTGCGGGGTATCGAACGGCTCTTACTAATCTGGTTGACGGGGTCACGGATGTTGACATTCAGGCCTACATGAACGGTGAGGGTTATGGTGTGGGCAATGCTGATGGCGATACCTTAACTTTCACATTTGATGACGACTATATTGGGGCCAGTATTCGTATTCATAATAGAGTGGCAGAGCGCGCCGACGGCTCTGACGCTCATGTTCCAACACGTATCGATGGCTCAACAGTAGAGCTCTTGCTTGATGGTGTCGCTGTTAGCCCTCCGATGGTTTTGCAAAGTGCCAATCAGGATGCGGATAGCATCATCACAGTCACGCCGGCCGCTGATTTGGTGTTTGATGCCGTCCGGATTACTTTTAGTGGTAATACGCAGAATATTAACGAGATTGAAATTGGTGGACGGCCTATTATTATAGCTGAGGACAGCCAATCGGCGCTGACCGCCGGGAACCAGCAACCAGTGATTGAGCTTGCCGCAGCGGATGCTGATGGTGCGTCTGATAGCCTGAGATGGTCGCTGATTGGCCCCGATGCTAGCTTGTTTAACATCTCTAATAGTGGTGTTGTGACGTGGAAAGACGCGCCTGTACTTGGTACGACGATGAGCAGGGAAGTAAACAATGTATTCAGCATGAGGGCCATAGTGAGCGATAGGGGAACTCTTTCAGACATTATTGAACTCACTGTGACATTAGCTGCGAACACAGCGCCGAACATTGTCGCCGTCATTGAGGAATTCACAGGCCACAGGGATATCTTCGCCAATAGTATCGATGCCACTGATGGTCTTTTCCATTATTCGGGGACAATAACCGAAAGTAGAATCGAAGGACTGCCTGGGTTTTATCTAACAGTATCGGAGGGTGCGCGCGCCTATTTGCCCGATGGCACTATCGTAGATATTCCGACTGAGCCCCTCCGAACCCCTTATAGCCAGAATCATTGGGTCTCTATCTGGCTTGAACAAGCCAGCGATGGGACTTGGCAACTGAACGGGGGTGAGACTCTACCTGCATCTGACCCATTCTATTATCTTGGGTACGTTGATATAGAGGACGGTGGCTTTTTCTATCCTTATCAAACTGCTTTTTTTGTAGATGCTAATCCTCCTACTTCTGGTAAATCCGCTGTAAGTAGGCGGCTTGACATTGATAGTGGTGCCTTTGCCGTTAATTCAGCTGAGAACAGCCAAGAAGTGGTAACTCTTGGCGCGACGGATGCCACGCCGAACGGTCTCACATGGACACTTGGTGGTGCAGACCGTGATTTGTTTCAAGTCGTTGATGGTGTTGTGACTTGGAGGGAAGCGCCTGATTATGAAACGCGCAATAGCGCTGATAGTGACAAAGACTTCCAAATAACGGTGACCGTGACAGATGATTCTAATGCGGCAGACACTATTGCGCTGACGATTACACTGACCAATGAGGACGAGTGGGCGAGCGATGGCGCAACAGGCACTGCAACAGGCACTGCTGTTGGGGCAACAAATCCTGTCAGTGCCTCGAGTAGCCTTGGCTCGGCGTTTGACACAAATGAATATACTCTGCTGCGCGCAGAAAATAGCGCAGACGCGAACACGCTCGATGCAAGCGCTTTAGATGCCAAACAACTTATTAAAGGCGGTGCGGGTGCTGATACAATCATCGGCAGCGCGCATGGCGATGTCATCGCCGGCGGCTATGGTGACGATAGCATTACCTTGGGACGCTTTGGCAGCACTGATAACGTCGTTTATCGGTGGGAAAGCGGTGCCACCTCCACAGCGACAGATGGCGGCGACACGATTGCAAACTTTAGACGCGGCGAAGACCAACTCTTTTTGATTGACGAGGATGCCGCCTCATCGGTGACAAGCTTTGCAGAGTTTATGACTTACGCCAAAGGGGCGAACGGCATCGCCGATGGCGGGGGTGATGATTTAGTGACTTTCGCGTTTAGTGATTATGGGTTCATTAACACGGATATCTTTTTGCCAAATATAGAGATTACTTTCCATACCCCCGGGACGACTGATGGCACAACGGCTTCTGATAATGCCGATGCTAACCGTCTTATGATTACATTCACCGACGTTATAAGATATACTGAGATAAGGGAAATATTTGGTATTCAACCAACTGACGTGGTCGATATTATTCTTAACCCTGCGCAAGGGGACGACAGACTGGCACTGGATGATGGCAAACTCGTTCTCCAATCGAATTATGAAGTTGTTGCTGACCTCCTCGGGGACACGGATGATTTTGATAGTCTGCTATTTGGTGATGCGACGACAAACCTTGGCTTCGACATCATTTAAATGGATGATTTACAAAAGCCTGCTAAGAAGCCGCGCACATTGCTTGGCACGCTGCGCACTTATTTTTTGACTGGCGTGATTGTCACGGCGCCGATTTACATCACTTTTTATCTGACGCTTTGGTTTATCAACTTTCTCGATGGCTATTTCCGCCCCTTGATACCGAAGGTTTATTGGCCGACCACCTATCTGCCTTTCGACATCCCCGGTGTTGGTGTGGTTCTGGCGCTTGTGCTGCTGACACTCATTGGCGGGCTGACGGCTAATCTGCTTGGTCGTACTTTGCTGCAAGTATCCGACCGTCTCATTCGCCAAATCCCTATGGCGGGGGCTGTGTATACGGCGCTGAAACAAATCTTCCAAACCGCCATGCGCGAAGATGGGCAAGCTTTTAGCCAAGTCGCGCTGCTCGAATATCCGCGCAAAGGGCTTTATGTCGTGGCGTTTGTGACCAAAGCGGCGGAACGGCGGGTGAATGATGCGGCGGGCAAAACCATGATTGGCGTGTTTGTGCCGACCACGCCGAACCCGACTTCGGGCTTTTTGCTTTTTGTCGCCGAAGATGAATTGACCATTCTTGATATGAGCATTGAAGAGGGCGCACGTCTGGTTGTCTCGGCTGGGTTGGCCGACGAAACAACGACCGACTAAACTATCCCCCCAATTTTAGCCGGAGTGCAAAAACCGTATCGCCTCATCGCGGCGAAACAAATACAGCAGACTGCGCAACGCCTCGCCACGAGGGCTTTGTAATTGTGGGTCTTCTTGCAGCACCAATTTCACATCATCATGCACTGCGGGCAATAAATTGGCATGCGCTTCTAAATCTGCCAGACGAAACACGGGCAGGCCGCTTTGGCGTGTGCCTAACACTTCGCCCGCACCGCGCAATCGCAAATCTTCTTCGGCGATGCGGAAGCCATCTTCGGTGTCGCGCATAATCGCCAAGCGCCGCTTCGCTGTTTCGCCCAACGGCCCGCGATATAAAAGCACGCAGCTTGATTTATCTAGCCCACGGCCAACCCGACCGCGCAACTGGTGCAATTGTGCCAAGCCGAACCGTTCGGCATGTTCGATAACCATCACCGTTGCCTCGGGGATATCCACGCCGACTTCGATAACTGTCGTGGACACCAATATCGCAATCTCGCCATCGGCAAAGCGTCCCATCACCGCGTCCTTTTCCGCCGCCGGCATTTGGCCATGCACCAGCCCGACTTGCGCGCCATATATTTTTTGTAAAGCTTTCGCGCGGTCTTCGGCGGCGGCCAAATCGACCAACTCGCTTTCACTGACCAGAGGGCATACCCAATAAACCCGCGCCCCTTGTGCGATGGCATTGCCCAAGCCTTGCGCCACATCCGCATAGCGGTCCATCGAGATAACCCGCGTATCTATCGGTTGGCGACCTGCGGGCTTATCGGGCATGCGCGATACATCCATATCCCCATAGGCGGTGAGAGTGAGGGTGCGCGGAATGGGCGTCGCCGTCATCACCAACACATCGACGCCATCGCCTTTAGACGACAGCCCCATGCGTTGCTGCACACCAAAGCGATGCTGCTCGTCAACGACGGCGAGTCCGAGATTTGCAAAAGCCACATTCTCTTGGAATAGCGCGTGCGTGCCAATCGCGATTTGCACGCTGCCATCGGCCAATGCCGCGAGGCTTTCTTTGCGCAGCTTGCCTTTATTGCGCGCGGTCATCAGTTGCCAGCTTATCCCGAGCGCATCAAGCCACGCGCCTATCGTTTCGGCGTGTTGACGCGCTAGAATTTCGGTCGGTGCCATCAGAGCCGCTTGCGCGCCGTTTTCCACCGCCTGCAACATCGCCATCACCGCGACAATGGTTTTGCCACTGCCGACATCTCCTTGCAGCAAGCGCAGCATACGCATTGGCGCGGCCATATCGGCACGAATATCGGCAATCGCGCTGTTTTGCGACCCCGTAAGCGAAAACGGCAGAAGCTTCAGCAACGCGGGCGGTAATTTCTCTGCATTGGGGTAGGCACGCCCCGCCAGTTGGCGACGTTGGCGGCGCGACAAAGCCAGCACGAGTTGATGCGCCAATAATTCATCATAGGCGAGGCGGGCGCGCGCGGGATGGTGGGGGTCGAGCGCATCATTCGCCTCTGGCCGATGAGCTTGCGTCACCGCTTGCTGCCAACTTACCCAGCCTTGTTGCTGCAACCAGCTTTCATTTTGCCATTCGAGCAAATCTGGCACATGCGATAAAACCACCTGAATCGCCTTCATCAAGACTTTCGCTGACAGCCCCGCCGTGAGGGGATAAACTGGCTCGATGACGGGCAAAGCCTCAAACTCTGGCTTGGGCAGCATATGGTCGGGATGGACAATTTGCAGCGTATCGCGGAACCGTTCGACTCGCCCCGAAACCATCCGCACCGCGCCCTCTGGCATCGCCTTGGTAAGCCAATCGCTGCGCGCGCGGAAAAACACTAACGACAAAAACCCTGTCTCATTGCGACACAAAATACGATAGGGCAGGTTGCGCCGTGGCGGGGCTTCGTGCTTCACCACCTCGACTTCAAACGTCGCGATGCGGCCATCTTCGACCATGTTCAGGGCAGGGCGATATTGGCGGTCGATTAAATTGGACGGCAAATGATGCAGCAGGTCGATAATTTTATCGCCCGTGAATTCAGCCAATATCTTGCCAAGCTTCGGCCCGATACCTGGCAAGGTCGTGGCCTCAACAAACAATGGGTCTAGCTTGCTCGGGCGCATGGGGGCATCCTTTTTATCGATTCATCTTAGTTTAAACTATATCAGACGCTTAGGTGACAAAATCGTTTCGTCTGCTATATATCGCATCAAGAGGTATATGAGACATGACGCAACAGCTCGACGCCGAACGCCGCAAGCTTTATTTTCGCTCCAGCCATCGCGGCATTAAGGAGATGGATATCATCTTCACCAAATTTGCCGACGCTGTGCTGGCCGATTTGCCAGATGAGGATTTGGCAGATTATCAGCGTATTCTGGAATTGGCCGATGATAAGCTATTTAGCTGGACGACGGGGCGCGATACCGTGCCAGACGAGCTGCGCTCGCCATTGCTCGACCGATTGCTGAGCTTGGACTATATGTAACTTGAATGAGGTAAGCGTTGAGCGAAAACCCCCGCGATAATTTGAGCGCGCTCGTCGAGCCGACTGGCACAGTGCATATTGGCGGTGCGCCGACTGGGTATCAACCGCTTGTGTTGGCCGATATGGCACGCGCGAGCGGTCGGTTGGTTTATATCGCCCGCGATGCTTCCGCCGCCGCCGCGATGCGCAATATGCTCGGGTTTTTTGCCCCCGATGTGGTGCAGTTGCACGTGCCGGGGTGGGATTGCCTGCCGTTCGACCGTATGTCGCCGCAAGTGGCGATTATGTCAGAGCGCATGGCTGCCTTGGCCGCCTTGCCGCAGCTTGACGGCACGCCGCACATCGTTATCACCACGATTTCGGCGGCCGCGCAACGCTTGCCCGCGCGACATCATCTTGCGCATTTATCTTTCGCGCTGCGTCCCGGACAATTGGTCAAGCTTGATGAGTTGACCACTTTTCTGGCGGGCAATGGCTATAGTCGCTGCTCGACCGTCATGGAAGCAGGCGATTATGCGATACGCGGCGGCATTGTTGATTTATTCGCACCTGGCACAGAGCACCCCGTGCGGCTCGACTTTTTTGGCGACACGCTGGAGTCCATCCGCCCGTTTGACGCGGAAAGTCAGCGCACCACGGGGCAATTATCTGCGCTTGATTTAACAGCCGCCGGCGAAATCCACCTTGATGAGGCGGCCATTCAACGGTTTCGGCAAGGCTATGTGAAAGCGTTTGGCACGGTCATGGATGACGACCCGCTTTATGCCGCGATTAGCGATGGCGCGCGCCATCAAGGCATGGAGCACTGGCTGCCGTTGTTTCACGACGCGCTCGAAACGCTCTTCGACCATTGCGGGGACTGCCTTTATGTCGCCGACGGGCAAATCGACAAAGCCTATAGCGACCGCATCGACCAAATTAAAGATTATTACGAGGCGCGTGCCGAAGCCCGCGAAATGCGTGACCCATCGCGCCGCCTAATTAAACCGCTTGCACCTGAGCAATTATATATCCTGCCAGACGAATGGCAGCAGCGCACACAAGAAGCGCGGTGGCGACGCATCGAGACGTTTCAAGGCGAAGAGGCAAGCGGCATCGTCAATCTTGGCGGGCGCGAAGGACGCAATTTTGCTGCCGAGCGCAAGCAAGAGCAAGTCAATTTATTCGACGCGGTGGTGGCGCATATCAACGCCGAACGCGCCGCTGGTCGTCGTATCATGCTGATGGCCGCAAGCGCTGGGTCGCAAGAACGCTTATCGAGCCTGTTGCAAGAACACGGTGCCGATGCCCCCCAAGCAATCGAGAGGTTTACCGCCACGGGGAGCGCGCTGACCATCGCTGTCTGCGGTATGGAGAGTGGCTTTGTTACCGATGCGCTGAGCGTCTTAACCGAGCAAGATATTCTGGGCGACCGTATGGTGCGTCGGCCGGGGCGGAAAAGGGCAGAGAATTTCCTCACCGAGGCTTCGAGCCTCACCCCCGGCGACCATGTGGTGCATATGGAGCATGGCATTGGCCGCTTTGAGGGGCTGCAAACCATTGATGTCGGCGGCGCGCCGCATGATTGCCTGAAGCTGATGTATCATGGCGACTCGCGCCTGTTCTTGCCGGTTGAAAACATCGACTTGTTGAGCCGTTTTGGCGGCGATGACATGACCGTATCGCTAGATAAAATCGGCGGTACAGCGTGGCAAATGCGCAAAACGCGGCTCAAAGAAAAACTCAAAATTATGGCGGCGGAACTCATCCGCACCGCCGCCGAACGCGCCATGCGGGAGGGCGAGAAACTGTTGCCCGAAATCGGCCTATATGACGAATTCGCCGCGCGCTTCCCCTATGAAGAAACCGAAGACCAACTCGAGGCCATCAAAGCGGTTCTCGACGATATGGCAAGTGGCCGCCCGATGGATAGGCTGATTTGCGGCGATGTCGGCTTTGGCAAAACCGAAATCGGTTTACGCGCGGCTTTTGTGGCCGCCATGTCAGGCAAGCAGGTCGCGATTATCGCCCCGACGACATTGCTGGCACGTCAACATGCGAAAACTTTTCGCGAGCGTTTTAACGGCCTGCCAGTGGTTATTCGCGAGTTGTCGCGCCTTATTCCAGCCGCGCAAGCCACGCAAACCAAAAAGGGGCTGCAATCTGGTGAGGTCGATATCGCCATCGGGACGCATGCGCTACTGGCGAAAAACATTGAATTTCAACGCCTTGGACTGGTCATTGTCGATGAGGAGCAGCATTTCGGCGTCGGCCATAAAGAACAGCTGAAAAAACTACGCGCCGAAGTGCATATCCTCACGCTGACCGCCACGCCGATTCCGCGCACATTACAAATGGCGCTGACGGGGGTACGCGATTTATCGCTCATCGCCACGCCTCCCGTTGACCGTCTGGCCGTGCGCACCTATGTCACGCCGTTTGATGCGGTCGGCGTTCGCGAGGCATTATTGCGCGAGAAATATCGCGCGGGGCAGAGCTTTATCGTTGTGCCGCGCATCGCTGATTTACCCGAGATTTCAGCCTTTTTGACCGATTATGTGCCGGAGATTAAATTCGTTGTGGCGCATGGGCAGATGGCGGGTAGCGATTTGGAAACCCGCATGAACGCGTTTTACGACCAGCAATATGATACGCTGCTTTCCACGTCGATTATTGAAAGCGGGTTGGATATCCCCTCTGCGAACACGATTATCATTCATCGTGCTGATATGTTTGGATTGGCGCAGCTTTACCAGATGCGAGGTCGGGTGGGGCGGTCTAAAACCCGCGCCTATGGATATTTAACATATAATGAAAACAATGGATTAAGTGAAAAATCTGAGAAACGACTTAAAGTTATGCAATCGCTCGATACGCTCGGCGCAGGGTTCAATCTCGCCTCTTATGACCTCGATTTGCGCGGTGCGGGCAATTTGGTCGGCGAAGAGCAATCCGGCCACATCAAAGAAGTTGGCTTCGAATTATACCAAGCCATGCTCGAAGAAGCCGTCGCAGAACGCCAAGGACAACAAATAGAAGAGGGCTGGTCGCCGACCATCAATGCGGGTATTTCGGTTCTCATTCCCGAAACTTACGTGCCCGACCTCGATTTGCGCATGGGGCTATACCGCCGCCTTTCGGCGATGGACACACGCGACGATATTGATGCTTTTGCTGTCGAACTCGTCGACCGTTTCGGCCAAATGCCGCTTGAAGTAAAGCATTTGCTCGATGTTCTGACGATTAAGCTGGATTGTCTGGCGGCGGGTATCGAAAAACTTGATGTCGGGCCGAAAGGCGCGGCGGTGGTTTTGCGTCAGCAAACCTTCGCCAATCCAGAAAAGCTCATCGGCTATGTGACCGACCACAGCGAACGGGTTAAAATTCGCCCCGACCAGAGTTTGGTTTTCCGTGCCAAAGCCGAAGATGCCGCACAACGATTAACCATCGCGCAACAAGTCGCATCGCAGCTCGCAGAACTCGCCGCTAGCTAGCCGCCAATCGCTCCTGCGCTTTGGTGAGAAACTTAGCCAAATAGGCCGGCTCTTGCGCACCCATCAACATAAAGCCGCCCGCAAAAAACGCCGGCACGCCCGTCACGCCCACATCGCGCGCCGCCGCATCATCATTCCGCGTGGCCTCGATATCATAATCACTGGCAAATAACTCCGCGAGCAACGCGACATCCATCGCGTGCCGTTCAGCTATCGCGAGCAAAACGTCAACATCACCAATATCCTGCGCTTGTTCAAAAAACGCCGAAAACAACGCCTCCGCAATATCGTGCTGTTGACCCGTGCTGGCCGCCCACCGAATAAGGCGGTGCGCGTTCAGCGTGTTTGGCAGGCGCGTGATGGCCTCAAAAGCCCACTTAATGCCCGTGCCTTCGGCCGCCTCCATCACAGTTTTAAAAAATCCTCTGCCGCTATCGGGCCCGAATTTGCGCACCATCTGATCTTTATAATCGCGCCCTTCAGGAGGCGTATCTGGGTTCAGCTGAAAAGGTCGCCATATCAGATTTATTTTAAAGCCTTGCACCTCAGCCAGTGCCGCATCCAATTTGCGCTTGCCGATAAAACACCACGGGCAAATTACATCCGAAACCACGTCTAGCTGTACGATAGACAGAGTCGCATTAGGGCAGTCAGTCATTGAGTCAGTCATTTTTCGTTCCTCTTGCGCTATACTCTGGCAAACAAACACGAACTCTGTCAAAGTGCATAATCAAATAACTAACAAGTTAGAGACCCGAAAATGAACGATGAAGCGATGAACGCCACCACAGATTTAAGAGGTTTAACGATGCTCGTTGATAGTCACTGCCATTTGGATTTTCCAGAGTTTAACGATGACCGCGCGGACGTTTTAGCGCGTGCCAAAGCGGCGGGCATTGGCCTCATGGTGACGATTTCGACCAAAGTCAGCGAGGCCGATACGATTATTAGCCTTGCCGAGGCGCATGATGAATTGGTCTGCTCCGTCGGTATTCATCCACACGAAGCCGGCAGCGAGCCAGAGGTAACCGCCGAGCAGCTTGTTGCTTTGGCCGCGCATGAGAAAGTCGTTGGCATTGGCGAGACCGGCCTTGATTATTTCTACGAGCATAGCCCTCGTGATGCCCAACAGCGCAATTTTCGCGCACATATTGGGGCGGCGCGCATAAGCAAATTGCCGCTTATCGTGCATGCCCGCGACGCGGATGAAGACACGGCTGATATTTTGGAAGATGAAATGAAAAAGGGCGCATATCCCGGATTGATTCATTGTTTCACCGCAGGGCCAGAGCTTGCGCAGCGCGCGCTTGATATCGGCTTTTATATATCGATTTCAGGCATTGCGACGTTTAACAGTGCGAAAGATTTACGCGAAACGATTAAAAACATCCCGTTAGAGCGGCTCTTGGTCGAGACCGATGCGCCGTTTTTAGCGCCTGTCCCCAATCGCGGAAAACGCAATGAGCCGGCTTTTGTCGTCGACACAGCCCGCGCCTTAGCCGAGGTGAAAGGCATTTCATTGGCTGAGCTCACGCAAATCACAACGGATAATTTCTTCACGCTATTTTCAAAAGCCAACCGCCCATCATGAGCATGACTTTCCGCATATTGGGGTGCGGGTCATCTGGTGGCGTCCCGCGTCTCGACGGAGACTGGGGCGCGTGCGACCCCGCGAACCCGAAAAATCGCCGCACGCGCTGTTCGATGCTCGTTAAAAAGCGCGGGCAGGGCGGCGAGACGAATATCCTTATCGACACATCGCCCGATATGCGCACGCAATTGATTGATGCGCAAACCACTTGGCTCGATGCTATTTTTTACACCCACGACCATGCCGACCAGACCCACGGCATCGATGATGTGCGTGCCATGGTGTATGCCAAACGCAAGCAAATCGAAGTGTGGATGGATGCGGCGACGAGTCAAACACTGACCTCGCGTTTTGATTATTGCTTTCGTCAAACCGAAGGCTCTTTATATCCGGCTATCCTGAACGATAATCGTATCACCAAGCCCTACACGCCGATAACCATCTCTGGTGCGGGCGGTGATATTGTTGCCACACCGTTTCGACAAAATCACGGAAATATCGACTCGCTCGGTTTTCGTATTGGCGGTGTGGCTTATTCCAGCGATATAAGTGATTTACCAAAAGAGAGTTTTGCGATTTTGGAAGGCTTAGATTGCTGGATTGTCGACGCATTGCGCCGCGCCCCGCATCCGACGCATTTTCATTTGGACAAAACATTGGAGTTTATTGAGAGGCTCCAGCCGAGACAGGCGATACTAACGAACCTTCATGTCGACCTTGACTATGAAGCTCTATGTAAGGAACTTCCCGAGAATGTGCTAGCGGGTTTCGATGGCATTGAATTTGAGGGGTAAAGAAAACTTCTAGTTTGAGGTAAATAACTTATGTGCTAGCGTGAAAATGAGTAAAGTTTTGTTAGTTCATTTGTATGGAGTTTATGTAAAATGCGTCAGGGTTTTTCGCTTATTGAATTACTCATAGTTGTTGCGATTATAGGTATTTTGGCTGCTGTCGGTATTGTTGGCTATCAGGGTTATATTGATGCCACACGCGCAGAGACAACGAGAGCAAATAACGATCAGATTTCTCGTGCGATTGAACGAGATTTTGTGTCTCTATCCAATAATCTGTCTGGTACAACTGAGTTCGGCAATGAATTGATTGTTGACGGTGTCAAGCTGACAACAAACATCACGAGAATCAGCAGCTGTTATCGCTATGCTGAAAATATCACGCAATATGTAAATCGAAAATGGACGAACGCCTATGATCCATCGATTACATATGCCGTAAATCTGCACACTTTTTCGGCCTCTCAATCGACCGCCGAAAAATTATCGCCCGGGCAAATCGGGTTGCAATGCGCTAATCTATGCACCGCCGTTTCAGGTAATTTTTACATGAACACATGCAGTTGCGTCGGGCGGGATGAATGCACTTTGTTCGATTTTAGCAAGGCAGATTACGAACTCTTTATCACCACATCTGGCTGCCCCGGCCAAACGTGCATTTATGATATCGGCTCGGATGAGCGCGACGCGTATGATTATGTCGTCCATCCGCAAACACAAGACCGCGTGCTAAACGGCCTTGCCATTTGGACGGGTGCTGCAAGTGCCGCCGATAATACGCGCAAAGTTGTCTCTGGTGGCCATTTACCAAAATGGCTATGCCCAAGACCTGTCGCCACCATGCCAAGCGATGCCGTTGGTTGTGGGTGTGACAATCCGTTAGACCCATCATACCCCTGTAGTTAAAAGGACTTAGTTATGCGTAAGCATATTGTTATTATCACTTTGAGTTTTCTGACCCTCGCACTAACACCTGCGAATGCCGACACACGGCGTGGGTTTTATGCAACCAGTTTAGGTATCGGGTCTTATGACGGTACAGCGCCAACAGTCTGGAATGTCGATGCCACGCTAGACGCAGACTGCCAAGCATTGTTCAGCCAGAATTGCGACGAGCTGGCAGCGGGGCAATATGAGGAGGTTCAGGCAAAATATCAGGCCGCCATTGACGCGGGCTATACATCGAACACAGACTACGAAGCCGCCCGCGCTCTTGGATATGAGTTGAACACCATCGATAGCGCGCTTTGGGCGATGGCCAAAACGCCATCTACCGCCAACACAGATGGACACGTTTATTCGGACGCGGTGTGGAATGCAGATTGCGACAGCGCCTTTTCCAGCACGGGCGGCTGTGATGCTTTAACCAAGTCTCAGTATTCGCAAATCTTAAGCGCGAGCGGTCGTGCTGACGCCATCGATGCAAATTACGACAGCTATTCTGATTGGCTCACGGCTTCTGGTTTGCAATATGCGCAAACACCAGAGGATGGCACACTTTGGGGCGAGGCCAATAGCGGGGTGGTTTCACCCCTTGCTTGCGATGCCGAATTCGCGGGCAAAGCGTGTAATGAGCTGACCAAGTCGAGCTTTGAAAACGCGCGCGCCTCCAGCGCATTATTGACGGCGAAAAAAGCCACCGTGACAGCTGGTACGCTCGGCACGCAAGATTTGGCAGACCTGTCCATCAGCTTTTCCAATAGCCCTTTAACTAGCCCGCTTGCCGCGTGGCAACTCGATTATCTGGAAACGCTTTTGCCAACCGCATTAAGTGCCACAACAGCCGATTGGCAAACCATTATCGATAATTATGCGATTGCTTCAGCATATGCTTGGTATATCGGCCAAATCGCTTCGTCTTCCGCAACCACAGGACCCTATGCCGCCAGCAATGCGATTTATCGTCTGTTTCATAATGCCAATATCGATAGCGGCCTTACAGCTAGTAGCGGATTATGCTCAACGGGTGGGGGGACAGTCACGGGCATAGTATGTGCGCAGCTCGGCATCACCGACGCTCAAACCATCGCGAACATCCGCGCATCTGGTCTGGCATCCGTACCAACGCTGGCTGCCATGCGCGATTTTCTGGTAACCGCACGCGGCTTTCCAAGCGGGATAAATTATCAAGCCCTCGTCATCGCCTTGGAGAATGGCTGGACAGTCGCCAATTATCTGGCGGCGACAGAAGCGGGCGGATGGTCGGCGAGTGCCGCCGATAGCACCGCCTATACAAATTGTCAGGCGAACACGGAAATCGCATCGGGCGGTGCAGGTGTCTGCGCTCTCAGCAAATCGACTTGGGTCGCCGTCAACGCCATCGCTGCCGCCAGTGATGCCGACAGCCTGACAGACGACCAGTTGGAAGCCGCCATTGAGGCGATACCAGAATCTTCTGTTAGCGTCTTTTTAGACCTCGCCGCCCTGACAGATTATGAGGCGGATTACTTGCGCGACTGCGTCGGCTCAACCGTCACCACCGACCAACTTATAAGCTGTGTGACATCCGCCACCGCGCCTGAGCTATCAACACAAAGATTATCGGGCATTATCGCAGGCGATTACACAGGCTCAATAAGCCTTGCAGATTTAGAAAGTGCCGGCCTCGGCGCGGTCGATACCACACCGGGTGACGAAAATGTTTTGACATATTTGCGCGGCAATTTCTGCGGGCCAACCGGCACCGACCCGTGCATCAACGCCTTAGCCCCAAGCCATACCGACCCCTCATTGGTCAGCGGCGGGAGTGGCTCAGGCACAGTGACGCAGCAACAATTGGTTGATTATCTGCAAGACGCTTTGGTCGACTACAGCGAGGCCGTCATCGATAATATACCAGAGCCTGCTGAATCTTCTGGCACAAGTTGCAGCACCACCACTTTATCTGCGCCTTCTGTATGTGCGCGAAATCCAGCGTTTACGTGTACCACAGAAGCGGATTGGACTCTGAGTACCGATAAGCGGACAATATCGGCATCATTGGGCACGACGAGCGGTGCGATATCGACAAACGTTACGGTCGCGAGAAACGCATGGTGGACATCGAATCCCGTTTATTCGCGGGCAATCCCGATACGCGCAACGCTTGCCGATGGCAGCACAGAGTTGCTGACATATCATGACGAAGGCAATAACGAGGGCAGCTTTACGCAACTCCTCGATAACTGCTTTGATGCGGGCGGCAAAATGCTCGCTGTTAATAATATTGGCCGTACGGCTAACAGTATGCAGCCGAGCAATCAGTACTTTGCACCATACGGGTCAGTCGACCGCGATAGGGCGTGGTGGAATGCGCAGACAAAAGGCACGCAAATTGGGCTTGGTTGCAACAGAGTCAACAGCTTCAACGCGCCCGTCTGTCATAACACACCTGCTATATGCGCTGGGCCAGCCGTAAGCGCTAGTTTTTCTCAACGCGACAATATTAATCGCCTCATCGCATTCTCGTGCAGTCGGTTGGATGAAGCCCATGGTCTGAGCTTTATTTGTTCAAGGCCGACCTGTTCGCCATAGATATATATTTTACATAATACTTATTATGCGAATTAATGATGGGTAATGCAGCGGGTTAGTTACGTTTTGACGCGCCCCGCCTTATTGGCTACCGTGGGTTCCATGTCAACAACACGCCCCATTGACCGCATTTTAACGATCATGGCTGCCTTGCGCGCTCCCGAAACGGGATGCCCGTGGGATTTACAGCAAGATTTCGAGTCCATCGCGCCCTATACGCTGGAAGAAGCCTATGAAGTGGTCGATGCCATCGAGCGCGGTGACATGGCCGATTTGCAAGATGAACTAGGCGACCTTCTGCTACAGGTCGTCTTTCATGCGCAAATGGCTGAAGAAGCCGGTCTCTTTACCTTTGATGATGTCGCTGCGGGGATTTCTGACAAAATGACGCGACGGCACCCGCATGTATTCGCCGACCAGACGGACACGACAGCCGAAGCTGTTGCCCAGAGCTGGGACGACATCAAGGCGGCCGAAAAAGAGGCATCCGAAAGCCTACTCGATGACGTGCCTATCCCCCTACCCGCGTTGAGTCGTGCGGTGAAGCTGCAAAAGCGTGCTGCGCGTATCGGCTTTGATTGGACAGAGCCCGCCCCTATTTTCGACAAATTGGACGAAGAACTGCGCGAATTACGCGACGCTATGCAGCACGGCGACCCAGACGCTATCGAGGACGAATATGGCGATGTGCTGTTTGTCATCGCCAATCTGGCACGCCATCTGGATATCGACCCAGAAAAAGCCCTGCGGCGCGGCAATGCGAAATTCACCCGTCGATTTCAAAGCGTAGAGCGTCAGGCGCGTGCCGAAAACGACAATTTATCGGCCTTCTCCCTTGACGCGCTAGAAGTGTTTTGGCAGCGCGCCAAAGCGGAAGAAAAGGACATCAAATAGGCTATTTACGCGATAGCAATTTCGACTGACTGCGTCGGCATGACGGTTGAAATGCCGTGCTTGTAAACAAGCTGCGCATGACCATCACGACTCAGCACCATTGAAGTTGCATCTACCCAAGTGATTGTGCCTTGAAGTTTTACACCATTTACCAAGAAAATTGTCAGCGCAAGATTACGCTCGCAAACATGGTCAAGGAATGACGCTTCTAAAGTATCTTTGTTTAAATCTAATGACATATTGGTTACCCCAAATTATTCTACGGCTAATGAGACTTCTTATTTGCTTAGCCTGTTACTACATTGATGCGAATCTCACCTCGCATCATTACAGGTTAATTTTACACTCAACCAATGTGACAATCAAAGTGTTTTTTTCGACTAATAGTTGTAATGATTTGTGACATCTTCATAAGCGGTTGCCAATTTTTGCGCCACGGGTCCCGGCTGACCCGTCCCGATGATGTCGCCATCAATCTCCACAACCGGAAACACCGCCATGGTAGAAGCGGTCGAAAAGGCTTCTTTTGCAGCCAAGGCTTCGGCCAAAGTGAAGGCTTGCTCAACAAGATCTAAGCCCGTCTCAGCAACACATTCCAGTAGAATCTGACGGATAATTCCGTTCAAAATATCAGCTTCGGCGGGGCGTGTGCGCAACCGCCCTTTGGCATCGACAATCCATGCATTGGTAGCAGCCCCTTCGGTCACAAATCCTTGCGCGTCGATTTGCCAAGCCTCTTGAACTTGCGCATCGCGTGCTGCCTGACGCGCCAAAACATTCGGCAATAAATTGAGCGATTTAATGTCACAACGCGCCCAACGTTGGTCAGGAACGCAAATAACCCGTATGCCGTCGCGCATGATTCGTTCTCGATGCGTCGGCGCAATCGGCCGCGCCGTCATCACCACAACCGGTCGCAGCGCGGAAGAAAAGCTATGCTCGCGCGGTGCCGTACCGCGTGTCACTTGCATATAAAGCAGCCCGTTTTTCACTAAATTACGGCGGATGGTCTCGCGCATCACCACCTTGAAAGCGGCACGCGACATCGGTTCGCAAATCCCAATTTCGCCCAATGAAAAGGCCAGCCTATCTAAATGACGCTCTTCATCGAGCAGGTGGCCGTCACGAATCGCGCAGACCTCGTAAACGCCATCGGCAAACTGATAGCCCCTATCCTCAACCATAATCCCCGGCTGATTCAGCGGCTGGTAGCGTCCATCAATATATGCAATTCGGGTCATCTCGTGTTCCGCTCAGCTAAACTACCGCATAGAGCGCCAAAAAGATGACGTAAATAAGACCATCAGAACCAACAGCTCAATGCGTCCTGCAATCATTAACAGGGCGATGATGATTTGCAAGGCATCACTCATCACAGCATAGCTAGTTGCGGTATGACCCATAATCGCCAGATTATTGCTCAACGCGCCCAGCACAATCGGCCACGCATCCGCTAGCGTAATGCCAAACAAGCCGAGCAGCAGTACCGCCGCCGAGGCAAGCAGAATAAACACCGCCGTATAAGCCCACGCGGCGGTAAAATCGTCTTTCTCAAGACGCCGCCCCTGCAGCTGTACGGGATGAACCGATGACGGGTAAGATAATTTGCTCAATTGGCTGCCCAAATCTTTGACGAGGATTATCGCGCGCATCACCTTCACCCCGCCGCCCGTTGACATCGCCATGCCGCCGATAAGCACTGGCACCATCAGCCAGACAATCGGCCAATGCGCCAAAGCACCATCGGGCAGAAAGTTAAATCCCGCCGTACTATGCACAGCGATAGAATGCATCAAAACAGCATCTAGTCTTAACCCCGTGGCAGAGGGCGACAGAACAAAAAAGCTCATCGCGGCATAGCCAATAATCAGCGCGACAAATACGCGAAACTCGATGTCGCGAAATATCCGCGCCGCATATTTACTCATTTTGACAACCAGCAAAAGCGGAATACTCAGCGCCCCGATAAAGCTTAAAATAGTGACGCTCACCTGCGCACCATATGGTAAATAGCTCGCCAGACTTTGCGTATGCACGCTCATGCCGCTGGTCGATATCGCCGCCAGACTGAGGCACAGCGCATCGAAAGCGGGCGTGCCAAACGCCACCATGCTCAAAAACCCAAGCACTGTCAGCAGTCCATAAACCGGAAAAATCAACCGCAACGGTCGCCCCAAACGCGAGGTCAGCGCGGCACCCTCTTCGTGCTGCAAAAGCGGATTACCCGTGAGCGTAATGCCGCCAATGTTAAACGGGGCGAGCACCGCCACCGCGAACACCAGCGTCCACATGCCGCCGAGCCAGCTGAGCAAAGCGCGCCATAGTAAAATCGGGGATGCCTCGGCTTGCGGCACGACCAACATAGACGCGCCCGATGTGGTGAGTGCCGAGACCGCCTCGAAATACGCCGCCACGAAGCTGTCAATTTGTGTCGCGCCGACCAGAGGAAGTGCTGCCAGAAACGGCAGCAGTGTCCAGAACAGAACCATAATCAGCAGCAGATCAATGCCGCGCGCATTATGGCGACGCGTACCAATGCCCGACAAAAGCAGCGCGCCTGAAACAAAAGCGGTGAGCATAAGCCCGATGGTAAAATTGCCCGCATGATAGAAAGTCGCATCAAGCAGGCTCATAATCCACGGCAGAACCATCAGACCAGCAATCATACAACCGCCATATCCAAGGGCAAAAAGAATGGCACCTAAGCGCATGGGCTATTTCTTTTCCTTGCTCCGCAGCAGGCTCTCAAACTGCTCGATACCATCGGCCATGACAAACATCACGACGCGGTCACCCGATTTCAGCTCAAGCCCGCCGCGTGGCATAATCAATTCGCCTTTGCGCCAAACAATCCCGACCCGCATATTATCGCCAAAGTCCAAATCGCTCAGCTTTGTGCCACTAATCGGTGAGCCTTCGGTAATCTCTGCTTCTAGCACCTCCGCCGACTCGTCGCTGACGGCATGCACACGCGAAACATTGCCGCGCCGCACATGTCCCAACACTGACGACACAGTGATAGAACGCGGATTGATAGCGACTTCCATCCCAAATTGGCCGGCCAGATTCTGAAAGCTATTATCGTTCACCAGACACAGGCTACGGCTGCACCCTTCTTGCAGCGCGAGCATAGCGGTCAGCACATTGATTTGGTCATCATTGGTCAACGCCAAAACCAAATCGGTTTCGCGCACCCCCGCTTCGGCAAGAATCTCAGGCGACAGCCCACTGCCCTGCAGCACAATCGAGCGCGACAGTTTCTCCGCCACAAAACGCGCACGGGATTCGTCGCTCTCAATCAGGCTGAGCGCATAGCGTCCTGCTTGGTCGTCAAGGCCGCTTGCCACCTGAAAACCAATATTGCCGCCGCCGACAATCACGATGCGGCGCGCCTCGCGTTCTTCATGGCCAAATATTTTAAGCGTGCGTTCGGTGTCGCTACTTGCGGTCACAAGAAAAGTCTCGTCGCCCGGTTGCACTGTGTCATCAAAGGCCGGCACATAGACCTTGCCCTCGCGCCGCAGCCCAACGACAATCGCCCGCAAATCTGGAAACAGACCCGTCAATTGGTTGAGCGGTGTATCAATCACCGGACAATCATCCTCAATGATAACGCCAATCATTTCAGCCTCGCCATTCAAGAACGCCGCGCTATCAAAAGCACCCGGCAAAGCGAGGCGACGCATAACGGACTCGGCCACTTCGGTTTCGGGCGAAATAATGACATCGATAGGAATCGCGTTATCGGCAAATAATTGCGTCCACCGACCCGATAGATAATTGCCATCGCGGACGCGGGCAATCGTTTTGGGAATTTTGAACAATGTTTTGGCGACTTGGCACGTCACCATATTGACTTCATCGGATGCTGTCACGGCAATCAGAACATCAGCGTCCGCCGCGCCGGCTTGTTCTAATACTTCGGGATGCCCGCCATGGCCTAAAATGGGGCGCACGTCGAGCGTATCCGAAATCCGTTGCATCAGCGAAGCCTCACGGTCGACGACCGTAACCTCGTTACCTTCTCCAGCCAAATGACGGGCAATGCCGAAGCCGACTTGCCCCGCCCCACACACAATGACTTTCATGCACCTGTTCCTTGTTATACCTATACGGTGCTTTTAGCATGATTACCGCCAGATATACCAAGGGATTTCATTTTACGATGTAACGCCGAACGCTCCATACCTACGAATTCTGCGGTTCTCGAGATATTTCCCGAAAAACGGTCGATTTGCGCAACGAGGTAATCGCGTTCAAAACACTCACGCGCATCGCGCAATGGCAGTGACATGATATGGCGCGACTCGCCGACATTTTCAGCGACATCCGTATCGGACAAAATATCCCTCGGCAGATGCTCGAGGGTGAGCTGGTCGCTGGCCACCGCGTGACTGGTCAGCATCATATGCTCTACGCAGTTGCGAAGCTGGCGCACATTGCCCGGCCAATCATATGATTGCAGCACGGCCATCACATCATCGGTCGCATCGCGCACGGGCATATTCATTTGCACCGATACCGTGTTGATAAAATAATTGACCAGATACGGAATATCATCGCGCCGATTGGTAAGCCCCGGCACATCCAGAGTCACCACATTAAGGCGATGATATAAATCCTCGCGCAGGTTGCCTTCGCGAATACGCTGTTCAACATCGCCGCTACACGATGACAAAACACGCGCGTCAATTTTAACGATTTGCTTGCCGCCAACACGCTTGACGCCGCCATCAACGAGCATTTTCAAAATCGCCTTTTGTTGCTTTTGCGGAAACGTACATATTTCATCAAGATATAACGTGCCGCCATGTGCCTGCTCAAACAGACCCGCTTCGACTTCGCCGTCATCCTCGCAGCCAAAAAGCAGGCGGTCGATTTGCTCGTCATCCTCGCCCATCATGGTGGCATGCACACCGATAAAATTATTCGTGGCACGCGGCGAACTCGCATGTAATTGACGCGCGGCGGCTTCCTTACCCGCACCCGACGGCCCGATAAGCATCACGCGGCTATTCGATTGCGCCAGCTTTTCGATTTTCGTCGTCAACTGTTCCATCGCCGAAGCGCTGCCAATCAGCGAAAACTGCACCGATGTACGACGTTTCAACTCGGTGTTCTCACGCTGCAAACGCGCCGCTTCAATCGCGCGGCTGACCGTGACCAATAATTTGTCAGACTTAAACGGCTTCTCGATATAATCATACGCGCCTGCGCGAATGGCCGCGACCGCCGTGTCGATATTGCCGTGGCCTGAAATCACCACGACGGGCAGGCTCGGATAGCGTTCGCGCAAAATATTTAAAATTTCCAAACCGTCCAAACGGCTGCCTTGGAGCCAGACATCAAGCAAAACCATCGCCGGACACCGACGGGTGATTTCGCGCAAAGCACTGTCGCTATCGGTAGCCACGCGTACTTCATAGCCTTCGTCTTCTAACACACCCGCAACCAAGTCGCAGATATCTACTTCATCATCAACAATTAACACATCTCCAAACATCACAATTCCTCTAACTCTCTCGACTGCCCCGCCATTTGTTTGTTCAGCAGAGGAAACACCATCTGCACTTTTGCGCCCGTCCCGCCAGACAAACACCATGGCGCGTCTTCAAGCTTCAGCTTGCCGCCATGATCTTCAATCACCTTTTTCACGATAGACAGACCAAGACCCGTCCCTTCTTCGCGCGAGGTGTTATAAGGTTCTAACAATGCATAGCGATCTTTTTCTGGCCATCCGGGCCCGCTATCTGCAATCGCGACTGAGATTTGCGCCGCATCTTCTTGCACTGTTATTTCGATAAATTTCTCATCACCGCCGAGCATTGCCGCTTCGCCCGCGTTTTTGAGAATATTGGTCAATGCCTGACTGATAAGGCGACGGTCGCCATGCATGATGACTTTATCTGGACACTCGACCCGATATTCGACATCGCGCTGCGCCACGCGCTGCAATAAAACCGCCTGAGTCAGAACGTCGTTTAAATTAAAGCTGCCCATCACCGCCGTTGGCATACGCGCAAAAGCGGCGAACTCATCAACCATCTGGCCAATATCTTCAACTTGGCGAATAATCGTCTCGGTGCATTTGCGGAAAATATCGGCGGTTTCGCCAACATCATTGCCATATTTAAACTGCAAGCGCTCTGCCGAAAGCTGAATCGGGGTCAGCGGATTTTTAATCTCATGCGCAATCCGCCGCGCAATATCCGACCAAGCCGCGTTGCGCTGTGCGGTCAGCAAATCAGTGACATCATCAAACGTTATCACCACACCGCCTTGCGGGCCATCGATACACGCCGCCGATGCCTGAATGGTCAGCCCCTTGGTTTTCGCATGGGGCAAATTAACCTGCTCGGTGACCAGCCCGCGCATTTGTTCGGCACCTTCTAAGAGGCTCACAAAATCTGGCATCACAAGCGCCAGAGGCTGACCGATGAGTTGGTTCGGCATCACCTCATATAACTCACCTGCGGCTTCATTCGCATGGTTAATAACACCATTTTCATCGATGCCGACAACGCCCGAACTCACGCCGTGCAAAACCGTCTCGGTAAACCGCGCCCGCTCATCCAAATCATTTTGCTGCGACCCAAGACGTTCAGCCATTTCGTTAAAAGTTTCAGCTAGCTCGTCAATCTCGCCATTGCTCGTGGCAGTTGTGCGTACACGGCTTTGCAAATCACCCTCGCCTAAGCGGCGTGCTGCATAAATCAATCGCCCGATAGGAATGACCAAACGGTCGGCCAAAGACAGGCCGAGCCAAATCGCCGACAGCAAAATAACCAAAGTCATCACAATATAAATCAGGGCAAATGTCAGTTGCGTTTCAAACCGCCGTCGTTCCATGGCGGAATAGTCGCGCACCGCCGCTTCGGTTTGCACCAATTGCTGCATGACATTGGCCGATAAAATACGCGTCGCATAAAGATATAAGTCCGAGGTGCCCGATATTTTGCGCAAGCCCAATATCTGCGCTTTCGATGTCGCGGTTAAAATCACCGTATTATTGCGCGCCGCCGAAAAGGCTTCCGGTCGCGGCAGGGTCGTCAAAATCGTTTCCTCTGGCGATGCCGCCACAAGCACATCGCCTTGGTCGTTGATAATCAGAGCTTGCGGAATTTTACGCAATCCCGTTTGCGCCTGTATGAATTGCATAAAGCGCTGCGGATTTGTGTCCAGCATATCTTGCACCGCAGCTAAATCCTGCGCCATCATGGTGACGTCGTGGCGCAAGCTCTCGCGCTGTTCGGCTAAATAAGCGTTGGCGACCGCCGTGGTGTTCGTGATGATGGTTTTGGTGCGCGCCGAAAACCAATAATCAAGCCCACGGTCCATCGTCACAATGGCAAAAATCGCCACCAAAATCGCGGGGAAAGCCGCAATCGCCGAGAACAACGTCACCATGCGGCCATGCATGTAAGCACCCGCACGTCCTGCCCGTTGGCGACGGCGCAATCGTATCGCTTGCACGCCCAGCATGATGAGCAGTCCGCAAATAATGAAAATGTTAATCGATAACAACCCCCAGACGGATTCTCTGGTGGGAGCTATCGGGGTCAAATTACTAAGAACGAGATAGGTCACAATGCCCGACGCCAAGCCGAGCAATGCAAGAGACAAAGATGAATACCGCCCCAAGCCAGACCAATTCAAAGCGGTCAACTTATCAGCAGGTTTCTTTAACATTCTGGTGAGCTGAATAACGCCCATGCATCACCTCCAATTACGCCACAACACGAGAATGCTATGTGGACGATAAGTTGTGCACATAGCAAGAGGATAACCAAATTATTATACCAGTAACAATCATTTGTTGCACGCTTACAACAACCCTTTGGGGATGGCTTCACTCTTCCATCATGCTCAGGCGCGGGAACACACCTTGCGGGGGTGGCAGTGTTTGGCCAGATTGCAGCCGATGCGCCGCGCCTAAATGTGCAAACTGACGCGCCGTCGGGTCGATACATAAATAGTCGAGCAGCTTGGCCGCCCCTTCGGGAATAACTGGCTGCAATAAGATGGCGGCTTGGCGCACCAGCTCGGCGGTGACATATAAAACTGTACCCATCCGCGCAGGATTATCTTGCTTCAAGCTCCACGGCTCTTGCACGGCAAAATAACGATTGGCCTCCGACACGGCATCCATCACGGCGGCCAGATAATTGTGAATTTCATGCGCTTCCATGGCGGCATCCGTGCGCGATTTCAAACTATCAAACAACGCCAAGACGGCCTCGTCATCCGCCGTGAAAGTCTCTGGCTGTGGCACAAGACCGTCGCAATTCTTGCCAATCATCGACAGGCTGCGCTGCGCCAAATTGCCGATATCATTCGCCAAATCAGCGTTCACTCGATTGACGATGGCCTCGTCGCTAAAGCTACCGTCGCGGCCAAATGGCACTTCGCGCAAGAAAAAATAGCGCAACGCATCGACCCCATAATGCTCAATCAGCGTAAACGGGTCGAGCACATTGCCGAGCGACTTCGACATTTTCTCGCCCTTCACCGTCAAAAACCCGTGCGCAAAAATCTGCTGCGGCACGGGCAAATCCGCCGCCATCAGAAACGCCGGCCAATAAACCGCATGAAACCGCGTGATATCCTTGCCAATCACATGCAGTGCCGCCGGCCAAAACGCATCATAGCGCGCCGCCCGTTCAGGATAGTCCAACACAGACAGGTAATTGGTCAGCGCGTCCAACCAAACATAAATCACATGCGCGGGGTCGTCTGGCACAGGCACGCCCCAATCAAAGGCAGTGCGCGAGATAGACAGGTCTTTAAGCCCGCCTTTTAAAAACGACACCACCTCATTGCGCCGACTTTCGGGCTGCAAAAACTCTGGATGCGCCTCGAAATGCGCCAATAACTTCTCTTGATAGGCCGACAGCTTGAAGAAATAGCTGTCTTCCTCCAACCATTCAACGGGCGAGCCTTGCGGCGACAATTTCTCGCCATCCGCGCCTTCGGTGACTTCGCTTTCGGTATAAAACGCCTCGTCGCGCACCGAATACCACCCCGAATAGCTGTCCTTATAAATATCGCCATGCGCCGCAATCCGCTGCCAGATATCGGCGACCGCCGCGTGATGGCGCGGCTCAGACGTGCGGATAAAATCGTCATGGCTACAGTTCAAAGCATCCGCCATCTCTCGAAAGGCGGGCGTAAGCTCATCGGCCAAGTCGCGCGCGGTTTTGCCTTGGTCACGGGCGGTTTGGAACATTTTTTGGCCGTGGTCGTCCGTACCAGTCGAAAAATACACATTTTCGCCGTTTAAACGGTGATAACGCGCAATCGCATCCGTGGCCATTATCTCATACGCATGGCCAATATGAGGATTGCCATTTGGATAGGAAATCGCAGTACTTATAAAAAAGTTCTTATCTATCACTTTAAGTTCCTAAACCGTTTTCGAGCGCACCATATCGCCCAATATACCAAACCATTCGAGGATGGCCTGCTTCTTATCCAAGTTCAAACTATCAACCAAATGCGTTTGATGTTGTACCTTCTCCCACAATGAAAGCGCCGATTCAAGCGGCAACGCACCCCCAAGACGCGCCACAAGCTCAGCTTCGCCCTCAAAAATAGGCTGAAAACCATCGCCCGCCGCAACCGAGCGTATCACACGATGCAACCAACCGCTAAACAAGTAGCAAAATAGCTTAAAACTCTCTGGCTCACTGCGCGCACCAAACCGCCCCGCCAGCCCATGCAATTTCTCAATATCAAGCTGCGGCACGGTTTCTAGCACCCCAATCATGTCGCGATATAAGTCAAACCCGCCTAATTGCGCCAAAGTTAACGCTTGCCCCGCGCTTCCCGCTGCCGAAAACGCCGCAACGGCTGCTTCATTCGGGTCGACCCCATCGAGCCGCCCCGCGATAATCTGCTGCAATTCTGTCTCATCGAGCGCATTAAACGTCAGCTTACGACACCGCGAATGTATCGTCGCCAGCAGCCGCCCCGGATGATGACAGACAATCAAGAACAAGCATTTCTCGGGCGGCTCTTCAATCAGCCGAAGAAGCGCGTTCACACTATAGTTATTCATATCATCGATGCTGTCGATAATCGCCACGCGCCACCCAATGCGCGCGGCTCTTAACTCAAATGATTTTTTTATCGCACGCGTATCATCGGCTAAAATGTCTTTGCGAAACTTTCCCGTATCTTCATTATACTGACGCTTCAGGACAAATAAATCTGGATGCGCCTCGCTTTCAATCAACCGCGTTTCGTCGTTTTCTAGAGCAGGCGATAGCGTTTCGATATGTTGCGGGGTCGCCACCGACAAGATGGCGCGCGCCGCCAGATAAGCAAAACTCGCCTTGCCCACGCCCTGCGGCCCGCACAATAACCAAGCATGCGGCATACGCGCGCCCTTCGCAGAGGCGATAAAATCAGCTTGCGCGCGCTCATTGCCAATCAAAGCGCGGGTCAAGCGCGGCGCAAACGCACCGTCTATATCTGGATATTCTTCAATCGTGTCGGTTTGGCTCATAGCCCTATTTAAGCTCACTCGGGCTAAAGTTTAAAGCGTTGCTTCATATGGCTTTCGATTTGCTGCCAGACCGCCTCGAACGTGTCTTCGGCATCAATCACAATAATGCGGTCGGGGCTTTCCGCCGCCAGAGCCAAAAACCCGTCGCGCACTTTGCTATGAAATTCAGCTTCTTTCTTTTCAAAGCGTGCCGCACCGCCGCGTTTTTCAGCGCGTTGCAATCCCGCCTCCTCGCGAATGTCCAACAGAAAAGTCACATCGGGCATCGTGTCACCGACCATCTGTGCCTGAATCGTCCGTACCATTTCCAACCCCAACGCGCCCGCAATCCCCTGATAGGTCAATGTGCTGTCGAGAAAGCGGTCGCAAATCACCCATTTGCCAGCAGCCAAAGCCGGCTCAATGACGCGATTTACATGCTCAATTCGTGCCGCCATCAGCAGCATTAATTCCGCCGCAGGCGACCAACGGTCAGGCTCGCCTTGCACCAGTAAATCACGGATGTCTTCGCTTTGCTTCGTGCCGCCCGGCTCGTATGTGTCGACCACCTCGAAGCCATTGCTGCGCAAAAAACCTGCCATATGCGCCGCTTGGGTTGACTTGCCGCCGCCCTCGCCGCCTTCAAAGCTGATAAATTTCCCGCGCATCTAATCGCCCACGACCAGATAAATCAGGCTTGAAATAGCACGGCTGACGACATTGCCTTTGCCGACATCTTCCGCCGCCACTAAGTCAATTTCTTGTGAACTCAATCCGGGCAGCGTGACCCGCAGCGTCGCCAGTTTATCGCCCTTAGAAATAGGCGCAGGCACGGGCTTGTCATATGTCACGGTCGCGACCATTTTGCGACGCCCGCCGCGTGGGACAACGACATCGAAGCGCTTGATGGGCGTGACATTCACAGCATCTTCCGTGCCGTGCCACACGGGTAGCTGACTGACCACCTGCCCCGCTTCGACCAATAAATCGCGCTGAAAATTACGAAACCCGAACGTCATCAGTTTTTTGGCTTCACGCGCCCGTGCGCGTTTTGTATCCAGTCCGTTCAGCACCAAAATAAGCCGCCGACCGTTTTGCTCGGCTGAGGCGACAAGTCCGTAGCCCGATTCCGATGTATGGCCGGTCTTCAATCCGTCTGCGCCGATTTTGGCGTAAAGCAGCGGGTTACGATTGTTTTGGCGAATCTTGTTCCACGTAAAATCGCGCTCGCTGAAAAGCGAATAATACGCGCCATGATGAGTGATAATCTGACGCGCCAAGAGTGCCAAATCACGCGCCGTGGTTTTATGCTCAGGGTCGGGCAATCCAGTCGCGTTGGTGAAAGTGGATTTGCTCATGCCGAGTTCTGCGGCGCGTTCGGTCATCAGCTCGGCGAAGGCTTGCTCGCTGCCGGCCAATCCCTCGGCCAGTGCGATGCAGGCATCATTGCCCGACTGGATGATAATGCCGCGCAGCAAATTTTCTACCGACACGTTTGAACGCGCCGACAAAAACATCGTCGAGCCACCCGACCCCGCGCCACCTCGTCGCCACGCATCATCGCTGACACGGAACTTTTCGTCGGGCGAAATCGCGCCCGATTCCAACGCCTCAAAGGCCATCAGCACGGTCATCAGCTTGCTCATACTGGCGGGGCTCATGCGCGCATCGGCGTTTTTCTCAAACAGCACAACGCCCGTTTGCGCATCCATTAAAAGAGCGTAAGCAGCCTTGGCCGTAATCGCTTGTGCGCTAAACGGGAGGCTCCACATAACCAGTCCAAGAAGAAGTCGTTTTAATATATTCATATGCGTTCTCTATTGCTCGATGATGACGGCGTCTGCATGACCATTGGCCACGAGCCTATCTAATGTTTGGCGTGCCTCGGCACGGATATTGACCTCGCCGAGCCGCACGCGATAGTAAGTCGTGCCGCTCAGTTCGACTTCGACGATTGTCGCTGGCTCGATATCGGAGAGCTTGGTCTGAAGCGCCTCGGCATTGGCACGGTTCGAAAACACACCTGCCTGAACAGCATAGCGTTTTTGCGCCAAATCTGGTTTCGGTTTCACGACTGGCTTGCCGTCGGGGGTTTGCACCGAGACCGCCCCGACGGGCGCACCCGTGATGCGGCGGTCTTCTTTTGGTGTCACGGCTTTTTCGACGATAAAGCGGTCGGGGTCTTGCTTGCGGATAATGCGTCCTGCGCTATCGTAAAGCGGGGCGCGCCCTAGATATTGCACACGGACACGGGCGGTGCCTTGCTCGCGGAAGCCTAATAGTTCAGCCGCACGGCGCGACATATCAATCTCGCGGTCTTTGGCAAACGGCCCACGGTCATTCACCCGCACGATAATCGTTTTGCCGTTTTCCAAATTGGTGACTTTAGCGCGCACAGGCATCGGCAAAGTCGGATGCGCGGCGGTGAGCAAGTCCATGTCGAAAATCTCGCCATTCGCGGTGCGGCGGCCATGGAATTTCGGGCCGTACCAACTCGCCACACCTTCATTGTCGTAGGTGTGATCCTCTTGCGGATAGTACCACTCATTTTCGATTTGATACGGCGTGCCGATTTTATAAATCCCGCCCGCAGCGACCCGTCGTCCCTGCCCCTCAGATGAGTTATGACTGGGCGTGGCGCAAGCGGTCACAAAGAGCGCGACCATCAACACAACCATAGGCGTTATGGCGGGTTTCATCGCAAGGGCATCGGGCATATTCTGTTTCCCATCTGACATGTCGTCGACACTATATGAGATTCGCATTTACATAAGAAGAACTGCAAAATGTGCGCTTGAAAAACGCGTTCAATCAAGCTAAGTGACAAGCGCTGACCATAGCGTGCAGGAGAGGTGGCTGAGTGGTTTAAAGCGGCGGTCTTGAAAACCGTTGAGCGTTTGCGCGTTCCGGGGGTTCGAATCCCTCCCTCTCCGCACTAGCGCAAGGCGCACTAAAGCTCACGCTGTTCGCTAAGTGCTTTTAGCGTGCGCCAGTCGGCAGGGTCTATCAGCACAGCAAGTCTTTATTCTCCCTTGCAAAGGGGTGTGGGTTTCCTTAATCTTTCCCTGTCAAGTTCTACTGCAGACAGCCCTGTCGGGCTGCTTGCCTAATATAATACCGTTCGCGGGAACAGGTGGGATTCTCCTTTGTGGTAGAATTTGACACAGCCCGGCACTCCGCCGTGCTGTGTTGAGCAATTGGGGAGTGTGACATGGCAAACCTTCAGAGAGAATGGTTAAAAAGAGCAGAAGTCGATTATTTTCCGCCGTTTATGAGCCTTTGGGCGTCGTTTAATGCGTGGTATGAAGGCCATTATCCAGACGCTGCAAAGAACGACAGAGGCGCGATAAATAATATCAAAAAGGATGGCATCGAGCATAAGGTTCTCGTAAAAAATGCCGATGCAAGGCTTACTGGTGTTGATAGAGAAAGCATCGAGTTTAGAACCAATCTTGAGCAATTATATTATGCGCTAGAGGATTCCGCGCTCACTTATATCAATGTCAAACGGACAGAAAAGATGAGCCTCGCCAATGTCCTCATTACATATAATGGACGAAATAGGCGAACCGCTTACAAAAACCTGATTGTTGAAAATGACGACGCGCAAGCCATTCAACTGGGGTCTATTCATATAACGAATGAGACGGATATTGTCGTGGCGGGGTTAATCGAAATTATTTATCAAATACGGTGTCAATTATTTCACGGGAAATTTGAACCCGTAGAAGCAAATCGTAAAGTCGTGAAATACGCTTACTTCGTTTGGCTCGCTTTAATGCCTGAATAATTGGCCGCTTGCCGACTCGCGCCCTACCCCCTAAAGAATAGAGGCGGTTTCGCCTAGCAGATAGCGCGCCACGTCGATGTAATCGATGACCAATGAAATGCCCGCAATCACCAAATAAAAAACGACGAATTTGGCGAAGATGGGCGTGTCGGCGTACATCTTGCGACGGTGGCGGGTGAATATCCACACATAGACAGGCGTCCAGAAAACCACATGCGCCAGTCCGAGCAGTCGCACATAGCCGTGTTCCGCATAAAGATGATCCATGAACTCGCCCGCCAATAAAAAAGCGGCGATAATCGCGATGGCCTCAAAGCGTGGCCGCCATCCTGCGGCTGTGCGCTTTGCAACAAAAAGCACCGCGCCCAAATTCGCAGTCACAAGAAACGCGAGCCAAATCTTTAGCCACATCGGTTGCAGCTCAATCGCCGCGCTGAGGGTTGCTGGGTCTGCCATGAGAGTCTCCTTTTTATTATCTCGTATTTACATGCCGATTAAGTCGGCTCGATTGACCGTGTTTTGAAACAGCCGCGCTGAAGCCGCATCCACCATCGTGCCTTTGTGTCCGACCGAGCCAAGCCCTTCGGCTGCGGCTTTATCATACACAGCGACAATCTCGCGGGCGAAGTCGACTTCCTCTTGCGAGGGCGAAAAGATATCCAAAGCAGGCTCAACTTGCGACGGGTGAATCGCCCATTTGCCGACCATCCCCAACATCAAAGCACGTTGGCACTCGACGCGATACGCCGCGTCATTTTTAAAATCAACGAACGGCCCGTCCACCGCATCAATCCCCGCCGAGCGCGCCGCAATCGTCATGTGATAGCGCGGGTAATGAAAAATATCGCCCTCATAACCTTCCGTATTGCCAATATTCTTGACCACCAGTCCTTGCGAAGCGGCATAGTCGCCCATGCCGAAAATCATACATTCGAGCCGCGCACAGCTCGTGGCAATCTCGGCGACGTTCTGCATCGCCTCGACTTCCTCAATCAAAACCTCAAGGCCGATTTTATTCTCTAACCCCAATTTCATTTCAAGTTGAGACAAAAGCGTGTCGGCAAATTGCACATCCGATGCGCTCAACGGCTTGGGCAACATAATCGTGTCAATGTTGCGACCGGCTTTCTCGACAATCGTTATGATATCCTCGTGACACCACGATGTGCCGATATCATTCACCCGCACACAGCGCACCGTCTTGCCCCAATCGAGATTATTCAGCGCATCGACAATCGTATCGCGGGCCGCTGGTTTGGCCGATGGCGCAACCGCATCCTCCAAATCGCAAAACACATGGTCGACATTTAAGGCCGCCGCTTTGGTGAGCATCTTCTCGCTCGACCCCGGAACCGCAAGCTGCGACCGTCGAAGGCGCATTGGGCGTTTAACCATTAAATATTCCTAACCTCGTCTATATCTATTTCCCTGCCGTATGCTCTACATAAATCGGTGACGCCCAAGCGCGTTCTTCTACCGTGCCGAGGCACTCGTCACCAAGCGCCGTGCGCTCATCGCCATAACAAATATTCAGCTTCACACAATTGCCCTTATCATCATAGGTGCAGCGCAAATTATCGGCATTAATCTTCTGCGTCGGCTCTTGAATGGCGCGCACATAATATGTCGCCATGCGCTTGCTATTGGCAAACTCAGGGTCGGTGAACGTAAACTGACACCCATTGCCCGTATCTTTGCACTGATGAACTTTCCACTTATCGTCAATCAAATCGGCGACGTCTTCGTCAGGGCTGACTTGCGGACGAATCCGTATGACTTCGATGCGGGTGATTTTCAACCGCGTCTCCGATGGATTAAAACACTCATTCGCGCATAATTTCTGAAGCCGCGCACCGCCTAATGCGTTCACCGCGTCTTCAGGACACCCCGGCTTTTGCTTATGCGCACCGACCGCTTTTACTTCGAACACGGGCGATGTCGACGCTTTGACCGTGCCGCCCATCGGTGTGCCGCTTTTGGTATTGAACCACAGCAAAATGCGCGGCCCCGATGTGCCATAGGTCTCGCGGCGTTTCAGGGCGGCGAAGATTTCTTCGCGTGTGCGGCCATTCGAATGAACCGCAGCCAAGCCGCCCGTCGTCCAGAAACTCGCCTGACGCTCCTGCTCAACCGCCTCGAACCCACGGTTTTGTAGCTCATCAGGGTCTAGCTCTAAAGGCTGCGAACTGGGTGTATCTTTCGGGTAAACAATGTCCACCATATCGGCGCGCACGCGTACCGCTTCGGTATTGCGCAGGCGGTCGACATTTTTATATCCCGTACCGGGACGCGCACGGTGATTATCACTTGAGGCAATAACCCCCCAATTCATCCGCGTTGGCTTTTCGGGATTGTCGAAATTACGAATGGCCAGTGCATATTGCACGCTATTGCCCGGCCGATACCCAAAGGCAGGCAGAAAGCAATCCTTGCACTGACCCGCATCGAGCCATTCTTCAATTTTCTCGCCCGTCACCGCCAGATGCGCGGCCACACTGCTATTCGCGGCAAGCGCACGCGTCTTGGCAGCGCGACGTTCACATGCTCGCGCATCGTCGCCATCATCAAGGCAGCGCTGTTTGATTATCTCGCCAGCCTGCCAACACACTGGCAAATAATCGCGTGTCGGGGCAGGACACGTCGCTGTTGCCGTGGTCGGATTATACAGCACCGAGCGCCAATCGCGATATTCTTCCGCATTACCATGGCCAGACATAATCTCGACCAATTCCATTCTTTCGGGCAGATTTTCAGCTTTCAAATGCTTGTCAAAAGTCACCGCGGTGGGTGTGTAAAATCCCCAACTCGAACCATGCGGGATAATCAACGGGTCAAGATTTTGTTCGTCGAGACTTTTGACCAAATCGCTCGGCGTGTCGGCAGCCTCGAAACAATCTGCGGACAGCTCATTGGCGGGCAATCCCGCATCGCATAATGGCACTTTCGCGGCTTGGTCGAGATAGCTGCGAATGTCATAATAGTTTTGACGGTTTTTAAAATCGAGAAACGCCAGTGGCAACGGTATCAGCGATTTACCATTTACCCGCAGCGCATTCACCGCGACGCCGCCTGCGGCAATCGGCCGTTTGGCGAGTTTGGCGTCGTCTAAATCTTGAAAAATAACGTTCTTATGACCGAAATGCTCTTCGGGGGTTTGCCCGACTTGCGTCCATTCAAAGCCAACAAAGCTGACCATATCTGGACTGGTGCCATTATTTGACTGTGCATTACAGGCGCGAATACTTTGCTTGGTATCTTGCCACCGTCGCGGGGTTGAGGCTTCGGCATGGTCGGTGATAGACCAAAAATCAAGCGCCGAGCAATGGCGCGCATAATCGCACGCATCGGCAATCGGATGTGCGCCCTCGCCGCCATAAATCGGCAACGCCCAGAGAAACGCATCGGTCGAGTAAGTCGTATGCACATGCAAATCGCCAAACAGGATTTGCTTGTCTTTATCAGCGCGCAATCCCGCCGCTATCGCCTGTTGTTCGGCTTGGCGGGCTTCTACCAAAACATCCGCACGGGCGGGTGCTTTTACCTCACCGGGCCCGCGATTTTGACCAAGCCACCCTTGCTGTGCCGCGAGCAGATAAACTGCCACAACCGCAATAACCGTCACAAAAAGTGCCAAGATGCCTCGGCGCAATGATAAAAACATCGATGTTCTCCCTCTTGAGTCCCTTGCCGTGTCAGTCTCGCGGCAATAATTTAAAAGTTGCCGAGGCACGCGCAACTTCGTCGCCCTCAGCATCGAACAAAGCGGCCTCGCTAAACGAGACACTTCGCCCCATACGCAATAATTTACCTTTGGCGACGAACTTACCGGGATGGCCAGCTTTTAAGTAGCTGGTCTTTAACTCCAACGTCACTTGCCCCCGATATTTGTCCATATCCAGCATCGAGCGTGCCGCAACACCGCACGCCGTATCAAGCATGGTCGCATATGCGCCGCCGTGCAAGATGCCTTGCATGTTAATCCACATATCGCCCAATTCAAAATGCACTTCGCTGATGCCGTTCTCCATCGTCACCAGATTGCGCCCGATGAGTTCGCCAATCGCAGAATTTTTTGTATTGGGCGTGAAGCCTTGTAGTGGCGTCATAAAGTTTTAGCCCCCAGCACATCATGCGCGGCGCAGCGTGCCATATAGTCTGCGATATTTTTCAGCGCGGGGTCGAGCGGTTGACCTATATTGGTCAAAAACAAAATCATAGGATAAAACGCGCAATCGACATAAGTCAGGCGTTGGCCGCAAATAAAGTCATTGCCCGTAAGTTGCGCGTCCAACCACGCCAAGCCATCGCCGCCGATTAATTTTGTCGCCGCGCCAATCTCAGGCATGATGCGCATCCGCGAAGCAAAAAACTCAGCCCCCTCACTGTGCCGAAAGCCCATCATCATGGGGGCGAGAACCAAATAATCGCATTGCCGCATGCGCATCCGTGTGTACGCCCGTTCCGCCGCCGTATCGCCAACCAGAACGGGGTCGGGTTTTAGCTCCTCAAGATATTCGGCAATCGCTGCGACCTCAGCAATGATTTGCCCCTCTTCGGTTTCCAAAGCGGGTAATTGGCCAGCCGGATTGCGCTGCACAAAATCGCTTTGACGATTTTCACCCGCCATCAGGTCGATGGTTATTTTTTCCACCTCAATCTGCTTGACGGCGATAACGTTTTCAGCCCCGCGCGGATTGGGCGATGTCCCATGTGTGTAAAGTTTTAACATTAGGACAGGCTCAGCATGTGGTCGCGTTCAAAGGCGCGCAAGTCGTCAAACTGACCATTGCGGATTTTGTTCGCCCATTCGGGGTCAGACAGCAGCGCACGGCCAACGCCGACCAAATCGAACTCTTCGTTTTCAAGCCGCTCGACCAATCCGTCGATGGGCGCGGCTTCCGAGCTTTCCCCGCCCATGGCCGCGACAAACTCGCCCGACAGACCAATCGAGCCAACCGTGATGGTTGGCAGCCCCATCAGCTTTTTCGCCCAGCCTGCGAAGTTTAAATCAGAGCCTTCGAATTCAGGCTCCCAGAACCGCCGCGTTGAGCAATCGAAACAGTCAATGCCTGCGTCCACCATGGGCTGCAAAAAGGCTTTTAGCTTGTCGGGGTCGGTGGCCATTTTGTGGTCGAAATCCTGCTGCTTCCACTGCGACAATCGGATAATCAACGGGAAGTCTTTGCCAACAGCGGCGCGCGATTTTTCAATAATCTCGACAGCAAACGCCGTGCGCTCTTCCAACGCACCGCCATATTTATCGTCGCGCACATTCGTGCCTTCCCAAAAGAACGTATCGATAAGATATCCATGCGCGCCATGAAATTGCACGCCGTCAAAACCCGCCTCGCGCGCCGCGACTGTGCCTTTGGCAAAAGCATCGGCAATATCGCTCACATCTTGCGGGGTCATGGCAGCACCTATTTCTTTGCTCGGATATTTCAATCCCGATGGCGACAATGTGTGCGCATCTGGATTAAGCCCCGTGCCTTCAAAGCGCATCGGGCCAGTGTGCCAAAGCTGCGGCATTATCAGACCACCCCCTTCATGCACCTCATCGGCGACGCGTTTCCAGCCTTCCAAGGCTTGCTTCGTATGGAAATCGGGTATCTGGTCGTCCATGCTCGCCGATGGATGGTCGATGGTCGTGCCTTCGGTGATAATCAACCCAACGCCGCCCTCTGCGCGCCGACGATAATACGCCGCGACATCTTCAGTAGGATGTCCACCCGGCGAATGACTGCGCGTCATCGGCGCCATGACAATGCGATTCGGGATTTCGAGATTATTCAGCGTGAAAGGTGAAAATAAAACCGGATAGTGTGTCATAATGTCTCCTTGGTTGCATAAGCTGTCTTTGAGTGCCAAACTTAAAGGGCGGCGAACTAAATGCAAGCTTATCGTGATATTATCCACTATACTATTGAGACGGAGTCGACATGATAGAAAAAACAGCAAAATATCAAATTGGCGATGTCGTTAAGCATCGCGTGTTTCCGTTTCGGGGAGTGATTTTCGATGTCGACCCGATTTTTGCCAACACCGAGGAATGGTGGGAATCGATTCCAGCTGAAGTTCGACCGCATAAGGATCAACCCTATTATCACCTACTGGCCGAGAATGACGAGACCGAATATATCGCCTATGTGTCTGAGCAAAACTTATTGCCCGATACATCGCAAGAGCCAGTCGGGCATCCGCAGGTGAACGATATTTTTGACGGGTTTGACGGCGCACGTTACGCTGTGCGCGTTAGTAACACGCATTAGAGGCGGGCATATGATAAGACCGATTTTACGTTTCTTCGGGCGGCTGATTATTAGCTATATCGAAAAGCCCAACCTCAATTATCGTTCTTATCAATTTATTCCGCTGGCCGAGCTCGAGGCCAATTTGCAACCCGGCGACATATTGCTGGTTGAGGGCAATCAGCGTATTTCGTCGGCGATAAAATATCTCACGCAATCGACATGGTCGCATGCCGCTTATTATGTCGGGCGCGATGTGGGCTTGCGCGATGCCTATGGCCACCCCGCAACCCTGATTGAAGCCGATTTGCGCCATGGCGTGATTGCCACCTCATTGACCAAATATCTGGGCTATAACACGCGCATCTGTCGCCCTGCTTTGATTACCAATGAAGACCGCACGAAAGTCACCGACTATATTATCGACTCATTGGGGCAAAGCTATGATGTGAAAAACGTCGTCGATTTGGCGCGCTATTTGCTGCCCCAACCGCCTGTGCCAGATAGCTGGCGGCGCAAAATGATTGCACTAGGCAGCGGCCAGCCAACGCAAGCGATTTGCTCGACGCTGATTGCGCGCGCGTTTCACTCGGTGCGCTACCCCATCCTGCCCGAAATCACCCGCGAGAACCAACGCGAGGTGCTACACATCCGCCATCATTCTTTATTCACGCCGCGCGATTTTGACCTATCGCCCTATTTCTCTGTTATCAAGCCGACAATAGAAAAGCGGCCTGATTACCAAACCTTCACATGGCACGACCCAGACTCAGACCATGATAGAGAGGACGAGCTGCGTGCGTCGTGACAATAAGCCTTATACCATACGGGTTTTGGTCAATTTTATTCGGGCAGCCTACACGCGCTGGCGCATCGCGCCGCAATTCGACAGCGTCGGGCACGGATTAGAAATCATCGGCCCGCAGCGGCTCGAAATCTACGGCAAAGATATTCATCTCGGCAATCATGTGCATATCCAAACCGCGTCGGGGTCGGTGTCGCGGCTCTGCACTTGGCCAAACGGACAAGGGCATGGTCGTATCGATATTGGCAGCCACACGCTGCTGACCCCCGGATTGCAAATTGTCTGCGCGGGTCATATTTCGATTGGCGATAATGTGATGATTGCCAGTCGCGTCTATATTTCTGACGCTGATTGGCACGATATTTACGACCGCGTCGCCACGCCCGGGCAGATTGCGCCGATACGCATTGGCGAAAACGTCTGGCTCGGCGAAAGCGTGCGGGTTTGTAAAGGCGTGACAATTGGTGAAAACAGCATTATCGGCGTAGGGTCTGTCGTTACCAAGGATATTCCAGCGAATGTGGTGGCGGCGGGGAATCCTGCTAAAGTCGTCAAAAAGCTCGATGCGCAGCGGGTTTTGAACAAGCGCGAGAGCCTATTTAAAGATAAAAAAGAGTATGAAAAAACAATGCGATATTTACATTACTTAAACCATAAGGATAATAATTATTTAGGCTGGATTCGCCAGCTCATATGGCCATCTCGAAAGGGCTAATTATGCACCGTCTTCTGTTTGTCGCCGCGCTGCTTTTGGCGCTGCCCACCGCCGCCATATCCCAGAATCATGGAATCGCCATGCATGGTGCGCCACAATTAGCGCCCGATTTCGCCCATTACACCTACGCCAACCCCAACGCGCTCAAAGGCGGCACGCTGCGGCAAGCCCAAATCGGCAGTTTCGATAGCCTGAACCCCTTTTCCATCCGAGGCAATGGCGCGCGCAACATCCGCGAGCGCGTGTTCGAAAGCCTGCTCGACCGCCATTATGGCGAGGCCTTCGCGCTTTATGGCCTCGTGGCCGAAAACGTCACCGCATCGCCCGACCGCAGCCGCGTCACCTTTGAATTGCGCCGCGATGCGCAGTTCTCGGATGGCGCACCGCTCACCTCGGCGGATATTGCGTTCACATGGGAGTTGCTAAAAGAACAAGGCCGTCCCAATCATCGGCATTATTATAATAAAGTCGCGTCGCTTGAAACGCCCGATGAACACACGGTTATTTTCCAGTTTGACGGCACCCCGCCCGACCGCGAATTGCCGCTCATCATCAGCCTGATGCCGATTTTACCGAAACATATTTATGCCAAGCGCGATATTCAAAGCGCGTCGCTTGAGCTTCCCGTTGGCTCTGGGCCTTATGTGATATCGGAAATCACCCCCGGCGCGCAGGTGCGGTTTGAAAAGCAGAGCGATTATTGGGGCGCGGATTTGCCTCTCAATAGGGGACGGCATAATTTTACGACGATAATCGAAGATTATTACCGCGACGACACCGCCGCCTTTGAGGCCTTTAAGGCGGGCGATTTGGACATATGGTTCGAGAGCAATCCGCAGCGTTGGCAGTCTGCGTTTAATTTCCCCGCCGCCACAGATGGGCGCATCGTCAAGCAAAACATCACGCTTGGTACGCCATCGGGTCTGAAGGCTTTTGTGCTGAACACGCGCCGCCCCTTTCTGGCCGACCCCGTTTTGCGCCAAGCGCTCGACCTCGTCTTTGATTTTGAATGGATAAATAAAGTTCTATATGGCGATGTCTATCAGCGCACGCAAAGCTATTTCGGCAATACGCCGCTAAGTGCCGCGAGCCATTTCGCCAATGAGGAAGAACTTGATTTACTGCGCAAGAGTCACATCAATCCGACCAAGCTGATGATTGGCTATAGCGCGCCAGTGAGCGATGGCTCGGGGCGCGACCGCAATTTGCGTCGCCGCGCGATGGATCTGTTGCAAACGGCGGGTTATGAATTGCGCGATAAATCTCTGCATAGTCCGAACGGACAAAAGATTGAATTGGAAGTCATGGTGCAACGCCGCGATGACGAGCGTCTCGCTCTATCGTGGCGGCGCATGTTGGCGGGCATTGGCGTTACCTTAAAAGTTCGGCTGATTGATAGCAGCCAGTATCAGCGCCAGCTGCAGACCTTTGATTTCGATATTATCGTCTATAATTATTACGCGTCGCTGTCGCCCGGCAATGAGCAGGCTTATTATTGGGGCAGCGATGCCGCCGACACGCAAGGCAGTCGTAATTATGCGGGCATTAAAGACGCAGGCGTTGACGATGCCATCGCCGCGTTAACGCAAGCGATAGCCTTACAAGATTTCCAGACGGCGGCGCGCGCCCTCGACCGTGCCTTGATGAGTGGCCATTATTTTGTGCCGCTATTTCATAATCCAAAACAATGGGTCGCGCACTGGCATTATGTCGAGCAGCCATTCGAGCACGCCGCCTATGGCGCGCGCATCGATACGTGGTGGCTTAATCAAGAAAATTAAAGCTATAGCGCTTCGGCTGATTTCAGCGCGTCGATGTCCTTGGCGGAGAATCCCCAATCGGCGAGTGCTTCGTCATTATGTTCGCCAACCGAGGGTGTCGGCCCTTGAATCGCACTTGGCGTACCGCTAAAGCGCGGCGCAACATTTGGCTGTTTCACACCGAATATATCAATGATGGTCTCGCGTTCGCGATTATGCGGATGGTCATACGCCTCGTCCATATCCAAAACTGGCGCGTAGCAAATATCCGTGCCTTCCATAATCGCATCCCATTCGTCACGGGTCTTGGTTTTGAACGTCGCGGCAACCTTATCCTTCAAATCTGGCCACCCGCTATGGTCGTGCTGCTTATCGAACGCGGCATCCGTAAAGCCTGCCTTTTCGCGCAGCAGCGCATAGAATTGCGGCTCGATTGACCCAAGAGAAATAAACTTTCCATCCTTGGTTTCATAAGTGTCATAAAACGGCGCTGCGCCATCCAACATATTGGCGTGGCGTTCTGTCGTCCACAGCCCCGCCGCCTTCATGCCGAAGAACATCCCCATAAGCGATGTCGCGCCATCGGTCATCGCGGCATCAATCACTTGCCCCTTTCCCGTATTTTGCGCACTCACCAAAGCCGCACAGATACCCATCGCCAGATATAGCGCACCGCCGCCAAAATCGCCGACCAGATTAAGCGGCGGCATTGGCTTTTCTTTCCCCATGCCCGCCAACGCACCCGTCAACGCGATGTAATTAATATCGTGACCCGCAGCTTGCGATAGCGGACCATATTGCCCCCACCCCGTCATGCGGCCATAAACCAGTTTCGGATTGCGCGCCAAGACCACATCGGGCCCAAGCCCTAAGCGTTCCATCACACCCGGACGATAACCTTCTTGTAGAACATCCGCCCCCTCGGCCAGTTTCAGCACGGCTTCAACGGCTTCAGGTTTTTTCAAATCGAGGGCAAGCGAGCGTCGCCCACGGCTATGCGGGTCGTTTGGAATCCCACCGCCTCCGCCTTTGCGGTCGATGCGCAGCACTTCCGCGCCCATGTCTGACAGCAGCATGGCGCAAAACGGCCCTGGCCCGATGCCCGTCATTTCCAGAATCTTGATGCCCTTTAGCGGTCCGTTGCCCATAATGTCCTCCCGAAAGTTTTCCCAAAATTAAGCCACACGCTACACGGTGACAAGTCAATTCATTTCTTAGCACCGCGTGCCACTTCGATGCCAAGCTCGCGGATTTTCTTGCGCAGCGTATTGCGATTAAGCCCGAGCAGTTCCGCCGCCTTAATTTGATTACCCCGCGTCGCCGCAAGACTTAGCTCGATGAGGGGCGTTTCGACCTCGCGAAGCACGCGCTCGTATAATCCATTCGGCGGCAAGCTGCTGCCATGGCCTTTAAAATAATTCCCCAGATGAAAATGCAGGCTATCGGTCAGGCTGCCGCCTTCTTGCGCTGCTGGCACGGCATTCATATCGGTCTCGGTCAGTTCCATGCGCACTGCTTCGGCATCGATAACATCCTCGACATAAAGCGCCGATAGGCGCTGCACCAGATTTTCCAACTCGCGCACATTGCCCGGCCAACTATGTCCGCGCAGCACATCTAAGGCGGCCATGTCAAAACTTTTGCTTGCTAGCCCGACTTCGCTGCCACGTGCCATAAAGTGACGCACCAAATCTTCGATATCCTCGATGCGCTCGCGCAAAGGTGGCAGGCGCAGCGGCACAACATTTAAGCGGAAATACAAATCCTCGCGGAACATGCCTTGGCGAATAAGGCGGCGCAAATCCTGATGCGTGGCGGCGACAACGCGCACATCGGTTTTAATCGCGGTGCGCCCGCCAAGCGTCATATATTCGCCTTCTTGCAAGACCCGCAGCAGACGGGTTTGCGTTTCCATCGGCATATCGCCGATTTCATCGAGAAATAACGTGCCGCCTTCGGCTTGCGCGAAGCGTCCGTCCATGCGCTGATTGGCGCCAGTGAACGCGCCCTTCTCATGGCCGAATAACTCGCTCTCGATTAACTCGCGCGGGATGGCGGCCATGTTAATCGCCACAAACTGACCCCGCTTGCGGCCGCCATAATCGTGCAAGGCACGCGCCACTAATTCTTTGCCCGTACCGCTTTCGCCGGTGATTAAAACCGACAAATCATTTTGCGTGAGCCGTGCCACCGAGCGATAGATTTCCTGCATGGCAGGCGAGCCACCCACCAAAGGCAATCCATCGGCATCGCCAATATCGGCTTTTTCGGGCGCGCTCTGCGTGGGCAAATCAAACGCACGCTGCACCAAATCGGTTAGCGCACCTAAATCAAACGGCTTGGGTAAATAATCAAACGCGCCCTTTTCAGCCGCCATGATAGCTGTGCCCAATGTATTTTTCGCACTGATGACAATAATCGGCAAATCAGGCCGCAGCTTTTTGATGCGCGGAATCATATCGAAAGCATTTTGGTCGGGCATCATCACATCAGTGACAATCACATCGCCCTCGCCATTGCTGACCCATTGCCACAAAGACGACGCGGTGCTGGCAGCGCGGACTTCAAATCCCGCGCGTCCGAGGGCTTGCGTCAAAACCGTACGGATAGCACGGTCATCATCCGCAATCAGGACGGTTCCTTTGCTCATATTTTCTCTCCTATTTGTTTGGCGACGGGTAGGCGTACGCAAAACTCCGTTCGCCCCGATTGGCTATCGCACTCAATCGTGCCGCCATGGTCGCCGATAATTTTTGCCACGAGGGCAAGTCCAAGGCCTGTGCCTTTCGATTTGGTGGTGACGAACGGGTCGAATAAATGCGCTTTGATATCTTCTGGCACGCCGACGCCATTATCAATCACCCGAAATTCTAGCGGCAAGCTGACCGGCTTGGCACGCCCCGGCACAGATAAGCGCACACCCGGCCGAAAAGACGATACGAGTTTAATCTCAGATTTTCGCCCCCGCACCGCCTCGGCGGCATTTTTGACGAGATTTAAAAAAGCCTGCGTCAGCAAATCTTTATTCCCCTGCACGGGCGGCAAGGAGGGGTCGTAATCCTCGATAAATTTCACATGCGCACCAAATCCATTCGCCGCCAACAGTCGTACATTTCCCAAGACCGCATGCACATTGACCGAAGCCTCCATATCCGCATGGGTTTCGGTGAACTGCTCGAACTCGTCGACCAACCCCGCAATGCGGTCGGTCTCGCTGCAAATCAGCTGCGTCAACTCGATGTTTTCTGGCTCGGCATCGCTCTCCAAAAGCTGCGCCGCACCCTTAATGCCCGAAAGCGGATTTTTGATTTCATGCGCCAGCATCGCCGACATCGCCGACACCGACCGCGCCGCCCCGCGATGCGTCAGCTGACGGTCAATATGATGCGCCACCGACCGCAATTGCAAAACAATCAACGCTTGCTGCACGCCATCGCGCGTATCCATCGGCGTGACATGCATATCGACCATGCGGTCAGAATTCGCACCCCCCAAATTCGACCACATATTCAAATCAATGCCGTATTCGTTAAAGCTCACATTGTCGTCAAGGCAGCGGTCAATCAGCCCGACCACAGGACTGCCAAACGGCATGAGCCGCTCGATATGGTGACGGCGCAGCACCGAAAAGCCTACGCCGAAAAACTCCTGCGCCGCAAAATTCGCATAGCTCACATAGCGGTCTGTCCCGACGGCTAGCACCGGTTGAGGCAAAGCGTCCAACACGCGTTTTTCATCCGACACACGCATCACGCCACCGCTTCCTGTGGCGCGCTTTCATAAATCGATTGCATCGCCGACAGCACATCATCTGGATTTTCTAGGCGGCAGACCTCGGCACGCTTTTGGCGACCCGCATCTGCGCCCATAAAGCTTTCGATAAATCCCGATACGTGCTTGCGTGCGACGCGTATGCCCAATCCTTCGCCGTATAAATCGAGGCAAGCGCGGTACCAGTGCGCAAAAATCTGCCATTGCGCTTCGGGTGACGGGTCGGATGGCCACACGCCGTCCGCTAAAAAAGTTTCAATTTGGGCGAGAATCCAAGGTCGTCCAATCGCTGCGCGTCCGACCATCACGCCCGCCGCACCCGATGCCATCAGCGCGGCTTTCGCCGTCGCGCCACTGACGATATCGCCATTGACGATGACTGGAATATCCACCGCCTCAACCGTCGCGCGCACGGCTTGCCAATCGGCACTGCCTTTGTAAAACTGACACCGCGTGCGTCCATGCACCGTAATCATACGAACCCCCAGCGCTTGCGCAATCCGCGCCAGAAGCGGGGCGTTAAGACTATCGTAATCCCAGCCGAGCCGCATTTTCAGCGTCACAGGCCTATCGCTGCCGTCGCACGTCGCCGCGATTATCGCCTCGGCCAGACCTTCGTCGCGCATCAGCGCCGAACCCGAAAGCCCGCCCGTCACCTGACGCGACGGGCATCCCATATTGATATCGACACTATCGGCACCGGCCGCGCACGCCAGCCGCGCGCCTTCATACATCCATTGCGGGTCGCGCCCCGCCAATTGCAAAATAAACGGCGACAGGCCACCGCCTTCGGCACGCAATACCACATCGGGGCGCGCCTTCACCAATTCCTCGCTGGCGACCATCTCCGACACCACGTTTGCTTTGCTAACGGACGCGACGCATTGGCGAAACGCCAAATCGGTCACGCCCGACATCGGCGCGAGCCATACAGTGCTGTCCAAAGCCATATCACCGATTTGAATGGTCATTTTTTGGGCATTTTCCTTCTAGCGTTGAGATTGCCTAAAATGCAGGCAGATTAACATAAACGCAAGAGATTTCCATCGCCAATGCCGCTATATCAGGGTAGATTACCCGCCATGAGTGAACCAATTACAACTGCCGCGCTGATTGTTGCTGGGGGACGCGGCACCCGCGCAGGCGATGGCATCCCGAAACAATACCGTCCGCTACCGAATAGTGCTGGCAAAAGCGCGCTTGCTGTGACGCTCGAAAAATTTGCCACTCATCCGCAAATTGATGCCGTTTGCGTGGTCATTCAAGAAGATGATGCAGAACTTTATAATACTCAAGTTAAAGAATTGAATATAAATAATAATATTACTTTCACATATGGCGGTGAAACGCGTCAAAATTCGGTGCTGAACGGCCTTACCACCCTCGCCAAATTAAGCCCAAAACACGTGCTGATTCACGATGCCGTGCGCCCCTATCTCAGCGCCGATTTAATTTCGCGCTGCATCACCGGACTCGGCGCGGCGGCGGGCGCGATTCCTGCGGTGCAAGTCACCGATACATTAAAACGCGCCGAAAATGGCACAATTATCGAAACCGTCTCGCGCGACGGCTTGTGGCGTGCGCAAACCCCGCAAGCTTTCCGCTTCGATGCGATTTTAGCCGCCCACAGCAAGGCGGCCAATACGGCGCTCAACCTGACCGATGACGCGGCCATCGCCGAAATGGCGGGTTTGCCGCTGTCGATTGTCGCTGGCGAAGCGAGCAATGTTAAGCTGACCTTTGCCGAAGATTTTTCCCCGCCCACCACGCTGATACCGCGCACGGGGATGGGCTTTGATGTGCATCGTTTTGATGTGCCTGAAAGCGCGACTGAAATTATGCTCGGCGGCATCTCCGTGCCACATAATCGCGCGCTTATTGGCCATAGCGACGCAGATGTCGGCTTGCATGCCATCACCGATGCGGTGTTGGGGGCGTTGGCCGAAGGCGATATCGGCACGCATTTTCCGCCCTCGGATGCCGCGCACAAAGACCGCCCCTCGGCAGATTTTCTGCGCCATGCGGTCGCTTTGGCGGGCAAACACCATGCGCGCATCACGCATATTGATGTCACTTTCATTTGCGAAGCGCCAAAAATCGCGCCCCACAGCGAAGCAATGCGCGTGCAAATCGCCACGCTGACGGGTCTCGACGCAGCCGCCGTTTCGGTGAAAGCAACGACCACTGAAGGGCTTGGGGCGACGGGACGCGGCGAGGGCATCGCCGCACAAGCCGTTGCGACAGTGTTGGTGCCCGCATGATTAAACGCCACACCCTGCCCGACCATTTGCGCTTCATCTCGCCCGCCGCCCTTATCGCGACTTTTTTCGGCAGCGGCTTGCTCAAGCCAGCCTCTGGCACATGGGGGACGCTCGCCGCGCTCGTCCCCGGGGTGTTGATTGGCTTGGCTTATGGCGTGGTCGGTTTGTTCATCGCCGCCCTGCTTGGCTATATCGCGGGGCATTGGGCAAGCACAAAATGGATTGCCCAATCAGACGACAAAGACCCATCGGCGATTGTGATAGATGAAGCCGTCGGCATATGGGTGACTTTGATGGCCGCGCCCCTCACACCGCTCGGCATTGTGGTAGCGTTCGGCTTGTTCCGCTTTTTTGATATTACCAAACCATGGCCGGTCGGCTGGGCGGATAAAAACTTTGGGGGCGCGACGGGCATTATGTTAGACGATGTATTGGCTGGCATATTGGCGGGTTTCATGCTGATGGCCGCGCGCAATTTTGAAATTCTATAAGGGGAACGCCATGTTGTTTGAACCACATCTGATTGACAAAGCCACGCGATTGTTAAGCATCTGCACCGAAAAGCAGATGCGGGTTGCGACGGCGGAAAGCTGCACGGGCGGACTTATCGCCGCACTTTTGACCGAAATCCCCGGCTCATCGGCGGTGATTGGGCGCAGCTTCATCACTTATTCAAACCGCGCAAAGCACGAGATTCTGCATGTCCCTGCTGATATGTTGAAAGCCCATGGCGCGGTCTGCGAACCCGTCGTGCGGGAGATGGCGCAAAACACTTTCGATATGACCACCGCCCATTTGACCATCGCCGTATCGGGCATTGCGGGGCCGGGGGGTGGCTCGGCTGAAAAACCTGCCGGCACGGTGCATATGGCAAGCTGCACCGCCGATGGGGTTCAGCATATGGTTCATGCGTTTGGCGATATTGGCCGCAGCGAGGTTCGCCTTGCGACCGTTGATGCCGCACTCGATATGATGCTAGCTCGATTTTGAGCCGTAAATCTCATCGGCGCGGGTTTCAAACGCCCCGACAAAACGCTCGACCACCTTGCCCATCATCGGCTGAATAATGCGCTGCAATATCGGCACGCCAAATTTAAACTGCAACTCGAACTGCACCTCGCACCCGTCGGGTGTATCGACAAATTGCCAGCGATTAAACAAATGGCGAAACGGCCCTTTCGCCTGATTGACGGTCACGCTGAGCGGCTTGGTCGATAAATCGATTTGACTGCTATAGGTCTCGCGCAAAAATTTATAGGCGACCACCAACTCCGCCGTCATCTGCGTATCACTGCGCTCCCGCACGCGCGAGGCCGTGCAATACGGAATAAATTCGCAATACGCATCCACATCGATAATCAACGCATACATTTGCTGTGCTGTGAAAGGGCTGTGGCGGGTCAGTTTAATCGACTGCATGTTACGGTTTTCGCGCCAGTTTCAATTTCTCAAAATCGGCATCCGCATGGTGCGACGAGCGCGTCAGCGGGCTGGCCGACACCATTAAAAATCCTTTCGCCTTGGCCAAAGTGATATAGCCATCGAACTCATCGGGCGTGACAAAGCGGTCAATCGGGGCATGCTTGCGGCTCGGCTGCAAATACTGCCCAATCGTAATGAAATCAATATTGGCTGAGCGCATATCATCCATCACTTGCATCACTTCTTCGCGGGTCTCCCCCAGCCCGACCATCATGCCAGATTTGGTGAAAACCTCAGGGTCGAGCTGCTTGACGCGCTGCAACAAATTCAGCGAATGAAAATACCGCGCCCCCGGACGGATGGATAAATATAAGCGCGGCACGGTTTCTAAATTATGGTTGAACACATCGGGCTTTGCCGCCACGACGATTTCCAACGCGCCTTCCTTGCGCAAAAAATCGGGCGTGAGGATTTCGACCGTCGTGCGTGGTGCGATGTCGCGAATGGCTTTAATCGTCTCGGCAAAATGGCGCGCGCCGCCATCGTCTAAATCATCGCGGTCGACGCTGGTAATCACGACATGGCGCAGTCCCAATTTGACCACCGCATCGGCGACACGGGCAGGCTCGTCATGGTCAACAGGTAAAGGCACGCCCGTGCTGACATTGCAAAAAGCACAGGCACGCGTACACACATCGCCCAAAATCATAAATGTCGCGTGTTTTTCAGACCAGCACTCGCCAATATTGGGACACGCAGCTTCTTCGCACACAGTGACCAGATTATGCTGTTTCACAATCGCTTTGGTTTCGGCATAAACAGGCGAACCCGATGCTTTGACCCGAAGCCAATCGGGTTTGCGCAAAATCGGCGTATCCAAATTATTGGCTTTTTCTGGATGGCGCGGTTTTTTCGCCCCCCCCGACAGATTATCAATCACCACGGTCATGCTTTCTATATAAGCCAAAACAGCAGCTAATCACAGGGGCTTAATTAATCGTTGATAATCACCGTCTCATTGCGCCCTGTCAGCCCGAGCACCACGCGCACGCGCTCGTCTAAAAAATCGAGATCCAGCGACTCATTATCCAAACGGTGGATTTGCATTTGTAAATTCTGGTTCGTGCTTGTCACCACTTGCAGATGCGCGCGGCGTTCAATTTTATCCGACTGCAAATCAATCCAACTGCGCAGCCCGCGTTCACCTTGCAAGGCTTGCGTGGTCAATCCGAAAATCGCCAAGAGCAATACAGCCGTCGGCACAAGCCGACGCAACCGCAATGGCTCTTGCCCGACAGTCTGGCTTGAAAGCCGCGATGTGGTAAAACGAATCATGCGCCGACCGAATCACGATTTGATTCGTTCGGTCAAGCGCAAAGTGATTCGCTCGCTTATTTTAGGATGCTTTTTCCCGGGTAAATCGCATTGTCACCGAGTACTTCTTCGATGCGCATAAGCTGATTATATTTCGCCAAGCGGTCGGAGCGCGCCAATGAGCCAGTTTTAATCTGACCGCAATTCAGCGCCACGGCGAGGTCGGCAATCGTTGTGTCCTCGGTTTCGCCCGAGCGATGCGACATAACCGATGTGTAACTCGCCTTATGCGCCATCTCGACGGCCTGCATGGTTTCTGACACAGTGCCAATCTGGTTGACTTTGACCAGAATAGAATTGGCCACGCCCTTGTCGATGCCCTCGGCGAGGCGCGTTGGATTGGTGGCGAACACATCATCGCCCACCAGTTGAACATCGCCGCCAAGCATATCGGTGAATAGCTTCCAGCCATGCCAATCATTTTCACCCATGCCGTCTTCAATCGAGATAATCGGGAAGCGGTCGCATAAACTGGCCCAATAGTAAATCAGCTCACCCACATCGAGCTTCCTGCCTTCCCCCGCCAAATGATACATCTTGCCTTTATGAAACTCGGTCGCAGCCGCATCAAGTGCCAGATAAATATCTTCGCCCGCCTTATAGCCCGCCTTCTTAATCGCTTTCATGATGAACCCAAGCGCGTCTTCGGTAGAGGCAATGTTCGGCGCAAAACCACCCTCATCGCCCACACCCGTCGACAGCCCATCATCGCTTAACAGACCTTTGAGCGTATGGAATACTTCCGCGCCCATCCGCACCGCCTCGCGGAAACTGGTCGCCGATACGGGCATAATCATAAACTCTTGCACATCAATCGGATTGTCAGCATGCGCCCCGCCATTGATGATATTCATCATCGGCACCGGCAATGTGCGCGCATTGGCACCGCCAATATAACGCCATAAAGGCAAGTCCTGCGATTGCGCCGCCGCTTTGGCAATCGCCATCGACACACCCAGAATCGCATTCGCACCGAGGCGCGCTTTATTATCCGTGCCGTCGAGCATCAACATGGTTTGGTCAATATGCAACTGGTCGATGGCGTCAAATCCGCAAAGCGCGGAGAAAATCTCGCCATTCACCGCATCGACCGCGTTTTGCACGCCTTTGCCATGATAGCGTTTTTTATCGCCATCGCGCAGCTCAACGGCTTCATGCTGCCCCGTCGATGCCCCCGATGGCACGGCGGCACGGCCAAAGCTACCATCCTCTAGCACCACATCGACCTCAACGGTTGGATTGCCGCGACTATCGAGGATTTCGCGTCCAATAATATCAAAAATGGCGGTCATTGCGCCCTCGCTTTCTGCGCTTGTCATAACGCGAATTTATTGATTGTGCAACTTGGCAGAACTTGACGTAACCGCAAGAGTTCGGTCTAAGACGGTTATGACAGCACAAAAATCAGCACTGGTTTTGTTTTCTGGTGGTCAGGACTCGACCGCTTGCCTCGCTTATGCGCTCGCCGAGTTCACCCATGTCGAAACGCTGGGGTTTGATTATGGCCAGACGCACAAGATTGAGCTGACGTGTCGCGATGCTCTGCGGCGCGAGATGGCCAAAATGGATGATTGGGGCGCGCGGCTCGGCGATGACCACACGCTCACCCTGCCCGCGCTGGCCGAGATTGGCGGCACGGCGCTCATCGGGGGTGGCGAGATAAAAATGCGCGAGAATAATTTGCCCTCGACTTTTGTCCCCGGCCGCAATTTATTGTTTCTGACTTATGGCGCGGCCTTGGCGTATCGACGCGGACTCGACGTACTGGTCGGCGGCATGTGCGAGACCGATTATTCTGGCTATCCCGATTGCCGCCGCGACACATTAGACGCGCTCGCGACCGCCCTTCGCCTCGGCATGGAGGCTGACATCACCATCGACACCCCCCTGATGAATATCGACAAGGCGGGGACATGGGCGTTGGCGCATCAGTTGGGCGGCGATGCTTTGATTGACCTGACCATTGAACACAGCCATACATGCTATCGAGGCGAGCGTTCGCACAAGCATCCATGGGGATATGGGTGTGGCGACTGCCCAGCTTGCGCGTTGCGCGCGGCGGGCTATAAAAAATGGAGCGCCCCCCAATGACCCATAAAGTGACCTATAGCGTGAAGGAAATGTTTTTCACCCTGCAAGGCGAAGGCGCACAAAGCGGACGGCCTGCGGTATTTTGTCGGTTTGCGGGATGCAACCTCTGGTCAGGCCTCGAGCGCGACCGCGCCACGGCGCAATGCACATTTTGCGATACTGATTTTGTCGGCACAGATGGCCAGAACGGTGGCAAGTTTGCCGATGCAGACAGTTTAGCCGACGCGATTTTTGCTCTATGGCCAGAAGACCCCGTGGGCGCGGATGCCTATGTTGTGTTCACCGGCGGCGAGCCGTGCCTGCAACTCAATACGCCTCTGCTCGAAGCTTTGGCCGCCAAAGGTTTTGAATGTGCGATTGAGACCAATGGCACGCTCGATGTGCCGCAAGGCGTTGACTGGATTTGCGTCAGCCCCAAGCCGCAATCGACGCTCAAACAGACGCGGGGACACGAGCTGAAATTTGTCTATCCGCAGGATGATTTATCGCCCGACCAATTCGCCGAGATGGATTTTGAGCATTTTTATTTGCAGCCCCTAGACACAGGCGAGGCTGAAACAAGTTGGCATAATATCCAAGCTGCCATTGCCTATTGCTTGCAGCATCCGCAATGGCGGCTGAGTTTGCAGACGCATAAAATCGTCGGGCTTGATTAAGCAGAATTGACCAGATTCATCTAATCGGGCATAAGCGGGGCATGAAATTATCGCGCGAGTTCACTTTTGATGCTGCCCACAGCCTCGGTCATTATCCGACAGGCCACGCCAATACGCGTGTGCATGGGCATAGCTTTCGCGCGCGCGTGACTGTCGAAGGCCTGCCCGATGCAAATGGACAAATTGTTGACCTAGAAGAAATGGGCAATCTGCTCGACGATTTACGCACCCGCCTCGACCATCAAATGCTCAACGAAATCGACGGGCTAGAGCAACCGACATTGGAAAATCTGTGCCTGTGGATTTGGCAGAGCTTGCAGGCGCATCTGCCACAGATTTGCGCCGTCGAAGTGTTCCGCGATAGCCTCGGTCAATCATGCCTGTATCAAGGAAGCCAACATGTCCACTAAACCCAGCGACACAAAAGGCACGACCATGCTCGGTCAACAAACCGCCCTGCCCGCCAGTCCCGACGAGGCGGTGCTCGATGCTGTGGCGAACCCGCATCGCGATGTCGATTATGTGGCGCGTTTCGCCGTGCCTGAGTTCACCTCAATTTGCCCCGTGACGGGTCAGCCCGATTTCGCGCATCTCGTGATTGATTATGTGCCGGACGCCTATTTGGTTGAGAGCAAAAGCTTTAAGCTGTTTATGGCGAGCTTTCGCAATCATGGGGCTTTCCACGAGGATTGCACGCTGATGGTCGCCAAGCGGCTCATCGCGTGTATGCAACCAAAATGGCTGCGCATTGGTGGCTATTGGTATCCGCGCGGCGGTATTCCGATTGATGTTTTTTGGCAAAGCACCGAGCCACCGACAGGTCTTTTTATTCCCGACCAAGGCGTGCCGCCCTATCGTGGCCGCTAATGGACGGCTGCGTGTAACGCTTTTAATGTGGTGAGAAGCCCGCGTGCTTCGTCAAGCGGCAAGCAGCTTGGCGCATCGCATAATGCCTCATCGGGGCGCGGGTGAAACTCAAGGAATATGCCATTCGCCCCCGCCGCCACAGCCGCTTTCGCCAATACCGCAACGCCATCACGCCGCCCGCCCGTACTCGCCCCTTCGGTACGCGGGTCAGCACCGGGCAATTGCACCGCATGGGTCGCATCCATCGTCACTGGAACCCCCAGTTTTTTCATCTCAGCAACCCCCAACATATCGACCACAAGATTATTATAGCCAAAACTCGTGCCGCGATCGCACAGGATAAGCTGAATATCGGGTGCCGCCTCGCGCGCTTTCGAGACAATGTTAGCACAATCCCACGGCGCGAGAAATTGCGCCTTTTTCGCATGAAGCCAACCGCCACGCTTGGCCACCGCTTTTGCCGTCGCTACCACCAAATCGGTTTGGCGCACCAAAAACGCAGGCACTTGCACCACTTCGGCGACATCCGCCACGGCTTCGGCTTGCTGCGCCTCGTGCAAATCCGTCACGATGGGAACGCCGTGCTTGGCTTTTACCGCCGCGAGCATCGCAAGGCCTGCGTCTAGCCCAACACCGCGATAGCTTTTTACCGACGAGCGATTGGCTTTGTCCCAACTGGCTTTAAAAATATACGGCACGTCGAGACTGTCGCAAATCGCCTTCAGCTCCGCGCAGACTTCCTGCGCCAAGCCTTCATCTTCCAACACGTTCAGCCCCGCCATGACGACCAATTTTTCGCCATCGCCAATCGAGATGCCATAATCTTTTAAGCTGAGAATATCCATTTTCAAATCCTACTACACCAAACGACTTTGTGCGAGAGCCGCTTCAATAAATGACCCGAAAAGCGGATGCGGCGCAAACGGGCGCGATTTTAACTCTGGGTGAAATTGTACGCCAATATACCAAGGATGGTCGGTTATTTCGACAATTTCGGGCAGCACACCATCTGGCGACACGCCCGAGAAAATCAGTCCTTCCGCTTCCAGTGCGTCGCGGTATTCCATATTGACTTCATAGCGATGACGGTGGCGTTCAGAAATCACCCGCGTGCCATAAATCTCTTCAACCCGACTGCCTTGTTTCAGATACGCCTCAAATGCACCAAGGCGCATCGTGCCGCCCAAATCGCCATCAATGCCGCGCTTTTCAAGCACATTGCCAGACGCCCATTCCGTCATCAGGCCAACGATATTTGTCCCCGTCAGGCCAAACTCGCTCGATGTCGCATCGCGAATCCCGACCATATTGCGGGCTGCCTCTAGCACAGCCATTTGCATACCAAAGCAGATGCCAAAATACGGCACATTGCGGGTGCGCGCAAAATTAGCGGCGGCGATTTTGCCCTCAGCGCCACGCTCGCCAAATCCGCCCGGCACTAAAATACCGTTCACCTTTTCGAGATAGACGGCGGCATCTTCTTGTTCAAAAACCTGCGCGTCCATCCACTCAAGATTGACCGCGACATTATTATCAATGCCGCCATGTTGGAGGCTCTCAATCAGCGATTTATACGCATCTTTCAACTCGGTATATTTGCCCACAACGGCAATCGTGACTTCCCCCTCTGGTTTCGTCACCGAGGCGACAATATCATCCCAAACGCTCAAATCGGGCGCGGGCGCATCGCCAATGCCAAACGCCGATAGCACCTGCGTATCCAACCCTTCGCGGTGATACGCATGCGGCACGGCGTAAATGCTGCCGACATCCTGCGCTTCGATAACCGCGCTTTCGGGCACATTACAAAACAGCCCGATTTTACGCTTCTCGCTTTCTGGAATCGGACGGTCGCAGCGACACAGCAAAATATCTGGTTGAATACCGATAGAGCGCAGCTCCTTTACCGAATGCTGCGTCGGCTTGGTTTTCATTTCGCCGGCGGCGGGGATATAGGGCAGCAGCGTGAGATGCACAAACACCGACTGACCCCGCCCCAAATCATTACTCAACTGGCGAATGGCCTCAAAAAACGGCAAAGCCTCGATATCACCGACCGTGCCGCCAATCTCGCACAGCACAAAATCGACATCGTCGACATCGGTCTGGATGAAATTTTTAATCGCGTCGGTCACATGCGGAATAACCTGCACCGTGCCACCGAGATAATCGCCGCGCCGTTCTTTCGCAAGAATATCGCGATACAACTGCCCTGTCGTGACGTTATCACCGCGCGAGGCAGGCACACCCGTAAACCGTTCATAATGGCCGAGGTCGAGGTCGGTCTCTGCGCCATCATCGGTCACATAGACTTCGCCGTGCTGATAGGGTGACATCGTGCCGGGGTCGACATTGAGATAGGGGTCGAGTTTTCGCAAACGCACCTTATAACCGCGCGCCTGAAGCAAAGCCCCCAATGCTGCGGATGCAAGCCCTTTACCAAGTGAGGAAACCACGCCGCCAGTAATGAAGATATATCGCACCATGGGTGTTCAACTTAAATAAACAAAACGATTCGCGCGAGTCGAAAATGAGTCGCGCGTGTGCGAATCATTCACTTGCGCACAGATGTTTTATTATTCGGGTGTTGGCAAATCCAAATCGGGCAGAATAGGCGCAGGGGCAAGCACGCCACCTGGCGTTCGGCCATTCGGGTCGACCACGCCATCCAAAACCGATGCCCGATTTTGCGTCGTGCCGACCACTGTCAGCGCAATCGATGTGAGAAAAAATATGCCCGCCAAAATCGCCGTCGCACGGGTCAGCGCATTGCCGAGACCGCGCGCGCTCATCATGCCATCGCCGCCACCGCCGCCGCCAATGCCCAACGCGCCGCCTTCAGAGCGTTGCAACAGCACCAGAACAATCATCGCCAGTGCGACCATCAAATGAACAACCAAAAGAACGGTAGTCATGCTTCTCTCCTAAACTCATTACGGGGCGGTATAGCGTGTTTGGCTGACAATGGGAAGCCCGCAATGCCTCACGCATACGCCTTGATAATACCGAGAAAGCTTTTCGCTTTCAGGCTTGCCCCGCCAACCAACGCGCCGTTGACATGCGGCACGGCCATCAGCTTTTTCGCATTGGCGGGTTTTACCGAGCCGCCATATAAAATGCGCATCTTCGCGCCCTCATCGCCAAAACGGCGCACCAGAGCTTTTCGCAATGCCGTGTGTACTTCTTCGATTTGCGCGGGCGTCGGTGTTGCGCCAGAGCCAATCGCCCAGACGGGTTCATACGCCACCACCGTATTTTTTGCGGTGCATTTATTCGGCAATGAGCCACGCAGCTGCGCTTGCACCACTTTCAGCGTTTCGCCCGCTCTGCGCTGTTTAGCACTTTCGCCAACGCACATAATCGCCATCAGCCCCGCTTTATGCGCCGCTTCGACCTTGGACTTGACCATTTTATCGGTTTCGCCATAGTCAGCGCGTCGCTCGCTATGGCCGACAATCACCGCTTTGGCACCGGCATCTTTTAGCTGCGCCGCCGAGATATCCCCCGTATGCGCCCCCGATAGATTGGCGTGACAATCCTGCCCGCCCAAGAGTATCGGCTTGGGCTTCAAGCTAGACATAATAGTGGGTATACGCGACAGCAGCGTCGCGGGCGGACACACCATGACATCACATTTGGCTTTATTTTTAGACAGCGCCCTTGCCAATGCGCGTATCTCGGCCAACTCTTTTTTGGTGCCATTCATTTTCCAATTACCCGCGACAAGGGGCTTCACGGTAACAGCTCGTTTTGGTGAGGGCATAATAGACTCCTTTATATCTGCTGTTTGTTTAGCCTGTTCGCGGTTTATTGTCACCATTTACAGCCTGCTTGCGGCGCACTATGATACACGCCAGACTTCATCAATAAAGAGACTATTCCCATGCTTAATTTTCTGCGTTCGAAAGCCAGCGGCGTCCTCGGTATTCTTCTGATTGGCCTGCTCGTTATTGCCTTTGGCCTGTGGGGTATCGCCGATACGTTCACCGGATTCTCTAACGCCGAGATAGCCACGGTCGGCAATCAGAAAATCGAACGCGCGGAATATCAAATCCGCTATTTGCAACGCACGCAGACCCTTGCGCAGCAACTCGGCGCGCCGCTATCGGTCGCCGAAGCGCGGAATCTAGGCCTCGAGCGACAAGTGCTTATCAATATGCTCGGCAGTGCGGCACTGCACGAAGCCGCCGATGAGTTAGGTCTCGGCTATTCCGATGCGGCCATCGCCGAGGGCATCGTCAATGATGCGAATTTCGCAGGGCTGAACGGCACGTTTGACGAGCCAACGTTCCGCAATGTGCTGCAGCAAAACGGCTTGACCGAAAAACTATTCGTTGAAGACCAACGCCGCTTTCATGTGCTTGAGCAACTCAGCGCCGCCAGTTTCGACCGTGGGCTGATGCCAAAATTGCTGATTAACAGCCTATACGCATATTTTCTTGAGCGTCGCGTGGCACGATATATGGTTCTCACTTTGGATGAAACCGACGCTGTCGGCGACCCGACCGATGAGGAGTTGGAAACTTTCTTCGGCCAGACCAAGCTGCGATTTGCCGACCCTGAAAAGCGTTCGGCGCAGGCCTTGGCGATATCGCCTGCGCGTTTTGCCGAGCTGATTTCTATCGACCAAGCCACATTGCGCGAAGAATATGAATTATCGCTCGATGCCTATTCCATCCCCGAAAAGCGCGCCATCGACCAATTGGTTCTGGGCGAGGATGAAGAAGTCGAAACGGTACGACAGCTGCTCGCCGCCAAGGCAAGCTTTGCCGAAATCGTCATCGCCGTTGGCCAATCGCTCGACAATACCGACCTCGGCACGCTCGAGCGCGGCGAATTGATTTCTGCCGATTTGGCCGAACGCGCCTTCGCGATGGACAAAGGCGAAATCAGCGAGATTATCGAGGGACCTTTGGGGTTCGTGGTGCTGCGCATACGCGATATTGTCGCGGGGTCAACCTTGCCGATTGAGGCGGTCGCGGCGGAATTGCGCCGCCGCATTGTCTATGAACGCGCACTGGAAGATATGCTGGCTTTTTCCGAGACCGTCGAGGACGAACTCGCGGGCGGCGAAACATTGGAGTCTGTCAGCCAACGCTTCGACCTCGACCTGATTGAAATCAACACGATTGACGCCGATGGCAAAACCGCAAATGGCGAGACGCCCGAATTGCTCACGCGCTATGACAATATCACCCCGCGCCTCTTTGCCAGTGCGGTGGATGAAGAAATCCCGCTGATTGAAATGGACGATGGCAGCTATGTCTGGTTGCGTCTGACCGCCATTACGCCATCGAAAGTGCCGCCCTTGGCTGACATACGCGACGAAGTGATGGCGCAGTGGCAAGTCGCCGAGCGCACCAAGCTTTTGGAAGCACTGGCGACGCATATCGTCAAGCAAGGCAATGCGACCAACAGCTTCAAAGCCGCGACCAAAGGCTTTAAGCGCGCGCCCTTAGTCTCCGAGCCAATGACGCGCCAAGTCAGCAATGACACGTTTTCCGATGCCGCGGTCGCGCAGCTCTTCTCGACCGAGGCGGGCAGGTTCGCGTGGGCGAATGTCGGCTTTAGCGGCGAGATTATCGTCATGCAGGTCGATAAAGTCATCCCCGCCGAAATCAAAGACGGCGAAGCGAAAGATTTGATTTTCAACGGCGAGAAGCGCAAATATCACCTCGACCTTGCCAATCAATTCGTCCGCAGTCTGCAGGCGCATTATGGGGTGCATATCAATCAGGCCAATCTCGAACGTGCGACCAACGAGCTGGTTTCGCGATGAGTGGCGTCACGCCTGAACGCGATATTTTTTGCGCCACTTATCAAGACGGCAAGCCGCAGCTTGTCTGGTCTGAACTGATTGCCGATTTGGAAACACCGGTTGCCGCTTTTTTGAAACTCGCCGAGGAAGAGCCCTTTTCGTTTCTTTTGGAGTCGGTCGAAGACGGCGATATTCGCGGACGTTATTCGATGATTGGGCTGTCGCCTGATTTGCTGTTTCGGGTGCGCGATGGGCAAGCTGAGGTAAACCGTGATGGCCTCTCTGACCTCGATAGCTTTACCCCGATGGCGGGCGCACCGCTTGATGCACTACGCGCTGTGCTGGCCGAGTCGCGCCTTGATATCCCAGAGACGCTCGCGCCGATGTCGGCGGGGGTGTTTGGCTATATGGCCTATGACATGGTGCGCCATATGGAGGACATACCGAATAATAATCCAGATGTGATGAACGTCCCCGATTGCTTATTCATGCGCCCCACCATGATGGCGGTGTTTGATAGCGTGCGCAATATGATACAGCTAGTAACGCCCGTCCGCCCAAATGAAAAAGATGCCGAGGCGGCTTATGAGGCAGCTCTTGCGCGTTTGGAAGCGGCGGGCGAAACCTTGCGCGCCCCTCTGCCGCCAACGGGTCTCACACCGCCCAACCCGTTCGATGCGCCGCAATCGAATATATCGCAGCAGGCTTATTTCGAGATGATTGAAAAAGCCAAAGCCTATATCGAAGCGGGCGATGTTTTTCAGGTGGTGTTGAGCCAACGCTTCCATATTGATTTTGAGTTGCCGCCGTTCGATTTATACCGCGCCCTGCGGCGGATTAACCCATCGCCATATTTATTTTATCTCAATATGCGGGACTTCGCGGTGGTAGGCTCTAGCCCCGAAGTATTGGTCGGCGTGCAGAATCGCACGGTCAATATTCGCCCCATTGCAGGCACCCGAAAACGGGGCGTTAATCTAGCCGAAGACGCAGACATCAGCGCGGACTTATTGCAGGACGAAAAAGAACGCGCCGAACATCTCATGCTGCTCGACCTCGGACGCAATGATGTCGGTCGGGTGGCTGAAATCGGCAGCGTTAAAGTCAACACCGCCTTTGGTTTGCAAAAAACCTCGCACCTCATCCATATTGTGTCGGATGTCACGGGCACATTGCGCGATGGTCTCGATGAAATCGACGCGCTGGTGGCAGGCTTTCCGGCCGGCACAGTGTCGGGTGCGCCGAAAATCCGCGCCATGGAAATCATCGATGAGTTGGAGCTCGACCGTCGCGGCATTTATGCTGGATGCGTCGGTTATTTTTCCGCCAATGGCGATATGGACACCTGCATCGCCTTGCGCACCGCCGTGGTCAAAGATGGTAAACTTTACGCCCAAGCGGGCGGCGGCGTTGTATATGACAGCACGCCGCAGTATGAATATGAAGAAACGGTCAATAAAGCGACCGCCTTGTTCCGTGCCGCCGAAGTGGCACTCGACTTGGCCAATGAAAGAAAGAACCGTCCGTAATGCTCACGCTCATCGACAATTATGATAGCTTTACGTTTAATTTGGTGCAGTTTCTCGGCGACCTCGGGGCAGATTGCCACGTCGTGCGCAATGATAAAGCCACCGCCGCAGATATTTTAGCCGAGCTAACCACCGATGGTGACACCCCCCGCGCGCTTATTTTATCGCCCGGGCCGTGTGCGCCTGACCAAGCGGGCATTTGTCTTGATTTGATAAAAGCTGCGCCCGATGACATGCCGATATTTGGCGTTTGTTTGGGGCATCAATGTATCGGGCAAGCCTTTGGCGGCAAGATTGTGCAAGCCCATAAAATCATGCACGGCAAGGTAAGCCATATCGAACATGATGGCACAGGCTTGTTCGACACCCTGCCCGTCCCGCTAAGTGCCACACGCTATCACTCATTGGTTATCGAGCCTGACAGCATGCCCGATTGTTTAAACGTGACAGCCAAAACACAAAATGGCACCATCATGGCGGTGCAGCACAAAACCCGCCCGATTTTTGGCGTGCAGTTTCACCCCGAGAGCATCGCGTCGGTGGATGGTCACAAAATACTGGCCAATTTTTTAACCCATTCTGGATTTTCCGTACCCCATAACTTTGTCCCGCAACAGCCAATTTTGGAGCCTTAGAATGGATGCCTTAAAACCAATATTAACAATTCTACAAGAAGGCAAAAAGCTCAGCACAACCGAGGCGACATCGGCTTTCGATATCATATTAAACGGCCAAGCGACGCCGTCGCAAATCGGGGCTTTCATCACCGCCCTGCGGATGCGCGGCGAGACCATCGACGAGATTGCCGCGGGCGTTTCGGTGATGCGCGCCAATGCGACAAAAGTTAAAGTCCCAACGCATGTCCTCGATACATGCGGCACGGGCGGCGACGGCAGCGGCTCTTATAATATCTCAACCGCCGTGGCGATTGTCGCCGCTGCATGTGGCGCGTATGTCGCCAAGCACGGCACATTGGCGCAGACATCTAAATCTGGCTCGTCCGATGTCTTAGAAGCACTGGGGGTCAATCTCAATTTATCGCCCGCCGCCCTCGAGACATGCATTAACGATGTCGGTATCGGATTTCTATTTGCCCCCAATCATCACGCCGCCATGCGCCATGTCGCGCCCGTGCGCAAAGAACTCGGCTTTCGCTCGATTTTCAACCTGCTCGGGCCGCTGTCAAATCCGGCGGGCGCGAACCGTCAATTGCTCGGTGTTTTCGACAAGCAATGGGTCAAGCCACTTGCTGAAGTGCTGAAAAAACTCGGCTCGGAACGGGCGTGGGTGGTGCATGGGTCAGACGGCATGGACGAGTTGACAACGACCGGCCCGAGCACCATTGCCGCTTTGCGCAAAAACAAAATAACCATGCTCGAAGTGACCCCAGAAGATGCGGGGCTGCCGCGCGCCAAACCCGAAGATTTAAAAGGCGGCACACCGCAAGAAAACGCCGCCGCCTTGAGCGCTCTGATGGAAGGCGAAACAGGCGCGTATCGCGACATCGTATTGCTCAATAGTGCCGCCGCGCTCATCGTCTGCAATAAGGCGGATAATCTGACCGAGGGGGTCGAAATGGCAGCCCTTGCCATCGACGATGGCGGCGCGCGCGGCGTGCTTGCCAATCTGATAAAAACATCGCAAGAGCTCGCCGACGGATGAGTTCTGAGCCGACCGATATTCTGGCGCACATCACCGCCTATAAGCTGGAAGAAATCGCAGCTGCCAAAGCCGCGCGCCCATTATCGCAAATACGCGACGAAGCCATCGCTGCCGATGCACCGCGCGGTTTCATCAAAGCGTTGCAAAATAAACAAGCGCAAAATAAGCCTGCGCTCATTGGTGAGATTAAAAAAGCTAGCCCGTCCAAAGGCCTTATTCGCGAAGACTTCAACCCGCCGCTCATCGCCCAAGCCTACCAACAAGGAGGCGCGGCTTGCTTGTCGGTGCTGACCGACGCGCCAAGTTTTCAAGGCGCGCCAGAGTTTTTGATTGCCGCCCGCGCCGCATGTGCCCTGCCCGTGCTGCGAAAAGATTTCATGTATGACACATATCAAGTGGCCGAGGCGCGCAGTTGGGGGGCGGATGCCATATTGATTATCCTCGCTGCGGTTTCAGACGCTCAAGCCAGCGAGCTTTATGCCGCTGCGACCGAAAGCGGTATGGATAGTTTATTTGAAGTGCATGATGCGCAAGATCTGTCTCGCGCATTGGCCTTAAAACCGAAGCTTCTCGGCATCAATAATCGCGATTTGCGGACATTTGAGACAACGCTCGAGACCACGCGCACACTCATGCAGGATATTCCTGATGATATTTTGCTGGTGAGCGAAAGCGGCATCGCCCATCGCGACGATATACACAGCTTGATGGGTGATGGCGTGTCGGCTTTTCTCGTTGGTGAAAGCCTGATGCGACAGCCCGATATTGCACGCGCCACAAAAAATCTGCTCGAATCATAATTTTTTACGATTATGCCCCTTGTATCAAAAAGCGAATGAAAGTAGAACAAAAGAGTTAGCGATTCGTTCTATCTTGGAGACACCTCATGCTCACAAAAAAACAATATGAATTATTGCTATTCATCAATGAGCGGCTGAAAGAAACGGGTGTTTCACCCAGCTTTGATGAAATGAAAGACGCACTCAATCTGCGCTCCAAGTCGGGTATTCACCGCCTTATCACGGCACTGGAGGAACGCGGCTTCATCAAACGCCTTGCGCACCGCGCCCGTGCGCTTGAGGTCATCAAATTGCCCGACACCATGTCGTCGAGCCTCGCCGCCCCACCCCGTGCGCACACCGCGCCCATGCCGACAAATAGCGCCAATGATAATCGCGCCGTATCGGTCTCTGTTATGGGACGCATCGCGGCGGGCACACCGATTGAAGCCCTGCAAGAAGAGATAAACCAGATTTCTGTTCCCGTCGAAATGATGCGCTCAGGAGAACATTATGCGCTCGAAGTGCATGGTGATTCGATGATTGAAGCCGGCATTTTCGATGGCGACACCGCCATCATACAAAGCGGCGTGACAGCCGATAATGGCGAGATTGTTGTCGCCCTCGTCGAAGGACACGAAGCCACGCTCAAACGGCTGCGTCGCAAAGGCGAAATGATTGCTTTAGAAGCGGCTAATCAGGCTTATGAAACGCGTATCTTCCGCGCCGACCAAGTGCGTGTGCAAGGCCGCCTTGTCGGTCTCATCCGCAAATATTAATTTACCTCTGCCAGAGCCGTGTGCGTGCGGCGGTTTTCATCCGAAGCCTATTGCCATCAATGACGATTTGCATCGGCACATCATAATGTAGCTTTGTTTCATCAATCAGCAGGGCTTTGCACGGATACTCACTCGTTGCAAATGGCGCGATGACCAAATCAGCCGTTTCGCAAGCAACAGCCACGTCTTTGGCACGCGTCCGATACGCAACCGCTATTCCATCTTTTGCGATGAGGTCACAACCTGCGGCGCACTCTTTCGCCGCACCTATTTCATCTGTATAACGCCCATGAAATCGCGCGATGCGTTGTAATTCATAATTGCGGCGGCGTTGACGCAGCCGTTGCAACCCGCCATCGGCTTGCTGCACGATGATAATATCGCGGCCAACAAAATAGGCGAGTGGCCGCTCGGCGCGACCGATAAACAGTGCCGCGACAATAATGGGCATCACGCCGAGCCACCGCCACTTTGTGCGCACCAAACACAAAAAGACAAATCCAGACCCCGCCACTGGCAGCAGCCAATCGGGACTTGCCCCGACGCGCAACAGCGCGCCATCAAAACTGGTTATCCATTGCGCGCCGCCAACGACATATTCGATGCCGAGTTGCATAATCGGTGTCACAAATCTATCACCGCCGAACGGCAGCACCAGTAAAGATAACGGCGCCATTGGCATGATGAGCGAGCTAAATATCGGCATCGCAAATAAATTGGCAAACAGCGAGTAAGAGCCAATCTGGTAAAATTGCGTCAGCGCGATAAACCCTGTGACAGAACCAGCGATAAGACTCGTAAAGAATAAAGCCGAGCTATAGCGCGCGCCCAATCTAAACGTGCGCTGCCACGGGCTCATTTCATCAAGGCGGATAAATAAACGGTCGCGCCGCCGCCAGCTTTCATACACCGCGACCAAAGCCATCACCGCTGCGAAACTCATTTGAAAGCCAACCTGAACAATCGCTTGTGGTTGTATCAGCAGCACAATCAAAACCGCCCAAAGCACATTGCGCATGGTCACAGCGGGTCGGTCGACAAGGATCGCGAGAAACAAAATCGCCAACATGACATAAGCACGTTGGGTCGCGATGCTCGCGCCCGACACAGCCAAATAACCCGTCGCCGCAACCAGTGCTGCCATCGCGGCGGGCTTGCGCACATCGTAACGCAACACAAGTGCTGGCCAAAGCGCTGCGAGAAATCGCAACACCGCATAAACCGAGCCTGCAAACAGTGCCATGTGCAGACCTGAAATCGCTAACATATGCGCTAAGCCGCTATGACGAAACGCATCACGCACAGGTTTTGAAATAGCACCGCGCACGCCAGTGACCAGACTCGCCGCGACGGGTCCTGCTTGTTCTGACATGCTATCGCGAAAATGCGCGGCCAATGATAAACGCCAACGCGCCAGTCTGTGAGACCATAATAAGGGTGCGGTGCAATCAACCGATTGTATGTCGCGCACGAAACCAACCGCGCGTCGTCCAGAAAACCACGGTGAAAATCGAGGGTCATAGCCGCTCGACACAGTCGGCAAGGATAATGGTTTCAGACGCGCTTGAAATGTGCCCACACAGCCCGGCTTCACATATGTGGTCGCCGCCAGCTTGCCGTATAAGCGCACCAGCACAGATTTTTCATGCGCATCCCTCAGCTGCAAATCGATAATGCTGCTGCGCTCTGTTGGTTCGACCCAAACGATAACGCCCGATAAGGTGACTTCTTGTTTGCCGTTCGGCACATAAAGCGCGCCCGTCATATGCGCCTGCCACTGCGTATGCGCTTGCGCCCAAGCAAAACCCAGCGAAAACATAAGCAGACACATGCCAAATTGCGTCAGCCGATACATATCGCGGTGGCGCGCAAAATATAGCACGGCGCACGACACCAAAACTAATGCCAGACTTATCCAAATCGGCGGCTCACTCGGCCAACCAAAAAACACCGCCATCGCAACAGCAAAGCTAACAATAAACAAAGAAAAGTGCGTTCGGCGCATGGTGCCCCCCTATGGGACAAGGTGAATATGTGCTATGAGCATACCCAAACAGCGTCGTAATCTAAAGAGACCAAATATGCCCGACCAAAACACGATTATCACCCGCTTTGCCCCATCGCCGACGGGCTTTTTGCATATTGGGGGGGCGCGCACCGCTTTGTTTAACTGGGCGTTTGCGCGCCATCACGGCGGCACGTTTTTGTTGCGCATTGAAGATACCGACCGCGCGCGCTCTACCCAACAAGCCATTGATGCGATTATCGACGGCATGAATTGGCTTGGCCTCGAGGCTGATGCGCCGCCGATTTTTCAAACCGCCAATGCCGCCCGCCATGCCGAGCTTGCCAATCAACTGCTTGATGATGGCAAGGCGTATAAATGTTTCTGCACGCCAGACGAGCTTGACGCGATGCGCGAAGCGGCACGCGCCGATGGTCGCGCGCCCCGTTATGACGGCACATGGCGCGACCGCGACCCTGCCGATGCGCCCGAAGGCACGCCTTTTGTCATTCGTTTCAAAGCGCCGCAATCTGGCGACACTATCATTGATGATGCTATTCAAGGCGCGGTGACTTTCGCCAATGCGCAATTTGATGACCTTATTCTGCTGCGCTCTGATGCCACCCCCACTTATATGTTGTCGGTGGTGGTCGATGACCATGATATGGGCATCACGCATATTATTCGGGGCGATGACCATTTGACCAATGCGGGGCGACAGGCACAGATTTATGCCGCCTTGGGTTGGGACGCGCCGCAATTTGCGCATATGTCGCTTATCCATGGCAGCGACGGGGCGAAATTATCCAAACGCCACGGCGCGCTCGGTGTCGAGGCCTATCGCGATATGGGCTATCTGCCCGAAGCCATGCGCAATTATCTGGCACGGCTCGGCTGGAGTCATGGCGATGAAGAAATTTTCACCACGGCGCAATTAATCGACTGGTTTTCGCTCGACGCGGTTGGCAAAGCTCCTGCCCGTTTTGATACGGAAAAGCTGGATTATGTAAACGCGCAGCATTTAAACATGAGCGATGATGATGCCTTGACCCAACACGTTCTGGCTCTTGATGACGCGCTCGCGCCGTTTGCCGAACAAGTGCAGGCCGCAATGCCGCTATTGAAGGCGCGCGCGTCACGGCTCGGCGATTTGGTGGCCGATGCCGCCTTTTTGAAAGCCACGCGCCCGATTGACATTGATGATAAGCTGCAAAAGCATCTGAATGATGAAACCCGCCCGCATTTGACCGCCTTACACGCGCAACTGACGGATTTGACGGAGTGGAACGCCCCCACGCTTGAGGCGTTGATAAAAGACTATATGGACACCAACGCGCTCAAAATGGGCAAATTAGCCCCCGCTTTTCGGGCTGTATTGGTCGGAAACAGCCAATCACCGGGCATTTTTGACGTATTGGCGCTGCTCGGCAAAGACGAGGCGCTTGGCCGTATAAATGACCAAATCGGGTAAATCGCAGCCTAAAGCTAGCGAAACGGCAAGTTTTGTGCTATCACACCGCTAACTTAAAACAAAAATTGATGTAAAAGGGAAGCAGCCATGAGTAAATTGGACAAGGCTAAATTATCGAGCTTGGACAAAGACTTTGACTTTGAAATCCATGAAGGCACTGTTGGGCCGAGCGTTATCGATGTCTCCGCGCTTTACGGCCAAAGCGGCCAGTTCACCTATGACCCCGGATTTACCTCGACCGCAAGCTGCAAATCCACCATCACCTTTATCGATGGCGAAGAAGGCGTGTTGCTGCACCGAGGCTATCCAATCGAGCAATTAGCCGATAAAGGCAGTTTCATTGAGACCTGCTATTTGCTGCTCAATGGCGACCTGCCAAACGCGACACAGCTCGATGAGTTCGAAACGGCGATTACCCGACACACGATGCTGCACGAACAGATGAACCGTTTCTTTCACGGCTTTCGTAGCGATGCGCATCCGATGGCCATTATGGTTGGTGTGGTTGGCGCGCTGTCGGCTTTCTATCACGACAGCACCGATATTACCGACGAAGAACAACGCAGAATTGCGAGCCGTCGGCTGATTGCGAAAATCCCAACCATCGCCGCCATGGCTTATAAATATTCTGTCGGGCAGCCTTTTGTCGCCCCGCGCAATGATTTGGATTACGCGTCCAACTTCCTGCACATGTGCTTTTCAGTGCCGTGCGAGGAAATGGAAGTCAGCCCCGTTCTGGCGCGCGCGATGGACCGCATCTTTATTCTCCACGCTGACCACGAGCAAAACGCTTCGACCTCAACGGTGCGTCTGGCGGGGTCATCGGGTGCTAATCCGTTTGCTTGCGTGGCGGCGGGCATCGCCTGTTTGTGGGGGCCAAGCCATGGCGGTGCCAATGAAGCCGCCCTCGATATGCTGGCCGAAATCGGCTCGGTCGACCGCATCCCAGAATATGTCGCCAAAGCAAAAGATAAAGACGACCCTTTCCGCCTTATGGGCTTTGGGCATCGTGTGTATAAAAACTACGACCCCCGCGCCCGCGTGATGCAAAAAACCTGCCACGAAGTATTGTCCGATTTGGGCATTAAAGACGACCCGCTGCTCGATGTGGCGATGGGGCTTGAAAAAATCGCCCTCGAAGACCCGTATTTTGTCGAGAAAAAACTCTATCCAAATATCGATTTCTATTCTGGCATCACGCTGAAAGCGATGGGTTTCCCAACCTCGATGTTTACTGTTTTGTTCGCGCTGGCGCGGACTGTCGGCTGGATTGCGCAGTGGAATGAAATGATTGAAGACCCAAGCCAACGCATTGGTCGCCCGCGCCAACTCTATGTCGGCGAGCCGCCACGCGACTATCAAGATATCAGCAAACGCTAATTATTTTCGCGCCATTTCAAGGGTTAAGGCGGCGGCGCGTTCAGCTGGCTTGTAGCCTTCATAGGTCATCGCAGGGCGAAATGCCGATAGCGCCTTTCGATACGCGGCATTGACCGCATCATCCTCAATCATCGTTTGAAGCTTCGGCGTGATATAATCCGCCGTGCAACGCCACTGCAAAAACTCAGGTATGATGGGCGCATCCAAAATGAGGTTCACCAACACCACGCTTGGGGTCGCGAGCAGGCGCATCACAAAATCACCGACCAGACCTAGCTTATACCCCACCACGCTTGGCAAACCCGCTAAGGCCAACTCCATCGTCACCGTCCCTGAGGCACCCAACGCCGCACGCGCGGCATAAAAGCTCGCCTGCTTATCCGCTTCATCCTCGACATAAATTGGATTGCACGGCCACTGCGCGGTTTGCTCGCGCACCCAGTCGGCCAAATGCGGCACTAAGGGAATAATCGGGCGCAGGTTTTCAATCTGGCCATCGAGACGACGCACCACATCGGCAAATATAGGGATGAGCGCTTTTACTTCATTGCGCCGACTGCCGGGCAAAACAACCAGTGGCACGTCGTTTTTCTTCAGCTGATATTTCTGGCGAAAATCGGGCAATGGCTCCAATGCCTGCAATCTATCAACAATCGGATGGCCAACAAAATGGCACGGCGGGCCATCATGCGCGGCAAAAAAATCTGGCTCAAACGGCAAGAAAGCCAGCACCGCATCAAAATAGGCTTTCATTTTTTTGGTGCGCCCCGCGCGCCACGCCCATACTTGCGGCGCGGTGTAACATAAAATAGGTATGTCAGGCCGCTTCGCTTTCACGCGTTTGGCCAGACGATGATTAAACTCAGGGCTATCGATAAGCACCATGACATCGGGCGCAGTGGCGAGCGCATGCTCGACTGTCTGGTCGAGCAATTTGAATAATGCGGGCAGTCGCGGCAAAATCTCGACGAGACCCATGACAGCGATTTCCGACATCGGGAAAATCGAAACCAACCCCTGCGCCGTCATTTGCGCACCGCCCACACCAGTTATCGTGGCATCTGGGTTTTGCGCCTTTAACGCCGACATCAAATCAGCACCGAGTAAATCGCCCGATGTTTCGCCTACAACAATCATGATGTTCTGCGCCATTAATGCGTCGGCTCCAAACCGAGGAGAAAAATGCCTGCCGATTCAGCCAGAGCCGTCACGGCTTCAAAATCGTCGAACAGCGCACCGCCCGCCTCATAAACGACACCCGCCAGATGCGCCGCCGCGGCCAGTTCAATCGTGCGGCATCCCAAAGTTGGCAAATCAACCCGACGGTCTTGCTGCGGTTTTGGTAATTTTGCCAGCACACCGCGTTTTTCATCCGCCGTGCCGCGCAAATCTGATGGCAAAGCCTGCACGCGTTCCAGCATGGCATCAGTGCCCTCTGGCCCTTCAACCGCCAGCACGAGACCATTGGCAACAACGACGCTTTGGCCGATATCTTGCACACCAATCACCCGTGCCACTTCAATCGCGCACTCGATATCGCGCTGATGGGCTGTATGCTGATGCGTCGTTTGCGACCCCGCCGCCGCCGTGAGCGCATCAAGATAGCGCTCAGCGGGATGGACTTCCAATCCGCGCGATTCAAAATAGGCAACCACATATTTGAGCAATTTATCGTCGCCCGTATTATGCGTGTCGGCCATCACTTTTTCGAGAAACCATTCGCCTCCTTCATCAAAGTCAAGCGCCTCGAGTTTTGGACGCTGGATGCCGCCAATAATCACCATCTCACGACACTTGGCCGCAATCAACGCGTCGGCGATGGCTTTTAAATGGCCGATGGGAAGCGTGGTATCAGAAATGACCGCTGCCTCATCTTGCAGCGCAACGACGAAAACCGCACGCCCCGCAGCCCTTTGCGCCTCGACAATTCGCAAAGGCAAAGAGCCGTTTCCAGCAATCACGCCGAGCGGTGTCTCACTCATCTGATTTTCTGCTATTGGGAATACAATATCCGCGACTTTGGTCGGCGCGCATGAATTCGGCAATCTGTTGACCACACGCGCTGTCGGCATAGTCTTGCGCGAGTTTCTCCAGACGCGACATAAGCGGCGCTTTATCATCGGCCACGAGACTTTTGTAAAACCCGCGCGCGGCATTAATTTCTGCGCGGGGGAAATCGCGACGTTTCATACCAACCACATTGATACCCGATAAAACGGCGCGATTGCCTATCGCCATGCCAAACGGAATAACATCCTCAATCACCAGACTACCCGCGCCAATAAAGGCATGCGCCCCAATGCGGCAAAATTGATGCACGCCGACAAGGCCGCCCACAATCGCAAAATCGCCGACCGTAACATGCCCCCCCAAGGTTGCATTATTGGCCAAAATAACATTATCGCCGACCATGCAATCATGTGCGACATGCGCGCCCATCATAAACAAACCATCATTTCCAACCCGCGTATATGCCCCGCCCCCAGCCGTGCCGGGGTTCATCGTCACATGCTCGCGAATAGAATTGCCCGTGCCAATTTCGAGAAATACTTCTTCATTATCAAATTTCGCGTCTTGCGGTATATGGCCAATCGAGGCGAACGGATAAATATGCGTTTGCGCGCCAATTTTTGTATTGCCCGTGACAACAACATGGGATTCTAGCACGACATCATCGCCCAATTCGACATTGCCCGTCACGCAGCAATAGGCACCAATTTTTACATTGGCACCAATTTTTACGCTGTCATCTAGTATCGCGGTCGGGTGAATGTCACTCATATCAGCACATGTAAGCTGTGTTATGAGATTTCTCAAATAAACCATTGTAACGATTTGTTACGCGCATTTAGCCTTGTTTTTTGCTGCGTTCTGCGGCTTTGCGAAGACGATGCAGAAAGGCTTGGTCGCGATAGGCTTCGCCATATGGTCGCCCCGGCATGCCAGAAATCTTACTGTCAGCCGGAAACGAGCGCATCACATTTGACCGCGCCGCGATGAAAGACCTATCACCAATCTCGATATGCCCCGCAATGCCAACCCCGCCTGCGACTTGCACATAGTCACCAAGCGTGACGCTTCCCGCAATGCCCGTTGTGCCAGCAATAAAACAATGGCGTCCGATGCGCACATTATGCGCAACATGCACCAGATTATCGATTTTGCTGCCCTCGCCAACCACCGTGTCGGCAAGCGCGCCTCGGTCAATCGTTGAATTGTTCCCGACATCAACATCGGCCTGCAAAATCACCCGCCCCAATTGCGGGATTTTGACATGCGCACTGCTGGGGACAAACCCAAAACCATCCGAGCCAATTTGCGCCCCGCCCTGAATAATCACGCGGTCGCCCAATAGCGCATAAGCGATACAGCTATTTGCGCCAATCGTGCAATCGCGCCCCATCGTCACGCCATGACCGATAACCGCGCCAACGCCAATCGAGCAGCCATCGCCAATCTCTGCATATGGGCCGATAACCGCCGACGGCGCAATCGACACATTATCACCAATCTTTGCTTTCGGATGCACCAGATGCCCGTCTTGTAAATCGCCCGCTGTGGGACGGCCAATCGCTGCAAGTGGATAGAAAATATGGCCTATCTGCGCCATCGCAAGATAGGGGTCATCGCAGATAATCGGCACAGATGTGTCGGGGCAAAGGGCGGCATGTTCTTGCTTGATAAGAATTGCCCCTGCCTTGCTTGCGGCTAGTTGGTCGGTCAATTTTGGATTAGAAAAAAAGCTCAGCATGTCTGCGCTGGCCATATCTAAACTGGCAATATCCGACAGCTCTATATCGCCATTCGGGCAGTCCCCAGAAAGACCCGCTTTTTCAATAAGGCTATGCGCCGTAAACGGCCCCTCGCGTTGAAAGAAGCGCGGGTCGGCCATGAGCCTATTGACCCGCTTTTTTCAAAACGACAGGTGTCACCGTGACCTTGCTTAAACGTTTATCAAGGCGGGCAACCAATTCTTCCGTGACATTAATAGAAGGGCTAGCAAAAAATACTGCGGCACGCTGCAAAACAATATCCGCTTTGCGTTCTTTGGAAATCGCGGTCAGTTCTTCTTCGGCGATTTTGAAGATTTGCTGTGCCACTTTTTGACCACCAGCCTCGATAGATTGCGCTGCTTCAGCCAATGATTGTCGGATTTCAACTTCTTTCGTGCGAATTTCATTCGCTTTGCTTTGCAGAGCCTCTGGCGCGATTAAGTTTTGTTGTTCACGCAATTTACTGAACTCGTCCTGCAGTTCTTTCACTGCCTCTGCTTCATTTTCACGGGCTTTACTTGCATGTGCTTCAACCTGCTTCTGCATGCTTTTGCCCGCTTTCGATAAAGAAATGGCGCGCTGAAGGTCAAAGACAAGAATGACAGGTTCAGCCGCTACGATGGCCGGTGTTATGCTCAAAGCCAGAGCCATCAGGCCGCCCCGAATTATATTTTTAATCACTTTCATCCCCTTTAAAAACTGGTGCCAATGGTAAAGCGGAAAAACCGCGTTTCGTCATAGTCTTCTTTAGCGATTGGACGCGCAAAGTCAAACCGCACGGGCCCAAATGGCGAACGCCACGAGACGCTCAACCCATATGTAGCACGAAATGCCATATCGTCTCTAATATCCGACGTGGTTGTGCGCACGGCATCTGTTTCGCCCAATATGCCAAAATCGACAAACGCATTTGCCTTCATGCCGATTTCTTTTGGAATCCCAAGCGGCAGCGATATTTGTGTCGACCCCGTAAGATACCGATTAGCACCCAACGCAAAGCCAGTACTTACATCTCGTGGCCCCAAACCGCCGCGCTCGAACCCACGGAAATCACGTCCACCACGGAAGAAGCGGTCATTATAATTGATGATGCCGCCGCGATAATCATGGATAATCCCCAAATTCATCTTCGCTTGAAAAACCCAACCCTCGGCCAATTCGTCAAAGAAATTGGCTTGCGCGGTGGTTCGCAAAAACGATACATCCCCCGATGGCCCGGCCAAATCTTGACCAAAACTCGCGCTCCACCCATCCGTTGGGTCTAAAACATCATTGCGCTTATCAATCGAATAGTAATACCCAATCGACTGCTTGAAATCGACATAGCCCGGATTAACCGACGCGCTGGTTGAGCTATTAATCAATTCATCTTCCGAAAAACTAAGGAAGAGGGCTAGCCGTCCATCCTCTGAAAGCGGGAAGCCGAGCGAAAATCCGATACCCCTCTCCGTCGTGGAAAGCCCGTCTTGGAATTCATATTCCGTGTCTGTGTTAAACAGATTGAAGCCTGCCGAAATATCGCGGCCTAAGAAATACGGCTCAGTGAAACCAATATTATAACGTTGCACTTGGTTTGACAGCCCCAGACTCACGCGCAAGTTTTGCCCGCGCCCGAGCAGGTTGCGCTCGGAAACAGAAAGGTTCGTCGTCAAATCTTCCGCCGATGAATAGCCAATCCCAAAGCTCAACTCACCGGTTGGCTGTTCGCGCAAATTAACATCGATAATTGTCTGGTCTTCTTGCGTACCGGGGTTTTCGGTCACCTCGACAGCCCCAAAAAATCCAAGCGCGCGAATATTACGCTCCGAGCGCGACAGCAATACTTTGTTAAACGCATCGCCTTCGCTCAGGCGTATTTCGCGGCGAATAACATCGTCTTGCGTGCGGGTATTGCCATTAATGTTGATGCGCTCCACATAAATGCGCGCGCCTTCTTCAATGACATACTCAACGACAACCACTTGATTTTCACGGTCGCGACGCACACGCGGACGCACATCGGCAAAAGCATAGCCTTGCTCGCCAACCGTTTTAATCAGCGCATCCACCGTCTCATCAAGATCGCGCGAGTCATATCGACTGCCTGCCTCATGGACAATCAGCTCTTCCAATTCGACAATATCAACCGAGTCCAGCGAGGTCGACACACGCGCATCGCCAAAAGTATAAAGCACGCCCTCATCAATATGATAGCTGAGGAAGAACTCTTCGCCATCGCGGGTCAGCTCGGCATTTGTCGCCACGACCCGAAAATCAGCAAAGCCCTTGGACAAATAAAACCGACGCAGAAGCTCGCTATCATAGGCGACGCGGTCGGGGTCATAATTATCTGTCGACGAGAAAAGCCGCCACCACCGACTCTCGCGGGTGACAATAACGTCATTTAGCTCGCTGTCAGAAAACTCGCGATTGCCGATAATATTAATCGCGCGAATACCTGTCGTTGGCCCTTCATTAATTTCGAAAATCAAATCAACCCGATTTTGCGGCAATTGAATGACTTTCGGTTCGATGCGCGCAGCAAACCGACCCGAGCGCCGATAAAGCTCGATGAAACGTTCGACATCGTCTTGCACTTTAGCGCGGGTGTAAATCTGGCGCGCCGATAGCCCGACCTCGGCGCTTAGGCTATCGTCATTAATCGCGCTATTGCCTTCAAAACTCACGCGATTGACAATCGGGTTTTCGATGACCGTGACAATCAATCCATCGTCTTCGCGGCGAATGGTAACATCGGCAAACAGCCCAGAAGAAAAAAGCGTTTTCACCGACTGGTCAACCAAATCAGCCTTATCAATCACGCCCTCGCGCACGACCATATAGGCCAGCACCGTTTCTTGCTCGACGCGCTGCGTACCCTCAACGCGAATAAACGCGATGCGCTGGCCAATTTCGGCCACCGCAGGCGGCGCATAACTGGCAGCACCAATAAGGCTAGCAAGCCCAACCAAACAAAAGCGAAGGAAATTCAATTTATGCATCCAGTTCTAGTCAGCTAAGTAGGCGGGAGAGGTCGTTCCATGTGACAAAGACAAATAATAATACCACCATAGTTAGCCCAATTCGCATACCAGCGTCTTGCACTTTTTCAGGCATTGGTTTTCCAACGACGGCTTCGTAAGCATAAAACACCAAATGGCCGCCATCGAGCATTGGCACGGGGAACAGATTGATAAGCCCGATACTGACCGATAACACCGCCGTCAGATTGAGAAGCGCGACCAGCCCTAACGTCGCGGTCTGACCCGATAATTGCGCAATCCGAATAGGCCCACCGAGCGTGTCGGCACTTTCGCGCCCCATAATAATGCGCCCCAGAACAACAAAAGTCTGCTCGACGATGAAATAGCTTTCCTCAACCCCCATCCATAAGGCGACGATGGGATTATAGCGCACATGGCGCACGCTTTCTTCGGTCGCATCAACCGTCACACCAAGGCGACCAAGATAATATTCATTGCCGAAGCGGTCGCGCTCCAACACGCGGTCAGGAATAGCATTCAACACCAAGGTTCTGCCATCGCGCAGAATTGTGAAATCCAGTGGCACAGACGCGTTCACCGTCACGAGGCGGCGCACTTCGGAAAAAGTCGTGATTTTTTTATCGTCAATCGCGGTTATTAAATCGCCGTGCTGCATACCAGCGCGTTCAGCCGCGCTGTTTTCGCTGACCATCCCGACAATCGGCTCGGTGACACGCTGGCCAAAAAATGTGTAAAGCGCGGCAAAAATAACAATCGCCAAAATGAAATTAGCCACCGGTCCCGCCGCCACAACGATGGTGCGTTGCCAAAGCGGCTTATAAAACAACGTGCCCGCACGCGCCGCATCATCGAGCTTTTCTAACTTTTCGTGATTTGGCACACTCGCTTCGTTTTCGTCGCCCATAAACTTGACATACCCGCCGAGCGGCAACCATCCGATTTTCCACTGCGTGCCGTGCTTGTCATACCAACTCGTCATCGCGCGTCCAAAGCCAATCGAAAACACCTCGACCGTCACGCCGCACCGCCGCGCCGCATAGAAGTGACCCAATTCATGGAAAAAAACAACGATGGTCAGCACAAACAAAAACGGCACGATATAACTCAGCCCCAATGCACTATACAGATAACTTATGGTGTCCACGTGAAACTCCTTCATTGATTGCCCGTATATTGCCCCAAGATTGCGGCAAAATAAAGCCTAGCTTTTTAGGCTCATCGCAGCCAATTCGCGCGCCTTTCTATCGGTTTCCATAATGGCCTCCAACGTATCGCATGCGCCTGTGTTGAATCTCTGCAACACCGTATCGATAAGCGGCGCAATATCAAGAAAGCCAATTTGCTTATCGAGAAACGCCTGCACAGCGATTTCATTGGCAGCATTTAAGGCCGTTGGAGCGCATCCACCCGTCTGCATCGTAGCTTCCGCCAAGCCAAGACAGCCAAATCGCGTACGGTCAGCCGCTTCAAAATCGAGCCGCCCCTGCGCTGCCAAATCAAGCGACGCAACACCCGTCGCGATACGCTCAGGATACGCCATGCAATAAGCCAGTGGCACGCGCATATCAGGATAGCCTTTTTGCGCTAACACGCTGCCATCATGGTAATAAACAAGGCCATGCACAATCGACTGCGGATGCACCAACACATCAAGCTGCGACGGCGCGACATCGAACAAATAATGCGCTTCGATTAACTCCAACCCCTTATTCATCAGGGTCGCGCTATCAACGGAAATCTTCGCGCCCATATTCCAATTTGGATGCGCGACCGCTTGCGCAGGCGTGACATGCGCCATGTCATCAAGCGTCATTTGCCGAAACGGCCCACCCGAAGCCGTCAGAACAATTTTCTCAACCGCCGTGTTTTTATCTTGCGTTTGCAGAAGCTGATAAATCGCATTGTGTTCGCTATCCACGGGCAACACGATTGTCGCGTGATGTTGCGCCGTCTTGATGAGCAATGGTCCTGCCGCAACCAGCGCCTCTTTATTGGCGAGTGCCAACACGCCGCCTTGCGCTGCACACACCATTGAGGGCGCCAGTCCCGCAAAGCCGACAATCGCCATGACCGCGACATCGACCTTGTGACCCGCAGCTTGCAAGAGCCCCGCTTCGCCAACCAGAATATCGCCTTTAAACGCGGGCAGTTTCGCGCATAAATCCGTGCGCCCTTCTTCTGTGCCGATAACCAAAATATCAGGATTGTATTTTTGCGCCAACGCCACCAACTTGTCGGTGTTCTGGTGCGCCGTCAGCACGCAAACGTCAAACTGCGCTGCATGCTGGTCGACCAAATCGAGCGCATTATCACCAATCGTGCCTGTGGCACCAAAAATCGCCAAACTGCGTGACATTACCAAACCCAAATAGCTTGCGAGACAGAGCCGCCGCGCACCGCCACAACGCCCAGTAGCCCCAATAATACACCAATCAACCCGTCGACGCGGTCGAGCAAGCCGCCATGGCCGGGGATAATCGTGCCTGAATCTTTCATGTCGTATTTTCGTTTTATGGCGCTTTCAAACAAGTCTGCCCCTTGGGCAAAAACGGCCAATATCGGTGCCATGATAACCAATGCCACCACGTCGAGCTGTCCGAAACCGAACACGCCGACACTCAAGACAGTTAAGAGCGCGGCGATAGTCGCCCCCACCATCGCGCCCACCATGCCAGCCCATGTTTTGTTTGGCGAAATCACTGGCGCAAGGCGCGGGCCGCCAATGAGCTTTCCCGAAAACAGCGCAAATATATCAACCGCCCAGACCGACACCAACACATAGCCCAGAATAAACACGCCGAGCGCATCGGCGCGGAATAATTGCGCCGCGGCCAGAGGCAGCGCAACGTAAACAAGCCCGCCCGTGAGTGGTGATAATCGTGTGCCGCGCCATAATGCGACGCTTGCCGTTGCCAATACCAACACCGCCAGCAGCGCCATCGCTTGCGCTGCCCCTTGTGCGCCGCCGAGCAACAGCACCCAAATGACCAACCCCGCCAACACATATCCATCGCGCGCAGGTGCTTGCAACAGCGCGCCCCATTCACGCGCCATGATATATCCGACAACCACCAGCAAGCCAGTGAACCACCATCCGCCAAGAATAACTGGCGCGATAACAAAAGGGAGTAAGATGAGCGCCGATTGCACACGCTGCCATAAGCCCTCAAATCGTGGGGTCACGTCGTCTGTCATTTTCTCCCCCTATTCGAGGTCGCCAACTTGCTCGTCAATAAGACCGAAGCGTCGCTCCCGCCGCGCATAAAAATCGAGCGCCCGCGCCAATTCCGCACTGTCAAAATCTGGCCACAGCACATCGGTAAAGTAGAACTCAGTATAGGCACTTTGCCAAAGCAAAAAATTGCTCAGCCGATATTCACCACTGGTGCGGATAATCAAATCTGGGTCAGGCAACCCCGCCGTCAGCATTTCGGAATCCAACACATCGGGCGTAATCGATACAGGGTCGAGCGTCCCCGCCGCTGCACGCTGCGCCAATCGCGCCGCCGCATCGGCAATCTCCTCGCGGCCACCATAATTAAACGCAATTTGCAAATAGAGCCTCGCATTATTCGCCGTTAGCGTTTCGGCGTGGTCGATAAGCTGGCAGATTTTATCTGGTAGACTATCGCGCCGCCCCATAACGCGCACCCGCACACCCTGCTTATGAAGGTCAGCCAAATCGCTTTCGATATAGCGTTGCAAAAGCCCTAGCAAAAAATCAACCTCGGTGCGCGGGCGACCCCAATTTTGCGTTGAAAAAGAAAACACCGTCAGATGGCTGATGCCTGTCTCGCCAATCTCGCGCACGAGTTGGCGCAAGGTTTCGACGCCACGGCGATGGCCTTCTTTGCGCGCTAACCCACGCTGCTCTGCCCACCGACCATTGCCGTCCATAACAATCGCGACATGCGGGGGCGCGTCAAAAAAGTTCTCTGCCTTGGACATGATATTTACCTCCGCTCAAACTTGTCGGATTTCGTCCTCTTTCGTACTCAGCGTTTCGTCGACCACTTTGATAAATTTATCGGTCAATTCTTGCACTTCTTCAGAATAAATCTTCGCGTCGTCTTGCGAGATATCATTATCTTTTTCAGCCTTTTTAATCTGATCCATACCATCGCGGCGCACATTGCGAACCGCAACGCGGGCTTGCTCGGCATAATTGCCCGCGACTTTCACCAATTCTTCGCGACGCTCTTCGTTTAGTTCAGGCAGCGGAATGCGTATCATTTGACCTTCCGTCATCGGGTTCAGCCCAAGATTTGACTCGCGGATAGCCTTTTCGACCATCGCCACTTGGCCTTTGTCCCACACTTGCACCGCCAACATGCGCGGCTCTGGCACAGAGATTGTGCCGACTTGCGCAATCGGCATCATCTGGCCATAAGCATCCACCATAACTGGCTCGAGCAGCGCCGCACTGGCACGCCCTGTGCGCAAGCCTGCCAAATCAGTTTTAAACGAAGCAACCGCACCATCCATGCGGCGGCCAATATCATCTGTATCAATGCTCATTTTTATCTCTTTCCTGTTTCTTCATCTTGTACGATGGTACATGCGCCCTCACCTTTCAACACTTGTGTGAAAGCCCCTGAGTCTTGAATCGAAAATACAATAATCGGAATATTGTTTTCGCGCGACAATGAAACCGCCGATGCGTCCATCACCCTCAAATCTTTCGACAGAACATCCATATAGCTTAACGTATCGAAGCGCGTCGCATCTGGATTGGTTTTCGGGTCGGCAGAATAGACACCATCGACATTCGTGCCTTTCATCAGCGCATCGCAATTCATCTCAGCCGCCCGCAAGGCCGCCGCCGTATCGGTCGTGAAGAAAGGATTTCCTGTGCCGGCGGCGAAAATCACCACGCGCCCCTTTTCCATATGCCGCATCGCACGGCGTCTGACATAAGGCTCGCAAACGGTGGCCATCGGAATCGCCGACAAAACACGGGTCTGCACCCCTTGGCGTTCCAGTCCATTTTGCATCGCAAGCGCATTCATAATGGTCGCCAGCATCCCCATATAATCAGCCGATGAGCGGTCCATGCCATCGGCAGCCCCCGTGAGACCGCGAAAAATATTGCCGCCGCCAATCACCATACAGACTTCAGCGCCTTGGGCTTGGGCTTCTTTCACTTCGCGCGCGATGCGGTCAACGGTTGAGACATTTATGCCGAACTGGTCGTCGCCCATAAGAGCCTCGCCAGATACTTTCAGCAAAACGCGCTCAAATCTTGATTTCGTGGACATCCGCACCCCTCATCCTATGGCGATTATGGCGCGATTCGATATTAACTACCGCTAACGGCGGCCGCCACCTCGGCTGCAAAATCAGCTTCTTCGCCCTTATCGACCCCCTCGCCGAGTTCGAAACGAACAAAGCCTTTAAGCGCGATAGGCGCACCGACATCATCGCCTGCGTCTTCCAAAACTTTCGAAATGCGCGTTTCGCCATCAATGACGAACACTTGGCTCGTCAGTACCACTTCTTCGTAGAATTTGCGCAAGCGGCCTTCGACCATTTTGCCAATAATATCGTCTGGCTTACCGCTTTCTTTGGCTTCGGCAATCAATACGGCGCGTTCGCGCTCGATGTCGTTCTCGTCGAGGTCTTCGATATGCGCCGCCAACGGACTGGTCGCAGCCACATGCATCGCAATTTGGCGACCAAGCGCCTCTAGCTTGGTGGCATCGCCCGTTGATTCCAACGCGACCAACACACCAATTTTGCCCAACCCATCGACCACCGCGCCGTGAATATAACTCGCGACAACACCATTTTCGACCGTCAGCTTTTGCGAACGGCGCACACTCATATTCTCGCCAATCGTGCCGACCATTTCGGTCACATGCGCCTCGACAGATTTTCCGACATTCGGATAATCCGCCGCCACCAACGCCTCATAATCAGCCGAAGCCAACGCAACGCTCGCAATGTCGCTCACCATTGATTGAAAAATCTCGTTACGCGCCACAAAATCGGTTTCTGAGTTTACCTCGACGACCGCGCCAGATGTGCCACTCGATGCCACGCCGACCAAGCCCTCTGCCGCGACGCGGCCAGATTTTTTCGCCGCTTTCGCCAGACCTTTTGTGCGCAGCCAATCAACCGCGGCCGCGATGTCGCCATCGTTTTCTTGCAACGCGGTTTTGCAATCCATCATGCCTGCGCCTGACGTTTCGCGCAGCTCTTTAACCATGCTTGCTGTAATTTCGCTCATGGGGGTCTCCTCATTCAAATGGGGGTTACGCGTCGGTTTTATCTTCGGCTTCTTCTTCGGCTTTTTCTTCGGTAGGCGCCTCTTCCTCGGCAGGGGCTTCCTCTTCAGCAGGAGCTTCTTCCTCAGCAGGGGATTCTTCCTCGACGGGAGCTGCTTCTGCAAGCGTAGGCTCGGCAATCGGCTCTGCCATCGCGCCCGTATCAATACCCGAAGAGGCGCTGCTTTCTTCGATGCCCGCAATCACGGCTTTCGAGATTAAATCGCAATACAGCTCAATCGCACGCGATGCGTCATCATTGCCGGGGATTGGAAAATCAATCGAATCTGGGTCGCAATTACTATCGACCACAGCAATCACAGGAATACCGAGCGTCTTGGCTTCGGCAATCGCGATGGCTTCTTTATTGGTATCGACGACGAACATCAGTTCGGGAACGCCGCCCATTTCTTTGATACCGCCCAAGGCACGCTCGAGTTTGGTGCGCTCGCGGGTGAGGTTGAGGATTTCTTTTTTGGTCAAGCCGCCCGCATCATCGCCATCGAGTTTGCTTTCCAACTCGCGCAGACGCTTGATTGAGTTCGAAATGGTCTGCCAATTGGTCAGCGTACCGCCGAGCCAACGCGAGTTCATGTAATATTGCGCGCATTGACTCGCATGGCGTGCAATCGGTTCGGCTGCTTGGCGCTTCGTGCCAACAAATAAAATGCGGCCACCTGAAGCAACAATGTCTTTCACCGTCACCAAGGCTTGATGCAGCATCGGCACGGTTTTTGACAAATCCATAACGTGGATACCGTTACGGTCGCCGAAAATATACGGTGCCATTTTCGGGTTCCAACGGTGTGTTTGGTGACCAAAGTGTACGCCTGCTTCGAGCAATTGACGCATATTATAATCGGGCAGAGCCATAGCGTTGCCTTCCTTTCTCTCGTTAATCCGCCGCAGGGGTGTCATCGAACATCATGTTCGACACGAAGAGCACCGGACAAAGGGTAGTCCCTGCGTGAGTAATGCGCGTGGTATAGGCAATTACGTGCGCCCTGACAAGTAAAAAAGACAAGTAAAACTAGACTTCGACGATATGCAAAACGCCCGGCACAGCCTTAATCGCGCCCAAAACGCGCGGCGTGATGGCATATTTATGCGGCAGGCGCATTTCTACCTCGCGCTCGGGGCTCATAATAATCAGCGAGACCTCCCCGCCCGTCTTATGCGGCGGGCGCTCGACACCTTCCAACCGTGTTTTTAAGCCAGCGCAAGCTTCGGGGCGTTCGACAAAAATCCGCAAACCCGCTTCGCTATTCATCGCCACATCATCAATCGGGCGCACCCCTTGCGCGAGCAATCGCAGCTCGGCCTCGTCGCGGTCAATCGTCACTGTCGCGACCACCAACGCGCCGACTTCTAAATGTTCGCGCGATGCCTCGAGCGTTTCAGAAAACGCAATCATCTCAAACTCGCCCGTCGGGTCTGATATGGTGATAGAGGCAAATGAATTGCCTCTTTTTGACTTGCGCTCATCGACTTTGATAACCGCGCCCGCCACCGTCACCTCTTTGTCGACGCGGGTTTCCAAATCTTCGAATTTTGTCACCCGCGCGCGCTGCAAGGGCTTTTCATAATCATCAAGCGGATGCCCCGACAAAAATATCCCAAGCGCATTAAACTCATGCGTCAATCGGTCAATGGCCGACCACGGCGCAAGCGCGGGTGGCAAAACAACGCTCTCGCTGACATCCGCTTCGCCAAATAAATTATCCTGCTGCGTCTCTTTTTCATTTTTCGCAATGCTCGCCTCGCCGAGCAGGATATCAATACCGCTCATCAATTTGGCACGGTCTGGCTCAAAACTATCGAGCGCGCCCGCCGCAATCAGATGCTCAAGCAGACGCTTATTCAGCCCGATATCGGCTGTGCGGCGCACAAAATCAAACACATCTTTGAACGTCCCATTGGCCGCGCGCTCATCAACCACCGCTTGCATCGCCAGACTGCCAACATTGCGAATGGCCGCCAGCCCATAATAAATCTCATTGCCCTTAATCGAAAACGCTGCGTTCGAGCGATTCATATCTGGCGAACACACCGCGATATCGTGCTTGGCCGCGTCTTGCTTAAAACTATTCAGCTTGTCGGTGCGCTCGAAATCAAGCGACATCGAAGCCGCATAAAAAGCCACAGGATGATTGGCTTTCAACCATGCCGTTTGATACGAAATCAGCGCGTAACCCGCCGCGTGGCTTTTGTTAAACCCATAGCCCGCAAACTTATCTATATGGTCGAAGATTTCAGCCGCTTTATTGCGCGTGACATCGCGTGCCATGGCACCATCGATAAAGCGATTTTTTTGCGCCGCCATCTCCGTCTTGATTTTCTTGCCCATAGCGCGGCGCAGCAAGTCCGCCTCGCCGAGCGAAAACCCCGCCAATGTTTGCGCGATTTGCATCACCTGCTCTTGGTAAGTTATCACCCCATAGGTTTCTTCCAAAATGGGTTGAATCGTATCGTGCATATAATTGGGGTCTTGTTCGCCCTTTTTGCACGCAATATAGGTCGGGATATTCTCCATCGGCCCCGGACGATACAGTGCCCCAAGCGCGATAATATCGGTAAAACTATCAGGCTTCATTTTGCGCAGCGCATCGCGCATACCTGCGCTTTCAAGCTGAAACACCCCGACCGTGTCGCCGCGCCCTAAAAGCTCGAACGTCTTTTCATCATCAAGCGGCAGCGCAGCCATATCGACCTCAACGCCCGTGCCCGCCAATAGCTCGACCGCCTTTTCCAACACGGTTAGCGTTTTCAGCCCGAGAAAATCGAACTTCACCAGCCCCGCCTTCTCCACCCATTTCATATTGAACTGCGTGACGGGCATGTCCGATTTCGGGTCGCGATAGAGCGCGACCAATTCTTGCAACGGACGGTCGCCGATAACCACACCCGCCGCATGGGTCGAGGCATGGCGATAGAGGCCTTCCAGTTTCAGACAAATCTCAATCAATTCGGCCACTTGTGGGTCGCTGTCGCGCTCGGCCTGCATGCGCGGCTCGGCGGTAATCGCCTCGGTCAGCGTCACCGGATTGGCGGGATTATTCGGCACCATCTTGCACAGGCGGTCAACCTGCCCATACGGCATTTGCAACACACGCCCAACATCGCGCAACACCGCGCGCGCCTGCAGCTTACCAAAAGTGATGATTTGCGCCACTTGGTCACGACCGTATTTTTCCTGCACATAGGAAATCACCTCGTCGCGGCGCGATTGGCAAAAATCAATATCAAAATCAGGCATCGACACGCGCTCAGGATTCAAAAATCGCTCGAACAGCAAATCAAACCGCAACGGGTCAAGGTCGGTAATGGTCAACGCCCACGCCACCACCGAACCCGCCCCCGAACCACGACCGGGCCCAACCGCAATGCTCTGCGCCTTCGCCCATTTGATAAAATCCGCCACAATCAGGAAATAACCGGGGAAACCCATGTCACCAATGACTTTCAACTCAAAATCAAGCCGTTCGCGATAGGCGGCCTCGTCTTTGGCCAGCGTCACATGCGCCAAGCGCGCGTTCAGGCCATCATGCGCCTGTTGAGTCAATTCGGCCAATTCGTCATGGCTCGAAAAAGCAGGCAAAATCGGCGCATGCTCAGTCGGGCGAAACGCACAGCGTTGGGCAATTTCCACCGTCATATCCAACGCCTCTGGCACATCGGCAAATAACGCGCACATTTCCTCAGCCGATTTCAACCGATGGTCAGGTGTCAGGCGGCGACGGTCGGTTTCATTGAGATAGCGTCCCTCCGCAATGCAAATCAGCGCATCATGCGCGCGGTAGTCGTCAGCCGAGGCAAAATACGCCTGATTGGTCGCCACAAGCGGCACGTCCATTTCATAGGCAAAGGCGATTAAAGCGGCCTCGATATCCTTGTCGGGGCGGTCGCCATAACGTTGAAGTTCTACATAAATATTATCTTTAAAGATATTGATATATAATGATAATTTATTTTTTGACTTCGCCGCACGATGGGTCGCCAGCAAGCGATTTATCGGCCCGTCCGGCCCGCCTGTTAAACAAATTAAACCGTCCGCATGCGTCGCCAAAAAAGCCTCGTCAATTCCCGGCGCGCGGTCGCCCTCCCCCTCGAGATGCGCCGCACTTATCAGCGCCATCAAATTCAAATAACCCGTTTGGTTTTTCACCAAAAGCGCGATATCGCCGCCTTCATCTTCGCTGTCCTCGCGCACGCGCAATGTCGCGCCAATAATCGGCTGCACACCGATATGCGCGGCACTTTCAGCAAATTCCAACGCGCCAAACAGATTATTACGGTCGGTCACCGCCAAAGCAGGCATCCGAGCGGCCTGCGCAAATTGCGTCAGCGTCTTAATCGGCAACGCGCTTTCCAACAGCGAATACGCACTATGCGTCCGCAAATGGATGAATTTGGGGCGCATCAGCGCCGCTGCGCCGTCCTCCGCCCGTTGATTTTCACTAGATGCCGACATGTCCCCCCGCCAAAAACGCCGATAGAATCACCATAGTTTAGCGCAGCAAACGCATGTGTCAGCCTCGACGTGCCACCGCGTGCCAGTTTCAGGGGGATAAAACTAGCCAGCGAGTGCTTGGCCGATAGATCCCCACATAACAATCGCGGTGCCCATGGCCAGCAAAGTGCAGACAGCAAGAATATCTTCGATTAAATTTTGCATATCAAATCTCCTATTGCGGATACTATGTTCTTGTTTTGTTCTTTTGTCAACCCAAAAGAAAGGCGCAGATTCTCAGGATTTATTCAGAAATGAGTTGCCCGTCGCGCAGCCGCACGATGCGGTCGGCATGCGCCGCCAATTCCATATCATGCGTGGCCAATAGCACCGCCGCGCCGCGCGCGCGTGCCTCGCTCAACAGCACGGCCGCGACTTTCTCGCCCGCAGTGCTATCGAGGCTGCCGGTCGGCTCATCGGCCAGCACCAAGGCAGGATGATGCGACAGGGCGCGGGCAATCGCCACGCGTTGTTGTTCGCCGCCCGATAATTGCGATGGCAAATGCCCCGCGCGGTCGCTCAAATCGAGTTTATCGAGCAGAGCCGCCGCCGTTTCAGAAGCTTGGCGTTTGCCGTGGCCGGCCAATCGCGATGGCATCGCCACATTTTCTTGCGCGGTGAACTCGGGCAGCAAATTATGGAACTGATAAACAAAGCCAATATGTGCAAGCCGCAGTGCCGTGCGCGCGGCCTCACCGACCTCTGCGACATCCTCCTCGCCGCGCAATATTATCACGCCGCTTTCAGGGCGTTCGAGCAGTCCTGCAATATGCAGCAGGCTCGATTTGCCCGAACCGCTTGGCCCCACCAGTGCGACGACTTCGCCTTTGGCGATATCGAGCGACGCGCCGCGCAAGACGTGCAGCGTGCGCGTGCCTTGCTGAAAGCGTTGGTGAATATCGCGAAGGGCGAAATGGCTACTCATTTCTCAGCGCCTCCACTGGCTCTAGCGATGCCGCGCGCCATGCGGGATAAAGCGTTGAAAGAAACGATAGTGTCAGCGCCATGGCCGTCACTTGCATCAGGTCTGTGGGCAGCACCAGTGCGGGCATGCGCTCGAGGAAATACACTTCCGCTGGAAACAGATTAGCCCCCGTTGCCCAAATGAGAAACTGGCGGATTTCTTCGATATAGGCGCAGAACACTATGCCGAGGCCAACGCCGGCTATCGTTCCCAACACGCCGATGCTCGCGCCAGTGATGAAAAACACCCGCAAGATAAGCCCTTTCGATGCCCCCATCGTGCGCAACACAGCGATATCGTGGCCTTTGTCGCGCACCAACATGACCAATCCAGAGACAATGTTCAGCGCCGCGACGAGCAGTATCATCGTCAAGATGAGGAACATCACATTGCGCTCGACTTCCAACGCGCCGGCCAATGTTCTGTTTGCCTGTTTCCAATCGACCACATAATGGCCATCGCCCGCCACGCGGCGCAGCTCGGTCGCGTAATGGTCAATTTTGTCAGGGTCATCAAGCACAATATCAACCGACCCTTGCGTGTTGCTCAGGCCAAAAAACTGGCTCGCGGCGGCCATCGGGACGAATGTGTAATTCAAATCATATTCCGACAGACCGATGCGGAAAATCGCCACCAGTTTAAACCGATGCAAGCGCGGTGCCGTGCCAAACGGTGTGACTGTACCGCGCGGCGAAATCAGCGATATGCTATCGCCCAATTCCAGCCCGTAATGCGCGGCAAGGCGCGCACCCACCGCGATTGATTTATTGCCAATTAAATCGTCTAGCGACCCCGCCACGATATTGCCATCGAGGCTTGGCAGCTGCTTCAATTTATCAAGCGGCAGCCCGCGCACCACCACGCCACGCGTCGCATTTCCCGAGGTCAGCATCGCCTGACCATCAATCAACGGCGTTGCGAACACCACGCCATCCGTCGCCTCAATCCGTTTAATCAAGCCGTCGCGGTCGGTGAAGTCGCCCGTATAAGCCTGAATCGTCGCATGACCATTCACGCCCAATATGCGCTCGAGCAAATCGGCACGAAAACCCGTCATCACCGCCATCACGACAATCAGCGTCGCAACGCCGAGCATAATCCCCAAAAACGAAATCCCCGCAATCACCGAGATAAAACTCTCGCGCCGCCGCGACCGCAAATAGCGGCCAGCAATCTGCCATTCCAATGCGCTAAAAGCTCGCGTCACGCTATCTTCTCTCCAACTGGCGGGGCGGACATCAACGCCACGGCACTTTTCATATCCAGAACCTGTTTCTCGCCCGTCGCCCGATTTTTAACTTCGACCTCGCCCGCCTCAGCCCCACGCGGACCAATGACCGCTTGCCACGGCAGACCAATCAAATCCATGCCAGAGAATTTCGCACCGGCGCGCTCGTCTCTATCATCATATAAAACATCAAGGCCGCTTTGTGACAATTCGCTATAAAGCGTCTCGCACATCGCATCGCAAGCCGCATCGCCCGATTTCAAATTAATCAGCCCGATATGAAACGGCGCGACTGGCCATGGCCAAATAATACCGTCATCATCGTGGCTTGCCTCAATAATGCCGCCCACCAGACGCGACACGCCAATGCCATATGAGCCACTATGCAGCAGCGTATCTTTGCCATCAGCGCCCGCGACTTTTGCACCCATCGCTTCGGAATATTTCGTGCCGAAATAGAAAATATGTCCAACCTCAATGCCGCGTGCGGTCAGCTGCTTATCGGCTGGCACTTGGTCGGCAAACATATCGGCATCGTGCAACTCATCTGAACGCGCATAATATTGCGTGAAGTTTTCAATCACCGAGGTCAAGTCGCCATCATAATCTGCGTCTGGCACGGGCTGGTCGAGAATATCGGCATGGCAAAAAACCTCCGACTCGCCCGTGTCAGCCAAAATGATAAACTCGTGGCTCAAATCGCCACCAATCGGCCCCGTGTCAGCCGCCACGGGCATCGCCTTCAGTCCCATGCGGCGAAAGCTACGCAAATACGCCACGAACATTTTATAATAGGCCGTGCGCGCCGCGGCCTCATCAATATCGAAGCTATAGCCGTCTTTCATTAGAAACTCGCGGCCTCGCATCACGCCGAAGCGCGGGCGGATTTCATCGCGGAATTTCCACTGAATATGATACAGATTTTTCGGCAGCTCTTTATAGCTTGCGACATTGTCGCGAAAGATTTGCGTAATCAGCTCTTCATTTGTTGGCCCATAGAGCAGTCCCCTATCGTGGCGGTCGGTGATGCGCAGCATTTCTTTGCCGTAATCCTCATAGCGACCCGACTCACGCCAAATATCTGCCGATTGCAATGTCGGCATGAGCATTTCAATCGCGCCGGCTTTATTTTGCTCTTCGCGGACAATGGTCTCAATTTTGCGCAGCACGCGCAAACCCAATGGCAGCCAACTATAAATGCCCGCCGCGCTTTGGCGCACCAGTCCCGCGCGCAACATCAGGCGATGCGAGACAATCTGCGCTTCGGCTGGGTTCTCTTTCAAAGTCGGCAGAAAATAATTCGACAGACGCATGGGGTTTCCTTTAAGTCATCTCACTGGGTTAACTCTTAGCATGACCTTGGGCGCACGCCTATCTTTCACCAATAAAATTTGGCACGAAATCCGCCAAAGCACCACTCGTCAGCAGCCAATAAACGCCTAAGTAAAACATCGCCGACACCAATGTCGTGATGAGTATTTTGCGCAGCATGCGCGGGCGCACAGGCGCACTGCGCGCCGAGCCGGGGACGACATCACCCGCCTCTTCTTGGCTCACAACCCCGAAGGGCAGCACCATGAACAATGTCAAAAACCAGACAATGCCATAAATCGCAAAGCCAAAGATAAATCCAATTTCGATCACCCTAGCCCCCTGTTAAACTTCTACGAAGCTCACATGCACCATCGGTTTTTTACCCCAACGACGCATCATCTCGCGGGCAACCTCGACGCTAATCTGGTGTTCGTCCTGTATTGGCGTCAGTCTGCCGTTTGACGGTATCGCACGCTCCACCGCATCCACCGCCCAATCATGCAGCTTCACCGTGCCATCATCCTCTGGTATGCCGATGAGCGCGACTTCAAAACGTCCCGCCAATCGTTCGGTCGCGTCAATCGGAATCGCCACAAACACCATGCCATTATGCGACACTTTGCGGCGTTCACTGGTCGCCGCCGACGTGTCCGTCGTGATAATCGACCCATCAATATGCAGCCGCCCACTGGGTACCGTATTAAGAACCTCGGTGGGCGCAGGCGCAAGGCGCACCATATCGCCATTATGAATCCGCAACGGTTCTGGCACACCCAATTCTGCCGCCAATGCCGCATGGGCAATCAAATGGCGATGCTCGCCATGCACCGGAATCGCCGCACGCGGACGCACCCAGCTATACATATCCGCCAACTCATCGCGACGCGGATGACCCGACACATGAATATCCTCGCCGCTTGGCGTAATAACCTCGACATCCAACTCCGCCAGCCTGTTGTGCAATGACAGAATTTCCTTTTCATTGCCCGGTATCATTCTCGATGAAAAAATTACCCTGTCGCCCGCCTCTAGCGTTAAATGCGCATGCCTGCCAGTCGCCATACGCCCCAGTGCCGCATTGTTCTCGCCCTGACTGCCCGTACAGCAAATCAATATACTTTCGGGCGGCAAATGACCCGCATCCTGTTCTTCAATCACTTCAGGAAAAGAGGTGAGATAACCTGTTTTATACGCCGCCCGATAAATCTTATGCATCCCCATCCCCGCCAAACACAAACGCCGTCCAGTTTTGACCGCGACTGCGGCAATGCTCGTCAGCCGTGCTACATTCGACGCAAATGTCGTGATAATCACGCGCCCTGTGCTGCCCGCGACGACTTCTTCAAGCATCCGAGCAACATCCGCCTCAGACCCCGAACGCCCCGACAATAATACATTGGTACTGTCGCAAACCATCGCATCAATGCCTTTATCGCCCCACGCCTTTAGATGGTCGACTTGCACGGGTTCGCCAATGATTGGGTCGGGGTCGATTTTCCAATCCCCCGTATGTAGCGCACGATAGCCGCCCGCCTCAATCGCCAACGCACTTGGCTCGGCAGTCGAGTGGGTCAGGTGAATATAATCAATGGAAAACGGCCCTAACTCTAAATGCGCATTTTCTTCGATGATATGCAGCGGCACGTCGTCGAGCAATCCGCGCCGCGACAGCTTCTCGCTAACCAGTTCTGCGGTAAACGGCGTGGCGTAAATCGGACATTGCAAATACGGCCATAAATAAGCGACCGCGCCAATATGGTCTTCGTGGCCATGCGTCAACAGTAACCCGTGCAGGCGGTCTTTATAGGTTTCAATAAAGCTGAGGTCGGCGGTGATGATGTCGATGCCCGGGTCATGGTGGTTGGCAAAAATGACGCCCAAGTCGACCATAATCCAATCGCGTTTTTTTGTCGCCCCCGCCCCGCTCGGGCCAAAGCCGTAGAGATTGCAATTCATGCCAATCTCACCTGTGCCGCCCAATGGCAGAAACACGAGCTCATTATCTTGTTCGCTTATCTTATTGACCTCCATCAAAGCCAACTTCAACACTTTCGCGAAAAGCGCGGGCGGCGCGAACTGGGTCATCAGCATTGGCAATTCCCCTTGAAGCAGAAAGTATAATGTTTTTGCCCGCAGCCGACATAGCGCGTGCGGCATCGCCACCTTGAGCACCAAGACCCGGAGCCAAAACCCAAGCATCAGTCACCGCGCGGATTCGCGCCATCGCCTCTGGCTGGGTTGCCCCGACAACCAGACCAACATTATCACCCCACGCTTTGGCGGTCTCGCTTAGATGAACATAGAGCGGCGCGTCAGCGATGGGCAGGCTTTGAAAATCCTCGCTCGACGGATTGCTGGTGCGCGCCAAAACAAACACACCTTTTCCTTCGTATTCCGTAAAAGGCAACACGGTATCCGAACCCATATAGGCATTAACCGTCACCGCATCGACATTTCTTTGCACAAAACTTCCATGTGCATAGGCATCCGCTACAGGGCCAATGTCATTGTGCTTATGGTCGAGAATAACGGGCAGATTACGCGCATGCGCAATTTCGGTGATGTCGGCAATAACGTCCGCTTTTAGCGCATAATAAAATGCGCCCTGCAGTTTTACGCAACAGATATACGGCTCTACTTTGTCGATTAAATCAGCAGCCCAATCAATAATGGCTTGCGGGTCGTTACGGAAATCGTCCCTTTGGAAATCGGGGTCTATTCCCAAAGCAATTTTGCTATTTTTGCTTTCTTGCTGTTCCCGAACTGCTGTAAAAAAGCTCTTCATCTTATCCTTACTCCGAAAATATCACCAATTGATTAAGTTTCCACTTGAGACGAACTCAAAACTAACAGTTTAAATTATTTGCCCCTTCTGTCGGGAAATACACGTCGCCTGCATCAATCTTGTGGTGCGCCCCTGTTTCATCTTGTAACAGTAATGCGCCTTTCTCATCAATATCTAAAAAAGTACCCGTGATTTCTGTCTGTTCCAAGCGCGCCGTCATCGGTTGACCCAGCCCATGCGCAACCATACGCCACGCGTTCAGCACAGTGGCAAAGCCATTTATCTGCCAATGCCGATAAAGCGTATCAAAAGCTGCGGCCAAAACCTCCAGCGCTTCTAAATGACTGGGGGCTGCGCCCTTCACCGCCAAAATATTGGTCGCAGGATAAGGCGTGTCATCGGGGTGCGTTGTTAGGTTCAGCCCAAGCCCGATGGCCAACCATCCAAGCTTATTATTTTGCATCGCGCTTTCGAGCAAAATCCCCGACGCTTTCGCCCCATCAATCAGCACATCATTCGGCCATTTTAACGTGACCGCCGCCGCATCGCCGATAAAATGGCGCACCGTATGCTCGAGCGCCAAACCAGCGACAAACCCCAATTGTCCCGCTTCATGCGTATCCATTTTCGACACCACATTATGCGGCAAATATAATGTTGCCATCAGATTGCCCGTCGGCGAAACCCACCTGCGCCCGCGTCGTCCGCGTCCTGCGGTCTGCTGGTCGGCGATAATCCACGTTGCCGCCATCGTCTTATCGGCAGCCATGCGGCGCGCTTCTTCATTCGTGCTATCCACCGTTCCAAGATGGCGCAACTCGTATCCGTTGGGGAGGTTCGTCACTCGTGTTACCGTGTCACAACACTGCGCACAGCATCATTTTGCATCAGCACCGCGCCCGCCCTATTCGACAGCTCAACCAAAGGCGACGGATAAATAAAGAACAATAAAGTCACCGCCGCCATCGCGCCTGCAAGCATCGATAATTCGCGCGGCATCGCTTCGTTCACCTCATCGGCGGGCGGGTCAACATACATAATTTTGACGATGCGCAGATAATAATACGCCCCCACCACACTGGCCAAAACCCCAAGTATCGCCAAGGCATAAAGGTCTGCGTCAATCGCGGCGCGAAAAACAAACAGCTTGCCAAAGAACCCCGCCAAAGGCGGTATCCCCGCCAGTGAAAACATCATAATGCCCAGACACGCCGCCATAAAGGGTTGCGTTTGGCTGAGGCCTGCAAGGTCATCAATCTTCACCACCGCCCCGCTATCGCGGCGCATCGACAAGATGCACGCAAATGTGCCAAGCGTCATCACTGTGTACAGCGTCATATATAAAATCACACTCGACACGCCGCTTGGCGTGGCCGCCGCAAAGCCAACCAGAGCAAAGCCCATATGGCCGATGGAGGAATACGCCATCAGGCGTTTGATGTTTTGCTGACCAATAGCGGCGAACGCACCAAGCATCATGCTCGCAATGGCAATGAAAGCGATAATTTGCTGCCACGCGACGAGCGCATCGCTGAAGCTGGTCATCATAACGCGCAAGAATATCGCCATGCCGGCCAATTTGGGGGCTGCGGCAAAAAACGCCGTCACGGAAGTCGGTGCGCCTTCATAGACATCGGGAGTCCACATGTGAAACGGGACAGCGGAGATTTTGAACGCCAATCCAGCAACCAAAAACACCAATCCGATGACTTGCCCCATCGGCAAAATGCCATCGACAGGTTGGAAAGCCACCGCGATTTCGTTGAAATTGGTCGAGCCAGAAAATCCGTAAATCAGCGAGGCACCATATAATAACATGCCCGATGACAGCGCCCCGAGGACGAAATATTTCAGCCCCGCCTCGGTCGAGCGCAGACTATCTCGATTGATGGCCGCGACCACATACAGCGCCAGACTTTGCAGCTCAATGCCCATATAAAGCGAGATTAAATCATTGGCGGAAATCATCATCCCCATGCCGACGGTCGCCAATAAAAGCAAAATGGAATATTCAAACCGCGCCAGTTTCTCGCGCACCAGAAATCTTTGCGACATGATGATGGCGATGGCGGTCGCGATAAATGTCAGCACTTTCATCAGCGATGCAAAGCTATCCATGACAAAGGCACCGTTAAACGCGTAAGCTCTTACCTCCCCATAGCCCGCCACGATGATGGCCGCCAGTATAAGCAGCGCCACCGCGCCGAAATCAACCGTGCGCGTCGCGTCGCCTTTCGAAAACGCACCGACCAGTAACAGTCCCATAGCGCCGATAAACAGAATAAACTCTGGTAGAATAAGCGTGATGTCAGTTGTCATAGGCTAATTCCCCCCAATCGCAGAATAATGCGCCGCTAAGGCTTCTTGATAATTGCTAATCAACGCATCTATCGCGGGCGCGGTCAGGTCAAGAATGGGCATCGGCCAAACGCCAAACAATATCGTCGCCACCGCAAGCGGCACAATAATCGATAATTCGCGCCAATCCACATCAAGAATCTGCTGCAAGCCCTCTTGCTCGATACGACCAAAACTCACCCGACGATACAGCGACAAAGCATAAACAGCCGACAGAATAACCCCACTCGCCGCAAACAACGCCGTCCATGTGCTGACTTGAAAAGCCCCTAAAATCGTCAAAAACTCGCCGACAAAACCCGACGTGCCGGGCAAGCCGACATTGGCCATGGTAAATAGCAAAAACAACGCCGCATAGACTGGCATTCGATTAGCCAGTCCGCCATAAGCGGAAATCTCGCGCGTGTGCATGCGGTCGTAAACAACGCCAACGCATAGAAAAAGCGCGCCCGAAATCCAACCATGCGACAACATTTGAAACACCGCGCCTTGCACACCCTGCACCGTGCCAGAGAATATCCCCATGGTGACAAACCCCATATGCGCGACGGATGAATAGGCGATGAGCTTTTTCATATCCTCCTGCGCAAAAGCCACCAGCGATGTATAAACAATCGCGATGGCACTCAGCGCAAAAACCATCGGCGCGAACATATCAGAAGCAATCGGAAACATCGGCAGCGAGAAGCGTAAAAAACCATAGCCGCCCATTTTCAACAAAACGCCCGCAAGAATCACCGAGCCCGCCGTGGGAGCCTCGACATGCGCATCGGGCAACCAAGTATGCACCGGCCACATCGGCATTTTGACCGCAAAGCTTGCAAAAAACGCCAACCATAACCAGATTTGCAAATCAGCCCCGAAGTGCTGCGCCGCCAAATCTGGAATAAACGTCGTGCCCGTCTGCCAATACATAACCAAAATCGCCAGCAGCATCAGCACCGAGCCAATCAGCGTGTAGAGGAAAAACTTAAAGCTTGCATAAATCCGTCGCGCCCCGCCCCAAATGCCAATAATCAAAAACATCGGAATAAGACCCGCCTCGAAAAACAGATAAAACAAAATAATATCCATCGAGCAGAACACGCCAATCATCAGGCTTTCCAAGACGAGGAAAGCCAACATATATTCGCGCACCCGTTCGGTAATAGAATGCCAACTCGCCAGAATACAAATCGGCATCAGCGCCACCGTCAGAACCACAAACAGCACCGAGATACCATCCACGCCCATCGCATAATCAATACCCGGGGCAAGCCATTGCGCCCGCTCGACAAACTGAAAATCCGCCGAACTCGTATCAAAACGATACACCATGAATATCGCCAATAACAAAGTGACAAGCGTCGTCCACAGCGCAACAGCACGCGAATTCGTCGCAACGATTTTCTCGTCGCCCCGCACCAATAAAATAAACAACGCCCCCAGCAGCGGCAGGAAAGTAATCGTCGAAAGAAGCGGCCAATCCGTCATCTATATGCTCCCCTACAGCCCTGATGTGAGCATTAACCAACTCACAAACCCAGCGACGCCAAGCAGCATGACAAAGGCGTAATGATAAACCAGCCCCGTTTGTAGCTGAACAATACGGCGCGTCACTCGTATCACACCACGCGCCGCACCATCGGGGCCAAAGCCATCAATAATGAAACCATCGCCGCCGCGCCACAAGAGACGCGCAAGCCACTTCGTCGGGCGAACAAAAAGAAAATCATAGATTTCGTCAATATACCATTTATTGAGCAAGAACTGATAAACCAAATCATGTTGCTGCGCGAGTGCCACGGGCATATTCGGGCGATAAATATACATCACCCAAGCCAAGCCAAAGCCTGCCATCATCATCAGTATCGGTGCTAGTTTCACGAGGCTCGGCACAGTGTGCAAATCGTGCAGCACGTGATTATCCGACGCGGTGAAAATAGCCCCCCGCCAAAAAGCCGTTTGGCTGTCGCCGATAAACAAATCGACAAACGCGCCCCCTGCGAGCAACGCTCCCAGAGCCAACACAATAAGCGGCACGAGCATGACGGGCGGGCTTTCATGCACGTGATTGAGCGTCTCGTTAGAGCAGCGCGCATTACCAAAAAACGTCAGGAACATCAGCCGCCAGCTATAAAACGAGGTGAAAAACGCCGCGACCACCAAGAGCGTAAAGGCAAACATATGCGGTGCGGCATGTGCGGCAAAAGCCCCTTCGATAATCGCGTCTTTAGAATAATACCCCGCCGTCAGCGGAAACCCTGTCAGCGCAATCGTGCCGATGAGCATCATCATAAATGTCGTTGGAATAAGGGTACGCAAGCCCCCCATTTTGCGCATGTCTTGCTCGTCGCCCATCGCGTGAATAACCGAGCCTGCCCCCAGAAATAAAAGCGCTTTAAAAAACGCATGCGTGAACAAATGGAATATCGCCGCCTGATACGCCCCAATACCAAGCGCGACAAACATATAGCCAAGCTGCGAGCAGGTCGAATAAGCAATGACGCGCTTAATATCGTTTTGCACCAGCCCCACGGTCGCCGCAAAAAACGCCGTCACCGCCCCGATGACAATCACCACATTCAGTGCCACGGTGGAAAGCTCGAACAAAGGCGAACACCGCGCGACAAGAAACACGCCAGCCGTCACCATCGTCGCCGCATGGATAAGAGCCGAAACGGGGGTCGGGCCTTCCATCGCATCGGGCAGCCATGTGTGCAGCAAAAACTGCGCTGACTTACCCATCGCGCCCATGAATAACAGCAGACAAATCGTCGTGAGCGTTGGCAATGTCATGCCGAGGAAATCAAATTGACCCTCAGCCAACGCCCCCGCCGAAGCAAAAACATCGTCAAATTGCAACGACCCCACCGCGTAATAAATCGCCGCCATGCCGAGAATGAGGCCAAAATCACCGACCCGATTAACCACGAAAGCTTTGATAGCCGCCGCATTTGCCGAGGGCTTTTTAAACCAAAACCCGATGAGCAAATAAGACGCAAGGCCAACGCCTTCCCAACCAAAAAATAATTGCAGAAAATTATCGGCTGTCACCAGCATCAGCATCATAAATGTAAACAGCGATAAATAGGCGAAAAACCGCGCGCGTGCGCCATCATGGCTCATATAGCCGATAGAATAAACATGCACCAAAGACGACACGCCCGTGACAACCACCAGCATGACCGCCGTCAGCGTATCCATCCGCAGCACCCAATCAATATCGAGACTGCCCGATTGCATCCATTGCAAAACCAGAATCTTACTCGTGCCACCCTGAAGCGCGACATCGACAAATGCCATGCACGATAAAAAGGCCGACGCGAGCAATAGCCCCGTTGTTATATATTCAGATGCGCGCTCGCCAATGACGCGGCCAAACAGCCCCGCAATAAGCGCGCCAAGAAGCGGAAAAAAGACAATCGCTTGATACATGGACTACCCTTTCATCTGACTGACATCTTCAACCGCGATGCCGCCGCGATTGCGGAAATAAACAACCAAAATAGCCAACCCAATGGCTGCCTCGCCCGCCGCCACCGTCAAGACGAAAAGCGCAAATACCTGCCCCGCCAAATCGCCAAGAAAGGCAGAAAAAGCAACAAGGTTGATATTCACCGCCAGCAGCATCAGCTCAATCGACATCAAAATAATAATGACGTTTTTCCGATTCAGAAAAATCCCAAACACCCCAATGGTGAAGAGGATAGCCGCAAGCGTCAAATAATGTGTAAGCCCAATCATCCGCGCCCCTTAAATCCCTTCGCCCGGTTTGATATCAACCAGTTCGACACCATCGTCGCGGGTGCGCGCGTTTTGTTTCGCAATATCTTGGCGTTTTGGATTCTTAGACTTGACCAGTGTCAGCACAATCGCGCCAATCATCGCGACCAGTAAAATCGCCCCTGCGGCTTGAAAAAAGTAAATATAATCTGTGTACAGTACGCGTCCTAAGGCTTCCGCATTGGTCATGCCTTCGGGCGTGGCACGCGGCAGGGGCGTGCTTGCCACCAAAGATGATGACGCGCCAAACATCAGCAATAATTCGAACAGCAATATCAGCCCTACCGTCGCGCCAAACGGCATATATTGCAAAAATCCCTCATTGAGTTCAGCGAAATCAATATCGAGCATCATCACCACGAATAAAAACAGCACCGCCACCGCGCCGACATAAACGACGACCAGAATGAGCGCGAGAAACTCTGCGCCCAGCAACACGAAAATCCCCGCCGAATTGAAGAAAGTCAGAATCAGAAACAGCACCGAGTAAACCGGATTGCGCGACGCAATCACCATAAAGGCGCTGGCCACCGAGACCGTGGCGAATAAATAAAAGGCGAGTGAAATAAGGGTCATGCTTTTCTACCGATAAGGAGCGTCTAGTTCGAGGTTTTTGGCAATCTCAACTTCCCACTGGTCGCCATTGGCCAATAATTTGGCCTTGTCATAAATGAGTTCTTCGCGAGTTTCGGTTGCAAATTCAAAGTTTGGCCCTTCGACAATCGCATCGACGGGGCAGGCTTCCTGACAAAATCCGCAATAAATACACTTCACCATATCGATGTCATAACGCACGGTACGGCGTGTGCCATCATTATTGCGCGGACCCGCCTCAATGGTAATCGCTTGGGCGGGACAAATCGCTTCGCATAATTTACACGCGATGCAGCGTTCCTGCCCGTTCGGATAACGGCGCAGCGCATGTTCGCCGCGAAAGCGCGGACTCAACGGGCCTTTTTCATACGGATAGTTAATCGTCGCTTTTTTGCCAAAGAAATATTTCAGCGCCAAGCCCAATGCCGAAACAAACTCCACCAAAAACAAACTGCGCGCTGTGCGATCCAACCAAGCCATCACAACCCTCCAAAATATTGCAAGAAACCAGCCGTCAGCACGACATAAAGCAGCGAAATGGGCAAAAATACTTTCCACCCCAAACGCATCAATTGGTCGTAGCGATAACGCGGCACGATAACTTTCATCATGGCAAACATGAAAAACATAAAGCCCATTTTGAGGATAAACCAAACCGGCCCCGGCACCCAGTTAAACGGTGCGCTATCAACTGGCGGCAACCAACCGCCAAGAAACAAGATGGTGGTCACCGCGCACATCAATACGATGTTGGCCAACTCACCAATCATAAACACCACATAGGGGGTCGATGAATATTCCGTCATGAAACCAGAGACCAGTTCTGACTCGGCCTCGGGCAAGTCAAATGGCGGGCGATTGGTCTCGGCCAGAGCCGAGATGAAAAACACAACAAACATTGGAAATAGCGGCACGGCGAACCACACCGTTTTCTGCGCCAGCACGATATCGCTCAGATTAAGCGAGCCGACGCATAATAATACGGTGATGATGACCAGCCCAATGGAGACTTCGTAGGACACCATCTGCGCCGCCGAGCGCAACGCGCCAAGAAATGGATATTTCGAGTTCGACGCCCAGCCGCCCATAATAACGCCATAAACGCCGAGCGAAGAAATCGCGAAAACATATAAAATGCCGACATTGATATCCGCCACCGCCCAGCCCTCATTGATGGGAATGACCGCCCACGCGCTGAGCGCAAGAAACATCGTCACAAATGGCGCGAGCAGAAAAATCGGCTTATCGGCCGTCGTCGGGATAATGATTTCTTTGAACAAATATTTGGCGATATCAGCGAAGCTCTGCAGCAAGCCAAAGGGCCCAACCATGGTCGGGCCTTTGCGCAATTGCGCTGCCGCCCAAATCTTGCGGTCGGCCAACATAAAAAATGCCAGTGACACCAAAAGCGCCAAAATAACCGCCAGCGAATGCAGCGTTACCAGAAATGCTGGCCAAATATACGTATCGAAAAACACGCTATCCATCGGTGCCGGTTCCTTGCTCTTTTGCTTTTGCGCAATTGGCCATGGTGGCCGAGGCGCGGGCAATCGGGTTGGTGAAATAGAAGTCAGACACCGCATAGCCGAACGGTGCATTATCAAGCTTACCCAGATTATCTGGCACTTGCGGCGCATCCGCTGCGCTCATCTGGTCGATTTGGGCAAGCTGCGGGGCAATCTCAAACATCCGCGCGCGCAAATCAGCCAACGTGTCATAGGGCAACGTCACATCGAGGCGGGCGGATAGCGCACGGAAAATCTTCCAGTCTTCGCGCGCTTCGCCCGGCGGTGTCGCAGCTTGCGCGGTCATCTGCGCGCGGCCTTCCGTATTGACATAAATCGCCTGCTTCTCGGTATAGGCAGCCGCCGGCAACACAACATCTGCCCGATGCGCCCCACGGTCGCCATGGCTACCAATATAAACCACAAATGCATCGCCCAAATCCGTACCCTCGATTTCATCCGCCCCGTATAAAATGACATTTTCAATCGCGCCGCTTTTCGCCGCTTTCAACATGCCCGCCACATCGTGTCCGCCTTTTGCGGGCAGCAGACCAAGGTCAAGACCCGCAACGCGCGCGGCAGCCGTATGCAACACATTAAAGCCGTTCCAGTCGGCCTTTATTGCCCCGACTTTATGTGCCAACGCAATCGCATTGGCCAGAACAGCCGTGCCATCTTTGCGCGTTAACGCCCCCTGCCCGACGATAATCATCGGACGCTTGGCCTTCGACAAAATAGCCGTAAAACTTTGCTCGCCCGACAATAGCGCGGTCAATGTATCCGTGCCTGCGCCAATCGTTTCAGCCGCATATGTCAAATCGACAGCCGCGCCAATGCTTGCCACCGCAAAATCGCCTTTCAGGTAACGCTTGCGAATACGCGCATTCAACACGGGCGCTTCAAGGCGCGGATTAGAGCCGATAAGCAGCAGCGCATCGGCTTGCTCGATACCCGCAATCGTTGTGTTAAACAGATAATGCCCGCGCGACCCCGACAGTTTCGCGCCATCTTGGCGACAATCAATATGCGGGCTTTGCAGCTCATCCATCAGATTTTTGAGCGCAAACTGCCCCTCGGCACAGACCAAATCGCCAGCGATGGCCGCCGTTTGCGCCCCCTTGCCTTTGAGTTTTTTCGCCACCAAAGCAAAGGCTTTGTCCCAACTTGTCGCCGACAATTTGCCTCTTTTGCGAACCAAAGGTCGGTCAAGGCGCTGCGTATTCAGCCCGTCCCAAATAAAGCGCGACTTATCCGACAGCCATTCCTCGTTCACATCATCATGGTTGCGCGGCATGATGCGCATGGTTTCGCGCCCCCGCATATCGACGCGAATATTGCTGCCGACCGCATCCATCACATCGATTGTTTCGGTTTTTTCTAACTCCCACGGGCGTGCCGTAAACGCATAAGGCCGCGATGTCAGCGCGCCTACAGGGCATAAATCAATCACATTGCCTGACAATTCGCTGTCGAGGGCGGCTTCCAAATATGTCGTGATTTCCATATCCTCACCACGACCAATCGCGCCGATTTCTGGCACGCCAGCGACCTCTTGCGCAAAGCGTACACAGCGCGTGCAATGAATACACCGCGTCATAATGGTTTTCACCAGTGGGCCCATATGCTTGTCTTCAATGGCGCGTTTATTATCGTCAAAGCGACTGGCATCGCCGCCAAACCCAAGCGCTTGGTCTTGCAAATCGCACTCCCCGCCTTGGTCGCAAATCGGGCAATCAAGCGGATGGTTAATCAGCAGAAACTCCATCACCCCTTCGCGGGCGGTCTTTACTTTGTCGGATTGGGTGTTGACCACCATCTCGGGCGCAACCGGCATGGCGCATGATGCAACGGGTTTCGGTGCGCTTTCGACATCCACCAGACACATACGGCAATTGCCCGCAACAGACAGACGCTCGTGATAGCAAAAGCGCGGGATTTCCGCACCCGCTTCTTCGCAAGCCTGCAAAATCGTTGTGCCTGCGGCGACTTCAACAGCCACCCCGTCAACTGTAAGTTTTACCTGCTCGCTCATTATTCAGCAGCCTCCTGATTTGACCCATTGGCTAAACGCGCTTCAATCACGGGTCGAAAATGGCGAATAAGCCCCTGCACCGGCCACGCCGCCGCATCGCCCAACGCACAAATCGTATGACCTTCAATCTGCTTGGTCACTTGCAGCAGCATGTCGATTTCTTTTGGTTGCGCCGCACCCGATGCCATGCGCTCCAACACGCGCCACATCCAGCCTGTGCCCTCACGACACGGCGTACACTGGCCGCAGCTTTCATGCTTATAAAAATACGAAATCCGCGCAATCGCCTTAATAATATCGGTCGATTTATCCATCACAATCACCGCCGCCGTGCCGAGGCCAGAGTCAACGTCTTTCAGACTATCGAAATCCATCAGCACCGTATCGCAAATCTCTTTGGGCAGCAGCGGCACAGATGACCCGCCCGGAATCACCGCCAGTAAATTATCCCAACCGCCGCGCACACCACCTGCATGCGTTTCGATAAGCTCCTTCAAGGGAATACCCATTTCTTCTTCGACATTGCACGGATTATTGACATGGCCTGAGATACAAAACACCTTCGTGCCTGTATTGCCCTCGCGCCCGAGGCCAGCGAACCAACCACTGCCGCGCCGACAAATAGTTGGCGCGACCGCGATGCTTTCGACATTATTCACCGTCGTCGGGCAGCCATATAGCCCGACATTAGCGGGGAAAGGCGGCTTCAAACGCGGCTGGCCTTTTTTGCCTTCAAGGCTTTCAATCAGCGCGGTCTCTTCGCCGCAAATATACGCGCCCGCCCCGTGATGCACATAAATATCGTAATCCCACCCAGAGCCTGCCGCATCTTTTCCCAACAGCCCCGCCGCATAGGCCTCATCGACAGCACGCTGTAAAGCTTCGCGTTCACGGATAAACTCGCCCCGAACATAAATATAGCAAACATGCGCGCCCATCGCGAAACCAGCCAACAAGCAGCCTTCCAACAGCTTGTGGGGTTCGTGACGCATAATATCGCGGTCTTTGCATGTCCCTGGCTCGGACTCATCGGCATTGATCACCAAATAATGCGGACGACCATCGCTCTCCTTGGGCATGAACGACCATTTCAGACCTGTCGGGAATCCTGCCCCGCCGCGTCCCCGAAGCCCCGACGATTTGACCTCATCAATAACCCAATCGCGCCCCTTTTTAATGAGATTGGCTGTGCCATCCCAATCGCCACGCGTTTTCGCAGACGCTAAATCGGCACCGTCCATGCCGTAAAGATTTTTAAAAATACGGTCGTCGTCGCGCAGCATTATTCGTTCCCTTTCAACACAGTTTGACCACCGTCTGGTTCAGAAGAATGGCGACCATTTTGCGGGCCTGCTTTGACTTCTTTACCGCACCGCAAATCATCCAAGATTTGCTCGAAAGTTTCCGCTGTCAGGTCTTCGTAAAAATCATCATTAATCTGCACCATCGGGGCATTCACGCACGCGCCAAGGCACTCGACCTCGAGCCAACTCAGCTGACCATCCTGCGTGATGTCACCTTGCTCGCCAATGACTTTGCGGCAGACATCTTTTAATTCATCGCTGCCGCGCAACCAGCACGGTGTCGTACCGCAGAGCTGGACGAAATGCGCTCCGATGGGCGACAGATTGAACATGGTATAAAACGTCGCCACCTCGAGCGCGCGAATATACGGCATCGCCAGCATATCGGCGACGTAGCGAATCGCCGGCTCGCTCAACCAACCGACCTGCTTTTGCGCCTGCCATAATAGCGGAATAATCGCGCTGGCCTCGCGCCCTTTGGGGTATTTGGCGATTTGCCCTTCCGCCCAACTGACATTCTCATCGCTAAAGGCGAAGCTGTCGGGTTGGTCTGCATGTAGGCGGCGCACACTCATCGGTCGACCTCCCCGAACACAATATCCAGTGAGCCAAGAATAGCTGACACATCGGCTAGCATATGGTCGCGGCTTAAATAATCTAGCGCGTGCAAATGGGCAAAGCCGGGCGCGCGAATTTTGCAGCGATACGGTTTGTTCGACCCATCCGATACCAAATACACGCCGAACTCGCCTTTGGGGGCTTCGACCGCGCTATACACTTCGCCTTCTGGCACGTGATAGCCTTCGGTAAACAGCTTAAAATGATGAATGAGTGCTTCCATGGACTGTTTCATTTCGGCGCGCTTTGGCGGCACGATTTTGCCATCTTGCGATGACACCGCGCCCGATGGCATATTTGCCAGACATTGTTTCATAATGCTCACCGACTCGCGCATTTCTTCGATACGACACAAATAGCGGTCGTAGCAATCGCCGTTTTTGCCAAGCGGCACTTTAAACGCGATGTCGCTATAGGCTTCGTAAGGCTGTGCGCGACGCAAATCCCACCCAACACCAGAGCCGCGCGCCAACACGCCCGACATACCCCAATTTTGAATATCCTCAGGCGTGACAATACCAATATCGACATTGCGCTGTTTGAAAATACGGCTATCGGTCAACAGCCCTTCGATATCGTCCAGCACTTTCAAAAACGGGTCGCAAAACGCGTCGATATCGGCGAGCAAATCTTGCGGCAAATCCTGATGCACACCGCCGGGGCGAAAATAAGCCGCATGCAGTCGCGCCCCACAGGCGCGTTCATAAAAAATCATCAGCTTTTCGCGCTCTTCAAAACCCCATGTAATCGGGGTCAGCGCACCCACATCCAGCGCCTGCGTGCAGACATTCATCAGATGATTAAGAATGCGCCCAATTTCGCAATAGAGCATCCTGATATATTGCCCACGCGGCGGCACATCGATACCGAGCATACGCTCAATCGCCAGCGCAAAAGCATGCTCTTGATTCATCGGCGACACATAATCAAGACGGTCAAAATACGGCACGCTTTGCAGATAGGTTTTATGCTCAATCAGCTTTTCCGTGCCGCGATGCAACAGACCAATATGCGGGTCGATACGCTCGACGCGCTCGCCGTCTAAATCCATCACCAAACGCAACACGCCGTGCGCCGCAGGATGCTGTGGCCCAAAATTGATAGTAAATTTGCGCTCTTCCTCCTCGCGAGGCGCGCTGCCATCAGCAGTTTGAGATATAGATGATGACGACATCTAGCCCTCCTGCTCTTCACTTGGGACAGCGCGTGCGCCTTCCCATGGGCTTTCAAAATCAAAATCGCGGAACTCCTGCACCAATGAGACTGGCTCTTGCACGACCTTTTTTGCATCCTCATCATAGCGCACTTCGACATGCCCACTTAGCGGAAAATCTTTGCGCAGCGGGTGGCCTTCAAAACCGTAATCGGTCAGCAAGCGGCGCAAATCAGGATGACCCGAAAACAAAATGCCATACATATCGAAAGCTTCGCGCTCGTACCAATCCGCCACATCGAACAGCCCGATAACGCTCGGCACTTGCGTTTCTTCCCCCGCTTGTAGCTTAACGCGTATGCGATGATTTTTTGTCATCGACAGCAAATGATAGACAACATCAAAACGCAACGGGCGATGCGGATAGTCTGCGCCGCATAAATCGATAAGCTGGGTGAACGCACAGGCGTCATCATCGCGCAAGAATTTCAACACAGCTTCAATATGACCCGGATTTACTTCCAAGGTTAATTCGCCAAAGCTGACATAATGCCCCGCCAATTTATCCGCAAGGCCGTCTTTAATATGAGCAGCAAGGGTTTCTATTTGCGACATCTGTTGCGTCCTATCGCTCAATCGTGCCAGTACGACGGATTTTCTTTTGCAGCATCAAAATGCCGTAAAACAAAGCCTCAGCCGTGGGCGGACAGCCCGGCACGTAAACATCGACCGGCACAACGCGGTCGCACCCGCGCACCACCGAATAAGAATAATGATAATACCCGCCCCCATTGGCGCACGACCCCATGGAGATAACATAGCGCGGCTCTGGCATCTGGTCGTAAACTTTGCGCAAAGCGGGTGCCATTTTATTGGTCAATGTGCCAGCGACAATCATCACATCGGATTGACGCGGCGACGCGCGCGGCGCGATGCCATAGCGTTCAATATCAAGGCGCGGCATTTGAATATGCATCATCTCGACCGCACAACACGCCAGACCAAACATCATCCAGTGCAATGAGCCAGTACGCGCCCATTGAATCAAATCTTCAGAAGATGCCAGCACAAAGCCCTTATCGGCCAACTGGTCAGACACTTGCTCGTAATATGGGTCGGCCATGGGGGCTGGGAGATTCTTCTTCATCTGGTTTAAATCATTTTCAGCCATGTGCGCCCCCTAATCCCAATCCAGTGCGCCCTTGCGCCACTCATAGGCAAAGCCGACAGTCAGCACGGCAAGGAAAAACATCATCGACCAAAAACCAAACAAGCCAACATCTCCAAAGGCCACCGCCCACGGAAACAGAAACGCGACCTCAAGGTCAAAAATAATGAACAGAATCGCGACCAGATAAAATTTTACATCGAACTTCATACGCGCATCATCAAACGCCTCGAAGCCGCACTCATAAGACGCGTTTTTTTCTGGGTCTGGATTGTAAGGCGCAATCAGCAGCGGCGCAAAAAGCAACCCCGCCGTAATAAAAACAGCCAAAGCCATAAAAATCAAAATAGGGTAATAGCTGCTCAGCAAGTCATACATGTGATGTGCTCTTTTCAGTCTATCAAACGGCCAGCATAGGGCAAAACAAACCTACGCCTTTGGCGCGAAGTATAGTTAGCCTTCGTGGCTTTGCAATAGCAATTTGCCAACTATTTATGATGAAAATGGCGGGAGTGACGGGACTCGAACCCGCGACCTCCGGCGTGACAGGCCGGCGCTCTAACCAATCTGAGCTACACCCCCTAAAGGTGTGCCATTCCTTACGGCGCAGCTTGCATGGTGTCAAGCGAATTGCCTCGGAAATGGTGTGGTGGGCGGTGACGGGATCGAACCGCCGACCCTCTCGGTGTAAACGAGATGCTCTCCCAGCTGAGCTAACCGCCCCACGGTTGAAGCACTTAGCGCATCGCACACGAAAAAGCAAAAAAAAACATCGACCCCTCTCAAGAAAGAACAGTCGATGTTTCATTTTTAAAAAAGCGTTTATCTATTAACGGCTTCTTTCAGAGCTTTACCAGCTTTGAACTTAGGCTGATTAGAAGCTTTGATTTGAATCGCTTCACCCGTACGTGGGTTACGGCCAGTCGTTGCCTTACGGTGTGATACTGAGAAAGTACCAAAACCGACCAGACGAACTTCACCGCCTCTGCCCAGAGCAGTCGCGATATTTCCAAACACTGCCTCTACGGCTTTTGTCGCATCGGCTTTTGTAATTCCACTGTCGGCAGCAACTTGGCTCACTAGATCGTTCTTATTCATGGTTTACCCTCCTATAAAATGGCACGAATATATCTACAAGGCTAGCCTATGCGCCGATTCCTGCGCACGTCAAAGGAAATATCTAGCTTGACCAGGTTTTTTCACCGTTTTAATTAATGCGGCTGAGACGCTTCATTGCTATTTTCAGACATCATTTTCTGCCGCGCATAATAGGCTTCCTCGTCCCATTCAATGGCTTCGGGCGCACGCTGCAAGGCGTGTTTCAAAACCTCATCCATGGTTTCGACCGGCACGATTTCCAAATCCCCTTTAATATTATCTGGGACTTCTGCCAAATCTTTCTCATTTTCCAATGGAATCAATACTTTAGTGATGCCTCCGCGCAAAGCAGCCAGCAGCTTTTCTTTCAATCCACCAATCGGCAACACGCGACCGCGCAGCGTCACCTCGCCCGTCATGGCGATTTCCTTGCGCACGGGAATGCCCGTCATCACCGACACAATCGCCGTCGCCATGCCAATACCCGCCGACGGGCCATCCTTTGGCGTCGCCCCTTCTGGCACATGGACGTGGATATCTTTTCTTTCAAAAATCGGCGGTTCAATACCAAAAGCCGTGGCACGAGAGCGCACATATGACGACGCGGCATTGATTGATTCTTTCATCACATCGCCCAATTTACCCGTGGTTGTCATCCGACCCTTACCCGGCAGCATGACCCCCTCAATGGTCAACAGCTCACCGCCGACTTCCGTCCACGCCAATCCAGTGACCACACCAATCTGGTCTTCCTGCTCAGCCGCCCCAAAGCGGAAACGCTCAACGCCGGCATAATCAGCAATGTTCGCCTCATCAATGGCGACAGTCTCTGCCTCACCCTTGACGATTTTCGTCGTGGCCTTGCGCGCCAATGAAGCGATTTCGCGCTTCAACCCACGCACACCCGCCTCGCGGGTATAATTGCGCACAATTTTGCGAATCGCATCCTCGTCCAAAACGAACTCGCCCGCGCGCAGTCCATGCTCTTCGACGATTTGCTCGAGCAAATGCTCTTTGGCAATCTCGATTTTCTCATTTTCAGTGTACCCCGCGATGCGGATGACTTCCATGCGGTCGAGCAATGGCCCCGGAATATTCAGCGAGTTGGCCGTCGTGACAAACATCACATGCGACAGGTCATAATCGACTTCCATGTAGTGGTCATTGAAGCTGTTATTCTGTTCTGGGTCGAGCACCTCGAGCAGAGCCGATGATGGGTCGCCGCGATAATCCGCCCCGAGCTTGTCGATTTCATCGAGCATGATGAGGGGGTTGACCGTTTTCATTTTTTTCATCGACTGGATGACTTTGCCCGGCATCGAGCCAATATATGTCCGCCGATGGCCGCGGATTTCGCTTTCATCGCGCACCCCGCCGAGCGACATGCGGACAAACTCGCGCCCCGTCGCCTTGGCTATTGATTTGCCAAGCGATGTTTTGCCTACGCCGGGCGGGCCGACGAGGCACAGGATAGGGCCTTTCAGCTTTTTCGAGCGTTGCTGCACCGCCAGATATTCAAGAATGCGTTCCTTCACTTTGTCCAAGCCATAATGGTCGGTATTGAGGACAATTTCAGCGCGGCCTAAATCTTTTTTGATGCGGCTTTTCTTGCCCCACGGCACAGCCAGCAGCCAATCGAGATAATTGCGCACAACCGTGGCTTCCGCCGACATGGGACTCATCGAGCGCAGTTTCTTCAACTCGCTCGTGGCTTTTTCGCGCGCTTCTTTCGACAGCTTTGTTTTGGCGATAGTGTCTTCGAGTTCGGTTAAATCATCGCTGCCTTCTTCGCCATCTTCGAGTTCTTTCTGGATGGCTTTCATTTGTTCGTTGAGATAATACTCGCGCTGGGTTTTTTCCATTTGACGTTTGACGCGCCCACGGATTTTCTTCTCGACTTGCAACACGCCGACTTCGCCTTCCATGTGGCCGATGATTGCCTCGAGGCGTTGCGACACGGTGAGGATTTCGAGCAGCGCTTGTTTTTCATCGAGCGTGATATTGAGGTGGCCAGCGATGACATCGGCGAGTTTTATCGGGTCTTCAATCTGGCTGACATTGGCGTGCGCTTCGGCGGGGATTTTGCGGTTGAGTTTGACATAGCCGCCGAACTGGTTGGTTGCGGTGCGCATGAGGGCGCGCAATTCTTCACCCTCCTCGACTTCCTCGACCAAGGGCAAGGCGCTGGCTTCGAAGAAGTTTTCATTGGGCAGATATTCGAGCATCTGGGCGCGCGTTTGTCCCTCGACCAACACTTTCACCGTGCCATCGGGCAGCTTCAACATTTGCAGCACCGTGCCAATCGTGCCGATAGTATGCATGTCGTCAGGGTGCGGGTCGTCGCGGTCGCCATCTTTTTGGCTGACCAAAAGCATTTCTTTATCATCGGCCATAACGTCTTCGAGCGCGCGGATGGATTTTTCGCGCCCGACAAATAGCGGCACAATCATGCCCGGAAAAACGACGATATTGCGCAGCGGCAATACGGGGAGGACAACGGGGATTTCAGCTTGTGGTTTGCTTTTCTCGTCCATTTTTTTCTACTTTCCATTGCGACTCTCGTCGCCTCGAGTCTTCCAGATGATGGGTCAATACTGCATTAACCTTCGATTCCAGAACACGCGTCAAAACAATGTACCTATGATGTAAGGTTCATCCACATGGTTTTCAATGGGTTTACGTGGTAATTATGACGCAGTAGGTGTGGCTTCTTCTTCCTTCTTGGCATAGATGTGCAGCGGCTTGGCCGTGCCATCGACAACATCTTTGCCGATAACCACTTCCTCGACGCCATCCATGCCGGGCAGGTCGAACATCGTGTCGAGCAGAATGCCCTCGATGACCGAGCGTAGCCCCCGTGCGCCCGTTTTGCGCTCAATCGCTTTACGCGCGATGGCAACCAGCGCGTCGTCTTGGAAAGTCAGCTTCGCGTCTTCCATATCGAACAGACGCTGATATTGCTTCACCAGAGCATTTTTCGGTTGGCTCAAAATAGTCACAAGCGCATCCTCGTCGAGGTCTTCGAGCGTCGCAAGAACCGGCAAACGACCAACGAATTCTGGAATCAGACCGAATTTCAACAAATCCTCTGGCTCGAGCTCTTGCAGTAAATCGCCGACATTGCGCTCTTCGGGCATATCCACTTTGGCGTTAAAGCCGATAGATGTCTCATTGCCCCGCTGCGAGATAACCCGTTCGAGACCCGCAAAAGCCCCGCCGCAAATGAACAGAATATTGGTCGTATCAACTTGCAGAAACTCTTGCTGCGGATGCTTGCGCCCGCCTTGCGGTGGCACAGAGGCGACCGTGCCTTCCATGATTTTCAGCAATGCCTGCTGCACGCCCTCGCCCGACACATCGCGCGTGATGGATGGATTATCGGCCTTGCGACAGATTTTATCAACCTCATCAATATAGACGATGCCGCGCTCGGCGCGCTCGACATTATAGTCGGCGGCTTGCAGTAATTTCAGAATAATATTCTCGACATCCTCGCCGACATAGCCCGCCTCGGTGAGCGTTGTGGCATCGGCCATGGTGAACGGCACATCGAGGATGCGCGCCAGCGTTTGCGCCAGCAGCGTTTTGCCGCAGCCCGTCGGGCCAACGAGCATGATGTTGGATTTCGCCAATTCGACATCGGCGTTTTTCTCCGAATGGTCGAGCCGCTTATAATGATTATGCACCGCGACCGACAATACGCGCTTGGCATAAGGCTGGCCGATAACGTAATCGTCTAGCACTTCGAGGATTTCGGTTGGCGTTGGCACGCCCTCATGGGTTTTTATGCCAGAGGCTTTGCTTTCTTCGCGGATGATGTCCATGCACAATTCGACGCATTCATCGCAGATGAATACGGTCGGTCCGGCAATGAGTTTGCGAACCTCGTGCTGGCTCTTGCCACAAAACGAGCAATAAAGCGTACTTTTGCTATCGCTATTACCGCCATCTATCTTGCTCATGTTTTTGTCCTTTCATCAGCTTGCCTATACTGGGCTTTGCTGATTTTGTCTACTATTCACAATAGAATCCAACCCTTGCGCAATACGAGAAAGCGTTTGCGGGGGGCTTTATTCGGCTTTTGCCTCCTCGGCACGCTTATCGGTAACTTCATCGACAATGCCAAAATCTTTGGCTTGTTCTGCGGTCATAAATGTATCGCGTTCGAGCGCGTCTTCGATTTTGCGCAATGTCTGACCAGTGTGCGTCACATAAATCTTATTCAGACGCGTCCGCATATCGAGGATTTCCTGCGCGTGGCGTTCGATATCCGATGCCTGACCCTGAAACCCGCCCGATGGCTGATGCACCATAATCCGCGCATTCGGCAAAGCAAAACGCATGCCCGTTTCACCCGCCGCCAAAAGCAACGACCCCATCGAGGCCGCCTGACCAATGCACAGCGTCGCCACGGGTGCGCGAATATATTGCATCGTGTCATAAATCGCCATGCCCGATGTCACCACGCCACCCGGCGAGTTGATATACATCGAAATCTCTTTCTTCGGATTCTCAGCTTCCAAAAACAACAGCTGCGCCGTTATCAGACTGGCCATATGGTCTTCCACGCCGCCGGTGACAAAAATCACGCGCTCTTTCAACAGCCGCGAATAAATGTCGAAAGCACGCTCGCCACGGCTGGTCTGCTCGACCACCATGGGGACAAGATTCATATAAGTATCGACCGGATCATCCATTCTGCTCTCCTATAGATGCGCTTAATGTGAAGTGCTTTGCACCAAACGCCAAGACAGAAAATGCAAATTGCAGTACCTATTTTTTATCTGTGCCTTTTTTAGCAGGGGCTTTTTTCTTAGCCGCAGGCTTCTTGGCTGCGGGTTTCTTAGCCGCAGGTTTCTTGGCCGCAGACTTCTTGGCTGGCGTCTTTTTCTTAGCGGCAGGTTTCTTCTTGGCTGCTGCTTTTTTCTTGGGCTTTGAAACCTCCGTCGTCGGCTCGCTTGTCAATTCTTCAATCGAGACAGGCTTGTCGGTGACACTGGCGAGTTCGCAAATAAAATCGACGACTTTTTCTTCAAAAATCGGCGCGCGAATTTGTGCCATGGCTTCAGGGTTTTTCTGGAAATACTCGAACACTTGCTGCTCTTGGCCGGGGAATTGCTGAACGCGCTGCATCAGCCCTTGGTTTAGCTCTTCCTGCGACACCTCAATTTTATTGAGATTGCCGACTTCTGCCAACACTAACCCCGTGCGCACGCGACGCTCGGCAATCTGGCGATACTCGGCGCGCAATTCATCTTCGCTTTCGTCGAGGTCTTTCAGCTCTTTGCTTTGACTTTTCAGCTCGTTTTCAAATTGCTGCCAAATCTGGCTGAACTCAAGCTCGACCATGCTTGGCGGTAGCTCGAAACCATGGGCTTCGGATAATTGGTCGAGCAGGTCTTTTTTCAAATGGCTGCGCGACATCTGATTATACTCCGTGCCGATTTGCTCGCGCATCGCGTCTTTCAGCTTGGCAAGGCTTTCCATGCCCAGCGACGTGGCAAAGCTCTCGCTAATCTCTGCGTCTTTCGGCTCGCTAACCTCATGCACGGTGCAAGAAAACACCGCCGTTTTGCCAGCCAAATCGGCGGCGTTATAATCTTTTGGAAACGGCACGGTGACATCTATCGCATCACCGGCTTTGGCACCGATAAGCTGCTCTTCAAAGCCCGGAATAAACTGGCCAGAGCCAAGCTCGAGGTCAAAGCCTTCGCCTGCACCGCCTTCGAAAGCCTCGCCATCGATACGGCCAAGGAAATCAATTTTCACGCGGTCGCCATTTTGCGACTTGGCCGTTTTGGCACGCGGCACGAACTCTTTGCGGTTTGAAGCCAGCTGCTCGAGGGCTTCCTCGACGCGCGCATCATCGACTTCGACGACGGGCTTTTCGAGTTTCACTTTTGAAAAATCGGCCAATTTGATGGGCGGGATAACTTCGTAGGTAATATCAAAAACCAAATCGGCTTTGCCGCCCATCACCGCGTCGACATCGCCGACCAATTTGATGGCGGGTTGCATGGCGGGACGCTCGTCGCGGTCGGTGATCATTTTCTGGCTCGTCTCGTTGACGGTTTCCTGAATCAGCTCACCCATCATTTGTTCGCCGAAGGTTTTTTTGATGTGCGGTACGGGCACTTTTCCGGGGCGAAAGCCTTTGAGTTGAACTTGGTCTTTCACGCTGTCGATTTTCTCGTCGAGCTTGGCTGTCAAATCGGTGGCGGCGACGGTGATTTGCATTTCGCGCGCCAGTCCTTCGGTGCTTACTTCTTTAATGTCCATTTTTTCCTCTTTCCCCGCTAGGAGTAACTGTTGGTGCGGGCGAAGGGACTTGAACCCCCACACCTCACGGTACCAGAACCTAAATCTGGCGCGTCTACCAATTCCGCCACGCCCGCGAACCAATATAATGACCGCTTCATAGCAGGAGATGCACGCAAAGACTAGCCCGAAGTGAGCCGATATGCCAAGCGAGGAAAGCGGAGCTTAATTCAGCGGTTTATCGTCATCTAGCACCTTGCTGGGCAGGTTTTTTTCTATCTCGGCTAATTTGATTTCTAATTCTTTATGTTTCTTGCGCAATTTATACATCATGAGGGGGCGGAAAAGCCCCAGAATAGCGACGATGACGCAAACTGTCGTGTAGAAACCGATAACCGTGACACCTTTGACCCAATCATTGGTTGAGCGCCATGTGCTCGTGATGTCTGCAAGAAAATGGTATTCGTCCATTTGTTCGTCCTCTCTGTTTAAACTAAACGGCATTCGCAAGATGCGAGTGTCGGGGATTCACAAGCCGACTGACCCAACCGACTGCGGCGTATTTCACATAGGCGTATTTTATTTCACCGCCACCCCGACCGAAGTCGAGCGTTATGTACTCGTGATGTCTGTGAAAAGATGATAGTCGTCCATTTGTTGTCCTCTCTGTTTAAACCAAACGGCATTCGCAAGATGCGAGTGTCGGGGTTTCATAAGTCGACTAACCAAACCGACTGCGGCGTATTTCACCTAAGCGTATTTTATTCCACCGCCACCCCGACCGAAGTCGAGCGCTATGTGCTCATCATGTCTGTGAAAAGATGATAGTCGTCCATTTGTCGTCCTCCTGTTAAACCAAACGGCACTCGCAAGATGCGAGTGCCGGGGGTTCACAAGTCGAACAAACGAACGACCGCGGTGTATTTCACCGAAGGCGTATTTTATTTCACCGCCACCCCGACCGAAGTCGAGGAACGGATTTTCAGCTAGGAATGATGAGAAAAACGTTAACAGCCCAAAGGCTGCTTTCTCGTCGATGACGCACGCGACTCACGGCAGAAAGCACGAAACCCACGCACGACACTCCCGCCGCGTTTGTTTGAGGTTGTGAAACCCCATCGCAACACCGTCCGCGTTGCAACAAAGATAAGTTCGCACATTTCGCCCGCAAGCAAAAGAAAATTATTCGAGGAGAAAGGGAGGCAAAGTATCGGGGGTTCGCAAGTCGGTCAGTGAACGACTGCGATGTATTTCACCGAAGCGTATTTTATTCCACCGCCACCCCGACAGCAATACCCGAAAACTTAGTTTATTTTGGGGCAGGGAATAATCCCTTTATAACAAATCCGACAAGTCCAATGGCAGCGGCCGCAGTGCTACCGACTAAAAGCATAACCACATTGTCTGATAAATCAAAACTGTACACTTCGTACCCCTCTAAAACTAGCAGAATGGCAACAAAAGCGGAATAGAAAACGAGGTAACGATAAACCTTAGCCGCATACTCTTTTCGAAGATTCCGGTCAGCCAACCTATCGGCCATGTCATTTCGGTGAACTTCATCAGCATTTGATTTGTATGCCTCTCCAGCTAATACTTGCTCCTTGCCGCTAGATGAAAGCTCTTCGGTATTAAACGCCCCAGAGGTTTGCTTGGCTTGAGGCATCAATTAGCCCTCATGAGAGAGACGTTCATAATACTGTTCGATAATATAATTGGGAATAATTACGCCACGCCCATAGTACTCGCCCTTCGTGACTTGATGCCACGGCGTTCCTTCTTTGTGCGTCAGAGCAACAAGTTGTCCAGCCGTGTATTTTCCGTAACCGTCAAAAGTTTGGTTAACGATGTTTTGCTCGTCCTCCGACAAATCGACTGAATAAGAATCAAACAAACTATCAATGTGGCTACGCCCAAAGTGGCTAGTTCCACCATATAATTCAGGAATAACTGGGCCGTATTGCCAAGCCTCAACATCTTCTGAAATAAGCGACTCGCCATGAAGCCCCAACATCCAGCCATGCGCGACATAGACTATTTTCAGTAATTTAAGCGGAGTCATATCTCTATGCCCCGCATCATTTGCCTTATCGACAAAGTGTTTGGCTACTTTAATTGCACTGTGCATTTTGTTTCCCTACTTTAAGCTTCAGCCCTACTTTGACTAATTTAATAAAATAAATCAAGAAGCGAGCCTGAGGACTACGGAGGACTTATCATCCTGCCATCATCAAACTCAGTTCCTGCTTCCTCTACATGATTCTCAAATGATAACAAAGCAAAAAGCTGCGGGCAAGTTTCACAGAGAAGTCATAAGAATCAATGCGAAAGCGTCAGGCTGAGGCTCGCCGCTCGTAGGCAATCTTCGCTAAATCACACAAATGCGACACGAGGAGTGTCAGGGGTTAGTAAGCCGAGTGACTGAACGGCTGCGGTGTATTTCACCATGGTTTTTTTTATTCCACCGCCACCCCGACCAAGGTCGAGGAACGGATTTACAGCGCGGGCGACTCTCAACGAGCCACCTCTGCCGCAGTCATTTGGAGCTACTAAACCCCGTTACAATGCCGTTCGCATTGCAACGGGCACAGGCTTGCACAGTTCGCCCACAGGCAAAAGAGGCAAAAGCGCTTTATTTTTCAAGAAATCAAAGAATAGAGACACGAAGTGCCGGGGTTCGAAAGCCGAATGACTGAAACGGCTGCGATGTATTCCACCGAAGTTTTTTTTATTCCATCGCCGCCCCGACCCGAGGCCGAGGAACGGATTTCAACGGACGTGAATTATAAATAAATCACCCTCGCCGCAGTCATTTGGAGCTACTAAACCCCATCGCAACGCCGTCCGCGCTGCAACGGGCACAAGCTTGCATATTTCGCTCGCAGGCAAAAGCGCTTTATTTGCCAGAAACCAAATAATGGGGAGCAAAATGTCGGGGGTTCACAGGCAGGCCAAACGACCCGCCCGCGATAGGCTTCATCGAAGCGTTTATGCCACCGCCACCGCCCGATAGAGCGCGCGTTTAATATTAAAGTAATACTTTAGATATATTACTTAAGCCTTTTTACCTAAAGCGATTTTTATATCATCAGTTTCTTCGCCAAGCTGTACCAAAGACAATTTTTCACCGTCCGTTTCGAATATTGTCACCGAGCCATTCGCTGGTGAAAACGAGACAACATTTTGCGTTTCATCTTGCGCATCTTGCGCAACACAATACGCAACATTCAGCGCGATGAAATGCGAAAACACCACCACATGCGGACCCAATTTCGCCATCCCATTCAGCGTCGCTGCGACATCATTATACCATCCTCTAAAATCGACTCCGCTCTCGACACTCACCTCATCTTCATACAGATCTTGCCATGTGCCTGACATCACGCGGCGCAACCATTGCGTGCGTTCTGTTAAATCCTCAAGCGGTGATGGAATCTCCGATACCCCCTCCTCGATTTGCAGCGGCACGTCCAACGCCATCGCCAAGGGTGCTGCCGTTTGGCGACATCGCTTGAGGGGGCTAGAGAAAACCGATGCAGGATTTGTCGTTGATGTTGGCACAAAGGCGCGTACCGTATCGGCGAGCGTAACGGCTTGTGCGAGTCCTAAATCAGCCAATCCGGGGTCGGCATCGCCATCCCACCCCGTAGCTGCCTTGCCGTGGCGTATCATATATATACGTGTCATCATGTTCTTTCTCCATCTGGTTTTAATTATGCGGTGTAAATATATTCGCTCCTTCATCACCCGCGCTCAGTGTGCCGGCCATCCCAAATGGCGCGGCGCTCATCAATCGGCTTACATGCGCCCCCTCAAGAGTCATATGCGCAACAAACCGCTTGCCCGTCTCATCCATCCGCCCCAACAAAATACCTTGCGGCGGCTTGCCCGACACATGCGCGACCGTGAAACTATCAATCACCCCCGTCCCTTTCGGTGTCGCGTCAACTTCTAGTCGTGCGCCCGCGTCAATTTTCGCCTGCAAAACAGACGGCGCCTGACGCTGCCAATCGCCGCTTTTCGGGGCGGTCGAATAAAGCCCCAACGCATGCTTGGTCAAAAACCAACCATTACCATTGCACAAGCCGTTGGCATCTTTGCCCGTCTCGGCTTTTTGCGCACGTAGCCGTTGCACCATCGTCGCCACCGACATCAGCGTATAGGCATTGCCTGCCCCGCCAAAATACGGCAACCCGCCTGTCACAGTAAAGGGGCGCGGGTCATCAAGCGCAAGACCCATTTCAAAACACGCCACCTCAACCGCGCTCGGAAAACAACTATACAAATCGAATAAATCAATGTCACCAATACCCCAACCAGCCATATCAAGCGCCAATTTGGTCATCTCGTGAATGGCGTGGCTGCGGTGCAAATCTGGACGCTCGGCGGGAAACCAAATCTCATTCGCATCAGCGCAACCATGCAGATAAATCCATTTGCTTTCGTCAATCCCCAATTCGCGCGCCTTGCCAACCGAGGTCATCACCACCGCCGCGTTCTGGTCAATGCGAATGACCGAGTTCAAATATTTCGGATACGGAAATCCAACCCAGCGATTTGTCTCGCTCACCGTGGTCAACTCGGCAGCACTGCGCGCCACGGGAAACCAACTTTGCGGATGCTGCGCCGCCACTTGCGTAAACGGTGCCATCAGCGCGCCCATTTGCGCCATATGCGTCTCTAAATCATGGCCTAAATGATGGCGTATCGCGTTTTCGAAAATCGGATAATAATTAACCGGAAAATTCAGCCGATGCGCCTGCTCGACGGGCATCACCCCGGGCTTTTCCACTCCGATTTGTTCAGGTTTCTCGTTCGGGTCATCGTTCCAGTCGCTTTTATCTGTCCCCGATGCCACCGCATTCATAATCGAGCTAAAGCCTTCGCCGCCGACCAGCAGGGCAACATTTATGTCGCCTTGTGTGATGCGCTCGGCCAGCGTGTTAATCATCATTTGCGGCGAGTTGCCTCCCGTCGCTGCGAGCAAACTCTGCTGCGCCGAAAGACCCATCATCCGCGCCACCGTCACCCCCGGATTAGAATAATGCCCGCATGGCAAGGCGCGCGCGTCGGAATCGGGGCTATCCAGAACCGAGCGAATGGCCGCCACCGTATCGACCGTAGCGCGTACGTCAGCGCCGCGTCCTGTATCGGCCAGCGCAATCTCGGCGGCATCGACCTGCTGCTGTATCGGCGAGCTGGCCTTTGCCAGATCCTTTTCTTTTTGTACGGTTATGCCAGACCCGACAAGTATCGGCGTGTTATCATTTATTTTCGTATCCGTCATGAGAAGCTCCTTAAGTGTGCGGCGAGTGTAACCACGCGCCCTGCAGGCTGCAAGCCGCGTATTGAGTGCTAAGTGAGTGCTATATCATTAGGCATATGCCTAAAAATTGGTCATCTTGTGCCGATAGAGCCTCAAACAACGACCACTCACACCGCAAAACAACTTGGCACGAAATTTGCATAATACTGGTGAATGATATTGGAGATAAAGCCAGATGAAAAAAATCGAAGCGATTATCAAACCGTTCAAGCTCGATGAGGTCAAAGACGCGCTGCAAGAAGCCGGTATTCAAGGCATCACAGTCGTTGAGGCGAAAGGGTTTGGTCGTCAAAAGGGTCACACCGAATTGTATCGTGGCGCTGAGTACGTTGTTGATTTCCTACCAAAAGTTAAGCTGGAGCTGGTCGTCTCGGATGACCAAACAGACGCCGCTATCGAGGCCATCAAAATGGCCGCCGCGACAGACCGCATCGGCGATGGTAAAATCTTTGTGTCAGAAATCGCCCAAGCCATCCGCGTACGGACTGGCGAAACCGGCGATGACGCACTATAACCTTTTTTAATAATAACTAACTCGGAGATAACAGATGTCAGACGCTTCCAAAGTTCAAAAAATGATTAAGGACAATGACGTCCAATATGTTGATGTGCGCTTTACCGACACGCGCGGTAAGATGCAGCATCTGACGCTGGATATTGACCTTATCGATGACGATTTCTTTGCCGAAGGCACAATGTTTGATGGCTCGTCAATCGCTGGCTGGAAGGCCATTAACGAGTCAGACATGGTGCTGATGCCCGATTGCTCGACCGCACGGCTTGACCCGTTCTACGCGCAGCAAACGCTGACTTTGTTCTGCAATATTCTGGAGCCGAACTCAGGCGAGGCCTATAATCGCGACCCGCGCTCGACCGCTTTGCGCGCCGAAGAATATTTGAAATCAACTGGCATTGGCGACACGATTTATTTCGGCCCAGAAGCCGAGTTCTTCGTGTTTGACGATGTGCGCTTCTCGAATGAGCCATATAATACGGGCTTTGCGCTCGATAGCGTCGAGCTGCCCGACAATACAGGCACCGAATATGAAGCCGGCAATATGGGACACCGTCCGCGCACGAAGGGCGGGTATTTTCCGGTCAACCCAATCGATAGCGCCCAAGACTTGCGCGGCGAAATGCTCTCCGTCATGAAAGATATGGGGCTAAAAGTTGAAAAGCATCACCACGAAGTCGCCGCCGCGCAGCACGAACTCGGTCTGAAATTCGGCACGATGACAAGCATCGCCGATGATTTGCAGCTGTATAAATATGTCGTGCATAATGTCGCCCACGCTTATGGCAAAACGGCGACCTTCATGCCAAAGCCCGTCGCGGGCGATAATGGCACAGGCATGCATTGCCATCAGTCGATTTGGAAAGACGGCAAGCCGCTTTTCGCAGGCGATAAATATGCCGATTTGAGCCAAGACTGTCTGTATTATATCGGCGGCATCATCAAACATGCCCGCGCTTTGAACGCGCTGACCAATCCGTCAACCAATTCATATAAGCGGCTTATTCCGGGCTTTGAAGCGCCTGTTTTGCTGGCTTACTCAGCCCGCAACCGTTCTGCTTCTTGTCGGATTCCCTTTGCGACATCGGCACCCGCCAAGCGCGTTGAAATCCGTTTCCCCGACCCAACGGCAAATCCATATCTTGCCTTTACAGCTATGCTGATGGCCGGCCTTGACGGTATCGAAAACAAAATCGACCCGGGCGATGCCATGGATAAAGATTTATATGAATTGCCCCCAGAGGAATTGTCACAAGTGCCGCAAGTATGTGGTTCGCTGCGTGAAGCGCTTGAAGCGTTGAATGCTGACCGTGACTTCCTGAAAAAAGGCGGCGTTATGGATGACGACCAGATTGATGCGTATCTGGAGCTAAAATGGGAAGAAGTGTATCGCTTTGAGCATGCACCGCACCCCGTTGAGTTCGACATGTATTACAGCGTTTAGTCTGTTACGAATTCCAATACTCGTTATAAGCGGCTGCTGCTTGCTTTTCGCTGCTTTGATAGCTGGTAAAGGCTTTGAACACACCACGGTTTAAATCTGGCTCGTGGCCAGCACCCATATTGAGAAGTTGCAAGCACCACCACCCTTGCTGCCCCCAGCCATTAAGCGCTGCGAACAACCGAAACGGCGAGCCAAGCCCGACAAGTGGGCGCAGCCATTTGGGGCCAATTTCGAGGCTTTTTTCAAAAATCGTCGTCGTGGCCACTTCGTTCGACATCAGCTTATTGACGATATCTGTGTCGACGCAAAGCGGTCGCCCCATGCCAATCATATCGCATGCATCGGCTTGCAGGGCGGCATCCATGCCTGCGCGCGAGCGAAAGCCGCCCGTGACCATCATCGGGGCTTTATAGACCGCGCGAATATCTTTGGCGTAATCAAGAAAATAAGCCTCGCGTGCGACAGTGCTTTTGCGTAAATCTTCGGCACGGTCGGGGTTGAGCGTCAAATTATCCAGACCCACGAGCTTGGGCTGTTCATACGTGCCGCCCGAAACTTCCAGTAAATCCAGCCCTTCCTCGTTGAGCCATGTCGCGACCTGCACCGACTCCGCATGGCTAAACCCGCCTTTTTGGAAGTCGGCTGAATTGAGCTTCAGCGATACGGGAAACTTAGCCCCGACAGCTTTTCGCACGGCGCGGATGGTCTCGAGCAAAAGCCGCGCACGATTTTCAAGACTGCCGCCCCATGCGTCGGTGCGTGTGTTCACGTCGGGGGACAAGAACTCGGAAATCAAATAGCCATGCGCCCCATGAATCTGCACACCGGTAAAACCCGTCTCTTTGGCTATTTTCGCCGCATGTCCAAAACGTTCGATAATATCGAGAATTTCATCATGCGTTAAAGCACGCGGTTTGCCGAAAGCAGCACCCGGCATTTGCAGTTGCACATCGGATGGGCCGACCGGAATCGGTGCAACAGCCGCCGGCGTTTGGCGACCCGCATGCGAGAGTTGCATCCATAAATGTGTGTTATTTTCGCACCCCGCCTCGGCAAAAGCCCGCAATCGAGATATTTGTTCGTTGGTTTGTTCGCCCTCAATCACCACATTGGCGGGGCGTTCTAAATAGCGATGGTCAACCTGCACATTGCCCGTCAGCAATATACCCGCACCGCCCTCAGCCCAGCGTTTGTAAAGCGTTTCGTGCTTTTCGGTCGCTCGATTTTGTGGGTCAGCCAGCCCTTCCGTCATGGCTGCTTTACAAATACGGTTCTTGATTTCGACCCCACACGGCAACTTCAGACTCGATTGAATATTCACTGCGTTCATTTTGTATCTCCCAAAACTGATATGTCGGGTAGACTAACAACCGATTCGATAATTTCAAGTTTGGAGTGCCTCATGGCAGCAAAAGATTTATTCGACGATGAGACCCCCGCAGCGAAAGCCGCGAAAAACTATTCGGCCGCCGACATCGAGGTGCTGGAGGGATTGGAACCCGTGCGCCGTCGGCCGGGCATGTATATTGGCGGCACGGATGGTCATGCCATGCACCATCTGTTCGCCGAAGTCATCGACAACGCCATGGACGAGGCCGTCGCGGGTCATGCGTCTTTCATCGAAGTCGACATCCTGCCCGATAATCGCCTATCCATCCGCGATAATGGCCGAGGCATTCCCGTCGATGCGCATCCTAAGTATAAAGATAAATCGGCACTGGAAGTCATTATGACGACCCTGCACGCGGGCGGTAAATTTGGCGGCGATGCGTATGACACATCGGGCGGCCTACATGGCGTGGGGGTTTCGGTTGTGAACGCGCTGTCCTCGGCACTGACTGTTGAAGTCGCACGCGAGCAGACCCTCTATGTGCAAGAGTTTTCACGCGGCATCGCGCAAGGCAAACTGACAAAAAAGGGCGAGGCCAAAAACAAACGCGGCACGACGGTAAGCTTCACGCCCGATACTGAGATTTTCGGCAAGACGCAATTTGATCCAGCACGGCTTTATGCCATGGCGAAAGCCAAAGCCTATTTGTTTGGCGGTGTGGAGATTCGTTGGCATTGCGACCCCGCGCTTATGAAAGATGACGCAGAATATCCCGCTGAAGACACCCTCAAATTTCCCAATGGTCTGCAAGATTATCTGGAGGAGCAAGTCGGCGGGCGTATGGTTGTCACGCCCGTGCCGTTTGCGGGCAAAGTGCAAAAAGAAAACGGTCACGGCAGCGTCGAGTGGGCGGTGACATGGGTGGCCGCTGGCATCGGCAATGCCGACGGCATGAACGCCAGCTATTGCAACACCGTGCCAACGCCCGAAGGCGGCACGCACGAACAAGGTATGCGCACCGCCCTCACCAAGGGTTTGAAAAACTATGGCGAGCGCATCAAAAACAAAAAGGCCAGTATCATCACCGCCGAGGATGTGATGGGCACAGCGGCAGCTTTAGTGTCGGTGTTTATCCGCGAGCCAGAGTTTCAAGGCCAGACCAAAGACAAACTCGCCACGCCCGAGGCGGCCAAAATTGTTGACACCACATTGCGTGACCATTTCGAGCATTACCTGACCTCCGCGCCTGCCGATGCGGGCAAATTGTTGGACTGGGTTATCGACCGCGCCGAAGAACGGCTGCGTCGTCGTCAGGAACGCGAAGTCAATCGCAAGACAGCCGTGCGCAAATTACGTTTGCCCGGTAAACTCGCTGATTGCTCGCAAAACGCATCCGAGGGCAGCGAATTGTTTATCGTCGAAGGCGACAGCGCGGGCGGCAGCGCAAAGCAGGGACGCAATCGGCGCAATCAGGCGATTTTGCCATTGCGCGGCAAAATCTTGAATGTCGCCAACGCCACAGACGCGAAAATGCAGCAAAGTCAGCAGATTTCTGACCTCGTCTTGGCACTGGGCTGCGGCATTGGTAGCGCGTATGACAATAGCCGTTTGCGCTATGAAAAAATCATCATCATGACCGATGCCGATGTCGATGGCGCGCATATCGCGGCCTTGCTGGTGACGTTTTTCCACGAGCAAATGCCCGAGCTTATTCGCAATGGTCATTTATATATTGCTGTGCCGCCGCTTTATCGTTTGGCGCAAGGGGCGAAAACTTTCTATGCCCGCGACGATGCGCATCGCGAAGAATTGCTCAATACCGAGTTTCGCGCCAACGCCAAAGTCGACATTAGCCGCTTTAAAGGGCTTGGCGAAATGCTACCCGCGCAGTTGAAAGAAACCACCATGATGCCCGGCGCGCGCACGCTTTTGCAGGTGCATATTCCAGAAGAGGAAGCCGCCATCACCGCCAAAGCCGTCACCGACCTGATGGGCAGCAAGCCCGAATTGCGCTTTAAGTTTATTCAGGAAAACGCCGCTTTTGCCAGTGATGAGATGCTTGATATTTGAGGCTTTTCTTTACATTACACAAAAACTGTCTATACACGCCTCATGGAACAGGTCGGGCCGTGGTGGCCTGAGTAAACGCGCGCTTCATCGGAAGCGCCCACAACACGGAAGATATAATGAGTTTTGACACTTTAGGGCTGGCGCCCGAAATCATGAAAGCCATTAACGAAGTCGGCTACACAGAGCCGACCCCTATTCAAGCGCAAGCCATTCCAGAGGTGCTGGCGGGTCGCGATGTCCTCGGCATCGCCCAGACAGGCACGGGCAAAACCGCGAGCTTCACGCTGCCGATGATTCATCGCCTGATGAAGGGACGCGCAAAGGCGCGCATGCCGCGCACGCTTATCCTTGAGCCAACGCGCGAATTGGCCGCGCAAGTTGCAGAAAACTTCGACCTTTACGGCAAAAACACAAAACTGACCAAGGCCTTGCTGATTGGCGGGGTGAGTTTCAAAGACCAAGAAATCGCGATTATGCGCGGCGCCGATGTGCTGATTGCCACGCCCGGACGCTTGATGGACCATGTCGAACGCGGCGGCGTGCTGCTGCGCGGCGTTGAAGTTCTGGTGATTGACGAAGCCGACCGTATGCTCGATATGGGTTTTATTCCCGATATTGAAAAAATTGTCGGTATGCTGCCGTTTACACGCCAGACCTTGTTTTTCTCGGCCACCATGCCGCCTGAAATCACCCGTCTGTCAGAGCAGTTTTTATCTGCCCCCAAACGCATCGAAGTGGCACGGCCTTCTTCGACCAATGCGCAAGTCACGCAACAAATTATCGAAGTTTCGTCGACCAGAAAACGCGAAGCCCTACGCGCCCTCTTTGAAAAAGAGGATGTCCAAAACGGTATTATTTTCTGCAATCGCAAGCGCGATATCGGTGATTTATTAAAAAATCTGCACGACCATAATTACAAAGCCGTGTCGCTGCATGGCGATATGGATCAACATATGCGCTTGCGGATGCTCGACCAGTTTAAAACGGGCGATGCGACTTTTCTGATTGCCTCCGATGTGGCAGCGCGGGGGCTGGATATTCCGGCGGTGAGCCATGTGTTTAATTTTGATGTCCCCACCCATGCCGAAGATTATGTTCACCGCATTGGCCGTACGGGTCGGGCGGGTCGCAGCGGCGCAGCTTTCATGTTGGCGACTGGCAATGATGCAAAATATGTCGAGGCGATTGAAAAACTGATTGAGCAAAAAATCCCGCGCGAAGCGGGGGACAGCACCGAGAAAATGCATTCTAAACCTGTTCCTCGTAAAAGCCGTGAAAAGCGCGAAAAATCGAGTGGTAAGCGGCGCGGTGTGCTTGGCCGTAGCAGTTCAAAACCCGCGCCTAAGAAACAAGCCCCGCGCAAAGCCGCACAAGATAAGCCAAAGAAAGACTCCCCCGATGGCGATGCTTTCGAAGGCAATATGCCCGATTTTCTAAAATAGATTAGCGTCTCTGGTCGAAACGCCGCCCGACCATCGCGGCTGAAATATTGGTCTTTTGAATATCTATCGCACCGCCCGCAATGCCCCATCCCCAAGCATCGCGCATCCGCCGTTCCATGGGGTAGGCTTTGGAATAGCCATAGCCCCCCATCAACTGCACGGCTGCGCCCGTCACCTCGCGACATATTTCGTTGGCGAAACATTTGGCGACCGAGCTATCGATGACGCTCGGCAAGCCATCCTGCGCGTTCACGGCAGCCCGATGGATAAGCAAGCGCGCCGCTTCGACCCGCATTTGCATATCGGCCAATTTAATCTGCACGCCCTGAAACTCGACCAGTTCTTTGCCAAATTGCTGACGCTCTTGCACATAGGCCAAGACATCCTCCAGCGCGCCCGAGGCTTGCGCCAGAGCCATGGTCGCATTGCCGCAACGCTCGAGGTCAAAGGCTTCCATCAATTTGGCAAAGCCGCCCGCAGGCACGACAATATTGTCCTCTGCGACGGTGACATTATCGAGAAAAATATCCGCCGATGGCACGCCGCGAAAGCCCATCAAGTCTTCTTGCGCCCCGAAGCTGAGGCCGGGTGTATCTTTATGCACAAATACCGCGCCGATGCCTTTCGCGCCGGGTGTGTCGGCCAAGCGGGTGTAGACCAAATAACCATCGGAATGACCGCCACCCGAACACCACCGCTTCTGGCCGTTCAAAATGACTTTGCCGTTTTTGACCTCGCCTTTGGTGGTCAAATCGGTCAGCGCGCTACCCGCTTGCGGTTCTGACATCGAGACAGCCAGCACCATCTCACCCCGACAAACTTGCGGAACGATTTCTTGCTTCAACTTATCAGACGCAAAATGCACAATCGCATGGATGGGCCCGACATTCGCCTCGAACAAGGGAAAAGCCGCAGCAGAGGAGATTTTGGCAAACTCCTCTAGCACCAATAAAGCTTCAAGATTGCCCAAGCCCAGACCGCCAAGCGGTTCGGGTATGTTAATCCCCAGAAACCCCATGTCCCCAAGTTTCTTCAGTATGCTCGATGCGGGGGGATGTCCCGTCTTTTCGCACGTGTCGGCGACTTCGGGCATTTCCGCACGGGCAAATTTGCGCGCGCTCGCTTGTAATTCGCGTTGCTGGTCGGTCAGCTGAAAATCCATAACATCTCTCCCTATCGGCTAAATATAGAAGGGTTTTTATCCCCCCGTCTACTTACAGCACTTGATTTCGCATTCATTTCGATACACTCTATCAGCAGAAATGGAGATTAGACATGACAGAAGCATATATCATTGACGCTGTACGCACCCCGCGCGGCATTGGCAAGCCCGGAAAAGGCGCATTAGCAGAGATTCACCCACAGCACCTCGGCGCAACCGTGCTCAAAGCACTGGCAGAGCGCAATAAAGTCAACACGAGCGAAGTCGACGATATCATTTGGGGGACAAGCTCGCAGCGTGGCACGCAGTCTGGCGACCTTGGCCGCATGGCAGCGCTCGACGCAGGCTATGATGTGCGCTCGAGCGGCATGACCCTCGACCGCTTTTGTGGCTCAGGCATCACCGCTGTCAACATCGCCGCCGCCAATATTATGTCGGGCATGGAAGACTTGACCGTCGCGGGTGGCACAGAGATGATGTCGCGCTTTGGCACAGATGCAGGGTCTAGCTCGCCGTTTCTCGATAATGATAATAAGCGGCTGCGTGACGTGCATCCGCAACCGCACCAAGGTGTCTGCGCCGATGCTATCGCAACACTGGAAGGCATCGACCGCGAAGCCGTTGACGCACTGGCCTATGTCAGCCAACAACGCGCCAATCACGCGATTGAAAACGGGCATTTCGATAAATCGCTCGTGCCCGTCACCAAAGAAGATGGCACATTGGCACTCGATAAAGAAGAGTTCCCGCGCCCACAAACCACACGCGAAAGCCTTGCTGAACTTGAGCCTTCATTTGCTAAACTGGCTGATATTCCGCTCGATGAGGACGGCACGACTTTCCGTAAACTGGTAGCGCAAGCCTATCCAGATTTAGAAATCAACCATGTCCACCACGCAGGTAATTCATCTGGTGTTGTGGATGGCGCGGCGGCTCTGCTGTTGGCTTCGGGCGATTATGCAAAAGCCAATGGTCTGAAACCTCGTGCGCGCATTAAAGCCATCGCCAATATGGGCGACAGTCCAACATTGATGCTCAACGCACCTGTGCCAGCCGCCAAAAAGGTTCTCGCCAAAGCAGGGCTGAGCGTTAGCGATATCGACCTGTTCGAGATTAACGAAGCGTTTTCGGTCGTGGCCGAAAAATTCATCCGCGACCTCGACCTCGACCGCGATATCGTCAATGTCAATGGCGGGGCGATGGCACTCGGCCATCCTATCGGCGCGACAGGCTCTATTCTGGTCGGCACAATGCTCGACGAGTTGGAACGCCAAGACAAGCAATTCGGTCTGGTGACCATGTGCGCTGCCGGCGGCATGGCTCCTGCGGTTATCATCGAGCGAGTCTAACATGCGCGCGCATTACAACCATCTCGACCCATTCTTGACCGCCGCAGATGCCGATACAATGCTGCGACTGGCGGAGAATTTCGGAAGCTTCGGCCCGTATGCCAATGAAGCCGAAAATGATGGGCTTGGCGAAAAACTGCCGCAACGCTTCGATGCAGCGTTCAACTATATCGCCAATGGTATCGATGGCGGCGGCAATAAGGATGATGCCACGACGGCTTTTTCGCGTACCAATTATTTTCGCGAAACCTACGCCTATGGCGATGATATACAAGCAAGCGGTATCGAACCGTTTATGAATCATCCCGCTTTGGCAGAAACCGCGCGCAAAATCTCTGGCGTAGAGCGTATCGTGCCAGCGATTATTTACGCCAATCTGTTGGTGCCCGGCCAAGAGCTTGCCGTGCATACCGATGTTCCCGAATTTCGCGGTGCCAATCGTAAGATGACCCCGCAATGGCTTTTGGTGACGATGCTGCATAGCGGTCTGTTTGGCGAATGGCGCATCCCGATTACCACATGTGTGTCGTGGTTTGGCAAAGCAAAGGGCGGTGCGTTCACTTTCTATCCAGAGGGCGCAGACGGCACACGCGAGGCGATCCCTGCGCAGCATAATTCGGCCATCCTCATCGACACGGATAGGGTTTTTCATGGCGTTGAGCGTGTGCAGCAAACGCGTCCTGATATTCCGCCGATTTTGAAAACCACACGGCTACATTTTATGGGCGGCGATAAATGGCAATTGCGCGAAGACGATGAGGTGCTTGCCGATTACGACTGGGGCGACTTGCGTTACTCTATTTCGTGGAAAGCCTATTGCTTCAAAGACGCGGCGGAAGAAAATCTATGGCGTTCGGGCAGCGATGATTTGAGCATTGATTTCATTCTCGACCGCATCGAAGCGGATTTACGCGCGTGCGGTGCGCTACAAGGCGCGCGTCCCGACCCGACCGCTTTTGCCACTCTGATGGTCAATCATTATATTCGTTTTCCGCGACAGAAAATGGCAGCAGAGTAGTTAGCTTCCCCAACCTTGCAGCAGCGCGGCCTCTTTGCGGACGGTTTCTGGCCCGCCCAATAATTGACGATTTGCGCCAATCCGTTTGAACCAATAATGCAAGCCGAGCAAATCGGTAAAGCCCATCCCGCCATGCACTTCGGTCGCGGTGCGCGCCACAAACTTGCCCGTCTCGGCCAGATGCGATTTCGCCAAACACGATGTGAGCCTTGCGTCTTCTGGCACATTGTCTTGCGCGTAAGCGGCATACCAAACCAACGCGCGGCACGGCTCAAGCTTGGCGGCCATCTCGGCGCACATATGCTTCACCGCCTGAAACGAGCCAATCGGGCGATTAAACTGCTCGCGTTCTTTGGCATAGGCCACCGCTTTTTCGAGCATCATTTCGGCTGCCCCCAATGTGTCGGCGGCCAGCAGCACGCGTCCGCCATCAATCATTTTGTGTTGCGCCTCATTATGATTATTGCCACTCAAGACATGCGCCTTGGCGGCTTTCAAATCGAGCGTGACGACATGGCGGGTTTTATCAATCATGGTGAGTGCGGTTTCATCAATACCTGCCCCGCCACGCTCAACCACGATAAGCTGGTCGCCTGTGGTCAGCAAAAAATGCGTCGCATTTTCCGCACCCATAACGAAACTCGCCCGACCCGATACTTTATCGCCAGACAGGCTCAGGCCTGCGCCTTCGCGCGCGCCAATCGCTTCGGTCAAGCCAACGCCCATAATCACCGCGCCCGATGCGATGCGCTCAAGCCAATCGATATCGCCGCAGGCGCGCAAGCCAATCACCGCCATGCCATAGGCGCTGGTGAATGATGAGGGCGACACGTGCCGTCCCAATGCCTCTTGTATGAGTGCGGCTTCCAGCACGCCCAAACCTAAGCCGCCTTGCGCTTCTGGCAGCAGCACGAACGGCACGCCAAGTTCCATCAGCCCGTTTTGCAATTCGCTTGCGAGGCTCATATCGCCATCGACGAATTGGCGCACGCGTTCCAGTTCCGACGCGCCCTCGAGATATCGCCCAAGCGAGTCTTGCAGCATGGTTTGGTCTTCGTTTAATCCAAAATACATGGGGCGCGCTCCTAATTGACTTTTGCAGGCTTAGGCTCGCGCGGTAATCCGAGTCCGCGTTCGCTGATAATATTTTTTTGGATTTGCGCCGAGCCGCCGCCGATAATCAGGCCAAGGTCGAACATGTAATAGGTTTGCCACATGCCGCTATCGCGCACAAACGGGCTGTCCTCGTAGAGCATGCCGTACTCACCCATCACATCGATGGCCAAGTCAGCCATTTGATGATTAAGCTCGCACCCTTGCAATTTGACCAGTAAACCCGCCATGCCAGATGATTTCTGCTCGCTCGACAATGTTGTCAGGCGCATACCGTTCATTTTCATCGCATAGGCCTCGGCTTGTAATTGCACCAAGCGGTCACGATAGACATCATTATCCATCAATGTTTGCCCATCGACTTGCTCTTGCGCCATAATGTCGGCAATGGCATTGAGCCGCGACAGCGCAGCATCGGGGTCGCCCAACATGCCGCGCTCATGGGTCAGGGTTGCATTGGCGACCATCCACCCCTCGCCACGATTGCCAACGATAGAACTCGTCGGCACACGCACATCTGTGAAAAACACTTCGTTGAACTCCGCAAAGCCCGTCATCGTCATTAGCGGACGCACTTCGATACCCGCCGTCTTCATATCAATCAGAATATAGCTAATCCCCTGATGCTTTTTCGCGTCTGGCTCGGTGCGCACAAGGCAGAACATCATGTCGGCATATTGCGCCGTACTCGTCCAGATTTTTTGCCCGTTAATGACAAAATCATCGCCATCCACCACCGCCGATGTGCGTAGCGAGGCAAGGTCAGACCCCGCCCCTGGCTCAGAATAACCCTGACACCAGACCATCGTGCCTTCGAGGGTCGGCTTGATATATTTTTGCTTTTGCTCTGGCGTGCCTAATTCCAACAGCGTCGGCACCAACATATTAATGCCTTGGCCGGCAATGCCGCCGGGCAGTTTCGCGCGCGAGAATTCTTCCGCGATAATCCGCGATTTTAAGGCGTTAGGCTCTGCGCCATAGCCGCCATATTCTTTTGGATGCGTGCGGGCGGCATAGCCATTTTCCAGCAGAATCTTTTGCCATTTCAGACGCTTTTCGCTGCGCACAGAGCGATTTGCTTGGCTCGGGGCTGCATCCTTATTGGCCTCTAAGAAGGCGCGGACTTCTTCGCGGAAATCTTCGTATTCTTGGGTGAAATTCAGGTCCATAATCATCTCCTCTTACGCGAAACAATAGGCAACTATCCGCCCCGATGCAAACATGACTATAGGCGCACACGCAAAGCACTGTTATGCTCATGATATGCTTGAACGGTTTCTATTTACCCGCTTATGGAAAAGTCAGCTCGCCCTCACGCTTGTTCTGGCAGGTATTCTTTGGCTCGTGCAGGCACTTAATTTATTCGACCGCACTTTAAACGCGGGCGCGTCGCCATTGGCCACTTTGGGCATCAGCTTTTTGATTCTGCCGCGCATTATTACCTATACGCTCGCCCCCGCTTTGCTGATAACCGCGATAACGCAAATGGTGCGCTTGATGCAAGACAATGAATATTTTGCCATGACGGCGGCGGGTTTTAGTCCGGTGCGCATTTTACGCCCGATTGCGCTGCTCGCGTGCCTGACGATGATACTTCAGGGCGCGTTGGCATTTTATATATCGCCCGTCGCGATGAAGCAGTTGAAACACCAGATTGAACGACACAAGGCAACATTCGTGATTTCCGAATTGCAATCTGGGGCGTTCAAAGATATCGCCCAAGGCATCACAATATACACATCGGGGCGCAGCGCTGATGATAAATGGCAAGATGTCATGGTCTACGACATCACAGGCGCGCAACCGATTACCTACACCGCCCATCAAGCGACATTCGTCGCCAATGAAGGCAACAGCTATCTCATCCTCGAAAACGGCACGCAGCAATCGGTGGATAAAGAAAATCAAAACCAACTTGTCCGATTTCGCGAGTTCGCACTTCCCCTCACCAAGCCAACGCCCGCGCGCGCATCGGGTCGTCTCAACCGCAACCACATGATGATTCATCAATTACTAAACCCGACAGCGCATGGCGTAAGCGATAAGCAACGCGTCATGCGTATGAAAGCGCGGGGCATTGAGCTTATCGCCAATTTAGTGACCCCGTTTATTTTCATGCTTATCAGCTTTGCGGTGATTACCGGCAGCGGGATAAATCGGCAAGGCTATGCGCGTCGCGTGATGCTCACCGTCGGGGTGGCGATTCTGTTCCAAATTGGCATTATGCTGTTGGCACCTAAAGCCATTGCGCTTGGCCAATCTGGGTTGCTTTTTGTCTGGCCGATGGTTTTCTTTATCGGCCTCGCCGGATTTATCGCTGCACAAAACAATCCCGCCCTGCTGAGACGGACTAGCTGATGCTCACTCTATTAGACATTTATCTCATCCGACGCTTCAGCCTATGGCTGCTGATTGTGCTGAGTGGCTTTGCTACGATAACCATGCTGAGCGATATTTTAGAAATGCTGCGCCTTGCCAATAGCTTTGATTTGACCGCGAGCGCGGCGTTTTTCTTTTCGCTGCAACGTCTGCCGCATTTGATGTTTGACCTTTTGCCATTCGTGTTTTTGTTTGCCACCGCCTTTTGCCTGCTTCGATTAAGCCAAGCGCATGAGCTTGTGGCCATTCGCGCTTCGGGCGTGTCGGTCTGGCAGTTTTTGCGCCCGCTTTTGATATTTACCTTTGTTCTGGCGGTGGCGACCATCACCCTGCTTGAGCCACTCGGCACGCGGTCGTTCAACGCGTTTAAAGACACGCACGCAAAACTGACGGGCATAAAACCGCAACTTAGTTTTTCGACAGGAGGCGTGTGGTTTCGTGAAAACTCGGACAATGGCAATTATATTATTCGGGCGGAAAAACTGGATGCGGGTACGTCGATACGGCTGCTGAATGTTGACATCACTGTGCTGACGGCGGCGGGTGATTTCAGCCACCGTATTTCGGCGGAAGACGCGGTATTGGCGACAAATCTGCTCACCCTCAATAATGCGCAAATCCATATGGCGACCGATTTACCCATAGATAAGGCGCAACTCTATCTGCCGACGCGCCTCACGCAAGAAAGCCTGCAAGCCAATTTCAAGCCGCCGCATGCGGTCAATATTTGGCAATTGCCGCGCTATATTTCACAGGCGCATGCATCTGGTATCGATGTCACGCGCCATCAGGCGCGGTTTCAATCGCTGCTTGCTTTGCCTGCGCTGCTTTTATCGATGGTGATGGTGGCGGCTTGCTTTTCGCTGCCGACGGGGCGCGTGTTCTCGCCGCGCCAAACGCTCGGCCTCTCGATACTCAGCGGCGTGTTGCTGTTTTTGGTTAATGATTTTATCGGCCTGATAGGCGAGATAAATATCATCCCGACAATACTCGCCAGCTGGATGCCGGCGCTTATTGCCTTGCTGCTATCGGTAAGCTATCTACTAACAACAGAAGATGGGTAGAGAGAATGAGTGACTTAAAGCTTGGTTCTGATTTTGGCACAGCCACGAACGATGACTGGCTCGCGGCGGTTGAAAAAGCGCTCAAAGGCAAAGCCGCCGACACGCTTGTCTCAAACGACCTGAACGGCTTTGCGCGTCAGCCGCTTTATCACGAAGCCAATAGCGCAACCGAAAACGATGCGTCTGGTTTTCCGGGTTTTGCACCGTTCATGCGCGGCAGTCACGCCGTCGCAAACAAGTTCTTGCCATGGCACATCGCCCAACGCGTGGTGGTCGGTCGCAAAGGCGCCGATAATAAAGCCATTTTGGCCGACCTGCACGGCGGCATGTCGGCCATCATCCTCGATTTCAGCGAAACAGAGCCGATAGATGCAGACGCGCTCGATAGCTTGTTAGCCGATGTGGTATTGGATATCGCGCCGCTTTCGCTTGCCCTCGGCAAACATGCGATGGCGGCGGCGCAACCGATTATTGATTTTTACACCCACCGCGATGCGCCCGCCGATACGCTTGGCTTTTTAAATCTCGACCCGCTCGCTGCGCGGGTGCGGTATGGCGATAGCGGTGACATAGATGCGCACGCCTTGGTTGACCTCAGCACGGCGCGACCTGCTTTGCGCTTGATGACCAGTTCAGGTGCTGCCTATCACGCCATGGGCGCGAGCGTGCCGCAAGAGCTCGGCTGGATGTTGGCGGGGCTGACCGCTTATCTGCGCTTGCTCGAAGATGCGGGGCTTCAAGCAAGTGATGCGCTTTCCAAGATAACGTTGAGCGTCGCGGCGGATGTCGATTTCTTTGCGATTTTGGCGAAAATTCGCGCCGCGCGATTGCTGTTCGCCAATATCGCAGAAGCGGTAGGCGCACCAGAGAGCGTGCCGCAGATTCATGCCGAGACAAGTTTGCGGGCTTTTTCTGATGTTGACCCATGGGTCAATATTTTACGCGCGACGGCCGCCACCATGGGCGCGGGGCTTGCGGGGGTCGATGTGATGAGCGTCGCCCCTTATACAGCGACCAGTGCCAGCGACACGGCCTTAGCCCGCCGCGTGGCGCGTAACACACAGATTATTCTGCAAGAGGAAAGCCATATCGGCCATGTCACCGATGCGGCAGGCGGCAGTTGGTATATCGAACAACTGACCCGCGAATTGGCCGAGGGCGCGTGGGCGGAATTTCAAAAAATAGAAGCCGCAGGAGGCCTTGCCGCAGCTATCGAGACCGACATGTTAAGCACCGCATTGGAAACCCAACGCGCGAGTTTAACCGCCGCCACCGACACGGGCGCACTGTCTCAAGTCGGGGTGCGCGAATTTCCAAATCTTCAGGAAGCCCCGCTTGAAACTGCGAAGCAAAGTCCCAAACAAAATCAGAGTTATCGCCTCGCGCAAGGTTTTGAGGAGTTGCGCAAAGCCGCCCAAAAAAGCAAACCAAAAGTCTTTATCGCGTGCCTCGGGACGATGGCAAACTTCGCCGCACGCGCCAATTTCGCAACCAATCTATATGCCGCGGGCGGGCTACATGCAGTCAGCGGCGATGGCGGCACGGACTACCAACGCATCGCCGAGGATTTCAAAAACTCAACCGCAAAAATCGCGGTGATTTGCGGCCATGACGATGATTACGAAACCCATGCGGATGGCTTGGCCGCCGCGCTGAAGTCTGCGGGCGTGACGCATTTGGCTCTGGCTGGTGCGCCGCGTGACAATACAGATATCGATGATTATTGCTTCGCGGGATGTGCCGCGCTGAGCTATTTGACCGCCCTGCATAAGCGGCTCGGATTATAGGGGGCATGGCATGAGCAAACTCCCTGACTTTTCAAAACTGCCGCTTAATATAACGCCGCAAGCCGATTTGAAGCTTTGGGAAAATGCCGCGCGCGATGCTCAAAATGAAACTCAAAATAAAATGGGTGTGGGATTGCGGCAAACGCCCGAAGGTATTGATATTAAACCGCTTTATACTTCGGCTGACCGCGATGGCTTGCCGTATCTCGATAGTTATCCGGGGATTGCGCCCTATATTCGCGGGCCTTACGCGACCATGTATGTCAACAAGCCGTGGACGGTGCGCCAATATGCCGGCTTCTCGACGGCGGAGGAATCCAACGCGTTTTACCGTCGTAATTTGCAAGCCGGCCAAAAGGGGCTGTCTGTGGCTTTCGATTTGGCGACCCATCGCGGCTATGATAGCGACCATCCGCGTGTGGCGGGCGATGTTGGTATGGCGGGTGTGGCGATTGATAGTATTCTCGATATGCGGACATTATTTGCCGACATCCCGCTCGATACGATGTCGGTATCCATGACAATGAACGGCGCGGTTTTGCCGATTATGGCGCTGTATATTGTCGCTGCCGAAGAGCAAGGCGTCAGCCCTGATAAATTGGGCGGGACAATCCAGAACGATATTTTGAAAGAGTTCATGGTGCGTAACACCTATATTTATCCGCCCAAGCCGAGCATGCGCATCATCTCCGATATTTTCGCCTACACGTCTGAGCATATGCCGAAGTTCAACTCGATTTCTATTTCGGGCTACCACATACAAGAGGCGGGGGCGACGGCTGACCTTGAACTGGCTTACACACTGGCCGATGGTCTCGAATATGCCCGCGCAGGCATCGCGGCAGGTTTGGATATTGATGCGTTTGCGCCGCGTCTGTCGTTCTTTTGGGGCATCGGCATGGACTTCTTTATGGAGATTGCCAAAATGCGCGCGGCACGTTTGCTGTGGGCGCAACTCATGCAAGGACTTGGCAGCCGCGACCCGAAATCATTAGCTTTGCGCACGCATAGCCAGACTTCAGGCTGGAGTCTCACCGCGCAGGATATTTATAATAATATCGTGCGCACCTGCATCGAAGCCATGGCCTCGACGCAAGGCCACACGCAATCGCTGCACACGAATTCATTTGACGAAGCGCTCGCCCTGCCCACCGATGTCTCGGCACGCATCGCGCGTAACACGCAGCTCATGCTGCAAATGGAAAGCAACACAACCAAAGTTATCGACCCTTGGGGGGGCAGCTATTTTGTTGAAAAGCTAACCCACGACCTCGCCGCGCGTGCGCTGGGGCATATCCAAGAAGTCGAAAAACTCGGCGGTATGGCAGCCGCCATCGAGCAGGGAATTCCCAAATTGCGGATTGAAGAAGCCGCCGCCCACACGCAAGCGCGTATCGATAGCGGTCGCCAAACCGTCGTCGGGGTGAATAAATTTCGCCTTGATAATGAAGACGATGTCAATGTGCTGAAAGTCGATAATTCTGCCGTGCGCACCGCCCAAATCGACCGCCTCAAGGTCTTGAAAGAAAGCCGCGACGACGACGCCACTCAAGCTGCCCTCGCCGCACTTACCAAAGCATCCGAAACGGGCGACGGCAATTTGCTCGCCTTGGCGGTCATCGCGGCGCGTGCCAAAGCGACTGTTGGCGAGATTTCATACGCTTTAGAAAAAACCTATAACCGCCACGAAGCCAAACCGCAGATTATCTCTGATGTCTATGGCAAAGACTTCGGCACAACCGACCCGCGCATTTTGGAAGTCCGCGATATGGTCGCCCGCTTTAGCGAACGCGAAGGCCGCGCGCCCTCAATTTATCTCGCCAAAATGGGACAAGACGGCCACGACCGAGGCCAAAAAGTCGTCGCCACCGCGCTTGCCGATTTAGGCTTTAACGTGGTCGCGGGCGCATTGTTCCAAACGCCAGAAGAAGCGGCAAAAGATGCCATCGAGGCGGGTGTTCATATTATCGGGGTCAGCTCGCTGGCCGCTGGTCATTTAACACTCGTGCCAGAATTGCGCGATGCGCTCGCGGCTGAGGAGCGCGATGATATGATGGTCATTGTGGGAGGCGTTATTCCGCCGCAAGATTTCGAAACTCTGCGCGAGGCGGGCGCAAAAGCGATTTTCCCGCCCGGCACGGTCATCACAGACTCGGCCATCGAAATGATTGTCACGCTGACCGCGCATCTTGGACACAATGAAGCCGCTTAAGTGCGCAGACGAATAAGCCCTTCTTGCGCTGCCGTGGCAATCAGCTTGCCATCACGCGTAAAGAAATGGCCAAAATTCATGCCCCGCCCCCCTGCCGACGCAGGACTGTCTTGCACATAAAGCATCCAGTCATCGGCGGCGAACTCGTGGTAAAACCACATCGCATGGTCGAGGCTAGCGGATTGTAATTTGGAATTCATAAAGCTCAGCCCGTGTGGTCGCATCGCCGTATCCAGCAATGACGTATCCGACACATAGGCTAGCATCGCCTGATTGATGGCGAGGTCTTTTGGCATGCCGGGGTCGATTTTCACCCAGACCATATTGCGCGGCTCGGCAGGCTCTGGATTGAATAAATCCTTTGGGCTGACGGGGCGAATCTCGAAAGGCCGACGACGGGTAAATATATCGCGGAACTCAGCAGGAATTTTATCCGAGCTTTCGTGGCGCAATTCATATTCGCTTTTCAACGATTCAGGGTCGGGTGCGTAAGGCATTTGCATTTGATGCTCAAGGCCAGTTTCGGGACGTTGAAAATTCGCCGACATATTAAAAATCTGCTTGCCGTGCTGAATCGCCACCACACGGCGCGAGGCAAAACTTTTGCCATCGCGTGCGGTATCGACATCATAGATTATCGGCGTGTCGGGGTCGCCCGGGCGCAGAAAATAGCTATGAAAACTATGGCACACCATATCCTCAACCGTATAGCACGCCGCCATAAGCGCTTGGCCGAGCACCTGCCCGCCAAACACGCGTTGGCGTTGTTCGTCTGGGCTTTGGCCGCGAAATAAATTGACTTCTAATCGCTCAAGCTTGAGCAAATCCAAAATCATATCGAGTGTTTGGTCCATAATATTCCCTTAGGGTCGTATTGTTATTCGGCAAGCTCTTGTACTGGCACAATCGTCACGCTTTCGCCGCAACCGCATGCATCGGTTTGGTTTGGGTTGTTGAAACGAAAACCAGACGACAAAACGTCTTCTTCGTAATCCATTTCCGTGCCGAGCAAAAACAGTATCGCCTTGGGTTCGATAAGAATGGTCACGCCTTTATCTTCAACCACTTCGTCGAGCGGCTGTTTTTCATCGGCATAGACCATGGTGTATTCCATGCCAGCGCAGCCGCCATTGGCGACGCCCAACCGAATACCAACTTTCGGCGTATCGGCTTCTGCCATAATAGATTTCACCCGCGCAGCAGCACGCTCTGTCAGCGTGATGGCTTTCGGCAGTTCGACTGTTTGGCTCATTATCTGTTCCATCTGATTAAAACATGTTCAACGCGACGCGGGCTTCATCCGACATGCGGCTTGGATCCCAAGGCGGTTCGAATGTCATATGTACCATAACATCACCCACCCCGTCCAGCGAGCGCACCGCATCCTCCACCCAGCGCGGCATATACTCTGCCACCGGACACCCCGGCGCGGTCAGCGTCATATCGATGGTGATGTCGCGGTCGTCAGAAATATCAACCCGATAAATCAAGCCAAGCTCATAAATATCGACGGGAATCTCTGGGTCATAGACGCTTTTCAACGCACCGATAACCTCATCCGTCAGTGCCGCCATTTCGGGCGACAAATCCTCAATCGCTACAGGCTCCTGCGGCTCCTCGCGGATGATTTCCTGCGGTGCCGTCGTATCTATAATGGGCATGTCTTTATCTTTGCTCATATTTGCTATCCAAAAAAATCAATCGCTTTATGCAACGCTTCGGCCAATGCGTCCACTTCTTCATGCGTATTATATACCGCAAATGAGGCGCGTGCAGTAGCTGGCACATTAAAACGCTGCATCAAAGGCTGCGCGCAATGATGCCCCGCCCGCACAGCAACACCGCTACGGTCGATAACACTTGCCAAATCATGCGGGTGAATACCCTCGACACCAAAGGCGACAATCGCCCCTTTTTCTTTCGCCGTGCCATAAATCTTCACCCGATTTATCGCGCCAACCGCTTCCATGGCGTGGTCGCGCAAAGCGTTTTCATGGGGTCCTATCGCCTCAAAGCCAATATCCATCATATAGTTGAGCGCCGCCCCAAGGCCGATGACCTCGATAATCGGCGGCGTGCCAGCCTCAAAACGATGCGGCGCATCGCCATAAGTCACCGCGTCTTTTGATACTTCGCGAATCATCTCGCCACCGCCGCGAAACGGGCGCATTTCTGCCAACCGCGCCGCATCGCCATACAATACGCCAATGCCCGTTGGGCCATAGGCTTTGTGGCCTGAGAAAACATAGAAATCTGGATTAAGGCTTTGCATATCATTTTTCAAATGCACCGCGCCCTGACATCCATCGAGCAGAATCGGCACGCCATTTTTATGCGCGATATCGACCATCTGCTTCGTCGGATTTATCGTGCCGAGCGCGTTCGACATCTGTGTCAGGGCGACAAATTTAGTTTTATCGCTAAACGCTGCTTCGTAAGATTCCATATCCAGCTCGCCCGCATCATTTACCGATACCCATTTTAGCACCGCACCATGACGCTCGCGCATAAAGTGCCACGGCACAATATTCGAATGATGCTCCATTTCCGACAAAATGATTTCATCGCCCGCCTCAATCATCGGTTCGACAAAACTATAGGCCACAAGGTTAATCGCGTCGGTCGCCCCGCCCGTGAAAATAATCTGGCTGCTCTGCGCGGCATTCAGAAACTGCCGCACCGTCTCGCGTGCGTTTTCAAACGCCGTGGTCGCGCTGTTCGATAAATAATGCAACCCGCGATGGACATTCGCATAGCCATGATTTGTAAATTCCGCCATCGCCTCGCTCACCTGCAGAGGCTTTTGCGCAGAGGACGCATTATCCAGATAAACCAACGGCTTACCGTATATCTCAGACGCCAGAATAGGAAAATCTTGGCGAATTTTTTGAACATCAAACGACGCGCTCATGATGTTGCCTCATCGATAGACAAAACGCGGCTGATTTTTGTTTTAATCAGCGTACGCAAAATCTCTGCCACATCGGCATCGTCAATATGGGCGGTTACCTGTTCGATAAACGCGCTGACCAAAAGATGCCGCGCGGTCATCTCGTCGAGCCCCCGCGCACGCAAGAAAAATAACGCATCGCTATCCAACGCGCCAATCGCCGAGCCATGCGCGCAGACGACATCATCGGCGTAGATTTCAAGCTCTGGCTTGGCATCCATTTCCGCATCGGCAGAGAGCATCATGGCGCGGGTTTGCATTTGCGCATCGACACGCTGCGCATCGGGGCGGACAATCACCTTGCCCTGAAACACCCCGCGTGCGCTATCGTTCAGCACATTATAGGCGCTCGTATCGCTCGACGTATCGGCCACCTGATGGTCAATAATATGGGTGAAATCAGTGTGGGTTTGTCCATGACCCAACACCGCCGAATGCAAACTGCCATGCGCGCCAGTCGCGGCCAATGCGATATGCGTTTCATGGCGCGCCAACGCACCGCCACTGACCAAGGCCACCGATTTATAGCGCGCATTTTCATGCACCTGAACCCGCGACAGCCCCACTTGGCGACCCGCTTGTTGGCTGCGAATGAGCGTCAATGCCGCGCCGTCTTCTAGCGTGATATCGAAAACGACATTGCTATATCCTGTCGCCATATGATTATCGATTAACGTCGCTTTCGCGCCTTTCGCCAAAGTTATTTTATGCGCCAAATATACGTCTTGGTCGCCGCGTGTGGTGACAAGCAAGGGCTGTGCCAGAGCGCCTGTGACCTCTGCGACGAGGCCGTTTTGTGCCAAGGCAGCATTATAATTGGCCATGCTGCTATCGCCGATAACACTCGCGCCGCTAAAATCTTCAACCCGTAAATTGGCGTTTTCGGGCGAGACTTCAAGTTTTCCGTTATCGAACATCGCGACGCATGGATGTACCGCGCCAAAATCCACATCGGTCGTTTCGTCTTGAGTGGCGGGTGTTTTTAGCAAGCGCGGCAAATCAGTATAATGCCACGCTTCATTGTGCCGTGTCGGCATACCCGCAGCATCAGCCGCCGCCAACGCAGCCGCGCGCGCATCGCCATCACCGACCAGACTATCGCGTAAACGGTCAAAATAATCGCGTGCGTTGAACTCGGCTACCTCACCCATGCGCGACCTCTTCGGTGTAGGCCGCATAGCCAGATTTTTCTAGCTCCAACGCCAGTTCTGCGCCGCCCGAACGGACAATTTGACCATCGGCCAACACATGTACCGCATCAGGCTTAATAAAATCGAGCAGACGCTGATAATGGGTAATCACAAGCATACCGCGTTCTGGTGCGCGCAACGCATTGACCCCCTCGGCAACGGTTTTCAGCGCGTCGATATCCAACCCGCTATCCGTTTCGTCGAGAATCGCCAGCTTCGGCTCGAGCACAGCCATTTGCAAAATCTCATTGCGCTTTTTCTCGCCGCCCGAGAAACCAACATTCAGCTCGCGGCGCAACATATCGTCGTCCATGCCCAACGCTCTGGATTTTTCGCGCACCAAACGCAAAAAGCTTGCTGCGTCTATCTCCTCTTCACCGCGCCCCCGCCGAACCGCATTCAGCGACGCTTTCAGAAACGTCATATTGGTCACGCCGGGGATTTCCAACGGATATTGAAACGCCAAAAACAACCCCGCCATCGCGCGTTCTTCCGGTGCCATATCGGCTAAATCCACGCCATCGAAGAGCATCTTGCCACGAGCTATATCGTAGCCATCTTTGCCCGACAGCACATATGACAATGTCGATTTACCCGACCCGTTCGGCCCCATAATGGCATGCACTTCGCCGGGTTTAATCGTTAGCGACAAGCCTTTCAAAATCGGCGTGTCGTTAATCCCGACGTGCAAATCGCGAATATCCAGTAAGGCACTCATCCGACGCTTCCTTCCAAAGAAATACCGACCAAGCTTTGCGCCTCAACGGCGAATTCCATCGGCAGGTTTTGCAATACCTCACGGCAAAAGCCGTTGACAATCAGCGCCACGGCCTCTTCAGGAGCAAGGCCACGCTGCTGGCAGAAAAACATTTGCGCATCGCTAATTTTCGACGTCGTCGCTTCGTGCTCGAGCTGCGCCGATGGATTCTTCGCCTCGATATAAGGCACAGTGTGAGCAGCACTCGTATCGCCAATCAGCAGACTATCGCATTGCGTAAAATTACGCGCATTGTCAGCCTTCGGATGCACGCTCACTTGTCCGCGATACGCATTTGACGAGCGTCCCGCCGAGATACCTTTCGAGATAATTTTACTCGATGTGTTTTTGCCGAGATGAATCATTTTCGTGCCGCTATCGACTTGCTGCAAATTATTCGAAATGGCGATGGAGTAAAACTCGCCCGAGCTATCATCGCCGCGCAAAATGCAGCTTGGATATTTCCATGTAACGGCTGAACCTGTCTCGACTTGTGTCCAGCTGATGCGCGCGCGCGCTTCGCGGCAATCGCCCCGCTTGGTCACGAAATTATAAATCCCGCCCTTGCCGTCTTTATCGCCGGGGTACCAATTCTGCACTGTCGAGTATTTGATTTCTGCGTCTTCCAACGCCACCAATTCGACCACCGCCGCGTGCAACTGATTTTCATCGCGCATCGGTGCGGTGCAGCCTTCCAGATAACTAACATAGCTGCCCTTATCTGCGATAACCAAGGTGCGTTCAAATTGCCCCGTATTGGCTTCATTGATGCGGAAATAAGTCGATAGCTCCATCGGGCAGCGCACCCCCGGCGGGATATAAACAAACGACCCGTCGGAAAAAACAGCTGAGTTCAGCGCGGTGAAATAATTATCCGATTTCGGCACAACCGAGCCGAGATATTTTTTCACCAAATCGGGATGGTCTTTGACCGCTTCCGAAAAAGAACAGAAAATAATGCCTTCCTTGGCGAGTTCCTCGCGAAACGTCGTGCCGACCGAGACGCTGTCAAACACGACATCAACCGCGACTTTGCGCACGCCCGCCAACATCTCCTGCTCAATCAAGGGAATGCCGAGCTTTTCATATGTCGCCAGCAATTCTGGGTCGACCTCATCGAGGCTTTTGGGTCCGTCTTCCATAGACTTAGGCGCGGCGTAATAGCACAAATCCTGATAGTCGATTTTCGGGTAATCGACATGCGCCCAGTCGGGTTCTTGCATGGTTTGCCACCGTTCAAACGCATCCAGTCGCCAGTCGCATAACCAGTCTGGCTCTTCTTTTTTGGCCGAAATAAACCGAATGATATCTTCGTTCAGCCCATTCGGCACGCGGTCGACATCGATATCCGTGGTGAAACCATATTTATAGTTCTCGCCACCGAATTTGCTGACCTGCGCGACGGTATCTTTATCAATCGATGCTTTTGCTTCGCTCATCTGACTTTACTCCGCTGCTGCTGACGATTGGGTACGCGCCAATTTGACCCAGTGCGTGACAAGGTTTTGTGTATCCTCAGCACGCGACTGCCACCCAAGGCTGACACGCAACATGGCTTTGCTGATATCGTTTTGCACGCCCATCGCGGCCAATACGTGACTGTGCGATACCTTGCCGCTCGAGCAAGCCGACCCCGCGCTCACCGAAACGCCCGCAAGGTCGAGCGCCATCACCAGAGTTTCACTATTAAGACCCGCCAACGCAAAGCAACTCGTATTGGCAAGGCGGGGGGCATCCACCCCAAAAATCGTGATGTCAGGCGCGCCATCGCGCAAAGCCGCTTCCATCGTATCGCGCTGATGCGCCAGTGCTTGAAATCCATCCAAGCCCGCTTTGGCAACACGCGCAGCTGCCGCAAATCCTGCAATGCCGATAATATTCTCTGACCCCGCCCGACGACCAAGCTCTTGCCCACCGCCATGCAACAAAGCAGGCGGCACCACGCCCGCACGCGCCACCAAGGCACCAACACCCATCGGTGCGCCCAATTTATGTCCCGACAAGGCCAGTGCATCCACACCTAGCGCATCCATATCAATCGGCATTTTACCCGCCGCCTGCACCGCATCGCAAAACAGCAAACTGCCATGCGCTTTCACCAAAGCCCCAATCTCTCGCATCGGCTGAATAACACCCGTCTCATTATTCGCTAGCATCACACACACCAAAGCGGGCGTGTCATCTTGCAACGCCGCCGCCAAAGCATCGAGTTCAATAACGCCAGTGGCCGCAACGGGGATTTCTTCGACCGTCAAACCGGTTTCTTTCGCCGCAGTCAAAATCGCGGCGTGCTCAATCGCACTGACAATAATGCGACCAATGTTGCCCTTCGGGGAAGCACGCAAATTAAGCGCCAGATTGCACGCCTCAGTGCCACCCGAGGTGAAAATAACGCTTTCGGGCAGTGCGCCAACGAGCGCGCTCACATCTTGACGCGCCGCTTCAACCAACGCTCGTGCATGGCGACCTTCCTGATGAACAGAGGACGGATTACCCGCATCCATCGCCGCCATCATCGCGACGCGTGCTTCATCGCGCAGAGGCGCGGTGGCATTATAATCGAGATATGTGCGCATCACGCCCCCCTCTCGACAATAATATCTGGCAGGCTCGGCAAGGCGCGTCCTTCGACCACATCGCTCAGCGAAATCGCGTTTAAAAACTCATAGATTGTCTGGCCAAGCTGCGCCCATAAATCATGCGTCAGGCATTTGGTCTGTTTGGCCAGACAGCCGACAGAGGCACCGCACCGCGTCACATCGACCGCCTCGTCAACGGCTTGGATAACATCGCCAATGCGCACGGCTTGCGGCGGCATCGCCAATGTATAGCCACCATGCGCGCCACGATGGCTCACCACCAGTCCCGCACGGCGCAAATCGCCAAAAATCTGCTCCAAATAGTTGAGCGAAATCTCTTGCCGCAGACCAATATCTGCGAGTTTCAGTGGCCCTTCATGGCCAAGCGCTGTTTGCTGCGCGATGTCAGCCATCGCCATGACAGCATAACGGCCTCGCGTGGATATTTTCATTTTTATCTAAACCTTTGTTTTACTTACCATTTTACGAATATACTTGCATTCGCTGCATAGTTTTCGCTATCACATGGCACGTCATGCAAGAGATATAGTAAATCCGACTAAATTAGTCAAGATTAAGCGTCTCATGCCATCGTTGTGGGAGCGATTATGCCAGAAGTTATTTTTAACGGGCCAGAAGGCCGTCTTGAGGGTCGTTTTACGCAAAATAAAGAGGCGGGCGCACCCATCGCCATGATATTGCATCCGCTGCCGCAGCTTGGCGGCAATATGAACAATCCCGTTGTGTATCAATTATACCATCAGTTTGTCAGTCGCGGGTTTTCTGTGCTGCGGTTTAATTTTCGCGGTGTGGGTCGCAGTCAGGGCGAGTTCGACGACGGTATTGGCGAATTATCCGATGCCGCCGCCGCGTTGGATTGGCTACAAGCCCTGAGCGTCGATGCGCGTCAGTGTTGGGTCGCAGGCTATAGTTTCGGCGCATGGATTGGTATGCAATTGCTCATGCGGCGACCAGAAATTTCAGGCTTTATTTCTATCGCCCCGCCGGCCAATTTTTACGACTTTACCTTTTTAGCCCCCTGCCCCGCCAGCGGTCTGATTGCCCATGGCGACACAGACCGCATCGTGCCAAAGAGCGATATCGAAAAACTGGTGACGCGCCTACAAGCCCAAAAAGGCATCACCATTGATTATGAAAGCATCAAAAGCGCCAATCACTTTTTTGAAAAAGATATGTCGAAACTCGACAATGTGGTGAACGCCTATCTCGACCGACGCATCGAGCAAATCGACAAAAAAGATTAAGCGCGAAACAATTCGCCACCTGTTATCGCCGCGCGCACCCCCGTCGTTTCAGGGCGGCTGAGGGCAAGACCGCGCACACTGCGCACCGCCAACCACGCAAAAGCCTGCGCCTCTAACGCATCACCCCGCCAGCCCAGCGCATCGCAATCAATTATCGCGCAGTGCTTTGCCAACATCTCACAGAGTGTTTTATTGTGTCGCCCTCCCCCGCACAAAATCAACCGTTGCGGCATCGTCGGACACATATCCAACCCCCGCGCAACACACGCCGCACTAAACGCCGTGAGCGTCGCCGCGCCATCTTCGGGCGACGCATTTTGCAACGCACCAATATCGAAACTCAGTCGGTCGAGCGATTTAGGCGGCGGGGCAGAAAAATAAGCATCATCCATCAACTGCGCCAACGCAGCAGCATCAACCGTGCCGCGCGCTGCCAATGCACCGTCTTGGTCATAGGCTTGCCCCGTTTTTTGCCGCACCCAATCATCAATCAGCGCATTGGCCGGCCCCGTGTCAAAAGCCAGCAATTCCCCCGCTTCGCCGAGCCATGTGATATTACCAACGCCGCCAAGATTCAGCACTGCTTGGTGCGTCTCGCCCTGCAATAGTGCGGCGTGATAAAGCGGCGCAAGCGGTGCGCCCTGCCCTCCCGCAGCCATATCAGCACGGCGAAACTGCCCGACCACATCAAGGCGCAGACCAGCCGCCAAAGCCTGACCATCACCAATCTGCAACGTAAAGCCCTCATCGGGGCGATGCAAAATCGTCTGCCCATGAAACCCAATAAGCTGCACATCGCTGCTATCACGCACAAAATCCTGCACCGCCGCACGATGCGCCGCCGTGACAAGCGCATCGGCGGTGGTCACCTCATCTGGCCACAGAGCCATATCGGCCAAAACAGCCGTCGGCAAACCCGCCGCCATATCGAGCGCACGCCGCACGCTATCACGCGTTGCCTCATCATACGCGGCGAACCCATCGCGCCCCGCCACAATATGCGCTTCGCCATCGGTCGACAGCACCGCCAAGTCGATGCCATCCATCGACGTACCGCTCATCAATCCGAGACTGGTTTTAATTTCGCTCACGCGCGGCTTCTCCTCTTGACCTTACCCATTGGTTTGCTTAACAGTTTGCTTCATGGAGTATACATCAGATTTTCTCAAAACACTCGATGAACGCGGCTTCATCGCGCAATGCACCGACGCCGAGGCACTCGACGCTGCCGCAAATGACGGCGTTGTGACGGGCTATATCGGCTATGACTGCACCGCCCCGTCTTTGCATGTCGGCAATCTGATTTCAATTTTGATGCTGCGCCGCTTGCAGCAAGCTGGTCATCGGCCGATTGTCGTTATCGGCGGTGGCACAACCAAAGTCGGCGATCCATCTGGCAAAGACGAAAGTCGCCAATTGCTGACGCAAGATAAAATCGACGAGAACAAAAAAAATATTCGCACCATATTTGAACGGTTTTTAACTTTTGGCGACGGTGCCACCGACGCGCTGATGATTGATAATGACGCATGGTTGTCGCAGCTCGATTACATTGATTTCTTGCGCGATTATGGGCGGCATTTTTCGGTCAATCGCATGATGAGTTTTGATAGCGTTAAGCTGCGTCTTGAGCGCGAGCAGCCGCTTAGTTTTCTCGAGTTCAATTATATGATTTTGCAAGCCTATGATTTTCTTGAACTCAATCGGCGCTATGACTGCACGCTGCAAATGGGCGGCTCTGACCAATGGGGCAACATTGTCAACGGCATTGAATTGACCCGCCGCACCGAGCAAAAATCGGTCTATGGCCTGACGACAAATTTGCTGACGACCGCCTCGGGCGCGAAAATGGGCAAAACGGCGCAGGGCGCGGTGTGGCTCAATAGCGATATGTTATCGGTCTATGATTACTGGCAATTTTGGCGCAACACAGACGATGCCGATATCGGACGCTTCTTAAAATTGTTCACAGAATTACCACTGGATGACATCGTCCGCCTCGAAGCTCTGGACGGGGCGGAATTAAACGACGCAAAGAAAATCCTCGCCACCGAAGCAACCGCCATGTGCCATGGCCGCGACGCTGCCCAAAAAGCAGAAGCCACCGCGCAGGAAACTTTCGAGGGCAGCGGCAGCAGCAGCGGCCTGCCCACCATCGACATCGCCGCGCAGCAATTAACCGATGGTCTCGGCCTATTGCAGGCTTTTGTGCTGGCGGGTCTGGCTGACTCGAACAGCGAAGCGCGTCGTTTGGTGCAAGGCGGCGGCGTGAAAGTAAACGACACCGCGCAAACCGATATCGGCGCGGTTCTGACAGATGAGAGCATCGTCGATGGGGTCATCAAATTATCGGCGGGCAAGAAGCGTCATGTTTTATTGCGCATCACGGGCTAGCGGAATTTGCGCGTCATCTTCATCTTCCAAGCCTATGCCGAGTTCAAAAATCCGCCGCAACACGCCCGGTGTCAGCACCGATAGCGGATTGACCTGTATGTTCGCCTTGCCATCTTCGCCAACCATCCGATAGCCAATCCCGACGACACCCTCGCCCTTTCGACTGGTCAGAATACTGCCCAAAACGGGGACGTTCCCCAAAAACGAGTTCAGCGCATAGGCGGGTATCAACGTTCCCCCAATATCGATATCGCCGCGCGCTAAATCATAATCGCCCTCAACCGTTATCCCGACCGCGGGGCCATGCGCCAATCCGCCGTCGATGTTTAAGCGGCCATCAATGACCGAAAAATCACCCGCTAATTCGCGAAACTTTATGCCTTCGCCGGCCAATGTATCGGCAATGCCCGACAAGGACGCAAGCGTCAACATGGACGCCAATATCGGCACATTGCGCGCCCTAAACCCAAGCATCGTCACTTGGCCTTCAAGGTCGCGGCGTTCGCCTTGCGCATTGCGTCCGAAATCATATAGCTGACCCTGCACCTGCAACGCTCCGCCATAAATTTCTTTTTGCAAATCGAGCAAGCGCAAAATATTGCCCGCATTTTCGCTTTGCAATGTGAAGGCACGCTGCGTTCGACCATCGCGGTCAAGCGTTCCTATTAGCGGCGTGCCATCTTCAAACACACCCTCAAACGCAATTTTTTCATGCACCCCATTTTGCCGCACCACGCGCAGACGCGTCGCTTGCAAAATCTCACCATGCCCGCCGACGATGTTTTCAATCTCGCCCTCAACCACCATGTCGTCGCCTAAATATGGCAAAACATCGAACTCACGCGACTCTACTTTCGGTTCTGTTTTTATTTCTGACTCACCCGTCTTTAACAATCCCGCCACATCGAACTGCTCTGCCGACAGCGTGACATAGCGCGTCTCGCCCTCACGCCGCACCGTCGCCTTGACATTCTTATCGCGCCCGAGCGACATCGGGGTCATCTCAAATCTGGTGATGAGCGACCCATCAAGGCCAATTTGCGCGGCGATATCTTCTTCGCCATCAATGCTCAACCGCGCGCGAATAGATTCGGCCTTGCCTTTCGCATTGTTTTCAATCACCGCGCGCACATAGCTCGGCACACCGACGGGTTTCGTATAGGCAAACGGATAAGGGCGCAGTTCGCTTTGCGTTAAATCACCAAAAATCCGAACGCCCGTCGGTTGATTAAGCGGGCCTTGCACCAACACATGCGCGTGCATGTCGCCAAGATAGCGCGTGCCAATCCACTCTTGCCCAAGGTCAGCGACCTCTTGCGGTTGCAGCATCCCCTGTATCGAAAACTTCGACTTGCTTGCGCCATCTGCGCCAAAAGGTTGCGCCCACGCAAAGCTCGTGGCCGCACCGTTCACCTTAACGCGGCCAGTGATGTCCATCCCCGCATTATCAATATGCGCCATGGCTTGCCCGTCGCTCAGAGTGAACCTCCCGAGCTTGTCGTCAATCGAAAACCCACGCGTCACCGCATCGACCCTAAACGTCACATCGCGCTTTTTGGGTTGCGGCAGAATAGGCAGCGACAAAACAAAATTGACTTTCGCGTCTCCCCTAAGACGGTCGAGGTCGAAATCAATATTATCGGTCACCTTAAACGAACGGTTCACTGTGCGTATGATATCGCGCATCGCGCCTGTGCCACTTGCGTTAATCTCGGTGGGGGTGGCGGCGTCGCGAAAGTTCGCCATGAAAAATCGCACACGCTCCACCGAAGCCGCACGCGTATCGCCATCTAGCGTCGGCAGCAAAACATGCCCCCCTTGCGTCGTCACCCGAAACGTCTTGCCGCGCAAAGACATATTGGCGCGGGTTTTTTCAAGCGGCGGCATGTTTTTGAGATAGCGCAGCCCGACATTATCCACCATCAGGTCAAGCCGCAGCGCATCTTCGCGCAAAGGCGTGCCGCGCTCACGATTGATGAGTTCATCAAGCGACGCATTCAGGCGCAGCGTCCCGCCCAACACATCGCCGCCTATCAAATTAGCCGCGACCCAATCTCGCACCTTAGGCGCAATCGGCAGCGGCCAAAATTGCATCGCGGCGTCGCGGCTCATCTCGGAAAACTTTGTCGTGAAATCGAAATGCGGTTTACGCGCGGCCAATTCAACCGCGCCCGTCAGCTCCGCCGAGCCAAAATTATGCATGGCCGTCGCCCTATCAATCGTCAATAGGCGGCTTGCCATATCAAAGCTCATCAGGGCTTTGGCATGCGACACCACAATCGGGGTCGGAAATAATCTCGGCACATCGGCGCGCACCCCCGTAGCATCAACGTCAAAATCTATCTTGGTCAGCTGACCCGCCGCGCTCAGGTGATAATCTACGAGACCAACAAATTTACCCGCGACACCCGCAACATTAAATCGCGTATCGCGCACCATAAATCGCTGCGCCGCGAAATCTATGTCGAACGCCACGGTAAACTCATCCACCGCCAATGGCGTGCCAGACAACATCACCTGTCCGGGCGCGACAAACAAGTTGACCTCGCCGACTGTCGATTGACCTTGGGCATCAAATGCGAGGTCGATTTGCGCCGTCACGGGCAATTGGATGCCTTGCAGTGGCGTCAGCAAGTTTGAAAAATGGCCAATATCTTGCGGGTTCACATTGACCAATTCGATATGCGCATGGCTTTTTGCCTGCGGATGCCAATACGCCTCGGCCACCACAAGGCTCTCGCCCCGAGGCTGCTGATACGCAATATTGACCTCCAATGCGATGCCGCCCGCCGACCTCGTGGTCAGGATATGCGATGGCGGTTGCGTTTTCGACCGATAGCCCGCAATGGTAATATCGCGCACGTTAATCATATTCAAAAACCGTGCATTCCCCCCTGCCCCTGCATTTTCAAAATCAGGCAGCAACACCGTCAACGAGGGCGGCAGATGCGCATTATCGGAAGGCGTGATGTCCAACTGCGCGATATCGACCTCGGCGACCGCCAGCCGCGCATGTTGCCATAGCGCCGTCCCGCTGAGCATCACGCTCACACGCGACAGTTCAAGATGCGCGTCGGCATCATCAATAATATCGATACGCCCAGCGTCTAAGGCAAACATATGATTGCGTTGCGACCAACGCAGGCGCGCGTCTTTAATATCGACCACCCCACCCGTAAAACGCGCTTCTATCAACGCCTCGAGTGGCACCACAATGGCACCAATAGGCACAGCCACGAACCGCGCCACAACGAGCACCAACAAGGCGGCGATGATAACGCCGCCCGCGCCCGCAAAAATAATCCGCCCGACTCGCTGCATCGTTTTTAAACTAACCTCTATTATCTTGATTATATTATGATTATAATATGGCAGAGTCTCGCCCCAAACGCATCTCAAATATCGGAATCCAAATGACACAAGCCCTAAATATCGGTGATAAAGCACCCTCTTTCTCTCGACCCGCAAATGACGCGCGCACTGTTAGTATCGCAGACTATAAGGGACGGCAGCTCGTGATTTATTTCTACCCAAAAGACAACACCCCCGGCTGCACCACCCAAGCCATCGACTTCACCGCCGCGCGCAAAGATTTCGACAAAGCCAATACAGATATTATCGGTGTCTCAGCCGATAGCCTAAAAAAGCACGATAATTTCACCGCGAAACACAATCTTGCCCTCACGCTTTTGTCAGACGAAGACCACGAAATGCTCAACGCTTATGGCGTATGGGTCGAAAAAAGCATGTATGGCAAAAAGTTCATGGGCATTGAGCGCACCACATTCTTGATTGGCGCAGACGGTAAAATTAAGCAAATCTGGCGCAAGGTGAAAGTCAAAGACCATGTCGCCGCTGTGCTTGAAGCAGCACGCCTGTAGCAAAAACCCACCTAAGGACACACTAAATACTTGCCTTTTGAGATAATTTTTGGGAAATAGGCACAGGAGAAAAACAATGCACAAAATCGCTAGAACCTTTCGCGACTTATTCGCTGAGCGTCAGGTCTTTATTCGCAAGAACGGGAACGTCACTTATGTGGCGCTTTCGGCGCGTTCATTGTTCATGCTGTGCATGTTGTTTTTGCTGCTGGCAAGCTGGATTGGCTTTGCGTCGGTGCATACAATTTTCAATAATGGTCTGGGGGCTGAGCGCGAACGCGAAGTGCGCGAAATGGAATTGGCCTATGAGGCCGAACTCAATCGCTTGCGCCTTGAATATGACGACTTGAACGCGCAGTTAGTCCTCACCCGCGACTGGTTTAGCGAGACGACCGACAAACTAGAAAAACGACACAATGATTTGACTTTAGTGTTTGAACAACACGCGACTATTTCGGACGAATTGCGCGACATGCAATCGACCTATGCCCGCGTTGCCAAACGCAATCGGCGCGACAAAAGCAAAACCAAATTGGTCGCCCGAAGCGGCGGCACGCAAGAAACTATTTTGGAAAGCCGCCCCCAAGCCAATACGGGGGACAATCAAAAAATCATTCAACTCAGCGAACCCGAAGCGCTAAAGGCACAAAACGACCTGCTCGCTTTGCCGCATTTATCGGACGGTGTTTACGAGCGCATTGCATCGCTTGATGTGCGCCAACAAGACCTCATCGACGCGCTGGAAGAAAGCGTCGACCAACGCATCGGCGAGTATGAAGGCGTTATCGAAGGCACGGATATCCTCGAGCCAGAAAGCTTCATGGCGCGATTGCTGCCCGAAAGCGACCTTGCCATTGGGGGGCCGTATATTCCGCTCGAAGATGAAAACCCCGGGATTAATTCATCGCTGCACCAACAGCTTTACCGCATCTCGAACAATCTTGAGCGCCTCCAAAACCTCAGCATGTCGGTGAGCAAAATCCCATTATCCCTGCCTATTCATGGCGCACCGATAACCAGTCACTTCGGCCCACGTCTCGACCCGTTTAAAAAGCGCGTGGCGTTTCACGCAGGCATCGACTTTGGCGCCTCCACTGGCACACCCGTCTATGCCACGCTGTCTGGTACAGTCGTGCGCGCCGATTATAAAGGTCCCTACGGGCTTGTGGTCGAAATCGACCATGGCAACGGCTTTCGCACCCGCTATGGTCATTTAGCACGCAGCCGTGTGCGCCGAGGCCAAAGCGTCGAGTTTCAGCAACACATCGCCGATGCTGGCAATAGTGGCCGCAGCACAGGCCCGCATCTGCACTATGAAGTGTGGTATGAAGGCAAAGTGCGCGACCCAATTGCTTTTCTTGATTCAGGCAAGCAAATCTACAATATCGCCAAGACGCTTTCGCGCCCGCAGCTGAGTTCACAATGAGTAACGCAACCGACTGGAATTATGATGTCTGACGTAAAGCGCACGAAAACAGCCCCCTCGATTTTGAGCCACGACATGCATGCGGTCGGGAAAATTTTCTCAACTGGTGATATTCAAATCGAAGGCCGCCTTGATGGCGACTTGCGCTCGCATGCGGTGACGGTCGGCGAGCAAGCCGAAATCAACGGCGAAGTCGCAGGCGATACGGTCACTGTTTTTGGCAAGGTCAACGGGACGATTCGGGGACGGCAGATTTATCTATGCGCGACCTGCGAAGTAAACGGCGATGTCTATAATGAAGCGCTGGCTATCGAGTCCGGCGCGCAATTAAACGGCGCGGTGAAACGCGAAACCGACCCGCTCAAAAATGCGGCCATCAATATCACCAATGATGACGCGGAAGATTTCGAAACCGCGCTTGCCAGCCAAACCGTTTAATCCAAATCAACGATAGCGGCTGCGTTGCCCTCGCCATTAACGCGTTGTGCCAATGCCGCTTCCATAAATGGGTCGAGCGCGCCGTCTAGCACCGCGCTCGGATTGCTGCTCTCAACGCCAGTGCGTAAATCTTTGACCATCTGATAGGGCTGCAACACATAAGAACGGATTTGATGTCCCCAGCCGATTTCAGTTTTAGCGTTGGCAGTGGCGTTGGCTTCTTCTTCGCGGCGTTGCAATTCGAGTTCATACAGACGCGCGCGCAACATCGCCCACGCCGTGGCGCGATTTTTATGCTGCGAGCGTTGGTTCTGACATTGCACCACAATATTGGTCGGCAAATGGGTGATGCGCACCGCGCTATCGGTTGTGTTCACATGCTGGCCACCCGCCCCTGATGCGCGAAACGTATCAATACGCACATCGCTCTCCGAAACGTCGATATCGATGGTATCGTCAATCACCGGAAAACAGCCGACACTGGCAAAGCTCGTATGGCGACGCGCATTGCTATCGAAAGGCGAAATGCGCACCAGTCGATGCACCCCGCTTTCGGTCTTCGCCCAGCCATAAGCATTATGGCCTTTAATCTCGATGGTCGCCGATTTGATACCCGCCTCATCGCCATTGGCTTGGTCGATAATCGTCGCCTTATAGCCTTTTTTCTCTGCCCAGCGCAGATACATACGCTGCATCATGCTCGCCCAATCTTGACTTTCTGTGCCGCCTGCGCCTGCATGCACCTCAATATAGGCATCATTGCTGTCCGCCTCGCCCGACAACAGTGTCTCGACTTCCATGCGCTCGGCCACGGCGACCAGCGCAACAAGGGCGGCCTCGCTTTCGGCGACAATATCGCTATCGCCTTCGGCCTCGCCCAGTGTAACCATATCGACGTGCTCGGCCATGTCAGAGGCAAGTTTTTCGCAAGACTTGATGGCCGCCTCGAGGCGCGTGCGCTCTTGCATCAGGCTTTGCGCGCGCTCAGGATTATCCCATAGGTCAGGATTTTCGGCGTGTTCGTTCAACGCCGCCAGACGGGACAAAGCATTATCCCAGTCAAAGGTGCCTCCTCAGCAAGTCCAAAGACTGCTGAATGCGGTCAACATAATCGGTGATTTCAGCGCGCACAGCTTTCTCCTTACATGCAGCGATAAAACATTAGCATAATGGGGATTCGGCCAATTCAGTAGAGGCCGCCTGTGCTCGCCCCGACAGTTTGCTGCGTGATGGCGGGACGCTGCTTTGTCGCCACGCCGCCACTGCTACGCCCGCGCACAATCGCTTGCTTGCTGCCAATCGACGGCTCAGTGCCGACTTTGAACGCTTCAAGAATAACCGTCTCGTCATCGGGACGCGCCAATTTGCCGGTTTTCGCATTGATGCGCACCAGACTCACAGCCGGCGGAATACGAAATGGCGGAGTTGGCTCGGTTTCAAGCGCCTGTTCCATAAAATCTTTGAAGATGGGCCCTGCGACACGTCCGCCGCTTTCGCCATTGCCCAGCGAGCGATTATCGTCATAGCCAACATATACGCCGACAACGAGGTCAGCCGAAAAGCCAACAAACCACGCATCTCGACTGTCATTTGTCGTTCCGGTTTTGCCTGCCAAGGGCTTGCCGATGCTGCTGATGCGCCGCCCCGTGCCGCGTTTCACCGCGCCTTCAAGCATCGACACAACCTGATAAGCGGTTTGCGGCGATAGCACGCGGGTGCGTTCATCTGGCAAATCGGGCGCACTTTGCGCAACATATGTTTCGTCATTGCAGGCGACGCAACTGCGTTTGTCATTTTTAAAGAGCGTTTTTCCATAGCGATCCTGCACACGGTCAATCAGCACAGGCTCGATGCGCTTGCCGCCATTCACCAGCATCGCATAGGCCGAGGTCAGTTTCATCAGCGTGGTTTCGCCTGCGCCCAGTGACATCGCCAGCACATTTGGCATGGTCGTGTTGATGTTAAAGCGGGCGGCATAATCGGTGATTTTTTCCATGCCGATTTCCTGCGCCATGCGAATGGTCATCAAATTGCGGCTTTTTTCCATGCCCAGTCGCAATGTTGACAGGCCATAAAAGCGTCGCGCGTAATTTTCTGGTTTCCATAGACCTTGGTCTTTGCCTTGATCCATCACAAAGGGCGCGTCCAATACCAGACTGGCGGGCGTGAAGCCGCTATCGAGCGCGGCGGCATAAACAAATGGTTTAAACGCCGAGCCGGGCTGGCGGCTTGCTTGGGTGGCGCGGTTGAACTCGCTGGCCGAGAAACTATACCCCCCGACCATCGCCAAAACGCGACCCGTATGCGGATTGAGCACGGTCATCGCACCGTTCACCTCTGGCACTTGCTTTAGTTCGTAAGCGCCGTTTTGTGCAGGCGTATGCGGGGCGACCCAGACCACATCGCCGACTTTCAAAACACTCGAGATTTTGCGGATTCTGGGGCCTTTGATTTTATAGCCATTTTCTGGCGAAGGCGCAGCCCGCGCCCATTGAACACCCTTTAGCGGCACGGTCGCCAGTTCGACACGGTCTTCAAACCGACGCGCGCGGGTCATGCGGGGGCGCAAGCCAACCGAGGCTTCCTGCAACTCATCATCGACCGACAACACAACCGACAGTCGCCACGGGTTCAAATCCGTTGAAATCTTAATCGCTGTCAGCTGCTCCCACCACGCTTCGAGCGTTTCGAGTTCGGCGACTGCTCCGCGATAGCCGCGCCGACGGTCATATGCCTCTAGCCCGTCGCGCAAGGCACGCTGCGCCAATTTCTGAAAATCCGTATTCAGCGTCGTGCGAATTGACAAGCCGCCACCATAAAGTTGTTTCTCGCCATAGAGGTCATAGACTTCGCGGCGTACTTCCTCGACAAAATATTCAGCCGTGAAGCGGCGCAGCCCCGCAGGGCGGTCGGCCACAACGAGACCATGCAATTTTGCAAGGCGTGCCTGCTCATCAGTGATGTAGCCATTTTCGTGCATCCGACCAATCACCCAATTACGCCGCGCAATCGCCCGCGCGCGCTTACGGAACGGATGATAATTATTCGGCGCTTTCGGCAAGGCTGCCAAATAAGCGGCCTCGGCAATGCTCAAATCGCTCAAGGGTTTGTCAAAATAATTCAGCGCAGCCGCCGCCACACCATAACTGCCAAGGCCGAGATAAATCTCGTTCAGATAAAGCTCCAGCAATTGCCGCTTGGTAAATGTGCGCTCAAGCCGCAGAGCCAACACGGCTTCTTTTAATTTGCGCTCGAGCGTTATGTCCGATGATAGCAGAAAGTTTTTCGCCACTTGTTGCGTAATTGTCGATGCGCCCTCAAGCCGACGACCCGTCACGAGATTAACCATATTGGCAAACACCGCACGCAAAACGCCCGCAAAATCAATGCCCGAATGGTCATAAAAGTTTTTGTCTTCAGCCGCTAAAAACGCATTAATCAAATGCTCAGGCGCGGTATCAATCGGTACGAAAATGCGTCTTTCTTGGGCGTATTCAGCAATCAGGCTGCCGCTGCCCGCATGCGCACGGCTCATCACGGGCGGCGTATAATTCGCCAAATGCTCGTAATTCGGCAGGCTGGTATTCAAGCGCCACAGCACCAATACCAACACAAATAGACCAATCGCGCCCAAAGTGACGCCAACGCCTGCAAGATTGCCCAGAACCTTCATCAGATGCCCTTTCATGTATAACATACAGGCCAATTAGGGCGGCACTATGACATTTTAGCGGCATTTTAGCTAGAAATTTGCGAAACCTTATTGAGCAGAAGCAATCCGCTTTTGTGTAAAGAACCCATCCACCGAGCGCACCATGGCAGAGGCGATTTCGCGCCGCCATTTGCTCGATGAAAGCTGTTTCTCATCGCTGCGATTGGTCAAGAACCCAAGCTCGACAAGCACCGATGGCACATCGGGCGCTTTGAGTACGCGAAACCCCGCAAAACGATGCGTTCGGGGCAGCAAGCGCGTTTTGCCACGCGCATGGTCAACCACAAGATTAGCAAATCGCGCCGATGAATTTTTCGTTTCGCGCTGCGCCAAATCAAGCAGAATGTTAGAGACCACAGGCGACTCGTCAGCAAAATCGACGCCCGCGACGATATCCGACTGGTTTTCCTTGCGCGCCAACGCCGCGGCTTCTTTATCAGACGCTTTTTCCGACAATGTATAAACCGACATGCCCCGCACATTTTTACGCTTAATCGCATCGGCATGAATCGAGATGAATAAACCCGCATCATGCTTGCGCGCAATGTTCACGCGTTGGCGCAGCGGAATATAAATATCCCGATTGCGCGTCAGGTAAACTTTATATTTGCCCGTCGCACGTAACTGCTTGGCGAACTCGCGCGTAAAGGCCAGCGTTATATCTTTTTCACGCGCCTTGCTGCCCAACGCCCCCGGGTCAACCCCGCCATGGCCGGCATCTAGCACGACAATCTGCTTGCCAGAGCGTTTGCGCTTCGGGGTCAATTTCGGCGGCGGTGCGGGGGTGCGCACGATATTGGTTTTGCGATTGGCGGAACGGTCTTTTTTGACTTGCGCGGCGAACGCCTTTGCTGAACTCGGCACCAAATCGATAACCAGACGATGCGGCAAACCCGATTTTGGCGCGAGAATAAAACTCTTCGAAACTTTCAAGGGTCGGGCGGCATCCAGCACCAAGCGGCTCGTATCGGCGGCAAATTGACCAAAGCGCAGACCTTTTACCAGACCGCTACTTTTGGGGGTTTTTGATGGCCAGTCGAGCGTCGGCAAATCGACCACCACACGGCGCGGCTTATCGAGCAAAAAGACGTTGAAATCAACCTGCGCCGATAAATCCAGAACCACGCGTGTGCGCGCATCGGTAACACCAAGGCGAATGCCCGTCACCGTATCGGCGGCGTGTACGGGCAGCAGCACGCCGCAAAGTATCATTATTGCCAAAACGGTTTTATATAGCTTTGCCATTTTCTTCCCTTTGGTCATGATTCTCGCGCGAATCACCTCGTATGAAACATATTAGCAACTCTGGTTAGAAAACGCGACTGGCGCAAATCGGCGGGTTTTTATGTAAATAAACTCAATGATTACAATAGATAAGGGGGGATTGGGGTAAATCACCTTGCAATCGTCTCGCCGCCCCCCTAACATGGCCTCGTGTTTTAAATGCGAGATTCGCCCCGATGGCCGAAGTGGAGCCGGAAGCAAACCTCGCAAGAGACTCATATATTTATTAACAAGACCCTTTGGGTCGCAATCGAAACTTTTTACACGGGACATCTTATGACTGCTGCTTTCAAAAAAGCAAAAGCGACTGTTGGCACTATCTTTGGTGTGATGTCCTTTTCACCCTTTACGATACGCTGGCTGACGGAGACAGGCTTTATGCTTGCACCGCGCCTAGCGGGAGATTTTCATGACCAAAAATATGCTTATCGATGCCGTCCATCTGGAAGAAACCCGGGTGGTGGTGACAGACAAAAACCAAATTCAGGAATTCGACTTTGAGTCGAGTACGAAAGCGCCGCTTCGCGGCAATATCTATCTTGCAAAAATAACCCGCGTTGAGCCGTCCTTGCAGGCGGCCTTTGTGGAATATGGCGGCAATCGCCATGGCTTTTTAGCGTTTAACGAGATTCACCCTGATTATTATCAGATTCCGCTGAGTGACCGCGAGGCGCTGCTCAAAGAGCAAGCCGAGGAAGACCGCGAAAACGCCAAGAACGAAGAGGAGGATGCCTCCGACGCGCCACCCGATGACACTGACGGCGATGATGAAGATGATGATGGGGGCGAAGCGGTTTCCGATATTGGCGGCGACGCGCACGAAGAAGCCGCCGACCCCGCCAAGCCGCGCGCGCTGCATCGCAAATATAAAATCCAAGAAGTCATCAAGCGTCGTCAGGTTATTCTGGTGCAAGTGCTGAAAGAGGAACGCGGCAATAAGGGTGCGGCTCTGACGACATATATGTCGCTGGCGGGTCGCTATTGCGTGCTGATGCCGAACACCGCACGCGGCGGCGGCATTTCGCGCAAAATCAATAATTCTGCTGACCGCAAGAAACTCAAAACAATCGTCGGCAAGCTCGATGTCCCCGATGGCATGGGGCTGATTGTGCGCACCGCTGGAGCGCAGCGCACGACCGCAGAAATCCGCCGCGACTGGGAATATTTATCGCGCCAGTGGCAAGAAATCCGCGATAAAACCGTCGAATCAACCGCCCCCGCCGTGGTCTATGAAGAAGGCAATCTCATCCGACGCTGCGTGCGCGATTTATATTCAAAAGATTTTGACGAAGTTATCATCGCTGGTGCCGATGCCTACAAAGAGGCAAAAGGCTATATGAAACTGCTGATGCCGAGCCATGCACGCAAGGTAAAACAGCACGCGGAAAATATGCCGCTGTTCAAGCAACACGGCATCGAAGACAAACTCGCCGCCATGTTTAATCCAACCGTGAACCTGCCCTCGGGCGGCTATTTGGTGATTAACCCCACCGAGGCGCTGGTCTCGATTGATGTCAATTCGGGCAAAGCAACGCGCGAGCAATCCATCGAGAAAACCGCGCTGAACACTAATTTGGAAGCCGCCGTCGAAGTGGCGCGCCAAGCACGGCTGCGCGACCTCGCGGGCTTGCTGGTGATTGACTTCATCGACATGGATGAAAACCGCAATAATCGTGCCGTCGAACGCAAGATGAAAGAAGCGCTCAAAAGCGACCGCGCCCGTATTCAAGTTGGCCGCATCAGTTCTTTCGGGCTGATGGAAATGTCGCGCCAACGTATGCGCGCAGGCGTGCTCGAAGGCAGCAGCCATACGTGCGAACATTGTAATGGCTCTGGCATGGTGCGCTCGGTGACGAGCCGCGCGCTGCATGTGCTGCGCCAGATTGACGAAAGTGCTGCCAAGTTCACCGAAGGCGAGATAATCGTCCACGTGCCACAAGACGTGGCGGTCTATTTGCTGAACCAAAAACGCAGCCAATTAAGCGAGGTCGAAGAACGCAGCGGCGTGGCCATCACAATTATCATTGATAATGAGCTAAACGCCATGGAAATGGCGCTCACCCTGCCCGACCAAACGCAAAGCTCTGGTGCTTTGCGGATGGAAGGCGACCCGAATGCAGGGTTAGATGAAAACACCGCAGGCAAAAAACGTCGTCGCCGTCGCGGCGGACGCAATCGCCGCAAACCAGAAGACGGCGATACAGCATCCGAGGATACGAGCGATGCAGATGAAACGCCATCCACTGATAGCGATGACAATCAAGTCGAGGCAGATGAGGCCGATGGTGACGATGAGGACAAGCCGAAACGTCGCCGCCGCCGAGGCCGTCGCGGCGGACGCGGTCGCAATCGCAAAGAAGAAGCGCCAACCAGTGACGAGACTGATGATGAAACACCGCCAGAGGAAGCACCCGCAGAAGAAATGACGGACGAAGCACCTCCCGAAAATGAAGAAGAGACGGCTCGCAAAGGGTGGTGGCGGCGTTAGTCAGCCCTAATAAGGCCTTATTTAGCCGCCAGTTTAGTGTCATGTACCATCGCGCAACCACACCCTTAGTTCTCTTTGGCGGGCTTTTATTATGCGCGTTTTTTGCAGCCAGTTTCTCCTCGGCGAAAGCGCAAGGTCTCATTCGCGATGGCGAAATTGAGTCTCTGCTGAAAGACTATAGTCGTCCGCTATTCAAAGCCGCGGGGCTTGTTCCAGAGCGCGTTGGTATTGGCGTTATAAATCACCGCAGTCTCAACGCGTTTGTGACCAATGGGCAAAATATCTACATCCACACGGGGCTTATTCTTGAGGCTGACGAACCGAATATGGTCATCGGCGTTATCGCCCACGAGATTGGCCATATCACGGGCGGCCATCTTGCACGCGGCAGCCAAGCGCGTGCCAATGCGCAAGTCCCTGCTCTTATCGGTACGATTTTAGGGCTTGGCTCGATTATAGCCGGCGCGGGCGATGTCGGCATGGCGCTCATCACGGGCAGTCAGCAGATTTCTTTGCGCAATTATCTCACTTATAATCGCGGACAAGAAGCCGCCGCCGATAATACCGCGCTCGATTTGCTCGACCTAACCGAGCAATCCACAAGCGGCATTATTGATATGATGGAGGAGTTGGCCAATCAGGAAATTCTAACCGAGACGCATCAAGACCCGTATGTGCGCTCGCACCCGATGTCGCGCGACCGCGTACAGGCGTATCGCGAGGGGGCTAAAAAATCGGCTTTCAAAGACGCACGCGACTCCGATGAGCTGATTTTTCGGCACACAATGGCGCAAGCAAAGATCTACGGCTTTCTTGACCAACCAAGCGTGACATTGCGGCGGTATCGTAACGATAGCAGTCCGCAAGGACGCTATGCGCGTGCCATCGCGCATTATCGGCAGGGTTTGCGCACACAGGCCATTCAGTTGGTCGACGGGTTGATTGCCGAAATGCCCGATAATCCGTGGCTATTCGAGCTTAAAGGACAGATTTATTATGAGACAGGGCAAGCAGAAAAAGGCATTGCGCCTTATCAAAAATCGATTGAACTGCGTCCCGACGAGCCGCTATTACTGATTGGTCTGGCTTCGTGTCAGCTTGGTATTGGGCAAAATGGTGATGCGCATGACCGCGCCATTAATCAGCAGGCACTGGTTAATTTGCGTAAAGCATTACGCCTTGACCCAAGCAATACAACGGCTTATTTCCAGATGTCGAAGGGCTACGGACAGTTGGGACAGACGGCCTTGGCGCAATGGGCATTGGCTGAGTATTATGCCGCCTTGGGAAGCCCCGAGGCCAAGCGACACGCCAAACGGGCGCGGCAAGGATTACCGAAAGGCTCGGTTGAGTATATCCGTGCCGCCGATATTTTAAACGCGTCAAAGGCGCACTAACAAAGGAATGATTATGCGTTTCGTCATCGCCATATTGATATTATTTAGCGGCACATATCTGCCCGCCACAGCGCAAGATGCTGCGCAGGAGAAAATCATCGAGGATGTTATTTCCGATTATTTTATCCGCAATCCAGAAAAGCTCGGCGAAGCGCTGAATAATTTGCAAGCTTATTATCAGCAGCAAGAACGCATGAAAGCCGAAAAAGCTCTTTCTGATAACGCCGATGAATTGTTTAAAAGCCCCGCCGATTTCACCATGGGGCCGGCTGATGCGCCCATCACCATTGTCGAGTTTTTCGATTATAATTGCGGCTATTGCAAACGCGCTTTCACGCCGTTGATGCAAATCTTGAACGAAAATGACGATGTGCGTTTGGTTTTCAAAGAATACCCCATCCTCAATCAGGACTCACGGCTGGCTGCCAAAACAGCCTTGGCCATTGACGACCAGCTGCAATTTTTGACATTTCATACCAAGCTGATGAACCATCAAGGGTCGATTACGCCGACGGTTATCGACAAAATCATCAGCGAGATGAAACTATCCTCGACAGAGATAGCGTCGCGCCTTGATACGGACAAAGTCAATCAAACATTGGCGCGCACCAATCAGCTTGCGGGTCGGCTCGGCATTAATGGCACGCCGGCTTTCGTCATCAACGATAAATTATACCCCGGCGCGCTTAGTCTCGACGATTTCAAAACCGCCGTGAACACCGCGCGCGAGGATTTGCAAATCAGATAAGTCCCGCGAGCGGCGAGCTTGGGTCGGCATAAAGACGCTTCGGCATACGGCCAGCTAAATAGGCCTGCCGCCCTGCAATCACCGCATGTTTCATCGCAACGGCCATGCGGATTGGGTCTTTGGCTTCGGCAATCGCGGTATTCATCAGCACACCATCGCAGCCAAGTTCCATGGCGATAGCGGCATCGGAGGCCGTGCCAACGCCCGCATCAACGAGCACGGGCACATTGGCTTGCTCAATAATCAGCCGAATATTCACTGGATTTTGAATACCCAACCCCGAGCCAATCGGGGCGGCCAACGGCATGATGGCGCAGCAGCCAATATCTTCTAGCTGTTTGGCCATAATCGGGTCATCGCTGCAATACACCATCACCTCAAAGCCATCCTTGATGAGCAATTCAGCCGCGCGCAATGTCTCGGGCATGTTTGGGTATAAGGTTTTTTCGTCCCCCAACACCTCGAGCTTAACCAGCGACCAATCGCCCGCCTCGCGCGCCAATCGCAATGTACGCACAGCATCCTCGCCGGTAAAACAACCCGCCGTATTGGGCAGATAGGTAAACTTCTTCTGGTCAAGATAATCCACCAGCATCGGTGCCTTGGTGTCGGTAAGATTAACACGACGCACCGCTACGGTGACAATCTCCGCACCCGCCGCTTCCGCCGCGGCGGCGTTTTCAGCGTAATCTTTATATTTTCCCGTACCAACAATAAGGCGCGAGTGAAACGTGCGACCCGCAATCGTCAGAACGTCATTGTCTGTTGCCGCCATGATTTAGCCCCCACCAATAAAATGGACAATCTCGACACGCGCATCAGCGTCGAGCATATGCGTGTCGTAGGCCGATTTCGGCACAATTTCCAGATTATGCTCAACCGCAATTTTCGACTGCGGCACGCCAAGTTGCATGAGCAATTCAGCCACGCTGAGCGCAGCCTCAACCTTATAGGGTTCACCATTGACGGAAATCTGCATAAAACACCTCCAAGCGTTCCCAATAATGCAAATCTAGCCATCAAAGTGCAAGCCTTCTGGTCAATACGCCCGTGACTGAAAAACTTGCACTTTTTTGAAATCTCGTTTACCCAAAATAGACAACGACCCTTGGTCGCAAAAGGATATTACGGTGATGGCGCAAGCAGTCCACATTATCAACGGCCCGAATCTTAACTTGCTTGGCACACGCGAGCCTGAGATTTATGGCACGACGACATTGGCCGACATCGAAGCCATGTGCGCCGCCCGCACCAAAGCCCACGGACTGGACGCGCTTTGCGTTCAAAGCAATGATGAAGGCGAACTCGTCGACACCATCCAGACGGCGCGCACCCAAGCCGCAGGGATTATTATCAATGCGGGTGCTTATTCGCACACATCGGTGGCGATTCTCGACGCGCTGCAAACGGTCGAAGCGCCCATCATCGAGGTGCATTTATCGAATATTTTCGCGCGCGAAGAATTTCGCCACCATTCCTATATCTCCAGCATTGCCACTGGAGTCATTTGCGGTCTCGGCGCTCAAGGCTATGAAATGGCCATTGATGCGCTCGCCGCGCGTTTCAACTAAACCGTAAGGGGGTCTCTCATGGCAAAATTACCAGATAGCAAGGCCATTAAAGAACTCGCTGATTTGCTCAGCGATACTGGCCTGACCGAAATCGAAGTCGAAACGGGCGATTTACGTATTCGCGTGGCACGACAAGGCACACCCGTCAGTACGGTCGTGTCGGCACCTGCGCCCGCCGCGCCGCAAGCCCCTGCGCCCGAAGCAGCAGCACCAGAAGCACCCGCGCCTGCATCTGCGCCAACGGCAGACCATCCCGGCGCGGTTAAATCGCCAATGGTTGGCACGTCTTATTTGTCGCCCGAACCCGGCATGGATAATTTTGTCAAAGTCGGCGACGACGTCAGCGAAGGCCAAACATTGCTTATTGTGGAAGCCATGAAAACCATGAACCCGATTGCCGCACCGCATAGTGGGAAAGTCACCCAAATTATGGTTGGCAATGAACAGCCCGTCGAGTTCGGCGAGCTACTGATGATTATCGAGTAGATTATGATAACAAAAGTTCTCATCGCCAATCGGGGCGAAATTGCCTTGCGGGTCATTCGGGCGTGTCGTGAAATGGGCATTGCCTCGGTGGCCGTACATTCTAGTGCCGACGACAATGCGATGCATGTTCGCCTTGCCGATGAAAGCGTGTGCATTGGCCCGCCAAGTGCTGCGCATAGTTATTTAAGCATCCCTGCTATCATTGCGGCATGCGAAATCACGGGCGCGGATGCCGTGCATCCGGGGTATGGATTTTTGTCGGAAAATGCCAAATTCGCACAAATCCTCGATGAGCATGGCATTATCTTTATCGGCCCCACGGCTGAGCATATCAGTCTGATGGGCGACAAAATCGCTGCCAAAGCGAAAGCTATTGAGTTGGGGATTCCGGTCGTGCCGGGGTCGGATGGCGAAGTTAAAACGGTCGATGAGGCGTTAACGCTCGGGCGCGAGATGGGATTTCCCGTCTTGGTGAAAGCCGCGTCGGGCGGCGGCGGTCGGGGGATGAAAATTGCGCTGGCCGAAGATGATTTGGCCGAAGCTTTCACCACCGCGCGTAGCGAGGCCAAGGCGGCCTTTGGCGATGATGCAGTGTATATCGAAAAATATCTTGAAAAGCCGCGCCATATCGAAATTCAAGTGGCGTGCGATACGCATGGCAATGCGGTGCATTTGGGCGAGCGCGATTGTTCGCTTCAGCGTCGCCACCAAAAGGTTCTGGAAGAAGCGCCCTCGACTGTCTTGAGCGAGGCCGCACGGACTAAAATCGGCAAAACCGTCACCGATGCGATGAAAGGTATGAGCTATCGTGGCGTTGGCACGGTCGAGTTTCTCTATGAAAATGACGCGTTTTATTTCATCGAGATGAACACGCGGCTGCAAGTCGAGCATCCGATTACCGAGATGATTACGGGGATTGATTTGGTACGCGAGCAAATCCGTGTCGCCAGTGGTGAGAAATTGAGCTTCACCCAAAAGGATATCAAGCTGTCGGGTCACGCCATTGAGTGTCGTGTCAATGCGGAAAACCCTGAAACATTCATGCCAAGCCCGGGGACGATTACGACTTATCATGCGCCCGGCGGCTTAGGCGTGCGCATGGATAGCGCGGTGTATTCGGGCTACGCCATCCCGCCCTATTATGACAGTCTCATCGGCAAGCTGATTGTTTATGCCGATGACCGCGAGGCTTGCTTGATGCGACTGTCGCGTGCCTTGGCTGAGTTCGCGATTGATGGGGTCGAAACGACATTGCCGCTATTTGATAAATTGCTCGCCGAAAAAGATTTTCACAAAGCGGATTACGATATCCACTGGCTTGAAAATCTTTTGGATATGAAAGACACCTAAGATGCTCCAGAGGGCGGCACGATATCGCCCGTATAATGCAGGCCATCTTCTGTTTTACACGCGGTTGGCCATAGGTCATAGACCGCGTGTTCAAGCGCATGAATACCGGGGCTTGAGGCAAACATCCAGCCGCTAAAAAGCTGCCTATCTGTGCCGTTTTTAAACTCTAAAACCTGCAAGAACGCTTTGGTTTCGGGCGGTTCTTCTGGCGGGGTCGTGATGCAGTCATGCATCACCAAGGTCAATTTCCCGACCGTCACTTCTTCGCCCGCCCGCAGCGCAATCTGGCGCACTTTGGCCGTCACCTTATGTAATAATTTGAACGTGCCAATGCGCATCGGCTTGGTATCATCGCTGTCCGACTTTTCTGTCGGCACATCCAAAACCGGCACTTCATAGGTCGCAAACGGTGCGATGCTAAAATCGTCAAGCGGGTCATCAAGCGGCACAAGCGGTTCTTCGATAGGCGGCGGGTCGACCAATAAAGTGGGCGGTGCCATTTTGTCGTCAATCATTTGCGCCGCAGCGGGGACACCCAAAGCAGCCAACACAATCGCAGATAAAAAGGCGGACTTACTCAGCACTTTCCCCATCACCCGTGCTGAACAATGCCTGACTAACCAAACTAATCAAATCAACAGAACCTTGTGTGTAAAGAATTTCATCGCCCTCGGTCAACATGTCTTCGCTGCCGCCGGGCGAAAGGGAGACATAATTGCCACCCAACAGCCCTTCGCTCGTAACTTTAGCACTGGTATCTTCGGGCAGCTCAACATCGCTGGTAATCATAAATTTGGCGTTGGCGTAATAGCTTTCAGTATCGAGCGTCAAAGCGGTAATCGTGCCAACTTTAATGCCCGACATGCGCACATCGCTGCCCACTGTCAGACCATCGACGCGGTCGAATTGCGCGCTGAGAACATAGCCATCGCCGCTATCGGCCTCGGAAACCGAATAGCCATAAAGCACCACCAATGTGGCGATAACCAAAACGGTAGCACCGACCAAAGTCTCGACAAGATTATCTTTCATGGCGTGCCTCCTATTCTGGTTTCCATGCATCATAGCCATCGGCATAAGAGGCTGTATCGGCCATCCCTGCTGGCTTGTGCGCGTCTTTTGTGCCGGTCATGTTCATCTGATGCGGTTGCATCCAGTCACGCTTTGTGTTGGCAACTTCATCGGGCGTTTCATCGACTGTATAATGCATCCAACCGTGCCATTCGGGTGGCACACGGGTTGTTTCGATATCGCCATTATAAATCACCCAGCGGCGGGTCTTGCCGTTAATCGACGCGCCGCGCTTATCTTGATAATAACAGTTGCCTTGCTCATCAACGCCGACCAACTCGCCGCGATGCCATGTGGTCAACATCGTGCCAAGCGTCTGGTGATGCCACCATGTAAAGACCATTTGTAGAAAGCGCATCATCTAGTTCACTCCAGTTACGTCACAAGCATAAACGATATAGGCAAAAAAAACACGCGAAACTATTCTGCGCTATCATCCGATTTGGTTTCGGTGGGCAAATTGAGGCGAATATGCAACTCGCGTAACTGCGCGTTCGACACCGAACTTGGCGCTTGCATCAGCAAATCTTCGGCTTGCTGATTCATCGGGAAAGCCACCACTTCGCGCAAGTTTTCTTGCTCAGCCAACAGCATAACAATACGGTCAACCCCCGGTGCGATGCCACCATGCGGCGGTGCGCCAAAACGAAACGCATTTAACATGCCGCCAAACTCGGCTTCCACCACATCGGCTTCATAGCCTGCAATATCGAACGCTTTCAGCATAATCTCTGGCTTGTGATTCCGAATCGCGCCCGATGATAATTCAACCCCATTGCAGACAATGTCATATTGAAACCCAAGAATATCCAACGGGTCTTTGGTCTCCAACGCGTCCATGCCGCCCTGCGGCATCGAGAACGGATTATGCGAGAAATCGAGCTTGTTTGTCGCCTCGTCGATTTCATACATCGGGAAATCGACAATCCAGCAAAAAGCGAATTGGTCGCGGTCGATAAGGTCAAGCTCTTCGCCGACGCGATTGCGCGCACGTCCTGCAAAATCGGCAAAGGCACGCGGCACACCTGCGCAGAAAAACACCGCATCGCCATCTTCTAAATCAAGTTGGGTGCGGATTTGCTCGGTGCGGTCGGTGCCAATATTTTTCGCGAGCGGCCCTGCGCCTTCGCCATCGCGGAAGAAAATATAGCCAAGACCGGGCTGGCCTTCATCTTGCGCCCAGCTATTCATTCGGTCGCAAAACGCACGGCTACCGCCTGTTTTCGCAGGAATTGCCCAGACGCGGACTTTGTCGTCTTTGTCGATCATATTGGCGAAAATCTTAAAATCCGACCCCGCAAAGCTTGCGGTCACATCTTGCATTTCAATCGGGATACGCAAATCGGGCTTGTCGGAGCCGTATTTCTGCATCGCATCGGCATAGGCAATGCGAGGGAAAGCTTCCGTCACGCGTTTGCCATTGCCAAAGGCGACAAACACATCGCGCAGCACTGGCTCAACCGCCTGAAAGACATCTTCTTGTGTGACAAAGCTCATTTCGATATCGAGCTGATAAAACTCGCCCGGCGAACGGTCGGCGCGCGCGTCCTCGTCACGAAAGCACGGCGCGATTTGGAAATATCGGTCAAAGCCTGCCACCATCAATAATTGCTTGAACTGCTGCGGGGCTTGCGGCAGAGCATAAAACTTGCCGGGGTGCATACGCGATGCAACCAAAAAGTCGCGCGCCCCTTCGGGGCTTGATGCGGTCAGAATCGGCGTTTGATATTCGCGGAAACCATCATCTGTCATGCGGCGACGCAGCCACGCGATGATATCAGACCGCAACACAATATTGCTGTGTAGTGTGTCGCGGCGCAGGTCGAGAAACCGATGGCGCAGGCGAATGTCTTCTGGATAATCTGGTTCACCAAAAACGGGCAGAGGCAAATCGCTCGCCGCAGATAAAATCTCTAATTCGGAAACATAGACCTCGATGTCGCCAGTCGGCATATTGGCGTTTTTGGCCTCGCCATCGCGCTCAACGACTTTGCCTTCGACGCGGATGACACTTTCGGCGCGCACCCCTTCGGCCACAGCAAAATGCGGGCTGGATGGCTCGATAACCAATTGCGTCAGGCCGTAATGGTCGCGCAAATCGATAAATAGCAGCCCGCCATGGTCGCGCTTGCGATGCACCCATCCCGATAGGCGAACCGTTTCATCGCTATGGCTGGCGCGTAACGCACCGCAATCATGGCTTCGATACTCATGCATAATCTGTTCCTTTGCGGCTCTAAACACACCGCTTTAGACAATTTGTCAAGGCTGCGTTTCCGACACGACAAAGTGCTTGGAGTGGTGTGGGGAGTGGCGTATAAATCAGCCATGAATCTAATCACGACCAATGACGCGTTACAGGAGTTGTGCGAGCAGCTTGCGACGCTGCGCTATATCACCGTGGACACGGAGTTTTTGCGCGAATCCACCTTTTGGCCGAAGCTTTGCCTTATCCAGACGGCGGGCGATGGCGTCGAGGCGATGATTGACCCGCTTGCCGAAGGCATTGATTTACAACCGTTTTATGACCTTATGGTGCAGCCAAATGTGTTGAAAGTCATGCATGGGTGCAGGCAAGATATCGAGATATTCCACAAAGAGGCGGGCATCATCCCCGCGCCGCTTTTCGACACGCAAATCGCTGCGATGGTGTGCGGTTTCGGTGATGCGGTGGGCTATGAGACGCTGATTAAGCACACGACGGGCGGTAAAATCGACAAGGCAAACCGCTTTACCGATTGGGGTCAGCGCCCGCTCGACGATGCACAGCTGATTTACGCGCAAGCCGATGTGACGCATTTGCGCGATGCTTTCGTGTTTCTCGAAAACGCGCTCATCGAAAATGGCCGCACTGGGTGGCTCGACGAAGAGAGCAATCTGCTTGCCGACCCCGAAATCTATATCCAGCGTCCCGAAAATGCTTGGAAGCGGATAAGATTGCAAGATCGCCGCCCCCGCGTCCTCGGCACGCTTATCGAGGTCGCCGCGTGGCGCGAACAAGAAGCCCAAAGTCGCAATGTGCCGCGTAGTCGTATTTTAAAAGACGATGCTATCCGCGAATTGGCGTTGCGCGCCCCAAAAGATAAAACCGCCCTCGGTCGGTTGCGCGCTTTGCCGCGAGGCTATGAAAACTCACGCCATGCCGCCCCCCTATTGGAAGCCATCGCGCGGGGGCTGGCAATTCCCAAAGAGCAACTGCCCGATATCCCCCCCGCCGCCGTCAATCGACACGGCATCGGGCCATTGGTTGATTTGCTGAAAGTGCTGCTCAAACAACGCAGCGAAGAAAGCGGTGTCGCCCAAAAGCTGATAGCCAATGTCGCCGACCTCGAGCGCATTGCTAGCGACGATGCCCCCGATGTCGCCGCGCTGAATGGCTGGCGGCACGAGATTTTCGGTCAATACGCGCTGGATTTAAAAATGGGAAAACTCGCGCTGGCCTGCGAAAACGACGCGGTCGTGCTTATCCCGCGCTAATGTTCATCTAGCGTGCCGTGCTTCAAAGACGGCTGCAACCCCATGGCCTGTGCCGCTGCGCGCAACCGCTTTTCGATAATCGGCCCTATCAGCGTTTCGTGGCTCGGTGCCAGAGTGAGGCTCAACTTATTGCGTCCCGCCTTTAATCGCGTGTGCGGCAACACCCCCGGCAAAGACGCCGACAAAGAATGCGCCAGTCGCAAGCTCAACCCAAAAGCGCGCGCCAAGCGATAGTCCTCTTTTGCCAGAGCCAAACGGCCATAATCTGACGCAACCCCTTGCGCATCATGGCGAAACCCTAACGCATGCGCCAAAAATACGCGTCCTTCGTGGCTGATACCGATAAACGGCGCGGTCAAAACCGTTTTGCCGACGGTCGCGGCGCGAAAGCTTGCGTGATGCGCCCACGCCAAATCAGAGATAAGACAACCCGCTTGGCGCAATCGGTTTAATTCATCAAGCGCGAAACCCTTTGGCTCGGCATGGCGAAACAGTGCATCCGTCCACACCGCCAGCTCGTGCCCATAGGCGGCTGATTTGCACATGCGCTCGGCCATTTCTTCGCAGCCCAATAGCAACGGGTCGAGGCGGCGATATTTCGCCTTTAGCTCGGCGTAAAGTATGCCCTCGCGCACAGCATTGGCGGACACAATAATCTGCGACGGGCGTATCATTTTTTCCAATTTTTCCAAAATCAGCGCAGCTATTGGCAGAGCCTCGCGCCGATTAGAAGGCGCGGTGCTTGTATCAACCCGACCCGCAGAAATATCGCCGCAGAAATCCGTCATGTCAGATGCCGACACACTATATTGATGCAGCACTTCAAGCGGATAATCGTGCTTGTCCATATGCAATTTGGCAAGGCTCCGCCACGTGCCGCCGACAATATACAGCGGCAAATCTTTACCACTGACGACCCACGCAATATCATCAAGTACCGCCGCGATATGGGTCGCCATGCGGGTCATATCGCCGCCATCGGATTGCGCCAACGCGAGCACACCGAGAGGCAAGCTCACCCATTCATGCGTTTGATTATCGCGCACACGCGCTAACTCTAAGCTGCCGCCGCCAAGGTCAGCGACAATGCCGTCCGCCCCCGGAATCCCCAGCATCACGCCATCAGCCGATAATCTGGCTTCTTCTTCGCCACTCAAAACACGAATCTTATGCCCCAAAACCTGTTCCGCCTCAGCGATAAACGCAGCACTGTTTTCAGCCTCGCGCACGGCCGCCGTCGCAAACGCTGCAAAATTCTCAATCCCCAATTGTTCGGCAATCGCGCGAAACCGATGAAAGGTTTGCATGGCAAGGTCGCGAGGCCGCCCCTCAATGCGACCACTCAGCGATACAGAATCGCCCAACCGACAAAACGCACGCTCATTATAAATCGGCAGAGGCGAACGCGCCGACCCGCTATAGCCAACCAGACGCACCGAGTTTGACCCGATATCCAACACCCCTTGAGGCGCATCGGGCGGCAGCGTGCCAAGCTTTGACAATGCTGCCCGATATTTTTCGGTATATGGCCCGTCCATCTCGTCCGTTTTGGTCATTTGCTTTTTTCCGCTACTTTTGTTGTGCCGCGCCCCGACAAGCTCGGATTGGTCATAAAATATCCATGCGCATTGATTATTTCTGCGTCATTTGGCGGCACACGCGTATAAGTGCCGTCCTGCTGCATCTGATAGCTCTGCTGATTATCCGACAAATTGGTCATCATAATTTGCTCCAACACTTGCGTATGCACAGTGGGGTTCAGCACAGGTGTTAGAATTTCCACGCGGCGGTCGAGATTGCGCGGCATCCAATCAGCCGAGGAAATAAACACTTTCGCATCCGCCGATGGCAAAGCCGTGCCGCCGCCAAAACAAACAATCCGCGAATGTTCCAAAAACCGACCAACAATGCTTTTCACACGGATGTTTTCAGATAATCCTTTTACACCCGCACGCAGGCAACAAATACCCCGCACCACCAAATCAACCTGCACCCCCGCCTGCGATGCCTCATACAAAGCATCGATAATAAACGGGTCGACCAGCGCGTTCATTTTCGCCCAGATAGCGGCGGGACGGCTGGCTTTCGCGTGTTTTATTTCTTGCTCAATATGCGTCATCAACGTATCGCGCAAATTAAGCGGCGACAGCGCAAGACGCTTTAGCCCTTTTGGCTCGGCGTAACCCGTAAAGAAATTGAACACTTGCGCCGCATCATCCGCAATATCACGGTCGCAGGTAAACAATGATAAATCGGTATAAACTTTCGCATTTTGTGGGTGATAATTGCCCGTTCCCAAATGCACATAAGTGCGCATCGTGTCGGCCTCGCGGCGCACCACAAGGCTCAATTTGGCGTGGGTTTTCAACTGCAAAAACCCGTAGACCACTTGCACACCTGCGCGCTCCATATCGCGCGCCAAACGAATATTCGCCGCCTCATCAAAGCGTGCTTTTAGCTCCACCAAGGCCGTCACAGACTTGCCCGCCTCAGCCGCTTCAATCAGCGCACGCACAATCGGGCTATCTTCGGTCGTGCGATATAAGGTCTGCTTGATGGCCACGACTTCTGGGTCGGCCGCCGCTTGACGCAAAAACTGCACCACCACATCAAAGCTTTCATAAGGATGATGCACAAGAATATCTTTCGCGCCAATGGCCGAAAAGCAATCGCCGCCATGCTCGCGAATACGCTCAGGAAACCGCGCCGCAAAAGGCGGAAACTTAAGCTGCGCGCTGCCATAGCCGAAAATCTCAAGCGTTTGCGACAGCCCCACCAGACCATCCACCGCGACCACACCGCGACGGTCGACGTTTAATTCCTTACGCACGAGTTTTTGCAGACTTTCAGGCGTATCGGCATCAATTTTAAGCCGAATGACCGAACCGCGCCGCCGCCGTTTCAGGGCGCTTTCAAACAATTGCACCAAATCTTCCGCCTCTTCTTCAATCTCGATATCGCTATCGCGAATAACCCGAAACATGCCTTGCCCCAAAACTTCATAGCCGGGGAAAGTCCGCTCGATAAAAGTCGAGATAAGCGTTTCGAGGCGCACAAAACTCAACCCCGCCGCGCCCTCTTCCATCGGCAGGCGAATAAAACGGTCGAGCTGTTGCGGGATGAGCAATAAGGCGTTCATCGCATAGCCATCGGTTTGGCGTGCCAATTCCAAAACCAACGCAACCCCCAGATTAGGCACAAACGGAAACGGATGCGCGGGGTCAACCGCCAGAGGCGTCAGCACCGGCAGAACATGGTCGAGGAAATATTCTTCGAGCCAGTCGATTTGCGCGGGCGATAATTCATCGGCATCGCGCACATAAATATCGCTTTTGCGCATATCGTCCAACAATAAGCGCCAGACATCTTGTTGACGCGCCATCAACGCGCCTGCGCGTTCTGTGATGCGCTCTAATTGCTGCGCGGGATTTGCCCCTTCTTGGCTGAGGATTTCGATATCGGCTTTGGTTTGACCCACCAGACCCGCCACGCGCACCATAAAAAACTCGTCGAGATTGCTCGCCGAAATGGATAAAAAACGCAATCGCTCAAGCACGGGATGATTGGTATTGGTCGCCTCATCCAGCACACGCTCATTAAATGCGAGCCATGATAATTCGCGATTGATAAACCTATCGGCACGCGCAAATCCAAGCAGCGTCTCGGGCAGCTCATTTTTGAGCGCTTTAGACTTTTTAGGCTTCTTAGACATAATTCGCCATCACCTCGGCGACCAGTGGCACAGTGATAGCGCGTTTTTCAGCCAGAGCCGTGCAGTCAATCTGGTCAATCAGCGCGCCCATCGCGGCGTAGTCGCGGTCCATGCGGGGCAGTAAGTAATCCACCACACGTGTATCGACGCGCAATTGTCGGTCATCAAAGAGCTTATGCACCAGACCGCGCAGCAGCGCATCATCAGGATGCGCCATCGCAATCGCGGGGATGGCCTTGAGCCGCGACATCAAATCAGCCAGCCGAAAAGGCAATTGCCCCGCCGCCCCTTGCGATAAAAGCAGGATTTTTGCGCCGCCATTTTTGGCGAAATTTAATAAATGAAACAATACCTCCTCGTGCGCCAGTACATCGAGACGGTCGATAATGATAATCTCGGCGCTTTGTCTCTCGCCGATAATCTCGCTTACATGCGTTTCGTTTAAAGTTTCGGCATCGAGCATAATGGCGGGTGCCATATTAGCCAGCACGGCGGCCAGATGACTTTTGCCACAGCCGCTTGGCCCGAACAGCCATTGCACGGGCGCTGACCAGTTTTCAAGCGCATCAATCAGCGCGACGGCTTCGGCATTGCTTGGCGACACCAAAAACGCATCGCGCCCCAACGCACCTCGCTGCGGCAAATCGAATACTAATTGTTCACTCATCGTTTGACACATAATCACGCTGATAAAGGGTCACGGCGTGGCGCACCAACACACCGATAATCGCCGCAATCGGCACGGCCAAAAGCAGTCCAAGAAATCCAAACAGCGTACCCATGGCGAGCAACGCAAAAATAATCCAAACGGGATGCAGTCGCACGCGGTCGCCGACGAGGCGCGGGGTCAGCACATTGCCTTCGATGAGTTGGCCGATGATAAATACCAGTGCTAATTGCCCCAATGTGACCCATTCAAAGCCAAACTGCCCGATGCCTAACGCGCCGGCCAATATAATGCCAAACGCCGCGCCCACATATGGCACGAAACTTATCAGCCCTGCCAAAATGCCAACGAAAATACCGCCCTGCAGTCCGACGAAGTAAAGCCCCAGCGCATATATAAAGGCCAATATCGCGCACACCATTATTTGCCCACGCGCAAAGCCCCCCAATGTCACATCGATTTGGCGTGCCAAGTCACGCAAAGTGCCTGCGTGAGATTCGGGCAGAAGCGCATCTATCTGCGCCACCATGCGGTCCCAATCATTCAGCATATAAATCGCCACAATCGGGGTGATAATCACCAGACTGATAATATTAATCACCGATAGCCCCGTAAACAGCAAGCTCGAAGCGGTCTCCTGCAAGCCGCCGCGCACCCCCTCGCCGATTGATTTAATCAGGCTCGACTGACCACTGCTTAAGTTTTGCGCAATCATCCAGTTTTGTGCATCCGCGATATAGCCGGGCAAAGCGACAATCAACAGCCCTATTTGCTGCACGATAAAGGGCAGGCCAAAAGCCAGTGTGAGCAGCACAATAAAGCCGACAATCAAAGTAATCGCCGCCGTGGCAAAACTACGGCGCAGGCCGATGGCCTCGAGCCTGTCCGCCAATGGGTCAAGAAAATAGGCCAGCACAAAGCCCAATACGAAAGGCAAAAGAATCTGCGCCAGTGCATTGAGTATATAAATCGACACGACAAGACCAGCCGTTATGAATAAATGTAGAGGACGAATTTCAATCATTGTGTTCGCTCGCTTTCTATATTGACCACGCGCCACGCCCCATTTTCACCCTCGGATAGACGCAAGCCGCGTTGGTCGAGATTACTGCCAAGCTGGGTCAATGAGCCAATGTAAAATAAATCGACATAGGCGTAGTCTTTTGTCAGTTCGACAATTTTTACATCCCGCAAAAGATTAACCTCATTAAGCCTATCGAGCAGGCGAGTCCAATCTGGCAGATTAGTATAGGCAGCGCGCACTTTCAGCACTTGGCGTTCATCCGAGGCCACCGCCGCAATCGATTTCCACCGCGCCCCCAATATTTGCATAATCTCACCAATCGCGCGCTGCCCCATCTCAGAATGCTGCCCGCCCGTGCGATAGGCTTTGACAATAACATCGCTTTCATCGGCACCAAAAATATACGCCGTCACCCCAAGCTGACCTTCCGCATCGGCCAGCGCATGAGCGACCACCACCGTGTCCGTATCATAGCGTTCATTCAGCGCTTGCAATTTTATCGGGTCACCAATGAGAATATCCTCAGCATTTGCAATCGCCGTGTCTTCTAAATCGCCAAGCGGCAACAGCATCGGCGCAGGACTATTGTCGATATCATAATTCGACCATTCCTGCTGCCACCAATGCTCGCCCCATGCTTGCAGACCTTGCAAATCCTCCAACACGGGCAACAATAAAGCAGGCTGACTTTGCACTTCCGTCACAGCGACACCAGAACGGCGCAATAAATTACGCAACGGCACGCGCTTAAATTGCACCGATAGCGTCGCCAAATAACGCCCCGGCCCCGTCTTTTCATTCGACACGCGAAAGCCCTCAACCAGATTTTCGACATCCAGCGTTTCTAAATCGGGCAGCTTGTTCCATTCTTCCTGCTTGGTGAGGCGACGCATCGCAATCCGCAGAGCCTCGCTCTGGCCTTGGCGCAACGCCTCGGCGCGCGCCAGACTAGTGGACGGCGCGTTGGCATCCACCTTGATTTTATCGACATCAAACACACTCCCCGCCACGGCAGGGACACCCACGCCAAGCATCGAAAACAACAAGCTAAATAAGAGTATTGGCTTCATAGGCGCAACCTAACGCGGCGTTTCTTCCACCGCAATGACTTAAAAGATGAATTATTTGGTTACTTTATCCGTGATGCAGGCTATTTTGTGGCGACCAAACCGATTCCGCAGCAGATGAGTGCATTTATGTCAGGCGACAACCAGAAACCTTTAATGTCTAGCTTTCTTGTCACTACTGACAATAGTCAGAAAAATAAACCTTTTACCTATGCCGATGCAGGCGTCGATATTGAGGCGGGCAACGCGCTTGTCAAAAATATCGCGCCGCTGGCAAAATCGACCATGCGCACGGGCGCAGATGTTGACCTTGGCGGCTTTGGCGGCCTGTTCGACCTCGCCGCGTGTAAGTTTGACGACCCCGTTTTGGTCGCAGGAAACGATGGTGTCGGCACGAAGCTAAAAGTCGCCATCGAGGCCAATAAGCACGATACGGTCGGCATTGATTTGGTCGCCATGTGCGCCAATGACCTGATTGTGCAAGGCGCAGAGCCGCTATTTTTTCTCGATTATTTCGCTTCGGGCAAACTCGATACAACCGTCGCAACCACAGTCATTGCTGGCATTGCGGAAGGCTGTCGGCAGTCAAATTGCGCGCTGATTGGCGGCGAGACAGCCGAAATGCCCGACATGTACGCGCCCAATGATTATGACCTCGCAGGCTTTTGCGTCGGCGCGGTCGAGCGGGCGAAAATCCTGCCCAAAAAAGACATAAGCGACGGCGATGTTATTTTGGGACTGGCTTCAAGCGGGGTGCATTCAAATGGATTTTCATTGATACGCCGCTTGGTCGAAAGCGCGGGTTTGGCATGGGACGACCCCTCACCTGCCAATACGGGCATCACGCTTGCGGAAGATTTGCTGACCCCGACCCGCCTCTATGTGAAATCCGTACTGGCTGCGCTGCACGATGATGCACCAATTAAAGGTCTGGTGCATATCACTGGCGGCGGCTTTCAGGAAAATCTGCCCCGCGTGATAGAAAATAATTTGGCCGCCCATATCGATTTAACCGCGTGGGATGTGCCGCCCATCTTCCAATGGATAAAAGACACGGGCAATATCGAAGAACTCGAAATGCTGCGCACGTTTAATTGCGGCATCGGCATGGCGCTCATCGTGCCAGAGAGCGACGCGGACGCTGTGATGAAATCCTTGGCCAAAAACGGCGAAAAGTCGATGGAAATGGGGCGTATCGCAAAACGCACCGATGATGCAGTTATGTTTTCTGGAGCCTTATTTAAATGACGGGTGCGCCCGTTAAAATCGCCATATTGTTTTCGGGGCGCGGCAGCAACCTTAAAACTCTGGCCGCGCATATCGCGCAACCCCATGTCGAGGCCGAGCTAACGCTGGCGATTACCAATCGTCCCGAAGCGGGTGGTTTGGCGTTTTGCAAAAAACAAAACATCGCGCATCAAATTATCGACCATACTGAATTCGATACACGCGATGCGTTTGATACCAGCCTTGATGCTGCTTTGCGTGCGGCCAATATCGAGTTGATTTTGTGTGCGGGATTCATGCGCCTGCTCACGCCTGCCTTTGTCGAAAGCTGGCACGACCGATTGCTCAATATTCATCCTTCCCTACTGCCCAAATATAAGGGGCTTGATACCCATGCGCGGGTGATTGCGGCGGGCGACACGGAACACGGTTGCAGCGTCCATTATATGCGCCCCGAAATGGATGCGGGGCCAGTGATTGTCCAAAGACATGTGGCTGTTTTGCCTACCGATACGCCCGACACGCTTGCTGCGCGAGTTCTCGCCCAAGAGCATCTTGCCTATCCTGAAGCATTGGATATTTACTTAGCCGACTAGTTCGTCGTCCGTAAAGAAGAACTTAATTTCCTCAGCCGCCGTTTCGGGCGCGTCTGACCCATGGACAGAGTTTGCGTCGATGCTCTCGGCGAAATCTTTGCGGATAGTCCCCGCATCGGCTTCGGCAGGATTCGTTGCGCCCATAATCTCACGGTTTTTCGCAATCGCGTCCTCGCCTTCCAAAACTTGCACCACGACGGGCCCAGAAATCATAAAATCAACCAAATCATTGTAAAACGGACGCTCTTTATGAACGCCATAAAACGCGCCGGCTTGCTCGCGAGTCATATGAATACGCTTGCTTGCGACAATACGCAGACCATTGCTTTCAAAACGGTCGATAATTTTACCCGTCAGATTGCGCTTTGTGGCATCGGGTTTGATAATTGAAAAAGTACGTTCAAGCGCCATGGGAAGCTCCTCAAGTTTAAAGATTTGAGGCTTTATAAGCCTGCTTGAGCGCAAGTGCAAGCGGTCACGTTTTTTGTTCCCACGCCCCCGTCTCGGTTTGCTGCCAATAAGTCAGTGCGTGCGCGCTATCTTTAAAACCCGCCCAATGCGCCCGCGCCCGTTTCACACCCTCATCATCGCGCCCATCAAACAGAAAAATACACCTCTCGAAAGCGTCGATGGCGGCACGCTCAGCACCATCCACCAGAAACAACACATCGGCATTATTCGGTGTCTCATCCTCATCGGTCAGCCAAATCGGCTGCATCGCGGCACTGTCGGCAAAACGCGCATCACCCTTGGCGGCATGCGGCAGAAAGGCATTATCCTTCCACCGCCATAAATGCTTATCAAGGGCTTGCACGCGCTCAGGCGAACTCGTCTGCACAACCGCTTTCCACCCCCGCTTGAGCGTCGCCTGCAGCAGCGATGGCAGAACTTGTTCCAGCGTCTGGCGTTCCAGATGATAGAACCAAATATCACTCATTTTTCGTAATGCGCTTTCACCAAACGGTCGAGCAAGCGCACGCCATAACCCGAAGCCCATGTGCGACTGGTCGACGATTTGGGCGAACCCATCGCCGTGCCAGCAATATCCAAATGCACCCACGGCACATTATTGGTGAACCGCTTGAGGAATTGCGCCGCCGTCGACGAGCCTGCAAACCGACCGCCAATATTTTTCATATCGGCGTTTGGCGTGTTAATCATTTTGTCGAAATTATCGTTCATCGGCATACGCCAAACTTTCTCGCCCTCGGCATTGCCAATCGCGGTCAGCTGCGTGGCTAGCTTATCATTATCGGCGAACATACCAGCGTAATCTTGCCCCAAAGCGACCAGAATCGCGCCGGTCAAAGTGGCCAAATCAATCATAAATTTCGGCTTGAAGCGTTTTTGCGTATACCACAGCGCATCGGCCAACACGAGGCGACCTTCGGCATCCGTGTTCAGCACCTCAATCGTCTGACCCGACATTGACTTTACAATATCACCGGGGCGTTGGGCGTTGCCGTCTGGCATGTTTTCCACCAGTCCCAACACACCAACGGCATTGACCTTGGCTTTGCGCGCAGCCAAGGCGTGCATCAGACCCGTGACCGCCGCCGCGCCGCCCATATCGCCCTTCATATCTTCCATGCCGCCCGCCGGCTTGATAGAAATGCCGCCCGTATCAAAGCAGACACCTTTACCAATAAAAGCAATCGGCTGTTTCGATTTAGCCGCACCATTCCACCGCATAATAACCAGTTGGCTCGGTTGCACACTGCCTTGCCCAACGCCGAGCAACGCGCCCATGCCGAGGCGTTTCATTTGCGCCTCATTCAGCACTTCGACTTTCACGCCGAGCGCACTCAGTCGTTTGGCGCGTCTGGCAAAGGCCGTCGTGGTCAATACATTGGCCGGCTCATTGACCAAATCGCGCGCCAGCATCGTCCCGTCCGCGACCGCTTTAAGCTCAGCAAATGTTTTGCGTGCCACTGCCATCGCTTTGGTCGCGACGCTAAACCTCGACACCCCGCCTGTCGGCTTATTCTTAGTCTTGTAGGTGGTAAATTTATAATCCCGCAACAACGCACCCGTCGCCGCGCGCGCGGCAATCTCGCCATCAGATGTTTTCGCACCCATCGGCTCTAGCAATAAAGTCGCCGTGCCATTGGCCGTCTCAACACATCCAAGAGCTGTGCCGCCCATTTTCTCTGCCTCGGCGGGAGTCATCTTTTTGGTATTGCCAACACCCAATACGACAATCCTATCGAGCGTGGTTTTGGGCGGTGCCAATAAAACAAACATCGCGCCTGCCTTGCCCTTGAACTTTTTAATTCTGATGGCACGGCTTATCGCCCCGCCGGTTTTCTTATCCAACTGCTTGCCCAACACACCGAGCTTACCGCCCGTGCTAGCCGTGATAATCAGTGAGCCTTTTTCAGGCAATTTGCTTGCGATAAAAGAAATATTCAGGGGCATATTTTTCTCCAATAATATAGGGGGTTGAAACCAAATCTTGTGCAACATTATGACCTAAATTACTAGTCGTCCAGCAGCATTTAGGGTATGACTGCAACTATGATAAAAACATGGCTTACCTGCTTTTGGACGCTTGTCCTATTGATGTCGCCCGTGCAAGCGCGCGATGTCGAAGGCATTGCGGCGATTGTAAACGACCAAGTGATATCGCTGTTCGATGTCGACCAGCGGGTTGATTTATTTTTTGTCACTTCGGGCATCAAAAAATCGCCCGACATCACCGAGCGTATTCGGGCGCAAGCATTGCGGTCTCTGATTGATGAAAAATTACAACTGCAAGAAGCCGAGCGCGTTGAGATTACCGTTGAGCAAGAAGATATCGACCAGCGCATGGAGGTTCTGGCACGCGATGGCAAAATGACGCTTGAGGGCATTCAAGAATTTTTGAAGAAAAACGCCATCCAGCCCGCCTCGCTTGAACAGCAAATCCATTCTGAACTGGCATGGGATCAATTTGTGCGGCGCAGCTTTGGCGGACGTGTGAAAGTCGGCGACCAAGAAATCGACGAGCAATATAACAAAGCCATACGCGCGGTAAACGAGCCGCGCTACCGCGTCAGTGAAATCCTGCTCAACCTCGACGCTTTCTCCAATGAAGAACAAGTCGCGCAGCTTTCTAATGAAATTGTCAAACAACTGAAAGCAGGGGTTGATTTCGGCGCGGTCGCACGGCAATTCTCGATTGCCCCGACAGCAACACGCGGCGGACAACTCGGTTGGATTGCCGCCGACCAACTCGACAAACGCCTCGCCGCCGTCATCCGCCAAATGCAACCCGGGCAAGTGTCGCCGCCCATTCCAACAAATGCGGGTCTGTATATTCTCGCCCTCGCCGACCGCCGACTGGGCGGCAACGACCCCAATAAAAACCAATTCGACGTGCTGACCGTCACCTTCGATACGGCAACCAATATCAGCCAAATCGATAAATTCATCGCCGACTTCAAAACCTGTCGCCGTGCGCAGAACGCTGCCAAAAAAGCCAAAGCTGGCGCAAAACGCACAGGCCTGCGCACCCTCGGTCAATTAGCCCCGCAAATGCGCGCAAGCGTGCGACGCTTAGAGGCCGGCCAATTAGCCACGCCCATCAGCACAGAAAACGGCACGGAGCTATATATTGTCTGCGACCGCAAAGACGATATCGGCATCGAGATTTCACGCGAATCCATCACCAATAATATTTATTCGCAGCGCGTGGCGATGATGGCGCGCCGACACTTGCGCGATTTGCGTCGCGATGCCGTGGTGGAATATCGCTAAATGCCCGCCGATACCCTGCCGCCTCTGCGCGATGTTATCAGTCAATATGGGCTGCGTGCCGATAAAAAACTCGGCCAAAACTTTATCCTCGATTTAAACTTAACCCGCCGTATCGCCCGCGAAGCAGGCGATTTAAGCCAATGCGATGTCATCGAAATTGGTCCCGGCCCCGGCGGCCTCACCCGCAGCCTCTTACAAGAAGGCGCACGGCATGTGCATGTTATCGAAGCTGATAATCGGTTCGTGCCTGCGCTCGAAGAAATCGCCGCCGCCTATCCCAACAGATTGTCTATCCATATCGGCGACGCGCTCGAAACCCCGCTCGAAAGCCTTACCACCGCGCCTTACCGTATCGTCTCGAACCTGCCGTATAATATCGCCACCCCCCTGCTCACGCGATGGTTAGATGCAGGATGGCAAAAAGCAACATGGTCACCACAGTTTCAATCCATGACGCTGATGTTTCAAAAAGAAGTCGCCCAACGCATCACCGCACGCGCTGGCGACAAGCATTATGGCCGCCTCGGCGTGCTTGCAGGGTGGCTCACCGAGACGCGCATCGCTTTTGATGTCGACCGAAACGTATTTGTACCGCCCCCTAAAGTGACCTCGGCGATTGTCGATATGCGCCCCCGTAGCGCGCCTTTAGCCCTTGCAAATCCAACGAGTTTATCAAACCTCACCGCGGCGGCATTTGGTCAAAGGCGGAAAATGTTGCGCGTCAGCCTGAAACAGATAAACTCAGACCCGCAGGCACTTCTCGCGGCAGCAAACATTAAGGAAACATTACGCGCCGAAGAATTGTCGATTGAACAATTTTGCACCTTGTCGCGCTTGCTCGATACGTGCTGATATAAAGTCGCTGATATAAAGTCAAAGGGAGATTTCCATGAAAAGCCAAGCCATTACCACCTATGGGCAAGCGCTCGAAACCGTCGAATCCGAAACCCCGACACCAAGCGGCAGCGAAGTGCTGGTCGACATTACCCATTGTGGCGTGTGCCACTCGGATGTGCATTTCCACGATGGTCATTTTGATATGGGCGATGACAATAAGCTTGATGTGCGCGGCGCGCGCCAAACGCCATTCACGCTTGGCCATGAAATCGAAGGCGTTGTCAGCGCCATCGGCCCCGATGTGAAAGACGTACAAATAGGCGAGCGTCGGGTTATCTATCCATGGATTGGCTGCGGCGAATGCCATGAATGCGACAATGGACGCGAGCATCTTTGCGGTGGCCGTTCACTGGGCGTGAACTTGCCGGGCGGGTTTTCAACCCATTGTCTCGTGCCGCATGAACGCTACTGCCTCAATGCAGATGGCATCGAGCCGGGGCTTGCCAGCACCTATATGTGCTCGGGCATCACGGCTTATTCGGCGTTGAAATATCTCGACACGGGCGACAAAGGCGAACCCGCCTTGATTGTTGGCCTTGGCGGGGTCGGCATGATGGCCTTGCAATTTGCTCTCGAAATGTTCGATGAAGCCCCGCTCGTCGCCGATTTAGACGAAAACAAATTACAAGCCGCGATGGGCGCAGGCGCGAAGGCTTGCTACAATCCAAAAGACCCTGAAGCCGTTAAACAATTACTCGCCGATACCAATGGCGGCGTTGCTGGTGCGGCCGATTTCGTCGGGGCGGAAGGCTCGCTCAAATTCGCGACAAGCGCTATTCGTCGCGGGGGTGGTGTAAAAATCGTCGGTCTGTTTGGCGGCGCGTTCTCAATGCCGATTCCCTATTTCCCTTTCCGCGCCATGTCTATCGGCGGTTCCATGACGGGGTCACTGGCCGACACCATCGAGATGTTAGAGATTGTCAAAGCGGGTAAAATCAACCCAATTCCAGTTGAACTCCGCGCCATGGAAGAGGCCAGTCGCACGCTCGATGATTTGCGTGAAGGCAACATTATTGGTCGCGTGGTGTTGGAAAACCGCTAAAGCGCCTCGCGCAGGGTTTTAACAAAATCTGTAAGATTGGTCTGTCGGGCGCGTTTCAACCTCTCGGCAGACAAAATGCCTTGCAATTGCGCACGGCTCGTCGCCTCGTCATGATTGATAATAACGTAGTCATATTCGGGGTAATGGCTAATCTCGTCGGAGGCTTTCGACATCCGCGCCGCCACCACTTCGGGACTATCTTGCGCGCGCGTATTCAAACGCTTTTCAAGCTCCGCCGCCGTCGGGGGCAGAATAAAAACTTTAACCAAATCATCCGCCGCCGATTCTTGTAATTGCTGCGTGCCTTGCCAATCAATATCGAACAAAACATCGCAGCCTTTCTCAAGCGCTTCCTCTACGGGCGCGCGCGGCGAGCCATAGTAATTATCAAATACTTTGGCGTGTTCGAGCAGCTCATTGCGATTGCGCATCTCGCCAAATTTTTGCGTATCGACAAAACAATAATCCTGCCCATCGACTTCGCCGGGGCGCGGTTTGCGGGTCGTGGCAGAAACCGACATGGTAATATTCTCATCACCTGCCAAAAGACCCCGCGCCAAAGTCGTCTTGCCCGCACCAGAAGGCGACGACAAAACCAGCATAAGACCACGGCGATGAATAACAGACATAAGCGCTCCTCGAATCAAATCGATAAACCCCACTATAGCCGATTATTCGTGCGCCTGTTTCTCGATTTGTCGCCAGTGGCGCACATTTTTATTATGCTCGGCCAAAGTCGTGGCAAACACATGCCCTCCCGACCCATCGGCGACAAAATACAACACATCGCTTTCGGCCGGCATCAGCACGGCAGCAATCGCTGCACGCCCCGGATTAGAAATCGGCGTCGGGGGCAGCCCATGAATCCGATATGTATTATACGGCGTTCGCCTGCGAATCTCGCTGCGCCGTATCGCGCGACCAAGCGAGCCTTTGCCGCCCACCAGTCCGTAAATAATCGTTGGGTCAGACTGCAAACGCATGCCCTTTTTCAAGCGATTGATAAACGCCGCTGCCACCAAGGGTCGCTCGTGCGCTATCCCCGTTTCGCGCTCGACAATCGAGGCCAGAATAAGTGCCTCTTCTTGCGTCTTAAAGGGCAAGCCTTGTTGTCGCTGCGGCCATAATTCTTCGATAGTTGCGCGTTGCGCTTGCGCCATTTTCTCCACCAGAGCCGCCCGTTCTAGCCCTCGTGGGACAATATAGGTTTCGGGCAAAAGCCGTCCCTCAGCAGGTATCGCCACCTCGCCCACCAAAACATCCTCAGCGGCCAATTGCGCCATAATTTGCTGGCTCGTCAGACCCTCAACAATCGTGATGGCATGCAGCACCACATCGCCATGAATAAGAATATCCAGCACATCGTTCATATTCGCATGCGGCGGAATATCAAACTCGCCCGCCTTCAACACACTCGCTTTGCCGCGCAAACGCACAAACGCTCGAAACAGAGCTTGCTGACGCAAAACCCCTGCGGCATCCAATTTGGCCGCAACGCTCGGCAGCGAACTGCCCTGTTCAAGAAAAACCCGCTGTGTTTCGTCATGCGGCCCGCGCATGAAAATCAATCCCGCCACGCCGATGAAACAAAGCCCACCAAATACCATGGCAGGCACGAATATCATGCTGATAAGGGCGCGAAATCTATTCAACCGCTTTGAAAACCAAAGACGCATTCGTGCCACCAAACCCAAAACTATTGGATAACACGGCATTTACTTTCTTTTCCTGCGCTTTGTGCGGCACCAGATTAATCTCGGTTTCGACCGATGGATTGTCCAGATTAAGGGTCGCAGGCACGATGCCGTCGCGCATCGCCAGCACGCTGAATATCGCCTCAAGCGCGCCCGCCGCCCCGAGCAAATGGCCAATCGCCGATTTGGTCGACGACATGGTCAGCCCGTTTGTCGCACTGCCAAATAAACGCTCGACGGATTTGAGTTCAATCTCATCGCCGACGGGGGTTGATGTGCCATGGGCGTTCACATAGTCGATATCTTCGGGCGACAAGCCAGAGCGTTTGAGTGCCGCTTGCATCGCGCGATACCCGCCCGACCCATCTTCAGCCGGCGAGGTAATGTGATACGCATCGCCAGATAGGCCATAGCCAACGACTTCGGCGTAGATTTTAGCGCCGCGCTTTTTGGCATGTTCATATTCTTCCAAAACCACAATGCCCGCGCCTTCGCCCATCACAAAACCGTCGCGGTCTTTATCATAAGGCCGCGAGGCTTTTTCAGGCGTATCGTTAAAACTCGTCGACAGCGCACGGCACGCAACAAAGCCCGTCATGCCGAGGCGACAAATAACCGCTTCCGTACCACCCGCCACCATCACATCGGCATCATCCATCATAATAAAGCGTGCCGCATCGCCAATCGCATGCGCACCCGTCGCACACGCCGTTGCCACAACATGATTTGGGCCTTTCAGGCCATGCTTGATAGAAATATTCCCGCCCGCCAAATTGGCCAGTGAGCCGGGGATGAAAAACGGACTGACCCGACGTGGTCCGCGTTCGTTTAAGGTAAGCGCCGTATCGCCAATGCCGCCCAGTCCGCCGATACCAGAGCCGACGCACACGCCCGTGCGGCATTGTTGATCTTCGGTTTCGGCTTTGTAGCCTGCATCGGCGAGTGCCATATCAGACGCAGCAACGCCATAGACGATAAAATCATCTACCCGCTTTTGATCTTTGGGGTCCATGTAAAGGTCGGGATTAAACCCGCCCTCGCCTTTATCAATCTGACACGCAATTTGACAAGGCAAGTCCGACGCATCGAAACTGGTGATAGCACTTGCCCCCGATTGGTTCGCGATAAGCCGTTGCCAGCTTTTTTCAATCGTTTCGCCAAGCGGGCTAACAGCCCCAACACCCGTTATAACGACGCGTCTCATTTAAGGTAGCTTCCTTTAAGAAGCCTGCTCGATGAATTTAACCGCATCGGCAACCGTCAGAATGGTTTCAGCTGCATCATCTGGAATTTCAATACCAAATTCTTCTTCAAATGCCATAACCAGTTCGACTGTATCGAGGCTATCAGCACCCAAATCGTCAATAAAGCTAGAAGCATCATCTACTTTGCCAGCCTCAACACCGAGGTTTTCGACAACAATTTTTTTAACGCGGTCAACAGTATCGCTCATCATAAGCTCCTTAAATTATAAATCTCTGCTCGTTCTTGAGACAGCCGTAAAGTTTCCCTATCACCCTTTTCTTGTCATGTCTATATGTCTAAATCATCGCCATGCCGCCATTCACATGCAAAGTCTGCCCCGTCACGTAAGCGGCTTCATCGCTGGCTAAATACAAACACGCAGCGGCGATATCATCACCCTCGCCCAAACGACCCACGGGAATGGACGCGGTCAAGGCTTCCCTTTGCGCATCGGGCAAGTCATCGGTCATCGGCGTGACAATAAATCCCGGTGCCACGCAATTCACCGTCACCCCGCGATTGGCGACTTCCTGCGCCAATGATTTCGACATGCCAATAATCCCCGCTTTGGTCGCGGCATAATTGGCTTGCCCCGGATTACCCGTCACGCCGACCACCGACGTAATGCCAATAATCCGACCATGACGACGCTTAATCATCCCGCGCAGAGATGCCCGAATGAGCCGAAAATTCGAACTCAGATTAACCGCCAGCACATCATCCCAATCTTCATCTTTCATCCGCATCGCTAAACCGTCGCGGGTAATGCCCGCATTATTGACCAGTACATCAATACTGCCCATGGCTTCTTCTGCATGCGCAATTAAATCGCTCGCGCCATCATCAGACGACAAATCAGCCACCAGAACATGCGCGCCTGTGCCTAGCTCATCGGCGAGCTCGCGCAATACCGCCTCGCGTGTTCCCGCAAGGCCAACATTGGCACCCGCCGTGTGCAGCATCTTGGCGATGCGCCCGCCAATGCCCCCCGATGCGCCCGTTATCAGCGCATTTTTTCCGCTTAAATCAAACATAGACCTCTCCTTTTTATTACTTGAGAAACGCTTCAATATCATCTGGCGTATTCAACGCTGTCGCCGAAAGGCGCTCGTCGATACGCCGCGCCATACCCGTCAATACTTTGCCGCAGCCGATTTCAACCAATTCGGTGATGCCATTATCAGCCGCCCATATCATACTCTCGCGCCAGCGCACCGAACCCGTCACTTGCTCCACCAGTAAGCGGCGAATGGTTTCAGGCTCGCTGACGGCTTGGGCGGTCACATTGGCAATAATCGGCACACACGGGGCTTGTATATTGGCCTCCGCCAAAGCATCCGCCATTTCATCTGCTGCGGGTTGCATCAAAGCACAATGGAACGGCGCGCTGACGGGCAATTCTAAGGTGCGCTTCGCACCACGCTCTTTGGCCAAATCCATCGCCCGCAGCACCGCCGCCGCATGGCCTGAAATCACCACTTGACCATTGGCATTATCATTCGCCGCGCTGCAAATCTCATCGCCTGTGCAAGCGGCATCGGCAATCTCGCTGACCGCCGCAAAATCAAGCCCGAGCAACGCCGCCATCGCGCCCACACCCACTGGCACAGCACGCTGCATCGCTTGGCCGCGCAATTTTAACAACCGCGCCGCCTCATCCAATGGCAACGCGCCCGCCGCCGTGAGTGCCGCATATTCACCAAGGCTATGACCCGCCACATAAGACACATTATCTGCCAGACTCGCACCGCGCGCTTCCAACACCCGCATCACCGCCATCGACACGGCCATCAAAGCAGGTTGTGCATTTTCGGTAAGCGTCAGCTCATCGGTGGGGCCATTCCACATTAAATCAGAAAGCTTCTGTCCCAGTGCCTCATCGACGGTTGCGAACACCTCTTTCGCTTCTGGGTACGCCGCCAATTCTTGCCCCATGCCAACTGCCTGACTGCCCTGCCCCGGAAATACAAAGGCGGTGGTTGCTGCTTGTGTCATGTGTCCCTCCTGTTTCGTATCAGTCTAGGTGATTGCGCCCGCAGTGAATAGAGGCATTTCGCACTTGCCAAGCCACCCACAACATAGTATCACCGCCTCGTGTTGAATTTCGGCTGGAGGCTGAAAGGATGAAACGTTACATCCCCTGTCTCCGCTCTTTGTGTAACTTGTGGGCTTCTCCGCTGATTTGGTGGTGATGGTTGCTCGTTAGGGGCTATGCGCCGAAGCAGATAGGAGAGAAGCTATGGCTCTATACGAGCATGTGTTTATCGCACGTCAGGATATTTCTTCGCAGCAAGTCGAGGGTCTCATCGATATGATGCAGGCTGTGCTGGAAGAAAATGGCGGCAAAATTACGAAAAACGAATATTGGGGGCTGAAGTCACTGGCCTATCGCGTGAAGAAAAACCGCAAAGGCCATTATTCGCTGCTGAACATCGATGCCAGTCACGAAGCTATCGCCGAAATGGAGCGTCGCATGAGCTTGAATGACGATATTATTCGCCATATCACGCTGCGCGTTGATGAACATGAGGCAGATGACTCGGTTCAAATGCGCAACAAAAATCGCGACGAGCGTCGCAGCGCGCGCCGTGATGATGACCGCCGTGAATTAGATATCGAAGAAGATGTAGTTCTCGAAGAAGAGCCAATTCTTGAAGAAGAAGCCGATAAAGGAGACGAAGAATGACCCAAGGACGTCGCCCATTTGGTAACCGCCGTAAGGCATGCCCGTTTTCAGGCTCTAACGCGCCGATTATCGACTATAAAGATACCCGTCTGTTGCAGCGTTATGTCTCTGAACGCGGTAAAATTGTACCGCGCCGCATCACCGCCGTGTCGGCCAAGAAGCAGCGTGAACTCGCACGTGCGATTAAGCGTTCTCGCTTTCTGGCGCTGATGCCTTACACGCTTGACCAGTAGGTTTAACGGCAGGTAGATGACGCAAAGCCTGCTTTTACGGATTGTCATCGCAACGAGCAGCAGTGCCTTCATGTTTGCTGCCGTTTTGGCGATGCCCGTTTCGGCTTTTCCTATCGCTTATGTTGGCCTCGCTTATGGCGTGACGCAAGCGGCGATTGTCGGCGTCGGCGCGACGATTTTGACCGCCTTTTTGCTATCCCCCACTTTTGCTGTTGTGTTTGGCTTTCTGCTTTTATTCCCGACCCTTGTATTGATACACCAAGCGCTCTTATCGCGCCCGATTGAGAACACCGACGATTTCGAGTTTTACCCGCCGCGTCGGCTTATTTTGGTGACGCTCGGCATAACCAGCCTCGGCATCATCATTTTGTTTAGCAGCATTGGCGGTGAGGGCGGCCTGCCGCAAGCATTCGCCAATGCCATGGCAGCTTCACCAGAAATCAACGCCGCCTTCGCAGACGGTTACGACCTATCATCGCCTGAAAACATGTTGCGCGCGGCTAATTTTATCATCATCACCGGTTTTGTGAGTTGGCCATTGCTGCTGCTCGGCAATCTACAAATCGTGCAGATTCTGGTTACGAAGATGGGCAAAAACCTGCGCCCTGCCACCGATTACACCACGCTGACCTTGCCAATCTGGCTGATTGGCCTGTTCGCGGGGCTGCTCGTTGTCGCGTGGGTGAGCGAAGGCTGGCTGGCGACTTTGGCGGCCACATTAGCCACCCTTGTGATGAGTGCATATTTTCTATTGGGTTTAGCGATTATTCATGCTATTTCCCGCCACTGGAATGGACGCATCTTTTTTTGGGTTGTTTTATATTTCGTAATTATCGCGATGGCTTGGTTGATTATCCCCATCAGCCTAATGGGATTGTTGGATACGCGCTTCGATTTTCGAGGTCTCAACAACCCTGACAAGTCGTCTCATGAAGACGGGGACAAGGAGTAATTATCATGCAGATTGTATTGCTTGAGCGCATTGCAAAACTGGGTCAAATGGGCGACGTCGTCACGGTAAAAGACGGCTATGCGCGTAACTTCCTACTGCCGCAGGGCAAAGCCCTCCGCGCCAATAAAGCCAATCTCGAACGCTTCGAAACAGAACGCGCCCAATTAGAAGCGCGCAATCTGGAACGCAAACAAGATGCCGAAGCGGTTCATAAGAAACTCAATGGCGAGACCTTTACGGTTATCCGTTCTTCAGGCGACACAGGCCAGCTTTATGGCTCTGTCACAACGCGCGATATCGCCGAATTGCTGTCAGTGCAAACGGCTTTGAGCATCGGCGCGCAATCAGATTGTGCTCGGCGCAGCCGATAAAAATTCTCGGCCTGCACGAATGTCAGCGTTGTCTTGCATCCGGAAGTCACATCAACCGTTATCGTCAATGTGGCACGCACAGACGAAGAAGCCGAGCGTCAAGCTGCGGGCGAAACCGTCGTCGGCGACCAACAGGACGAACAAAACAACGTCGAGGAAGTCAATGTCGAAGAGATTTTCGACGAAGGCGTTGATGTCAAACTCGAAGATGATGCGGCTGAGGAAGAAGAAGCTCCCGTCGAGGAAGAGACTCCTACTGAAGAGGAAGCTCCTGCCGAAGAAGAGGCAGAAGAAGAATCAAGTGACGAAGAAGAGTCAGAAGAAGAGTCAAAAGAATAATTTTGAGTTTTCCCCGTTATTAACAGACCCAGCGAAAAATACTTCGCTGGGTTTTTTCTTTTTGATAGATAGCTGCTTGATGTCTGTCTAAGGTCGGCGACATGGACACGCCTGTTACGCCCCTTAATCCGATTCAAGAATCCGATGATTTCAAGCAACTGCCGCATAATATTGAGGCAGAGCAAGGCTTACTGGGCGCGCTGCTTATCAATAATGACGCGCTCGACCAAGTCGCTGATTTTTTAAAGCCCGAGTATTTTTTTGACCCCGTGCATCAGCGCATCTATGAGGCGATATCCAAATTGATTGGCAATGGCAATCTAGCCTCGCCGGTGACGCTGAAAACTTATTTGGAAATGGATGAAGGCTTGAGCCTGCTCGGCGGGGTCGGATATTTGGCGCGGCTTGCCTCGAATGCCACCACCATCGCCAATGCGAAACAATATGGCCAAACGGTTTACGATTTGGCTATCCGTCGTCAGCTTATTCTGGTGGGTCAAGAAATGGTGGGCGACGCTTATGATGGCGATATCGACCAAGACCCGAACACACAAATCGACAAGGCCGAGCAGGCACTTTATTCGATTGCCGAAAAGGGTACGCATAATGCGGGCTTTATGAATTTTGACGAGTCGCTGACCGGCGCGATTGAAATGGCCGAGAAAGCTTATCAGCGCGAAGGCAGCCTGTCGGGTATCTCGACGGGTTTTAAGGGGCTGGATGATTTGCTCGGGGGGTTGCAGGATAGCGACCTTGTTATCCTCGCAGGCCGTCCTGCTATGGGGAAAACGGCGCTCGCGACCAATATCGCTTTCACCATCGCGCATAGCTACATGAAGGCCAAACAAAACGGCAATATCGAACACAAGGCTGACGGCTCGATGGAAGTGAAGGATGGCGGTGTCGTTGGCTTCTTCTCGCTTGAGATGGCCGCCGAGCAGCTTGCCACGCGGATGCTCGCCGAACAGGCGAAAGTATCATCGTCGAATATTCGCAAAGGCGATATTCACGAGGACGAATATGCCAGTCTGGTCAGTGCCGCACGTGATTTACAAGACGCGCCGCTTTATATCGACCATACGGGGGCGATTCCGATGGCGACCCTTGCGGCACGGGCGCGTCGGCTCAAGCGTCAACATGGGCTAGGGCTTATCGTGGTGGACTATTTGCAGCTCGTGCGCGCTGGCAATTCGCGCGACGGACGCGTGCAAGAAGTCAGCGAAATCACCCAAGGGCTGAAAGCCCTCGCCAAAGAGCTAGATGTGCCGGTATTGGCGCTGTCGCAGCTCTCGCGGCAGGTCGAATCGCGCGACGATAAGCGTCCGCAGCTTTCGGACTTGCGCGAATCTGGCGCTATCGAGCAAGATGCCGATATTGTGATGTTCGTCTATCGCGAGTCATATTATCTGATGCGCGAAAAGCCTACCGAAGGCACTGAAGAGTTCGCCGCATGGCAAGAGCGCATGAATAATACAGATGGCACGGCTGAAGTGATTATCGGCAAAAACCGCCATGGGCCAGTCGGCACGGCACGAATGGCGTTTGAAGACCGCTTTACCCGATTCACCGATTTGAGTGAGGACGACCGACTACCGGATCGCTTTGATTAAAATGACCTATACAGATAGTGCCGTATTGAATATTGACCTCGCGGCACTGGCGCAAAATTTTCAAACATTAGACGCGGCGACCCCGACCGCACAAACCGCCGCCGTGGTCAAAGCCGATGGCTATGGGCTGGGGCTTGCGCCTGTCGCCGAGGCGCTCGACAAGGCAGGGTGCAGCGTGTTTTTCGTTGCCCAAGCGCAAGAGGCCATTGACTTGCGCGCGCTGCTGCCAAAGCCCGTGATTTATGTGCTAAACGGCTTGCCCGATGGCGCGGCTGCCGATTTCGCCGCCCACAGCTTGCGTCCCTGTTTGATTAGCGTTGCGCAAATCGAGCAATGGCAAGCCTATTGCCAGAAAAACGGTGCGCTGCCTGCTTGCCTGTTTATTGATACGGGCTTTAACCGTCTTGGGCTGGGGGCAAATGAAGTCGCCGATTTGGCCGACACGCCGAGCTTGTTTGAAGGCTGGGAGTTGACGCTCATTGCGAGCCACCTTGCGTGCGCCGATAATGCTGACCATCCGATGAACGCGGCACAGCTTGAGGCTTTTCGCCATGCGCTGAGTCTATTGCCAAAAGCGCCGGCTTCACTGGCTAATTCTGGCGGGGTGATGTTGGGGAGCGCGTATCATTTCGATATGGTGCGCGTTGGTATCATGCTGTATGGCGGGGCGGCTTCTGGGCGACCAGACGATGCGCTCGCCCCCGTTGCAACTTTGCGCGCGCCGATTCTGCAAATCCGCCATTTATCGGTGGGCGACACCATCGGCTATGGCGCGACGTTTACCGCCGCGCATGAAACAACCGTCGGCATTGTCAGCCTTGGCTATGGCGACGGGCTAAACCGTTATTTCGGCGCGAACCTTGGCCAAATCCGCCTGATGCTCAGTGGTCATCCCGTGCCGCTACTGGGGCGCATGTCGATGGATAGCCTCGCCATAGACCTCACCGATTGCCCAAGCCCACCGCAAGTTCACGACATGGTCGAATTATTCGGCGCCAATAATCGCATCGACCAGCTTGCCATGAGTGGCCAAACCATTTCATATGAGCTTCTCACATCGCTCGGAAGCCGCTATAAACGCATCTATAGCGATTAACAGTTGAGGACAAGATTATGGCAGCACTGGCAACCATCGGACGTTTTTTCCTCAGCTTCTTTATCCAAACGGGGCAATTATCGATTTTCATCGGCCATAGCTTCGCGGCCATGATACGCCCGCCATTTTATTATCGACTCATCGGGCAGCAAATATTGCACATTGGATATTACTCATTGCCCGTCGTGGCGTTGACCTCTTTTTTCACGGGCGGCGCGCTGGCCATCCAGATTTACTATGGCGGCAACCAGTTTAATTCCGAATCCATCGTCTCGAGCATTGTCGCCCTCGGCATCACCCGCGAGCTTGGCCCCGTCTTAGGCGGCTTGATGGTCGCAGGACGCGTATCGGCAGCCATCGCGGCGGAAATCGGCACGATGCGCGTCACCGAGCAAATCGACGCGCTCACCACATTATCCACCAATCCGCATAAATATCTCGTCGCACCGCGCATCATTGCCGCAACCTTATGTATGCCGCTGCTGACATTGGTAGCTGACATTCTCGGCATTTTTGGCGGCTTTGTCGTCGGCACGCAGAGCTTTGGTTTCAACGCCGCGATTTACATGCAGCGCACCACGGATTTTTTACAATTTGACGATATCGCCTCTGGTCTCATCAAAGCCGCCGTGTTCGGGTTTATTATCGCTATTATGGGGTGCTATCATGGGTATCACTCAAAAGGCGGCGCACAAGGCGTCGGACGCGCCACCACCAACGCCGTGGTCACCGCCTCTATCCTTATTCTGGCGGCCAATTATCTGATGACAGCCCTGTTGTTTGCCGCATGACAGATAAGATAGCCCTCACCAATCTGCACAAAAGATTTGGCACAAAAGACGTGCTGCGCGGGGTCACGCTGAGCGTTGAAAAAGGTCAATCTCTGGTGGTGATTGGCGGCTCGGGCAGTGGCAAGTCGGTCATGTTGAAATCAATTTTGGGACTGATGACCCCCGATAGCGGGTCGATAAAAATTGACGCACAAGAAACCGTCGGATTGGCACGCACCCAACGCGCTCATATTGATGCGCAAATCGGCATGTTGTTTCAAAATGGCGCGCTGTTCGATAGCCTGCCTGTGTGGAAAAACGTGGCGTTCCGCAGCCTCCAAAATGACGGTATGGCCGAAGCCGATGCCCGCGACCTCGCCACCGAAGCGCTGCGCCGCGTTGACCTTGGCAGCGATGTGCTCGACCTTTACCCCGCCGCCTTATCGGGAGGCATGCACAAACGCGTAGGACTAGCGCGCGCGATTGCGTTGCGCCCTGAAATTATTTTCTTTGACGAGCCAACCACGGGTCTCGACCCGATTATGACGGATGTCATCAACCATCTTATTCAAGAATGCGTGCAGGATTTGGGCGCGACGACGCTGACCATCACGCATGATATGACGAGCGTACGCGCCATCGCCGATAAAACCGCGCTATTATATAAGGGCGAAATCATCTGGCACGGCAGCCCCGCCGAGTTGGAGGCTTCCGATGACCCGTTTCTGCACCAGTTCATCAATGGGCTGGCGCAGGGGCCGATTGAGGTTGAAGGCCAGCACAATTATATGGCGGGGCAGTAGCATGGCACGCGCAAAACTCGAATATATATGCAATCAGTGCGGCAATGTCTCGACCAAATGGTCAGGCAAATGCGACGCTTGCGGCGATTGGAACACGCTGTCCGAAGTCGCAAGCGCCAACGCACCTCCCATTGGCCGAGGCGCAAAGAAAACCAAAGGACAAGCTATCACGCTGGCTTCGCTAACCGGCAGCGAAGACCATCAGCGCGACAAAACCGGCATCCACGAGCTTGACCGCGTGCTTGGCGGCGGCCTTGTGGCGGGGTCAGCAACGCTCATCGGCGGCGACCCGGGCATTGGCAAATCAACCCTCTTATTGCAGGCAGCTGCGGCCATCGCCAAGCAGGGCGGCACAGTGGTTTATATATCGGGCGAAGAAGCACTGGCGCAATTACGAATGCGTGCCACGCGTCTGGATTTGGCCGATGCACCCGTGCAACTCGCCGCCGAAACCAACGTCGCGGATATTTGCAAGACGCTCGAAAAACAGGGCGACATCGCACTGGTTGTCATCGATTCGATACAGACCATGTGGTCGCCCGCCATCGAGGCCGCGCCCGGCACTGTCAGTCAGGTGCGCGTTGCGGGTCAAGAGCTTATCCATTTTGCCAAACGCACCGATACGCCGCTTGTCTTGGTCGGGCATGTCACCAAGGATGGGCAAATTGCGGGGCCCCGCGTGCTTGAGCATATGGTCGATACTGTGGTTTATTTTGAAGGCGACCGCGGCGACCAATTCCGTATTTTGCGCTCGGTCAAAAATCGCTTTGGCCCTGCGCATGAAATGGGCGTGTTTGAAATGCAAGGCACTGGGCTGATGGAAGTGCAAAACCCGTCAGCGTTTTTTCTTGAAGGCCGCGATGAGGATGTTCCGGGGGCTGCCGTGTTCGCTGGCATTGAGGGGACGCGTCCCGTGCTTGTCGAAATTCAGGCTTTGGCCGCGCCGTCCTCTTTGGCGACGCCGCGCCGCGCTGTTGTTGGGTGGGACAATAACCGCCTGTCGATGGTGCTGGCTGTGCTTGAGGCACGCTGCGGATTATCATTTGCGGGACGCGATGTATTCTTAAACGTCGCAGGGGGGTTGCGCATTAACGAACCCGCCGCAGATTTGGCCGTTGCCGCCGCGTTGATTTCATCGCTCAGCGGTACACCTATCCCGAAGCAAAGCGTGATTTATGGCGAGATTAGCCTGTCGGGTGCGGTGCGCCCTGTCGCGCAAAGCGGTGTCAGGCTGAAAGAAGCCGAAAAGCTCGGCTTTACGACCGCCTATGCACCCAAGGCCAGAAAATCCGATACGCCCAAGGCGGTGTCGGTAAAACAAATCGACGATTTGGCCGCGCTGATTGCGACGCTGGCGCAGACCGACTCATGATACGAAACAGTGATGGAGCTAATGGCGCTAGATTATGGAATTATCGCTGTGCTGCTGATTTCGGCATCACTATCGCTTCTGCGCGGCTTCACCAAAGAGGTCTTATCCATCATGAGCTGGCTGGTGTCGGGCTATGCGGCGATTTTCTTTGGCCCCTCGCTGAAACCTTTATTGGCGGGCTATATCAAGATTGACTGGGTGGTGAATGGCGGCGCGATGCTTATCGTTTTCCTTGTCACTTTTATTGTGCTTTCGCTGTTGAGTTCGGTGATTGCGGGTCACTTAAAAGACAGCCCGCTCGGGGTTCTTGACCGCACCATGGGGGTTGCGTTTGGCGCAGCGCGCGGCATTTTTATCGCCTGTATCGCTTATCTAGGTGTCAGCGCCGTCATCCCCGAGGCAGACCATCCCGCTTTTATTACCGAGGCAAAATTGCGCCCCATGCTGCAAACGGGCAGCAAAACCATCGTCGCTATCGTGCCGCTTGACCGCTTGCCGCTCAACCTTGCCAATATCGGCAAACAAGTCGACGAGAAAAGCTCGCAAATCCTGCAAGACGCGCTGCGCAAAGAAGCCCAAAAATTAGGTAAGGAAACGCAAGACAGCGTCGACAACACGGGCTATAAACAAATCGAACGTGATGGAATTGAACGCTTAATCCGTAATACGGAAGGGGTCAAATGACATTTCCGCACTCATCTGATGACCGACTGCGTGAAGAATGTGGCGTATTCGGTATTTTTGGCCACACCGATGCCGCCGCATTGACCACATTGGGACTGCATGCTCTGCAACATCGCGGTCAAGAAGCCACGGGCATTGTTTCTTTTGATGGTAAAAACTTTTTCGCCGAGCGTCGCCTTGGTCTGGTTTCTGATAATTTCACCAAGCCGCACGTGCTTGATAATTTGCGCGGGTCAAGCGCCGTTGGCCATGTGCGCTATTCGACCACGGGCGAGACTATTTTGCGAAATGTGCAGCCGCTTTTTGCCGATTTAACGGGCGGCGGTTTTGCGATAGCCCATAATGGCAATCTGACAAATGCGCTGACCTTGCGCGAAGAATTGGTGCGCAATGGCGCGATATTCCAGTCGACATCCGACACTGAAACGATTTTGCAATTGGTGGCGCGCTCAAAACGGATTAACACGCTGTCGCGCTTTACCGACGCGCTGTTTCAAATCGAAGGCGCATATGCGCTCGTCGTCATGACCAATAAAAAACTCATCGGCGCGCGCGACCCGCTAGGCATCCGCCCACTGGTCATCGGCAAATTGGATGGCGCTTATATTCTGGCCTCCGAGACCTGCGCGCTCGATATTATTGACGCGCAATTCGTGCGCGATGTCGAAAATGGCGAAATCGTCGTCATCACCGAAAACGGCATTGAAAGCCACAAACCCTTTCCCCCCACGCAGCCGCGCCCCTGCATTTTTGAGTATATTTATTTCTCACGACCCGACTCGGTCGTCGGCGGCAAAAATGTCTATGATTGCCGCAAAGCGTTTGGCCGCAAGCTCGCCGAAGAAAGCCCTATCGATGCCGATGTCGTCATTCCCGTACCCGATAGCGGTGTGCCAGCAGCGATTGGCTATGGCGAAGCGTCAGGCACACCGTTTGAACTCGGCATTATTCGCAATCATTATGTGGGGCGCACCTTTATCGAACCGACGCAATCTATCCGCGCCTTTTCGGTGAAATTGAAGCACAATGCAAACCGCGCTCATGTCGATGGCAAGCGGGTGATTTTAATCGATGACTCGATTGTGCGCGGCACAACTTCGGTGAAAATCGTGCAGATGATGCGCGAGTCAGGCGCTAAAGAAGTGCATATGCGCATCGCCGCACCGCCCATCACGCACCCCGATTTTTACGGCATCGACACGCCGAGCCAAGAGGATTTGCTGGCCGCGAATAACTCGCTTGAGGAAATGTGCAAATATATTGGCGCAGACAGCCTTGCTTTTTTGAGCATTGATGGTCTGTATCAGGCGATGGGCTATACAGACGGTCGCAACGCGGCCAGTCCACAATTCACCGACCACTGCTTCACAGGCGACTATCCAACGGGCATTACCGACCAAAAGGATGGCGACCATTTGCAGCAGCTGTCGCTCTTATCCGAACAGGGCTAAGCGGTGAGCCATCCCGATTTTTCTGGCAAACTGGCCTTGGTGACAGGCGCGGGGCGCGGCATTGGCTGGGCTGTCGCCGAGGCTTTGAGCGCGGCAGGCGCGCATGTGCTTTTATTGTCGCGCACGCAAGGTGCTTTAGAAGAATTATACGACACCATCACCGCCAAGGGCGGCGAAGCAACCGGCGTGCCGATGGATGTGACCGATGGCGACGCCATCGACCGTTTGGGCGCGCACATAAATGAACGTTTCGGAAAGCTCGACATGCTGGTTGGCAATGCGGGCGTGTTGGGGCCGATGACCCCCGTCGCGCATATTGAGCCAAAAGAATTCGACAAAAGCCTCGCCGTTAATGTGGCTGCTAATGCGCGGCTTATCCGTGCGATGGAACCGCTACTCATGCAAGCCGATGCGCCGCGCGCGGTGTTTACCACGTCGGGGGCATCGCAAAAATGCCGCCCGTTTTGGGGGACGTATTCGACCACCAAAGCCGCCCTCGATGCGTTGGTCAAAACATGGGCGCATGAGCATGAAAACGACAAGCTGCGGGTTAATTTATTGTCGCCCGGCCCTGTGCGCACGGCCATGCGTGCGCAAGCCATGCCCGGCGAAGACCCCGCCACCCTGCCCGCCCCGTCTGATATCGCGCCGCTATTCTTAGAGCTTTTATCTGAGCATGAGACTCGCACGGGCGAGATTATCGATTTCAAACGCTAGACTTTCACCAAAGCAAAAAGAGGAAAAATCATGTCATTTTATTATATCAACCCGAAACCCCTCCCCGATGGTTCGTATGAAGTGCATCGCGAAGGCTGCGGCCTGCTCGTGCCTGATGTTGACCGTATCGATTTAGGCAGTCATCTCGACCCCAAAACGGCCTTGGAGAGCGCGAAACGTTTTTACGCCAATGTTGTGGCGTGTATTCATTGTGGTGATGAACATGACCACGACCATGATAGCTAGCGGTCTTCGTATGGATTTTTGCCTTTGCGCACAAAAATCCGCAGCGGCACGCCATCGAGTGCGAATGTGTCGCGCAGATTATTTGCCAAATAACGCTGATAGCTTTCAGGCACAGCGTGTCCACGACTTGAAAACGTCACAAAAGTGGGCGGTCGCGCTTTGGCTTGCGTGATATAGCGCAGCCGCACAGGCCGCCCCTTATCGGCAGGCGGCGGATGGCGGTCAATCACTTCGCCGAGCCATTTATTCAGCTTGGCCGTGCCGATGCGCGCGTTCCACAATTCATATTGTTGCTGCACAGCAGGCATGAGCTTCTCAACCCCCTTGCCGGTTTGCCCCGACAGCATCACCACGGGCACGCCGCGCAATTTTGGCAGCGCGCGCAGCAGCGCATCATTGATGGTTTGGCGCACTTGCTTGCGGTCAAGTTTCAAATCCCATTTATTGACACCGATAACCAAAGCGCGGCCTTCGCGCTCAACCAAATCGGCCAGTTGAATATCTTGCTTATCAAACGGGCTGGTCGCATCTATCAGCAGCACCACCACCTCGGCGAATTTGACCGCGCGCAACCCATCCGCGACGGATAGCTTTTCGAGCTTCTGCGTCACCCGCGATTTGCGCCGCACCCCCGCCGTATCCCACAGCGTGATAGGGCGCGCGCCGTTTGGGGCGTGAGCATCTTCCCACGTCCACTGCACCGAAATACTATCGCGGGTAATCCCCGCTTCAGGGCCAGTCAGCAGACGGTCTTTGCCCAGCATATAGTTAATTAAAGTTGATTTTCCCGCATTGGGTCGTCCCAAAATAGCCACCCGCAGCGGCTTGTCAGGGTCATCTTCAAACGGCGTATCGGGGTCAAAATCGGGGTCGTCCTCGTCGTCCTCAGTGGCGATATCACCCGCATTATGACTGGTCATCGCATCGCGGATAAGCGTGTATAGCTCATCCGTGCCAGACCCATGCTCCGCCGATAGCGCAATCGGGTCGCCTAGCCCCAAACGATAGGCTTCCGCCAAGCCAGCTTCCGCCTCGCGGGATTCAGATTTATTGCCCGCCAATATCACTGGCACACCCGATTTGAGCAGCAGGCGGGCGAATAATTCATCTTCGGGCAAAATGCCCGCACGGGCATCCGTCAGCATCAGCACCATATCGGCTTCTTCAATCGCTGCCTCGGTTTGCAACCGCATACGCGCCTCAAGCGAGCCAGCTTTGCCATCTTCGAAACCAGCAGTGTCGACAATCTGAAAGCGCAAATCGCCGAGCCGTGCGTCGCCAAACCGACGGTCACGCGTCACCCCCGGCTGGTCATCCACGAGTGCCAGTTTGCGGCCAACCAAACGATTGAACAGCGTCGATTTGCCGACATTGGGTCGGCCAACAATTGCGAGAACAAAGGGAGTCATGTGCGTCCTATCGGCGAGCGATGAGCGCGCCCTCATCGGTCAGCACGTATAATGTGCCATCGGCTAAAACGGGTGTGACGCTTACCGCTTCATCAATCTCGATGAAGTCGATGATGTCGCCATTGGTTGGGTTGACCGATACGAGGCGGCCATCGGATGAGGCCAGTATGATTTTTTCACTCGCCAAGAGAGGCCCTGCCCAACGGATGCGACCCTCGCGGTCTTCCTCATCTTCAAAAGCGGGCAGTTTGGCAATCCAGCGCACCCGCCCTTGCTCGCGCGACAGGTTGACCAACTCGCCATCCAGCGACATCACCAGTAAATAATCGCCCATCGGCCATGGCGTTTCGATAGAGCCAATATCGGCTGTCCAGATGCGCTCGCCCGAGCGCAAATCTATCGCCGCCGTGCGCCCGCCATGGCTGGTCACATAAACGCGGTCGCGGTCGATAACGGGTCGCCCGACAATGGCGTTTAATTGCGATAGCGGCGTGACTTGCGTCGCCCGACTGGTGAGGCTTTCGCTCCATGCTTCTTGCCCGTTAATCGGACTTAACCCAATCACTTCGCCCGAGTTAAAGCCTGCGACAACAATCTGGTCGTTCACCGCCGCACTGGTCGCCCCGATAATGGTCGCTGGCTCGGTAATCGCCAGATACTCCCAGAGGCGCGTGCCATCCGCCGCATTAAACGCCTGCAAGCGGCTATCTTGCGAGGCAACATAAATCCGCCCGCTATGCACGGTCGGCGCGTTGGAAAACGCCACGGTGTTTTGAACCCGCCACAAAATCGCGCCATCTTCTGCATTAAGCGCGAGCAATTCGCCAAACCCCGTCGTTACAAATACACGGCCTGCCGCATAAGCCACACCGCCGCCGAACCCGTCGCGCACGGGCGCAGGCTTAGCACCAACGCCGAAAAAGCGCGTCAGGCTGTGGTTCGGCTCGCTATATTGCGCGCGCACCGAGGTCGTCCATAATTTATCGCCATTTTTCGCATCGACCGCCACAACATCCAATTCTGTCCCCATGGCGAACGCTTTGCCGGCGGCAATAATAGGCGGCGCTTTTAGTCGCGTTAAACTTTCATTGCCCGACACCATCTCAACCTTGAATCCTTCGCCCAAGCCATCCAATTCGAGGTGATACGCCGCATGGTTCGCAAACCCGCCCGGATTCGCCCATGCCGCATTGCGAAACGGCGGTATGATACGCACTGGCGCATCGCTGAGGCGCGGGTCTTGGCGCAGATTGGTTTCAAAACTCAATACGGAAATACGCTCGCCATCGAATTTATCCTCATCCGCCTCGCCGCCACACGCCATCAGCAAGCTGCTCACAGCCGCTACCAAAATCCAATGATGGGTCTTGCTCACCATTTCATCTCGCCTATTTCTTGGTTTCAACATGCGGTGCGAGCGCATCAGCAACGCTTTGCAGCATAATACGCGCACGCTCGCGTGGCAGGTTCGTCACATTTGGGTCGCTAATTTGCGCCTTGAATAATTCGCGCGCCTTAAGCGGCTGGTCATATGTCATATAAGCCAGCGCCATGGTTTCGCGTGCCATGGGTTGCAGCCCATTATCATCGCGCAGCAGACCATCCAACCGCAATTCAATCGCTTGCAAATCGCCGCGTGTATCGAGCAGCACAATCGCCGCTTGCAGATTGGCAAAATCGCGCAAACTATCGGGCAGACTACGATTTTTCGCCAGTGCATCAAAAGCCTCAAGCGCCACCTCAGCATCACCTTGTTCTGCTTGAATTAACGCCGCCGAAAGCTGCGCCAATGCGCCATAGCCATTATCTTCAGCCGCCGCAAAAGCCATCAACTGATCAATTTTTGTCTGCGGCGCTGCCTCTGAAACAGTTTTCACCATCGCGTCATAGCGCATTGAGGCGGCCTCCTCCTGCGCTGTCATATAGCTGCGCACACCCGTCACCGTCGCCACCAAGACCACCAGACCAATCGCCGCGCCAATAATATAACGGCCATATCTCGCCCACGCAGCACTGGCGCGGTCGCGGCGCAACTCGGCTGTTACTTCGTCAAAAACATCACTCACAAGCAGTCTCCTTAGCTTTCCTCTTTCATAGCATAAGTATGCTGTTCTTCAGGAAATTTCCGCGTGCGCACATCATTAGCATAAGCTTCGGCGGCCGTGGCAATTTGTTGCCCCAGACTCGCGAACTCTTTTACAAATTTCGGCACATTGGGTGATAACCCAAGCATATCCTCTGTCACCAAAATCTGCCCATCGCAACCAACCGACGCGCCAATACCAATCGTCGGCACATCAATCTGCGCCGATATCTTATCCGCCAATTCTGCCGCAATCCCCTCTAGCACAATAGCAAACGCCCCCGCCTCTGCCAAAGCCTGCGCATCGGCTTCGAGCTGCGGCCATTGGTCTTTGGTACGCCCTTGCGTCTTAAAGCCACCCATCACATTTACATTTTGCGGCGTGAGCCCAATATGCCCCATCACTGGAATACCGCGCTGGGTCAGATGATGCACCGTCTCAGCCATCCGCGAGCCCCCCTCAAGCTTGACCGCCTGACAGCCCGTTTCTTTCATAATGCGCGCCGCATTATGAAACGCATGCGCGGGGCTTTCTTCATAAGTGCCAAATGGCAAATCAACCACCACCAATGCTTTCGTTGAGCCGCGCACCACGGCAGCACCATGCGCTGACATCATATCGAGCGTCACGCCGAGCGTATTTTCCATGCCATACATCACCATGCCAAGGCTGTCGCCGACCAGCAGCAAATCGACATGCGGGTCAATCAGCTTGGCTGTATGCGCATGATACGACGTGAGACAGACTATCGGCTGCTGACCTTTATACGCCTTTAGCTGCGGCACAGTCATACGTGCTGATATTTTTTCGACAGACATGATTTTCCTGTTTAGCGATAACTGGCGCGGAAGCTAGCCGAAATCTAACAAAAGCGCAATTAAACTCACGACTTATCTTGACTTAACCTTGACTTACAGCTTCGACTGTGACGTGATACACTCTGTAGATTAAACTCGAGAATTAAAAAGGATTTGCATAATGAAAATATCCCGTAGTCTTAAAACCGCTGCCTTGGTTGCAGCTGTCAGTGCCTGTTCTATCGCGCCGGTTATTCCGAGCAGCGGCGACCTACCTGATGGTATGACCGATAAAGCGTCTGCAGGTCTTATCCAAATCGCCACGACGGGCAACCCAAAGGGCTTGCACGCTGAGTTAGGCGGGAAAGTCACCAACTCATCTGTTGTCGCAGATACCGTGACGACCGCCGTTCTGAATAATCTGCTCGACCACGCGTCTGACGAGCATCTTGCGCCGAAAGCGTTGGTCGCTCCAGATGGGACGATTTATGCGATGGTTGCGCCGACAATTACCAAAGACCACTTTATTCTGGTGTCAACCAATGGGGTTATTCGACGCATGGATGTTGGCCAAACGGAAGGCACGCAAGTTCCTTTCGTTGTCGCAACGGTTAATCCTAATCTGCTGCCGAGCACCGTTATCGGCAAAGCATCGGCTGGCCTTCTGCAACTTGCAACCACGGGCAATCCAAACGGGCTGCATCGCGAACTGCGCGGCGAAATACTCGATTCAACCATTGTCGCCGAAGTGGCAGGGCAAAGTGTTTTGAACGCCTTGTTGGACATCGCACAAGATGAGCATTTAGCACCCAAAGCTCTGCGCGCACCTTCTGGTGAAATCTATGCCATGGTCGCGCCAACGATTACCAAGGATAACTTCATTCTGGTCACCAAAGACGGCAGCGCACAGCGCATGGATGTCGGTGCGACAGAGGGAACACAAGAGCCATTCCTCGTGACACAAATTATGTCCGATGGCGGTACGCCTTGGTATGTAGAGTTTTGGTACTGGGTTACAGGTCAATAATCTTACATGAGAAATTTTAAGATAGCCAAAGCCCTTATAGGTGCGTTTTTCGTTTCTCAATTAGTCGCTTGCAGCACCGTTACCGACCCGTTGTTTCGGGAGGTGCCTGTGCCGTTCGAACATTCTTGGGACGAGGCCGTGCACCCTTTCCTTGGGGCAGCGGTCATTGATATTGATGCGGATGGCCGCTTCGAGATATTTGTCGGCGGCGGCAAAGGCGCACCTGATGCGCTTTTGCGTTGGCAGAACGGTGCCTTTAAAAATGTGATTTCCGAAACGGGTCTCTCCTCAATGACAGCGACCCATTCTGCCGTTGCCATCGACATGGATAATGACCGCGATACCGACCTCCTTATCAGCCGAGATGACGGCGTGTATCTCTACACCAACACCGATGGAAAGGGCAGTTTTTCCAAGACGTTCATTGAAATAAACAGCCCTGCAGAATCCGCTCCCTTTAACGTTTCGGTGGCGGATATCGACAATGATGGCGATGGCGATTTATATATCAGCTACTTTGTCGCCTTCCCGTCGTTTCAAAGCGCCACATTCAACGACCTCGAACACGCCAAGCTCAATAGAATGTTGCTCAACCGTGGCGATAATACGTTTATCGACATCACCGAAAAATCTGGCACGGCTGGTAAGGCAAATACATTTTGTGCTGTCTTTGTTGACCTCGACATGGACGGCTTGCAAGACCTTGTCGTCGGGCAGAACACTTGGGAAGTCGAGATATTCCACAATAATGGCGACTTGACCTTTTCGCCGATACACACAGACTCTGGATATGGATTTTGGATGGGCGTTGGCGTCGGCGATATCGACGCGGATGGCGACCAAGATTTGTTTTTCCCGAATGTCGGCACATCAATACCGACCTTGCTCACCATGGGCGACATCGAAGACCGCCAACGGCATACACATGATTGGCTATTGCTGCGCAATGATTCAGGCCAAGGCTTTACAAATGTGACCGCGCAATCTGGTCTGCTCGACGATGGCTTTGCTTGGGGCGGCGTATTTGAAGACGTCAATCTGGATGGCAAGCTCGATTTATTCGTCGCGCAAAATTATATCAAATGGCCTTTCCACAATTTGTGGAAACTCAATAATCGCGCCTATCTCAGCACGGGCGACCACGCCAATCCCTATTTTGAGGACGCACCTGCTCTGGGATTAGAAAACGCGCATTTCGGCCAGTCATCCTTGATTGTCGATTTTAACGGCGATGGCTATCAAGATTTTCTATGGGTGAATATGGACGGGCCCCTACGCGCCTTCACGCGCAAGCCGGTCGGCGATTATATAACCGTCGCATTAGCAGATAATGTGGCCAATCTTGGCGCAAGGGTTCGTGTTCTGGACAAGAACAACGTCCCTAGCCACACACGAGAAGTGATTGTCGGACAAGGGTTTTTGACCGACCAATCGCCCGAGCTGACATTCGCTATCCCAGAAAGCGGCGTGAAAGCAGTCGAAGTGACATGGCTCGATGGCCATACCAAAACGATAAAATCACCGACGATTAACCAGACTTTATCAATCCGCCGTTAAGCTCTAGTCCTTGTTCAGGATATAAGTGAGCATCTCGACGACTTGCTCGGGCGTAGTTGTCCATGCCATTGCGGCGGCGTCGACTTCTTTGAGCGGGTGGATGATATCCTCATCGTGCAGGGTGATGTAAGGCGTGCCGAGGGCTGCGCAATACCCCGCATCAAACGCCGCATTCCACTGTTTAAACTTGTCGCCAAAACGCACGACCGCAATATCGCATTGCTCAATCAGGGTTTTGATGCGGATGGCGTTGACCTTGGCGGATTTATGGTCGCGCCAGAAATTATTATCCTCAGCGCCGAGCAAATCGCCCGCCGCATCGCTTGCGGCGTGGTCGGTTACGGCCGAGGTGAAAATAATATCGAGCTTATTGCGCGCGCACCCTTGCTTAATTTGGTCGCGCCAATCCGTGTGAATCTCACCCGAAAGATAGACTGTCATGTTCATGGGGTTCCCCTCTCTTACGCACAATAGCGAATGATTACTTTAGACCCGCTAGCTGAATACCGCCATTATTATTCCAACTGTCATCAGCCAAAACATCCATAAAAAAATTGGCGACGTCCTCCTTGGCAATCGGGCGCGCAAATGTTCCGTCACCCTGAAAAACACGATATTTCCCATTACCGGGCTTTTCTTTCAAAGCAGCCGGCCGAACAAGAACAGTCGGCACAGTACGCTCTTGAGCAATACGCGCATCGGCGCGCTCATAATCCATAAAGCCAGATTTTCCGCCAATAAGCTGAAGCATCTGCTTGACCACCCAAGACGTGCCGCCACAGCCAACACTCGATATGAATATACACTTCGGCGGCGCTTTCTCAGATGCAGCCGCTTGAAGTATCGCCCTAGCAGCCGCCTCCATAATGTGGACTTTCTTGACATTTCCCAGACAACTGACAGCAATATCCACGCCCTGCATCACACGCGAAACATCCTGCGGATTCAACACATCGCCCTCCACCTTGGTTAATTTCGCGTGGTCTTGCAACTTAGACGGCGCGCGAACAAGCGCGCTCACCTCATGGCCTCCGCTAAGAGCCTTGTTTAAAAAATGCTGACCAACCGCACCCGTCGCGCCAAATAATGCAATTTTCGTTGACATAAAGTTTTTCCAATTCTTTACTTCATAATAATTATTATACCACGATAAGAATGTAAAATCGCACATCAATAATTTCAAAAATATGTTAAGGGAGCAGAAAATGAAAACAAAAGTTGCCGCCCTGCAAATGGAGGCGAAAGTTGCAGACCTTCCATATAACCTCACGCAAGCTGAGCGATTGATTGACGAGGCAGGAGAAAAGGGCGCAAAATTTATTGCCTTGCCCGAATTTTTTACAACCCAGATTGTTTATGATGAGCGCCTATTCTCCTGCTCCCTACCCCCTGAAAATATGGCATTAGATTTGTTGACCCAAAAGGCGGCGAAATATCAGGCACGGATTGGCGGCTCCTATTTGGAAATGCGCGATGGCGATGTATATAACACTTATGTTCTTGTTGAGCCGAATGGCAAAGTGCATCGGCACGATAAAGATTTGCCAACAATGGTGGAGAATAGTTTTTATGTTGGCGGTAGTGATGATGGTTTGTGTGAAACGCAAGACGGCAATATCGGAATTGCCATGTGCTGGGAAATGATACGAAGCCAAACGGCGCGCAGACTTCGCGGCAAAGTAGACTTGCTCATGACAGGCAGCCATTGGTGGGGCACTCCTGACTGGGCTATTTTTGGTCCTCGGCATAGCAATAAATATGATGTCGGTAATCAAAATATGATGCATGTAACGCCCGGCAAACTTGCAGAATTGATTGGCGCGCCTTTGCTCCATGCGGGGCATGCGGGCGCACTGAGTGGCGAGATGCTGATGCTACCATTCACAAACATCGCCTCTAAAGTTAATCTGTATCTGATTGGTGAAACGCAAATTATAGATAAGGACGGAAACATGATTGCCTGCCTTGCGCCCGAAAAGGGTGCGGGGGTTATTAGCGGCGATATTGAAATTGCAAGGGTTGAACCCCGCGCGGAAATCCCAGATAGGTTTTGGCTTCCACCCAAGATGGGTCTTATTAAGATGTTCTGGTGGCACCAAAATTTATGCGGCAAGAGCGCCTATCGCAGAGCAAAGAAGAATAATATGCTAACCACATATAAGAGTAACAATTAGCGCTGAAATATCTGGCTTAAAAACGAGAGAAAAACAATGAAACAAATAGCCCTCACACTACTTACACTGTTCTTCATTCTGTCTGGTGTCGCCGTTTATCTTAATTGGGATAATGAAGCGACGGTGGCGGTATACAGGTTTGCCGCCGAACGGGGGTATGCCGATGCGCAATACAAGCTTGGTGTAATGTACGCCAAAGGAAAAAATGTGCCGAAGGATGATATGGCAACGGTGACAAAATGGATTAAACTTGCGGCTGAACAGGGAAATGCTGATGCGCAATACAGACTGGGTGTGATGCACGCCAAAGGACGGGATGTGCCGAGGGATGATAAGGCGGCAGTGGAGTGGTATAAACGCGCGGCTGAACAGGGAAATGCTGATGCGCAATACAGTCTGGGTGTGATGTACAGCGATGGAACAGGTGTACCGCAAGACGATAGGACAGCAGCGAAATGGTTTAGGCTTGCTGCCGAACAGGGGGATACCCATGCTCAATTCTATTTGGGTATGATGTACCGAAACGGAGAAGGTGTGCCGCAGGATTATAAGGCGGCAGCAAAATGGTTCAGGCTTGCTGCCGAACAGAGGGATGTCTATGCCCAATACTGGCTAGGTGGGATGTACCAAGGCGGACAAGGTGTGTTGCAAGATGATAAGATGGCGGTGGAATGGTATAGGCGTGCCGCCGAACAGGGGTTTGCCGAGGCTCAAATCCTTCTAGGTTTCATGTATAGCCAAGGAAAAGGTGTGCTCCAAGACAATGTCGCTGCGCATATGTGGTATAATATTTCCGCATCATCTGGGAATAAGGATGCAGCAGAATCCAGAGGTTATTTGGCAGAAGATATGACCCCTGCTGACATCGCTGAAGCCCAAAAACTTGCCCATGAATGTGTCGAAAAGAATTATAAAGGCTGTTAGAAAGTTTCTAGCTATTTTGCGTACCTTCAATATCTAAACCAATCTGATTTTCAAAAGCCTTAACTTCGTTAAGTAAATCGTCCCAATCCCAAGGAAAGAAACCGACAACTTCCGCCATAATTTCTCCACTAAGAACGCAAAGTTTTTCTGATAATTCTTTATCAATAACTTGATTAGGAAGAAAGATTTCCCCGTCTTTGTAATCAATGTAAAGAGAGGAATTCCTTAGATTCATCAATTGATTGCTCTCAGCAAGCTCTATCATTTTATTTATAAAATCTATGCCTAAGATTCTATCCATTCTAGCATTAACTAAGCAACCAGACATAACGCCAATAAATAATTTAGATTTGTGATTTGCAAAGAATTTGCTTGGTTTTATGTTGTTATCAGCGTCTTTTCTAAATATGTCCATCCAAGCGAAATTTAGTTTCGCTGTTTCTTCAATCGTTAAAATAGAAAGAAAAACTGAAAGGGGATAGTCGCCATCTTCATAAAACGTTTTTGATTTGATCCAAGTGCTTTTTACATGTGCGACAAGAGCCTCATAGGCATCAACTCTCTCTTCAAATGTATTACCATTTAGGATGTTTGGGCGCGTGGGGAGTATCTCACCCAAATGGTCTGTATATTTGAGGTAACGCTCCATAACATTTTTCTCTTTTATGGCTTTTTCAAATAATTGTTTACTGTTAATGCCTTTCTCTTTTTCTAGCACTTTGTCACATTCTAAAATTATTGCCTCGAACCATTTTTCTAAGCCCTCTAAACCCTCTTTTAAATCCTCTTTTGTTCGTTCTTTTGTCAAAACATCACCGAATTGCGGATGCGGATTTACAAACTCCTCTAAATATTTTTTATATTTTTCTTTCATTTTATTCCCATTCAATCGCGCCTAGCGATTTTGCTTAGGCTTCTTCAACCTCATAAAATCTTTCGACATTTTTCGTAATCGCGCCCCACTCGCTGGCTTTGACCCTTTTTTGATGCGCGTCGAACGCGGCGCGGTCTGTAAATGTTTCAAAAACATTGAACACACATTCATCACAACTATCTTGTTCAACTGTAAATTCAAGGCAGCCATCTTCGTTTAAGGTAGCGCGAATATGGTCATCCAGATTATTTTTTATCGTTTCAAGTTCCGCTAACCGAACCTTGATATAGCCTTTCAGAATAATCATTATTCCCACTCAATCGTGCCGGGCGGTTTTGACGTGATGTCATAGACCACGCGGTTAATGCCCCGCACTTCGTTGATGATGCGCGTTGAGACGCGCCCTAAAAAATCATGCGGGAAGGGATAATAGTCTGCCGTCATGCCGTCGGTCGAGGTGACCGCCCGTAGTGCGCAAACATATTCATATGTGCGGCTATCGCCCATCACGCCGACCGTGCGCACGGGCAGCAGCACGGCGAATGCCTGCCAAATCTCATCATATAGGCCGCTTTCGCGGATTTCATCGAGGTAGACCGCGTCTGCTTTGCGCAAGATATCTAGCTTTTCAGCCGTAATCTCCCCCGGAATACGGATTGCCAGTCCCGGCCCCGGAAAAGGATGCCGCCCGACAAACGCATCGGGCAAGCCCAACTCTCGACCAAGCGCGCGGACTTCGTCTTTAAACAATTCGCGCACTGGCTCGACCAGTTGCATGTTCATGCGTTCTGGCAGGCCGCCGACATTGTGGTGACTTTTAATCGTCACGCTGGGCCCGCCCGTGAAAGAAACGCTTTCGATAACATCAGGATAAAGCGTGCCTTGCGCGAGGAAATCTGCCCCGCCGACCGCCTTGGCTTCGGCTTCGAACACATCGATAAATGTGCCGCCGATAATCTTGCGCTTCTCCTCTGGGTCAGAGACGCCATCGAGCTTGCCCAGAAATAAATCAGCCGCGTTTTTATGCACCAGCTTAATGTTGAAATGATCGCGAAACAGGCCGACGACTTCTTCGCTTTCGCCGGCGCGCATCATGCCCGTATCGACATAAACGCAACTGAGCTGCGCCCCAATCGCCTCGTGCAGCAGCACCGCCACGACCGAGCTATCCACACCCCCCGACAGACCGCAAATCACGCGCCCCTCGCCCACCTGAGCGCGAATATCAGCAATCGCCTTGTCGCGGAACGCCGCCATCGTCCAGTCGCCCGAACAACCCGCGATATTATGCGTAAAGTTTTTCAACATCTGCGCACCATCTGGCGTATGCACCACTTCGGGGTGAAACTGCACGCCATAAATCTTCTGCGATTCATGCGCCACCGCCGCATAGGGCGCGTTTTGCGACGTGCCAATAACATCAAACCCTTCCGGCAATTTATCGACACGGTCGCCGTGGCTCATCCACACTTGCACGCTATCGCCCGCACCGCCAATGCCCTCAAACAAGGGCGAAGCAGATTTAATATCTAGCATGGCGCGACCAAACTCACGCTCGTTAGAAGCCTCAACCGCGCCGCCCAATTGCGCGCATAATGTTTGCTGACCATAGCAAATACCCAAAAGCGGCACACCCGAAGCCAAAATATTTTCCGGAATACGCGGCGTGTCGATATCGGCCACCGAGTTCGGCCCGCCCGACAATATCACCGCCTTCGGGTCGATTTCGGCGAACGCATCGGCGGCTGCATTAAACGGCACAATCTCGCAATAAACGCCACTCTCGCGAACGCGGCGCGCAATCAGCTGCGTCACCTGCGAGCCAAAATCTACAATCAAAATGCGGTCCATGATTATTCCTCTTGCGCGCGCTTCTTATCTATCGCTTCGGCTAATTGATGCGCCGCATCGCACGGCGCAGCACACACACGCTGCAAAGACTCAAGCGACTTCTCCGCCTGCTCAATATCGCCGACATCAAGCGCCGCATCGGCATGCATCTTCAAGGCTTTCGGGTCGCCCGGCTCGATTTCCAAACCAACCGAAATAAGCCGCAAGCCTTCCTCTTTATTATCGAGCTTGCGCTGCGCCTCGCCCTTCAGCAAATACGCCCGCGCATTTGACGGGTCAGATGTCAGCGCCAAATTGAGCAACGCATCAGCCTCGCCCGCTTTATTATCAGCAAGCTGGCGGGCGGCATCCTCAACCAATCTGGCCGACAGGCTACGGTATTTATCCGACACCGCATGCGCCACCCCCACACCAAACGCCAAAACAACAATCAGCGCGGCACAATAAATTTGTGATGTATTAATCATGCTTTTGTCTCGCAACTTTGCCCATGAAAATCAAGCCCCCTCGCACACCATGATGGCACAATAAAACCCATCCGTATCGGCATTAAGCGGATGCAATTGCGCCTGACCATTTTGCGCAAGCTGAAACGCGGGGTTGTCAGACAAAAACCGCGCGATTTGCGTACTGTTTTCAGATGCCAACAGCGAACAAGTCATATAGGCCAAGCGCCCCTTGGGTTTCACCAACTGAGCGGCTTGCTGCAAAATGCCCGCCTGCACCTCATGAAGCTCAGCCAAACGCGCCGCCGTGAGCCGCCACTTGGTCTCTGGCGCACGCCGCCATCGCCCCGAACCGCTACACGGCACATCAGCCACCACCACATCACACGCCGCATGAAACGTAGGCAATTGCGCCGCATCCAACGGCTCGATAATGTTAACGCCCGCACGCTTTGCCCGCGACGCTTGCGCTTTCATCCGCCCGTCAATCGCATCATAGGTCAGCACCCGCCCCTTATTCTCCATCTGCGCCGCCAGTGCCAACGCCTTGCCGCCCGCCCCCGAACAATAATCCATCACAGTGTCAAAAGGCTGCGCGGCACACATCGCCGCAACGCTTTGTGCGCCCGCATCTTGCACCTCAATCAAACCCTGCTTGAAAGCATCGCTTTCTATCAACCGTGGCGCGCCATCAAAACGCAGTGCCGTGTCGACATGCGGATGCGCGCGCGCCTCAAAGCCCTCATCCTTAAGATTGCGCAAAGCATCATCGCGGGTGGTTTTTAAAAAATTCACCCGCACATCCAACGGCGCACGCTCACACATCGCCGCCAACACACCATCCGTGTCATCCGCAAGGCTCGCCTCAATATCGCCGAGCAACCACTCAGGCACACTCAGCATACCAGCCTTATTCTCTGGCGGGTGAGTCGCCCCATGGGTGAGTGTTTTTTCATCTGCCGCCACCAACGGTTGCGGCGCATGCGCGCTTCCATCGGCCAGTGCCAATACCGCCGCAAGCGGCATTTCCTCAGCTATATGCGTCGCGAGCATCGCGACCAATAGCGGGTCGTCCGTGCCAAGCCGCGCGGTCAAATGGCCATAATGACGCAAAATAAAGAACAGCCGATTGGAAATATCGCGTCGGTCTTTCGACCCCGCATAGCGATTTTGCCGCCCCCATGATTGCATCATCTTATCGGCGGGATGCGTGCTCTCCAATACATTGGTGAGCAAATCGGCAATCGCCTGAAGACGCGCAGGGGGGCGCACTAGTTTTTACCAGACCCCGGATAATTGGGCGCCTCGCGCGTGATGGTGACATCATGCACATGGCTTTCGACCAATGACGCCGAGGTCATGCGCACAAATTTTGCTCGTGCGTGTAACTCAGCGATGGTGGCTGAGCCTGTATAGCCCATCGCCGCGCGCAAGCCCCCGATTAACTGATGGATGACTTGTTCGACCGCGCCTTTGAACGGGATTTGTCCTTCAATCCCTTCTGGCACGAGCTTATGCGTATCGGAAATATCTTGCTGAAAATAGCGGTCAGCCGAGCCGAGCGCCATCGCCCCCACCGACCCCATGCCGCGATAGGCCTTATAAGAACGCCCCTGATAAAGAAATACATCGCCGGGGCTTTCGGCTGTGCCGGCCAGAAGCGAGCCAACCATGCCGCAGCTTGCACCTGCTGCTATCGCTTTGGCGAGGTCGCCTGAATATTTGATGCCGCCATCGGCGATGACGGGAACGCCTGCTTTCTGGGCGGCTTCGACACTGTCCAGAATGGCGGTTAATTGCGGCACACCGACACCTGCGACCACGCGTGTGGTGCAAATCGAACCCGGCCCGATGCCGACCTTAATCGCGTCAGCCCCCGCATCGATAAGCGATTGCGCACCGTCTTTGGTCGCGACATTGCCCGCCACCACTTGCGTAGAATTAGACTGTTTTTTAATCCGCGACACGGCTTCCGCAACGCGCTCGGAATGGCCATGCGCTGTATCGACAACGACCAAATCAACGCCTGCATCGATAAGTGCTTGGGTACGCGCAAAGCCATCATCGCCAACCGTAGTCGCTGCCGCCACACGCAACCGACCCTTTTCGTCTTTTGCCGCATTGGGATGCAGCTGCGCTTTTTCCATATCCTTCACAGTAATCAGCCCAACGCAGCGATAGTCGTCATCCACCACGAGCAGCTTTTCAATTCGGTGTTGGTGCAAAAAGCGTTTGGCTTCTTCGTGCTCGACCGTTTCTTTTACGGTCACCAGATTTTCATGCGTCATTAATTCTGACACTTTCTGGTCTGGGTTCGAGGCAAAGCGCACATCGCGATTGGTCAAAATACCGACCAGTTTGCCGTTTGCCTCGGTCACGGGCACACCAGAGATGCCATGGCTGCTCATCAATTCCAGCGCGCCAGATAATTTAGTGTCGGGGGCGATGGTCACAGGATTGACCACCATGCCGCTTTCGAATTTCTTGACCTTGATGACTTCAGCCGCCTGTTCATCCATTGTCATATTGCGATGCAGCACGCCGATGCCGCCCGCTTGTGCCATGGCGATGGCCATTTGGCTTTCGGTGACTGTGTCCATCGCCGCGGCCAGCAGCGGGATGCCTAATTGAATGGATTTAGTAATTTGTGTCGACGTATCCGCCTGACTCGGCAGAATGCTAGAAGCCGCCGGTTCGAGCAGTACATCATCAAATGTCAGAGCTTCACGAAACATATGTCAAATCCTCATCTTTCTACGCGTGTGCGATGTGTATTTGACGAGTTCATGTATCACCTATTGGGCAGCTTTGGCAAAGAATATCGTGATTTATTGAAAAAATGGCGGTTTTTGGTAGGAAAATCGCCGCTTACGCGCCTTTAAAATCGGTCGCGATGACATATAACTCGACCGATTCTTTACGGCTCGACTTCGGTTTCATGTGATGAACCTGTCCGAAACGACGTTTTAGCTCGTCCAATAGCTCGCGCGATGTGCCGCCTTGAAACACTTTGGCACAAAATACGCCGCCCGGCTTTAAGGTATCAAAAGCAAACCACGCCGCCGCCTCGGCCAAAGCCATCGTGCGCAAATGGTCGGTTTGGCGATGCCCCGTCACTGGCGCGGCCATATCCGACATCACCACATCAGCCCGTCGGCCAGCTAATTCGCTTATCAATTCGGGGGCTTTGTCATCGAGGAAATCAAGTTTTAGAAAATCCACCCCCTGCACCGCATCCATGTCTTGAATATCAATGGCCGCGACAAAGCCTTTATTTTTGATGGCTCCGACACGCTGCGCCGCCACTTGCGCCCAACCGCCCGGCGCACTGCCAAGGTCGATAACGCAGCCGCCTCGTTGAAAGAATTTAAAGCGGTCATCCATCTCGATGATTTTATACGCCGCACGCGAGCGATAGCCATCCGCTTTGGCGGCTGCCACATAAGGGTCATTGAGTTGGCGTTCCAGCCACCGCGTTGACGATAATTTACGACCCCGTGCGGTTTTCACGCGTTCGCGCATACGGTCGCCACGACGTTGCCCGTCGCCAACGCTCGCGCCCTTTTTCTTATCACTCATTCGAGGCGCTCTTTTTTGCGCGTCTGCCAGAGCGACGGCGGCGCGTATCTTTGCGTATCAATCGCAACAAGAGACCCTCGCGCAAGCCGCGGTCAGCGACCGATACATGCGCGACTGGCCAGCGCGTGTGGATGGCCTCTAGCACGGCGCAGCCCGACAAAACAAGGTCAGCGCGCTGCCTGCCGATACACGGATTATCGGCCAATTCTTCGCGGCTTAATTGGCGCAATTTGGCGATGACTCTAGAAATATCCTCGGCTGAAATCGTGCAGCCATCGACAATATTACGGTCATAACGCACCAATCCCAACTGCACCGCAGCCAATGTCGTGACCGTGCCTGACGTGCCGATAATCTGCACCTTGCTCATATCAGTCATATCGCTTTGGCGCGCCATGAAATCCGCCAGACGCGCATTGCTCTCGGCCAGCATACCCTCATAGCCATGCTCATACAGGCCGGGGCCAGCATGACGCTCTGCCAGTCGCACGACACCCAGCGGCAAGCTGGCACAATCGACAAGCTTGAAAAAATCATTCGGCTGGCGCGTCATGCGGCTGACTTCGGTGCTGCCGCCGCCCGTATCGAATAAAATAATATCGTCGGCGTTCTTATCAAACAGCGTGCCGCAACCAATCGCGGCTAGCTCGGCCTCCGCCTTGCCATCAATAATCTCGAGGCGCAAGCCAGTCTCTTTGCGCACCCGCTTGATAAAATCTGCGCCATTACGCGCTCCTCGACACGCCTCCGTCGCAACACAACGCATGCGTACCACATTGGCGCGGCGGATTTTACCAGCGCAAATCCGTAAAGCCTCAATCGTGCGCACCATCGCCGCTTCGGACAATTCCCCCGTGGCCTCTAAGCCTTCACCAAGACGCACAATGCGCGCGAAACTATCGCGCACCCGAAAACTGCGACTCCCGTCGCGCTCGACAATCAGCAAGCGACAATTATTCGTGCCAAGGTCAATGGCGGCATAAAGACGGGGTTTTCGAACGCTTTGAAGTGCCATGAGTAGTGTCATGAGTAGACATAATAAACCCCTGTGCTGTCGTGAACCCCACGCCAGATCGGTTAATACCGCTTGTAAAAACAATACCAACAAGTCCACGTTTTAGCAAGTGCCGCGAGACCACAAACAGCCAAAATATAAACAGCAATTTCATTTGTCATGCACCCCACAAAAAGATACGCTCGGCGGATAATGAAGGATTTAACATATGTCTGATGCAAAACTAGAAACCCTCGTTCTACACGCTGGTTGGCGCGCCGACCCGACGACTGGCTCGGTTGCTGTCCCGATTCACCAAACCACCAGCTATCAGTTCAACGATACTGACCATGCCGCCAGCCTGTTTGCGCTGTCCGAATTGGGCAATATTTACACCCGTCTGCAAAACCCCACCACCGATGTGCTCGAGCAACGCATCACCGCCCTCGAAGGTGGTGCGGCAAGTTTAGGCGTGTCTTCTGGGCAAACGGCCACGGCTGTCTCTATCCAGAACATTGCACGCGCGAGGCGACAATATCGTCTCGTCCACCGACCTATATGGCGGCACGTGGAATCTATTCACCAACACAATCAAAGATATGGGAGTTGAGGTACGCTTTGTTGACCCCACCGACCCGCAGATTTTCGCCGATGCCATCGACGATAAAACCCGTGCCTTTTATGCCGAGACTTTGCCAAATCCAAAACTGCAAGTGTTTCCTATCAAGCAAGTCGCGGACATTGGTCGCGCGCACGGTATTCCGCTCATCATGGACAACACCGCCGCGCCGGCCTTATGTCGTCCGTTGGAGCATGGCGCTGCCGTGGTGGTTTATTCGACGACCAAATATATTGGCGGCCATGGCACTTCGCTTGGCGGCATGATTGTGGATGGCGGCAATTTTGATTGGGAAGCCGCGGGCGACCGTCAGCCAATGCTCAACACGCCCGACCCGTCTTATCATGGCGCGGTATGGAGCGAGGCGGCCAAACCGCTTGGCCCCATTGCTTATATTTTAAAAGCGCGCACGACATTGCTGCGCGATATGGGCGGGGCGATGTCGCCGTTTAACGCTTTCATGTTTTTGCAAGGATTGGAAACCCTGCCATTGCGCATCCGCGCCCATTGCGACAACGCCACGCGGGTCGCCGCTTGGTTGCAAGGCCAGAAAAACGTCACCAAAGTCATCCACCCGTCCTTGATGGATGGCGAGATGCGCGCCCGTGCCGATGCCGTTATGGTGGGCGGTTATGGCGCGCTCATCGGCTTTGAATTAGACGGCGGCGTTGACGCTGGCAAAAAGTTTATCGACAGTTTGGAATTGCTCTACCATGTTGCCAATATTGGCGATACGCGCTCATTGGCGATTCATCCGGCCAGCACCACGCATAGTCAATTATCGCCTGACGCGCAGCTTGCATCGGGGGTAACGCCCGGCTATGTACGCCTCTCCATCGGCATCGAGCATGTGGACGACATCATCGCCGATATCGAACAGGCTTTATCAAAAGTTTAGGGTTGCAAAAGCCGTCCCAAAAAGCGCAGCCAGCGATTATTCATCGCGTGCAATAATAGCTCGAAACGCTTTTGCGATAGCGCACCTGCCGACATATTGCGCACGGTTATCAACCGCAGGGACATCACCATCTCCTCGCGCATTTTGACCGCCACAGGCGTTTGGTTGCCCGCCCCCAGAGTCTTGCTCGCCATTTTCATCGCTTGCTCGGCGACGCGCTTGCCTATCCAATGGTCGCGAATATCAGCCAAAGTCGAGTTCTCATGATACGGCTTGATAGTATCGGCAAGCGGTATCGTTAACCCCAAAGCAGAAAGCTGCGCATCATCCATCAGCACATAGGGCGTTTCCGCCAAGGGCGTTGAATTACGCTGCGTGTCGGTTGGCAGGCTCACGCGCAAAGTCTCGCGCACATCGACACTCGAGGCGGCAAACAGGATATCGAAATCACCCGCCTCAATATCCCAATCATCCAGCACGACATCGAAATACGCAAAAGCGCGCGCATCAAGCGTGAAAATCAAACGGCGACTTTCCCCCGCTTGCAAATGCGTTTTCGCAAACGCTTTCAGCTCGCGGTCGGGTCGGTAGGCGGTGCTTTCCACATCGCGCACATAAAGCTGCACCACTTCCGCACCTGCGCAATCGCCCTCATTCGTAATGGTGACGGCGACCTCCATGCTCTGCTGGTCAGCCGACCATGCCCGTATCACATCGACATCGCCATAGCTGAAGCGGGTATAGCTCAACCCATAGCCGAACGGGAATAACACCGGCGCATCATGGCTGGTGAAGTAGCGATAGCCGACATTCAATCCTTCGCGATAGACTAATTGGCGTGGATGGTGCGCGAAGTTTTCCTGCGATGGGCAGTCAGCCAGCGCAAGCGGAAAAGTCTCCGCCAATTTGCCACTCGGATTAGCCGCGCCATAAAGCAAATCAACCAACGCGCCTGCCCCCGCCTGCCCCGCCAGATAAATCTCTAACACGGCGCGCACATGCGCAAGCCACGGCATTTCAATCGGTGCACCATTCGACAGCACAACAACGCAATTTGGATTGGCCGCCGCCACCGCCGCGATGAGATTTTCAATCTGTTCGGGCTGGCGCAAATGCGTTCGGTCAAACCCCTCCGCCTCGAATAAAGGCGGCAGGCCAGCCATAATAACCGCGACATCAGCCGCTTTCGCCGCCGCCACGGCCTCGTCAATCAGGCTCGCATCTAAAGCGGCTAATTCGCCGTCAAAGCCTTTTGCAAAGGTGACTTTTGCCGCGCCAATTTTCACGCGCAACATATCGAGCGGGGTATCGACTTTTGTCGCATTAACCTGCGAACTACCCGCCCCCTGATAGCGCGGCGTCTCGGCAAATGCGCCGATGAGCGCGACTGACTCATCGCCCGAAAGCGGCAAGAGTGACGCGTCATTTTTTAGCAATACCGCACCCTCAGCCGACGCGCGTCTTGCCAAAGCATGGTGCGCATCGAAATCAACCGCGTGGGCGTTCGCATTATTTTGCGCCGCCAGAATAAGCTCGGTGACACGCGACGCGGCACGGTCGAGATGCGCTTCTGCCAATGTGCCATCGCCAATAGACGCGGCCACCGCGCGGTCATTCACACCGCCCGAGCTGGGCATTTCTAACTCTAGCCCTGCGCTGACCCCGCGCGGTCGGGCATTCGCTGCGCCCCAATCGGTCATCACGAGACCTTTAAAACCCCATCGGTCGCGCAAAATATGGCTCAAGAGTTCTTCATTTTCAGAGCAATACACCCCGTCGAACCGATTATACGCACACATCAGCGTCCAAGGCTGGCTTTGCGTGACCGCCAATTCAAACGCGGGAAGATAAATCTCAAACAAGCTGCGGCGGTCGACCAGCGTATCGACAACCATGCGCTGCGCCTCCTGATTATTCACCGCAAAATGCTTGACGCTCGTACCAGTCCCCGTCGATTGCACCCCCGCAACAAAGGCAGTCGCCATCTCGCCCGCCTGAAATGGGTCTTCGGCGTAATACTCAAAATTGCGCCCGCATAGCGGATTGCGCTTAATGTTCACCCCCGGGGCAAGCAAAACCGACACCCCCTCCGCCTGACATTCACGACCAATCGCTGCGCCAACCTCGCCGATTAAGGCGCGGTTCCAACTCGACGCCAGCGTGACCGCCGTGGGAAAACAAGTCGCCGACACAGACGCGCTCAGCCCCATATGGTCCGCCGATTGTCCCTGCTTGCGCAAGCCATGCGGCCCATCCGACACCATCACCTTGTGCAAGCCAAGATGGTCGATATTCTGCAAATGCCAAAAGCTCGACCCCGACATAAGCGACGCTTTTTCGTCGAGCGTCATGCGCGCAACGAGGTCGCTTGCCTCGATTTCGAAATCCCACGGGTTTTTAGCTGCCTGTTCCATATCGCCACGCTACACATTTATCTGGCTCTATTCTAGCGCTATGATAAACCTCATTAAGGGGTGAATAACATGCGCTTTGGACTAGACCTTGGTGGCACAAAAATAGAAGCCATTGTAATGGACGCGAGTAGCGAAATTATCTGGCGTGAACGTACCCCCACACCTGCCGACGACTACGCCGCTATTGTCAGCACCATCGCCGATTTGGTCGATATGGCAGAAGCCGCCACGCAAAAAGGTTTAAGCGTCGGCATCGGCATACCCGGGTCGCTGTCGCGCAAAACTGGTCTGGTGCGCAACGCCAATACACAAAGCCTTAACAGTCAGCCGCTTAAGCAAGATTTGGAAAACCGACTTAAGCGTGACATACGCCTTGCCAATGATGCCAATTGCTTTGCCTTATCAGAAGCCACCGACGGCGCGGGCGCAGGCGCGCAATCTGTTTTTGGCGTGATATTAGGCACGGGCTGCGGAGGAGGATTGGTCATAAATGGCGACCTCCAAAGCGGCGCAAACGACATTGGCGGCGAATGGGGACACAACCCCTTACCCGCCCCGACCGCCGACGAAATACCCGCCCCGATTTGCTATTGCGGGCGACGCGGGTGCAATGAAGTGTGGATTTCAGGATCTGGTTTTGCCCGCGACCATAATTTCGTGACAGGCGAATCCTTAACCGCCGAGGCCATTATCGCCAGCGATAGCGAAGCCGCACAGGCAAGCATCACAAGGCTTTGCGACCGCATCGCGCGCGCTTTGGGGGCGGTGATTAATCTGGCCGACCCAGAGATTATCGTCCTTGGCGGCGGGCTTTCGAATTTCACAGCGCTTTATCAGCGCGTGCCTGCGATATGGGACGCGTATATTTTTTCCGATAGTATCGAAACCCGACTTGTGCAGAACAGTCATGGCGATAGCAGTGGCGTGCGCGGCGCGGCTTGGCTATGGCCAGATGTCAGCTCTTGACGCAAGGCAGATAATTTGAGACGACACAATATGTTTGAAGAAATCGCTCCAAGTGCTGCTTATGCAGCGTTGACATCCACGCCTGATGCGCAGCTCGTCGATTGCCGTTCGATGGCCGAGTGGAAACTCATCGGCGCGCCAGACCTATCCGCGATTGACAAGCAAGTGATCTATCTCGAATGGCAAACGCTGGATGGTCAGCGCAATGCGGGGTTTTGCGAAGAAATTGCCGCGCAGCATTCGAAAGACACGCCGATTTATATTATCTGCCGTTCGGGCGTGCGCTCAGCCGCCGCTTGCACGGCACTGGCCGAGGCGGGGTTCAGCAGCTTGTTTAATGTCGCGGGCGGTTTTGAAGGCAATATAAACGCCGATGGCCACCGCGCATCGCAAGAAGGGTGGAAGTTTGAAGGTCTCCCTTGGCGGCAACCTTAAAATTAAAGCCGCACATCGCCCTTATCGACATCCGCCTGCATCTCAGCCGTCAGTGGCACGACGCTGTCGGCATCGCGCGCCAATATATATAGCGCGTCATCTTCGGCTTCCGACACATGATACGCGGCATTTTTCAGCTTCGTCTTTTGCACCTTAAATGTGCCCGTGACATCCACCTTTTGGCCAAGCCGAATAAAACGCGGCACAGCATAGGCGGGTAGATTTTCACGCATATGCATGGCCAGACCATCGAGGTCGAGGTCGGTGTTTTGCTTTTGCGTTGCATATAACATGCCGCAGCGCCCATCGCGCCCCGGCACGCTGACGCCATAGACCACGGCGGTTTCGATTTCTGGCCATTTCATAATCACGCTCTCGACTTCGGTCGTCGCGACATTTTCGCCCTGCCAGCGGAACGTATCGCCGATACGGTCGCCAAACTGAATGTGACCATGCTTTTGCAAGACAACCAAATCGCCCGTATTGAACCACGCATCGCCTTTTTCAAACACATCGCGGAGGATTTTTTTCTCGCTCGCTTGCGCGTCGGTATAGCCATCAAACGGATTTTGCTCGCTAATCCGCATTATCAAAAGACCCGTTTCGCCGACCTTTAATTTCTGCATATAGCTGCTGTCGCCGCGCACGGCTTCATCGGCATCGACATCATAAGCGACGACATCCCACGACTTGCCATGCTCGGGCGACCAGCCGACCGTTTTGTCGAAATTAAAAATATTCACAAAACCCGTATTGCCTTCCGACGCGCCGTAAAACTCGTGGACGCGGCGAATACCGAAACGCTCTTTAAACGCCATCCAAATATCAGGACGCAGGCCGTTTCCCAGCACCTTCGTAACAGCATGATTTTTATCATCCGCCGTTTCTGGCTGCGCCAATAAATAACGCAGCAACTCACCAATATAAACAAACGCCGTGGCGTTAAACTTACGACAATCATCAAAGAAGCTACTGGCCGAAAACTTACGGCGCATGGCAAGCGTCGCGCCACTCGCAAGGCACGACCCAAAACACACAACCAACGCGTTGGAATGATAAAACGGCAGCGCACAATAATACACATCCGTTGGCCGCATGGTCATCACATTGACACCAAACTGCATACCAGAACGGAAGATTTTTAAATGCGTCGTCACACTGGCCTTTGGCAAGCCTGTCGTTCCCGAGGTGAAAATATAATAAGTCGGCGTGCCAAGGGTCAGCGGCTTATCTGGCACGATATTATCGCTTGGCTGCTCGGCCACTAGCGGCGTTAAATCGAGATAATTTGCGGGCGCACCTGCATGGCCGCCATCGGCAACATAAAGCAGCTTATCGCTATATTGCGCCTCCAACACATCCGACACACTATCCATATTACTCAAACATTCTGAGCCGACAACAATCAGCGATGGATTGATAAGGCGTAGACTATGCGCCAATGCCTCGTGCATTTGGCTCGTATTGACCATGCCCGCAATGGCACCAAGTTTTAAGCACCCCAGCACGTTAATCAGAACTTCGGGTCGGTTTTCGATATTAATCGCGACGCGGTCGCCATGCTTCACGCCCCTTGAGCGGAAATAATGCGCCGTCTGATTTGCTTGCGTATTTAATGCACCCCACGTCAGGCGCGTATCTTCGTATAATACCGCCGTCTCATCAGGACGCTCAGCCGCATGTTTTTCGAGAAAATCAATCATCGACATTTCATCTGTGGGACGCGACGTGATAAGCGATTTTAACGTGCCAATCGCCCCGGGGCGCATGAGGAATTTGGCAAAGCGGAAAGCATATCCGCCGGTCGTGATTTTTTGTTCTTTCAATGCCATTCGTGACTCCTACTGGTCGAACTCAAACGCTTTTTGCAGGGCGGGGCGTTCTTTCAACCGTGCTATATAGGCTTTCAAATTGGGATGCTCGTCATTAACGATTTGCATCCGTTCCGCCATCATAATCGAATGGCCGAGCATGGTGTCCGCCGCGCTAAAATCGCCCGCCAGATATTGCTTGCCTTGCATGTCGTCTTCGATGGGTTGCACCGCGCGCGCCAGCAATCGTTGCGCCTGACCCAACGCCGTTTCATCGCGCCGTTCTGGCGGCAGCAAAATCGTATGCACAACGATGGTGTTAATCGGCGGCATCACCATCCCCTCGCAATAATGGAACCATTGCAAATATTGTGGAAAATTCGGCGCATCGCTCGCTGGCTTCAGCCCGCCATTTTTATGCCGTTCGAGAATATAATCGGCAATCGCGCCGCTTTCGAAAATCATCACATCGCCATCCTCCAATACGGGGATGCGACCCAGCGGGTGGCGCGATTTATGCGCGTCCGATTTCAAATCCTTCGGGTGAAAAGCCATACGGTTTAACTCATACGGCAGGCCAAGTTCTTCCAACAGCCAAAGCGAACGCACAGCGCGTGAGTTCGGCGCAAAATGTAATTTTAACATGGGGTTTCTCCTCATTATTGAACTCGGACTTTGCCATTGCTAGCCTGCTAAGTCCAGAGTTAAGCTTTTGCGCGCGCCCCAAAAACAGCCACCGCGCTAACAACCATAATAATCATCGCCGCTGTCATGCCGGGCGGCGGGTCGCCATTGGTTGGCTTCACCGCAAAACTAAGCACAATCAGGCCACGTTCAAGGCATAACAAACCCAAGAAAGGCAAGGTCAGCGTACGATAGCGCACCGCCACCAGTCCCATCGCCGCGCCCCAAACAAGCTGCGTCGCCCCTGCCGAGGCGGCAAGCGCAATCATCAGCAAGCCGCCCTCATGCGATACATCAACACCCGCGACGACTATCAGCCCGCTATCAGGCAAAACCACCTGCATCAGCCCGACAAACATCGTTTGCAGCGCCGCTAATCCCAGCACATAATACGCCCAGCGCGCGCCTTTATAATGGCTATTGGTGGAGTCGGGTAAAAACGCCAAAGCCACCCCTAAGCGTTCAAATCGATGGCATGGTTGAACCATGCAAGGTCAGAAAATGACCGCAAGTCCATTTCATGCGTCCACACCGAGCGATGCTGATGCGCGATATGGTAATAGGTTTCAGCAATTTTTTCTGGCAGCAGCAGACCATCATGTTCTAGCCCGCGTGACTCGCGCAGTTTTTGGAAGTTCTCTTCGCCCAACAGCTTGCCGAGCGTGTCGGGCGCATCCACCGCGCCATCGATAATAATATGCGCCACATGGATGCCCTTAGCGGCGAACTCTGCATTGAGACTTTGGCATAACATACGCCGTCCGCCCATCGCTGCGGCGTGGCTGTGCTGACCCGGATTGCCGCGCACCGCCGATGTCGCCGACGTGACCAGTAACGACCCCCCGCCGCGTGCTTCCATCAGCGGAAACAACACGCGCGCTGTGCGGAACAAACCAAACGTCGCCATGCGCCAGCCCAATTCAAACTGCTTCAGAGTGGTATCGCCCAACGCGCGATTGCCAATCTGTGCGCCAAGATTATATGTCACCGATTCAATCGGCCCGACATCCTTTTCGACCGACGCGATTAAATCTTCAATCGAATTCTCCTCGGCAATGTTGAACAATCGTCCGCTTGCCTTGCCGCCCGCCGCTTCGATGTCGCTGACCAATTTTTGCAAACCCGCCTCATCGCTGCGCCGACACAAAACCGCGTGATATTCATCTTGCGCAAACCGTTTGCCCACATGCCCGCCAATGCCAGCACCTGCGCCTAAAACCAAACATACAGGGTCCATTATCATCTCCCTTCATTCGCTATTTGACTAAAACTCTATATATGCTTTTATAATATGCCAGAAGTTTTTTCTGCCAAGGAGGCAAGCCGATGACCCTGACTGTGACACCAACCGACGCCGTTTGCGGTGCTTTTGTGACTGGTATTGATTTGCGCGAAGCATTATCGGCGGATTGCGTCGCCGAGTTGCGCGCCCATTGGACAAAGCACAAAGTATTGGCTTTTCCCGACCAGAAGTTGAGCGACAGCCATCTTGAGCAATTCACGCAATATTTTGGCGACTTCGGCGAAGACCCGTTTTTTGGCCATATCGATGGTCACGAGAACATCGCGGCCATCCAACGCAATGCCGATGAAAAAACGCCGCTATTTGCGGAATCTTTCCACTCCGATTGGAGCTTTTTGGAAGTCCCCCCCGCTGGCACGATATTGTATGGCATTACCATTCCGCCGATAGGCGGCAACACGCTGTTTGCCGACCAAGTCGTCGCCTATGAGCGTCTACCCGACGCACTACGCGACAAAGCCGACACACTCACCGCTATCCATTCGGCCGAGTTGGCCTATGCGCCAAACGGTTTTTATGGCGATGATGATAAACAAAGCGGTCGCAGCATGAATATCACGCCAAACGAAAGCGCACGCGACAAGCGCGAGCATCCGTTTATTCGTACCCATCGCGAAACGGGAAAACAGGCGATGTATAGCTCGCCCGCCTATATTCAGGGGTTTGTTGGCGTGGAAAAAGCCGAAAGCGATGCGCTCATGCTCGAGTTTTTCACTTTCCAATCAGCCGACGACATAACCTATTCGCACGCATGGAAAAAAGACATGCTGGTCATGTGGGATAATCGCTCTTTGCTTCATGCCGCCACGGGAGGCTATGACGGCCACGACCGATTGCTGCACCGCACCACCATCGCGGACACATGCTTTTAGATTCTTAGGCGACGCTGGCGGCTATCATAAGCAAAAGGGGCAGCGTTTATCGCACATTCTGCACCCGTCATCTGGTCGACCAACACACGCGCCGAGCCAACCGCCATCGTCCATCCCAAATGACCATGACCGCAATTCAGCCATAGCCCATCAATATGCGTTGCACCAATAAAGGGGCGACCATCCGACGACATCGGGCGCAGCCCCGCCCAATTATCCGCCGCCGCCCAATCGAGCGTCGCGGCGACATCTGGCACGAGGCGTTCGAAAAAGGCACGCAACACGGCAAGGCGACGCGGGTCGCACTCAGTGTCCATGCCGATAAACTCGGCCATGCCAAGAATACGAATCTTATCCGCCAAGGGCGTGAGCGCGATATGTAATTGCGGGTCAACAATCGGGTGGCGCAGTTTTTTATCCCCCAAAGACGCGCTATCGAGCGTGATAGAATAGCCCTTCGCGGGGCGAATAGGCAGCCGCACACCAAGCGGCCGCGCCAATTGCGGCGCAGCAGCGCCCGTGCAAAGCACCACTTGGCCGCGCATAATCTCTGCACCCACTTGCACGCCCACAACGCGACCATTTTCAACCATAATCCGTTCGACTTTTTGCCCCGTGCGCAACGCGCCGCCCTGCTTTATCGCCGCGCGCGTAAGGGCTTCGCAAAACAGCCGCGCATTGCCAACACGGTCATCGGGAAAATACAACGCGCCTGCAATATTATCGTGAGCATTGGCGAGCATCGGCTCGCGCTGCGATAGCGCATCGCGGTCAAGCACCTCATAAACCAAACCTTGCGCGACCAACATATCAGCCAACGCAACGGCCATATCGCGTTGTTTTTTATTGCGGAAAACTTTCAGCGTGCCGGGGGCGGCGGCATCGAATTTCAGCTTCAACGCATCGCGCAGCGCATCCGTCTGGCGGGTCGAATACTGCGCCAACTCAAAATTCGCTTTGCTAATCGCCCGATGACGCGCGGGCGACGCATTGCGCAAAAACCGCATCCCCCACCCCATCATAGTGGGCAGCTGACGCGCATGTAGTTTCATCGGTGCGAGTGGGTCAAACAAAGACACCAATAGGCTCGGATTGTTCCAAGGGTCGGGCAAGCTCGGATGCAGCACGCCGCCATTGGCATAGCTTGCCCCACGCGCCACATCATCTTCGCCATCCATCAGCACAACAGGGAATTGACGTGCCGCCAGTTCATAAAAGCTCGTGACTCCCGCCAAGCCACCGCCAATAATAATTATGCGTTCGTCGGGCATGAAATCCGCATCCTCTACTTTACTGACAAACAAAAGCGCATTAGGTTTACTTGGCTTTTCAACATTAAGGGAAACAAAATGACCGAACCAATAGAATTAACTGGGGCGGCGGAAGTCGGCGTTGAATACGGCTCGCTCGACGATGACCTCAAGCAGGATATGATTCACGAACTGGATGCTGTCGTTGCGCATCTTTATAGGCTGAGTGCCGACCAGCTGACGCATATATTTGAAACTTTTCATGAAGGGTGGGATTATCAACCGCGCCTGACAGAAGTTATGCAACATTACAAAAAATGGAAGAAGAAAAAATGACGGTTCCAGAAATCATCGGCATTGTCACCGATGTCGCCGTCGCTGGTGCCGCCATCACCACTGTTTGCATTGCGCTGCATGGTTTGCATAGCTGGCGTGAACAAAAGAAAGCAGACCTTGAATTAGTGTTGATGCAGAGGCTTACAGACGCATGGATAAAATTGCAGGATGCCGTGAGAGATGCGAATTATAAGACAGAGGGCATAATAGGAGCACATAAGATGGGTGTAACGCGCGAATTCAGTCGTGGTTTAATAACTGAGGTAGCAGACCAGTTTGACCAAGCCATTAACGATTTCAGTTCGGCGGCACTAGCAGCTGAAATTTTGGGGAAACCAAATGTTGAACGTGATTTGGCGGAAGTGTGCGGTCGTTATCGAGAGGGGAGACGTAATACAAAAACCGCCGCCGCTAAATTGCAATTCGACTTTATCGAGCCTATTAAATTTGAGGAACAACTCGGAAAAGATAAAATCCTTTTTACGGAATGGGTAAGAAAAAACTTCACAACTAATTTTAATCAACAAGTCTCAGGCTCAAATGGGGGCAAAAAATGACCGAACCAATAGAATTAACTGGCGCGCCGGGGTCGCCTTATACGCGCAAAATGACCGCTTTGATGCGCTATCGTCAGATTCCGTATCGTATATTCTGGCAAGGCAATTTTAGCCCAAACAGCAAGGCAAAACAAAAAGACTATCCCAAAGCGAAGGTTTCGCTGCTGCCGACGTTTTATTTTCCGAACGCTGATGGGGTGCTAGAAGCTGTCACCGATTCCAGTCCTATTTTGCGCCGTTTCGAAGCGTCGCATACGGCGCGCAGCGTCATTCCATCCGACCCCGTATTGGGTTTTCTCAATTGGCTGATTGAAGATTACGGCGATGAATGGCTGACCAAGTCGATGTTTCATTATCGTTGGCATTATGCCGAGGACACAAAAAAGGCGGGGTCGATTTTGCCTCGTTGGCACAATATTAGCGGCAGCGACGCTGAAATCGCGCCGCTATCGGAGATGATAAGCCAACGCCAAATTGACCGCCTGTCTTATGTTGGCTCCAGTGATGTGACCAAGAAAACAATCGAAGATAGTTTTTCGCGTTTCCTCGAAATTCTAAACGCGCATCTGCAACATGATAATTTCATTTTTGGGCAGCGTCCGTCTTCGGCTGATTTTGCCATTTACGGCCAACTGACCCAGCTCGCGCTGTTTGACCCAACACCGCGCGACCTGATTACCGCACAATTCCCGCGCATTTATGCATGGACAGAAATCATGGAAGATTTATCTGGTCTGCCCGTCGACGAAGATAGCGGCTGGATAGATGGCGATGCGCTGCCCGATACGCTGTGCGCTCTGGTGTCAGAAATCGCATCGCTCTACATGCCTTATTTGAAAGCCAATGCGGCTGCGGTTGTATCGGGTGCTGAGTTGATGGAAACCGAACTCGATGGACGCGCATGGACGCAAAACCCCTTCACCTATCAAGCCAAATGCTTGCAGTGGATTGGCGAGCAATATGCAAGCCTATCAGAGGACGACAAAGCACGATTGGCGAAAAGCACTTCTGGCACGGGGCTTGTCGAGCAACTCGAAAGCCTAAGATAGAGTCAGGCCGCCATCGGCGATAATCGTTTGCCCTTGCACATAAGCCGCCAAGGGCGAGGCAAGAAATAACGCCACACCCGCCATGTCTTCTGGTGTACCCGCACGGCGCAGCGGAATCGCCCGCAACGCCCCCGCAAGGCGTTTTTCATTATCGGTGGTCACCGCCGTCAATTTGGTCGGTACCAATCCGGGTGCCAAGCCGTTCACGCGAATACCATCACGCGCCCACGCCTCGGCCAGTGTTTTGGTCAGGCTAATCGCCCCCGCCTTGGACGCCGCATAGGCTGGATTGCCAATATTTGATTGCATGCCCGATATCGAACTCACAATAATGATACTGCCCTGACGCGCCGCCAGCATATCTTTAAACTTGCGGGCGCAGTGCATGACGGAATTGATATTCACATCCATCACCTCATCCCAGCCCTGCTTTTCGAACTCTTGCTGACCATAGCGCACCGTCCCCTGACAAAGCACCAACACGTCTAAATCATCGAATGGTGGCTGATAGGCGGCGACGGCATCATGCGCGGCGACATCAAGCTGTGCGTAGTGCAAGCCGTCCAAATCAGACCCTTCATCCGCGTCATACGCATCAGCCGTCGGGCGTGTGCCCCAAACGAACACCTCTGCGCCACGTGCGCGAAACCCTTGCGCGATGCCATTGCCAATACCGCTTGAGCCGCCCACAACCAAAACCCGCTTATCGGTGAAATCAAGTTCGTTCATATCGTCCCCCTATCTGTGTCGTAATAATGACGCTGTCGCGGGATTTAGTCCAATTATCATTTTCTATGGGGCGAAACACACGAACCATGATAAGGAAGCCCAAAGGAAACCAACCTCATGTCACATTTTGCCCAATTGGGACTTTCTCCTCAGCTGACGAAAACACTGGAGAAAACTGGCTATGCCACCCCAACGCCGATTCAAGAAAAAGTCATACCGCTGATGCTCGACGGGCGCGACATTGTCGGTATCGCACAGACAGGTACGGGCAAGACGGCGGCGTTTGTATTGCCGATTCTGGAAAAGCTGAAATCCAATCAGCACAAGGCGCGTGCCAAGCACTGCACAGCGCTGATTATTGTGCCGACCCGCGAGCTTGCGGCGCAAATCGACGAGAATATCGCCAAATATGGCGCGCATATTTATCACCAACGCGCGTGTATTGTTGGGGGCGTGAAATATCCCCGCCAAATCAGCCGCCTTCATCAGGGGCTGGATATTTTGGTCGCCACGCCGGGGCGTTTAGAAGACCATATGAAGTCGGGCAATCTATCGCTCGCGCACACTGAGATGGTTATTCTCGATGAAGCCGACCAAATGCTTGATTTGGGTTTCTTTCCGGCCATTCGGCGTATCGTGAAACAAGCCCCGCGCAATCGCCAGACCGTTTTGCTGTCGGCCACCATGCCGAAACCTATTCGGGTACTGGCCAATGAATTATTAGATAAGCCGACCGATGTCGCCGTCGCGCCGCAATCGACACCCGTCGAGAAAATCAAGCAAGCGGTCATGCTGATGGAAAAGCCAGAAAAGCGACCCTTTCTGGTCAAATCGGTTGAAAACCAGTTTCGCACGATTGTTTTCACCCGCACCAAGCACGGTGCTGACCAATTGGTCAAATATCTGTCGAAGCAAAATATCGCGGCCTCAGCCATCCACGGCAATAAAAGCCAAAGCCAACGCCAGCGCGCTCTGCAAGCTTTCAGGAAAGGCGACACGCATATTCTTATCGCGACCGATATCGCCGCGCGGGGCATTGATATTCCAGATGTCTCGCTGGTGGTAAATTATGATGTGCCGATGACTCCTGAAGCGTATGTCCATCGCATTGGTCGCACCGCGCGGGCGGGTCGCGAGGGACACGCCATTACTCTATGCGCGCCAGAAGAATCTGGTCGCCTGCGCGATATCGAAAAGCTCATCAAGGTCAAGCTGCCCGTCGAGAATGTCACGGTCGGGCAAGTCGATGATAATTCTTACGACCCCCTAAAAGCAGCCAACACAGCGCCCCAAAAAAATAAACCCACATCGCGGCGCGGCAAATCTAACCGCAAGCCGCGCGGGTCAGCGCGTCATCGCAGCGCCAAGAAAGGTCGCTAATTTACCAGTGAAAATGGTGCCGGCTGAGAGACTTGAACTCCCGACCCTCTGATTACAAATCAGATGCTCTACCAACTGAGCTAAGCCGGCCTTAAAGACTGAGTTGCAATAGCCAATATTTGCGACCTTGGCAAGTGGCTGTTTGATATCCCCTATAGCGATAATATCATGCCGGGGCGGTCATCTTTCTCGGTGGCAGCGACAAAAGCAGGCCGCGCTTTCATGCGCATCAGCCAATCGGCCAGATTTGGATAATCCCCCAACTGACCACGGGTCGCAGCGCCCTCAATATTATAGACAATCAAAATATCGGCCAAACTCAACGCGTCGCCACCGAAATAAGGCTGCGTGGCCAAATCAGCCTCGCCCTTTTTCAGCACCGCATCGCGGCGCGGCTGAACAAACCCCGCCGATAAATTTTTGGCTATCATTTTCACCACGGGGCGCAGAAAAAACGGCACACGCCCTGCGGTAATTCGCAAAACAGTGTCTATCAGCATCACCGGCATCAGCGAGCCTTGCGCGGCGTGAAACCAAAACAAATACCGCGACCTATCCGCGTGACCTGCCTCAGGCCGCAAACCACAATCGGGTGCAAGGTCAGCCAAATAATCCATAATCGCGCTGCTTTCGGCCAAAACCAAATCGCCATGGGTGATAACAGGCGCTGTCCCCAGCGGTGATATCGCTTTATAATCCGCCGGTGCGAGCAGCGTTTTGGTGTCGCGATTATACCGCTTCAATTCATACGCAAGCCCCATTTCTTCGAGCAACCAAAGAATGCGGAAAGATTGCGAATATTCCAGATGATGTAAAACTATTTTGCTATCGCTCATATGCCTAACCTTTCATTTACGGCAGAATAATCAGCCCTTCATGGGCGCGTATGTCACCGCGCACAACGGCCTCATAAATCGGGCTGAATTTATCCAGCCCTTGCGTCTCTTTAATGTCCATCCAACCACGCGCATGAGCAATGCCCCCGCTGAGAAAATCTGCGACTTGCGCATTGAAATCAGCCGCGCCCCATTCAGCCGCACGACGCTGAATATGCCCTGGGGCAAAAAACATCTCGCTGCGTTCGCGAATAAGCTGCGCGGCGGCGGGGTCGTTTTTCGTATCGCTATCGTCCCAATGCGTCAGGCCAACATTGTGACACCACCGCATATTATCGCCCAGCGCGCCATGCACCGCACCGATAACCGCGCGATTGCCCGACATATCGACCAACACCGATGGCTCATTGGCCAGCGTGCCGAGCGCGTCATAGCCAATCACCTCATCATACGCGCCAACCGATTGTGTGAACGCCACATTGCCTGCCGAAGTAAGACCGATAATCCGCGGACGCGCGCCTTCAATTTGCGACAAGCCATAGGCTAGGCCAATGGCTGTTTTGCTCGAAGCGGACAGAATAACCACCTGCGTCGCCTCGTGATAATTCTGCTCCTGCAACGCATCGCACAGGCAATATGACGTGCCATAAAGCGGGTTCAACAATGCGCGTGCGCCATCTGCTTCAGCTTGTCCTGCCTCTGACCCAAGGCGGTCATAGCTATTATAAACCGCAGGTAAGTCAGCCCGATGCGGTGCGCCATCGACCAAGCGGTCATCCGAGACACGCACGGGCAGCATTTTCAAATGTGTCGCCATCGGGAAATATCCGTAAAACCGTTCGCCAGACGCGATATCCGAATGATTGCTTTTCGCCACAGTGGCAAATCCCCAAACCGGCACCATGCCCCAATCGGCATCATCATCGGCCGCAAGGCTTGGCGGGAAAAATTGCCAATAGCCAACTTGTTCGCCAATCGCCCCATAGGTCACATTATTCGCCGTAAAGGCGAACCGTTCGATGGCCACCAGAATCTCGCCATCCATCAGCGCAAAATCATCGGCGCTACTGCCCGCCTCAACCAGACGCGTCTTGGTGATATCGTTTTTGTGAACTTGAAACTCAGCCATTGCTGTCTCCTTAATCAATTTGACGAGATATCGTCATCCCCGATTTTTCAATAAAGCTTTTGTCTTGATTGACAAACTCTGCAATCGAAGGCCGCGTCAAGCAGCGTTCATAATGTCCGCGCAAATTAGCAAAGCGGTCGGTCGGCACGGCAAAGCCCACCATATCCAAATTCATCAATTGCGATGTCACCGAAATATCCGCAATCGAAAAAGCATCGCCAGCAAACCAGTCATTATCGCCAAGTTGTCCGTCCAAATAGGGCAGCAAGACACCCGCCAGTTTTTTAAACCCATGCATCGCACCGTCAACGTCAGCAGGCTTGCCGCTTGCTATGTTAAAGAATATCGGGCGAAAGACACCGAGGCCAATCTGGTTGGCCAGTTCTGTATCGGCGACTTCTTCAATCCACAAGGCGCGACCATACGCCGTTGCCTCTTGCGGGTAGAGCGATGGGTCTGGGGTTAGTTTTTCGAAATAAGCACAAATCGCCGAGCTATCATTAATCGCAAAATCGGGATTGTTGGCATCTGGCAAAAGCGACGGAATGCGCTTTAAGGGGTTGATTTTCTCATAGCCTTCTGGCCAGCCAAGCGGACTTGGCCGCGGGTCATAATCATACTCAATGCCCTTTTCAGCCGCGACGATGCGGGCTTTACGAACGAAGGGGGATAGGGGTGCGCCGAGTAATTGCATATTCTTCTCCTGAAAGTTTTTTGCACTTTGGCGCAAGCTGCTGCAAGAAACAAGCACCCTATTTACTAATTTGTTAGCACTTGCCTTGTGCTGCTTCAATGTTAGGCTAGATGTCTAACGGGGGAGACACAAGTGAGCATTATTTATCAGGCGAAATCCATCCGCACGATGGATGTCCACCAGCCGCATGCGACGCATATTGTCGTGCGCGATGGCTATATTCTGGGCGTTGGGACAAGCGATGACATCGAGACTTGGCAGGATGCGTGGGGACCTTTGCAGCTCAACACTGATTTTGCCGAACGCACTTTGCTGCCGGGCTTTATCGAAGGCCATGCGCATATGATGGAGGGTTTGTTTTGGGATTATCACTATGTCGGTTATTACGACCGCGAAGGGCCTGATGGTACAATCTGGCCGGGGCTGAAGTCGATTGATGATGTGGTGGCGCGGATGAAAGAAATCCACGCCGCGCGCGATGACAAAACAGCACCGCTTATCGCTTGGGGGTTTGACCCGATTTATTTCGAAGGCCGCCGAATGAGTGCTGCCGACCTCGATGCGGTATCGGCCGATTGCCCCGTCACTGTGCTACATGCGAGCTTGCATATTCTGACCGCCAACAGCTTTATTATGGACGCTGCCGATATAAAGAATGCCGATAATAGCGAGTTTATTCGCCGCGATGAGAATGGTGCGCCAACGGGCGAGTTTCTTGGTCAGCTTGGTATGTATATGGCGATGCGCACCACGGATATTGATTTGCTGGCGGCGGCGTCTTCGCCGCAAACCCTGATTAATTTTGCCAATGTCGCGCGCCAAACGGGTGTGACCACCTGCACGGATTTGGTCAACCCAATGCCCGAAGGCTCTGAGACAGCGATGCGCGAAACCGTCGATGCCGACAGCTTTCCGATGCGCCTCGTCGTGGCGTATCAGGGGTCGGGTCGTCCCCCCGCCGAGGGGGTCGCGCGCATGCAAGACTTGCAAAGCAAGCAGACAGATAAGCTGCGTTTTTCGCTGGTTAAATTTGTCGCCGATGGGTCGATTCAAGGGTTTAGTGCGCGTCTCAAATGGCCGCATTATTTCAACGGCGCACCAAACGGGCTGTGGTATATCGAACCCGACCGCCTGCGCGAATACCTCCTTGCCTTTACCGAGGCAGGCTTTCAGTGCCACATCCACACCAATGGCGACGAATGCACCGAAGTCGCGATGGATGCGATTGAAGCCGCCTTGCGTGCCCATCCATGGGGCGACCATCGCCACACTTTGCAGCATTGCCAAATGGCCTCGCGGGCGCATTTCAAACGGATGAAATCGCTCGGTGTCGGGGTCAATCTATTCTCCAATCATCTATATTATTGGGGCGACCAACACCGCACCATCACCATGGGGCCAGAACGCGCCGCACGCCTCGACGATGCCGGCGGCTGCTTGGCCGAAGGCGTGCCGCTCGCCATCCATTCAGACGCGCCCGTCACCGCCCTCGCGCCGCTTTTTACCGCTTGGTGCGCCGTCAATCGTCGCGCCGAATCTGGCGTCACACTCGGCGGCGATGCCGAGAAAATATCGCTCGAAGAAGCCCTCTACGCCATCACCATGGGTGCTGCCTATTCGCTCAAAATGGACACAGAAATCGGTAGCCTCGAAGTGGGCAAACGCGCCGATATGGCCATTCTTGCCGAAGACCCCATCGAAGTCGGCGGCGAAAAGCTGAAAGATATCAGCGTCATCGGCACTATCGTTGACGGTCACATACACCTCAATCAAGGCCGTGACGCATGACGAAAACTCCCATGACCATCATCGCTGGGTTTTTGGGCAGTGGCAAAACCAGTCTGCTCAACCATTTGCTGACGCAATCAGAAGGCCGTAACATCACCGCTTTGGTGAATGATTTTGGCGCGCTCAACATTGATGCCGAATTGATTGCCGCCCAACAAGGCAACCAGATTGAGCTGACAAATGGCTGCGTATGCTGTTCCATCGGCGATGATTTGATGCGCGCACTGGCCGAGATTATGCGCCAAAGCCCCGCACCCGACCATATCATCATCGAAGCAAGCGGTGTCGCCGACCCCGCCCGCATCGCAGCCTATGCCGCCGTCGACCCGCAGCTGCGCCTCGATGGCATTGTGACTTTGGTCGATGCCGCCGCGCATAACAGCCACAAAGACGACCCGTATCTGGCCGAGAATTACGCCAACCAAATCAACGCAGCACACATGCTGCTCATCGCAAAATCCGACATTGCCGATAAAGCCGAAACAGAAGCGATTGAAGCAGAACTCATGGCCGCCCACCCCAATGTGCCGCAGGCGCGTGTCATCCACGGGCAATTGCCGATTGATGTCATCCTCGGCTTGCGCGGCACGATGCCGACCCCGCGCCCTCAGCCCTTAGAAACGCATGGGCTTACGAGTTGGTCGGGACATTTGCACGGGGGTATGCGCCGCGCAGAATTAGCTAATAAAATCAAACAACTACGCCCACATGTGCTGCGTGCCAAGGGCGTGCTACACGATGATGATGGCACTTATGTGCTGCATTATGCGGGCGGGCGTATCAATTTTGAGCCATTTGACGGCACGCCATCTGGCCATTTTGTTCTCATCGGCAAACCCGATATGCCTGACGCGCAGCACCTTACAGCTTTATTCGACGCCTGATGGTTTGGGATTTACCAACGCGCCTGTTCCATTGGGGCTTTGTCGTGAGCATTATCGGCAGCCATATTAGCGGCGAACGCGGCAATCTGGCAGCGCATGAATTATTCGGCCTCGCCGCTTTGGGGCTGATTATATTTCGGATTATTTGGGGATTTGTGGGCTATGAAACGGCGCGTTTTGCGCATTTTCTAAAGCCTCTCTCTGTTATTCTCGGCTATGCCCGCGACATGCTCGCACGGCGGATAAGCACCCCGACTGACGGGCATAATCCCCTCGGCGGGGTGGCGGTTATCGCGCTGCTGATGCTGATGGGGAGCATGGCGGTGACGGGGCTTTGGACAGGCGACGATATTTTATACGACGCGCCACTGACACTTTTAATAGCCCCGCATCTTGCCGCGCCAATGGGCAGTTGGCATCAAAGCCTGCATATTCTGGTTATCCCGCTTGTCGCTTTGCATGTTGTGGCGATTATCGTGCATCGGTTCTGGCTTGGCGAAAAACTTGTCTTTCGTATGGTGACAGGCGGGCGCATGGTGACAGGCGGCGCATCGCTCCACAAGCCAACCGTACGGCCAACCACGCGGCAAACAGTTTGCGGCGTTTTGCTGCTCGCTTTATGCCTCGCAAGCAGCCTCAGCCTATCGTTGGTAACGCCGAATTTTGGCTAATGCTTAATACGATACTCTTGGTGACAGCTTTTACACGTCGCCCCGACCCGCTTTGCTGCCGCCGCCGCTTGTCCACTATCGGCTAACCTCGCCGCCGTACTCAGCTTGTGCGCAGCGACCCCCATCGCGGCAGCTTTGGCCTCAAAATCTGAAAAATCATCCCAAATATCATCATCCGCCCCAACGCTTTCACTGCCTTGCGGAAATTGCGCGGGCATCTCATCTGCCCAGACAGCCAATCGCTTGGCGGCGGCTTCGATGGCTGCAAAATTACCCGCAGGAAGATGCTGTTTAAATATCGCCTGAATATCGCCGCCGCTTTGCTTGAAGCGTTTAACGCGACTTTCGACAATCGGGCTTTCATAGGTGCCAGCCTCATGTGCTTGAACGGACACAGAGGCGGGCGCAAATATCAGCGCACCCATCACGACAAAAATCGCCGCTCTAGTCACGGAAAGACGGGTCTGTGCGGTCAAGTTTGCGCAGCAGAGCCGGCCACGCCAGTGCATCCATGCCGGGCTTGACGAACGCTTGCGATTGCTCCGCCGTCGTATCCAAGGCCGCTTGCGATGGTTGGGTCGTCTTAGCGGTCAACGCTCTGACTTGTGCCGAGCAAGCGCGCTCAAGAAAATACATCGACAAAAACGCCATGGCGCAGTTTTGCCCAACAGTCAATGTGCCGTGATTGCGCAAAATCATAATGTGCTTATCGCCCATATCATCGACCAGACGCTCGCGCTCATCATGGTTGAGCGCAACGCCTTCGTAATCATGATACGCAATGTGCGGTTGCATCAGCATCGCTTGTTGCGATAAGGCTTGCAGACCCTCTTGCTGAGCCGAAACGGCGACACCATCATCTGTGTGCAGATGCAGCACGCACTGTGCATCTTCGCGTGCTTCGTGCAAGGCCGAATGGATGGTAAACCCTGCGGGGTTCACAAAATATGGACTGTCCATCACGATATTGCCTTCGAGGTCGATTTTCACCAGACTCGACGCGGTGATTTCTTCGAACAACATGCCGTAGGGGTTAATCAGAAAATGATGCTCTGGTCCCGGAATACGCACAGAAATATGCGTGAAAATCAAATCGTCCCATCCGTGCAAAGCGACCAAACGATAAGTCGCTGCCAAATCAACGCGCAGCTGCCATTCTTCGGCGCTGACCATATCTTTGACGCTGGTAATTTGTTCTGCTGCAGACATATCTATCTCCCTTAACTCATTCTCACACAAAGTGGGCTGAAATAGCGCACTTGTCAATTATTCTTGCGCAAAACTTTCCCCAGAGCTTCCTGCCACCCCGCGCGTTTCATATCGCGCTTGTCGGGCGACATGCGCGGGGTGAATTGCGTTTCCAACGCCCAGCTTTCGGCCAGAGTCTCAAGATTCTCATACCATCCAAGCTGTAACATCGCCAACATGGCCGCGCCCAGTGCCGTGGTTTCGGTCATGGCAGGGCGGTCAATTGGGCAATCGCATAAATCAGCCAAGCTCTGACACAGCCAGTCATTGGCCACCATGCCGCCATCGACTCGCAAACGCGGCGGCACATCGAGACCAGCGCGTGCCATATCATCACCCATCGCCACCAATAAATCATCCGTTTGCAGTGCCACCGATTCCAACGCGGCACGCACAATATCAGCCGCACGCGTATCACGCGTCATGCCAAAAAACGCAGCACGCGCATCGGGTTGCCAATGCGGCGCACCAAGCCCCGTAAAAGCCGGCACCAAAACAACCGTGCTGTCAGGATTGGCAGCTTCCGCAAGTTTTTGCGTATCCGATGCCATATCGATAAGCCCCAAGCCATCGCGCAGCCATTGCACAATCGCGCCGGCCATAAAAATGCTCCCCTCCAGCGCATAAGTCGGCACGCCATCCAAGCGATAGGCAATCGTTGTCAGCAGCCGATTATGCGACGATGCCGCTTGCGCCCCCGTATTCGCCAACACAAAACAGCCCGTACCATAAGTCGATTTAATCATGCCCGATTGAAAACACGCCTGACCGATGCTCGCAGCCTGTTGGTCGCCCGCCATGCCCAAAATCGGCAGCGCAACGCCAAGCGCATCGGGTGTCGTCGTGCCAAAATCGGCGGCATTATCTTTCACCTCGGGCAAGATAGCGCGCGGCACATCAAACAACACGAGCAAATCATCATCCCAGTTTTGAGTATGAATATTGAACAAGCTCGTGCGCGCCGCATTGCTAGCATCGGTGACGTGATGCGCCCCACCCGTCAACTGCCAAACCAGCCAGCTATCAATCGTGCCTGCCGCCAACGCGCCCTCTTCTGCACGCGCGCGCGCGCCATCAACATTGTCGAGCAACCAAGCTATTTTGCTGGCCGAAAAATAAGGGTCGAGCAGCAGCCCCGTCTTTTCGGTAATCATTGGCTCGTGACCCGCCTGCTTCAACGTAGCGCAAAGCTCTGCTGTGCGGCGGTCTTGCCAAACAATCGCCGATGCAATGGGACGGCCTGTCGCACGCTCCCACACCACCGATGTCTCGCGCTGATTGGTGATGCCGATGCCCGCAAAGTTCTGCCCCCCGAGTTGGTCAATCACCTTGCGGCACACAGAAAGCGTGGTTTGCCAAATCTCATGCGCCTCATGCTCCACATATCCGTCATGCGGAAAATGCTGCGTGAATTCAGCTTGCGCGGTGGCTTTTAGGTCGCCAGATTTATCAAACGCCAATGCCCGCGACGATGTCGTGCCTTGGTCGATGCTCAAAATAAACGGTTTACTCATACATTATCGTGCTACAACACCGATGAAATGGCAACGCAGATAAAAAAACTGGCTTTTGTCGCCAGCACCCATCCGCAAGCGGAGGCGGCGCGCGATGCTTTGCAGGCGCGCTATGATGGCGTGTCGCCTGACGAGGCTGACATTATTGTCGCACTGGGCGGCGACGGGCTGATGCTATCGAGCCTGCATCAGTTTATGGATCAGGCGAAGCCGATTTTCGGGATGCACCATGGCTCGGTCGGTTTTATGATGAACCGATTTGACGAGGAAGATTTGCCCAGCCGCATCGCCGAGGCCAAGCTTGCTTTGCTGCGCCCGTTGCAAATGAGCGCGACCGATACGGACGGCACGGTTCACACTGCCCTTGCGATTAACGAGGTCTCGCTTCTACGGATGACGGCGCAAGCGGCGAAGCTGCAAATCACCATCGATGGCACATCGCGGATGGAAGAGCTGATTTGCGATGGCGCATTGGTGGCGACCCCCGCAGGCTCGACCGCCTATAATCTATCGGCGCATGGCCCGATTTTGCCCATTGATGCAAAGCTGCTGGCACTCACCCCTATATCGGCGTTTCGGCCACGTCGGTGGCGCGGTGCGCTCTTGCCTGAAACGGCTGAGGTCACTTTCACCGCGCTCGAAGCCGACAAGCGCCCCATCAGCGCCGTGGCAGACCATAATGAGTTCCGCAATGTCGTGGATGTCAGCATCAAGCAATCAAAAAAACACGAAATGCTCATGCTGTTCGACAAAGACCAAAGCCTCGACGAGCGCATATTGACCGAGCAGTTTTTGCCATAGGCTAGAGACCGCGCGTGACATCCTCGCGCGGGTCGCCATAACCCGCCTCGGGTTGAATCCGCAGAAACGTCTTATCGCCTTGCTTTTCCAAAAACGGCGTCACCGTCACCACATCATTACACGCCGCCAATGCGTCATCGACATTGGTATAAGCGGCAAATTTCTCGATATTCATCCGCGTTGGAAAAATCACCGTGCGCTTTTTAGCATCGGCATCGGCCAATGCCTGCTTGGCGGTAATCCAAACGCTATCGACGCTCTCGCCGCCATCATGCAGCGCGACATGGTCGTGCGGGGCGCGCGCCATATAAAAATACGTATCAAACCGACGCGGCATCATTTCTGGGGTAATCCAATGCGCATAAAACCCCAACGCATCAACCGCAAATTCCAGATTTTCCGCCTCGGCAAACTGCAACATGGTCGCCTCGCCCTCGTTGAACCGCGCACGCCAGTCATCAAATTGCTTTAGCCGTTCCGCCGACACAATATCCGTCGCGCCTTTTTCGCGTGCCAGTAAAATACCGCATTCTTCAAACGACTCGCGAATGGACGCAACGCGCAAAGCCAGTTCTTTATCGTCAAAATCATCACTCAAAGCGCAATGGTCGCGCAGTGCCGTATCGAAATCATCGGGGTCGACTTTGCCGCCCGGAAACACCAGAGCGCCCGACGCAAAATCAATCTCGTGGTGGCGCACGACCATAAATACCTCCGGCCCTTGCGGTGTATCGCGCAGCATCATCACGGTGGCCGCTGGAATCAATTCATCTTTGCTCATGTCGAGAGTTTATCGTCTGGCACCAGAAACGCAAGTAAGCTCGCAACGGCAATAAATACAATGCTCGCTAGAGCAAGCGTTTCGAAACCAATGCCAGCATCCAACGCGATACCAAACAGAACAGGTGACGCCGCCGTCGACATAATAACAATCGGCGAGACCAAAGACCGAATAGCCCCAAGATGTTTCGTGCCGAAAAGCTCTGCCCACAAACCACCGCGCATCGGCGCGACCATCCCCAGATTAGCCCCGATAAGCCCCATATAAATAAACGGCATCAGCGCGCTATCATTTGGCGACACTAAAAGGCCAAACGCCATGACCAATGGCACAGCCGCAAATGGCACCAAGCGCACTGCCGAATATCGGTCAATCAACACCCCCGCCAACAAAGAAACGATAATTTTAAAAAATGCATAGAAGCTGAAAGCCGCTGCCAATGTCTCGATGTGCCAGCCGCGCACATCGGCCAATTGCACTTGATGAAAAAACATACCCGTCAGTAAAAACGGCGGCGCAAGATGAAGCGGCATCATCATATAAAACCGTCGGTCGCGCAGCATCGCCCGCCTATCCATGGCTCTCGGAGTTTGCGCCTCGGCGGCGGCTTCGTCTGACTGGTTTTTCGCCGCATCAGGTTCGGCACCGACCAACAGCATTTGCAACGGTATGGCGACCATCACCAAAACCAAAGCATAGAGCAACCAACTTTGCTGCCACCCAATCCACGCCATCACCAACACAGCCGTCAAGGGCAACAAGCCCTCAAAACTTGAATACCCCAACTGCACTAATGAAGTCGCCTGTCCGCGATTTTTATCAAACGCGCGCGCCGTTGCGGTGATGCCCGTATGCGACGACAGCCCTTGCCCAAAATGGCGCAGCAAAAACAACGCCACCGCCAGTCCGATAATATGCTGCACCATCCCCATCACAATGCAGCCAACCGCCAGTCCGACCAATACAAACAACGTAAAATGACGCAGCCGCCAGCTATCGATAAAGCGACCTGTAAAAACCATCACCAAAGCACTCAGCAATGTCATGGCCGAATACAAACCCCCAAAGCCCGCATTGCTCAAGCCAAACGCGCTGCGCAATTCGGCACTATACAGCGCGATAAAAAACGTCTGGCCAAAATTAGACAGCCCCATCATCAAAAAGCCAAAAAGCAAAAATCGATAATGGTGTCCAATGAATGTAAAATAACTCATGCTCAGGTGATAAAGTGCGCTTCGTGTCGATGCAATTTTTTTCTAGCGGGCGTGCGCGATACAAAAAGCGGTCGCGGGGTCAAGCGAAAGCCGCGCCGGCTCGATGGCTTCTCCGCACGTGACGCAATAGCCATACTCACCCGCCGCCAGACGCGTGAAAGCCGCCTCGATAAGCTGTAGCTCCTGCTTGCGCCGACGCAGCGTTTCGTGCGCCATCGCCTGCTGCTGGATAGCATCCATGCGCGAAAGCCGACCTTGCTGCGTCTGGTCTAATTCGACAGGCGTTGCGTCATCGGCGGTTTGGTCAATCAGTGCTTCAAGCTCTGCGCGTTTGGCCTCGAGGGTTTTTCTTATTTCATCATCGGTCATTGATTTTTTGCGCTCCCTGCGTTTAGGTTAACCCCAAACGGGAGATGTGACCATGCTTGAAGGCTTTAAAGTTATTGAAATGGCGACCTATATCGCAGCACCCGCAGCGGGCGGCATTATGGCCGATTGGGGCGCGGAAGTGATTAAAGTCGAGCCGATTGGCGGCTGCCCGATGCGGCAATATTACGCCAGTGCGATGACCGACGATTATCCTGATAATCCGGTATCGGCGCTTGATAATCGCGGCAAACGCGCTATCGCTGTCGACACAAGCACCGAGGAAGGCCGCGATATCGTGCGCAAGCTCGTCGCCGATGCCGATGTATTCTTAACCAATGTGCGCCCCACTCAGTTGAGCGAGCAGGGTCTGGATTACGACACGCTCAGCAAAATTAACGCCAAACTGGTTTATGCAAGCGTCACGGGCTTTGGCCTCGAAGGCGACGAAGCCGACAAGCCGGGATTTGATACCGCCGCTTTTTGGGCAAAATCAGGATTTGGCTGGATGATGACCCCTAAAGGCTCAGCGCCCGCGCCTTTGCGCACCGCAGCAGGCGACCATGTCACTGGCCTTGCAACGGCAAGCGGCATATTGGCAGCCTTACTGAAAGCACAAAAATCTGGCAAAGGAGCGTTGGTGGAAAGCTCGCTTGTGCGCTCTGCCGCCTATGCGATGGGCTGCGACTACAGCACTTATTTGCGCTATGGCCGCATTGCGCGCTCGCGCCCTCGTGATGCCGCCATTGTCGCGATTAATAATTTTTACCAAACAAAAGACGAGCATTGGTTGTTCATCAATGCGCGTCCTAGCGAACCCGATTGGCCAGATGTCGCCAAAGCCGTTGGTCGCCCTGAGCTGATTGACGATGAGCGTTTTGGCTCACTGCGCGACCGTCGCCATAATGGCGAAGCGCTGATTGCGCTCTTGGACGAGGCTTTTATCACCAAGACCCTCGACGAATGGAAACCCATTTTAGATGCCGCAGGGCTTATTTGGTCGCCTTTGCAGAGTTTCGCGCAAGCCTATGAAGACCCGCAAATGCATGCCGCAGGGGTGTTTGTCGATATGCCGAAAGACGATGGCACGAGCTACAAGAATATCGCATCGCCCATTCGCTTTAGCGACGACAACACCGACCCGAAAGGCCCATTACCCGAAATCGGCGCGGACACAATCACTATTTTGCAAGAACTCGGCATGGATAAAGAAACCTGCCAGAACTTTCTCGACAGCAAGATTGTCCGCCAACATAAGAGCTAGCGGGTCGCTCTTTTATCGAGCCAATAATATCGCCACGTGACCAATGCAAAGGGTATCAACGCGCCCAGAACAATGCCGTCTGCTAGCCCTAATGCGCCGCGCTCAAAGGTGTAAATCATCATATAAGTCAGCGGAATCATCAGCACGCCATATGAGACAAAATGGATGAGCGTCGGCATCCATGTGTCACCACGCGCCCGCAAAGACAGTGCCAAAAGCGATTGCCCCGTATCAAAAACAACGCCAAGTGCTACAAATGCAAGAAGCGCCGCCGCAAGCTGCGCAACCATCGGGTCACGCGTGAAGAATTGCGTCATCTCTGTCGCCCAAACCCACATAATAATACTCGCCACGGCCATCACGATGCTCTGCACGCTTAACCCTAACCACGCCCAACGCTTGACGGCGTGCATATCGCCCGCGCCATACGCATTGCCAACGCTCACCGATGTCGCCACGCCAAAGCCTAACCCAATCATAAAAAACAGCGCGAACACGTTAAGCATAATCACATGCGCCGCCACCGTCACCGTGCCGAGAAACCCTGCAAATAAAATCAGCACATTAAACGCTGTGTTTTCAAGCCCCATCGAAATGCCCGACGCATATCCGATGCGGCGCAATGCACGCCCGCCCGCCCAGCTTATTTTAGGGCGGCGAAGTCCATATTTTTCGTGGTCTAAGAAAAACCAAACATAGCCCAAAATCGACGCAACCTGCATGAGGCGTACGATAAACGTCGCCCAAATCGAGCCTTCCGCGCCCAGTTCTGGCATACCGTAAAGCCCATAAACCAGCGTGTAATTAGCGAAAATATTGATGATATTAGCCCCAATGATAATCACCATGCCGGGGCGCGGATTGCGGATGCCTTCGAGGAAAAACCCCGTCATCATATGCACCGCCGCAAACGGCAGGCTCAGGCCAGCGATAATAGAAATCCGTCCGCCCGCTTCGGCAAGTTCGGGGGTTTGGCCTGTGGCTAACAAAAATGTTTCGCCGAAAAAACACACCACCATGCCGATGAAACCAAGCGCTAACGCCCACGGCAGCGCGTGCCACCAGACTTCACCCGTTTTTTTATATTGCTTCGCGCCATAATAATTGGACACCAAAACGGGCGTTCCCATCAGCAGGCCAAGCAAGATGAGAATATAAATATTGCTCGGCACCATACCGATGCCAAGATAGGCCAAATGGTCAGACGCATACCGCCCCACCATCACCGTATCGGTGATGCCGAGGGTCAAAATGCCTGCGCGCGATATCACCACTGGCCAAGCCAGATTCAGCAGCGTTTTGGTATCTTGGACAAGCGCGTTCATAATAAACCAAAGCGCACGATATCATCCAACTCTGGACGGACGCGGTCGCTCGGGCTTTCTGAAGTTGTCCCCATATAAATAAACCCGACAATTTCATCGCCAGTATCAGGGTCGCCGCCCAAAGCGCGAAGCACCGAGGCTTCATAAGCCGGCGCACCCGTCAGCCATTGCGCGGCATAGCCAGAGGCTTGCGCGGCAATCAGCAAATTCATACACGCCGCGCCAGCCGATAAAATCATTTCGCTGCGCCGAATTTTAAGATGCGCACACGGACACGCCAAAACCGCCACCACGCAAGGCGCACGGCTAAATTGCGCCTCGTCCTCATCACCCAAAGCGGCAGCCGCAATCGTACCCAGAGCATCGCGGTCATCGCCTTCCAACACAACAAAACGCCACGGCACTAATTTACCATGGTCAGGAACGCGCGCGGCGATTTGCAACATATCGCGTAACTCGTCGCGGGTCGGGCCGGGGGCTGTCATGTTGCGTGCTAAAACCGAGCGGCGGTTTTTTAAAAACTCTAATATTGCAGTCGCGCTCATAACTAATCCTATTTAAAAATGTGGTTCTGGCTTATCCTTGGACTCCCAGATTGTCAAATGACTGAAAATAAGAAAACTAAACTTATCTGTTTATTTTACCTGTTGAGCAGTGCGACCGCGCAGGCTGGTGCGTGGGTGTTGCCGATGGATGAAACCAAATTGAGCCTCAATCATTCCACGCATGAGCAGCACATTGTCTTTCCTGCTATCGCGGGTAGCTTTCCGTTGCGCGATGAAAACACCAGTCTGCTAATGGAACACGGCCTGCGTGATGCCTATAGCGTGACGGCGAAATTAGACTATGGCACTTACAGCATCGCTGGCCAAAAGAGCATCACCCAATCGGCACAAATTGGCCTTCTGGTTGATGCGCCGAAACTGGCGACTGGCTTATTGCCGCCGTTCAGCTATCGTGTTCTCAAGAAACTTCTGCCCGAGGACGGCATTTACCGCGACCGTCGCGCCAGTCTCGGATTTGGGACGCTTTGGCGCGAAACCGACAAATGGCGCAGCGGCACACACGTCACACTCGCGATGGCCGATAAAATTGGCTTTCGCCGCTTTCATGTGACACAGGAAATTGAGTTCGGCGACACGCGCCTCGGCAAAATAAAACAACGCCACGGTCAATATCGCTTCAGCATCGGCTTTGGGAATTGGCAAGCGGGGTCGCAAACCAATCAATTCGAAGACAGTACAAGCGGCTATGTTTCGCTCAGCCATCTTTATCAACTGACATGGTACACACCCGACCGCGATATCGAGATTGTCCTATCGCGAGGGCATCGGCGCATCTCGCAAATCAGCGCGGGCGCGATGTTCCATCGCGGACGACTGATAACGCTAGAGTTCCAAAGAAGATTTTAAATCTGCCTAAACCAAGTCTGGGGGCAGTGCTTCGCTTGCAAGCGCACCCACAGCCTCATCGAGGGCGATAACGCTTTGTTCTTTCGAGCCAAGGCGGCGCATAGAGACCGTTTTGCTCTCGGCCTCGCGCATACCAACCGCCAGAATAATCGGCACTTTAGCCAAAGAATGTTCGCGGACTTTATAATTAATTTTTTCGTTACGCGTATCCGCACGCGCCCGCAAGCCTTGTTCTTGCAAGGCCGCGACCACGTCTTTGGCATAGCCATCGGCCTCGGTGGTTATCGGACACACAACCACTTGTTCAGGCGCGAGCCATAATGGCAACTTGCCCGCATAGCTCTCAATCATTATCCCGATAAACCGTTCCAGCGACCCCAGCACCGCGCGATGCAGCATGACGGGACGGTGCTTATTGCCATCCTCGCCGATATAGGCCGCATCGAGGCGTTCGGGCAGCACAAAATCGAGTTGCAACGTACCGCACTGCCATGTGCGACCAATCGCATCGTGCAGATGATATTCAATTTTCGGGCCGTAAAATGCGCCCTCGCCCGGCAATTCTTCCCATGCGAGGCCGACCTCGCTCAGTGCATCGCGCAAGCCCTGCTCGGCGCGGTCCCAGACATCGTCTTCGCCCGCACGCGCATCAGGGCGCAAAGCCAATTTAACCGAGACATCCTCAAAGCCTAAATCGGTATAAACTTGCGTCACCAGTCCGCAAAAATCGACAGCCTCGGAAATAATTTGGTCTTCGCGGCAAAAAATATGCGCGTCGTCTTGCGTCATCTGACGCACCCGCATCAGCCCGTGCAACGCACCATGCGGCTCGTTGCGATGGCAACAGCCAAACTCCGCCATCCGAATAGGCAAGTCACGATAGGACTTAATGCCTTGCTTGAAAATCTGCACATGGGCGGGGCAATTCATCGGCTTGATGGCCATTAAATCAGCATCGCCAGAAATAACCGTCTCGTCATCTTCCAGCGACGGCACTTCGTCGGGGACGACAAACATATTCTCGCGAAACTTGTCCCAATGGCCAGATTGCTCCCAAAAGCGTTTATCGAGCAGTTGCGGTGTTTTGACTTCTTCATAGGCGTGGTCGTTCAGGCGGCGGCGGATATATTGTTCCAGCGCTTGCCAGATGACATATCCCTTATGGTGCCAAAACACGCTGCCTTGGGCTTCTTCTTGAAAGTGGAACAAATCCATTTCGCGGCCAATTTTGCGATGGTCGCGCTTTTCGGCTTCTTCGACCATGTGCAGATAGGCTTTTAAATCTTTTTCATTGCCCCAACATGTGCCGTAAATGCGCTGCAACATTTCATTATTGCTATCGCCACGCCAATAGGCACCGGCCAATTTGGTCAGCTTAAACGCCTTGCCGAGCTTGCCCGTCGAGGGCAAATGCGGCCCACGGCACAGGTCTTTCCAATCCCCCTGCCGATAAATACTCACCTCTTGGTCGGCGGGAATAGACGCGATAATCTCAGCTTTATAGGCTTCGCCAATCTCGCGGAAATGCGCCACGGCATCATCGCGCGCCCACACTTCGCGGGTAATCTCCTCATTGCGTTCGACAATCGCGTGCATGCGCTTTTCAATCGCCGCAAGGTCATCAAGGCTGAACGGCGTGGCGCGGGCAAAATCGTAATAAAACCCGTTCTCAATCACCGGCCCAATCGTCACTTGCGTATCGGGAAACAGCTCCTGCACGGCCTCGGCCAACACATGCGCGCAATCATGGCGCAGCAAATCCACGCCTTCTTCATCAGCCGAGGTGATAACAGAAATCGCCGCATCTTTTGTAATCGATGTCGCCAAATCAACCACGTCACCATCGAGCTTCAAGGCGAGCGCCTTTTTCGCCAATGATTTGGAAATGCTTTCAGCAAAAGCATGACCATCAAGGGGGGCATCAAATTGGCGGGTCGCGCCATCGGGCAAAGTCAGCGTTATCATTTCTTATCCAAGTCAGTAGGCAAGTCGGAGGATTTCACTTTCCATGGTGCATACCAAGATGTGCGCGAAATCGCAACAGGCACAGGGTCAAAACCATGCCCTGCGCCTAGTTTTTCAAGCGGATGGCACCGCCTTATGCGGTTTATCGTCAACCATAGGCCTGCCCAACCGCCATGGGTGCGCACCGCATCGAGCGCATATTGCGAGCATGTCGGCTGAAAGCGGCAATGCGGCGGCAATAGGGGCGAGATAAAAAGCCGATAAAAATATATCGGCAGCAGGACAATAAATTTGGCGATAGAGCGCATCATAATGCGTATACTAATCGGTGTACGAAAAAGAAGAAAGACTTATGGACATTCTTGAATATCAATTTGATGGCGAAGTCTGGATTTGGTCGGGCAATAAAACCGACTGGTTCTTTGTGACATTGCCAAAAGAGGTGAGCGACCACGCGCGCTATTTCACGACCCATATTCAGCGCGGCTTTAAATCTTTGAAAGTCTCCGCCCAAATCGGCGATAGCCAATGGAAAACCTCGATGTTTCCGAGCAAGCAGCATCAAAGCTATTTGCTGCCAGTGAAAAAATCGGTGCGCGACGCTGAAAAAATCGAGGTCGGGAAAACCAATAAAATAAAAATCACACTGCTCGGGCTTTAAACGCCGATTTGGCGGAGGCAGTCTTCCACCGCGTCGAACGTCAGCAGCGTCGATGCGTGACGATTTTTAAACCCGCGCACTGGCTCTAACACCTCTAAATCCGACCATTTGCCCCCCCGTGCCGAGTCTTGCGGTGCTGACCCGTTTTGCTTCAACATGGCGCGCATCGTATCGCCGACATGGCGCAATTCTTCTGGTGTCGCGCCGATAATCTCGCGCGCCATCACCGCGCTCGCGGCTTGCCCCAAAGCGCAGGCCTCGATTTTGTGCGCAAAGGCACTCACCCTGCCTGTTTCGTCCAAAGATAGCTCGACATGCACTTTTGAGCCGCACAGCCGCGATACCGCATCGGCACTCGCTTGGGGCGCATCAAGTTCTCCGATGTGCAAGATGTCCGCCGCCAGTTTTAAAATACGCTGATTGTATAATTCGTTCATTTCGCCAATTTCCAAATCGTGCCATCGGCAGTGTCTTCAATCGCCACGCCCATAGACATTAGCTCATCGCGGGCGGCATCGGCAGCGGCAAAATCTTTCCGCGCCCGCGCTTGGCTACGCGCCGCTATCAAAGCATCAACAGCCGCCTCGTCAATATCGACATCGCCCTGCTGCGCCGCAAACCAATCCTCTGGCGCTTGCGTCAAAAGCCCCATCATCTCGCCCGCTGCCAATAACGCCCCCTTGCCTTCGGGCGACGCGACATTTTTGCCGAGCGCAAATAATTCAGCCATCGCTTTAGGCGTGTTCAAATCATCGCACAGAGCCGCCATAAAGGCTTCGGGCGCAGGCACATGCGCCGCCTCAATATCGCTTGCATCGCGCAACGCACCATAAAGCCTATCGAGATTTTTCACCGATTGCGTCAGCAAATCAGCGGTGAAATCAAGCCGTTGGCGATAATGGCCTTGTAACAGCGCAAGACGAATAGCCTCCCCCGGCACATCTGCGAGCAGCGCATCGACCAGCTTGATATTGCCAAGTGATTTCGACATTTTTTCGCCCGCCATATTCAGCATACCATTATGCAGCCAATAATTCGCCAAAGGCGCGCCATGCGCACAGCGACTTTGCGCGGCTTCGTTTTCATGGTGCGGAAATTGCAAATCAGCACCGCCGCCGTGAATATCAATGGTCGTGCCGAGGTGTTTTTCAATCATCGCCGAACATTCGATATGCCACCCTGGCCGTCCCCGTCCCCAGACGCTATCCCAACCGGGCTGCTCTGGCGATGACGGTTTCCACAACACGAAATCGCCTGCATCTTTTTTGTAAGGCGCAACTTCAACGCGTGCGCCTGCCAACATATCATCGCGCGCACGACCTGATAGGCTGCCATAATCGCCATCTTGCGTGACATCAAACAGCACATGGCTTTCCGCCTCATAAGCGTGTCCTTTGTCAATCAAGCGGCTAATCATCGCCTGTATTTCAGCGATATGTTTCGTCGCAAAGGGTTCGATATCTGGCGGCAAAACCCCCAGTGCGCCGATATCGTCGATATATTTGGCATGATAACGCGTCGTAATATCGGAAATATCGACCCCTTCGCTGGCCGCATTAGCAGTGATTTTATCGTCTATATCGGTAATATTACGGGCATAAATCACCTTCGGATAGGCCGCCCGCAGCACACGCACCAGCACATCAAACACCACAGCAGGGCGCGCATTACCAATATGCGCTGCCCCGTAAACCGTTGGCCCACAAACATAAACTGTCACACAAGACGGATCATTCGGCTCAAAAAGCTGCTTTTTGCGGGTTAAATTATTATGCAGGTAAAGCTCAATCATCATGCGCGCACCATAATTGCCCCTGCATTGCGCGGCAAGCGTATTTGCAGTAGAAGTTGCATTCGCGCAAAAGCTTATGCAAATTTAACATCGCAGGCTTTCTGGGATATCGTGGCATATAGAAGCGGAGCAAAACAATGGATGCAAGAGTTGATGGCAGCAATACGCCAAAAAATAGAGAACGGGATTTAAAAGTGAAAAAACCTTCGCAAAAAGAAGCCGAAGCAGCCGTCCGCACGCTTATCGCGTGGGCAGGCGACAACCCCGACCGTGAGGGGTTGATTGACACCCCAAAGCGTGTGGTCAATGCCTATAATGAATTCTTTGCTGGCTATGATGAAAACCCCGAAGAAGTCTTGGGGCGTACCTTTGAAGATATCGAAGGCTATGACGATATGGTGATGCTGCGCGACATTGCGCTAGAAAGCCATTGCGAGCATCACATGGTGGCTATTCTGGGCAAAGTTCATATTGCCTATATGCCAGTCAACAAGGTCGTTGGCATTTCGAAGCTTGCGCGGGTTATCGAGATTTTCGCCAAGCGTCTGCAAACGCAAGAAACCATGACCGCCCAAATCGTTGACTGCATTCAGCGCGTGCTTGAACCGGCTGGCATTGCTATTTTGATTGATGCCAAACACCAATGCATGACAACACGCGGCATTAAGAAGCCAGATGTGGCGACCATCACCACGCAATTTACGGGTGTGTTTACCGAAGACCCTAAAATGGAAGCGCGCTTCCTTGCCATGATTAACCGCTAAGGCATTAGGAGCATCATATGTCTGGACCTTTTGCCCCCCGCGAAACCATCGAACAGGTCGAAGAAGGCCATGTTCTGGCACCCAAATTCGACGCCAATGGCCTCATCCCCGCTGTCACCACCGATTTTGCTAGCGGCGAGTTGCTCATGCACGGCTTTATGAATGAAGAAGCCTTGAAACTGACAATCGAAAGCGGCGAGGCGCATTATTATTCGCGCTCACGCGAGGCCATCTGGCACAAGGGCGCGACCAGTGGTCTGGTGCAAAAAATCGCCGAGATGCGCATCGATGATGACCAAGATTGCGTTTGGTTGCGGGTTACTGTCGAGGGCAATGGCGCGTCGTGCCATGTCGGGTATCGCTCGTGCTTTTATCGCTCCCTGCCGACTGGCACGCTGCCATCGCAGCCTGTCGCGCTGGCCTATGAGGAAGACGAAAAAGTCTTCGACCCTGCTGAAGTTTATGGCGATGCGCCCAACCCAACCAAGCTCTAATTAACTGCTTGCGATATATTGCTTCAAGGCGCTGGCTTCGCGCTCGGTCTGCTTGATGCGGTAATTCACCAAATCACCGATAGAAACAATGCCGCAGAGCGACGTACCCGTCATAATCGGCAAATGGCGAAACCGCTTTTCGGTCATAATCTGCATCGCTTGCTCGACTTTCGTGTCGGTCGAGACACTCATCGGACGCTCGGTCATATGCTCACTCACTGGCTCGGCCAGCGCATCCACGCCAGTGCGTGCCAATGCGCGCATCACATCGCGCTCGGTGAAAATACCCTGACAGCCAACAGCCGTATTGTTCACGACCAGTGCGCCAATTTGACGTTCATCCATCAACTGCACCGCTTCATTGACGCTTTGCGCACGGTCAATGGCGATAACATCCGCGCCTTTGGTATTCAAAATCTGCTGTATCGTCATAACTTACCTCCCTCTTTTCTCATCTGCCCTTAGCATGCGACCTAAAGGGACTTCTTGCAAGTTTTACGTTTTCCAGTCGCCATAATCGACATTTCCCGGCCCGCCAGACGCAGAAAGCGGCGGTTTTTCCATAAAGCCAATCAAAATCAGCCCAACGACGAATCCGACCAAATGCGCAATCCACGCGACATTCACCGCCGCCCCATCAGGACTGGCCAGCCCATAAGGCCCCAACAGACCAAAAACCAGATTCAAAATCAGCCAAATGGCGATAAACATCAGCACGGGACGCTGTTTCGGGACTTCGCGTAACGGCAATAAGCGCCGTTCAGGCTGTTGCGCCTCTGGCGAAAGCAGACGCATATCAGAAAAAACAAAACGCGATGCCGCCCCTACCAATCCAGCGACACCACCAGACGCGCCGATAATCGGGATGAGATAGCTTTCAAAGGACACAGCATAAATCTGCCCCAGACCCGCCAACATGGTACACGCCATAAAAAGAAACAAAAACTTGCGCCCCCCAAGACGACGCGCCACAGGCGACCCAAAAGCCAGCAACCAAAGCGCGTTCAAAATAAAATGCGTCCAACTGCCATGTAGCAAAGAATAGCTGAATAGATTTATCACGCCTTGCACCCATGTGCCGGGTAGGCCACCCAACCCTTCAGCAAATATCCGTGCGGGAAACAGCCCAAGCGCGACAACCAACTCAGTGCGCTGCGCCCCGCCGCCATACGCCATCAGCAGCTGAAAAATCAGCATCACCGCCAACAGCCCGACAACAATAAGAGGCACGCGCAATATCGGCTGTTTTTCGCTCAAGACGCGGCCTTTTGCAGAGCAGCTTCGACGAGTTCAAATCGGTCATTGCCAAAATACATATCGGTTTGATTGACAAACATTGTCGGCGAGCCAAACCCGCCCCGCTCGATAAGCTCTTGCGTATTGGCACGCAGGCGTGCCTTCACCTCATCAGATTGCACTGCTGCCACCACCGCCGCGCCATCCATGCCAACGCTTGCGCATAGTGCGGTTAATTCTTCTGGCTGACTGATATCTTTCAACGCGCCCCAATAGCCGTGAAACGCCGCCTTAGAAAACGCCACCAATTTGCCCTCATCTTGCGCCAATAAGGCCGCGCGCATCACACCGGCAGCAGGCAACGGAAACACGGGCGGATTGCCAATTTCCACACCGCAAAACCGCGCCCAATCTTGCAAGTCTTTTAAATAATACCGCCCCTTGACGGGATGCGGATTAGACCGCGCCTCATAAACTGTTTCATTGACCGCATTAAACACGCCGCCAACCAATATCGGCTTGAAATCAATGTCAACACCGCAGCGTTGCGCTATGGCCTCAACGCGGCTGAAGGCCAGATACGTCCACGGCGATGAAATATCATAGAAGAACTCAAACTGCGCCATATCAGCTTGCCAATTGCTGCGCCGGCAAAAATGATTGACCGCGAATATGGTCAGAAATCTTCTCAGCCATCATAATCACGGGCGCGTTGGTGTTGCCGCCGATAAGGGTCGGCATGAGCGACGCATCAATCACCCGCAAGCCTTGCATCCCATGCACTTGACCATGCTCATTTGTCACAGCCATCGCGTCACTGCCCATCTTGCACGTGCCGACAGGATGATAGAGCGTCTCGCCCGTTGCGCGAATCCACGCATCCAACTCGTCATCATTATCGACATTCACATCGGGGCCGGGTTTTAGCTCCGCCCCGCGATAGGGGTCAAAGGCGGCCTGCATGAAAATATCCCGCGTGATGCGAAAGCCATTGCGCGTGTCGATAACATCCTGCTCTGCCGTCAGATAATTCGGATGCATGGCGGGCGCATCTTCTGGATTGGCCGTCTTGAGCGCAATATAGCCCCGACTTTCTGGACGACAGCCATACACAATCGATGAAAACCCGTGCGCGGTTGGAATATCAGCCCGCCCATGCACGTCTGGCACTGCCACAGACACGTAGTGAATCTGCATATCAGCGACAGCCTTGTCGGGGCTTGATTTGAAAAACGCACCCCCTGCCGTCGGTGGAAAGGACGCATCGCCCGTGCCAAATAATAGATACTGAATACCTGCCCATTGAGTACGCCACCACGCCGCCGAACGGTGCAATGTGATGGGTTGTGTCGATTCAAACTGGCTCACCACGCCGAGATGGTCTTGTAGGTTTTGCCCGACCCCTGCCAGTTCGTGCACCATATCGATGCCGTGCGGTTTGATTTCATCGGCGGAGCCGACGCCGCTACGCAGCAAAATCTGCGGCGAGTTAATCGCGCCCGCCGACAAGATGACCTCTTTATTGGCATAGACGGTATGGCGTTGGCCGTTTTGTGAAAAAGTGACGGCGACCGCGCGTTTTTCTTCGAACACCACAGTGTCGACGGTTACTTCGGTGAGTGTGTGCAAGTTTTTACGTTCCAACGCGGGGCGCAAATAGCCGACCGCGGCGCTGCACCGTTTTGACCCGCGCAATGTATGCTCATAGCGCGATACGCCCTCTTGGCTTTTGCCGTTAAAATCGCGCGTGAACGGAATACCCGCTTGCTGACCCGCTTCGACAAACACATCTAGCAATTCATCATTGGTGCGGATGGATTTTTGCACCGAGAGCGGCCCGCCGTGGCCATGATATTCTTCGTCGCCATCGCCGTTGAAATCTTCGGCGCGCTTGAAGTAAGGCAGCACGCTTTCATACGACCATCCCGTATTGCCAAGCTGGTTCCAATGGTCGTAATCCCACGCATTGCCGCGAATATACACCATCGCGTTAATCGAGGACGACCCGCCCCAGCCACGCCCACGCGGCCAATACATTTGGCGGCCATCCATATTTGGTTCAGCTTCGGTTTCAAACCCATAATTCAATTCACTGCGCTCTGGCACAATTTGCGAATAACCCGCCGGCATATGAATGAATAGATTTTTATCCTCTTGACCTGCCTCCAACAGCAATACGCTATCCGTGCCGCTTTCGCTCAAGCGGTTCGCCAACACGCATCCTGCGCTACCAGCACCAACAATTATATAATCAGCTTTTTCAATCATCACCTTATCCTATTTCTTTTAAATCGCGTTTGTAGCGTTGCCAGTTTTCAACATAATGCAATGCCGACGCAATCATCATTTTCTCATTATCTTCATCAAGTGTACGCACCACTTTGCCGGGCATCCCCAGCACCATAGAATTATCTGGAATTTCTTTTCCTTCGCCGACCAGCGCATGCGCCCCAATCAAGCAATTCTTACCAATGCGCGCGCCGTTTAACACCGTCGCGCCGATACCAATCAATGAATTATCGCCAACCGTACACCCATGCAGCATGGCTTGATGACCGATAGTTACATTTTTGCCGACTGTAAGCGGAAAGCCAATATCTGTATGCATCACCGAGCCGTCTTGCACATTTGAATTTTCACCAAGGGTAATCATCTCATTATCCCCTCGCAACACAGCACCAAACCACACGCTGGCATTTTCTAGCAGCGTGATATTGCCCATGACTTGTGCGTCTGGCGCAATCCAATACTGACCGCTATCTGGTAAAATCGGTGTTTTATCTCCGAGACTATAAAGTGACATCTGCCCCCCTAACTGATTAAACGCTTCGTCTTTTTCAAGCACTCATGGTAAACACTCAAAATCTGCTGTCGAGAGGAAACAATGATTAAACGCTTATTGTCGCGGATAATAGCTGAGGATGAATGGCCGATTTGGAACATTCCTCTGGTCATGCTGGGTGTGTTTTTGCTCAGCGGCGTCTTGGTCTATCTCGTTTACTTTGGCCCGACGATACGAGATTTGCGCGGGCTATCTTATGCCCCGACAAATGACCCCGCCCGCGTGCAGATAGAGGTCGGCGGTGCGCTGTTTGCCATTCCTGCCCATTACACGCGCAACGCGCAAACGCGGCGCGGCAATGAGCTAGACTACGCAGAGCTACACGCTCTCTTGCCCGATATGCAGCCATGGCGCGAGGCCGCCGCCGATAGTTTTCTGAACACAAGCAAAGATGCGCAATTAATTCTGATAAGTCTGCGTGCCATGCAGCGCGATATGGCGCAGGCGCGGATTTTTGAAGCGCTTTACCAACCCTATATTATTGGCACGGGTGCTGTGCGCGATGATGGCTTACAAAGCTTCCGCTTTCGTGACGCCTCGCCCTATGCCAATAAAGAGATTTTTCGCGCGCTGACGGCTGGCTCACGCGAGCAACGCGCCACCGCCGCTTTAATCATTTGCGATATCGAAACGCACCCAAACGCATCCTGCGAAAGCCGATTTGACATCGGCAAGTCTGCGCAAGCAAGCTACACGTTTAAGCGGGCTTATTTGTCAGAATGGGAGGCCACCGACAGGCTCATCAAAGACTTAATCCGCAATTTCCGTGCCGCAGCGCGGACGAATAATTAAACCGTCGGCAAATCGAACTCGAGAATAGCCATATTGAAATCGTAAGAGACCTCACCCTCGTCTTCATCGCGGAACAATGTGCCGATAAACTCGTCGCCTAGAAAGACTTCAATCATGTCGTCTTTGCCGCCGCGTTTGAGGGTTAGCTGTTCGTTTTCGAATTTCAGACGCATATAGGTCTGCACACGAATGACTTCATCATTATTCATTTTATATCTCCACTATCATCGACACTATGATCCATCTGGCGCGACGGGTCTGGCGACGAGACTTTTCCGACAATTTTAGCCGGCACGCCAACAGCCGTCGTATAGGGTGGCACATCGGTCAGCACCACCGAGCCACCACCAATTTTTGCACATTCACCGACACGGATATCGCCCAACACTTTGGCACCGACAGAAATCAGCACGCCATTACCGATTTTCGGATGACGGTCGCCGCCTTGTTTGCCGCTGCCGCCCAAGGTAACGCCGTGCAGCATGGATACATCATCGCCGACCACTGCCGTCTCGCCAATCACCACGCCCGTGGCATGATCCATAAATATGCCCTTGCCGATACGCGCTGCGGGGTGAATGTCGGCTTGAAACACCTCAGAAGCGCGGTTCTGCAAATATAATGCCATGCCGCGACGCTCATGCGAAATCAACCAATGCGCGGCGCGATAAACCTGCAAAGCCAGAAACCCTTTATAATATAACACCGCGTCAAGATGCGTGCGGCAAGCGGGGTCGCGGTCATAATAAGCGACAATATCGGCGCGCACCGAAGCGCTAAACTCATCGTTTTGCGCAAATGCTTCTTCAAAAACTTCGCCCAAAGTGCGCACCCCAATTTCAGAATTGGTCAGCTTCTCAGACAAATGCGACGCAATCGCCAACTCCAATGTCTCAAAGTTCAAAACCGTGCCGTGCAGAAATCCCGACAAGGCGGGTTCGCGCTCGGCCAATTCCGTCGCCTCGTCTCTGATGGACGACCAAACAGGGTCAAGGCTATGTATGTCTTTTACAGGTTTTATCATCACTATTTTCCTTTTGGGGCTTTCGCCCAAAGCAAGCTCACGATACCATTAACCAATTCTCATGCAAGCTGGTTTCAACATGCCTCACGTCAAAACAAAAGACATAAAAATCTACTACGAGCAAGCAGGCCGTGGCAGCGATGTTCTCGTACTGGGCGGCTCGGGCGCAGATTTGCGGGTCAAACCAAACATTATGCACAGTCCCCTCACCAGTGCTTTTCGCGTCACAAGCTTCGACCAACGCGGGCTTGGCCAAACCGATAAACCAGACGGCGCATATACAATGGCCGATTATGCCGACGATGCCGCCGCCTTGATGGATGCGCTCGATATTGACCACGCCATGGTGTTGGGCATTAGTTTTGGCGGCATGGTCGGTCAAGAAATGGCGATACGTCATGGCAACAGAATAAGCCGATTGGCCTTGTTTTGTACCTCGTCTGGCGGCGCAGGGGGTGCATCTTATCCTTTGCACACATTGGCCCCAGTCAAGCAGGATAGTAAAACCGAAGCGCTGTTGGATTTGATAAAGCTATACGATACGCGCATTGACGATGAGTGGTTGGCCGCCAACCCCGACCATATGAAAACATACCAACGCCGCAATGATATGCGCCCCTTTATGGACGAGCCGAACTGGGCGCAAGGCCGTGCGGCGCAATTAGCCGCACGCGCGACCCATGATTGTTGGGACAGGCTCGGCAAAATCGCCTGCCCGACATGGTTAGCAGGTGGCAGCTATGATGGCATCGCCTATCCCGACAGCATGCGCGCGTTAGAAACGAAAATCCCAAATGCGACGCTTACTTTCTATGAAGGCGGGCATCTTTTTATGGTAGAAGATAGCAAAGTGTTTTCCGACCTCATCACATTCTTCAAAAAGGGCGATGCATGAGCGATTTACTTCCCCGTGGCGCAACGGCCATTGCCACCAATGCGGCGCGGCTCATCGCAGGTTTTGAATCCACCGCGACGGGGGTCATCGGGCATGTGCGGTTTAACTTGCCCGAGAAACACAATATCATCGACCTTGAGGGATGGCAGGCGATTTCTGGCCTGATGGCAGAGCTAGCCGCCATCGACGATATGCGGCTGATTATTCTGCGCGGCATTGGCGGCAAAGCCTTTGTTGCTGGCGCTGATATCAGCCAGTTTCAAGAGCCATTGGCTGAACCAGAAAGCACCAATTTTGACACAGACTTCGAGCAAGCCACGATTTCGGCCTTTGATGCCATCGCCGATTGCCCCGTGCCAACGCTGGCCGCGATTGAGGGATTTTGCATTGGCGGCGGATTGGGCATCGCGGCGGCATGCGATTTGCGTTTTGCGCGCGATGATAGCCGCTTTGGTATTCCAGCAGGCAAACTAGGCTTGGCTTATCCGCCCAATGCGACCCATCAATTAGCGCGGATTGTCGGGTCAGCCGAAGCCAAACGGATTATCTTCACCGCCGCCACGCTCGATGCCGATACGGCTTTGCGCATCGGGCTTATTCACGCACAGGCCAGCGCCGCCGATTTTGACGCAGGAGTCGACGCCCTCAGCCAGCAAATCAGCGCCAATGCGCCGCTTAGTTTGCAAGCGTCAAAATTTATCCTTGATAATCCTCACGCCGATGCAGCCGAGGTGAAAAAACACCTTGCGAACTGTCTGGCAAGTGCTGATTATAAGGAAGGCCGCACAGCCTTTATGGAAAAACGCGCCCCCCTATTTAAAGGGCGTTAAGGAGAACATTATGGATTTTTCGGGTCAGGTCGCCATTATCACAGGCTCATCCGCAGGTATTGGCCAAGCGGCGGCCATCGGTATCGCCGAGGGCGGCGGCAAAGTCATCATCAATTACGCGCAAAATGCTGACGCCGCCAAAGAAATTGTGGCAACGTGCAAAGCAGTCGGCGGCGATGCCATCGCCGTGCAAGCCGATGTCGCCGAGGATGCAAATTGCAAAAAACTGGTCGAAGCCGCGATAGATCAATGGGGTCAGCTTGATATTTTGGTCAATAATGCTGGCACCACAAAATTTATGGGACACGATAATCTCGAAGGGCTTGATGCGGCCGATTTCGAGGAAATCTATGCCCTTAACCTGATTGGCCCCTATCAAATGATTAAGCACGCGCACCCGCACTTAAAAAAAGCCGACGCGCCCTCCATCGTGAACATCTCGTCGGTCGCAGGGGTGCGCGGCATCGGCTCATCCGTTGCCTATGTCGCCTCTAAGGGCGCGTTGAACTCAACCACTTTGGCGTTAGCGCGTTCGCTCGGGCCAGATAATATTCGCGTCAACGCCGTATGCCCGGGCTTTGTCGGCACGGACTGGTTTAAAAATGCCTTCGGTGCTGAAGTGGCCGGGAAAATCGCCGCCGCGCAGAAAGACAACACACCCATGGCACGCGCTGGCCTGCCCGAAGACATTAAAGGCCCGATTTTATTTTTCGCCAACCGCATGAGCGCCCATGTGACGGGTCAGCTTATGGTCGTTGATGCGGGTATGCTATTGGGCATGCCGTTTTCCATCGGATAGGACAGATGACTGCGAAACTGAAAAAACAATTATGCGATACGATTGACGCGATGGGCGACGAGCTGATTGAAGCCAGTCATGCGATTCACGCCAATCCTGAAATTGCCTTTGAGGAGGTTTTTGCGCACGGCCTGCTGAGCGATAAGGTCGAGGCGGCGGGGCTGAGCATTGAGCGCCACGCGTGTGGGCTTGATACGGCGTTTATCTCTGAGTTCGGGACGGGCGATACGCAAGTCGGCATTTTATCCGAATATGATGCGCTGCCTGGGATTGGCCATGCCTGCGGACATAATATCATTGCCACGACGGGACTTGGCGCATCCCTCGCGCTCGCCAAGCTAGGCGATAAATTGCCGGGACGGGTTCGGTATCTCGGCACGCCCGCCGAAGAATCTGGCAATGGCAAAGAGCTGATGGCACGCCAAGGCGCGTTCGACGGATTAGATGCCGCCATGATGGTTCACCCCGCAGGACTCGATTTGATTACCATGCCGAGCCTTGCGGTCAATGAGGTGCGGGTGACTTATACGGGTAAAGCGGCGCACGCGTCGGCGATGCCATTTGCGGGCATTAACGCTTTGGATGGTCTGGTCAGCGCGTATCAGTCGATTGCTCAATTACGCCAGCACATTAAGCAGAGCGAGCGCATCCATGGTATTTTCAACGAGGCTGGATTGGCACCAAACATTGTGCCAGACCACGCCGTCGGGACATTTTATGTCCGCGCCGCCAACGGATTGCAGCTCGCGGAGTTAAAGCAGCGCGTGCAGAATTGTTTCGAGGCGGGCGCGTTGGCAGCGGGGTGTCAGGTGCAGATTGACTGGGCGTTGGGCGATTATCTCGAGATTAAGGAGAGCTGGCCGATTGCGGAGCGTTATAAGCAGAATGCGGAGAGCCTTGGGCGTGAGTTCTTCCCCATTGAGAAAATGCCGAGCAGTGGCGCGGGGTCGACGGATATGGGCAATGTGAGTCACCGCGTGCCGTCTATTCATCCGATGATTGCCTGCGCGCCGCCGAGCGTTGTTATTCATAATCCTGAGTTTGCGAAATGGGCGGGCGGCGAGACGGGTGACAAGGCGGTTCTTGATGGGGCGAAGGCGCTGGCGATGACGGCAATAGATGTGCTGAGCGACAAGCAGCTGATGCAAGAAGTGCGCGATGCGTTTGCGCAGACGGCGGATTTCTCGGCGCAATCTTTGGCGGGTGCGTGGCATGGCGACGGTGGCCACGAGAACGGCGATGTGTCGCTTGGTGGCTGCGGCTGCTGCTAGTGAATAGTTTTTGAAGGAATAGATGATGGCTCAAGTGATGAAACCGAAGATGAGCAATGATGCTGGCGCGAGCGAGGTGTTTGTGGACGTGCGCGCGTTTGAGTGCATCGGCGCCGAGCCGCCTTACGACCACCCGCATATTTATCTTGATATGGGGAGCGATGACGAGATTATCTGCCCGTATTGCTCGACGCGGTTTCGTTTTAAGGCGCAGGGTTCTTAGTGGAGGGGCGGTTATGGCGCGACTTTTAGGAATCCTATCGCTTGGTTTGTTGGGACTGACTGTTCTGGCGTTTATTGCTTTGTCTTTTTCTATTTCGCCTGATTTGTTGCGCAGCGATGTGGTTAATGAGTACCGCACGGAGCGTTCGTTTTTTTATCGGCTGCCGTCTGGAGCGGATGCGCATATTCGTGACGAGGGCAATCGGGATGGTTTGCCGATATTTCTGGTGCATGGCTCGAACGCGTCGCTGCATACGTGGGAGCCTTGGGTGCGAGAGCTTGGCGCGAAATATCGGCTTATCAGCTTCGATTTGCCGGGTCACGGGCTGACGGGCGCGACGCCAGAAGACGACTACTCCATCGAGGCGATGGCGCGATTCACCCGCGAAGTCGCCGATGTGTTTAAGTTCGAGAAGATTGTGCTGGCGGGCAATTCTATGGGCGGCGAAGTGATTTTGCGCTTTGCGTTGGACAATCCCACGCAGGTCGCAGCACTCATCCCGATATCGTCGGGCGGCATGACGCGCGACCCAAACGACAGCACGGTCGGAGCGTTTAATCTGGTGGGGTCGCCGATAGGGCGGACTTTCATGCGCTATGTTACGCCGCGCTTTTTAGTGGCCGATACATTGCGCGGGGTGGTCGCCGACCCCGATAGTTTCGTCACCGAGGCAATGATTGACCGCTACTGGAAAATGCTGCGCATGACAGGCTCACGCGAAGCGTCGATAAAACGCTTTGCGGGGTATGGGGCGCGCAAATCGCTCGAGCCAGAACTGGCGAATATTAAAGTCCCGACGCTGATTTTATGGGGTCAACAAGACCAACTGATTAAACCAAAATACGGCGTGCGCATGAACGCCGCCATCGCGAACAGCCAACTCAAGCTGTATCCGCAAGCGGGTCACTTAGCGATGGAAGAAATCCCTGCCGAAACCGCCGCCGACGTAGATAGATTCCTAAGTGCGCGTTTTTAGCTGCCCTCACCGTTGGTTTGGGTGAATTGGTAAAGCTTCAAATTATCGTCGTCTGACAATTCAACTTTTCGTTCCCAGTGAAAGCTAAGCGTGCCGTGCCAAGGGTCGGTTTCATCCTCGGCAAAATTTATCTGAATTGGGAAATTATTTTCAAATGTCCGCAGGGTCAATTCGGCAAGAAGACTCTTAGGCACAATTAACAAGCCATCCAATTTCGCATTCACCCTAAAGGCAGGTATTGAATTAACGCTAAACAAATAATTACGGTCATCTTTAAACGTCTCATCACGACTGACTTCAATGCCCGAAGCGTGGTCGGTTTCTTCCGAGAAATATGGCGAGAACCTTTTTCGCCAATCAAAAAGAATATCTTGGCTACCTTTAAACTCGGCGACGATAAAAATATCTTCGTCCGCAATGTCAGCCGTAACATTGAGAAATTCTGAAATTAACTCCGTATCGCTCGTATATTCAATTTTCTGAAAGCCATCACGCTTCATAGCTGCGCTCAACACATCCACCATAAGCCAAGCAGAGACATACTGACGGACTGCGTCTTGGTGAAGGTCAATTGGAAAATTGACAGTTGGCTCTTGAATGATTGCTGATTTTGGAAATCCAGCATGGTTCAAAGTGAATGGCTCTAGACCATCGTCAGACGCTACCTGAACGAAATTAGTGAACTGATTGAGTGGAAAATGCCCATCTTCGGGGTTAAAAATGGTTTCTGAAACTGACTGAACAATGGCTGCGAGAGCATTTTCATTTATGGGTGCAGATTGTATTGCCTTGTCACGGGAGACAGAAATAATCGATAGCAAATTTTTAGTTGTCACGCGAAGCTGTTCATACTTATCTTTGAGTTGCACTTCCGTGTTATCTGGATTCAACATTTTGAGATGCTCAACATTTGGGTTTTCAGTCAAATTTTCTGAGCATTGCGTCAAAACATGGCTGAAACGAGAAGCAGTGTCTTTGTCAGCAAGAATATCATCCAAATCATTTGGCATCGAAGCAACATCGCCGTGAGCGAGAGCCAATCTCAAAATCTGGTGGCGGATATGTTCCAAAGGTGCAGGTATGGCGACAGTATAAACCCGACCTGTAACCTTCTCCTCTTCCGAAAGCTCGATAATCCGATGACCGATGTTTTCCAATTTGCTTGGGTAAGACTCTCTGTCCCAAACATTACGAAGATTACTTCGTAAGAACCCAAGATAAATACTTCTTGCGCTCCCTCGAGACTCGAGCATTCCACGGAGTGTCCGAATTATGAGACTGTTATCTCTGCTTTCTTCTTTCTCATTTGATGCCGTCGCCCATTGTAGCAAAAAAGCACACAGCACCATGCGTCCATCGTGCCATAAGTTATCTTTTATTACGTCAAAAAGGTTTTGCGGTGTTAACTCCTGAAGAACGAGAGCAACGGTATCATCAGCAATAATTTTCCGACGTGCAGTTTCCCAATCTTCTGAAAGCCTGTCACTATTACAGAGCATTAACTGACTATCTGTAAGCGAACTTTCCAGCATTCCTTGAATAGCGCTGCTACGCTCTGGCCAGATATGCAAATGCTCAAGCCATAGATCTGCTGCTACCTCATTACCTGATACGACAGCACGAGCTAGATTTGTAATGCTTTCGTTAAGGTGAGCCTCAAATCCCTCAAATAGTCGCCCTAACTGCTTCCAGTCTTTTACCGCATCGGCTTTCATATCGAGCGATCTTTTAAGAACCCCCTCCCAACCCTCAATGACGCATTTGAGGGCATTCTTGTGGTTTGTCGCATCCGTTGGGTTGGCTTTTGTTGGTGCATATATACCATGGGTTATATTGTGGCGGTCACAGGCATTATTCCACCAAGCATCAAGATAGTAATCTAGGCTGGCCTGCATCTTTAATGCATCCACAAGTCCAACATATGATTCAGTTCGCCAAAGCACATGATTACAAATATGATGAGCAAAATAACAACAGTCTTCGAAGTATTCGGAATTGCTCGCCAACCCGTCAGTCGCTGCTTTGAATTGCGAGTTATAAGATCTCACCCAATGCGTTGCATAACTCTGCCAGCCTGCATATAGTTCTGCAAAATTGGATGGATTGCCGTTTTCATCTTTTGTTTCACCAACCGAGAGCATATCTTTGTGTGTCGCTAACAACTGGTTATGAATTCCTTCATAATCGCTTGGCGCGTCATTTCTAATCGCTTGCACTACCTGCTCCGATAAAGATTCAATCATGTCACCGCCGTTATTTTTGCTGTCTACACTTGCGCGTTTAAATTTGAACGCACGTTTAGCAAGAAATCTTTCGAACCTAGAGAGATCCTTTTTTGCATTCCTTACGCGCAAAAGGGGAGTGGCGCCCTCGTAGACCTGCCCCACTGATACGCAAAGAAATAATGTTGGCGGATTAGAATCATAGGAAGAAACACCTTCTACCCTTTCTTCGAAATTACGTGCTTTCCACCGCTCGGCTATCGCTTTAAGCAAGCTGACATTTATGTCAGCCACTTCGTACTCACCAGCTAGAGTTCTTGTAACCACTGGTTTGCCTTCACTAACCATAAATCGATTTATGATAAATTTGGCTGCGTTTTCAGTCATCAGAACGGTCTCCGATATTTGCAACACCAATTTGTGAGAGCCGTACCCCTAAATCATCTGCAAACCTTTTCTTTGATAAGGCTATATCAGACTTTTCTGTTCTATAGAAAATCACAAAAAACAACCGTGCAAATAATAGTAAATTGAGGACAAATAGTGAAACCTGTCCAAAATAGATGGAAGTGGTTACGCGACCAAAAGCTTCGGCACTTAGTGCCACAATCAGTAGAAACAAGGAACTGACGAAAAGCGTTCGTAGCCGCCCAATTTGATATAAGTATTGCCGATTCCTGCCCTTTAGATTCTTGTCCGCTAAATCATTAAACGCTGTTAGTATCGGGACGACGATACCAATCAATGAGCCAATTACGGTTGCGATAAGAAAGCTAACATCCCGTGAACCAGAACAAGTATCACAATGCCCATTTTGTGCTGCAAAAAAATCAATTACTGTTTTTATTACATCACAAATCTTAGCTTCTGAGAATCCAAGGAAGGAGGCTTTATAACAGGAAGACAACTCTACTGGCGAAAAATAGATATGCCAAAATAAAGAGAAAAAGAAGAAAGCATATATTATGGAAATCATTAGATTCCCCGTCGCAAGAGCAATCAATCGAGCAAACCAATCCCAGTCCTCAAAAGCTTCATTGTGTGATTGGCGGCGCAGCTCCTTTAAGCGTGCAGCAGAAAAACCTCGAGCAGTTTGTCTCCCAAAGGGAACCAACGCAAACCAAATCATCCTCATTAAGTCAAACCATGTTTGCCCTAGCCTAACGGCTCTTCTGTATTGTTCTTTAATCAACAAACACCACCGTTACTAGCGCTAACATTTCCTAAGTCTCCTTTCGGTTTCAGCGGATGATAGGACAAAAGTCCTACTTCCAAACGAGCCGAGCCTATAAATGATTTTCGTCCCATCGTCGCTTCGAATAACTTCAATTAGAAAATCAACTCCCACAGTATGGGATGCAATAATCCAGCCATCTGCTGTAGGATGACGCAATCTACTGAGCTGTATGTGTACGTCAGAGAAACTACGGATCACGCACGACTCTGCCTTCTCAAGGGGTGATTTCGTGTGCAAAACAAATTCTGCCTCGTCGTTAAGCACGTCCTGCACTGTCATTACGCACCCCGCCACAAGCCCTGCTATGAGGACAACAAAAACCTTAGTTCGTAAAAAATTCATTGCACTTTCCTTTTTGTTTTTAGCGGTTCTAGCCGACTTCGGGGCTTCGCCCCTGCGCTGGCCGACTACGAGTCGGTGGTGGCCTCGGACGGACTCGAACCGTCACGCCCTATTCGGGCCGCAGATTTTAAGTCTGCTGTGTCTACCAATTCCACCACGAGGCCGTACGCAAAGTCGGCTTTCTATAGCATAGATTGACACCTTGTTTAGCGCGAAATCTCATCAAATTTCATCGTTTCACCAATTTTCATAACCCGCGCCTGATTGCCCCCCGCAGAAATAAAGCGTTGACGTGGCTCATCAAATGGCTCGAAAGATAAAATAAACGTGCCCCAATGCATCGGAACCATCCGCTTGCAGCCAACATCACGACCCATCGCAATCCCACCTTCGGGATCCATATGCGCACCGCGCATAATCTCGCGCGGCTCGTAAGCACCGATGCTCATCAGACCGAGGTCGCAACCGCCGTGCGTCGTCGTCATATGCGCGCCGATTTCCTTAAATAACGTGTCGTGGACTTCCGTGTCGCCGGTGTGAAACACTGACCGTTCCCCCACCGAAAAGCCGTAGCTCATCCACAATGTGCGGTTGCCATCGAATGGCGTGCGGTTCGACCAATGCACCGCCGGATACGCTGTCAGGCGAAACGCGCTCGCGCCATCAGACTTCGGCGACACGACGACCTCATCATACCAATCGACTTCATGCACTGTGCCGAACCCTCGGCTGGTGAAGTAATGCCCTAGCCCGAGCGGTGCAATCGCGGTGATATTCTGCTTATTCGGCAGCTTGTCGAGCGTCTCCGTATCGAGATGGTCGTAATGCGCATGGCTAACCACCACCACATCAATCGGCGGCAGGTCTTCAATGAAAAGTCCAGGCGGCAGCAGTCGCTTCGGCCCCGCAAACGAAAACGGACTCGCCCGACGCGCAAAAACAGGGTCGGTGAGAATATTCATCCCATCAAGCCGCACCAGAAAAGTCGCGTGACCAATCCAGCTGATGGAATCAGCGTCGCCCATCGCCGCCAGTTGAGCTTTGGCCGTCTCACGCGACACCATATGCTCGGTCGGAATATTTACATTGCTTTGCGTTAGCGTGCGCCATACCACGTTGAAAAGAAACGACATGCGCGAACCGCTCGGTGCGCCGCGCGCTATACTATTAGGCGGATTGCGAAAGCCGTTCTCAAGATGATGATACGGTGCATCGCCCTTCAAAGGCTTGCCCGGCCCGCTACACGAGGCCAACCACAAGCCCAATCCAACCACCACAATCAATCCTGTTAGCGCCGACATATTCATATCTCTCACCCATTGCTAAACTATCCGACAATGAAAAACGGCGACCCAAAGAGCCGCCGTTAAATCATTCAGCTTGGATAGCCTTAGTTATCCAGACCTTGCCATACTGGCCAGCATTTGCGACCCGCTTTTTTCGCGAGTGCCGCCTGCGCAGCTTTGGCGGTGTCCCCATTTTGCGAAGCTGAGTAGTCAGCTTTGCCAGTACACCATACGTAGAATTTGTGGCTACCCGCTTGCGACATAGCGTCGAAGCTTGAATCCATAGCGATAGCGGTGCTTGGCAGTGCGAAAGCAGCAGCCAGAACCAATGCAGATAGAGTCTTTTTCATCAATTTATCTCCTCTTTTGATAAAACCACCTTGGCGCACTCACCCGCCAATTAAAACTAAAAAAAGTGTTAAGTTTTACTTCTCACCCCTTCATCGCGGGGCGGACGGTCAATCAGCGCCATGCCCATCTCGCCGAACAATGCCTTCACGGCTTGCTCTACCGTGGCGAGGGCGGCCAAATCCGTGCCGCGCGCGACCACAGAAACACCCGCGCCATCTGCCCCATAAAACGGATACAGCCCGATGGACACTTGCGGATGCGCGTCTTGCAACGCCTCCATCGCCGCGGCAATCGAGCCTTCTGGCACTTGTGCGGTGATAGTCACCGATGATAATTTCTCCCCGCCTTTAAGCGTCGGCAGGATATTTTCCATCATCGCCTGCATGATTTTCGGCACACCCGCCATCACATGAACATTCTCGATACGAAACCCCGGCGCGGTCGACACGGGATTATCAATCAATGATGCGCCCGCAGGAATCCGCGCCATGCGCGCACGCGCCGCGTTAAACTCTATATTTTGCGTCGCGTAATGCGCCTCCAACAATTGCACCGCGAGGGGGTGCATCTCCAACGCCACACCAAAGGCAGCGGCGATGCAATCCGCCGTGATGTCGTCATGGGTCGGGCCGATACCGCCCGTGGTGAACACATATGTATATTTTTCCCGCAGCTCATTTACCGCGGCGACCACCTCGTCCATTTCATCGGGGACGATGCGCACCTCGCGCATATCGACCCCTATGTCGCCGAGTCCTTTGGCCACAAAGGCGAGATTTTTGTCTTGCGTACGCCCCGACAAGACTTCATTGCCAATAATCAGCATGGCGGCGGTAACGGGTGGGTTGGATTTTGCCATAAACTATCTCCTGCGCGGCAATTTAGAGCGCAATGACAAATTTACAACCCGTCTTATTATCGACATACGCCCCACCCATGTGCTATTTCAACAGAAGGAGCTAAACGATGAATTTTGTAGACGCGCAGCGAACGCCTCTGAGAAACACAGGACAAATTAAAATCCACAACGCGGCGGATTTTGAAGGCATGCGCGCGGTTGGCCAAAAGGCAGCACACACGCTCGATTTACTGGGCGAGTTCGTCCAAGTCGGTGTCACCACGCAGTTTCTTGACGATAAGGCTGTCGAAATTATGCGCGATTTGGATGCCATCCCCGCCCCGTTAAATTATCGCGGCTTTCGCAAATCAATTTGCACATCGATAAACCATGTCGTTTGCCATGGTATTCCAAGCAATAAAGCTTTGCGCGAAGGCGACATTATGAATGTCGATGTGACCCTCTGCTTTGAAGGCTGGCACGGCGACCATAGCCGCATGTATAAGGCGGGTGAGACCTCTGTGAAAGCTGAAAAGCTGATGGATGTGACCTATGATGCGATGATGCAGGGTATTCAAATCACCAAGCCCGGTGTTACTTTGGGCGATATTGGGTTTGCGATACAGTCTTATGCAGAATTAAACCGCATGTCGGTGGTGCGCGATTTTTGCGGACATGGGTTGGGGCGGATTTTCCATGATGTGCCGAATATTTTGCATTATGGTCGTCAGGGTGAAGGGCTGACTTTGCGCGAGGGGATGTTTTTTACCATTGAGCCGATGCTCAATTTAGGCAAAACGGCGGTAAAAATTCTCGGCGATGGCTGGACAGCCGTAACCCGCGACCGTACCCTATCAGCGCAATTTGAACACTCGGTCGGGGTGACAGCAACTGGCTGCGAAATTTTCACCAAATCACTCAATGGCAGCGATACGCCACACAGAAATTCCGCCAGTTAAAAAGGAAATAGGGTGCAAGAAAAACCAACAAAACCGCCCCCAAAGAAACCACCTAAGAATTATCGCGAGGGACATCGGCAACGGCTTCGCGAACGCTTGCGCAAGGGCGATTTCGACGCGATGCCCGATTATGAATTACTCGAATTGGTTTTGTTTCGCGCCATTCCGCGCCGCGATGTGAAAGAGTTAGCGCATCAATTAATCGACCAGTTTGGCGACTTATCGGCTGTGCTTGCTGCGCCTGCCGAAGAGCTTACCGAGATAAAAGGCATTACTGAGCGTGTCGTTGCTGAGTTTTTGACCATACGTGCTGCGGCGTTACGCTTTGGTCAGTCGAAAATGCTGCATCGTGAGGTCTTGGCCAATTGGGATGATTTGGTGATTTATTGCCGCACGAAAATGGCCGAAAACACGGTTGAAGAGTTTCATGTGCTGTTTCTGGATAAACAAAACCGCATCATTGCCGATGAGGTGATGGGGCGTGGCACGGTTGACCACACGCCAGTTTATCCACGCGAAGTTATCAAACGCGCTTTGACGCTGAATGCCACGGCGCTCATCATCGCGCATAATCATCCAAGCGGCGACCCGTCGCCATCGCGCGCCGATATTGAAATGACCAATCGGCTGCGCGACTTGGCCAATGGCTTTAACATTGCGCTGCACGACCATCTTGTCGTTGCGCGTGGCGAAGTATTGAGTTTTAAAGAAAAAGGTCTGCTATGAGTCCCCCATCATTATCAAAGGAGATTTGCGAATGATACCCCGTTATGCTCGCCCTGAAATGACCGCCCTTTGGGAGGCCGAAAGCCGTTTCTCAATTTGGCTGGAAATCGAAACGCATGCCATGGATGCCATGGTGAAACTGGGCATTGTCCCCGCAGAAGCCGCCAAGACTGTGCGCGAAAAGGGCAATTTCGATGTCGCCCGCATTGATGAGATTGAGCGCGAAGTCAAACACGACGTTATCGCTTTTTTGACCAGTCTGGCGGAGCATGTCGGCCCCGAAGCGCGTTTCGTGCATCAGGGCATGACTTCATCGGATGTGCTGGATACGTGCTTCAATGTGCAATTGGTGCGCGCTAGCGATATTCTGCGTCAAGATATGGATGATTTGCTCGCCGCGCTTAAAAAACGCGCCATGGAGCATAAAATGTCGGCCTGTATTGGCCGCAGTCATGGGATTCATGCCGAACCGACGACATTTGGTCTGAAATTGGCGCAAGCCTATGCCGAGTTCGACCGTTGCCGTGACCGTCTGATGGCCGCGCGCAAAGAAATCGCGACTTGCGCTATTTCGGGGGCGGTCGGCACTTTCGCCAATATCGACCCGAGCGTCGAGGCGCATGTCGCCAAAGCGATGGGGCTGGAAATCGAACCCGTTTCCACACAAGTTATCCCGCGCGACCGCCACGCGATGTTTTTTGCCACTTTGGGTGTCATTGCCTCGTCGGTCGAACGCCTCGCTGTCGAAATACGCCATTTGCAACGCACCGAAGTATTGGAGGCAGAAGAATATTTCTCGGAAGGCCAAAAAGGCTCATCCGCCATGCCGCACAAGCGCAATCCAGTGCTGACCGAAAACCTGACAGGACTGGCGCGTCTGGTGCGGGGCATGGCGATGCCCGCCATGGAGAACGTCGCGCTGTGGCACGAGCGCGATATTTCGCACTCGTCTGTGGAGCGCATGATTGGCCCCGATGCGACCATCACGCTCGACTTCGCACTGGTGCGCCTGACCAATGTGGTTGATAATCTGATGGTCTATCCAGACCGCATGCAAGCCAATCTCGATAAGCTCGGCGGGCTGGTACATTCGCAGCGCGTGCTTTTGGCACTGACCCAAGCAGGAGTCAGCCGCGAAGACGCATATCGCCTCGTGCAACGCAACGCCATGCCGGTTTGGCAGGGCGAAGGTCAATTTTTAGATTTGTTAAAAGCTGATAAAGAAGTCGTGTTGAGCGACAGCGAACTCGACGCTTTGTTTGACCTCGACTACCACTTCAAACATGTCGATACGATTTTTAATCGCGTGTTTGGCTAAAGACTATCGAAGGGTTTGCGAGAATCACGTACACCCTTTATCCTAAGGTTATGGAGACGCAAAATGTCGAAACGTCGTCGCATCTATGAGGGCAAAGCGAAAATCCTCTATGAAGGCCCCGAGCCGGGGACGCTCGTGCAACATTTCAAAGACGACGCCACCGCCTTTAACGCCGAAAAACACGAAGTCATTGAAGGCAAGGGTGTTCTCAACCATCGCATTTCGGAACATATATTCCAACGGCTCGAAGATATCGGCGTGCCGACCCATTTTATTAAATCGCTCAATATGCGCGAGCAATTGGTGCGCGAAGTCGAGATTATTCCGCTTGAAGTCGTGGTGCGCAATATCGCGGCGGGGTCGCTGGTCAAACGCCTCGGCTTGGACGAAGGCGCGCGCCTGCCCCGCCCCTTGGTTGAGTTCTACTATAAAGACGACGCGCTCGGCGACCCGCTTGTCGGCGATGACCATATCGCGGTATTTGGCTGGGCGAGCGCACAAGAAATCGACGAGATTGTCGCCCTCGCGTTGCGCATTAATGACCATATGAGTGGCATGTTTCAGGCGGTCAATATTCGCCTTGTTGATTTCAAATTAGAGTTTGGCCGCGTCTGGGAGGGTGACACTCAACGTATTGTTTTAGCTGATGAAATCAGCCCCGACAGTTGCCGCTTATGGGATGTGAGGTCGGGCGAAAAACTCGATAAAGACCGCTTCCGCCAAGACTTAGGCGGCATGGTCGAAGCCTATCAGGAGGTCGCGCATCGGCTCGGCTTGGTGGACAAAAACAAACCAGAAAAGGGCGCGGGCCCAAAACTTGTGAGTTAGGAAGTGCGATGAAAGCGACGGTTCATATTACGTTGAAAAACGGGGTTCTCGACCCGCAGGGCAAGGCCATTGAAAATGCGCTTGGTGGGTTAGGCTTTGGCGGTGTCGATGCGGTGCGCCAAGGCAAACTTATCGAGATTGTGGTGCAAGAAACCGACCCCGATAAGGCGCGCCGTGAAATTACCAATATGTGCGAAAAACTGCTCGCCAATACGGTCATTGAAAATTACGACATTCACCTTGATGAGGCATAGACCCAATGCAAGCTGCTGTTATTGTATTTCCTGGGTCTAATTGCGACCGCGACGTTGCGATTTGTCTGGAAGCCGCCATGGGCAAAGCGCCTCTTATGGCGTGGCATGGCGATGCTGACCTGCCAAAATGCGATTTAATCGTTCTGCCCGGCGGCTTTTCCTATGGCGATTATCTGCGCTGCGGTGCGATGGCCGCGAACAGCCCCATCATGCGCGAAGTGGTGCGCCAAGCCAATGCGGGTGCGGCCGTGTTAGGCATTTGCAATGGCTTTCAGGTGCTTACCGAATGCGGCCTTCTGCCCGGCATATTGATGCAAAATAGGGGACTGAATTTCGTCTGCCGCAACACGCGGCTGCGCGTTACAAATAACACCACCGCGTTTACCTCGCTTTATGCCGCCGATGAAGACATCATTATTCCAGTGGCGCATAATGAAGGCAATTACTTTGCCGATGCCGACACGCTGCAACAATTGCAAGACGAAAACCGCATCGCGCTCAGCTATGCCGCCGATGATAATCCCAATGGCGCGTGCCTCGATATTGCGGGCATTAGCGATATATCGGGGCGCATTGTCGGCATGATGCCGCACCCCGAACGCCGCGCCGAGGCTGCCCTTGGCGGCGAAGATGGCACACGGGTATTTCGCAGCATTGTGGAGACCCTCGCATGAGCCATATCAACGATACGCCGATAACCGACGAGCTGATTGCCGAACACGGGCTAACGCCAGACGAATATCAAATGATTGTCGCGCATATGGGGCGCGCGCCAAATTATACCGAGCTTGGCGTGTTCTCGGTCATGTGGTCAGAACATTGCTCGTATAAATCATCGCGCAAATGGCTAAAGCGGCTGCCGACCGAGGGGGCGCAAGTCATCCAAGGGCCGGGCGAAAACGCTGGCGTTATTGATATTGGCGATGGCGATGCGGCGATATTTAAAATGGAGAGCCATAATCACCCGTCTTTTATCGAGCCTTATCAAGGGGCTGCGACGGGGGTCGGCGGCATTATGCGCGATGTGTTCACTATGGGCGCGCGGCCTGTGGCCAATCTCAACGCGCTGCGTTTCGGTGCGCCTGAGCATCCCAAAACCCAACATTTGGTGAGCGGTGTCGTCTCTGGCATTGGCGGCTATGGCAATTGCATGGGCGTACCAACCGTCGGCGGCGAGATTAATTTCGACGAAAGCTATAATGGCAATATTCTTGTCAATGCGATGTGCGTTGGCGTGGCGCGGACTGATAAAATTTTCTATGCCGCCGCCAGTGGCATCGGCGCGCCTGTCGTTTATGTCGGCTCCAAAACGGGTCGCGACGGTATTCATGGCGCGACCATGGCCTCGGCTGAGTTCGATGATATGTCAGACGAAAAACGCCCGACAGTGCAAGTCGGCGACCCGTTTACCGAAAAATTATTACTGGAGGCCTGTCAGGAACTCATGGCGTCCGACGCGATTATCGCCATTCAGGATATGGGCGCGGCGGGGCTGACATCGTCATCGGTTGAGATGGCCGATAAGGGCGGGGTCGGCATTGCGCTCGACCTCGATAAAGTGCCGTGCCGCGAAACCCATATGACTGGCTATGAAATGCTATTGTCAGAAAGCCAAGAGCGTATGCTCATGGTGCTGAAATCGGGGCGCGAGGCCGAAGCAAAAGCGATTTTTGACCGATGGGAGCTGGACTTCGCCGTCATCGGCACGCTTACCGATACGCAGCGCATGGTTGTGCATCATGCTGGCCGTGAGATTGCGGATATGCCCATCGCACCGCTTGTGGATGGCGCACCAGAATATGACCGCCCGCATACGCCAACGCCCAAAGCGGCTGACTTCGACCCTGCCCTCTTGGCCAACGCGCCCGATACTTTAAGTGCGCTGAAAACCCTGATGGGCTCAAGCGAGATTGCCTCGCGCCGTTGGGTGTACGAGCAATATGACTCGATGGTCATGGGCGACACACTGGCTAGCTCTGGCGGTGACGCTGCCCTCGTGCGTGTCCACGGCACCGATAAAGCGCTGGCCATCTCGACCGATGTCACGCCGCGCTATTGCTTCGCTGACCCTATCGAAGGCGGCAAGCAAGCCGTGGCCGAAGCCTATCGCAATATCTCGGCGACGGGCGCAACCCCACTGGCGATTACCAATTGTTTAAACTTTGGCAATCCAGAACGCCCCGAAATCATGGGGCAATTCGTCGGCTGCCTCGAAGGCATGGGCGATGCTGGCCGCGTGCTCGATTTTCCAATCGTCTCGGGCAATGTGTCGCTCTACAACGAAACCAACGGCACAGGCATTCTACCGACACCCGCCATTGGCGGCGTTGGACTGATAAAACAATTAAGCAAAGCCGTCGGCGCAGCGTTTACCGACGTAGGCCAGAGCATTTATCTATTGGGCGCAGCGACTGGCCATCTTGGCGCGTCTTTATATCAACGCGATGTGTTGGACGCACAGCGCATATTTGCACCCCCTGCTGTTGACCTCGCCGCCGAGGCCAAGCACGGCGCGATTATGCGCGAGGCCATCCAGCAGGGTTTGGTTTGTGCCGCGCATGATGTATCCGATGGCGGGCTTTTGGTGGCGATTGCCGAAATGTGCATGCCGCACATTATCGGCGCAACGCTCACGCCATCGGGCGATGCGGGATTTTGGTTCGGCGAAGACCAAGCCCGCTATGTGATTGCCGTTGAAAGCAAGGATGAGAGCGCGTTTGAAGCCTTGGCAGGTGACGCACCTATACTCAAGATTGGAGAAACGGGAAGCCAGCAATTGACATTTGACGCTGGGGTTTCCATATCTATTACAGAGTTGCGCGCGATACATGAAGACTGGTTTCCAGCTCTCATGTCGCGTTAGGAAAGGATATCGCATGCCGATGAGCATTGGTGAGCTAGAACACATGATTCGTACCGCCCTGCCCGATGCGCAGGTCGAGATTACTGATTTGCGTGGCGATGGCGATCATTATGCAGCGCATGTCGTGTCGAAATCTTTTGTCGGGCTGACCCGTGTGCAGCAGCACAAAATGGTGTATGAGGCACTGCAAGGCGGCATGGGCGACGACTTACATGCATTGGCATTACAAACGGCTATTCCAGCTGACACACCAAAAACTTAGGAGACGACTATGAGCGATGTTGCACAGACCATCAAAAGTGAAATCGACAGTGCCGATGTGGTGCTGTTTATGAAAGGCACGCCAGTGTTTCCACAATGCGGCTTTTCAGGCCAAGTGGTGCAAATCTTGTCGCATATTGGCGCGCCCTTTAAAGGGGTGAATGTCTTAGAAGATGAGGCTTTGCGCGAGGGCGTGAAAGCGTTCTCAAACTGGCCGACGATTCCACAGCTTTACGTCAAAGGCGAGTTTGTTGGCGGCTGCGATATCATCCGCGAAATGTTTGAAGAAGGTGAATTGCGTAGCTATTTTGAAGAGCACGGCATCGAAGTCTAATTGCGCGAGTAAAACTCAACCACCAGATTAGGTTCCATTTGAACGGGATAAGGAATATCCATCAATTGCGGCACTTGCGTGAGCGAGGCCGTCATTTTTGAATGGTCAACCGTCATATATTCAGGCACATCGCGCTCAGGCGTTTGGATGGCTTCGAGAACCACGTTTAGATTGCGCGACTTTTCACGCACTTCAACGACATCCCCGACTTTCAAACGACGACTTGGGATATTGCAGCGGCGGCCATTAACCGTCACATGACCATGATTGACGAATTGGCGTGCCGCAAACACAGTCGCCACAAATTTGGCGCGATAGACAATCGCATCCAACCGTGTTTCGAGCAGACCGACCAGATTTTCGCTTGTGTCACCTTTCACCCGCACAGCTTCGGCGTAAATGCCCTTAAACTGTTTTTCGGTAATATTGCCGTAATAGCCTTTGAGCTTTTGCTTGGCACGCAGTTGCAGACCAAAGTCAGATAATTTACCGCGACGGCGCTGACCGTGCTGGCCGGGGCCGTAATCGCGCCGATTCACTGGGCTTTTCGGGCGACCCCAAATATTTTCGCCCATGCGGCGGTCAATTTTATACTTCGTCGAAATGCGCTTGCTCATGCGGCGCTGTCCTTCAGTTTGGTCAAATAAAAAGCGCGAGAAAATTTCCCGCTAATTGCTGCGTAATATACGCATGCGTCACCCATTGTCAAACGGGTTTTTGGTAAATTATCTATCTTTTCCAACCTCTTCCCCCGGGTCGGATTCGCCGCGCGAAATAGCCGCCACGCGTGGTTTTAACTGCACATCGCGCGCGCCCCGAGGCCACCGCAAAAGCGCATTAATAATACCGCGAAAGGTGCGCACGTCTTGTTCGGTCAAATCGGCGCGGTGCAGCATATTGCGAATATTGCGCGCCATGGCGGGGGCTTTTTCTGGCGGGGCGAGAAATCCAGCCGCATCCAACGCCGCTTCCAAATGCGTAAACATGCCGTTGACCTCACCGCGCGATGCAGGGCGCGTGTCAGGCATCTCGTGCTGCACCAAGGGCGTGTCGTCGGCTGATTGATACCATTCATAGCCCATCAACAGCACCGCTTGCGCCAAATTAAGCGATGAAAACGACGGGTTCAGCGGCACACGGCAAATCGCATCCGCAAGCGAGATATCCTCATTATCAAGACCCGTGCGCTCAGGCCCGAACAAAATACCGCCTTGCTGCGATACCTCACGCAGACGCAATTCTTGCGCGACTTTCGCGGGCGTCAGCACGGGCTTGACCATATCGCGCGCCCGCGCCGTGGTCGCCACTAAATAGCCCAAATCATGGGTCGCTTCGGCGACACTCGCAAAAAGCTGATGGTTTTCGATAAGCGCCTCAGCCCCCGCAGAAGCCTTGAGCGCGCGGTCATAGTGCCAGCCCTCGCGCGGATTGACCAAGCGTAAATCGGTGAGCCCGAAATTTAACATCGCGCGCGCCACCGTGCCGATATTCTCGCCGAGCTGCGCGCCCACAAGAATAATCGCTGGCGCATCTGTCTGATTTTTACTCATGCCCCTTCAATTAGGCCAAAGAACGCCTTTAATCAACGCGTAGATTTTGCTATGACGGTGCAAGCGCGGGATACTGAAGGGAAGTAAATGTCTAAAATACGAGTGGAAAATCCTATAGTCGAGCTGGATGGCGATGAAATGACGCGCATCATCTGGCAGATGATTAAAGACAAATTAATCACCCCCTATATCGATATTGATTTGAAATATTATGATCTGGGCATCGAGGCGCGTGACGATACAGATGACCAAATCACCACCGATTCAGCGCTCGCGATTAAAGAAATCGGCGTTGGCGTGAAATGCGCCACCATCACCCCCGATGAAGCGCGGGTCGAAGAGTTCAAGCTAAAACAAATGTGGAAATCGCCAAACGGCACCATCCGCAATATTTTGGGCGGCACGGTGTTTCGCGAGCCGATTATTTGCCGCAATGTGCCGCGCCTTGTGCCGGGGTGGACAGACCCCATCGTCATTGGCCGCCATGCCTTTGGCGACCAATATCGCGCAACCGATTTTGTCGTGCCGGGCAAGGGCAAGCTGACCATGAAATGGGAAGCCGAAGACGGCAGCGAGACCAAAGAGTTCGACGTGTTTGATTTTCCAGACGGCGGCGTGGCCATGTCGATGTATAATCTCGACTCGAGTATTCGCGACTTTGCCCGTTCCTGCATGCTTTATGCGATTGACCGTCAATGGCCGCTTTATCTGTCGACCAAAAACACCATTATGAAATCCTATGACGGACGCTTCAAAGATTTGTTCCAAGACGTATTCGACACTGAGTTTAAAGACCAATTCGAAAAAATCGGCATTAGCTACGAACACCGCCTGATTGACGATATGGTCGCGGCCGCCTTGAAATGGCACGGCGAGTTTGTCTGGGCGTGCAAAAATTACGATGGCGATGTGCAATCCGACACCGTCGCACAAGGTTTCGGCTCGCTTGGCCTGATGACATCTGTACTGCTCACGCCCGATGGCAAAACCATGGAAGCCGAAGCCGCACACGGCACAGTGACGCGGCACTTCCGCGCTCATCAACGCGGCGAAGAAACCTCGACCAATTCCATTGCGTCGATTTTCGCGTGGACGCGCGGTCTCGCAAAACGTGCCGAACTAGACAAAAACGAGGCGCTCGGTCAATTTGCGCTGACACTCGAGAAAGTCTGCGTCAGCACGGTCGAGCGCGGCTCAATGACCAAAGATTTGGCCTTGCTCGTCGGCAAAGGGCAAGCATGGCTCAATACCGAAAGCTTCATCGACGCGGTGCGGGGCAATCTAGAAAAATCTCTTTAATTAGCCAAGCAGTGCTTCGATATCCGCAAGCGCCTTGTCGCCCTTATCAATATCGGGTCCACCGGCCTGCGCCATATCAGGCCGCCCGCCGCCGCCTTTGCCACCCAATGCCGCCGCACCCGCTTGCACCAAATCGACAGCGTTAAACCGCGCGACCAAATCATCCGTCACGCCCACAGCAATACCCGCCTTGTCACCATCAATGCCAATAAACACAACCACGCCGCTGCCAATCTGCTGCTTGCCATCATCGACCAGCCCGCGCAATTCTTTGGCCGGCAATCCAATGAGACAACGCGCCATCAGCTTCACGCCGTTGACCTCGCGAATGTCATCATCCGCCGCGCTAGCCCCATTGCCCGCGAGTGCCAATTGCTTTTTGGCCTCGGCCAAATCGCGCTCAAGGGTTTTGCGTTCTTCTATCAATTTGGCGATGCGCGATGGCAAATCTTCGAGCGAAATTTTTAGCTCATCCGTGGCCGCCTGCAAAATATGCGCATGCGCCGTCATCTGCGCCAATGCGCCCGCGCCCGTGCGCGCCTCAATACGCCGCACACCCGATGCCACCGCGCCTTCAGAACTGATTTTCAACACCCCAATATCGCCCAGACGACGCACATGCGTACCGCCGCATAACTCGACCGAATACGTATCCATCACTTTTTCAGGCGCAAGCCCCATCGATAACACGCGCACTTCATCACCGTATTTCTCACCAAACAACGCCAGTGCCCCCGCCTCAATCGCCTCATCGGGAGTCATCAGGCGCGTCGATACTTCTTCATTCTGCCGAATAATCTCATTCACCAAAACCTCGGTCGCTTCGATTTCATCAGCACTCATCGCGCGCGGATGCGAAAAGTCAAAGCGCAAATGGTCGGCATCCACCAGCGAGCCTTTTTGCGTCACATGCGCACCAAGCACGCGGCGCAACGCCTCGTGCAGCAAATGCGTCGCCGAGTGATTGGCGCGAATAGCATTGCGTCGTTTGGCATCAATCGTCTGGTGTAGTTGCGCATCGGTCGTCAGCGTTCCTTTGTCAATTTTGCCGTAAAGCACATGCACATCGCCGAGCATTTTTTTGGTATCAGAAACCGTGATGGCGAGACCGTCCGCGCCCGTCAGCATCCCACTATCGCCAACCTGACCGCCGCTTTCAGCATAAAATGGCGTTTGGTTCACCATCAGCGCAATCTCTTCGCCAGCACCCGCCTCGGCCACCACCTCGTTCTCGCGCACAATGGCCAAAACCTGCCCGTCCGCATGATTTGACTCATAGCCAACAAATTCGGTCGCCCCATGCGTGTTGCGCAAATCAAACCAAATCGCTTCAGTGGCCTCTTGACCCGACCCCGCCCAATGCGCGCGCGCCTCGGCACGCTGCTTTTCCATCGCCGTTTCAAACCCGCCCGTGTCAACATCCAAGCCTTTTTCGCGCAGCGCATCTTGCGTCAAATCAAGCGGAAAACCATAAGTGTCATATAATTTAAACGCCACCTCGCCAGGCAACGTATCGCCGCGCAACTGTCCCAATTCATCATCCAGCAATTTGAGCCCTCGCGCGAGCATATCGCGGAAACGGTCTTCCTCATGACGCAGCGTCTCAACAATCAACGCATCCGCGCGCTCAAGCTCAGGATAAGCTACCGCCATCTGAGTTTTCAGCGTCGGCATGAGCTGCCACAAAAGCGGCTCTTTAGTGCCCAACATATGTGCGTGGCGCATCGCACGGCGCATGATGCGGCGCAGCACATAACCGCGCCCCTCATTCGACGGCAACACGCCATCGGCAATCAAAAAAGCCGACGAGCGCAAATGGTCGGCAATCACCCGATGGCTGACCGCGTGCGCGCCATCCGCCGCTTGGTTAGAAATATCAGCCGACGCACCAATCAGCGTGCTTATCAAATCCGTGTCGTAATTATCATGCTTGCCTTGCAGCACCGCACCGATACGTTCCAACCCCATGCCCGTATCAATACTCGGTTTCGGCAAATCAATGCGGTTTCCATCGCCTTGCTGCTCATATTGCATAAACACCAAATTCCAAATCTCGATAAATCGGTCGCCATCTTCATCTGGACTGCCCGGCGGGCCACCCGCAATATCTTCTCCATGGTCAAAAAATATTTCCGAACATGGCCCACACGGTCCTGTATCCCCCATCGACCAAAAATTATCGGCGGTCGCAATGCGGATAATCTTTTCCTCTGGCAATCCTGCAATTTTTTGCCATAAGGAAAACGCATCATCATCCTCGGCATATACCGTCACTAACAACTTCTCGGGCGGCAGACCCAATTCTTTTGTCAGGAAATTCCATGCAAAATAAATCGCCTGTTCTTTGAAATAATCGCCAAACGAAAAATTGCCGAGCATCTCAAAAAAAGTATGGTGGCGCGCCGTGTAGCCGACATTGTCGAGGTCGTTATGCTTGCCCCCTGCGCGGACGCATTTTTGAGCACTTACTGCCCGTGGCCCAACCCAATTTGACGGTATCGTTTCTTGGCCTGTGAAATAATTCTTAAACGGCACCATGCCAGCATTGGTGAACAGCAGGCTCGGGTCATTCAATGGCACGAGCGGACTTGAGGTCACAACCTCGTGGTCATTGTCACCGAAATAATCCAGAAAACTCGCGCGAATATCCGCCAAGCCTGTCAACATAAGTCACCTCGCTCGTGTTCTTTACATAGCCTTTCACGCGTATCAGAACAAGCGCAACAACGCGTAAAAAAGGCTCAGTCAAAGCTGAGCCTTCCTATACGCTATTTAAAAAACCTATCCAGTTGCTTCTTCGATGGGCGGTTCATCATCTTGTCCCGCGGCCAAAACGTTTTCTTCTTTGCTCAGTTCTTCGACATCGACAAGCCCAGAAAGCCCCGCATCAGCGCGTACTTTTTCTTCTATCTCAGCCGCCATATCGGGATTCTCAAGCAAGAACTTGCGGGTATTTTCTTTCCCTTGCCCGATACGTTGCGCGCCGTAACTATACCAACTGCCCGATTTCTCGACGACGTCTGCTTTCACCCCAAGGTCAATCAGCTCGCCCATTTTCGAAATACCCTCGCCATAGAGAATATCAAACTCAACGACACGGAATGGCGGTGCGACTTTATTTTTCACCACTTTCACACGCGTTTGATTACCAATCACTTCGTCGCGGTCTTTAATTGCCCCGATGCGGCGGATATCCAAACGGCAGGACGCATAAAATTTCAGAGCATTCCCCCCCGTCGTGGTTTCAGGCGAGCCGAACATCACGCCAATCTTCATCCGAATCTGATTGATGAAAATCACCATTGTATTAGAACGCGCAATCGACCCTGCCAGTTTGCGTAGTGCTTGGCTCATCAGCCGTGCTTGCAAACCGGGGAGGCTGTCGCCCATATCGCCTTCAAGTTCGGCGCGTGGTGTGAGGGCGGCCACCGAATCGATGACCAAAACATCAACCGCGCCTGAGCGCACCAATGTGTCGGTAATTTCCAGAGCTTGCTCGCCATTATCAGGTTGCGAGATAAGTAGGTTCTCGACATCCACCCCAAGTTTAGCGGCATAGGCGGGGTCGAGCGCATGTTCGGCATCAATAAAGCCGCAAACGCCCCCCGTTTTTTGTGCCTCAGCGACCACATGCAGTGCCAGAGTTGTTTTGCCTGAGCTTTCCGGCCCATAGACTTCGACAATCCGACCTCTTGGCAAGCCGCCAATGCCCAGTCCGATATCCAATCCCAACGAGCCTGTTGAAATCGATTCGATTTCGACAATCGTGCTTGGGTCTCCAAGCTTCATCATCGACCCTTTGCCGTAATTTTTTTCGATTTGCGACAAGGCAGCTTCGAGTGCCTTTTTCTTTTCTTCGCTTTTTTCCATGAGCTTCACCACTTCGGCCATAATCTCTCTCCCTTATTTCATAGCTCACCGATGCGAGCAATGAGACATTATGTTCATGCTTTGTTCTATTTGTCCAGAACAATTTTAACGCATTGAAACTAAAGGGAATTTCGGCTTTTTCGCCTGTGTATAAATATGTATAAATCCGGCCTGCGCAGAATCAGTCGTCGCGATAGACCCGTTCGCGCTTCTCGTGCAGCTCTTGTGCTTCGACGCTCATCGTTGCAATCGGGCGGGCATCGAGTCGTTTTAAGCTAATCGGGTCGCCGGTTTCTTCGCAGAACCCGTATGTTTTATCTTCGATGCGGCGCAGTGCTGAATCGATTTTATTGACCAGTTTGCGATGTCGGTCGCGGGTGCGCAATTCGAGTTGTTTCTCGGCTTCTGAGTTGGCGCGGTCGACATCATCGGGGTGATTGACACTCTCATTCTGCAAACCGATGACGGTTTCTTTTGTGCCTTTGATGATGTCTTCTTTCCAAACGAGCAGCTTGCGGCGAAAATATTCGCGCTGCTTTGCGTTCATGAACGGTTCGTCGTCGCTTGGAACATAATCTTTAGATAACCGCGTTGCCATTATAGCCTCTTGTTAATTTTGCCTAAGCGACCCTTCTATATTCAATTCAGGCGGCGAAATCAAGTCATGTAAGCGCAAACTTTGATGACTTCGCACTTGCGCCTTGCGCGCCTTAACTTTAGTCTGTGCCGCCATAGCCTATCTAAACACCAATGATTGAGGAAACCATGTCGCAGAAATTTGAAGGCACCAAAGATTATATCGCCACGGAAGATTTACGTATTGCGGTCAACGCCGCGCTAACGCTAGAACGCCCTTTATTGATTAAAGGCGAACCCGGCACGGGCAAGACCGTGTTGGCCGAACAAGTGTCGCAAGCTCTCAACATGGAGCTGATTACATGGCACATTAAATCGACCACCAAAGCGCAACAAGGCTTGTATGAATATGATGCCATCACCCGTCTGCGCGACAGCCAATTAGGCGATGAACGCGTCAAAGATGTGAAAAACTATATCAATAAAGGCAAACTCTGGGATGCCTTCGCGCAAAAGGAACGCGTTGTTCTGTTGATTGACGAAATCGACAAAGCCGATATCGAGTTTCCGAACGACCTCTTGCAAGAGCTCGACCGCATGGAGTTCTTTGTCTACGAAACCGGCGAGACCATCAAAGCCGACAAACGCCCGCTGGTTATCATCACCTCGAATAATGAAAAAGAACTGCCCGATGCGTTTTTGCGCCGCTGCTTTTTCCATTATATTTCGTTTCCCGATGCTGGCACGATGGCCGAGATTATCAACGTGCATTATCCCGACATTAAAGACCGCCTCGTGAAAAACGCGCTCGCGTCATTTTACGAAGTCCGCGATGTCCCCGGATTGAAGAAAAAACCATCCACATCTGAATTGCTGGATTGGCTGAAACTGCTGATGAACGAAGATATCGACCCCGAAACCTTACGCGAGCAAGATGCAGGCAAACTTATTCCGCCGCTACACGGCGCGCTGATTAAGAATGAGCAAGATGTCCATCTGTTTGAACGACTGGCATTTCTGGCACGCAGAGAGCGCAATTAAGCTATGTTCGTCAATTTTTTCCATGAACTGAAAAACGCCAATGTGCCAGTCAGCCTGCGCGAGTATTTGTCGCTGCTCGAAGCCCTCGATAGCGACGTTATCCAAAACGAAGTGACCGAGTTCTACTATCTGTCGAAATCAGCTCTGGTCAAAGATGAACGCAATCTCGATAAATTCGACCAAGTGTTCGGCTATGTGTTCAAAGGACTAGAAAGCCTCGCCGATGGCGAAGTCGCGGAAATCCCCGAGGACTGGCTGCAAACCCTCACCGAAAAATTTCTCACCGACGAAGAAAAAGCCGAAATCGAAAAACTCGGCGGCTGGGATAAAATCATGGAGGAGCTGAAAAAACGCCTCGAAGAACAAGACGAACGCCACGAAGGCGGCAGCAAATGGATTGGCACAGGCGGCACCTCGCCGTTCGGCTCAGACGGCTATAATCCCGAAGGCGTGCGCATCGGCCAAGAGAAAAACAAAAACTTCAAAGCCGTCAAAGTATGGGACAAACGCGAATATAAAAACCTCGATGATTCAGTCGAACTCGGCACGCGCAACATCAAAGTCGCCCTGCGCCGACTGCGCCAATTCGCCCGCGATGGCGAAGCCGATATGCTCGACCTCGACGACACCATCAAATCAACCGCCAATGCAGGATATCTCGACATTAAACTAATCGCCGAACGGCGCAACAAGGTCAAAGTATTGGTGTTTTTCGATATTGGCGGCTCAATGGACCCACATATCCGCCTCTGCGAAGAACTCTTCTCAGCCGCCCGCACCGAGTTTAAAAATATGGAGTATTTCTACTTCCACAACTGCCTCTATGAAGGCGTGTGGAAAGACAATAATCGCCGCCATAACGAAAAAATCGACACATGGGACGTGCTGCACACCTACGGCTCAGACTATAAAATCATCTTCGTCGGCGACGCTTCCATGAGCCCCTATGAAATCACCTATGAAGGCGGCAGCGTCGAACATTGGAACGAAGAAGCCGGCGCGGTCTGGCTGCACCGCCTCACCAACATCTACGAAAACGCCGTCTGGCTCAACCCCCTCGGCGAACGCTACTGGGAACACACAGCTAGCCTGCAAATCATCAAGCAAATCTTCTCCGACCGCATGTTTCCACTAACCATCCAAGGTCTCGACGAAGCCATGCGGGAGTTAAGCAGAGGTTAACCCCATGGGATTTTTCACAGCCATAAAAACATGTTTGCTGAAATACGCACAATTCTCAGGCCGTGCGCCACGCTCGGAATTCTGGTTTTTCTACCTGTTTTCCATACTCGCTACGCTTTTCCTCCTCATCCTTAATTTTGCTTTTTTCGATTTCGTGTTTTTTGATGTTCCGAGGTCGCGCCGTGGCGGTGGAGATGTCGTCATTGGGCTTTCGCCGCTCGTGCTGATTTTCTGGATGCTGATATTTTCCCCTTTATTGGCGGCAGGGGTGCGCCGCCTTCACGACATCGGCAGAAGCGGTCGTTGGATGCTTTGGTTTTTCATCATTTCTATCAGCGTCTTGTTTTTGACGGGCTTTATGGTCAGCTCGGTTGCCGTGATAACGGCCACAGTCGCCAACGAAGCGCGTGAACTGGTCGCGCTTATTCCCGTTTTCGTGGCGACGGGGATAGGGGCACTTGTTTTTGTTTTTCTGCTTGGCGTCGTCGCTGGCTGGCAGATTGTGTGGTTAACGACTAAGGGCGATACAGGCGAAAATGCTTATGGCTCTAATCCTCTAGAATCTATGGATTCGATGGAATAAAAAGAAAATAAGAGGTTAACTCCATGGGGTTTTTCGCAGCCATAAAAACTTGTTTTCAGAAATATTTTGAGTTCTCAGGGCGCGCCTCACGCTCGGAGTTCTGGTTTTTCATCCTCTTCTATATAATTGTCAGTAGTGCCTTAGCTGGAGCTGACGGGGACATTCTTCACATGATTATACTTATCCCTCTCTTGGCGGTGACGGTGCGGCGTTTTCACGACATCGGCAAAAGCGGTTGGTGGATATTATGGTTTTTTCTAATTAGTTTCATCCTTGGGAGTGTCGGCGCAGGCCTCAGTGAGAGTAGCGAGATAGGCGGGTTATTAGTCATGGTTTCGCTGCTTGGTGTGTTTATCTGGGAAATTGTGTGGTTGACGAGTGTGGGCGATGCGGACGAAAACCTCTATGGTGCCAATCCCCTAGAATCAACTGATTAGCTTTAGGCTTAGGCCGCCCGTCTCGGCGGATTTACGTTGCAAATCCGCCTCGCTTGGACAAGGCGCACTGGGCTTACCCTTCGGGCAAGCGAGTGCTTTTAGTCAGTGACTCAACAAACCGTGCGATGCGTGTGCAGGCTTCGGCTAATTTATCGTCTGCGGTGGCGTAGGAAATGCGGAAGAACGGCGACAGGCCGAACGCTGCGCCATGCACCACGGCGACGCCTTCCGCGTCTAGCAGGGCGGTGGCGAATGTTTCGTCGCTATCGATGACTGTGCCGTCGGGTGCGGTTTTGCCGATGCATCCCGCGCAGCTTGGGTAGACGTAGAACGCGCCTTCTGGTTTTAGGCAGTCGATTCCATTGATATTGTTGAGTTTTTCGACCACCAGATCGCGGCGACGTTTAAACGCGGCGTTATTTTCGGCGATGAAGTCTTGCGCGCCGTTGAGGGCTTCGACGGCTGCCCATTGGCTCACTGAGCTAGGGTTGGAGGTTGATTGCGATTGCACTTTGGTCATCGCTTTAATGAGGGGCAGCGGCCCTGCGCAATAGCCGATGCGCCATCCTGTCATGCAATAGGCTTTTGACATGCCGTTCATTGTGAGTGTGCGGTCATAGAGCGTTGGCTCGACTTGTGCGGGCGTGGCGAAAACGAAATCGTCGTAGACGATATGTTCGTACATATCGTCGGTTAGCACCCAGACATGCGGGTATTTTTTCAGCACATCGGTGAGTTTTTTAAGCTCGGCTTCGCTATAGGCCGCGCCTGATGGGTTGGATGGCGAATTGAAAATGAGCCATTTGGTTTTATCGGTGATGGCGGCTTCCAAGGCTTCGGGCTTGAGTTTGAAGCCGTCTTTGGCTGATGTTTCGACAATCACTGGCGTGCCGCCCGCGAGGTTCACAATATCGGGATAGCTGACCCAATATGGCGCGGAGATAATGACTTCATCGTCTGGATTGAGCGTCGCCATCATCGCGTCATACACGACGGACTTGCCCCCCGGTGTCACGAGCACCTGCGCGGGGTCATAATCGAGCTGATTATCGCGCTTTAATTTGGCGCAAATCGCTTGCTTCAGTTCGGCAATGCCTGCCACGGCGGTATATTTGGTTTCGCCGCGCTTTATCGCGTCCATCGCGGCCTGCTTGATGTTTTCGGGTGTATCGAAATCGGGTTCGCCCGCCCCGAGGCCGATAATATCGCGGCCAGAGTCGCGCAATTCGCGCGCTTTATCGGTAACGGCAATCGTGGCCGATGGCTGCACACGCGACAGACTATCCGCGAGAAATGACGGCATAATGAAGCTCCTTCTTTGCTTTGCCCGCAAACTACCCTCTTGAGATTATGAAAACAAGGTCGCCATTAACGTATTCTTCAACTCTGCCCCCTAAAATAAGAAAAAATAACAATAAGGGAGAAAACACATGATGAATTTAGGCATAGAGGCGTTGTTATTTGCCCTTTACCTGCTCGCCCATGTAGTGATTATCGTGCTAGCGGTTTATTTTGGAGTCTGGTTGCACAATGCCACGGAATGGCTGCTCGACAGGGCTGGCAAACAAAAAGCGGTCACATCCTCCACGTTTAAGTAAGAGATAGATGACTTTCTGTTCAAACAAGCTATATTCACACCATGGCAGAAGAACAGCAGAGTCTGACGGGGCGCAAGGCGTTAGCGCCCGTTGCTGAGCCGGGCATGCGCGAAGGCCAGATGGCCGCGTTTGTGCCGCATCGGGCAGCTCGGCCTGAGAAAACCGAGGGTGGGAAAGCCTTTAAGTTCGTGTCTGAGTTTCAGCCGGCGGGCGACCAACCGCAAGCCATCAGCGAATTAATCGCCGGTATCGAGCAACAAGAGCGCGACCAAGTTCTGCTTGGCGTGACGGGTTCGGGCAAGACCTACACCATGGCGCAAGTGATTGAGCGCACGCAGCGTCCTGCGCTTATTCTTGCGCCGAACAAAACTCTGGCGGCGCAGCTTTACGGCGAGTTTAAGAATTTCTTTCCCGATAATGCGGTCGAGTATTTCGTCTCGTATTATGACTATTATCAGCCCGAAGCCTATGTGCCGCGCAGCGATACGTTTATCGAAAAAGAGAGCAGCATTAACGAGCAGATTGACCGTATGCGTCATGCGGCGACGCGTGCGTTGCTCGAACGCGATGATGTGATTATCGTTGCCTCTGTGTCGTGCATTTACGGTATTGGCTCGGTCGAGAGCTATTCCAATATGACGCTCGAGCTGACCACGGGCATGGAAATCGGGCGCACGCAGTTAATCGCCGATTTCGTCGCGCTGCAATATAGCCGTAATGATATGGCCTTTACCCGAGGCGATTTCCGCGTGCGCGGCGATACGATTGATTTGTTTCCCGCGCATTATGAAGACCGCGCATGGCGTATCGAATTATTCGGCGATGAGATTGACAGCCTGACCGAGTTCGACCCGCTAACGGGTCAGAAAACCAACAATATTGAGAAAATCCGCGTTTACGCCAATTCGCACTATGTCACGCCGGGCCCAACGCTGAAACAGGCGATGGTCGGCATCCAAGACGAGTTGAAAACGCGACTCGAGGAGTTCGAAGCGGCAGGGAGGTTGCTCGAAGCGCAGCGCATCGAACAACGCACTTTGTTCGATTTGGAAATGATAGAAGCGACGGGCAGCTGCGCGGGCATCGAAAACTATTCGCGCTATCTCACAGGCCGCAAACCCGGCGAGCCACCGCCGACATTATTCGAATATTTGCCCGATAATGCCCTCGTCTTTACCGATGAGAGCCACGTCACCGTGCCACAAATCGGCGGCATGTTTCGCGGCGACTTTAAGCGCAAATCAACCCTCGCCGAATATGGCTTTCGACTGCCTTCCTGCGTCGATAATCGGCCGATGAAGTTCGAGGAATGGGATATTATGCGCCCCCAAACAGTGCATGTATCAGCTACGCCCGGCCCATGGGAAATGGAACGCACGGGCGGCGTATTTGTCGAGCAGCTTATCCGTCCGACAGGGCTTGTCGACCCGACTTGCGAAATCCGCCCCGCCACCTCGCAAGTCGATGATTTAATCGCCGAGTGCCACGAATTAGCAAAGAAAGACCAGCGCGTTCTGGTCACCACATTGACCAAGCGCATGGCCGAAGACCTGACCGAGTACATGCACGAGCAAGGCTTGCGGGTGCGCTACATGCATTCCGATATTGATACGCTGGAGCGCATCGAGATTGTCCGCGATTTGCGCCTTGGCGCGTTTGATATTCTCATCGGCATCAATCTGCTGCGCGAGGGTCTCGATATTCCCGAATGCTCGATGGTGGCGATTTTGGATGCCGATAAAGAAGGCTTCTTACGTTCCGAGACCTCGCTGGTGCAGACCATTGGACGCGCCGCCCGCCACGCAGAGGGGCGCGTTTTGCTCTATGCCGATAAAATGACGGGGTCGCTAAAACGCGCCATGGCCGAAACCGAACGCCGCCGCGAACGCCAAATAGCCTACAATACCGAACATGGCATTACGCCAAAATCAATCCAGAAGAATATTGCCGATATTCTGCACGGCACGGCCGGCGAACGCGACAGCAAAATGGCACCCGGCCCATACCGCGTCCGCGAAGCCATGGAAGAACAGCAAGCCCCCCTATTGGGCAGCAATCTGCGCGCTCATATTGAAGGGTTGGAAGCTCAAATGCACGAGGCAGCTTCTGACCTCGAATTCGAGACCGCCGCGCGCCTGCGCGATGAAGTCAAACGGTTGCAAGAAACTGAACTGGCGATTTCTGACGACCCGTTCGCCCGTCAGTCGGACGTCGCGGCACGGGTCGCAGAAAAAACCAATAAGACGGCTAAAGCGGCGCCGCGACGAAAGTCACGGCGCGCGCGTAAAAGCTCTTAATTATTGAAATTGTAGACGTAGCTAAGCGCCACTACATTTGATTCGAAAACATCGAAATCATATTCGCGATATTCGATGCGGAATGGGCCACGCTCAATGCCAACACCGAAAAACGCATTTGTCTCTGTCCGTGGGTCATCCATTGTCGCGACACCAACCCGTGCCATATAGCGCAAGTCACCCGTCATCGACGATTGGAAGCCTTTTGCAATTGACGCTTCTAAAACCGGTTGGTCTGGTTTTGGGTCTCCGCTCGTTTGCTCGTAAGCACCGCCCAACGTAGCAACACCAATTTCAGCACTCCAATTCGCTGGGAAACGGAAACCAAAGCCGCCACTCAGGAAGAAATCTCTCTGATCCACAGTCGCGGGCAAGAGTGTGGGCATTCCTTGTGCATCGTTTGGACCAGGTCCACCATATAAGGTAGCACCTTCGTCGGTGCCTCTATGAGAAACACTGCCGACGCTACCATAGATATAGTTCGACGAGCCCATTTTCATATCATCAGCTTGCGCTGGTGCGACAGCCATGCCAAACGCCACAGCCATAAGGACGACAAGCGGTAGCTTCCAAAAGCTAGCAAGCTGTTCTTTTTCATTAAAATATCGACGATTGTGCATCGACTTACTCCTTCGTTGTTTGGCGACAGCGTAATGCGACGCACATTAATTTTGGGTTAAGTTCCTTTTCATGCAAACAACCCTCCCTTGTTCTACCTAATTCGCACCACTTGTAAAAGGGTTTTGTTTAAAAACCCTTATCACGCGGCGATAAAAGCTGCTACATCACAACCATGAACAGCGACGAAAACCGCAAAACCGTTCTCATTACGGGCGCGAGCAAGCGCATTGGCCGCGCATTGGCCGAGGCGTTGGCCGTTGATGGCTGGGCGATTGCCGTCCATTACGCCACCTCAAAAGACGCCGCGACCGAACTGGTCGCCGACATTATCGACAAAGGCGGCAAGGCGGTCGCGCTGCAAGCCGACTTGCGCGACGCAGCCGCCACCGAAAAGCTCATCCCTGAGGCACGCGCCGCGCTTGGGGTCATCACGGCGTTGATAAATAATGCCTCGGTTTTTGAGCGCGACACCGCACATACGCTGACGGCGCAAAGTTGGGACACGCATATCCATGCCAATTTGCGCGCACCGGCTTTGCTCATGCGTGATTTTGCTAACCAAGTCGAGCTGAATGACAACAGCATCCGTGATGCCAATATCATCAACATCACCGACCAACGCGTGTTTCGCCTGACCCCTGATTTTACAAGCTACACCATATCGAAAGCTGGCCTGGCCACGCTGACACAAACTTTCGCACAAGCGCTTGCCCCGCAGCATATTCGCGTCAACGCCATCGCGCCGGGGCCGACCCTGCCCAATCCGCGCCAACAGCAAGCCGAGTTCGACAAGCAAGCCAGCCTCGTGCCTTTGGCGCATGGCGCATCGCCCGAAGACATCGTCGCGGCGGCGCGTTATATTTTATCGGCACACGCGATGACCGGCCAGACCCTCACGCAAGATGGCGGACAGCATTTGGCGTGGCAAACCCCCGACGTGGTCAACGTAAAGGAGTAGCCTGATGAACCAACAGCCATCCACCACTTCTTTATCTTTCGCTAGTGCGGCGCGTGGATTGCGCCATGTGTTCGTCAACCGATATCGCATGGAGGCCAGCATCGGTATTCATCCGCACGAACGCGCCGCGCCGCAAGACATCCTCATCAGTCTTGATGCCGCCGTGGCCGAAGGCGCGCCAGAAAATATCGCCGATGTCGCCGATATCGTATGTTATGAAAACATGATTGACCAAGTGCGCGACATCATCCAGCGCGGCCATGTCGATTTGGTCGAGACGCTTGCCGAAACCATCGCCGACACGCTTTTGGCCGACACGCGCATCCGACAATTACGTGTGCAAATCGAAAAACCAGATGCCATCGACGCAGCCGAAAGTGTCGGGATTGCCATTGAGCGTCTGCAAATAAATATGCGCGACATCCAAAAATAACGGTTTTTCAAGGGTAGTTAATTGTTTTTGCTGATAAAATCGTAATGAGCGAGTTTTTCACACCCGTCTGCAAAAAAAACGGCTCGTTGTAAAGGGCTAAAATTAACAAAAATAAATATTTTTTTGAGGTGGTTGATTTTACTTTTTATAATCAATTCAAACGCTTAGGAAAGTTGCCTGTTTTTTAGGCAATGAGTATGGATTTCATATAAATCAATAGTTTGGCGCAGAAATGGGTTTTTTATACACATAGTTATCCACAGAACTCGTGCATTAAATTCAGGCCAGTTTTGTGTAAACTGACACCATGGTAAATAGAAATCAGGCTATATATAAAACATCATGGCTGACGACACACAAACCTTGAAAGGCAGAGCGCTGATTGAAGCGAAAGTCGCCACCTTGCCATCGGGGCCGGGAGTCTATCGCATGCTCGACGACCAGAGCAACGCGCTATATGTCGGCAAAGCCAAGAACCTCAAAGCGCGGGTGCGGTCGTACACGCGCACGGGTCACAATAATCGTATCGCGCGGATGATTGACGAGACCCGCGACATGGAGTTCATCCGCACCGAAACCGAAACCGATGCGCTGCTCTTAGAAGCCAATCTGATTAAAAAATTACGCCCGCGATATAATGTGCTGCTGCGCGACGATAAAAGCTTTCCCTATATTTTGCTGTCCGATGAACACAGCGTCCCGAAGCTCTATAAACATCGAGGCGCGCGCAAACGCAACGGCGCTTATTTCGGACCGTTCGCTTCGGCGGGGGCGGTCAACCGAACGCTGAACACGCTGCAACGCGCCTTTCTGCTGCGCTCGTGTTCGGACAGCGTCTATGAAAGTCGCACACGCCCCTGCCTGCTTTATCAAATCAAGCGCTGCTCTGCGCCTTGCACGGGCGAGGTCTCATCAGACGATTACAATGACCTTGTCGAAGAAGCGCGCGCGTTTCTTTCTGGCGATAGTCGCAAAGTGCAAGACGGGTTGCTCGAAAAAATGCAAGCCGCAAGCGATGCGCTTGACTTTGAGGCCGCCGCCAGTGCGCGCGACCGCATCCGTGCGCTGACTTATGTTCAGCAAGAAAGCGGCATCAACCCCCGCGACATCACCGAGGCGGATGTCGTCGCGGTCGTGCAGCAGGGTGGGCAATCTTGCGTGCAGGTTTTCTTTTTTAGAGCCGGCCATAATCTTGGCAATAAGGCGTATTTTCCGCGCCATGATAAGCAGCGCGACGATGCTGAAATTCTCGAAGCTTTTATCGCCCAGTTTTACGAATCCCGCCCTGCGCCGCGCGAGATTTACGTCAATCACAGCCTCCCCAATGCCGCCCTGCTCGGCGAGGCACTCAGCTCGAGGATGGGGCATAATGTGAAGATTCATCGCCCGCAGCGCGGCTCTAAAACCACGCTCATTCGCCATGCAGAGCAAAACGCCAAAGAAGCCCTCGCCCGCCGCGTCGCCGAAAGCGCCAGCCAACGCCGCTTGCTGCGCGGCGTCGCCGAAGCGTTCAACATGCAAGACGTGCCAGAGCGCATCGAGGTCTTTGACAATAGCCATTTGCAAGGCACTAATCAGCTCGGCGGGATGATTGTCGCAGGTCCCGATGGGTTTATAAAAAACCAATATCGCAAGTTCGATATCAAAGACGAGACGACCACGCCGGGCGATGATTACGCGATGATGCGCGAAGTGTTCACGCGTCGCTATGGTCGCCTGAAACGCGATGAGGCGCGCGGCTCACTCGCGTGGCCAGATTTGGTGCTGATTGATGGCGGCAAGGGGCAATTAAGCGTCGCGCATGAGGTGATGGTCGAATTGGGACTGGAGGATATTCTGCTCGTCGGCGTGGCGAAAGGGGCAGACCGCGACGCGGGACGCGAGCGATTTTTTATGGTCGGGCGCAGAGATTTTATGCTGCCGCATAATTCGCCTGTGCTGTATTATCTACAACGGCTGCGCGACGAAGCGCATCGTTTTGCGATTGGCGGGCATCGTGCCAAGCGCAAGTCTGATATTCGCAAAAATCCGCTTGATGCCATTGCAGGCATTGGGGCGCATCGCAAAAAAGCACTGCTGCATCATTTTGGCTCGGCGCGAGCTGTCGGGCAGGCCTCGCTCACCGATATTGAAAAAGTCGTCGGCATTAGTGCAAAAACCGCCGAACGCATCTACAATCATTTTAACGCCGATGAGTCATAGGAAGCCCCCATGAAAAACCTACCCAATATCCTCACCATATTGCGCATCGCACTGATACCGGCGATTTATCTGGCGTTTTATGTACCGAGCCATTTTGGCGACTGGCTCGCATTCGGGCTGTTCACGATTGCGTGCTTTACCGATTTCTTCGATGGCTGGGTGGCGCGCAAGTTCGATGTGCAATCGAGCTTTGGCCGCATGCTCGACCCCATCGCCGACAAATTGATGATTGCCACCGCATTGATGCTGCTGGTGGGCTTCGATATTATCGACGGTTTCCACATGGTCGCGGCGGTTATTATTTTGTGCCGCGAATTATTGGTATCGGGATTGCGCGAACATTTAATGGAGTTGCGCGTCACGCTGCCCGTATCGAAATTGGCGAAATATAAGACCACCATCCAAATGGTAGCGATTGGCTTTCTGCTGACCGATGAAGCGGGAAAAGCGGTGCTTGCCAGCGCGCCGATAATCGGGCTTATTCTGCTATGGACGGCCGCGTCGCTGACGCTTTTGACGGGGTATGATTACATCCGCCAAGGGCTTAAACATGCGGACTGGTCGAATAATTAGCCCATGAGAGGTTTCAAATGAACGAACGCGCCCCCCTGCCCTGCCCCGAAATGGCCGACATACGAGAAGCCATCGACCAATTAGACTGCCAGCTCGTGGCACTGTTGGCTGAGCGTCAGAAAATGATCGCCGCCGCCAGCAAAGTGAAGCCATCGCGCGATAATATTCGCGACCCAGAGCGCATCGAAGAAGTTATCAAATTGGTTCTACAACAAGCCGAGAAAGTCGGACTGGACGCCGCCATCGCCGAACCCGTATGGCGTCAGCTCATCGAAAGCTCCATCGCCTATGAATACAGCGTTTTCGACAAGAAATAGCTTAAAACTGCTTCTCAGGCACAGTTAACACCAAGCCATCCAACTCATCAGAAACCTTCAGCTGACAAGAAAGACGGCTATTGTCTTTTACATCAAAGGCAAAATCCAACATGTCCTCTTCCATCTCAGCGCGTTCACCCGTTTTGGCTAACCAATCCTCATGCACATAAACATGACAAGTCGCACACGCACACGCACCGCCGCAATCAGCCTCGATACCTTCGACCGAATTCTTAATTGCAACTTCCATAACCGTCATGCCGTTATCGCCTTCAAGGACGGTTTCTTTGCCGTCATGACTGGTAAATGTAATTTTAGCCATAATGTCCTCCACTTTGAGGTTTTGAATATACTTATATTTAGACCAAGGGCAAGCACTCACACTACATATTGGCGCACTATAATTGCGCATCATCAAACATGGTGTAGACTTGTGTAAGATATGACGCGCGAAATCACCATCAAGGCAGAGACATGGCCTCTCAAGCACCGTTTCTCCATTGCACGGGGCAGCAAGCTGAGTGCCGATGTCATTTGTGTCGATATAAGCGAAAATAATCATACAGGTCGCGGCGAGGCCGTCCCCTATGCACGCTATGGCGAAAACACAGAAACCGTGACCGCCGCCATCGAGACGCTTTTGCCAGCATTACAAGACGGCATGAATCGCGCCGAACTCGCCGATGCTCTTTTGCCGGGAGCGGCGCGTAATGCGCTCGACTGTGCCTTGTGGGATTTACACGCCAAGCAAAGCGGCACAGCCGCCTATCAGCAGGCGGGGCTTGACACGCTCGCGCCACTGACCACGGCTTATACTATCGTGCTTGATGATGCCGACCGTATGGCTGACAAAGCCACCAAAGCGCATCCCTATAGCCTATTGAAAGTAAAGCTTGGGGGACGAGAGGGCATGATGGCCGATATCACGCGCCTTGCTGCGGTTGCTGAAGCGCGTCCCGATGCAAAGCTCATTGTCGATGTGAACGAAGGCTGGACGGTTGACGCATTGGCACGTTATGGCGAACAGCTTGGCCGCTATGGCGTGATGTTTTTTGAGCAACCCGTCCCGCAAGCGCAAGAAGCAGAGCTTGCGCACATTAATTTGCCATTTTGCGCCGATGAAAGCGTCCACGACCGCCATGATATCGAAAAAATCGCCGCCGCCTATGCTTGGGTCAATTTGAAACTCGACAAAACGGGGGGCTTAAGCGAAGCACTGGCCTGTGTTGAAACCGCGCGCGCCTTGAACAAGAAAATCATGGTCGGCTGTATGGTTGCCACCTCCTTGTCGATGGCGCCGGCGTTTATTTTAGCCCAACATGCCGATTTAGTCGATTTGGATGGCCCCTTATGGCTGGCAAAAGACCGCGCGGATGGATTGCACTTTGACGGCGCGCGCATCCATCCCCCCAACCGAAGCCTGTGGGGGTAAAATCAAAAAAACCGATTATCTATCCCCTAAATAGAGTATTCTGCCCCAATGATTGATTGGAACGCCCCAACCTATTTAGATTTACCCGATTTGCGCATGGCGGTTTTCGAGGCAGGTGAAATACGCCAAGACCGCCCCTCGATGGTGTTGTGCCATGGCTGGCCAGAAGTCGCCTATAGCTGGCGCAAAGTCGTGCCATTGCTGGTCGCCCAAGGATGGCACGTTATTGTCCCCGAACAGCGCGGCTTTGGGTTCACGGGCAAAGCCTTAAACGATGACGGCGACGAAGCAGGTGTGCCGCTTTACGATATCGCGCATCTCACGGGCGATATGGCGCATTTGCTGGATGCTTACGGGCTTGAGACAGCCATATTCGCTGGCCATGACTGGGGCGGCATTATGATGTGGCAATTGCCGTTCTTCCAACCTGAGCGCATCGCTGGACTGATAGGGGTGAACACGCCGTTTATTCCGCGCCTATCGGCAGACCCGATAGTGCTATTCCGCGAGGCGTTCGGCGATGATTTCTATATTTCGATGTTCCAAGATTATGGCCGCGCCGAAGCCGTGCTCGACAAAGACCCTGCCCTGCCATTGCGCTGCCTGTATCGCCAAAGCGCGCGCACCGAAGGCGCTGATACGCCACCAAGCGAAGCGTGGGAGCGCGTTGAATTGCTGAACATGCTCAAAGAAGACGAAGCCGATTGGCCGGGCGTGGCTTTGTTCGAGGCCGAGGATTTTCAATATTACGTCGATGCCTACACACGCGCGGGCTTTCGCGGCGGCATTAACTGGTATCGGAATTTCACCCGCAACTGGCAGCTCACAGAGGGCATCGAACAAAGAGTGCCGCATCCGAGCCTGATGATTTGCGCGTCCGACGACCGTGTCTTGCCGCCCAGCATGGCCGAGGGCATGCCCGATTATGTGACAGACCTTGAGACCCATATCATCGAGGATTGCGGCCATTGGACACAAAACGAACAACCCGAGCAGCTATCGGCTCTGATGCTCGATTGGCTGACGCGGCGATTTACATAAGGCACGTAAGGCTTGAGCGATGAAGCCGCACACCCTATAGTCGCGCCCACTATGAACAAACCCGAACCCCATATCGCAAGCGCCGCGCTTAAAAGCGATGCCCCTTTGCGTATCTTGCTGCCGAGTTATCGCTCTGACCCCCATACGGGCGGACAAGGTATCTACATGCGGCTGATTTCCAAGGCACTGGTTGAGCTTGGCCACCATGTCGATGTTATTTCTGGCCCGCCTTATCCCGAGCTTGACCCGCGCGTGGGGCTTATCAAGCTGCCCTCGCTCGATATGTATGCGCGTGCCAATCCCATCGCCTGTCTTAGCCGCGAGATTATCGCGAACAAGACCGATCTTTTCGAATGGTGGAGCCATAATTGGGGCGGGTTTCCTGAACCATATACATTTGGGGTGCGGATGGCCGCCTATATGCGCGATAAAATCGACCAATACGACATTATGCACGATAATCAGACTTTGTGTTACGGTATGCTCGATGTGCGCGATATGGGGCTGCCCGTCGTCGGTACCATCCACCATCCCATCACCATGGATAAACGCATTGATATTGCGCACGCCAAATGGCCGCATATCAAATTCCTGAAATGGCGATGGTATAGCTTTCTTAATATGCAAATCAAAGTCGCGCGTCAGCTTGACCCGCTGATTGTCGTATCGGACAGCACCAAGCGCGATGTCGAAACCGATTTCGGCGTTGACCCCCAAAAAATGGTGCGTATCCATCACGGTATCGACCATGACTTGTTCCAGCCGCAGCCGCATATTGCCCGCAAAACCAACCGTTTGATGGTCACTGCCAGTGCCGATGTGCCTCTAAAAGGCCTGATTTATCTCATTAGAGCCTATGCTAGTTTGCTCGCCACGCATCCAGACCTCGAGCTGTTGGTCGTCGGTCGCCTGCGCGAAGGCCAAACGATGGACTTGCTCAATCGGCTTGGGATTCGCGATAGGGTGAAATTCGCCTCTGGCCTCACGGGGCAAGAAATCTGCGACCTCTACGCCGAAGCAACCATTGCCATCTCGCCATCCGTCTATGAAGGCTTTGGGTTTCCCGCTGGCGAAGCCTTATCATGCGGCGTGCCAACCATCGCAACGACGGGCGGCTCGCTGCCCGAAATTATCGGCGATGCAGGCGTGATTGTCCCCCATTCCAACGCAGATGCCTTGGCCGAAGCCATCGATGATTTGCTCCGCCACCCAGACAAACGCGCGCAGATGTCTGCCAAGGCGCGTCGGCACATTCTCGATAATTTCAAATGGGAGCGTTGCGCCCGCGATGTCGTCGCGCTCTACCGTCAAACCATCGCCGCACATCACGGCGTCAATTTATAAATCCGCATGCAAACCATCAATCTCGACTATCTGATGCTTGAAGATAACCATCGCCTGCTCGATTTGGGCTGCGGCCATGGTCGCCATACCCATGCCGCGTTTTTTCACAAACGAGGCCACACTATCGGCGTTGATTTGGGCTTTGAAGATGTGCAAATAACCCGCGCAGGGCTTGAAGCATATCCAGACCTTGAACCACAAATAGGCGCACCGCGACGCGCCGATGTGTTGGTCGCAGACGCGCTCAGTCTGCCGTTTTCTGACGATTATTTCGACCGCCTTATCTGCTCAGAAGTGCTTGAGCATATCCCCGATTATCAAGCCGCCTTGACCGAGATTTGGCGCGTCGTGAAACCTGGTGGGCGCATCGGCATTTCCGTCCCGCATCGGTGGCCAGAGCAGATTTGCTGGCTATTTTCTGAACAATATCACAATACGCCGGGTGGCCATGTGCGGATTTTTCGCAATAGCGATTTGCGTGCCGATTTCGAAGCACTGGGCTTTCGCTTTGTGCGCAAACATTTAAAACACGGGCTGCACAGTCCGTATTGGTGGCTGCGCTGCGCCATCGGAATCCATAATGACCGCAATATTCTGGTGCGCGGCTATAAAAAATTACTGGAAATTGAGATTCTCAAAAACCCGCTTGCCCTACGCGCTCTGTCTGCCGCGGCTGACCCGCTTATGGGCAAAAGCGTGGTGCTGTATTTTGACAAACCGGACAGCCGCGCATGAGCCTATTCATCGACGATATATTTGACGGGGCAGGCGCGAGCATATTGGCGGTGCAAAACCCCGATGGGTCTATTCCATGGTTTAAAAATGGGGTGATTGACCCGTGGAATCATTTAGAAGCCGCCATGGGGTTGAACCTGATTGGCGAACGGCGTGCCTGCGAACACGCTATTGATTTTTTGCGCCAGACGCAAAACGCAGATGGCTCATGGTGGGGACAATTGGGCAGTGCCGTGCCAATCGACGAGGCGTTGCATCAATTTACCATGCAAGGCGTCAAAAGCGATGCCATACGCGATACTAATTTTATCGCCTATATCGCGACCGCCATTTGGCATGATTTCAAGCTGCATGGCGATATTGATAATGCCCACGCCAACTGGCCGATGGTGAAAGCCGCCATCGATTTCGTCGTTGCCCTGCAATATGACGAAGGCGATATTCGCTGGACAGCGCGTGACCCTGCGACACCAGAAGAAGACGCTCTGGTGACGGGCAATAGTTCGGTTTACAAAAGCCTGCACTGTGCCATCCAACTTGGCGCGGCGCTGGGGCATGATGTTGACGCTTGGCAAACAGCACGCGCCAAGCTCGGTGATGCATTGGCGCATAAGCCCGAACGCTTCGACCGCACATGGCCGCCAAAGACCAATTATTCGATGGATTGGTATTATCCGATATTGAGCGGTGCGCTGAGCCATGCGCAAGCCGCCGCGCGCCTCGCCGCACGTTGGGACGATTTCGTCATTGACGGCTTTGGCTGTCGCTGCGTCGAAGATGAGCCTTGGGTGACGGTCGCAGAAAGCGCTGAATTAGCCATGGCACTGGTCGCTCACGGGCAACGCGACAAAGCCGCGACCATGCTCGGTTGGCTCGCGCAATTCCGCGATGATAGCGGCGCGTATTGGATAGGCATGGAGGTAGAGCAGAAAGTTTTCTGGCCAGTTGAGCGTCCTGCTTGGACGGCGGGTGCGGTTATATTGGCGCATGATGCGGTGCATCAAATCACGCCTGCCCATGATGTGTTTATAGGCGACGCAATATCCGCAGCGACTTGACGGCTTTTTCTTCGACAAACAGACCCGAATGCAGCGCCATTTTATAAATCTCATGCGGCGGGCGGCCACCATCTGCCACATTGGGAAACACATCGTGGATAGCTAGCAAACCGCCGCGCATCACGCGCACGCCCCAATCGCGGTAATCGGCTAATGCCGCCGACATGCTATGCCCCCCATCGATAAACACAAAAGACGGTGCTGCTAAGGGCAAGCGGCTGACCAGTTGCGATGGGCTGAGCGCAGGAATGACGGTATCTTCAAGTCCTGCACGGCGAATATTGGCGCGAAATTCCAAAAGCGACGACATACCGCCCTCGCCATCATCTAGTTCGGGGTCGAAATAATCTTCGCCGGGTTGGTTTTCTTCCGAGCCGCGATGATGGTCGATGGCCAATAGCACCCCGCCGACATTTTGACACGCCGTGCCGATAATCACCGTGGACTTGCCACAATAAGAACCGATTTCCACGCAGAGGCCTTGCGGTGCCATTTCGGTGGCGGCGGCGAATAAGCCCGCGCCCTCGTTTGGGTCGAGAAACCCTTTGACGCTCTCAATATCAACGCGAAGCTGCATTAACGCCCTACGCGTCGCCGTAGCGCAGATGGGCCGAAATCGCTCGGCTTGATATCCGCGTCCAAATCAGCTGGCCCATCGTCGAGTTTGATATGGTCAACATTATAACGCCCCGAAGCGAGGTCGTGCATAACATCAAACTCGAACACGCAAGCCGGCGCTTCATAGTAATTCTTGATGAAACTATGTTGCACACGCGTCAAGTCGCCGCTTGGGTCATATAAATCCGCCATGAGGAAAATCCAGCTATCCTCATCAGCATAAAATACGCGCTTGCTATAGCTCATATTAACGCCCGGCTTGCCCTGCGCCTCAAGCACCCAGACACGATGCAATTCATAGCGCAAGTAATCTGGATTGGGATGGTTTGGCGTAAGCAAGCCGTCGCGCGGGGTCGTGGTCGCCGATGCTTTATAGGCATTATACGGCACGAGCATTTCTCTTTTGCCGATAATCTTCCACGTATAGCGGTCAGGTGCGCCGCCGAACAAAAACATATTATCATTATTGCGCAAGCCCGATGATGTGCTGAGAGGGCCATCATAAGTCGCCGCAGATGGGGTCGCGCGAATGACTTTGCGTGTATCAGGACGATACATAAAGCCTTTGCGCGGCTCGCGCACTTGGTCAATCGTATTGGTCATCGAAAAGCCAGCACCGTTAAAGCGCGTTGGTGCCGTCCACAAGCCCATCCATATAAACTGGTCATTGGCGTGGTCAGCAGGCACGCCTTGCGGGTCAGCATAAAAATTATACCGCCAGTCTTGGCGCACAATAAGCGTCCGTTCACCATTTGGATACACATTGGCACCGCTGGTTATCGCCGCATAACGATGCCCATACCAATGAAAATTATGATTCCAGTAAACCTCGACACCACTCTGAGGAATAGGAAAAGGCACGCCAATGCGCGCATCAACGACATTATTGCCGTCATCGGTCAGCTTTGCGCGGGTCACATTCTTTTTGGTTTCATCGTAAACAAATTGCGGCAAAGCACACGAACGCCGCGTCGGGTAGACATCCATACGATAGCTGTTCGGATGACGCGTCAGAAGCGCTTTTTGTCCCTCACTCAAGCGCGCACTATATTGCGCCATATTTTGCGCGGTCACCGAATAAAGCGGCTTGTCACTAGCAAATGGGTCGATATGGTCGCCGCCTTTCACATAGCCTTTTGGCGGTGTGGTAATGCCGCCCGTGTAAGCTGGTATCGTGCCATCGGCAGATGCCGCAGGGTTTGCCCCATTCGGGGTCAGCTTCGTGCCGAGCCAATTTGGGTCTGCCGCAAGCGCGACCGATAAAGATAGTTGCGCCGCTAAACCCGCAGCAAAAATTGTTTTAAACGTTTTATTGTTCACAATGCTTCTCCTATATTTGCCAAGACATTACAGTTGGTGCATAATTTTAACAAGTCATCGTTCAGGGAGAAAACCATGTTTGATTTAATTATTCGCAACGCCAAGCTCGTTGATGGCACAGGAGCCGCCGCACGCATGGCCGATATCGCCGTTAAAGACGGCAAGATTGCCGAAATCGGCACGATTGACGCAAAAGCAAAAACCGAGATTGACGCAAAAAACGACCTCGTCACCCCGGGTTGGGTCGATATTCATACGCATTATGACGGTCAGGTGACATGGGACCCTTATCTGTCGCCATCGGGTTGGAACGGCGTGACCACGGTCGTCATGGGAAATTGCGGTGTCGGATTTGCCCCCGCCAAAGCAGATAAGCACGACTGGCTTATCGGGCTGATGGAAGGGGTCGAAGACATCCCCGGGGCTGCCTTGACCGAGGGCATTGATTGGCAGTGGGAAAGTTTTCCCGAATATCTCGACGCGCTGGAAACCAAACCGCGCGCGCTTGATGTCGCCACGCAAATACCGCATGGCGCGGTGCGTGCCTACGTTATGGGTCAACGCGGTGCTGATAATGAAGCCGCCACGCCCGAAGACATCGCGCAAATGGCCGATATTGTCGAAGATGGTATCAAAGCGGGTGCGCTCGGGTTTTCGACGTCGCGAACCATGCTGCATTTATCCAAAGACGGCGAACCTGTGCCCGGCACATTCGCCAATAAGGACGAGCTGATTGGCATCGCCGAGGGCATGCAACGCGCAGGCTATAGCGTTTTCGAAATGGCCTCTGACCTCAACCCCGCCGAGAAAGAGTTTGGCTGGATGGCTGAATTGTCAAAGAAAACGGGGCTGCCAGTGACTTATGCGCTGTTGCAAAACCCTGCCGAGCCTGAGGGTTGGCGCGACTTACTGCGCATGACCGATGAGGCGGTGGCCGATGGCGCGAATGTCAAAGCGCAGATGGCTTTGCGTGCGCCGGGGCTTATTCTGGGTTGGGAAAGCACGGTGCATCCGTTTTCGCTGCACCCTGAATATGAGCCTCTGGCCGATTTGCCGCCTGCCGAACGGCTCGAGAAATTGCGCGACCCTGCCATGCGCGAGGCGCTGATAAACGGTGCGCCTTATTTCATGGAAACCGCCAATGTCGACGAAGGCACTGGATTGCCAAGCGGTCACGGCATTGGTGCGCTGATAACGTTGGGCTTTAATAATATGTTCCGCTTGATGCAGGATGGTGTGCCAAATTATGAGCCAGCTGCTGGCGACAGCATCGCCACGCTCGCTGAGGCAAAAGGCGTGACACCGCCTGAAATTATTTATGACATGCTGATGGAAAATGACGGGCGCGGTTATGTATTTCTGCCTTTGCTGAATTATGCCAATCAGAATTACGACCATATTTACGAGATGTTCAATTCTGAAAACACCGTGCTGAGCCTATCGGATGGCGGGGCGCATTGCGGCGTGATTACCGATGCGAGCTTCCCGACCTATCTGCTGAGCCATTGGGTGCGCGACCGCGCACGGGGCAAGCGTTTTGAACTGGAAAAAGCGGTCGCCGCTCAGACCAGCGAAACCGCCGCCTTATATGGCCTCAACGACCGTGGGATTATCGCCCCCGGCATGAAAGCCGATATGAACATTATCGACTTTGATGCGCTGCAATTAGGCGAACCAGAAATGGTCTACGACCTACCTGCGGGAGGTCGTCGGTTGATTCAAAAAATCAGCGGCTATCGCTATACCATCGTCAGCGGTGAGATTACCTATGATGATGGCCACCCAACGGGGAAAATGCCCGGCAAATTGGTGCGCGGCGTGCAAAACGCCGTAGCGGGCAAACTCGCGGCTGAATAGACTAGCTTTTGGGGCGTGCTGCGCGGGATTCTTCGAGCGACTCCATCACCGCGCGGTGTTCCTTTTCGTCAAAGGCAAAGCGCAACAGCAACAGCGCGCCAATGATATAAGCGACAAAAGGCAGTCCAGAATACAGACCTTTAAACGTCCACACGACAAGCTCTGATTGGTCTGCCTTGGGAACAAAGCCAGATAAAGACAGCGCAAAGCCTGTGACCATCAGCATCATGCCATAGGCCGATTTAGAAACGAAATACCACGCGGCAAAATACGCACCCTCTTTGCGCTCGCCTGTGCGATATTCGTCAAAATCAATAACATCCGATTTGATAGATGGGTTCACCGTACCGCCACACGACCCCGCCGCACCCGCCAAAGCAGCCAAGGCAATCAGCAGATTTTCGTCACCCGGATTGAGCGTAATCATGCCGCCAAAAGCCACCGCCGTTACCAACATCGAACAAAACCAAAGCGGCTTTTTGCCAAACCGCTTGGCCAACGGTATCCAAATCGGGGTCAAGGCAAAGGAAAATACCATATAAGAAAGAATAAAAAGCGGCGCAAGCTGCGGTGCTTTCATCACATATTCAGCGACATAAAGCGTCATAATCGTGATGCTTGCGCTGCCAAGGTTCTCGATAAATATCACCACCAGAAGCAAACGCGCATGGCTGTTGCGCCAAATATCACGCACCGCCTCCCACGGCTTTTCAGGCGCTTTATCCATAAACTCAGGACGCTCTCGCAAGCCCCAAACGCAAACCAGTAAACACATCCCGCAAAACAACGCCGCATAAATAGATTGGTCAGCCGCCAAACTGCGCACAGCCGCATTGCTTTCAGCTTCCGCCAGAATCAACCAATACATCGTCGCCAGTGCCGAAATATAACCCGCAATCCAACCCGCATGGCGCGCGCCAAAAATCTTAGTGCGCTCGTGAAAATTATCGGTGAGCTCAGCCCCTAGAGACATATGCGGCACAATGAACATCGTCTGCGCCGAGAAAAACCCAATAATCGCAATCCCCATCCACAAAGCCAATTGGTTCTGCGATAGCCAATCGGGCGGTGCAGACAGCATCCAGAAACTAACCCCGATAGGAATAATCGCCCCGAACAACCATGGCCGACGGCGGCCAAATCGCGTGCGTGTTTTATCGGATAAATAGCCCACCAGTGGGTCAGAAATCGCATCCCAAAAGCGCGACAGCCCATAAATCGCACCCATCAAAGCAGGCGCGATAAGCAATACATCAGTGGCAAACTTCAGCGTGTAAAGTGTCACCAGACAAAACATATAGCCCGCGCCTACCGGCGGTAGAGCGTATAAGAAAATCTGCCACCAGCCAATCCGACCTTCTGCCGTGAGATTCTGGTTTGATGCGTCTGTTACGCTCATAAATGCCTCTCCCTCCTGCGAACAGCAACACTAATTGCTGCTCTTAGCAAGTGTAAATATGTTCGACATCGCCCATGCGCACGCCTAATATGGCAAGATGCGCATGACACCAGAAAATAACGCAAAGTCCTTCTACCAAGGCCTCATCGCTTTGGGGCTTGTTTTATTCGGGGCGTATTTGCTTTATGAACGCGGCCTTCTCAGCGTTTTGCTCGAGGGCGATAAAAGTCGCCTCTCATGGCTGATTATCGCTATTTGGGTCGTCATGAGCCTGCGCTGGCTACAGCTATTGCGGTGGGTGCAGCATCAACATGAAACCCTCGAGACCTTTAGCAAAGGCGCATCTGATGAGCAGGAAGCTTTGATGGGGCGGTGGCTTGCGCATGGATGGTTGGCGGCAGATAGTGCTTTGAAAATCGGCCTACTGGGGACGATTATCGGCTTTATTTTTATGCTATCGCCGATTGCGACGCTGGTCAGTTTCGACCCCGTCAGCCTGCAAGGTGCGTTGGGCGGCATGTCGGCGGGCATGGCGGTTGCGCTATACACGACGTTAACGGGTCTTGTGGCGAATATGGTGCTGCGGCTGCAATTTCAATTTTTGGCCGATAATATGCAGACGCTTTTACTTGCGGCGCACCCCTCCCCCAATAGTGAGCCAGCTAAATGATTGGCGACAAGCTTTTTGCTCCTGTCGAAGACCAGAATGCCTTTACCGACATTTTGTTCAATGCGCTCTTGGGGTTTGTTTTTATGTTCTCGGTGGCGTTCATGCTTATTCGGCCTGAAATCACCGATGGCAAGGTAAATCCGAAAGCCGAGTTTATGATTACCGCGAGCTGGCCTGATGGCCATCAGGACGATGTTGACCTGATTGTCGAAGATGGCGAAGGCAATATCGTCTGGTTCGACACGCGTGAAGCGGGACTGATGCATCTTGACCGCGACGACCGTGGTTGGTTGGGCGATAGCATCACGGTGGCGGGCGAAAAAATCAGCAACCCGCTCAATCAGGAAACCGTGACCTTGCGCGGCATTGCAGCCGGCGAGTATGTCGTCAATCTGCTACACTATAAAGCCGAGACGGGGCGGCCTGTGCCCGTAAAAGTCAAAGTCGAGAAATTAAACCCAACGGTCAAAGTTGTCTTTGCTGGCACCACATCGCTTAACGGTGCGGGCGATGAGCAAACCGCCATTCGTTTCAAATTGGATGCCACAGGCGATGTGTTAGAGACAGCCAGTCGTCATAAATTGCTCATCCGTGCCGACGGTTTCGACGCTAAATCTGGAGCCGATAAATGACGATTCCGCTGATTTTGGGCATTGCTTATGCCGTCTTGGCCGCGCTTGTGCTGAACCTCAATCTGAACAGCCCGTGGCGCAAAGAGATTAAAATTGCCGCCATCATCGCTGTCAGTCTGCTTTATGTGGGCAGTTATTATGGCAGTCAAAACTTGCGCGGCTGGGCGATTGCGCAAAATCCGCCCAACCCTTTTAAGCTGCATTGGGCGATTGTTGAAGAACCAGACAAGGCCGCCAAAACATCGGGGGCGATTTATATTCTCGCGCAACCGCTTAACGCGCAACGGCGTGTGGTTGGACGCCCGCGCCTTTACCAACTGCCCTTTTCGCCCGAACTCGCCGAGCAAGTCGATGCCGCCTTAGCCAAAAAAGAAGATGGCAAACCGCTAGAGGCAACGCTCAGCTATAAAGCCGCCACGCCAGATGAGCTAGACGAGGCGAAAAAACGCGATGGCAAAAACAGCCGCCCCGATTCCGCTGGCGATAGGGATCGACTAAAGCTTGATTTTAGAGACCTGCCAACGCCAAACCTGCCGCCTAAATCATAGTTAGTTAGCCGCGCTTTCTTGTGCGTCATAGTCTTCTTTCGTGCGGCTAATAATAAAGCTGTAAATATCCTCAACGTCTCTTTCGCTCAGGCGGTCGGAGAAGTTCGACATGCCACGGTCTGACAAAGTGCCCTCCAGCACAATTTCTTTGAATATGCGGTGCGTGTGCTCGTTCATTTTGCGCAAATCGGGCACCGCCGCCCCGCCAATCACCGCAATGCCGTGACAGAACGTGCAAACTTCGTGATACAGCTCATCGCCACGGGCAATCGCTTCGGCTGAGGCCTCGATGACAGGAGGCTTCGGAATATCGCGCACCCAATGGTCAGGCTCGTCAATCGACTGCCCCCCATTTAGCGTGAACACCAACATGCGGCCAAAATTGCCATAAATATTCGACGCGGGCATCGCAGCTTCGGTTAGGCCACCCGCCCCACCAGAGCCAACCTGAATGGCGACATATTGCACGCCATCAATCATATAGCTAATCGGCGGTGCGATGATGCTCGTATAAGTATTGACCTTCCACATTTCTTCGCCCGTTGTGGCATCATAGGCCACAAAAAAGCCGTCGCCATTGCCTTGAAACACCAGACCCGCCTCAGTCGACAGCGTACCGCCATTCCAATGCGTGCCGTGTTGACGTACCCAATGGGTTTTGCCTGTCAGCGGGTCAAAGGCGGTAATATAGCCTTTGGCGGCGGGCAAATCGGGATGGTCAGCCAGCAGAGACAGCAAACGGCCAAACTCAATGCCTGTATTCCATCCACCTTCGATATATTTATACCGACCCGTCGCCTTGAAATCATGGTCGACATCAAACACGAGAGGGCTTTCCATGGCGGGTATGTAAGCCAGACCCGTATTTGGGTTGAACGCCATGGCTTGCCAATTATGGCCACCAAGGGGGCCGGGCAAAATCCATTTTGACTCGCCCAATTTATTATAGTCGCGCGATGCGGTCTCGACGGGACGTCCTGTTTTCATATCGATATGCGACGCCCAATTGACGGTCACATAAGGATGCGCGCGCAGCAATTCGCCCGTTTCGCGGTCGAGAACATAGAAGAAGCCATTTTTGGGTGCTTGCATAATCACTTTGCGTTTTTTGCCATCGACTTCTAACTCGGCCAGAGTCATATCTTGCACGGCGGTGTAATCCCATGTGTCGCCCGGGGTTGTTTGATAGTGCCATTTCTTGCGACCTGTATTTGGGTCGAGTGCGACGATGGACGACAAAAACAGATTATCACCACCGCCCGGCGAACGAATAGACCGCGTCCATGGGCTGCCATTGCCAACGCCTAAAAATACCGTATCGGTATCGGGGTCATAAACAATGGAGTTCCAGACAGTGCCGCCACCGCCGATTTTCCACCATTCGCCGCCCTTCCATGTTTTGGCGGCTTCTTCCATTTCGGGATGCTCGAACGGCTTGCTCGGGTCGCCGGGGACGGTATAAAAACGCCAATCCAAATCGCCCGTTTTCGTATCATATGCCGACATATAGCCGCGCACGCCGTATTCGCCGCCGCCATTGCCGATAAATATACGACCATTGGCAACACGCGGTGCACCCGTAATTGTATAAGAACGGCTACGGTCGATAATCGTATTGACCTTCCAGATGAGCGCGCCCGTTTCAGCATTCAGCGCAATCAGATAGCCATCGAGGCTGGCGACATAAACCGCGCCCTCATAGACCGCGACACCGCGATTGACAACATCGCAGCACGCCTTGCGCGCCCAATCACCAGGAACTTCGGGGTCATACGACCATAGCTCTTCGCCCGTTTTGGCATCCACCGCATACACCACGCTCCACGCGCCGGTTATATACATCACGCCATCCACAACGATTGGCGATGTTTCCAGCCCCCGCGTTGTGTACATATCAATCGAGAAAGCCAGCTCGAGGTCTTTGATGCTCGTCTTATTGATTTGCGTCAGCGGGGAGTGGCGCTGCTCGGCGTAATCGCGGCCATGCGCCAACCAATTGCCTGGCTCGGTTTCGGCTTTTGCGATGCGGTTTGTATCAATCTGCCCGATGGTCGTGCTTGCGCGCGCACCACCTGAGCTGCGCGCATCAACATCATCGTCTGATTTATGCACCACGCTCGCAATAATCCCCAGCGCTAATAAACCGCCCGCGACCACATTGATAACCGTCGCCTGTCCTTTGTTGAATGATGGATGTGCCATTTCGTTCCCCCTATTATTCTGTTTAAACTGTAGGGAGAAAATACCCCTTTCGGCAAGTCTCAATTCGCTTTTTTGGTGAATTTAGGCTTGCCGTATTCAATTTTCCTTTTAATGTCTTGGAAAAGGGAGAGAAAAGGGAGATATGCGATGAACGACCAAACGGATAGTCCGCACATTACCATTATCGGAAGTGGTGTCGGGGGCATGTGCATGGCGATGCAACTTGTGCGCCATGGGCATACGCATTTCACCATTTTGGAAAAAGCCGACGATATTGGCGGTACGTGGCGCGATAATGAATATCCGGGATGCGCGTGCGATGTGCCATCGCATTTTTATTCTTATTCTTTTGAAACACGCGGCGATTGGTCTCGCGTCTACCCGCCGCGCAGCGAAATTCATAGCTATTTAAGTGAATTGGCCGACAAATATCGCTTGCGGAAGAAAACCCAATTCAACGCCGAACTGGCATCCGCCGTGTTCGACGAGAAAAATCAGAAATGGACGCTCACGCTCAAAAATGGCGATACCATGACAACCGATATTGTGGTCACCGCCTTGGGACAACTCAATCGTCCGAAAATGCCAGAAATCAAAGGCCATAAAAACTTCGGTGGCGCGCTGTTTCATTCCGCCCAATGGCAACACGACGCGCCCATCGCCGACAAAAAAGTCGCCGTCATTGGCAATGGCCCATCCGCGGCGCAATTTATTCCCGAAGTCGCCAAGCAAGCCAACGAATTGACCGTTTTCCAACGCTCGCCTTGCCATGTTGTCCCGCGCAATGACAAAGAATACGGCGCGGTCGCTAAATTTCTATTCTCATTCGCCAATATTCGCCGCTTCTATCGTAACTTTTTGTATTATGCGATTGAGAAAAACTTCACCGTTTTCAACGAGATTAAAAATGCGCGCCTGCCGATTAAGCTGTTCAATATGCGGGGCGATTGGACCGATATTATCGACAGGCATTTCGACGAGCAGGTGACTGATCCAGCGATGCGCGAGGTTCTGAAACCAGACTATCCCGTCGGCTGCAAGCGCGTGGTGATATCGGATGATTATTACCCCGCCCTGCTGCGCGATAATGTGCGGGTTGAAACCACCGCGATTGAAAATATCACGAAAACGGGCATCAAAACGCAAGATGGTAAGCTGCACAAATTCGACACGATTGTTTACGGCACAGGCTTTGCCTCAACCGAGTTTCTCGCCCCACTCGATGTGCAAGGCACGAATGGTGTCGATTTGAACAGCGCATGGAAAGACGGCGCAGAAGCCTATCTCGGTATCTCTATGCCGAACTTCCCGAATTTCTTCATGCTATATGGCCCGAACACTAATCTGGGACATAACTCGATTATTTTTATGATTGAGTGTCAGGTGAATTATATTCTGACATGCCTCGAAAAGCTGCGCGCAAATAACGCCGCCAGCATGAGCCTAAAACAAAGCGCGATGGATACATTCGCCGCGTTTCTCAAAGCGCGCATGGAAACTTCCGTTTTTGTGCAGGAATGCGATAGCTGGTATAAAAATGAAAGCGGAAAAGTGACCAATAACTGGCCCGAATTCACCTATGTCTACCAAGAGGCCACCAAGCAAGCCAAAGACGAGGATTATGAGTTTAACGGCACCAATAAAATCGCCGCCGAATAAAATGCGCACCCTTATTTTCTGTGCTTTGGCGATATGCGCCTTGAGCATCCCCGCACAGGCCGAAATTATCGTCCACGATGCACGCGTCAAACTCGGTATTGGCCAACGCCCTAGCGTTTTGCATGGGCGCATCACAAATCATAGCAACACGCCAACGCGCCTCATCGGGGCAGAAAGCGACTCCTTCGCGCGCATTGAATTACACACGCACGAGACCCATAGCGATGGCATGATGCGCATGAAAAAAGTCGATAGCTATGTGCTGCCCGCCAATGGCTCAGTGATACTCAAACCCGCCGCAGACCATCTGATGCTGTTCGGATTTTCTGGCACACCAAACGATATGGTCGCGGTGACATTGCACTTTGCCGATGGCCGCACGGCACGCATCGAAGCCAAAGCCGTGGCGCGTCAAAAACGCAAAAAACAAAAGAGAGGCTGGGAGAAACACGACCATTAAAGCTGTTTTCTATTGCCGCCCGCGTAAAAATCGTCCAAGTTCCCCGATGGATTAAATAATAGAGGTTTATCATGGCACAGACACTTCCCGAAAAATGGAAAGCCTATATGGAGGCACCCACCCCTGACACGCTGCGCGACATGCTGCACGAAGACTGTGTTTTCCTGTCGCCCGTTGTGTTTACGCCGCAACATGGCCGCGACATGGTGATGAATTATCTATTGGCTGCTGGCACGGTGTTCACGGACAGCAAGTTCAAATACACGCACGAGACCATCACCGAAGACCGTATCGTGTTGGAATTCGAGGCCGAGATAGACGGCAAATATCTCAATGGCGTGGATATTATCGATTATAATGAAGATAATCTGATAACCAGATTCAAAGTGATGGTGCGCCCTCTACAGGCGGTCAATATGATATGGGAAAAAATGGGCGCCCAACTTGAACAAGCAAAATCTGCTTAAATTATGGACGAAAAACATCTCATCCAAGCAAAAGACCTTTGCGTCACCCGACAGGGACGGATGGTACTTGACCATGTTTCGCTCGATTTGGCCGAGAACGATTTCCTCACGCTCATTGGTCCCAATGGTGCGGGTAAATCGGTGCTATTGCGCCATTTGCTGAAGCTAGAAGCGCCCGACCACGGCACAGTGAGCCATCGGACTGGCCTGCGCATTGGCTATGTGCCAGAAAAGTTTCACATTGACCCGACTTTGCCGATACTCGTGCGGCGTTTCTTGAGCCTGAACAATGACCTCACCGATGACGCGATTGACGCGTTGGCGGTGGAAGCCAATTGCCAAAATCTCCTAACCCGCCCCCTATCGGTTTTATCGGGCGGCGAATTGCAGCGCGTCTTACTGGCGCGCGCCTTGGCGGGTGACCCGCAGGTTCTGATGCTCGACGAGCCGGCGCAAAACCTCGATGTATCGGGGCAGTTGCAGTTTTACAAACTCATTGACGAGATTTTTGAGCGCCGCACAATATCGGTGCTGATGGTCAGCCATGATTTGCATATGGTGATGAGTTCGACGCGCAAAGTCGTGTGCATTTACCATCATATTTGTTGCTCTGGCGCACCCGAAAATGTCGCGCGCGACCCCGAGTTTATCTCGATGTTTGGCGAGGATATGGCGCAAATGATGTCGGTGTATCAACACACGCACGACCACAATCACAATCAGGGGCACGAGTCATTAAAATGAGCGCACATGTCATCATCACCGCGCTTGCTTTAGCTTTGTTGGCAGGCCCGCTTGGATGCTTTGTCGTCTGGCGGCGCATGGCTTATTTCGGCGATGGATTGGCGCATTCCGCTTTGCTCGGTGTCGCCGTGAGCATCGTCATTGGCACAAGCAACCAGATTGGCATGATAGTGGTCGCCATCCTTTTTGCGATATCCTTGATATGGATGCGCAGTCAGCAGCTGCTTGCCGTCGATACATTGCTTGGCATTTTAGCCCATGCCGCTTTGTCGATAGGCATTATCGCCATGGTTCTATTGGGCGTGGAAGACGCCGACCTGCATCATTATTTGCTGGGCAGTCTCGAAAGTCTCACGCCCGATATATTGGTCTGGGTGATACTCGGCTGCGGCTTATCCTTGGGGCTGCTTATGCGCCTATGGTCTGGCCTATTATTGATGACGACCAACGAAGAATTAGCACATGCTGAGGGCGTGCCCGTGCGCAGATATGAGTTTCTGCTGATGATTTTAATGGGCGTGTTGGTCGCCGCCGCCGTGCAATTGGTCGGCATTTTGCTTATCACCTCATTGCTCATTATCCCCGCCTCGACCGCGCGGCTGTTTTCCAAGTCACCCGAAGCCATGGCGATTGGCGGCAGTTTTATCGCCAGCCTGTGCATGCTCGTCGGAATCCCTGCGGCGCAAATGATGGCGCTGCCCCTTGGACCCGCCATTGTCACCTTATTGATTGCGATTTTTGTCGCCATATTGGTTGGCCGAATTGCGGTAATCCGCGCAACCAGCCAACTCAGCTAGTTCACCCAAATCGGCGAGGAATACGCGCGCTCCTGAATGGTCGCCGCAACGCCCGGACGCGGCTCAACGCCCGCACGGATAGCATCCCATGTTGACCAACGACAGCTTGGGTTTTCCAACACGCGCACATAATAAAACGCCTGCTGCCCCGATGTGTATTCGGGGTCGCGCCATGTGGTTTTCAACTCATTGGACGATACTCTGGCCGAAGTCTTACAGGTTTTTAAATCAACCTTAGCGGCATTATCGGGGCAACGATGCGCCCGATTTGGCTTCTTGCCCCCAGCGCAAGCGACATCGAATGTTTTTTCAGCACTCGTGCCGTCATCCTTCAGCCACCCTTTGACAATTTGCACACGTTGCAGCGGGTTAGATTTTGCATCGCGCAGTGCCCAGACCAAAAACGCGGGCGTTTGGTCGTCGGCAAGGCGCAAATCTGCCCCCATCGGAACACCCTGCGCATAAGCACGCTTGACCATATCGCTGCGGTTTTCAATGCGACGGTCAAAATCAGGCGCTGCAAAAAACCGCAGCTTCATGCGCGGGCCTGTCGTCGCGTAGGTTTCTTTGCGGCGCATGGCATCGAAAATATCGCCACGCGTATTGCTATCCGCCCACACCGCCGCCAAACCAGACGCGCCCCATGTGTGGAAATTATTTTCATTATATTTATGACCATCCTCGGTCGGCATATCCAACGGCACAGAACCGCGCGATTTGCTGTCACCATCAACCAGACCGATTTTTGACCAGTAATTATGCTCGTCAAACGCACCCGCGCCAACATGCGTATCGGTCGCGCCAATCAGACCAAACCGATACGGATTACCAATACCCGCAGCGGCCATTTCTAGCCCCCGCATATAGGCTTGGCGCACATATGAACCACTCGGCTTGCTTTCGACCCACGCGCCAACACGAAACGGCATCGTTTCAAAATCGGCAAACTCATCATTCGGCGACAACATCGGATGCGTTTCGCTATCGCCTTTGACTTGCGTCACTTCGACAATCGGCTCATTGCGCATACGGGTTTTGACATAAGTCGCATCCATCGGCGTGCCATCCCATTTGCGGGCCATAAACATCAGGCCATTCGAGCCATTGGAATTATGCGGTATTGCCAAATTATCCATGCCCTTGCCGCGCTGCGCATCCATCCACACCCATAAATCCTCAGGATTGGGCGACATGATGCGACTAAATGGCAGGCTGGGCGCTTTGTCACCGCGAAAGAAAACATTGCGGTGCAGATTTTGATTTTGCGGCCCCGATGTATATTCATAGCCGATAAGCGTCGTGAATTTACCCGGCTCATTATGCCGATTGGCCGTCGAGATAATCTCGCCCCACGCCGATTTCATCACATCGACATCGACCAAATCATCAGGCTTGTCGCTTTTGTTGAGATAGGGAAACATTTTCTGAAACCCTGCAAGACGCTCGGCTTGCGTTTTGGCTTTGCGCAATTCCAACGAAATCGGATGCTTCGAAACATCTAGCTTTGGATTGTGCATGGCCGGCAACATGCCGAGATAAATCGCGTGGTCGGTCACCGACTGAAAATCCAGCGGTTCGCTAATCTTCATCTCAAAACCAGAAGGGTGCTGAATCGCCTCGCCCTTGGCAAAGCGATACGCATCGTCGGGCGTGTTGCGATTGCCAAAAATATAAGCGTCAAACGACAAGACAGTGTGCAAATGGGTTTCGCCAAACAGCACCACACGATTTTCTGGCGCAGATGCCGCCACAGCACCAGAAAACGCGCCCCAAGCCATGAATAAAGCCCCTAATATTGCAAGATTTCTCATCGACCCCTCCCAGATAGCCAAACGGTAACGTTATGTTAACGCTTCATCGTGTAAATTGCTACCCATAGGCGCGTGGTCTTTAGTCACCCACGTGCCTATTATCCTTTCCCCTCGGCGTTCTACTCTTACGTCGGGGGGTTTCTTTAAAGCGCCATGCGCATCAGCTCATATGTAATGAGGGCGGCCGTGAAATCAGACGCTGGATGGCCATCTTTCGGGGCTAATTCAACCACATCAATGCCGACGCACTTACGCCCCACCAACGCGCTCTCGACCAAATCAAGCGCTTGATAAAACCCTAGCCCGCCCGGCACAGGTGTGCCCGTCGACGGCATAATCGACGGGTCTAGCCCGTCCACATCGAACGTCACATAAATATTTTCAGGAAAATCATCGGGCAGCGTAATGCGCGATATATTCCCGCGCACCAAATCTGGCGCGTCATAGCATATCACGCCATGCGCCCGCCGTGCCGCCTCTTCTTCCTCGGCCAAAGCCCGCACCCCGAAAGAAACCATCGGAAGATTTTCTTGCGCCAGCATGTGCATAACACTCGCATGCGAATGCTTATGTCCCTGATAACTGTCGCGGAAATCAGCATGCGCATCAATATGCACCAAACCGATAGGCATTTTAAGCGCATCGACCACCCCCATCACCGCGCCATAACTCATCGAATGTTCGCCGCCCAAAGTGACTGGCACATGCCCTCGCATCGCAATATCGCACGTGAGGCTACGCAAAGCCTCTATCACGGCTTCTATAGGGCGTGCGCAGTCAAGCGGCGGGTGCGTGAAAATACCCTCGGCGCATGGCACCCGACCCGATACGAGACGCTCAAGCTGATGGCTGGCGGCGATAATCGCCTCTGGCCCCTGCGCTGCGCCCGTGCCGTAAGACACCGTGGCTTCCAACCCACATGGCACAACCTCGAAGCGGGCGTGCCGATTATTCTCGGCAGGCGTTAGCTCCTCGCCCAAAAACTGACTGCTCATATCGTGCGCCATCAAGAAAGCCGCCCTTCAAAATCGCCATAGGTGAAATCGCGCACCACGCGCAACGCATCGCTCTGGCTGTTCCAAATCGCCAGCGAAGGCAATTTGATACCATTAAACGTCGAGGTTTTGACCATCGAATAATGCGCTTGGTCAAGAAAAGCCAAACGCTGACCCGCACGCGGCACATCTTTAAAACGATACGTGCCTATCACATCGCCCGCCAAACATCCCGGCCCACCAAGGCGTACGGGCACGCTGTCAGTATCGCCAGTATCGGTAGTCTCGCCCATCAAGGCGGGGCGATACGGCGCTTCGATAACATCGGGCATGTGACAACCCGCAGACACATCGAGAATCGCCACCGCGCCATCATTTTGCATCACGTCCAGCACTTCGCCGACCAATATACCCGCATCAAAAGCCACGCTCGTGCCAAGTTCAAGATAAAGCTCTACGTCGAGGTCGCGGCGCAAATCAGCGAGCAGCGTTGTCAGTCCTGCGCGGTCATAATCGGGGTGCGTAATCAAATGCCCACCCCCCAGATTGAGCCAGTTGAGTGCGCCTTTTTGCGCTTCAAGGAACGGGGTTATCGCCGCCACGGTGTTTTGCAAAGGCGCAAAGCCTTGCTCACAAAGCGTATGCATGTGCAGACCCGAAACGCTATCTGGTAGAGCGTCAATCTGCCCTATCGGTTGACCAAGGCGCGAGCCGACCGCGCAAGGGTCGTATTTCTCGATTGTCCCTTGGGGACATTCAGGGTTCACGCGCAATCCGATATCGGCATTTTGCGCGATGGCTGTATCGCTGAACCGTGCTATCTGGTCGAGGCTGTTGAACACCACATGGTCAGATAATTGTGCGATTTCCTCGAACTCAGACGGCTTGAAAGCTGGCGCATATGTGGTCAGCGTGCCGCCATAATGCGCCCGCGCGAGTTGCGCTTCCCACAGACCAGAGGCGCATGTCCCCGCCAGATAGTCAGACACTAAAGGTGCCAGAGACCACATCGAGAACGCCTTCAACGCCAATAAAATCTTGGCATCCGAGGCCACCGACAAGCTTCGCAAAACTTCCAGATTGCGCCGCACCGCCACCTCATCAACCACAAAACAAGGCGATGGCACGCGCGATAAATCAAAATCCGCGAAGCTTCCTGCCCCAGTCGATTGCGTCTCCATCATCTCCATCATGGGCGACAGCTCCTTTAAAAATCTAACGGCCTATCCAACTCAACATGCTGCCATGGTAGCCCATGTGCCGTGAGCATGGCCATAAACGGGTCGGGGTCGAGTTGTTCGAGGTTGAACACCCCCGGCTGCATCCATGTACCATCGAGCATCAGCGCAGCACCAATCATCGCCGGCACACCCGTTGTATAGCTCACCGCCTGACTGCCAAGCTCGGCAAAACAGGCCTCATGGTCGCATATATTATACACATAAACCGTGCGCTCTTGCCCGTCTTGCTGACCGCTGACAATCGTGCCAATGCAGGTTTTACCGCTTGTCGTTTTGCCTAAATCATTCGGGTTCGGCAAAACAGCTTTCAAAAATTGCAGTGGCACAATCTCCTTGCCCTCATATAAAACGGGGGCGATGGATGTCATGCCGACATTTTGCAAGACGTTTAAATGGGTCAAATAAGCCTCGCCAAAAGTCATCCAGAAGCGGGCGCGGGTTAATTCTGGATAATGCTTCGACAGCGATTCCAACTCTTCGTGATACATCAGATACATATCGCGCGCGCCGATTTCGGGAAAGTCGTAGCTTTGCTTATGCGACAAGGCGGGGGTTTCTATCCAATTGCCTTCCCCGCCCATTTTTTCCCAATGGCGAGCAGGGGCGGTCACCTCACGAATGTTAATCTCTGGATTAAAATTAGTCGCAAAATGCTGACCATGGTCGCCGCCATTGCAATCCAGAATATCCAATGTGCGCATGTCAGACACCAGATGCTTTTGAATATAGGCCGTAAACACATTGGTCACGCCGGGGTCGAACCCCGAGCCGAGCAGTGCCATCAGACCTTTTTCTGCAAACCGTTCCTGATAGTCCCATTGCCAGTGATATTCAAACTTGGCTTCATCACGCGGCTCATAATTCGCCGTATCGAGATAATGCACGCCCGTTGCAAGGCAGGCATCCATAATGACCAAATCCTGATAGGGCAAAGCCAAATTAACCACCATGTCGGGTTGTATTTTTTCAATCAAATCAGTCGTTTGGCGAAAATCATCGGCATCAAGCTGCGCGATATCAATATCGCGCCCCACGCGCTGTGCCACGCTACTTCTTATCGCCTCGCAAGAGCTTAACCGTCGGCTGGCCAATGTGATATGCGAAAAGCGCTCGCGCAGCATCGCCATTTTGTGTACCGCAACCGACCCAACACCGCCCGCGCCAATAACCAAAACATGAGACATAGATTTTGCCCTCACCCCTAGCGTTCGAAATATGTGTAGCCGTTAATGCTATCCTTAAACGCGGCAATCATATCGCGACGGTCGCGCGGGCTGATAGTGCCTTCGCGCACGGCTTGCTCGACCGTCTTTTTGAAATCATTGACCATCATACGCGGGTCATATTCAACATAAGACAGCACCTCAGAAACCGTGTCGCCTTCTTGCTCGTGCATGAGTTCGCACTGGCCATCATCGCGCAATTCAATCGTCACAACATTGGTGTCGCCAAACAAATTGTGCAAATCCCCCAACGTCTCCTGATACGCGCCAACAAAAAACACGCCGAGATAATAATCTTCGCCATCGCGCAATTCATGCACGGGCAGCGTATTCGAGATGCCCTCGCCCAGCACAAATTTATCAATCTTGCCGTCGCTATCGCAGGTGATATCCGACAGCATGGCACGCCGCGACGGCTTTTCGTTCAACCGATGCAGCGGCGCAATCGGGTGGATTTGGTCAATCGCCCAAACATCCGGCAGGCTCTGAAAAAGCGAGAAATTGCCGTGGTAAATATCCGCCGTATGCTCAACAGCGACACGCATTTCCTCATTATCCATATCGCTATCAGCCAGCATCGCCTTGATACGGTTCATCATATATAAATGCACGCGCTCGGCCTTAGCTGTCTCGCGCAACGAAACCTGTCCGCTTTTCAGCAAATTGCGCATTTCGGTGCGGTAATATACCAAATCATTCCAGCACTCATTCACCCGTTCAAGGGTCAGATAATCCTCGATGCCAAGCATGGATTTCAGCAGCTGATGGTCGTCCTTGGCCGCATCGACCTTTTGCGCGCTATCATATTGCGTCGCTTCCAAAACATTGAACAGCAAGAGCGAGCTTTGCGCGACACATGCCCGCCCGCTTTCGGTGATAATCGTCGGATGCGTCGCGCCGACCTCATCCATCGCATATTTCACCGTCTCGACAATGTTCAGGCAATATTCGGACAGCGTATAATTGGTCGAGTTTTCCGCCGCGCGATTCTCGCCCGTATAATCCACCCCAAGACCGCCGCCAAGGTCGATAAGCTCAAGCGGTGCGCCCTCTTTCAGCAGTTCGATGAAAAAGCGGCAGGCTTCTTGCGTCGCGATGCGGATTTCGATGATGTTCGGCACTTGGCTGCCTAAATGGCTGTGCTGCAATTTGAGGCAATCGAGAAAGCCGCGCGCGCGCAATTCATCGACGACATCCATCACCTGCGCGATGGTCATGCCAAAAGTCGACCTATCGCCAGACGACGCTGCCCAATTACCACTGACCTCATGCGTCAGCTTGATACGAACCCCCAATTGCGGGCGCACATCCATGGCCTCGGCCACCGACAACACCAAAGCCAATTCGCGCGGGCTTTCCAACACAATGAAAGTATTAAACCCAAGGCGCAACGACATCAGCGCCAGCTGCACAAACTCCTCGTCTTTTACCCCATTGCAAATCAGCACGGCATCTTTGGGGCGTTTATGCGCCATCGCAATCAGCAATTCGGCCTTAGAGCCAACCTCGAAGCCAAACCCATGGCACGCGCCATAGGCCTCAATGCGGTCGATAACTTGCGCTTGCTGGTTCACCTTAATCGGAAAAACCCCGCGATATTTCCCCCGATAATCAAGCTCGGAAATCGCGCTATTAAACGCCTCGTTAATCTGGTCGATGCGCCATCGGATAAAATCAGCCACCCGCAGCAAAACCGGCGCAGAAATACCCCGCTGCTCAAGATTATCAATAACCGACATCAAATCCGTCGGGGTGGCATCGGGGCGACTTGGATGCAACAGACCAATATGTCCATTATCCAAAACAGTGATAAGCCCATCGCCCCAACGCGACACGCCATACAGCTCATCGGCCACCTGACTCTGTGGATTTGTCGGCAATTTACTTATCGGTTTAGCTTCAGACATATAAATCTCGCAAAATCGGCAATTCTGCGGCGTGATTAGACCCTTTCCAACGCAGTGTAAAGCAATATATTATGTGCCAAGAATCACATGAAATGAGCTTATGACAAAGACCGACCCGTACCTGACAGATTGCTATGTTTATTTGCTGGAAAGCTGCGATGACGGGCCGCCCAAATCTTATGTCGGGTGGACAACCGATTTGGAAAAGCGATTAACCGCGCATAATGATGGCATGGGTGCCAAATCCACGCGCGGGCGACAATGGCGGCTGGCGCATTGCGAGGTTTTCAAAACACGCAGCGCTGCCATGTCGCGCGAATATGAGCTAAAGAATAATAAGCGCGAGCGAAAAACCTTGCTGGCCAATAACTAACGGAAATGCGAAATGAAAACCTATAGCGATATTATGGCCGCTTATCTAGCAAGCGGGCCGCAGCAATACATTGCCGACCTACCCGATAATTGGAAACAAGGCCGCACGGCTTTTGGCGGCCTCACCACTGCCTTGCTTGCGGCGGCCATTCAAAACGACCATCCCGACTTGCCGCCGCTTCGCACCGCGCAAATCAATTTCATCGGACCCGCCGTCGACCAGTTGAGCGTCAGCCATAAGCTGCTGCGCCAAGGCAAAAACAATGTCAGTTTCTCCGCCGCGTTGAACAGCCCGCTTGGGGCTGGCACGCACGGTCTTTTTACCTATGGGGTGACGCGCACATTAGCCCGTGAAATGGATTACCCTTCACGCGACATCCCCATCCAACCCGACGATGCTGAATCGTTCTTTCCTCGGGATGAAAACGCGCCGCTATTCTTACACAATCTCGACCGACGGCTCGTCTCTGGCCCGCGTTTTATGGAAGGCACAGACAATCCAGATATCCTTATGTGGGCGCGCCTCACCGACCCCGATAGCTGGGATAAGGGGCTGATGCCTTTACTGGTGCTGGCCGATACACCGCCTGCTGCCCTCACTTTTTTCACGCAAGGGGTGCGCGCGCTCAGTTCGATGAATTGGAATATGAACTTCCTGACCGACACGCTCGAGACGCAAGATGGCTGGTGGCTGATGCGCTCGGCGACAAATTATGTGCGCGATGGCTACAGCTCGCAACTCATCCAGATATGGAATAGCGAAGGCCGCCGCGTGATGGATGCCATGCAGATGCAGGCCGTTTTCACCCCGTAATGCGTGTGAAGCGGCTTCCTGCCGCAGGTGGCGTTTCTGGCGCACCCGCAAAGCATTGCGCTTTGCTCATCCAATCAGTCGCAACCGTTCCGGTGATCTGCAAGGCGGTATCAGCAATATTGCGCACTTGCGTCACAACCTGACAGAAATCTTCGGCCTTGCCCTCTATGCGCTCTGTGTCGGATGCCTCGCCATATGTCCAAATCTCGCCAGATGGCGCACTGAGATGAACAAACGGCATCGGCCCGGGCGGCGTTTCTTTGCGCGTGGCATAAGTCCAGCCAAATGTATTTGTCCCCAGCACAACGATAGACCGAATATGGTCTTTATTCACCCGCACCACACCAAGATGGTCGTAAATCTCTTGGCCATGCGCCCATGTCTCCATCAATCGCGCCGAGATAGACGAGCGCGCACTCATATCAGGCCCCGCCCATTTCAATCGCTTTTTAGGGTCGATATCAACAAAGCGCGCCGCCATATCGGTGTAAAATCCGTGCCATGTATCCAGCAAAGCACGGCCTTTCATATCGCCAATCCATTCGGCTTCATAGGCGCGCATACCGCCGCGCATCACCGCCTTCATCGTTTCGTCAAGCCACGCCACAAAATTGGCCTCGTCGGCATGGCTCTCATTGGCCGCCCAATTCCAAATGTGCAAATGCTCAAGCACATTATTCAGCGTCCAGCCCTTAAACTGGGTCGGGGCATCAAACGCCGCATCGTCCAAATCTTTCATCAGCTCAAAAAGACCATCGGACTCGGCCTTAAAATCCAGTGCTTCTGCTAGCATCTCACCCTCCTATTCTTCGCCCGTATCAATGGCCACCATCAAATCATCCGCCGCGACTTGGGCATCAGCAGCCACCAGTACATTTTCAATCGTGCCATCCACCGTCGCGGTAATCTCGTGCTGCATTTTCATCGCCTCGACAATCACCAGACGGTCACCCACAGCGACACTATCGCCTTGTGCGACAAACACCTCAATCACGCGCCCATGCATCGGCGCGACCACTTTGCGCCCATCGCTAGATTCTTCGCTAGCGGCATCGCGCATCAGCAAATTGACACATGTGTATGTTCTGCCATCAATCGTGGCGTAGAGCGTCGTGCCATATAAAAACGCCTGACTGATAAATTGTCTGCCGCCGCTTTCCACCACCATGCGCGTGCCATCATGCGCTTTCACAACAATATTGATAATCGCCTCGCCAATATGCACATCATAATGCGTGCGCGATTTCGCCCGCACCGAGACACTGACCGCGTCATCCGTTGATTTATCGAAGGCCAACTTATACGACGAGCGCAGGCACTCATCCGTTGAAAAATTAACCAAAGAGGGCGGCACCGACATGGCTTTTGCCAATGCATCGGTGCGGTCGCAAACGAAATGACGCACCGCCAAAATCGCCAAACCCGTCTCATCAGCGGGCGTCTCGGCCAAATCGCTTTCGCTAAATTGCTCGGCGATAAACGCTGTCGAGAAATCACCCTCGGCGAATTTTTCATTCTCAAGGCAGGCTATCAAAAAATCGCGATTGGTGCGCGTCCCAAACAATGCCGTATCGGTGAGCGCTTCAATCATCAGCTTGCGTGCCACCTCGCGGGTTTCGCCTGTCGTTATCAGCTTGGCAATCATCGGGTCATAAAACGGCGAGATTTCCTGCCCGCCGACAATCCCCGTATCGTAACGCACGCCCGTGCGCGCGACTTGCTCGAAACACGCAATCGTGCCTGTGCTTGGCAAGAAGCCCTTGGCAGGGTCTTCGGCATAAAGGCGCACTTCAATCGCATGGCCTTCCAAAACAATATCATCCTGCGTCAGGCCAAGCTCCTCGCCCTCAGTGACTTTGATTTGCAGCGCCACCAAATCAAGACCAGTGACTTCTTCCGTGACGGGATGTTCGACTTGCAGGCGTGTGTTCATCTCAAGAAAATAGAAATTGCCATCCATATCGAGTAAAAACTCGACCGTCCCCGCCCCGCGATACGAAATCGACGCGGCGGCCGCGACCGCAGACGCACCCATCGCGGCACGCAATTCAGGCGTCATAATCGGACATGGCGATTCTTCGATGACTTTCTGATGGCGGCGTTGCACCGAGCAATCGCGCTCGCCAAGATGGATGGTGTTGCCGTGCGTATCGGCGAAAACCTGAATCTCAACATGGCGCGGCTTGAGTATCGCCTTTTCCAGAATCAACTCGCCCGAGCCAAACGCGTTTTCAGCTTCTGAGCGCGCCGTTGAAATCGCTGCGGGCAAGGCATCTGCCTTTTCGACCAGACGCATGCCGCGCCCCCCGCCACCCGCGGCGGCTTTCACCATTATCGGGAAGCCAATTTTTTTGCCTTCTGCGACCAACACATCATCGCTTTGGTCTTTGCCTTCATAGCCCGGCACGCACGGCACTTTTGCTTCAATCATGCGGCGTTTGGCTTCGGCTTTATTGCCCATCAATTCAATCGCATCCGCCGTGGGGCCGATAAAAGCCAGCCCTGCTTTTTCGACTTGGGCGGCGAAATCAGCGTTTTCGGACAAGAATCCATAGCCGGGGTGGATGGCATCCGCGCCAGTCTGCTTGGCAGCCGCCAGAATCTTCTCCGCCACCAAATAAGACTGACCCGCAGGTCCCGCCCCGATAAGCACCGCCTCATCGGCTTGTGCCACATGTGGGGCTTGGCTGTCTGCCTCGGAATACACCGCGACCGTGCGAATGCCCATCGCGTGCGCTGTGCGTATCACGCGACAGGCAATCTCACCACGATTGGCAATCAGAATTTTGCGAATGGCAGTCATAATTATTCAGGCACCCAATTTGGTTTTCGTTTTTCAAGAAACGACGCCACCCCTTCGCGGCCTTCATCGCTTTTGACGCTTTGCGCGAAAGCTTCGCCCGCATAACGGATCATCGCCGTATCATCGAGCTGCTTGTTGGCTTCCAGTAGTTTTTTGGTCGCGGCATTCGCCTGTGGCGCGCAGCGCCGCACGCCCGCGATAATATCGGCCAATTGCGCTTCGCCCGCGGCCATATCCTCGACCAATATATCGACCAGCCCATAATCAGCCCCTTCCACCGCGCTAAAGCGATGCCCCGTCAGCATGATACGGCGCGCTTTGATATCGCCCGTGCGCGCGACAATATAACGACCTATTTGAGCTGGCACGATGCCAATCGCCGTTTCGGTGAGTGCCATGCGCGTGTCTTTCGTGGCTATCACGATATCGCCTGCCGCCGCCATGCCCAATCCACCCGCGAGCGCCGCGCCATGCAGCAAAAACACGATGACTTGCGGCATTGAGCGCACGGTCAGGAAAAACTGCCCCATTTTCGAGCTGTCTTGCACCACTTCTTCATCGCTGCGGACGGCTTGGAAATTATTTTTAAAGCCCTTGAGGTCGCCGCCTGCGCAAAACACCTCGCCCTTGCCGCGCACCGTAATGCCGCGAATATCGGTGCGAGTCGCCAGATAATCCAGCATGGTGCGCAGTTCGGTGACCAATTCATCCGACATCGCGTTGCGCGCCTCGGGGCGGTTCAACCAAATGGTCGCCCAATCATGGTCTTCTTCTAGCAAAATAACGCTTGTTTCAGGTGCAGACATAATCATTCCTCATTTTAGCTTACATACGGCCAACGCCAAAAGCATTCGGGCGCAGCGTACGGTGTTCGCGCTCCCAAATCGTTTCCAACGTAAAGCCTAAAATTTTGCGCGTATCGCGCGGGTCTACCACACCATGGTCAAGCAAACGACCCGATGTATAAAAAGCATCTTCTTGATTAGAAAACACCGCTTCAATCGCCGCGCGCTGCTTGGCCAAAGCTTTCATATCTGGCTCGACACCGCGCCGCTTGGCCGCATTGAGCGCCACCGTTTCCATCGTACCCGCTGCGCTTTCACCACTCATAACCCCCGTCATCGCCGCTGGCCATGAGAATAAGAAATCTGGGTCATAGCCAAACCCAGCCATGCCATAATTACCCGCCCCATAAGACGCACCAACATAGAATGTCAGCTTCGGCACGCGGATGTTTGACGCAGCTTGAATCATTTTTGCGCCGTGCTTAATCATCCCCGCTTGCTCATATTCTGTGCCGACCATATAGCCCGTAATATTATTCAAAAAGACGAGCGGAATATCGGCTTGGTCGATGATTTGATAAAAATGCGCGCCTTTTGCCGCTTCATCTGGCCCCATCGGCCCATTATTGGCGACAATCCCAACGGGATGGCCAAATATTTTCGCCTGCACACAGACCAGATTTGAGCCGTAACGCTTTTTGAAATCGGTGAACTCTGAGCCATCGACGATGCGGGCAATCAACTCGCGGCTATCATAGGGAATCTTATAATCAGTCGGCACGAGACCCAGAATTTCTTCTGGTTCATAAAGCGGTTCGTCAAATTGACGCACGGGCAAAGGCACGCAATGCTCGTTCCACCCAAGCGTCGAGACCACATCGCGCATTTGGCGAATACCGTCAGCGTCATCTTCGGCCAGATATTCAATCAGCCCCGTCACACTGGCATGCATTTCACTACCGCCGAGCTGGCGTTCATCGGCAATCTCGCCAGTCGCCGCCTGCACCAACGCCGCACCGCCCAACGCCGCCATGCCATTATGTTTCACGCCCACATTATAATCCGACATGCCGGGCATATAAGCCCCGCCCGCCGTCGAAGGCCCATGCAGCACTGTCATGGTTGGCACGCCAGCCGCACTCAATCGACCCAATGTGCAAAACACGCCGCCGCCATGCGCCCATAATTCAACCTTATATTGCATGAGGTTTGCGCCCGCGCTCTCAACCAAATGGATGAAGGGCAATTTGTTTTTCAACGCCATTTTCATGGCTTCGAGATTTTTACGAAAGCCCATTTCAGTCGCCGCACCCGCATTGATGCCGCTATCATCGACCGCCACCATGCAACGAACACCGCTTACATAACCGATACCCGCCAGCAAAGAACCGCCCGGAATAGACGTTTCGCGGTCGGGGTCGTCGACGCAATAGCTCGCCATATTATAAAGCGGCAAATAGGGCATACCCGCATCAAGCAATTGCGCCAGTCGGTCGCGGGGGGTCAGTTGACCGCGCTCTTCAAATCGAGGGCGACGCTTTTCAGACGCTGCCTCGGCGCGCGCTTCGAGCATTCGCAAATGGGTAATTTTCTCAAGCTGATCCTGACGGTTTTTCGCATACGCCTCAGCTTTAACGTCTAGTTTCGATTCAAACACCGGCATTATAGGGACTCCGCAAGATGGGCAGGAATAGCAATCGGATGGTCGAGCAAGATTTGCGCATACGCCTTGCCCTGAGGGTCATTGCGCAGCGAAGCCGTGCCGCCGCCACCCAAAGCCTCTTCGAGTAGAATATTCATAGCATGGCAGCCGGGCAAATAAAATCTCTGAAGCGCGCTGCCCTCGGCCATAAAATGTCCAAATCGCGTGCGAATAGTGGTCTCATCGAGGCTAGCCCAAATATACGGCACATAAGCCCCATCGCGCGCGATAATACCGATATTGGCCTTATCGCCCTTATCGCCAGAGCGTCCCCACGCCAGTTTCACCAAAGGCACGTCCACCATATCCGTATCCATGTCGGGCGCGGGCGGGACGACCGCTTGCGCCGATGATGGGGGGGCGCTGACTTCGGCCTCGGCAAAATCGCTCACCGTCCCATCGACCTCAATTTTAATGCTGACATCGTCTTTGGGCAGCAAAAACGAGAACAAACGTATCACAGGCGATGGCTTCGGGCGTGAGCCTGCAAAAATCGACAAGCCCGCCGGCGTGGCAAGCCCTAGCCCGCTAATTTCTTTCAGCAAGGCGCCCACCCCCGCCTGACTTTCATGCTTGGCGGCTATTTTGAGTACGACTTCGCGCGCGGCGTTCATTTCGCCAAACTGACTATCCGCGCCGATGACTTCGACGCTGGTCTCGTCATAATCTGGCAGATTATGCGCCCGCAGCACATGACGCGCCCGTGCAAACGCCGCTTTAGCGAAGCTTTCCGCTTTGGCTGGCGCATCCAACCCGACAAAGCTCATCAATGTGCCCGCCCGAAAGCCGTCCGCATATGTCGCGCAGACTTTGTAGTGGCTGGGCGGCTGATGGCCTTTGGCATGCGCCACGCGGACGCAATTCTGGTCAGTTTGTTCGATGGTTACTTCTGAAAAATCGCACGTGACATCGGGTAATAAATAGGCTTGCGGGTCGCCGGTTTCATAGAGCATCTGCTCCGACACCGTCCCGACATTGACCACGCCGCTGGTGCCGTCTGGTTTTGAGCAAACGAATACGCCATCCGCGTCGATATCGACAAACGGATAGCCGATATCGGCGATATCGCCCGCGTCTTGCCAATCGGTGAAATTGCCGCCCGAGGCTTGCGGCCCACATTCGATAATATGCCCCGCCAATGAGCCACCCGCTAATCTGTCCAACTCGTCGGGCTGCCAACCAAACGCATGGATGCACGCCCCCAATGTGACCGCGCTATCGACACTGCGTCCCGTGATGACGATATCAGCGCCTGCATCGAGCGCTTTGGCGACGGGGAAGCCGCCGAGATAGGCGTTCACGCTGGCTAGGTTTTCGGGGTCGGGGCAATCGGCACCCGAAAACATGTCCTTGTGCGACGCCATCGCATCGCGCTTGTCGAGCAAATCATCGCCGCTAATGACCGCGACTTTCAGGCTCAGTCCCGCCTCGATAATTAGCTGACGCGCCGCTTCGCCGCACGCTTGCGGATTAACGCCGCCCGCATTGGTCAAGATTTTGACGTTCTTCTCGGCAATCTCGCGCAGGTTTGGTTTGAGGACACCCGTGATGAAGTCGGTTGCGTAGCCGCCATCGGGACGCGATGCTCGGGCGCGCGCCATAATCGACATGGTAATCTCGGCGAGGAAATCATAGACGAGATAGTCCATTCCCTCGACTTGTAATAGCTGTGGGGTTGCCATCATGCTTTCGCCCCAATATCCGCTTGCGCCGCCGATTCTTATTGTTTCTTTCATAGCCAGATACTACCTTGCAGGCGTGCTTTGTAAAGATGGAGAGGAATAAATCATGCTGAACCCGTTTTTGACCGAAGAACGCAAGGCGTTTCAAGATAGCATCGCGCGCTTTATGGAAGCCGAAGTGTGGCCTCATGTGGACGCGTGGGACGAGGAAGGCGCGTATCCTCACGAGATTAACGAGAAAATCTGCCAGTTGGGAGTTTATGGGTTTGGTATTCCGGAAGAATATGGCGGGCTAGGTTTCGAAGATGTGCATATGCGTAAAGCCAGCGGCATCGAGATGGGACGCTCGTCGGCGGGCGGCGTGATGGCGAGCGTCGGGTCGCGGTCGATTATGCTCAAACCCCTGACCGAGCTAGCCAGCGAAGAGATTAAGAATCGCGCTTTGCCGCAATTACTGTCGGGCAAGAAAGGCGGCGCGCTAGGGGTTACCGAGCCGGGGGGCGGGTCGGACGTGGCGCGCATCAAAACCACCGCACGGCGCGATGGCGACGATTACATCCTGAACGGGCAAAAGATGTTCATCACAGGCGGTATGCAAGCGAGCTATTTTGTGATTGCAGCACGCACGGGCGGCGAAGGCATGGGAGGCATTTCGCTGTTTTTTGTCGATGCCGATACGGATGGTTTCACGCGCACGCCAATTGAACGCAAAATGGGCTGGTGGTCATCAGACACGGCGACGCTATATTTTGACAACTGCCGCGTTCCCGCGTCGCATCTGATGGGCGAAGAGAACAAAGGCTTCTACGCGATAATGGATAATTTTAATTTCGAACGCATCTGGATGACATCGCAAATGTGCGGCATGTCAATGCGCCTGTTCGAAGAGTGCGTGACATACGCACGCGAGCGCGAAACTTTCGGCGAGAAGCTGATAAGCCATCAGGTTATTCGCCACAAATTGGCGGACATGTCTGCGCGGATTGACGCAATGGACGCGTATCTGAATCAGGTTTGCGAGATAATGAACACGTCCGACCGTCCCGTTGCGGAGATATCTAAGTTGAAGTTTTTCTGCTCGACGAATCTGGAATGGATTGCTTCCGCCGCGATGCAGATTATGGGCGGCGCGGGCTATTTGCGGGGCAATGCCGTTGAACGGATTTACCGCGAGGTTAAAGTTATGGCGATTGGTGGCGGTTCAGAAGAGGTTATGCGCGACCTCGCGGCTAAGCAGCTTGGTTTGTGAAAATGAATCTATAAAGGTAGACCGATTCGCCATATAAGTAGTTAGTGAACTAAAATTATATCCCTACCCCATAGTCCTAAGCTATCCAAAAAATCAGCCAACGCAGCATCGCGTGCAACGCGAAGTCGGCCAGCGCAACAAAGTATTGCGCGACAACCGTGCAAGAACGGTTTATTCTATCAGCACGAAAAACAAAAGCGGCGATAAGCCGAGGAAATGATGGCAAACTATCCAAAAGGTTCTGTATGGCGCAGGTGGGATTTGCACGTGCATGCGCCAGAAACAAAGTTGGCTGACCAGTATAAAGGCTATGATGACAATCTTGCCGAGTTTGTAAGACGCATAGAAGAATGTGCAGTCGATGTCATCGGTATAACTGATTATTTCAGCATTGATGGCTATGTGACATTTGTCGAAAAATTCAAGAATCTTTACCCTAAGTCTCGAAAAGTAATTTTTGCGAATGTGGAATTCAGATTATCCGAGACAATTGGCAAATCTGGGACTCACCCCGATTTGCACATTATATTTGATATCAGCAAATCAGGCTGTTCAGTTGATGACGTCCGCGAGTTTCTTGATAAGCTAGTATTGTATGAGAAGGGGAAGGATGGCAAGCTACAGTATTGTTCGTCCCTTAAAACCGAGGCAGATTTTAAAGCAGCTAGCGTTTCAAAAAGAGATATCTTGGCCGCGCTTGAAGCAAATTTCGGCGAGAAAAAACCATATTTAATTGCTTTCCCTGCCAATAATGATGGAATTAGAAGTACTATTAATTCGCCGAGAAATCGCCGTATTTCCGATGAGTTGGACAGAAATAGCGATTTGTTTTTCGGAAAAACGGAAAACAGGGATTATTTCTTGCGTTCGGACAGGTACGAGAGTGGTATTTCAAAAGCCAAGCCAGTCGTGTTTGGTAGCGATGCCCATTCTTTTGAAGATTTGGAACGCATTGATAATCAGCAAGAAGGCTTTGAGGTCACTTGGATTAAAGCCGACCCGACTTTTGAAGGGCTGAAGCAAATATTGTTCGAGCCTGACGAGAGGGTTTGGATTGGTTCGCAGCCGCGCGAAAAACGCGAACCGAGCCGAATTATCACAAAATTGAAAACCGAAAACAGACCAGAATGGCTCGATTGGCAAAATGAGGTTGAATTGAATTCTGGTCTCGTTTGCATTATCGGAAATAAGGGCAGCGGGAAGACGGGTTTGTTGGATGTCATTGCCAGTGCTGCTGGTGGTATTGCCCCCGACAGTGATGGCTCTTTCATTAAAAAAGTAAAGGACATCCTTGCAGAGAGAGAAACCAAGGCTTCCTTGTCTTGGCAAAATGGTGACGGTGGCGAGATGGTTTCAGTAGCCAACCAAGAAGACAATGATGACGAAAAAGTGACTTACCTAACCCAGCAATTTGTTGAGGAGCTATGTGCTGTAGACACAGACAACAAGAAGCTTAGTGATGAAATCGAGAGAGTCGTCTTTGAGAAAATTCCCGAAGAAGAAAGGCTTAGAAGTAGCAATTTTGAGGGTTTGCGAGACAAAAAGTTGGGTCGCGTTATCCAGTCTAGGGATGAGAGGCACAATGAACTTACTGAGCATATAAAATCTTGGTGCGAACTGCAGCAAAAACTCCAGAATATGCCAGAAATGAAGGGGAAGCTGGCGCGGCACAAAAAAGAATTGAAAGACATTGAAATGCCGCAAGCAGGTGCGACAGATATGCAGGTTGTATCAGATGAAATTGAGCGTCTCACCGAATCCGAGGCTAATCTTTCGCGCGAAATTGGTGAGATAAACAGTCAGCTTAGCGAACTAGATGAGATATGTGCGACCGTTGAAGGTCAACTTAGGAAAAACGAAAAATTCTTCGAGCAAATTTCGAACAGATTAGATCCTTTTGGCTTGCCGCCTGAAGAAATTGCTCAATTCAAATTGAGCTTCGTTGGAGACCCGCTCAAGGTTCTCTCAAAGAAACAAAAGGAACTAGAAGCTAAAGTGCTTGAAAAAACTGGCCAACCCGATGCCCAAACGGAGGAAACTCTCACTGGTGTGAGAAAAATTCTCTCTGAAAAAAGGGATAAACTAAAAATCGACAAAGCTCTGGAGCAGAGCATAGAAGAAAAAGTGAAATTAAAAAATAAAACGAAATCAAAAATTAAAAAACTAAAGGATGAAATAGAGGACATTGAGAAAGAGGACAAAAAGCTGCCTGCTATTAAAGAAGGCCTACTTGCTGCCTATATTTCTCTTTTTGAGACTTACGGAGACGAAGAAGCGGTAGATGAAGACCTCTATAGTTCTTTGAAGACCGAAATTGGTGTTAAAAATAGTCGCTTTGAGGTCAACATTGTGAGAACTACGGGCACTTCGGATTGGTCGGAAGGTTTGCTTTCAATGCTTGACCTGCGCTCGGCAAAGGATGAAGCTGAGGCCATTGAAACCCATGCTGCTACATTGGAAAAGTTGTGGCAGAACGGCGGTAATGCTTCGGATTTAAGGGAAAAAATATGGGGTTTAATAGAGGAAGCTAAAGCGGCTTCATACGATGGGCTAAATGGAAAACTAAAAACTCAATCTAGCTACGAAAAATTCCTTTCTGCATTGTTGAGTCTTTCCCATATTTCTGTCAGTTATAGCCTCAAATATGATGAACTGCCCCTTGAGAGCATGTCACCCGGCACGAAAGGGTTGGCACTGATGATTTTATATCTTCAACTCAATGAACATGACCGAAGGCCGCTTCTAGTAGACCAGCCAGAAGAGAATCTTGATAACGAGTCGATTTACGATAATCTTAGGGCGTTTTTCCGCGAGGCAAAAAAGCGGCGACAAATAATCATGGTTACACACAACCCTAATCTTGTCGTCAATACGGATGCAGACCAAGTTATCGTTACCAAAATTGAACAAAGTGAATCTGGTAATCCACCAACATTATCGTTTAGTTCAGGAGCAATTGAGAACCCTGCGATTAGAGAGAAAATTTGTAAAATCTTGGAAGGTGGAACTGATGCATTCAAAACACGAGAAAACCGATACGAACTATAACCTCACCTAAAGCGTTGCCGACTTGGAGGCTTCGCCCCCTGCGCTGGCACAAAGCGCACCTAATCCCCCCTTGCAAAGGGGGTCGGCTTTCCTTAGTCTTTCCTCTGTCAAATCTACTATAAACAGCCCCCGTCGGGTTGCCTGCCAAATATAAAACCGCTTGCGGAAACAGGTGGGATTCATTCTTTGTAGTGGATTTGACACAGCCCGGCACTCCGCCGTGCTGCGTCGAGCATTGGGGAGGATTTGACATGCCTGACAGTCAGAAAGAATGGTTAAAAAGGGCGGAAATTGATTATTTTTCGCCGTTTGTGAGTCTTTGGCTTGCGTTTAGTGTTTGGTATCAAGAGCAATATCCCGATATTGCAAAGCATGACAGAGACACGATAAATAATATTAAGAAGGATGATATGGGGCATAGTATTCTCGTAAAGAATGCTGATGCGCGGCTTACTGGGATTGATAAGGAGAGCATTGAATTTCGGGAAAACCTTGAGCAATTCCATTATGCGTTAGAGGCTTCCGCGCTGATTTATATCAATGTCAAAAGGGCAGAAAAGATAAGTTTTACGAATGCTCTTATTAAATACAATGGACGAAATCGGCGCACTGCTTACAAAAATTTGATTGTAGACAGAGGCGTTGCGCACGCTATTCCGCTTGGGTCTGTTCACATAACGCATGAGACGGATATTGTCGTGGCGGGGTTAATCGAGATTATTTATCAAATACGGTGTCAGTTGTTTCATGGGAATCTGCAACCTGTGGGGGCAAATCGTGAGGTTGTGAAATACGCGTATTTTGTCCTGCTCGCTTTAATACCCGCTAAAAACACTTAGCGAACGCAGTGAGCTTTAGTGTGCCTTGCGCCAGTGAGCGTCCAAAGGGCGCGAGTCGGCGAATAATCAAGGAGTGACGCGTTATCTTCTCTGGGGTGAAAACGGGGTAATCCAATCGAGGGAATAATACTCTTCGTCCGACTCGACAAAGCGACGGCACTCTCTGCCGTCCTCATAGTCCTCCCACGTGTACGCCTGATGCGCAGGGATTTGAAACTCCTTCGACAAAATAGGCGGCTTGCCCTTCTCGTAAACAAGGTCGGCCAGTTGGCGCAGCGTAAAGGTTTTAATGCCTTGCAGCCGCGCATCGGTTACATCGGCGTACTCAAGCTCGGTGTTTCGTAAATTGATAACGTTTAAATTGGTCTCCTGAAGATTCGCCTCGCACAGATTGGCGTCCTGAAGATTGGCCGACAGTAAATTCGCACCCCGAAGATTAGCCCGCCACATATCAGCGTTTTGAAGCTTCGCACCCTGTAAATCGGCGCGCTGAAGGTTCGCTAAATTTAACACCGCACCGCGCAGGTCAGCGTCGTGCAGATTGGCGCGCTCAAGATTAAGCCCCTCGAGGTTCATTTCATGCAAATCTAACGCGTTTAAGCTAATCTCTCGGGTGCCCGCGGAGGCCTCGAGCATAGGCGCTATCTCTCCCAAAACGCGGATGGCGATTTTAATATCGCGCCATCCTCCGTCTAAATCGCTTCGGGGAGGGGCGGCGCGCTCGCGGACGAAATCGTTCAAGATATTGCAAATGAGGTCGCGCTCATCGGATTCCGCAGCCGCCGATTTCGCCAGATTCTCCAGCACTCGTATGCCGGATGTTCTGGTCGTCTGGCTCTTCTTATCGGCGAGCGATTCCACCCCGCGCCCCAATGCTTCCGAGAACTGCATTTTTTGGGTGATGTCGACTTGTTCTTGATTTGCGTCCAATCGGCGGCGCGAAATGACTAACCCATACAGCCCAGCGATGCCCCCCAACGCAAACAAAAGTGAACGGGTCGATGCACCAGTCCAGTCTTTATCGCCATACAGCCAAATGTCGCTCGTGAACGGCATAAAAGCACTCGCGATAAAGCTGACCGCCAAAATAATGGCGGTTATTTCCGCCCGATAACGCTTGATAGTTTTCCGCATCCTGTCCATCCTATTTTTTCATGTGTTAGACAGATGTGCAGAAACGGTCAACCTATAAAGATAGACCGATTCTCGAATCTTGTAAGGGTTATATACGGTATTTATAACCCTAAGTTATATCCCGTAATTCAGCCACAATGCGCTCCCAATTCTTTTTATGCTTAATTTTGAGTTCGTTATCTTTAACTATGTTGTCGGTTAGTTTCTGTAGGAATCCTTCCATAGTGTCCAAAAGTCTAAGATAGTATTTAATTGTCGGGTAGACCCCGTTTATTATCAACTGGCATCCGTGAGCTTCTTTTATTTCGGCGATTTTTGCAGCCACTTTATCAAGCTCATCAGCGCTAATCGTTTCTGTAGATAGGATGTAGTAACGTTTAGGATTGTGAGTAATAATTTTTTCAATTGCGCGATTGATTAAGTGAGAATTTATCTTGATGCCAAACTTAATTTCGAGAGTTTCAAAAACTTGATTTCCATCAAGCACCTCAACATCGCCGCTTGCTTTTGCATTGCTATCTGGGGATGTATGACTCGCCAATTCTGCTAATTCCTTACCCTTATATCTTGCAACCTCAGAAAGAAGGACTTGATATAGAGAATAGAAAATAATCACTGGGAGTTTAGAGGTTCCGCGAGCGGAATAATCATCCGAAAGGAGTTTCTTAAGTGCAGTCATCACTTGCGATATCGAAATTTTTTCCGCGTTCTCAAGGGGCATAATTTCAATTTGGTGACTTTCCTTTATTTTTATCGCCTCTTCCAAAATTTTTATCAAAATAGGCTCAACCCTAGATGGGCTTTTTTCAAAATAATCCACTATCGCTAAAAACTGCGACTGTACATTTTGAATGTTTCCTTTATAGCTTTTTGTGTATGGGTATGGTTGTTCCAATGACCGCGTTAACCATCCCGACTCCCCCATGGATGTAAGGCCGAGTTCTTTTAGCGTGGGCGTAATGTATTTTGTGTCAATCGCACGTGCGGAAAATCCGTTTGGCATATCTTTCTGGAAATATCTTATATCTTGAGAGGGGTTTAGAAGTTTGTGAACACCGAGGGTTAACAAAACAGTATATACCGCCTTTTGAGCCTCAATATTCTCGCAAATATCATCAACTTCAGAAGATATTTTAGACGGCAAACTCGTATTGGTTTTCTGCGCCTTTGATATCAATTTTCTTAGCTTCTTTGCGTGATCCGACATTCGACAACATTCCTTGATTAATAATCGCTTTCATAACTTCGGCAACCATTGGAACGGGAACAGAGTTCCCAATTTGTTTAAACTGTTCTCCATAAGGACTGACCCGAATATAATCTTCGGGGAAACCCATAATTCGAAAACACTCGTTAATTGTTAGCTTCCTTACTTTGTCAATATCGGGTTCATAAATGAAGAAGCGCCCAGATGTTTCTTGCGACGGAATCGTAGGATGATTGCCATCAACAGAGTAAATTCGGTTTGGCTGTCGGTGAACACGGTTCAAATGAAGAGTGTTAGGTCTGATACCCTTCTTGAAACCGTTCTTATTTCGATATCCTCTAAATATCAAACCTGAACCCGGCTGCTTTTTGTAAACCCCTTCTTCAAGAAGAGTGTATTCCTCTTCTCGAAGATATTCATGATTTCCACCTACATCCAAAAAATGTTTTAAAGGTTTAGTCGGGTACGTTTTGAGGCGGTCGAAGTCAAAGAAGGTTTCTTTTGATGCAATTATAAATATGCGTTCTCGGTTTTGTGGTAGGCCAAACGTGACAGCATTAAGAAGTTTGAAATTCACAAAGTAGCCTAAGTCTTGAAGCGCGCTGACAATCACCTTCAATGTTCTTTTTTTGTCATGGTGAATTATATGTTTGACATTTTCGAGGATGACAACTTTTGGTTGGTGTTTTTTAATAATCCTACAAACATCAAAAAAAAGCGTTCCCCTCGTATCCCTAAATCCCTTTTTATGGCCTGAAATACTGAACGGTTGACATGGAAACCCAGCGGTCAAAACATCAAACTCTGGGATGTCATCTGGGTCTATTTGAGTAATATCCCCATAGGGTCGTTCTCCAAAATTTGCTTCGTAAGCTTCTTGAATATGACTGTTAAAATCAGAAGAAAAAACACAAGTCCCACCGTTTGACTCAAGTGCCATCCGAAAAGCACCCAAACCACAGAAAAGATCTATAAACTTGAATTCTTCTTTCACCCTAGACCCCCAGAATCACCATGACCTAGAGTATAACATGCTTTCAGGCTAAACAAAGCGGGGCTTAAGGAATATGCTCCCACAAAGGTGACGTCTCATCAATCCATTTGAGAGAATGTTTTTCTTTAGATTTGACGAAACGACGACACTTCTTACCCTTCTTCTTTCCCCATTTGTAAGCCCGATGCGGAGGAGCAACCAATTCTAGCGACAAATCAGGAGGTGAGCCGTCTTTGTAAATAATCTGCGCTAGATGTTCTTCGGTAAGATTCGTAGCCCCTTGAAGCTTCGCACCTGTTACATCTGCCTTGTCTAAATCAGCATCTTCGAAATTAGCACCTCGTAAATCCGCTCCTTGAAGATAGGCAAGTCCCATAAACGCACCCTCAAGATTGGTATCGCTTAAACCCACGTTTTGAAGATTGACTCTCCACAGCTGCGCTCTCTGAAGATTAAGCCTGTCAAGATGCAAGCCCCGCAAATCTAAACCGTATAGGACAATATTTCTAATAAACACAGCTTTAGGGACTATCTCTGCCAAGACACGGATGGCCAGTGTGATACTCGCCCGCTTATCAAAGAGTTTAGCTAACTGCGGTTTACCTAATTCCTCGCGAGGAGGGGAAGTGCGCTCGCGGATAAAATCGTTCAAAATATTACAGATGATATCATGCTCACCAGATTCCACCTCGACAGATTTTGCAAGATTCTCAAGCACCCGCACCCCAGATGTTCTGATGGTCAGGTTCTCGTTCGCGAGAGACTGCACCCCTTGTGCTAATGTTTCGGAAAATTGAGCCTTTTGAGCTTCATCCAAGCGTCGCCGCGCAACTATCAGCCCATACAAAGCCGCTATGCCACCCAAGGCGAACAAAACTGAACGAGTCGAGTCGCCACCCCATTTGGTACTACCGTTATAAAGCCAAATACACTCCGCCCAATAGATACTCGCAAACAAAAGGACAAGCAAAAGAATGGCAGCCATTCCCGCCCAATAACGCGTTTTCAGAGACTCTGGCCAATCACGCCTTAATTTATCTAAAAATTTGTCTATCATACCCTCACCACGTGTCGATAAACGGGCGCTTGCCGCCGCCCGTGCCGCCGCCAGAGTCCGCGCCAGAAGAAGAGCCACGCTTCTTACCAACAGGCATCGTTTTAATGCCCCGCAACAACCAAGACCGCGTATCGCGAGGGTCAATCACCGCGTCAATCTCGTGATACATCGCAGCGTTGAGTGCCTTGCCATTCGCAATCATCGCACCCAACAACTTGCCAAATAGCGCATCGCCATCCGCCGTGCCTTCGCCACCCGCAGCACTTATCTCCTTAGAATAACCCAAACGAACCGCACCCTCTAAACCCATCGGACCAAACTCGCCCGTCGGCCAAGCCAACGTCATTTGCGGAACATGCAAACTGCCCATGCCCATCGCTTGCGCCCCCAGACCATACCCTTTGCGCAAAACAACCATAAATACAGGAACGCTCACGCTCGCTCCCGTCACCAATAATGACGACGCGCGACGCACCGTCGCCAGTTTCTCGTGCTCGGGCCCGACCATAAAACCGGGCGTGTCGCAAAACGATACAATCGGGATACTAAAACCATCGCAAAGCTGAACAAATCGAGCCGCTTTCTCCGCCGCCTCTGCGTCAATCGCGCCGCCCAGATGCGCAGGATTATTCGCTATCAGCCCGAACGCGCGGCCTTCAATCCGCATGAAGCCGGTAATCATGCCTTTGCCATAGGCGCGGCGCAGCTCCAGAAAAGACCCCGTATCGGCAATCAGCTCGAGCGCCGCCCGCATATCATACGCCCGCTTCCTATCCTCGGGAATAATATCGCGAAGCTTGCGCTGGTCGGCGCACTCATGCGCGCTCACCGTCCCTTGAAAATATCCAACCAAACGCCGCGCCAAGGCTGTCGCCTCGCGCTCGTCTTCCGCAAGCAAATCGACAACCCCATTTTCCGTCTGAACATCCATCGGCCCGATATCGGTCGCTGCCACCTCGCCGAGACCTCCGCCTTCAATCATCGCGGGCCCGCCCATACCAATATAGCTCGACTTCGTCGCAATCGTCACATCAGCACAACCAAACAAAACCGCATTGCCCGCAAAACAATATCCATTATTCACCGCAATCCGAGGCGCAACGCCGCTCGCCTGCGCCCATGTCGCAAACGTCATGACATCCAAGCCGCCGCCCGAAATCTTGCTCGCATCCGTGTCGCCCGGCCGACCGCCGCCGCCCTCCGTATAAAATACCATCGGCAGCTGCCACTCTTGCGCAATCTCCAGCACACGGTCAGTCTTCTTATGATTAAACAGACCCTGCGTTCCCGCCAGCACCGTATAATCATACGCCAGCACCGCCGCCCGCGCCGTATCAGAATCAAACAGCTCGCCATTTATCGCGCCAAACCCCGCAACCAAGCCATCCGCCGGCGTGTTATCAATCAAATCGTCCAGCTCGCGACGCTGACGCTGCGCCGCAACCATCAGCTGACCGTACTCAATAAAACTGCCCGCATCGCAAATATCATCAACATTCTCGCGCGCCGTCCGATAACCCTGATTATGCCGCCGCTCAACCTTCTCGCCCCGTTGAGAATCTTGCGTGCGCGCAAGTCGCGCCTCCAACTCCGCCAAATCAGCCCGAATATCATCCGAAACAACCGCCTCAGCACCCGCATCAACCGCTTGCGCCGACACCTCATCGCCCTCTTCAACCCGCAGGACTATCGCGCCCTCCTCAACCACATCGCCAACCGCAAACGCAAGCGCGCTCACCTTGCCCGCAACAGGACTAACAAGCCCGTGCTGCATCTTCATCGCCTCCAAAACCATAACCTCCTGACCCGCCGATACAGCATCGCCAACGCCCACATTAATCGCATACACAACCGCCTGCATCGGGGCAGTCACAGATTTCAAATTCTTCGATGAACTCATTTTGGGCTCCTATTCTAGTATTAGTTCAATTTACACACTAGAAGCACCCGCTTGCCAAAGGCAAGCCCAGTGTGCCTTGCGTCTTTTTGCCCTTGTGATAGTAGCACTTACTTTCGCCGTCAGGCGGCCACGCTCCCTTCGGGGAGCGTAAATTTCTTGACAGTCTCATAACATCTGTGAGATTATCTCGTTAGTCGGGTGTTTCTTTTAGGAGCTTTATATGGTTTCGCCCAGCCCGACTTCATTTTCTTTTCGTTTTCAAATTGGTAATTTCGCGGTCGAATTTGCGCCATTTGGTTTCCTCCATCCCAACCGCCAAAAGCACATAAACATGATCTTTGTCCTTAATGTGCCCCGTGCCCGCTTTGTAGGTTGTATCCCGAGAACCAGATTCATCAATATAGAAAAAGTACATATTTTCCCTCACTCACACACCTCTAGCGCATTGAGGCGGTTTCACCTAACAAAACTACATGCCGAAAGAAACACGCCCCGAAGTCGGCTAGCATAGTCGGCATTGCCCCTTGCAAAGGGGGTGCGCTTCCCGTAACTTTTCTCTGTCAAGTTCAAATACGAACAGCCCTTGTCGGGTTGCTCACCAAATATAACACCGCTTGCGGAAACAGGTGGGATTCACACTTCGTGTTTGAATTTGACACAGCCCGGCACTCCGCCGTGCTGCGTCGAGCATTGGGGAGGATGTGACATGCCTGACACTCAGAAAAAATGGTTACAAAGAGCGGAGATTGATTATTTTTCGCCGTTTATGAGCCTTTGGGCGTCGTTTAACGCTTGGTATCAAGAGCATTATCCCAGTTCTACAGGGGACAGAGGCACGATAAATAGAATTAAAAGGGAGGGCATAAAACATAACATCTTCTTAAAAAATGCTGATGCAAGGCTTACTGGCGTTGATAGAGAAAGCGTTGAATTTAGGTCAAATCTTGAGCAATTACATTACGCTTTAGAGGCCTCTGAGCTAAATTATGACAAGGTCGAACAGACAGAAAAAATGAGCTTCACCAATGCGCTCATTAAATACAAAAGCAGAAATAAGCGCCCCGCGTATCAAAACCTGATTGCAGAAAGAGACGATGCACAAGCCATTCAGCTTGGGTCTATTCAAATAACGAATGAGACGGATATTGTGGCGGCGGGGCTACTCGAAATTATTTATCAAACAAGGTGTCAATTTTTTCATGGGCGGTTTGAACCAGAAGGCGTAAATCGTGAGGTTGTGAAATACGCTTACTTTGTCCTGCTCGCTTTGATGCCCGAATAATCTTGAGACCGCTGCCGACTGCCGCAAGGCGGGCGAAGTCGATTCGTCGACGAGCGTCAGTCCCATCAGACTAAACGGGATTATGAGAGAGGTTGCGGCCACTGGGGTGGGCGATGGTCAATCCATGTTTCTGACACGGGGTCACTAGACTTGGTAAAACAGCGACATAGCCCACCATTGTTCATTCCCCATTCGTAAGCTCGATGCGCAGGGATTGTAAATTCTTGTCCCAAGCTGAATAACAAATATTTTCTTTGGCAAATAACTTGTGCCAGTTGCTTTGATTCCAAATTCTTCGCCCCTTGGAGCTTCGCACCCGTTACATCTGCGCGCTCTAACTCAGCATCTTGAAAATCGGCAGATTCTAAAGTCGCGAACTGAAGATTCGTGTTCTGCAACTTCGCACCGCTAAGATTAGCGTTCGATAGTTTCGCCTCATGAAGGTTGGCACCGCGTAAATTTGCCTTCGCAAGATTGATTTTTTCAAGGTTCACTCCACGCAAATGTAAATCGGTTAAGTTAATCTCTCTCATATCGTCCTTATCAGGCGCTATTGCTCCCAAGACGCGGATGGCCAATTTAATACTCCCCCAGTCATCAGGAGGGATGTTAGGCAATAAGTGACCTTTGTTATCACGAGGCGGGACGGCACGCTCGCGAACAAAATCGTTTAAAGTCGCACAAATGGATTCACAGCCACCAAGGTCTGCATGGACAGATTTTGAAAGTTTTTCAAACTCCCGTATTCCAAACCTTTTGCTAGTTGGGCTGTCATGCCCGAGGGATTTCTCTGCATCCCTCAATCTTCTAAAAAATTGATTCTCCTGACTAATACCTAATTGTCGGATTCCAAATACTCCAGTAATGACAATCCCAATTGCGCCATCCACAGATATGAGACTCGTAGCTACACTACCCACCGCAACCAAAAACAGGGTAATTATTCGCGCCCAAAAAAGATATTTCGGAGACTTCAGTATATAAATGCGCGTAACAAGAAGAAGTAGAAGAAAAACAACCAAACCCACGAAAACCAACGCTTTTGGCCAATAATCCGCTAACGCGGCAATTGTTATTGGCCAATAATTCGCCATTATAGTTATAAATTCTTTCACTACACCCTCACCTACTGCGCTTCGAATCTGTCGGTGTCGGGGTTATAAACATAAAGCGTGCCGCTGCCGATATCGTGCCACGCGGCGTGCAACTGCAACGTCCCCGCCGCCACCGCTTCGGCAACAAAGGGAAACTGCTCTAAATTGTTCAGCGATCCGAGCGCACCGCGCTGACCCATTTCAACGATTCTATCGGCCTCATCGACACTGCTCAGGCAATCGAACGCCGGCCTTAGCATGTCTAGCCAATGGCCGATAAATTCGAAATCGCTGTCGGTCGCCGAGACGCTCTCACTACACATATCATAACAAGCCTGCACGCCGCCGCATTGCGAATGACCCAGCACAATAATATGCGGCACGCGCAGCACCTTCACCGCATATTCGATAGCCGACGACGTGCCATGAAAATCGCTATTCGGCGCATAGGGTGGCACGAGATTCGCCACATTACGGTGGATGAAGAACTCGCCCGCTTCCGTGCCGAAAATCTCGGTGGCTTGCACACGGCTATCGCAGCACGAAATAATCATGGCGTGGGGCGTTTGCCCCTTCTCCGCTAACTCGGAATAACGTCGCGCTCGCTTGGTAAAGCCTTCGCTTTTCCAAGCCCTATAGCGGTTAATCAGAACTGATGGCAGCATCGTAAATCGCCTCTTTATTGGTTTTTTATCCCTGACAGCATACGGCAAATCAGGCGCTTAGGCTATGATGTGATTTACTTTCGCCATGAACACTTTATGCTTTTTAAAAATCTTCGAAAGGCTCACCAGATGGAGCAACGCACGCACGACCTGTTACACGCCCCTCCACTGGCGCTCCTATTGCGCCTGACCGCGCCAAACACCGCCGCTTTCGCAATTCAAGCAGTGGTCAACCTCGTCGAAGTCTGGATTATCGGCCGCCTCGGTACGCAAGCGCTTGCGTCTATGGCGCTCGTCTTTCCGCTCCTCATGCTCACCCAGACCATGTCGGCGGGTGCGCTTGGCGGCGCGATTTCATCGGCTGTGGCACGCGCCTTGGGCAATGGCGATAAACAACGCGCCGAACAACTCGTCTGGCACGCCATCTATGGCAGCATTATCGGCGCGCTCGGATTTTTGATTATCTTCGTGCTGGTCGGCAAATCATTCCTAACATTCCTCGGCGGCGATGGCGAGATTCTCGAAGCCGCCATGGCCTATTGCTGGGTGCTGTTCACGGGCGGCATATTCCTGTGGTTGTCAGCCGTCATCGGCTCTATATTTCGCGGCGCAGGCGATATGACATTTCCCGCCAAGCTGATGATAATAAGCGCCATCGGCCAAGTGCCACTCACGGCTATCTTAGTATTCGGTCTGTTCGGCGCACCGTCATTGGGCGTCGCGGGCGCGGCGGCGTCTAGCGTTATCGCCGCTTTCTTCGCATGCAGCTTTATGCTGCTACGGCTTGCCTCTGGCAAAGCAGCTCTGGCGATTAAACGCGCCCATGCAGGTTGGAAGCGTCCTCTCGTCGATGAAATCCTTATGGTCGCACGCCCCGCCAGTATCAACCCGCTAATGACAGTCGGCACTATTTTAGGGCTGACGGCTCTGGTTGGCTCGTTCGGCCCGCAGGCTCTGGCGGGATATGGCATTGGCACGCGTATCGAGTTTATCATACTGCCGATAATCTTTGCCTTTGGCACGGCGCTAACGACCATTGTCGGCACCAATATCGGAGCGGGTAATTATGCGCGTGCCGAGCGTGCCGGTTGGTATGGCGTTGCTTGTTCTGCGACCTTATGCGGCACGGTTGGGACGCTTCTGGCTTTATTCCCCCATAGTTGGATTCCCATCTTCACCGACGACCCCATCGCCTTTGACACGGCCAAAAGCTACATTCGCATTGTTGGGCCGGCCTATGCTTTTTTCGGCGTTGGACTGGTGCTTTATTTTGCTAGCCAAGGCGCGGGCGTGATGACATGGCCGATACGCGCGATGGTTTTGCGGTTTATTTTATCGATTGGCGGGGCAGCCAGCATGGTGCATTTCTTTGGGCTTGGTGTGCAGGCGATTTTCACTGTCAGCGCGGTGGCTTTGGCGATTTATGCAAGCGTCATCACACTGGCCGTTTATCGAGGCGCGTGGCGACCTAAATCATAAAAAGTTTAATCCTGCCAGTTCGGTTTGCGCTTTTCGGCAAAGGCACGCGAGCCTTCGCGAATATCATCGCTGCCCGCCCATGCACGATAGGCGGGATAGCCGCGCTGATTTTTAATCGCTTCGGCAACGCTCGTTTCGCCCAATCCACGCATCGCGGTTTGTTTAGATGCGCGCACCGCCATGGGGGAGGCTTTCAGAATATCGGCGCACCACTTATCGACCGTTTGCATCAGCGCATCGGGGGCGACCACCTCATTGACCAGTCCCAATGCTTCGCTTTTATGCGCGTCTATCCGCCGCCCTGTGAGCATCATCCCCATGGCTTGCTTCAGCCCGATTTGGCGCGGCAAACGGTGCAACCCCCCGCCCAATGCAACAGCACCCACCAAGGGTTCAGGCAAGCCAAAACTTGCCGTTTCGCTAGCAATAATAATATCGCACGCCAAGGCCACCTCGAAGCCTCCGCCCAGTGCCAATCCATTGACAGCTGCGATGATGGGCTTGTCGAGGTCGGTGCGCTCAATCAATCCGGCATAGCCCGACGCTGGATATGCGCCTTGCTGACTGACCGTTTTTAAATCACTGCCTGCGCAAAAGGCGCGCTCGCCTGCGCCGGTCACAACGCAGATAAATTGGTCATCATCGGCGGCAAACGCATCAAAAGCGGCGTGCAAATCTTCGTGCATTTGCGGCGTAATCGCGTTCATCGCCTCGGGACGGTTGAGCGTTATGGTGGTGACCCGCCCCGCTTTCTCAATCATAATATCCATGGATTATCCTATTTATAATTACTTGCCGCTCTATCATTTGACCCAAGCTGAAAAACCATACTATAATTATTGTTCATTTTTGACACAAATAGGTGATAAAGTCAGGCATGACGTATCAGTATAAGCCAAAATCCGTTGAACAGATTGTCATTCGGGAATTCTCGTTTGATTTTCCAGACGACACCAATCCGAAATGGATTCCGGGTAAGATTGTCCGCAGCCATTTTCTGAACGGTATATCCTTGACGATGCCCTATTTAGAGCCATTTCTTGTGAAAACTGGCAGAGAATGCGCACGCCATGTCGAAAGCGAAGAATTGCGCGAAGATATCCGTGGGTTTTGCGGCCAAGAAAGCCAGCATTACAAATGTCACCAACGCCTCAATGAGGTTTTGCGCACCAACGGCTATCCTGAATTTGGCGCGGTTGAAGAGCGCATGGATAAGGCGTGGAAAGAATTGCTGAAGCAAGACCTCGAAAAGCGCCTTGCCTATGCCGCAGGCTTCGAGTGCATGACCAATGGATTTACCCGTTGGATGCTGAAAAAACGCCTGCATCTTTTTAAAAATGCCGACCCGCACATCACCTCGTTCTGGCTGCTGCATATGATTGAAGAAACCGAGCATAAAACCGTCGCGCTCGATTGCTATATGGCTTATTCGGGACGCTATTGGCTGCGCTTTAAGGGCGTGTTCCACGGCTCGTTTCATGTTATCGGCTGGGGCGTTATTGGCATGATGGCGGCGTTGAAAAAAGATGGTATTTTGAAAAAACCAAGCACATGGCTAGAGATAGCCCGCGAGACGGCAGGGTTGGCGTTCAATGTTGCTCCGTTTTTGCTGCGCGCGCTGTTGCCCATGCATGACCCGCGCCACGAAATAGACCCTGACTGGATGAAAGAGTGGATTGAAGGCTACGCAAAAATGCCTGCCGATGCGCCGATTCCGTTGGTTGATACAAACCATCCGCAAATGCCGGTGCCATTTCCAAAAGCTTAAAATTCTCTGGGGGGAGACATACCATGGAACGCTACCAACGACTTATGATTGCAAACGGATTTCTCGTCATGCTGGTCAGCCTATTGGCTGGTTTCATGCTTATTTTCAACCTTGTCGGCGGCATTGAAATCTGGCCGAATAATATCATCAAATTTTCCGTTTACGGCACCACAGATGGTTGGGTGCGCGCGCATACGGGTGGCCTCACCAATGGCATGTTGACCGTTATCGTTGGCCTCGCCTTGCCAAAACTCGACTTGAGCCAACGCCTCAACGCGTTTTTTGCATGGGGACTGATTTATTGCGCTTGGTCGTTCACGCTTTTCTATTGGGTTGGCAACGCGGCGGGCAATCGCTCGCTGACATTTGGCGATAGCCAATTGGGTCAAGCTGACTGGCTCAGCATTATCGGATTTCTACCCGGCCTACCGAGCATCTTTCTCGGGCCGATTATTCTGTTTATCGGCGCACGGGCGGCCTTCAAGCTGCTTAAATAATACGGTGCATTAACACCACACCGCAGATTCTAATGTAAGTTGTAGCTGCCTTAAAGGGCAAGTTATGCTAGAAACTTACCCATGTTGCGTGTTGCGTTTCAAGTGTGGGTATTGTGGGTGTTTGTGTTGACGAGTTCGACGCATAATGCCGTGGCGTTTGCGGCGCAAAGCTGCGCCTATACCATCACGCAAATCGAGCTGACCACGGCGCAACCTTTACCGTCATACGCGCAAAAAGCGGTCAATCAAGCTCTGCGCAAAGCGTTTTCAACGTCATGCGCCACGCCGATTATGGCCGCGCAGATTGCCGCCGAAACCGAACAAATATTGCAAAACATATCGGTTGGCGTGGCAGGCCCGAGCTATACGCTCACCCCGAAGGACGGCTTTGTGCGGGTGATATTGTCTGAAACGGCAAGCCACCGCTATCTCGTCACTCTGCCCAAGCAGCAAATGGCCGATATTCAACGTCTGTTGCGCGACAATCGCCCTGCCGAAGCGTACGAAAAACTCACCGCATTTGTCGCCCAAAACCCCAATTTATTGTCGGGGCGGCTGATGTTGGCGCAGGCATTGATACAGCTGAATCAGACCGATGAAGCGCGTTATATCTTGCAAGAATTAGCCGATGACCCGCAGCAATCGGAGGGCGGACGCGCCACGGCATCGGGCTTATTGCAAAGGCTAGATGCCACACCGACTGCTGAGGTTGATGTCGCTTTGCCCAAAAAACCCCCAAGCGGTAAAACCTCATTCGCATTGCATCAACGCGTTGGTTATGACCGCAATGTGCGTCGGCTCTCGCGCAATAAGCAAATTACCTATCATCTGAATAATCTCGATGTTCTGGCAAATCTAAACCTTGGCTCGATTATCGACAATGCGCCGGGCGTGGTCGACGAGACAACCGATACCAGTGAAAACGAAGTGTATTTCGAGACCACTGTGAACGCGTTACATAGCCGTCAAAATCTGCTGAGTGCGGGCGAGACATGGAGCTTTGGGGCTTTTCTGATACAGCGTTATTACGACACATATGACGACAATAATGATGGCAAAGGCGATGGCGATTATCAGGTTGCTTTGCTGCGCAGCGCTGTGGCGCAGCCATTGCAGAAGTTTTTGCTCGGCGGCAATTTATCCTTTAGCCAATTATCATTGGCTGGTCAGGCCGCAAGTCGAACAACCGAGCTAAGCGGCAATATATTGATACCGATAGTTGCAAAGCGCGAAGTGCCCGATGTCGTGAACGTGACGCTGACGCATCAAATCACCACCGCTCTGGCGCGCAATGATAGCGTCAATCACGATGAACGCAGCAGCGCGACGTGGCGATTGCAAAGTGCTTATCAAGCCCAGCGCGCGTTCATGGATTGGCAAGCCACAGCGCGTTTTAGCCAGCAGAAGCACAATAATGCGCAGCTTGATTATAACACTTTCGGGCTTGGGGTAAGGGGCATCAAGCCGTTCGGGAAATGGCAGGTTTCAGCGGGTCTTGAGCTGCAAAAACGCATCTATGAGCATCCCCCCGAGGGCGATAATTTCGAGGCTATATGGGGAATTCGCCGCCGCCATGATGACATGCTGAGCGTGCAAACCAGCATCGCCTATCCAATCACAATCGCCGCGCATGATGTCGCGCTATCCTTGGATTGGGTCGAACACCACAGCACCTCCAACATAGAGCGTTACGACATCGATACCGGCGATATCAGTTTCAATATCAGTACGGAATGGTAGTAAGGGAATTATTGTTATGCGTAGATTGATTTTTGTTTTGTTGCTTTTTCCGTCTTTGGCGTGGGCGCAGATTGGCAACATCGAGACCATCAAAGGCACTGTGAGCGTCGTGCGCGCCGACGGCATCACGACCACGGCACGCACCGGCATGGGGATTGGCCTCGGCGATATTGTTAAAACGGCGGCGCAAAGTCGCGCGCGCATCCGCTTGGCAGACCAGTCCGTGTTTAATATCTCGGCCAATGCGACGCTCGAGCTGGATGCTTTTACTTTCGATGAAGTCGGCGAAACCACACACACTATGTCGGCCAATGTTTTACAAGGCGCGTTCCGCTTTGCTAGCGGAAAGGTCGGCGCGGGAGAGAAAAATCGCAGAATCAAATTGCAAAACGCCACTGTCGGCATACGCGGCACGCAGCTGATTGGCACCAATGCGCAAATATCGCAAGTGGTGCTGCTGGACGGCTTAATCGACGTGGAAACCCAACGCGGTGCCATAAGCTTGAGCCTCGCCAATCAAGGCGTCAGCTTTGATGCGTTCGGAACGCTCAGCGAGTCGCGGGTTCTTGATGCAACAGAAATACAATCGCTCACCACGCGTTTGGGCTTCGAGCAAGACCTCCCCACGCTGCCGCAAGACAATAGCGAAAGCGAAGCAACAGAAGAAGAAACGTTAGCTGAGGTGAAAGAGGAAGAAGAAGTCGTAGAGGAAACCACACCCGAAGTGAAAGAAGAAGACGCTCTAGCGCAAGAGGATGAGATTAAAATTGAAGAAGATAATGCTGGCATCACACAAGCGGAAGAAAAACCCGAAAATCAACCCGACAATAGGGAAGTGATTACCCAAGAAACCGAACCCAACAAGCCACCAGAACCACTGGAGGCGGTCAGCCCTGTCGCGGTGGTGGTCGCCCCGAAAACAGATGCAGATATTGATATCACAACCGATCCATCCGCCAAGCCTCCGCCACCCATAACAGACGGGAAAAGTGATTTGGCGGTCGCGCTTGATGCAGAAATCAAAATACCCGTACCAACCGAAGCAGCACCTTCTATTGCCGACCCCGACAAGGTCGAAACCAGTACGAATATTTTTGTCGAAGTCGTCAATGACGCGGAAAAATTTCTGCTGAAAGCCGCTGAAACCTTAACCAGCCTGATTGACCCGTCGGAGATTGGCATTGCGCAAGAGCGCGATGAACTGACAGAAAGCGCCAAGACAGAACAAGCCAAGCAAGCCACGCAAATTGATACCGACAATGACGGCATCGCCGACAGCAGCTTGAAAAAGGCCGAGGAGAAATCAGAGAACGAAGATTCACCCAAGGATGATGAAAAAGACGACACCACCGAAGACAAGGCCGAGGACAAGGATGAAGAAGTCGTAGAGGATAAAGCGGAAGACGATAACAAAAACGAGGAAGCCGTCGAAGATAAGGCCGAAGAAGTCGTAGAAGAAAAGACCGAGGAAGTTGTCGAAGATAAAGCTGAAGAAGTTGTAGAGGAAAAGACCGAAGAAGCTGTCGAGGATAAAGCCGAAGAAATTGTCGAAGATAAGGCCGAGGAGGTCGTAGAGGAAAAGGCCGAGGAAGTCGTTGAGGATAAAGCCGAGAGCGGAAGCGAAGAACCACCTGTCGAGGATATGGCCACCGAAGACACAAACAAAAACGAGGAAGTCGTTGAAGATACAGCTACCGAGGAGGAAGTCGTAGAGGAAGAGGTTGTCGAAGATAAGGCTGAGGAAGTTGTCGAGGATAAAGGCGAAAGCGGAAACGAAGAGCCACCTGTCGAAGATATGGCTACCGAGGACACTAACAAAAACGAGGAAGTCGTAGAGGAAGAAGTCGCCGAGGACACGAACAAAAATGAAGAAATCGTTGAAGATACAACTACCGAGGAGGAAGTCGTAGCAGATAAGGGCGAAGAAGCTGTCGAGGATAAAACCGAAGAAGTCGTTGAAGATAAAGGCGAGAGCGGAAACGAAAACCCACCTGTCGAAGACATGGCCACCGAGGATGCGAACAAAAACGAAGAAGTCGTTGAAGATACAGCTACCGAGGAGAAAACCGTAGAGGAAGTTGTCGAAGATAAAGCCGAGGAAGTCGTTGAAGATGAAGCCGAGAGTGGAAACGAAGAGCCACCTGTCGAGGACATGGCTGCTGAGGAAGAAGACAAGGCCGAGGAAGTTGTCGAGGATAAAGCCGAGAGTGGAAACGAAGAGCCACCTGTCGAAGACATGGCTGCTGAGGATACGAACAAGAACGAAGAAGTCGCCGAGGATAAAGGCGAGAGCGGGAACGAAGCACCACCCGTCGAAGACATGACCACCGAAGACACGAACAAAAATGAAGAGGTCGTTGAAGATATGACTACCGAGGAGGAAGTCGTAGAAGAAGAGGTCGTCGAAGATAAGGCTGAGGAAATCGTCGAAGATAAGGGTGAGAGTGGAAACGAAGCCCCACCTGTTGAAGACATGGCTGCTGAGGAAGGAGACAAGGCCGAGGAAGAGGTCGTTGAAGATACAACTACCGAGGAGGAAGTCGTAGAGGAAGAGGTTGTAGAGGATAAGGCCGAGGAAGTTGTCGAGGATAAAGCCGAGAGCGGGAACGAAAACCCACCTGTCGAGGACATGGCTGCTGAGGATACGAACAAAAACGAAGAGGTCTCTGAAGATACAACTACCGAGGAGGAAGCCGTAGAAGAAGAGGTTGTCGAGGATAAGCCAGCCGAGGAAATCGTAGAGGATAAAGGCGAGAGTGGAAACGAAGAACCACCTGTTGAAGACATGGCTGCTGAGGAAGGAGACAAAAACGAAGAAGTCGTAGAGGACAAAGGTGAGAGTGGGAACGAAGCTCCACCCGTCGAAGACATGGCCGCCGAAGACACAAACAAAAACGAGGAAGTTGTCGAGGATAAGGGTGAGAGCGGGAACGAAAACCCACCTGTCGAGGACATGGTCGCTGAGGAAGGGGGCAAAAAGGAAGAGCCTGTTCAGGAAGAGGTCGTTGAGGGCAAGAGCGGAAACGGCGAGCTTGTCGAGGATAAGGCTAAGTCTACTGCGGGGGGCGGCGATGTCGCCGATAGCGATGGCGATGGCGTTCCCAACGATGCCGACGCTTTTCCTGACAACGCAGCGGAGACCGCCGACAGTGATGGCGATGGTTTGGGCGACAATGAGGAGGCGCTGATTGGGACGAATCCGCACGCGGCTGACAGTGACAGCGATGGCATGGCGGATAATGTTGAGTTAGCGCATTTATATAATCCGCTGCACCCCGATAGCGATGGTGACGGTGTGCTTGATGGCGCTGATGCGGTATTTGGCACGAAGACGGTTAATGGCAAGACGGTGGCTTTGTCGAGCGATGGCACGATTGATGGGCGTTTTGTGACGGGTGCGTTATCGCAATCGCTGTCGGCCTATGGCGATGCGGAACGCTATGATAGCTGGAATCATCTAGCACTTGGTGTCAACTATGGCGCGGTGAAGCTGACGGCGCCGACCGTGACGCTGACGCGCGGACTTGCTGGCACGCAGGATAATGTTTACACGGCTGGCGTCACGCCGGCGATTTTGCTGGATTTCTCTGCCCTGCGCGCCGGCATGGTAGCGTCTGTATCGGGCGATTTAGGAGCGCATGGCCGCTTTGACAATATTGTTTTTGACAACGCCAAAGACTTAAACAATTTCGATATTGGCAAGGTGGATTTCTCGAGCATCCGTTCTGGAGCGCGGGCGGTTGAGTTAAGCGGTGTGAGCTTAGGCGACACGCGCAAAGCACTGAGCCTGTTTCTGGATGTCAATTTGTTCAAAGATAGAGCCGGCGCTCCCGACACGAGCGCCGCGCTGGCCGCGATTGGCGAGGCGCGCCTTTATTGGAATCAAGACAGCATCAGCGACAGCACGTCTTGGTCTGGCGTGGGGTCGGAGCTTTTCCAACTCGCCCCCGCAACCGACTAACCCGCCGCGCTAGGCTGGCCGCGTGCGCCTCACGTACAGCCTAAGGTTTCATTAGAGGTAATCAGTCAGATAAACTTGGCTTTGAGCATTCAGTTCTTTAACGTAATTCTGGGTCGATTCACCATCGAGGGCAGCTACCTTGGCAAGATGCTTTTGAATGAAAGCCCCATCGAGCCCAATTACTCGGTCGCAAATTGCAAGCATAGCATCTTGGTTCGTTAATAAACCCTTTCCCAACCGAAAACCGTCACTCAATAAATTATCTGGTTCAGGATAAGCTAGCTTGAGCATATTATATGATCTTTGAAAAGAATTCCGGTTCGACTTACTCAATGACCGACCCGAGAGAACATTAGCAGCAGGTGTTTCAGATAAAGGCTTAATCAAACGACGCATTGTGATATCTCTATAACGTACCAATGACATCCACTGCCAGAATTCTGGTTTTGATAATAGCGAAGAAGGCAAATCCTTTAGAGCTAGGTAAAGGTATTTCCCAAAGAGGGCATCAATCTGACCTCTGGGGAATGTTTTTCTGGCAAGTATTTTATTTGACACTTTGTCCAGTTTTGTAAAATCAACAGTTTCAGCAGTTTCTGCGAGTTCAATATCGTTGGCAGCTATCGACTTATAAACATCGCCAGTCTGCAAATCTGTTTCGACAGTAAATACTTCTTCCATAATTTAATCCTGTTTTATTGAGATTACGTGACGGTTCAATGTAACAGCAACTTTCTGGTATTCCTGACACGCAAGGGGCAGTTTGGCAGACAATACTTCTTCAAATAAGCGGTCACTGTCTGCAACAATTTCGTTCAATTCATTTATTGCATCTTCCTTATCTGGGTAATCTGTCAGAAATACACTCAATTCCTCAACTAGAGCACGATAGTGACCCTCTAACTCTTCAATACCACCGTCATGAGCCATTACTAATGCTTTTCTCGCGATTTGCTCACATATATCTACAGCCACAGGAGCAAAAAAAGCTTCCCTGAGCGCTTTCTCATTTCCCCCAGTGTTACTTTGCAGAACTCGCCGTAGCTCCTCTGGTAAATCATTATTAATAAGCACCCTGTCGTTTTCGAAATCCATATAATGAACGCTAGAAGTATAGGCAGCTGTTTCTTCTTTTTCCCTAAAGCTCACCCACTCGGTCGGAAAATCGTCTCCACTACGCTCCTGTAGCGGCTCAAGATGGATAGAAAGTTTTGGCCAAGTTGCAAGAATTGTTCCCTTTTTATAGGGCTGATTATTCTCCAACTTCTTTTTATCTCGGTCATTCGCAAGCACCGCGAACAACTCTATTTCCAAAACGCCCGAAATATCTCCTATTAAGAAGTTTTTAGGCGTTCTTATTTCATCACTTTTATCCTTTATCGCCATCACTTGCATTTTCCGGGTTCGCGTCGCCCTGTTAGTCATTACGCAGCAATAATCAATTTCGGGGGCTTTCCCCGTAAAGTAAGTTCGCAAACCTTCACTCAGTTTGGCTTCGATACCAAAACTTGCATTTTGGCTTTCTATTTCAGTTACAATTATTTTGTTATCATCATTGTTCTCTGTTTTAGTATCTTCAAATGATGCTTTAGGGACTTCTTTACACTCTACCCGCTTAAATGGCCATATTACGGACATATCCTAACCCTCCCTTATGAAGCCAACCAGAAGTTCAAATGCAAAATCGTCATCTATTGACAAATAATCATGCCATGCCATCTCTGTTGTGTAATCCACACGGTCGTCATTCTGAACGGTTATTCGCAGTTCTTCTTTTTTGTTATTCAGTTCTTGACATGATACGGCATTGCTAGGACTCACCTCTGAATACTTCAGAAATTTAAGAGGTTCGCTGATGCCTTTAATTTTTACTTTGATGCCTGCTTTCCATGTGCCCGCGCTCGGAATATCATTGCAATACAAGCTAAATGAAATTTTAAGTAATTTATTATTTGTATCCTTATCGACCATTATGTCAGAAGCACTAACAGTATAGTTTTTCTTCTTTTTCCCAAGCCCTTTGAACCTTAACATGGACGCAAGAGCTGGAACCGTCTTACCTTTCGTATCAACTTCTTTTGAGCATATTTGTTTAATACATTTCTTATAAGAACGGATAATCTCGGTTCTTCGAGCGCGCGCGCCATGAGAATACAACTTCAACTTATCGTAGTATTTATCCCAGCTGTCATGAGCAGCAGGCTCCATGTCCCGCAAAAAATTATGGAGCAATTTATCCTCGTCACTATTTCCCCTCGCATATCCAGCCGCAACGACTCCAACCACTGCCACTCCTTCGTCGATTTTTACTTTTATTTCTTCATAATTGATAACCATCGTCTTTCTTCTGAGAAGAGCAACATGGTTCAATTGATGCTTGTCTATATCTTTGACATTAATCGGCGCATGAAAAGATTTCAGTCGGATAGAGATTGGAGCTTCCTTAAATTTTCCTTGGCTATTATTTTTTAGAAGCGGCACTTCTACATTGATATCAGAACCCGCAATCATATCTGGTGATGTGATTTTTTCATCCTCTGGTTCAGAGTCCAGTGCCTCAATATAGTGATTATACTTTTCAAGATTGGGAGAAAGCTCTTCCTTCAACTCACCGTTCCTAAAGAATTTCAGCCGAAGACTTAAAGCGGGATCATTGTTAGCGTTTTTTCTTGATAAAGCTGGCCAAAACCATTTTTCACAATCAGCCATCAGACTCTTTATTATATTCTGCCCAGTTTGCTCTTCGTCAACTTCTGGGTCGTCAAAGTCAAAGACTATTACGCTCGTTCCGATATTTTCTTTATTCTTGTCACGCAACAATTCGAGCTTTTTAAGTAAATTGCTCTCACCCCAAGCACTACCATTAGTAAAGCCATCACCCCGCTCGACTTGTTCACCAAAAAAGCCAGCTTGAATAAATTCGTCGTCATCAATTTTGTGATGGGCGAGTGTCGACTGACCTATAAAGCGGTGTTCAATTTCCATATTTTCCTTATGTGTAAGGGAATAAAACAAGATGGTTGAAACTCCGCTATATTTCCAAAACACACCCTTCCCCAACCCATGACTTCCGTCCCTGTTTTTTTGTTCTTTGTCGGTTATATGTGCAGCTCTGGTAAGGCGATTTATATGAGTATTCTTGTCAAAATCATCTCCAGGTAACCCAATAGTCCCGTAATCAGACACGACCAAAAACCGCAAAGGGGTTTCACCATTTACTCTGTCTACTGCAGTTTTGAGGCGGTCCGAATATTGCTCGGAACTTGTCTGTGCAACCGCGTCAAGATGTGTTTGAAGCTGTACCCAATTTAGGTTTTTCAGAATTTCATCTTTTTCAGTTCCTGTGAATTCGATTAATTTTATTTCAATTTTTCCTTCCGCGCGATTGCTGTTTGCTTCAGAAATCCTGTCAATAGCATTTTGCATAGGCTCTTTGGCCAGACTGGACGATGAGGAAAAAATTTGTGTAAGGACTGACTCGCCAGAGTTAAACCCACTGGGACCCACTTTATCAAATATCCATTCAGGCATTCTTTCCTCTTATATTATTTTTATAGAAAGTATATAGTACTAAAGTTTGAATACTTTATCTGCAGCCCTGCCAGTTTTAAAGCGTGATTCAACTTCCTTGACTTCATCATTTAGCGCCTTGATAATCTTACGAATATCGCTCTCATCATATTTATAATTATTTTTATTAGCAAGATTGCCTATAAGCGAGATTGACTTGAGCGCATTTAAAACACGCTTTTCTGCCAAATCTACAAACTTTATACGTTTATTTTCGGTAAAACTTACCGTTTTTTTAGCGGGTTCCATTTAAATTCTCTTTCATAAAAATGAGCCAATTAATTATTTTCATGAATAATATATAGTACTAATATTTATATATGTAAACAATTAATTTTTCTTTACTATGCGTTCCCTTGTTACGCTTTTTAAAGGGAACGTTGGTAGCGGAGGAGGGACTTGAACCCCCGACACGCGGATTATGATTCCGCTGCTCTAACCAGCTGAGCTACTCCGCCTCTTGGAACGTGAAGCTGATATAGACCAAATAACCGAGGCTGGCAAATACCCTTTGCCCTATTTCCCGCCCGCAGCAGCCATGATTCTCGCCGCCCGACGACGCTGCGCAGAGGACCCAAGCCCAAGCTCTTTTCGATATTTCGCAACCGTCCGACGCGCCAAATCAATGCCGAATTCCGACAGTGCCGCAACCAGCATATCATCCGACAAGGCATGCGTCAGCGCATCTTCTGCGGCGATAAGCTGCGCAAGCTGCGCCTTAATCGCCGCCGATGCGGTCGGCTTGGCATTGCTGCCGAGATGCTCGCCGCCCAGCGCGCGCGAAAACAAATCTTTCAGATGAAACACCCCCTTCGGCGTTTGCACCAACTTGCCACTGGCCGAACGGCTCACCGTGCTTTCGTGCAGTTCCAACGCGTCCGCAATATCGCGCAGCACCATCGGCTGCAACGCCACCATGCCGCCTTCAAAAAACGCCTGCTGCCGCCCAATAATAGCCCGCGCCACTCGCAACAAAGTCGCCGCGCGTTGCTGCGTAGCCTTGCGCAACCATCGCGCCGATTGCACATTCGCCTTCATAAAATCGCGCTCGTCATCGGTGATTTTGCGCGCCGCCATCGCCTCCCAATCGCGCTCCAACACCAACACGCTCGGCAACGTCGCCTCATTAAGATACGCCTGCCACCCCGTCGCATTTTCCAACACGATAATATCGGGCGTTTGCACCCCCACATCCGCCGCGCCAAAATCCGCCGCAGGATGCGGGTCGAGCGCACGCAGGGTCTGCAAATAAGGCGTCAAATCATCCGGCATCATACCGACCGCCGCCGCTAACCCCGCAATATCACCCTTGCCCAATAAATCAAAATTCTCCAACAACCCCGTATAAATCGGCGACAAAGCCCCCTGCGCCGCCAATTGCAACGATAGGCAATCAACCAAATTACGCGCAAAAACACCCGTCGGCGTGAAGCTCCGCAGCCGCGCCAACACCGCCTCTAACGCCGCCTTATCAATATGAAACGTGGCGCAAATCTCGTCATCGCTCTCGCGCAAATAGCCGTTCTCGTCCAGCCAACCCACCAGCTCAATCGCTAACGCCGCCTCATCGCGCTGCCGCAGCTCCTCGCCAATTTGAGCCATCAGATGCGCCGACAGGCTCTGCGGCGCAACCAGCGTATTCTCCAACATATGCGCCGTATCTGTAAAATCAACGCGCACCGCGACCACAGCATCGCTGAGACCAACGCCGCTCGTCCCCTGCACAGTAACAGCACGCGATTGCGACTCGCGATAATGGTTTTCGTCAAAAGCCAGAAACGGATTCTGCTCCATTTCGCGCGTCAGCATATCGCTTAATTGCGCATTGGTAAGCTGCAACAGCTGAATCGCCTGCTGCATTTGCGGGTTCATCATCAGCTTTTGCGATTGCTTAATCTCAAGGCGCGGCGCCAACACCATCTGCGTGTCTCCTTGACAACAAACTAGCGTTTTTGGCACGTTTCTTGCAAGTATTACTAGTGAGTCGAGGCACTCTTAATCCAACCGCCGCCCAGCACGCGATTATCATCGGCACCGTAAAACACACACGCCTGACCGGGCGAAACGCCCTCCTCTGGTTCGGCCAGAAGCACGTCGGCGTGCGCCGCGTCGCCCAGCGTCAATTGCGCCGCTGCGGGTTCGCCTGTCGAGCGAATCCGCACCCGCAGATTTATCGTCCCAGAGACCTCGCCGCCCAGCCAGTTCACCTCATCGAGATGCATCCGCGCGCGCGCCAGAGCCTCGCGTGGGCCGACGGTGACTTCGCGCTTATCGGCATCAATCGCGACGACATAAATCGGGTCGCCCGTCGCAATACCGAGGCCACGTCTCTGGCCGACCGTATAATGCAGCACGCCCTGATGCGTCCCCAAAAGCGTGCCATCCATATGGCGAATCTCGCCCGGCAAGCTGCAATCGGGGCGTAGGCGTTTGATAACGCCCGCGTAATCACCATTCGGCACAAAACATATATCCTGACTATCGGGCTTATCGGCGACCGTCAGCCCCAGAGCCGCCGCATAATCGCGAATATCATCTTTGCCCATTTGCGCCAACGGAAAGCGCAGAAAATCCATTTGCTCTTGCGTCGTCGAGAACAAAAAATACGACTGGTCACGCGCCAAGTCGCGAGGGCGATGCATTTCCCACCCGTGCGCGCCTTTTTGCGTCGCGATATAGTGTCCCGTCACCATGGCAACCGCGTCGAGCTCACGCGCCATGCCCAAAAGGTCGCGAAACTTCACCGTCTCATTGCAGCGAATACATGGAATCGGCGTATGCCCCGCCAAATAGCCATCGACGAACTCATCCATCACGCTTTCTTTGAAACGTGATTCGTAATCCAGCACATAATGCGGCATGTCGAGGCGTGCCGCCACAGCCCGTGCATCATGAATATCTTGGCCGGCACAGCATGCGCCTTTGCGCCGAATAGCCTCGCCGTGATTGTATAATTGCAGAGTGATACCGACCGCGTCATAGCCTGCGCGTTTCACCAATGCGGCCGCAACCGAGCTATCGACTCCGCCCGACATGGCTATCACAACCCGTTGCTGTGCGCGTGTTTCATGCGCCCCTAGCCCGAGGTCAATATCGGGCAGCGCATCCAACATGGGTTTTGTCTCTGCATCATTCATAAGGCGTTCATTATAGCATGCCACATCGCCTCGCAAGCCTTTCGCAGACCGTTAGAATCAGCCACTCACGCGTGTTCACAAAAAGTTGATTTGTCTGTGAGGGGTAAAATGGGGTCATTTGCGTGTGTTGTAAATGTTACTTATGGAGTTAAAAATGCGTATTTTGTTAATCGAAGATAATGCTTTATTCGCACAAAGCCTGTGCGGTGCGTTGGAAAACAAGGGGTTTCACATAGACGAGACCGATCGCGGCGAGGATGGCCTAGAGCTTGCCAGCCTATATGAATATCAGGCGATTATTCTTGACTTGGGTCTTCCTGACATGAGCGGCACTGAGGTTTTGCTTAACCTGCGCAAGAACCATAGCAGCATCCCCGTGCTGATTTTATCTGGCGAAACAGACGTGGAAGCGCGCTTAGGATGCCTTGAAGCGGGTGCTGATGATTATCTGGTCAAGCCGTTCAATATGGAAGAATTGGTCGCGCGGCTACATGCGTTGGTGCGTCGTTCCAATGGCCACGCCACAAACAAGATGTATTTTGGCGATGTCAGCCTCGATTTGACAGCCCGCGATGTGCGCGTCGGTGACACTCGCGTCGCATTAACGTCTAAAGAATATAAAATGCTTGAACTGTTGTGCTTACGCAAAGGCAATGTTGTCTCGAAAGAGAGTTTTCTTGACCATCTTTATGGCGGGTTGGATGAGCCAGAGATGAAAATCATCGATGTGTTTATCTGCAAATTGCGCAAGAAAATCGAAACGGCGGGTGCCAATACGCCGCTTATCGAAACTGTGTGGGGGCGGGGTTATCGCGTTGATGAAAGCCATGCCCGCTGTAATGCGTAAAGGTTTGCTTCCCGTTTAACGATGTCTGTGCTACTCACGAACCATGGTAGATTCGCGCAACTTTGACCCGCATGACCCCGATAGCATGACCGCTTTATGTCAAATGAGTCTGGATGCAGGTCGCCTTATCATGGCGCATTATGAAAACGGCGTTGAGGAAGAAACCAAGGCGGATAACTCGCCCGTGACACAGGCTGACCGCGACGCTGAAGCTCTGCTTGAGCAGGCTTTAGCCCGCATCGCCCCTGATATTCAAGTGATTGGCGAAGAGGCCTGCGCAGAAGCTCTGCCGCAAAAGATTGACGAGGTTTTCTTCCTGCTTGACCCTCTGGATGGCACGCGTGATTTTGTCGCCAAGCGGGATAATTTCACCGTCAATATTGGGCTGATTGAAAACGACAAGCCGATTGCGGGCGTGATTTATGTGCCTGCGCATGAGAAGCTATATTTTAGTGGCACAGACGCGGCCTATAAATTGAGCATTGCGCCTGATGGCGTATTGGACATTAAAATGGCGACGCGCTTGCGCACCGTGCCCATCACCGAGAAAGGCGTCAAAGTGATTACCAGCTATACCCACCGCGACAGCAAGACCGACGATATTATCAATCGGCTGCATGTCACCAAAACAATCGCGACGGCTTCATCTTACAAATTTTGTTTGCTGGCCGAAGGCGAAGCCGATTTTTATCCGCGCTCTGGCCGCACAATGGAATGGGACACCGCGGCGGGTCAGGCCATACTTGAGGCGGCGGGCGGTCTCGTCACACTCGAAGATGGCACGCCGCTGAGCTATGGCAAACTCGCGCGGGGTCTCGACAATCCATCTTTTATTGCAGCCGCCAGCGATAACTGGCAAACTGCGTTAAAATAACCCAATAAGAGGACGTGCATATGAGATATATCGCCTTTACGCTTCTTGTCGCTTTGAGCCTTGCTGTGCCGCCTGCCTATGCGCAAAGCCCAAACCAACCGCCGAACATTGAAGATTTTTCAGAAAACGGCCTGATTATCGCCTCGGCTAAATATCTTGGGGCGACGGCGGAATCGATGGCCGAAATTATTGATAGTGTTTTCAGCCGCTATGGTCCACCGAGTGCCATTATTCAGGGCGAAGATGCTTCCGTCGCTGCGGTGTTTGGCGTGCGATACGGACGCGGTATTGTCAAATTCCAAGATGGACGCGAGGCTTCGATTTACTGGCGCGGCCCCTCGATTGGCCCTGATGCAGGCGCGACAGGCTCGAAAAGTTTTGCGCTCGTCTATAATGCCGACACGCCCGAAGATTTGCACAAGCGGTTTGCGGGTGTGGGTGGTTCTGCTTTTTACATTGGCGGTGCTGCGGTCAACTATTTGCAACGCGGTGATGTTATTATTGCCCCGATACGGGCGGGTGTTGGCTTTCGGCTCGGCGCAAATATCGGCTATATGAACTTCACGCCGACCAGTGGTTGGATGCCGTTTTAATTCACTGACTTAAAAAACCTATCCAAATCACGCGTCAATTTTTTCATGTGACCGCCCGAGAAAAAATGGCCGCCCGTATATTGATGCACATCGGGATTATTATATGCCGCCAGTGCCGCTTCGACTTGATGCGCTAGAATTTCTGTATCATCAAGCGCATAGGCAAATTGCGCGGGCACACCGCTTTTGCCAATCTTTTGATGGTCAGCCATACGATTAGATAACGCATCACCCGTCAGCATGTGGCGCATCGCCCGTTCAGTGCCTTTGACCTTAAATTGACCTTTAAAATGCGCCACCACACGACGCGCCGCTTCGGTGTCAGTGCCGAAACTTTCGCCGCGTGCGATAATTGTCGGGATGGCATAAAATCGGCTGAGCATCGGCCCAAGGAGAGGCATACGCGCCAGCGTCAGAGCAGGGCTCACCGACGCGCCCTCAATCACTGGCACTTGATAGGCCAAAGCCTTCACGCGATGCGGGTGCGTTGCAGCAAAGCGCGCAATCACCGCCCCGCCAAAACTCACGCCAAACAATCGCGCCTGTTTAATACCAAGATGGTCGAGCAAGTCCAATAATTGCGCGCTCATCAAATCAATCGACAAGGGAGCAACCGTGCGGTCGGAAAACCCGCGCCCATACTGGTCATATAAATGCACCCGATACCCCGCCTTCACCAAAGGCGGCACATAGCCTTGATAAGCCAGCGAACCAAGCGTGCCGCCATGCACAATCACCAATGGCACGCCATCTTGCGCGCCATAGCTGCGATAGGCCGTGACACCATGGCGCAGCGACGCTTCGCTATAGCCGCTATCGGCACGAAATTGCGCCGCGCTGATGGTTTCGCGGTCAGCGAGTTGATATGTGAAAATCAGCGCGACAAAAGCCGCAAGCAGTGTGCTGCCAATAAGAGAAAGTGTCGTCATTTTATGTCCTATCCGTTATTGCGAACGCACTCGGATGCGTCCCGTTTCTTCGCCCTTGCGCGGGTCTATCAGAATTAAAAATGTGCCATCAGCATCTTTTAAATGCAAGACGAGGCGCGTGTCGCCATTTTCGACCCCCAGCAGCTGCGCCCCTGCTGGCACGTGCAATGTCGTTTCACCAAAGCCTTGCTTGGTAATAATCGCGTCAGGATTACTCACCCGCTTAATCACCGTGCTGATGACCACGCCCGCGCCTGCGACCAAAAGCACGCCCAAAACGATAACCACCACCAACATGATGCGCACATAGTGCGACGATTGTTTTGGCGCGTCCGCTTCAGTTGTTGTATCTTGAGACATGGCTCGCTCCGTAAACATTCAAAAACTGGCTTTCGCCGTTGATTCCACCAAAGGCGACATGCGCCTCGACCGCTGCGTGGCGATGGCCAGCGACGGACTTTCCCGCGCACGTGTTCAGGATTTAATCAAAGCGGGTCAATGCTGTGTCACCCGTGCGCAATCTAGCCAGACCATAGAAGACCCCTCTTGGCGGGTCAAATATGATGATATCATCGAGCTGATTTTACCCCCACCCGTCGACACAAGCGTGAAGCCGCAAAATATCGCACTGGATGTGATTTTTGAAGACGAGACCCTTTTGGTCATCAACAAAGCCGCAGGGATGGTGGTGCATCCCGCGCCGGGCAATCGCGATAACACACTGGTCAACGCCCTACTCGCGCATTGCGGTGACACGCTTTCAGGTATTGGCGGTGAAAAACGCCCCGGCATCGTCCATCGGCTCGATAAAGACACAAGCGGCATTATGGTGGTCGCCAAAAACGACAAGGCGCATCAGGGCTTGAGCGAACAATTCGCCGCCCATGGTCGCGATGGTCGCATGCAGCGTCTTTATCAGGCACTGGTTTGGGGCGTGCCGCTGCCCGCCGCAGGCACGATTGACGCAGCTTTGGCGCGTGCTGCTAATAATCGCAAAAAAATCGCCGTCTCGAAATCCAAGACCGCGCGCCACGCCATCACGCATTACCGTCGCCAAAGCCAATACGCTAACGCTCAAGTCAGTCTGGTGGAATGTCGCTTAGAGACGGGGCGCACGCATCAGATTCGCGTGCATATGGCGCATATCGGACATCCCGTTTTGGGCGACAAGCTATACGGCGCAGGCATGAAAAGCCGCGCTATCCATTTGAACGATGCGCAAAAAAACGCGCTCGAAGCGCTCGACCGACAGGCTCTACATGCCGCAGCACTGGGCTTTGAGCATCCCCTATCGGGCGACGCGCATTATTACGAAGCCGCCCTGCCCGACGATTTACAAAGATTGACCGATAGCCTCACGCCCGATGCAGATTTTTAGCCGAACCGTCTTTAAATCGCCATAAAACCGACTTATATAAAGACCATGAGCGATAAAAAGCCGATATCGAAAAGCACCCAGCTTGCGCCTGCCCCCAATCCCGAGGGCAGCTTGTCGCGCTATCTCGCCGATATTCGCAAGTTTCCGATGTTGGAAGCGCAAGAAGAATATCAGCTAGCCAAAGATTACGCCGAGACGGATAATGTAAAAGCCGCGCATAAGTTGGTCACGAGCCATTTGCGTCTGGTTGCCAAAATTGCCATGGGCTATCGCGGATATGGCTTGCCCATTGGCGAAGTCATCTCTGAGGGCAATGTCGGGCTGATGCGCGCGGTGCAAAAATACGATGCCGACCGAGGCTTCCGCCTTGCGACCTATGCGATGTGGTGGATTCGCGCCTCCATTCAGGAATATATTTTACGCAGCTGGTCATTGGTCAAAATCGGCACCACGGCGGCGCAGAAGAAACTGTTTTTCAATTTGCGACGCCTCAAAGGCGAAATTAACGCGATTGACGGCGGCCAGTTAAACCCCGACCAAGTCACCGATATTGCCGAGCGTTTAGGCGTGCAAGAAACCGAAGTGCTGCAAATGGATGGGCGCATGTCAACCGGCGACCAATCGCTCAACGCCCCGCTGCGGATGGGCGAAGACGGTGATGGCCAATGGCAAGATTGGCTAGAAGATGAAAGCGACAATCAAGAAGTCGTGCTGGCCGATGAAGATGAGATGAATGCGCGCCGTCAGGTATTGCTTGCGGCGATGCAGACGTTGAATGAACGCGAGCGCGATATTCTCACCGCCCGCCGCCTGCAAGACACGCCAGAGACGTTGGAAACATTAAGCCATCGCTTTGATGTGAGCCGCGAACGCATCCGCCAAATTGAGGCACGCGCATTCGAAAAACTCAAAAAAGCAATGGCCGATGGCGCGGGCGCGCAAGGCTTGGTTATCGATGCAGAAGTAGACGAGGACTAACCTCAGTCTTCAAACGGGTCTTTGACCAAAATCGTGTCATCGCGCTCTGGACTGGTCGATAGCAATGTAACGGGCGCGCCAATCAACTCTTCAATATAGCGCACATAGCGCACCGCATTCGCGGGCAAATCAGCCCATGAACGCGCACCATAACTCGTGCCATGACCTTTGTCCTCTGGCCAACCTTCCAACGTCTCATACACCGCCTCGATACGCGCTTGCTCGGCCATATTGCTCGGCAGATAGTCAATCGCCTCGCCATCTAACTTATAGCCCGTGCAAACCTTAATCTCGTCAAAGCCATCCAACACATCGAGCTTCGTCAGCGCAATGCCATCAATGCCCGCCGTGCGCACCACTTGGCGCACCAGCACCGCATCAAACCATCCGCAGCGTCTCTTGCGCCCCGTGACCGTGCCGAACTCGTGGCCGCGCTCACCCAGTTTTTGACCAATTTCATTTTCCTGCTCAGTCGGAAACGGCCCTTCGCCAACCCGCGTGGTGTAAGCTTTGGTAATCCCCAATACATGGTTGAGCGCCGAGGGGCCAATGCCCGTGCCAATCGCCGCCTGACCCGCAATCGTGTTGGACGACGTCACATAAGGATAAGTGCCATGGTCAATATCGAGAAGAATCCCCTGCGCGCCCTCAAATAAAATGCGCTGACCCTGACGACGCGCCTCGTTGAGCAGCTGCCATACCGGTGCCATATAGGGCGTGATATGCGGCGCAACATCGCGCAATTTGGCTTCCAATTCGCCCGCGTCAAACTCGGGCAGGTTCAGCCCACGGCGCAACATATTATGATGCACCAGCAAATGCGCAATTTTATCGCCCAGCGTTTCAGGGTCGGACAAATCGGCGATGCGCAAAGCCCGCCGCCCGACTTTATCCTCATAGGCAGGGCCAATACCGCGTCTGGTCGTGCCAATTTTAACCCCGCTATTGGCGTTTTCACGCACCGCATCCAATTCTTGGTGCAACGGCAAAATCAGCGTCGCATTTTCTGCGATTTTCAAGTTTTCGGGTGAAATCGCAACGCCCTGTGCGCGCAATGTATCGATTTCGGCGAGCAATGCCCATGGGTCAACCACCACGCCATTACCGATAACCGACAATTTGCCCTCGCGCACAATACCCGATGGCAACAGTGACAACTTATATACCTCACCGTTAATGACCAGCGTATGGCCAGCATTGTGACCCCCTTGAAAGCGCACCACCACATCAGCGCGCACGGATAGCCAATCAACAATCTTGCCTTTACCCTCGTCACCCCATTGCGACCCAACAACGACTACATTGGCCATAGTGCTTTCCTTTCTCTTCCCTTCAGAAGCTAGAAAATCAACTGCTTAACTTGCATGACTTGCTCAAGGCCTTCGAGTTCTTTGAGCGCCTTTGCGTTGGCTTCATTGTCGATATTGATCAATGAAATCGCGTCACCGCCTAGTTTTTCGCGCCCCAGTTGGAACGACGCAATATTGATACCATGCTTGCCCAATACATTGCCGAGCGCGCCGATAAAGCCCGGCGCATCGGTATTGGTAACATACAGCACACGCGGTGCGAGCTCGGCATGAATATTGATGCCCTTTACCTGAATAATGCGCGGTTTGCCATCTGAGAACACCGTGCCAGCAACTGAGCGCTCTTGACGTTCGGTTTTTAGGGTCAGGCGAATATAGCTATCGAATGCGCCTTTGCTGTCGCGTTTGACTTCCGACACGGTGATGCCTCGGTCTTTGGCGATAGCGGGGGCTGATACCATATTGACCTCAGCCAGAAGCGGGCGCAAAAGCCCTGCCATGATTGCCGAGGTGAGCGGCGCGACGTTCAACGCGCTGACATCGCCGACATATTCGATATCGACGCCATCAATGCTGCTTTCGGTTAGCTGTCCGGCAAACAGGCCGAGTTGCTCGGCCAGTGCCACGAATGGGCGCAATCGGGGCGCGTCTTCAGCCGAGATGGAGGGCATGTTAATCGCGTTGACCACCGCGCCCGTCATCAGATAGTCGGCCATTTGTTCCGCGACTTGCAGCGCGACATTTTCCTGCGCTTCGGCGGTTGATGCGCCCAAATGCGGCGTGCAGACAACGTTTTCCATTTCGAATAGCGGGTTGGCTTTGGCGGGTTCTTCTTCGAACACATCCAAGGCGGCGCCGGCCACGTGACCGCTTTCGAGGGCGGCTTTGAGGGCGGCCTCGTCAATGAGTCCACCGCGCGCGCAGTTGATGATACGCACGCCTTTTTTGCATTTGGCTAATGCGTCTGCGTTTAGGATGTTGCGCGTTTTATCGGTCAGCGGCGTGTGCAGCGTGACGAAGTCGGCGCGTGCGAGTGCGTCGTCTAGCTCGGCCTTTTCGACACCGATTTCGACGGCGCGTTCAGGCGTGAGGAAAGGGTCGAAGGCGACGACTTTCATTTTGAGACCTAGCGCGCGTGTGGCGGCGATGGAGCCGATATTGCCGCAACCGATAATGGCGAGTGTTTTGCCGGTGAGTTCGACGCCCATGAAGCGTGATTTTTCCCATTTGCCGTCATGTGTTGATGCGTTGGCTTCGGGGATTTGTCGTGCGAGTGCGAACATCATTGCGATGGCGTGTTCGGCGGTTGTGATGGAGTTTCCGAAGGGTGTGTTCATGACGACGATGCCGTTTTTGGTGGCGGCGGGGAGGTCGATATTATCGACACCGATGCCAGCGCGGCCGATGACTTTCATATTTTTGGCGGCTTCCAAGACGGGCGGGGTTGCCTTGGTGGATGAGCGCACGGCGAGGCCGTCATATTGGTCGATAATTTTGATGAGTTCGTCGCGGTCGAGTCCGGTGATGACGTCGACATCGAGGCCGCGGTCTTTGAAGATTTGCTCTGCGGCTTGGCTCATTTTGTCTGCGATGAGAACTTTCGGCATGGTTATGCTCCTTGGATTTCGGCGGCTTTTGCGGTTTGGAAGGCCCAATCGAGCCACGGTGTGAGGGCTTCGAGGTCGGCGGCCTCGACGGTTGCGCCTGCCCAGATGCGCAATCCTGCGGGCGCGTCGCGATAGGCGCCGATGTCGAAGGCGACGCCCTCAGTGTCGAGCAGGGTCGCGATGCGCTTGGCGATGGCGGATTGCGTGTCGGGGTCGGCGGCGGTCACGTCGGGGTCGACGATTTTCAGGCATACGGATGTTGTTGATTGGTGCGCAGGGTCGTCGCACAGATTGGCGACCCAGTCGGTGGCGGCGACCCAGTTGTTGAGGACGCTGTTATTGTTGGCGACGCGGTCGAGCAATCCGTTGAGGCCGCCGCTTTGTGCTGCCCATTCGAGTGTGTCGAGATAGTCCTCGACGGCCAACATGGATGGCGTGTTGATGGTCTCGCCGTTGAAGATGCCCTCGATGAGCTTGCCGCCCTTTGTGAGGCGGAAGATTTTTGGCATTGGCCATGGCGGAGCGTATGTCTCGAGGCGTTCGACGGCGCGTGGGCTGAGGATAATCATGCCGTGTGCGGCCTCTCCGCCGAGCGCTTTTTGCCAGCTATAGGTTGCGACATCGAGCTTATCCCACGGCAGCTCCATGGCGAAGATTGCGGATGTCGCATCGCATAGTGTGAGGCCTTTTCGGTCTGCGGGAATCCAGTCTGCATTGGCGACGCGCACGCCAGATGTCGTCCCGTTCCATGTGAAGACGACATCGCGGTCGCAGTCGACGGCGTTGAGGTCGGGGATTTGTCCGTATTCTGCGGTGATGGCGCGGATGTCGTCGATTTTGAGCTGATTTTTGATGTCGCTGACCCATCCTTGTCCGAAGCTTTCCCATGCGAGAATGTCGCATCCGCGTTGTCCGAGGAGGCTCCACATTGCCATTTCGAACGCGCCGGTATCGGATGCAGGCACGATGGCGATTCGGTGCGTTTGGGGTATTTTGAGTATGTCTCGCGTTTGGCTTATGGCGTTTGCGAGTTTTTCTTTGCCTAGTTTTGAACGGTGCGAGCGTCCGAGTAGGGCGTTTTTTAATTTGTTGATGTCATATCCGGGACGCTTTGCGCATGGCCCAGACGAGAAGTTAGGATTAGCCGGACGTGTGTCAGGCTTTGTCATTTTAGTCATATCGAACCCTCACAGATCGTTGCCTCTCGTTGGGGAGAGGTGTCCCGCTTACCGATATAGTGGCAAAGGGCGTGCGGGGCAAGGATTAAGGTGTATTGGTGGGGGGCTATTTTTTCTTTTTTGGGGGAGGCTTCTTTTTTGAGGGAGTCTTCTTGGGGGAAGGCTTCTTTTTAGTGGTTTTCTTCTGTCTGACGCTTTTACTCTGTTTGGGGCTTTTACTCTGTTTTTGGAGTTTATCTGCCAATTTTATCAGTTGAACAAGCCCTTCAAGCATCTTTAAAACACCTGATTCTGGGTTTTCCGTTCGTTCTAATTCTATTGCTATTTTAACATCTTCGATAGCACCATCGCTATCTCCCAATTCATGTTTTGCAATCCCACGACTAGCATAAGCTGGGGCAAAATCAGGTTTTAAGTCAATGGTCGCAGTATGATGCTCGATAGCTTCTGAGTATTTTTTTGCTCTATGCGCCACTGTGCCTCTATAAAAATAAGACATATAATGCTCAAAACTTTTGTCTGCTGCATTATTGGCGGCGAATCCTTCCAAATCGAAAAAAAGTGTTTCAGCGCTTGTCTTACATGCGCTATTTAGCTCTTTTAAAAGACTTTCTTTATACTCGTGTTTAATTCGGATGGTCTTAGTTCGTGTGTTCAGCCTAGCAGTGTTGATAACAAAAATCCCACTCTGACTTGTAATCCGCCGTTCAGCGGGCCCGTCTATTGCAGGTGTGTATATTTGAGCTTCCTTAACCTTTAGAATCTCGTCGATGCTATCGCCCGACTTTGCCTCGCTTATCTTATTACCAAGGGGCAACACAATCACTTTGCCATCAGTTGCTTCTTTTTCTGGGCGACAAGCGAAAAACAACGCCACTAAGGCACTTTCAGTAAAATCGACCAGACATGTGGCCGCGCCAAAATGTTGTAACTTGGCGAGTGTTTCTAAATCTTCTAATTGGCGGGCATTACCTTCTCTATGCCCCAAACGTGTCGCGTCAAGTAGCAGTCGCCTATGATAATCAACAGTTGACTCCTGTATTATCTCCATTTCTCTCTTTATCGCCATCTTCGGCAGAGTGTTTGCAATTCGTCTGTCTGCGCTACTTTGCAACTTCCATTTCTTATCTGCGTGGCCACGGTAAATACAGCGCGCACCCCCTGCTTTTTCTTTGATTCTGTCTAAGTAGTCCGCAACAGATTTAATAGTTTTTTTGCCTGCCATGTGTGCCTCTCCATAGGGCGAAATTAAGGAGTGTTATTTTTTATTTGTCGCGTTCGTGGATTTTGGATATCACCTGTGCGATAGCCTTTTGCATCTCCGCTATAAGGCCTGAATCCATATTTTGCGCCTGTCCTAGTATCACTGCCTTTTTCAAATTCTCAAGAGCAATCTCAGGTCTTCCCAGCATCTCTTCTGCAACTCCCAAATTATAGAACGCGCTAGCATTATTAGAATCAAAGAAAATAGCCCAAGCACAATCTATACTTGCGTTTGCGAAGTCCCCTAATTCATTTCTTGCCGCCGCACGATTACTATAGGCATCAGAAAAATCAGGTTTGCAGCCAATGGCTTTATCAAAATCTTCAATGGCATCCAAAAGGGCTTCGGATACCTCTCGTTTCGTTTTTCCCAAGCCCTGTCGTATAGCTAATGCTACTGCATATTTCGCATTACCGCGATTGCTAAAAGCTTCGGCAAAATCAGGTTTGCCGCCAATGGCTCTCGTATAGTGCCTGATAGATTCATCGAGATCACCTAATTCCTGTGCCGTTAGGCCTTTATAGAAAAAGATTTCATAATCCTCAAAACGTTTGCTTGCTTTATTATTGGTAGCGAAACCTTCCAAGTCGATAAAAAGCGTTTTATAGCTTATCTGATATACGCTATCTAATTCCTTTAGGAGGTCTTTCTTTTCATTAGCAGCGACTTCAACAATTTTTGGAGTTCCCAGTTTAGATGGATTGATGACAAAAATGCCGCGTTGGCTTGCAATTCGCCGTTCGGCAGGGCCATCCATCACGGGGGTGTATTTTAGGGGGACTTGCGGCAGCAGAATGGCCAGAATGTCTTCGCTCGGGTTTACCTTATTTATATTGTAATGCGGCAACACGAACACCTTGCCCTTCGGCTCTCTATTTTTACCAGATTTTTCCTTTTTTAGTTGGCAAGCAAAAAACAACGCCACTAGTGCATTTTCAGTAAAATCGACCAGACATGTGGCCGCGCCAAAATGCTGTAGCCTTGTGAGCATTTCTAAATCTTTTAAATCTCCGCCATTACCGACTCTATGTCCCAAGCGCGTCGCGTCCTCTAGCAACCGCTTGTGATAGTCGCCAACTCCCATCATTGATTTTCCTATAAATTTCTCGAAACGCCTCTCTGCACCGCTTTCCAACTTCCAACTTGCATCTGCTTGGCCACGGTAAATGCAGGCAGCACCTCCCGTAGCATCTGCGATTTCTGCCAAATAATCCGCAACAGATTTTGGCTGCTTAGGTTGCATTGGCTTCTTCGGGGGCGACTTCTTCGCTTTGGTTTTCTTTTTGCGTGCCATGGGTGGCTCTTCTTATTGGGTGAAAAGGGTCAACCTATAAACGTAAACAGATTCGCGAAAATTTTAATACCCGCTTTCTTTATTTTTTAAAGTTACTTCTTTGTCTTTTAGGGCTGCTTTCTTCGTCTTTTAGGTCTGCTTTGTCTATTTAAACTTGTATTTCCATTTTTTTAAATCTGGATTCGGGAGCGCGGGCGGGAAAGTGACATCCACGCGGAAAGAATCTAGGCTTGAGGGGTCGGGTTGCTCTGCCGAATACAATACCCTCGGGAAATAGGCGGGGACTTTAATCCTTGGATTGATTTAAGCACAGCCCGACACCCATCATTAAAATCCGAATCCTCGAAAAACCACTTGTTTTCATATGTAAAACCGTATTAACGTTTTCTTGGTCATATCCCCTGTAGGACACCCACTGTCGGGTTGCCCTGCCGAATAGAATACCCGCGAGGGAAATACGCGGGGGCTAACCTACGGGATAGATATGACCACAGCCTGGCGCCGGCGGATGTCGGCGCCAGTTGTGAGTTAACTATCTATGGGAGAATCCTTTATGTCGGGTATCCTGCTGAATACAATACCATCGGTGCGTGCAGGCATGCGCAACCAAGGGAATAGGGAGGTCTGCGAATTCTCAGTCATGTTTTCGCATTTCGTTACCCGACACCTATCGGCGCTCTCATATATGAAAACGTTTTTATGTCGGGTTACCTGCCGAATAAAATACCTGAATGGGAAACAATAAAGTCAAGCCCAAGGCAATAAGCAGGATTTCGATTCTCGATTTGCAATAAGAGATGACCCGATACCAAAAACGCCATAGAGGAGAAAAAAATAATGGAGTCTCTCACGCACCTCATAACGCCCGATGGACGAATAGATTTCGTCCATCTTGTAAACCCTGACACGGGACTCGATGCGCTCGGCCACGTCATCCTCGCATGTATGGCCGTCGCCCTGCTGAACTTCTGCGGCAAGTATCTGTGGATTGCCGCAAGATTGACAATTACCCTCCCCATGCTGCCTTTCATCGGGGAATACTATATGCATCAACAGCGGAAAATGCGGCAGAAAAAACACGACGACTTTTATCGAGTCCGCTCTAACAACCCAGAGGATAAAGCGGTTGGTTCGCCCCCCCGCCAATAGCAGGAGATTGCGTCGCCGCTAAAATCGCCGCCCGAACAAAATCAATCCCCCGCAACACAGAAGCCTCCATCGTTAGACCTTGACCTAAACCCGTCGCAATCGCCGACGCCAACGTACACCCCGTGCCATGAAACATATGCTTCGCACCATGCGCCGACGACTCGGGCGGGCGGATGCGCTCATTTTCAAACACCTCAAAACCACTCTGCAACGCCAACAAGTCCACCACCGTATCGTCGCCGCCATGACCGCCCTTTATCAACGCCGCGTGCGCCCCATCATCCATCAGCCTATCCGCCGCGCGCTTCATATCATCCACCGTCTCCACGTCGCGCCCCGTCAATATCGCCGCCTCGGGAAGATTCGGCGTTACCAAACCCGCGCGGCGAAGCAATAACGAGCGCAGCGCAGAAACGCCATCATCGCGCATCAGACGGTCGCCCGAACTCGCAACCATCACAGGGTCAACAACCACCGCGCCGCCAAAATCATCGAGCAAAGGCGCAACCGCCTCCATAACATCAACGCCAGACAGCATCCCCGTCTTAATCGCCGCCGCACCCATATCGTTCAAAACCGCAGAAACCTGCGCAACAACAAACGCCGATGGAACATCCATAATATCGCGAACACCATGCGTGTTCTGCGCCGTCAGCGCACTCACCGCCGTCGTCGCAAATCCGCCAAGACCCGTAATCGCCTTAATATCCGCATGAAGCCCCGCGCCGCCGCCCGAATCAGAACCCGAAATCGCCAAAATGCACGCGCGCGGCAAGCTAGCAGAATTATCAGAGTCCACGCTCATGCCGCGACGCTTTGAATCGCACCAACAATCTCCGCCACCATATCTTGCACCATCGCCGCGTCATCGCCCTCGCCCATCACCCGAATAAGCGGCTCCGTGCCACTCTTGCGAATGACCAGACGACCCGCACGCCCAAGTCGCGCCTCACATGCCGCAATCACCGCCTGCACCGTCTCGTGCTCCAGCGGCGCACCCATCGAAAAGCGCACATTCTCTAAAATCTGCGGCACTGGCTCGAACACGCGGCACAAATCCGAAACCTGACGCTCCTCCTGCTTCATCACCGCCAAAACCTGCAACGCAGCAACCAGACCATCCCCCGTCGTCGAGAAATCCGACATCACCATATGCCCCGACGGCTCGCCGCCCAGATTAAATCCGTGCTCGCGCATATGCTCCACAACATAGCGGTCGCCAACTTGCGTGCGTACCAAACTCAAACCATTATCGTGCAAGTGACGCTCAAGACCCAGATTCGACATAATCGTCGTCACAATCCCCGGCGCAGACAATAAATCGCGCGCGTGCCAGTCGCGTGCCACCAATCCCATAATCTGGTCGCCATCAATCACCGCGCCATTCTCATCGCAGATAATAAGGCGGTCGGCATCGCCATCCAGCGCGATGCCAATGTCCGCCTTCTCCGTGCGGACGCGCTCCGCCACCGCCGCCATATCCGTCGACCCGCAGCCCGCATTTATGTTAAACCCGTCCGGCTCAACCCCTATCGAGACAACCTCCGCACCCAGCTCCCACAGCGCCGTCGGGGCAACCTTATACGCCGCACCATGCGCGCAATCAATCACCAGCTTAATGCCATCCAATGTCAAATCGCGCGGGAAGGTTCGCTTGGCAAACTCAATATAGCGCGCCTGACTATCATCAATCCGCTTCGTCCGCCCCAACTCAGCCGACGGCACCAACTCGCCTTGCGGCGCGTCCATCAACTGCTCAATCTCATACTCAATCTTGTCCGACAGCTTATACCCATCAGGCCCAAACAGCTTGATGCCATTATCTTCAAAAGCATTATGCGACGCCGAAATCATCACGCCCAAATCTGCCCGCAAAGAGCGCGTCAGAAACGCCACCGCCGGCGTCGGGATAGGCCCAAACAAAAACACATCCATGCCCATCGACGTAAACCCCGCCACCAAAGCAGGCTCAATCATATAGCCCGAAAGGCGCGTATCTTTGCCAATCACCACGCGATGGCGATGATTGCCGCGACGGAAATACACCCCCGCAGCCATCCCCAACCGCAAAGCAATATCTGCTGTCATCGTCTCGCCATTGACGCGCCCGCGAATGCCATCCGTACCGAAATATTTTCTATTCATACTCCCCTTATGGACAGCTTCGGCGCAACACCCAAATCACAAGCTGTTGCAATATATTACTTTTTACCGCGCATCGCCCGCGATAATTGGCGCACATCATGCGTGCGGATGAAATCCACCCCCTGCTCCATCGCGATAGTCTCGGCCTCCAACGTCGTCGCCGCCGATTTGCGCAGAAAACTTTTGCGCGACACGCACACCAATACAGGCAAATCAAACGCCGCCTTCAACCGTGTCAACTCCGTCAGCACCGTCAGCGATGTCTCTGGTTTATTGCCCAGAAAAAATCCCATGCCCGGATCCAGCACCAAGCGGTCGTGCGCGATACCTGCTTTATCGAATTGCGCAAGACGCGCCTCAAAAAACCGAAAAATATGCGTCCAGATATCGCCCTCGGGCGGCGGCGCACGCGTTGCGATACCCTTGGCTTGAATCGCGTGCATCACCACCAATTTCGCATCGGCATCGGCCAGTTCGTCATACATTTCTGGCTCACAAAACCCGTTAATATCGTTCAGCCAATCCGCGCCACGCGCCAATGCCCAGCGTTGCGTCGCGGGTTGAAAGCTATCGACGCTTATCGGCGCACCAAGTTCCTGCAAGCCATCCCACACGGCTTCGAGGCGCGCGATTTCTGTCTCGGCGGCGACATCGGACGCATCGGGGTGGCTCGAGGCAGCACCGACATCCACCACATCCGCCCCATCGCGCACTAATTCTTGCGCGTGCGCAATCGCGGCGTGCGGCTCGAGAAACCGTCCGCCATCGGAAAAGCTATCGCTCGTGATATTGACGATGCCAAAAATCTGCGGGGGTCTAAGTCCCTTGCGGCTCTGCACCGTTGACATCTGTGTCGCCCCCCGAGGTTGGAAACGGCGAGGTCGTTCCCCCAGATTGCGGTTTGTCATCATTATCTGGTCGCTGCGGCAGCTTGCCTTTCAGCAAGTCGATAATCTCATCGCCAGACAGAGTTTCATATTCCAGCAGCCCTTTGGCGACTTTGTGCAAATCGTCCATTTTATCCTGACAAATTTGCTTGGCTTTTTCGTAGCCTTCTTCCACCAATTTGCGGACTTCTTCATCAATCCTGCGCTGGGTTTCTTCTGACATGTTTTGCTGACGCGCAACGCTGTGGCCGAGGAATACTTCTTGCTCGTTTTCTCCATAGGACAAGGGCCCCAGTTCTTCGCTCATGCCGTATTGCGTGACCATCGCCTTGGCCATACTGGTCGCCATTTGGATATCAGACGATGCGCCCGACGTGACTTTCTCATGGCCGAAAATCAGCTCCTCAGCAATCCGCCCGCCCATGGCGACGGCTAAATCGGCCTTCATTTTGCCACGCGTCACCGATACTTGGTCGCGCTCTGGCAAGCGCATGACCATGCCCAATGCCCGACCGCGCGGAATAATCGTCGCTTTATGCACGGGGTCAGACGCTTCCATGTTCAACGCAACAAGCGCGTGGCCGCCTTCGTGGTAAGCGGTCAGGCGTTTTTCTTCTTCCGTCATCACCATAGAGCGACGCTCAGCGCCCATCATCACCTTGTCTTTGGCATCTTCATATTCTTGCATCGTGACCAGTTTCTTCACCCGACGCGCCGCCAATAACGCCGCCTCATTCACCAAATTAGCCAAGTCAGCGCCCGAAAATCCGGGCGTGCCACGCGCAATCGTGCGTACATCGACATCCGCCGCCAGTGGCGTTTTTTTCATATGGACTTTGAGAATCTTCTCACGCCCAATAATATCTGGATTTGGCACAACCACCTGACGGTCAAACCGACCCGGCCGCAACAAAGCAGGGTCGAGAACATCCGGACGGTTGGTCGCCGCCACCAAAATAATGCTCTCATTGGCCTCAAAACCATCCATCTCGACAAGCAATTGATTAAGCGTCTGTTCGCGCTCATCATTACCGCCACCCAAACCTGCGCCCCGATGGCGACCCACCGCATCAATCTCATCAATGAAAATAATGCACGGCGCGTTGGCCTTGGCCTGCTCGAACATATCGCGCACACGGCTCGCGCCAACACCGACAAACATCTCAACAAAATCAGACCCCGAAATAGAGAAAAACGGCACATTCGCCTCGCCCGCAATCGCGCGCGCCAACAGCGTCTTACCCGTCCCCGGCGGCCCTATCAAAAGCGCACCCTTCGGAATACGACCCCCAAGACGCTGAAACTTCGTCGGGTCTTGCAAAAACTCGACAATCTCCTGCAAATCATCCTTCGCCTCATCAATGCCAGCGACATCATCAAAGGTTACGCGCTCATGCGCCTCGTTCAGCAGCTTGGCTTTCGACTTACCAAAACCCATCGCGCCACGACCGCCACCCTGCATCTGCCGCATGAAGAAAATCCATACGCCAATCAAAAGCAACATCGGGAACCATGAAATCAGCACGCCCAAAAAGGTCGGCGAACCAGAACTATCCGGCTTGGCCGTTATCGATACACCGCGCTCCTGCAAACGCTGCACCAAGCTCGGGTCATTCGGCGGCGCATGGGTCGAGAACGGTGCGCCATCCGAATAACGACCCGTAATCGCCTCGCCCTCAATCGTGACCTCAGAAATCCGACCCGCATCCACTTCCGCCGTAAATTGCGAGAAATTAATATCGCGCTCAGGGCTTTGAATCGACGGTCGCTGAAACACATTAAATATCGTGATCAGCATCAAGCCAACAACCAACCAAACAGCTATATTTTTCATACCGTTCACAACATCACCCTTTTTTCATCGGGAAGCGCAAAACACGCCCCTCTTGTCATTTAATATAAGCCCGCCGCCGCAACATTACTAGCCCTGCCCGCCACTCAAAATATCGCGGAACAGTGCCTTAGAATAAACGCTTTTCGCCGAAAAACCAGTTTGCGGCACCATAAGCGGACAGGCCAGTCTCTTTTTCGCGCTAAAAAACGCTGGTAAAACAGCATAATAGCAGGCAGGCACGGCTTTATCGAACACACTTCCGCCATCGCGCAAATCCTGTACGCCTTGCCGTCCCAAGGGGGCAACAAATAAGTTATTTTTAGTTTTTTTCGCCTTCACAAAAAAACGATTATCCCAAAGCTGCACACCGTGCGTGAGTTCATGCGGCTGGCAAGCGGCTAACTCGCGGCCTAAAAACATGGTTTTACCTCGCCATCGCAAATGCGCCCCGCCCAATGTTGCCGCACCGCTTGGCCTCATTTCGGGACGCGTCGCAAAAGCCCTGATACGCGCACGCTTCAGCGGATGCTCATGGCCACCAAAAAATCTCACAAAAGCGGCCATCAGACGCGTCTTTAAGCCATCATCCAAAGCCATATAAGCTGCGCGCGGCAAACACAATACGCCATAGTCATGCCACTGCGCATGTGCGTCCAACCAATCCAGTAATTGCCCATCCAGCGCGCGACGCACAGCGCGCATGTCATCCGCCAATCCGCCTAAGGCTGCCGCATCCATCCCCAAATCGGCCAAATGCGGCATGGCTTGCCGCCACCGCACACGCTCAAATTGCGCATCGACATTGCTTGGGTCATCGCTGATAGGCAATTTGGCTTGCTGCGCCCATCGCTTTAGCTGCGCGCTGGGCATCCCCAAAAACGGGCGCAAGAGAACCAAATCACCGACTGATGTCGCAAGCTTCTGCTTTTCGGCCATGCCCGCCAAGCCGTTAATGCCGCTGCCCTTGGCCAGACGCATCAGAACCGTCTCGGCTTGGTCGTCTTGGTGATGCGCCAAAACCAGCGATTGCGCCTTGTGTCGCGCACACCACGCCGCCATCAGCCGATAGCGCAAGCGTCGCGCTTGCTGCTGAATATCGCGTCCCGACAGCTTTTGCGTATCGCGCAAAGTGACATGTTTCAGTCCCAAATCGGCGCACACACGCGCAACCATCTTCGCTTCTGCACGCGCCGCCTTTCGCAGCCCATGGTCAACTGTCAGCACGCTAAAACGCGGCGCGTTTTTAAGCCTCGCGCTGCGTGCCGCCAACGCCAATAATCCCATCGAATCGCCACCGCCCGAAACCGCAAGCGCAACATGCGTACCAGCGTCCAATCGGCTCAGTGTCTTAATAAAATCGGCGGGTGTTTTAAGAGCCACAACCAGCTCGTTTGCGCTCAATCTGCGCGCGCTTCACAACGGCCTCGGGGGCATCAGGAAACTTCGCGCCCAACTCAGCAAAAGCATCGCAACTGGTTTTCTTTTCGCCCAAAGCCGTCAGCGTCATGCCCAATTTCAACAGGCTATCAGGCGCTTTTTTGCTTTTGTCATAAGTCGTATAGCCCACCAAAAACGCCTCCGCCGCTTGCTTATATTGGCGGCGCACATAATGCGTTTCGCCCAACCAATACTGCGCATTGCCAGCCAATTTATGCGACGGAAACGTCTGCACCAATTGGGTAAAGTCCGCTTCTGCGCCATGATAATTGCCACCTTGCAAATCTTTAAACGCACGGTCATAGAGCATTTTAGGGTCGTTCAGCGGCGGGCGCGTGAGCTGGCCAAAATCTTCTAGCGTCGATAAATCGCCCTCGCCCACCAAAAGCGTATCCGTGTTGGCATCCTGACCAAACCCTTCCACTGGTGCGGTGCGCTTTATCGTGCCGATGATTTCAGGCTCGCTCGACGTGGACGAAATACCCGCCGTCGCCCGACGCACACCGCTTTCAAGTGCTTGAAAGCGAAACTCATTATCCGTCGCGCTGCGCTCCGCCTGACGGTTCAGGCTGCGCATTTGTAAAATCAGCGAATCCGTTTGCGCCTGTAACGCGCGTAAAATCTCCGCCATATCGTTAAAGCGCGTTTGCAACTCAGCCGTATGCGACGACCCCGCCGCACTCAAAGGCGCGGTGTTCAACGCGGCAGGCGCACCGCGAACAGCCATCTCGCTCTCGAGCCTATCGAGACGCGCGCGCAATTTCAGCGTATCGGTTAACTGCTGACGCGTGCGCAAATTGCGTTGCGCCGTGAGCAATTGCTCCATCTGCGACAGTCGCAACTCCAACGCCTCGATGCGCTCATCGGCCACCGTCGTTTGCGCATGTGCCGCGCTCATCATTATCGCGGCCATAAAAATCAGCCCCGCGACCCGTCTTATTTGAAAAACCATCATCATTTATCTGTGCGCCTTAATCTCGGCAAAAATGGGGCAGAAAAAAGGGCACCCAAAGGTGCCCCAATCTGTTATCGCCGTCGTCACCCTAGCGGATAGTCGCGACCGCGCGACGGTTTTTCGACCAGCATGCTTCTTCCGAGCACAATGAAACGGGGCGCTCTTTGCCATATGAAATGGTTTGCAAACGATTGCCTGAAACGCCTTCGCTAATCAGGAAGTCACGAACCGCACTGGCGCGACGTGCACCCAGTCCAAGATTATATTCGCGTGTGCCGCGCTCGTCTGCGTGGCCTTCAATGGTCAGTCGTAAATCTTCGTTTTGCTTCAACCAAGCCGCTTGACTGCGCAATGTGGCGCGCGCCGAGCCGCCCAAATTAGATTGATTGGTCGAGAAAAACACACGGTCGCCAACATTTTCAACCAAATATTGCACATTTTCGTTAGTGTTCGACGACCCGCCAAAACCTGAACTTGACCCTGTTCCTTGTGTCGAGGCACACCCTGCCAAAATAAGACTCGTCAAAGCCATGGATAGAAATAATTTTGATTTTGAAGTCTGTCTCATAGAGTACTCCTCAAGACGTTTGCGAGCCACATGCCCATGTTTAATCCTATACTTAGTCAAAATTATCAAAAAATGCAATCTTTTGATAATTTAAACTGAAAGCGTTGCAATTTAATACGCAAAAACACATTACCCTAACGAATAAGCGGCGACCAAGCCGGGTCAGACGCCCAGCCCGGCGTTGTTATCGGACGCTCATTATAGCCTGTCACATCGACCGTCCACAGAGTTGGCCCTTTATCGCGCCCGCGCCCTTCGCGGAAAAACGTCAAAACGCGGCCATTGGGCGACCAAGCCGGCCCCTCATTATGAAACCCCTCAGTCAAAATGCGCTCACCCGAACCATCGGTTTTCATAACACCGATTAAAAACCGCCCTTTCAGCGTCTTGGTAAAGGCGATTAAATCGCCTCGGGGCGACCAAACAGGCGTTGCATAGCGACCCTCCCCATAGGAAATGCGGCGCACATTCGAGCCGTCTTCTTCCATTACATAAAGCTGCTGCGTACCCATGCGGTCGCTTTCAAACACCACGCGACTGCCGTCGGGCGCATAACAAGGGGCTGTATCAATCGCCAGTGACGAAGTTAACCGCCGCGTCTCGCGCGTCCGCAAATCCATCGTGTAAATATTGGAATTGCCGTTCCGCTCAAGGCTCATAATAATTTTCTGGCCATCAGGCGAGAAGCGCGGCGCAAACGTCATGCCCGGAAAATCGCCGACCACCTCCTGCTGACCCGTCTCGATATTCAGCAAATAAACCCTCGGCTTATTGCGGTAAAACGACAGATACGTGATTTCTTGCGCCGTCGGGCTAAAGCGCGGCGTTAACGCCAAAGAGCGTCCACTGGTCAATTCGCTTTGCGCAAAACCATCTTGATCCATAATCGCCAGTTTTTTAACTCGCTGATTTTTAGCCCCCGTCTCCGACACATAAACAATCCGCGTATCGAAATACCCCGTCTCACCCGTCAAGCGTTCGTAAATCGCATCCGCAATAAGATGGCTGATGCGCCGCCAATTCTCTGGCGTGGTGAAAAACTGCAAACCCGTCATTTGCTGCTCCGCAACGACATCCCAAAGCCGAAACTCAACCCGAAGGCGACCATCACTTTGCTGCACAGCGCGCCCCGTCACCAGAGCAAGCGCATTGACCACGCGCCAATCTTTAAACTTTGGCCGCACATTCACCCCCACCGTGCTTTCGATAAAGGCATCGCGCTCAACAGGGCGAAACAGTCCTGAGCGTTCCAAATCAGCCGTCACCACTTTGGCCAAATCCTGCCCGACACCTCCAGCGCTGACAAAATCTAAAACCGCGATAGGCAATGGCTCAATATTGCCCTGCGTGATATCAATCTTCAGCGCAGCATGTACCGATAAAGGCGCGCACAATATCAGCGCAAGTGCGACAACCCCGCAGCGTAAACCAGCCCAGTAATGTGTCCGATGTTTCAGCATCTTGGTCTCCTAACTGCCCAGCATTTTGCGAGGGTCAAAGGTCAATTCAATGTGGCGCCATGCATTATATTTTTCAACTGGCATAGAGAAAGGTTGGCATCGGCGAATGGCGCGCAACACGCTTTCCGCCGCAGCCCTAAAAAACGGCTCACCTAGCTGACTGCGATTGACCACCACGGGTCCTGCCGAAATCATCCCCGCAGAGGTCAGTGAAAGGCGCACATTGACCACGAGATTTTCAGCCTCGCGCGCGCCCGCAGGTGGCGACCAACACCGACGCATTTGCGCGCGAAACGCATCCACCTCGTTTAAACTCAGTTTCGCACCGAGACTCTGCGTGTCTATCTCTTGCGGCTGCGGCTGCGTCGCCGGCGCGTCGGGGGTTTTGTTCAGCAAAGCGCGCACTTGCCCAATATCCAAAAGCGGTTTGGGCTTCACCACAGGGCGACTAACGGGTGCGGGTTGCGCGACTTTAAACTGCGGCGCGACCTCTTTTGGCACTGGCGCAGGTTCACTGATTTTCTGATTATCGGGCGGCGGTTTTAACTGCGGCATCGCATCGGGGGTCACGGCTTCTGGCGCGGGGCTTGTGACTTCTGGCACGGCTTGTTCTTGTTGGCGTTGAGTCTCTGCCGCATCGGGCTTGGCGGTGTTTTCAACCAATTGGGTGAACTCCTCAATGCTGATAATCTCAATCGGCAAGGTCTGGTCGAGCAGTGGCACATTATGCATCAACGGTGTCCATAGGCTGACCACCAGCACAAGCCCCAAATGCAGCGCCAGAGACCCGACCATATCGCGCCGCAACACCATCACCGACCCCCTTTGCCCTGATGCTGCTTATCGGTAACCAGTGCGACACGCGCAAAGCCTGCATCATTGATACGCGCCACCACATGCGCGACGCGGCCATAATTCACATCGCTGTCACCACGCACATAAATGCGCTGCTCATAGCCCGCGCGAACAATCGCTTTCAGGCGCGGCACCAATGCCTCAAGCGAAATCTCGCTTTCTTGTATAAATATCTGCCCTTGCGCGTTCACGCTAATCGCTAACGGCTCATCATCGCCCTGCAAAGCATGCGCCCCCGCCTTGGGCAAATTAACCGGCACACCCACCGTCAATAAAGGCGCGGTCACCATAAAGACGATAAGCAGCACCAACATAACATCCACCATAGGCGTAACATTTATCTCGGCCATCGGCTGATAACGCTTGCGCAGACGCGAAGATTTATAAGGGGTCGCAGACATCCATCACCCCTTGCTTTGACGCGCAATCAACGCCGAAAAATCATCCGCAAAATATTCCAGTCGCGCCCCAAACCGACCCAAATCAGTCGAAATCTTATTATAGGCAATCACCGCAGGAATCGCCGCCAATAGACCAAGACCCGTCGCAAAAAGCGCCTCGGCAATACCCGGCGCAACCACCGCCAAATTCGTGTCGCGAGTCATGGCAATCGCCTGAAACGAGTTCATAATCCCCCACACTGTGCCAAATAATCCAACAAAAGGCGCAACCGCCCCCACCGTCGCCAAAAATAACAGCCGCTGCTCTAGCTTTTCCATCTCGCGGGCAATCGACGTATGCAGAGCGCGCTCGACAAATTGCAAGCGTGACAATTCTTGCTTTTTTGACCCCGCACCATCAAGCCGCACAAGCTCGTTCATCGCGGCATTGAAAACTTTGACGAGAGGCCCATTATCGCTCGCCGATACTTGCTGATAGATGGTTTGCAATGTCTTGCCCGACCAAAATAACGGCTCAAAAACATCCGCCTGCTTTTTCACACGGCGCAGCGTCACAGTTTTTTCGATAATAATCGCCCAACTCCAAACCGACGCCAAGAGCAGCCCAAGCATCACCGATTGGACGACAATATCGGCTCGAAAAAACAAAGCCCAAAGCGAGAAATCCGACGCGGATAATTGCGTCGCTTGCTGAATAGTTACAGGATCCATGAGACACCTTCTAAGTTAGCTTGTGTTAGCTTCAAATTGTGACAAAACTTTGTCGCCCCTTTACGCATCACGCAGAAAACTTGCCCCCTGATAGCGCAACAGGCTATCGGCAAGCTGTTTTGGTAGCCGTCTGGGCTTGCCTTGCAAATCCACACAAGCCGCCACAATGTCAGCTTGCCAGACAGCCGCGCCATTACACGAGATGCGCTGCTCGGCAACAAGACGGGCACCGCGCACCTCTGAATAAACGCTTTCCACCAACAACACGTCATCAATTTGTGCAGGGGCGAGAAAATCCATCTCCATACGACCAATAACAAAAGCCAATTGCGGCTGCATGTCGAACAATACCGAATGTTCGATACCCGCAAAGCGCAGAAAATTCGACCGCCCCCGCTCAGCAAATTTTAAATAATTGGCATGATACACAAAGCCCGAAAAATCAGTGTCTTCATATTGCACGATATAGTTCTGCACGTGTCGGATATGCGCACCCGTTTTCACGACCACACCTTGTGTCAAAGCCACCGAAGCATCATCGCCGGAGGCAGGCAGCAAAATCTCCGCCGCATCGTCTAGCCCATAAGCCTGTTTTACATCAATCTGCATATCATCTCCTACTCTTCAAACAAATCTGACGCCGCATCATGCGCTGACTTTGGCACTTCAAGCCCCAAATGCGTGAACGCAATAGGCATCAACATGCGCCCGCGCGGGGTTCGGTTGACAAACCCGACTTGGATGAGAAACGGCTCGACAATATCTTCCAACGCATCGCGCGGCTCGCCCAACGCCGCCGCCAATGTATCTATCCCCACGGGCCCGCCAAGAAATTTCTCAGCCAGAACGGTTAAGTACCGCCTATCCAGATTATCCAGCCCGCGCTTGTCAACTTCTAGCCGATGCAGTGCCGCATCGGCCAGTTTGGCATCAATAATATGAGCATTCTCGACATTGGCGAAATCGCGCACACGTCGCAATAGCCGCCCCGCCACACGCGGCGTTCCGCGCGCTCTGGAGGCAATCTCGACAGCCCCATCATCGCTTATCTCTAATCCCATCAGGCCAGCATTGCGCCGAATAATAAACTCCAATTCCTCTGGGGTGTAAAATCCAAGATAGATTGGAATCCCAAAACGGTCGCGCAGAGGCGTGGTCAACAGACCCGACCGCGTCGTGGCACCAATCAGGGTAAATGGCGGCAGCTCAATTTTCACCGAGCGCGCCGCAGGGCCTTCGCCAATGATTAAATCCAGTTCGAAATCCTCCATGGCCGGATACAGCACCTCCTCAACGGCGGGGCTGAGGCGATGGATTTCATCGATAAACAGCACATCATGCGGCTCAAGATTGGTCAAAAGCGCGGCTAAATCTCCCGCTTTTGAAATCACTGGCCCTGAGGTCGAGCGAAAGCCTGTGCCTAATTCACGCGCCACGATTTGCGCGAGCGTGGTTTTGCCAAGCCCCGGCGGGCCCGCCAACAGCACATGGTCGAGCGCGTCGCCGCGTTTTTTCGCCGCTTGAATAAACACCGCAAGATTTTCGCGCCCCTTTTGCTGACCGACAAAACTATCGAGCGTTTTGGGACGCATCGCAGGGTCAATATCTTCGCCAACTTCGTTTTGGTCGACCAGACGCTCCGACATCACACCAACTCCCGCAGGGCTTGTTTAATCAAATCTTCGACACTCGCTTCATCATCCAATTTAGAACGCGCCGCCATAAGGGCAGCATTGGCTTGCACACGCGGATAGCCAAGATTGGTCAAGGCCGACATCGCCTCGGCCATAGCGCCTTCCGCGCCCGTCACCTCAGCAGCAGCCACAAATGGCATAGCAGGCACTTTGTCTTTCAATTCCTGCACAATACGTTGCGCGACTTTCGGCCCAACGCCCGGCGCACGCGCGACCATCGCCTTATCTTCGGCGGCCACGGCTTGCACCAAATCATTAGCCGACAACACTCCCTGAATGGCCAGAGCGACTTTCGCGCCGACCCCTTGCACGCCCATCAGCAGCCGAAACCAGCTGCGGTCTTCTTCGCTCAAAAAACCAAACAAGCGGAGTTGGTCTTCGCGCACATAGGTCTCGATGGCCAGACTGAGCGCCTCGCCATCGGCGGGTAAATTATCCATCATGCGCGGCGAGCCTTCGACCATATAGCCCACGCCGCCGACATCAATCAGCACCCAATTATCGCCGCGCCCATCGACGCGCCCACGCAACCGTCCAATCATATCACCGCCCCTTTGGCTTCAGCACGCGCAATCGCTGTCTGCATTTTGCCGCCAAAGTCTCCTGCATGCGCCAGTGTTATCGCGATGGCAAGCGCATCGGCGGCGTGTTCATTGGCAATCTCAGCTTGTGGCAGCAACATGGCGACCATCGCCTTAATCTGCGTTTTATCCGCATGGCCTGAGCCTGTAACGCTGCGCTTGATAAAATTCGGCGCATATTCTGCGACCGCCAAGCCACGCCGCGCCGGCTCTAATAAACATATCGCGCGCGCTTGGCCGAGCTTCAATGTCGCCGCCCCATCGCGATTAACGAAAGTCTGCTCAACAGCCGCATAATCGGGCATATGCTCATCAAATATCGCCGCCAGACCTTGCTCTAATTGCAACAGCCGCCCCGCCAAAGGCAATTTCGTGTCAGAGCGCACCGCACCATTAGCAATATGCTTCAGCTTGGTGCCGCACATATCAACAACACCCCACCCCGTAAACCGCAAGCCCGGGTCTAAACCAATCAGCCGTCGTGTTTCAGAGCTCACATTTTATCCTTACTAAGACGATAATTGTTCCAGCACGTCCTCAGAAATGTCAAAATTAGCGTAGACGTTTTGCACATCGTCAACATCATCTAGCGCTTCAACTAGCTTCAATACTTTTTCGGCTGCTTCGCCATCAACTGCAATGTCATTTTGCGCACGCCAAATAATATTCGCCGCCCGTGGCGCACCCAAAGGTGTCTGCAAGGCTGTCACCACATTGTGCAATTCATCGGCCGCGCAAATAATCTCATGCCCCTCAGCCGAGCTATCGACATCATCTGCGCCCGCTTCAATCGCTGCGTCAAACACCGCTTCGGCATCGGCGACATCGGCCTCGAACTCGACCGCGCCAACACGGTCAAACATAAAAGAAACCGACCCTGTTTCGCCCAAATTACCGCCATTCTTTGTAAATGTTGAGCGCACCTCGCCCGCCGTGCGATTGCGATTATCGGTCAGCGTCTCGATAATCACGCCAATGCCCGCCGGCCCGAACCCCTCATAGCGGACTTCTTCGTAATGCGTATCGTCGTCATCCGAACTTTTTTTAATGGCGCGCTCGATATTGTCTTTCGGCATATTTTGCGCGCGCGCCGCCAACACAGCCGTACGCAAACGCGGATTGGCATCTGGGTCGGGCATGCCCATTTTGGCCGCGACCATAATCTCTTTGGTGAGGCGTGCAAAAATCTTCGCACGTTTTTTATCCTGCGCACCTTTGCGGTGCTGAATATTTTTAAACTTGGAATGGCCTGCCATTTGAACCCTCTAAAACGAATCACTTAACCTAGCCTATAGCTTCGGAGCAGCTGAGGAAAGCCTCCCGCCCGAACGTATCGGGTAAATAGCGGTCGCAAGTCCCGTTTTATCATCCGTCTCGACCATCACACCGCATAGGCTTGGCGTGCCTTGCGCTGGCTCGAAGCGGTCGCCGCGCAGTTTCGTGGTAAAACGGTTCATCGGTTCTTCTTTTTGCATACCGATAACACTATCATAATCGCCGCACATGCCCGCATCCGTCTGATAGGCCGTGCCATGCGGTAAAATCTGCGCATCCGCCGTCGGCACATGCGTGTGCGTACCAACCACCAGACTCGCACGACCATCGCAAAAATGCCCCATCGCCATTTTCTCCGATGTTGCCTCAGCATGCACATCGACAATAATCGCATCGGCCATTTCAGCTAATGGGCAAGCCGATAATTCGCGCTCAACCGCCGCGAAAGGCGCGTCCAGTGTTTCCATAAACAACTGCCCCATGACATTGACCACCAGCACGCGCTTATCACCCGCCTCGAACAAGCCAGCCCCGCGCCCCGGTGTGCCTTGCGGAAAATTAACCGGCCGCAGCAAGCGCGGCTCATTGGCGATATAAGGCGTAATCGCTGACTGGTCCCACACATGATTGCCCGTTGAAATCACATCAATGCCTGCGTCAAAAAACGCCTCGCTAATATCGGGGGTAATGCCAAAGCCGCCCGCGCTGTTCTCGCCATTCACAATAACAAAGTCGAGCGCGTATTGGCTGCGCCATACCGGCACTTGTCGGATAACCGCTTCGCGCGCCGCACGCCCCACCACATCGCCAAGAAAAAGAATACGCATGTATCCCACCCGTCTAAAATAAATAAAGCGCCGCCTCCGTGACAACACCATCTAGGGCTTGGTCATGCGGCTCAGTGGGGCATTTGTCAACCATTTGCATGTCATAGGCGACACCATAGCAGCGCAAATCCCCGCTTTGACGCAACGCCGCGATGGTGCGGTCATAATATCCTGCGCCACGACCTAAGCGGTTCGCGTGAAGGTCAAAGCCCAAAAGCGGTAGAAATATAATATCTGGACGACACGGTCGTGCCTCTGCCAAAGGTGCTGCAATACCCGCTATATCGGTAGTCAATGCATCGCCAAAACAAAACCGACGAAACACCATCGGCGCATCATGCGTCTCGCACACGGGCAGGCACAGCTCATGCCCCGCCGCTAAAGCAACCATCAATGGCTGGACATTAATCTCGCTGCCCATCGGCAGATAAGCAGCAATCATTTGATTTGCGGGCAATGCCAACGCATCAATATGCGCCACCAAACTCTGTGCCGCGACGTGCGAGTCCCGTTCATGGCGGATTTTGCGGGCGGCCATCAGCTCGTGTCTAAGGGTTTGTTTCTCGTGCATCATCTCTCAAAGTGGAACCGCCACAACCGTTAACTGCGAAATCCTCGGAGACCTACTTAAGTAGGTGGGCACCGTGTGGAGTAGGCCACGGCCTACCTCAGGGACAGCTCCCTAAAGGATTGTAAGGCCCCGAGCGTAATATACAATTATCGCGTCGGGCAGTTCCTCGCCCATCTATACCCTAATTTTGCCCCCGCGCACCTATATATCTTCCTCAAGCGGCGGCAGCATGGCCTCTACTTTTTCAGCCGCCAGAGCAAGCATCGCAGAAATCTCGTTTTCCATATCATTCATTTTATCGCCCAGCACTTCGCGCGCCGCATTGGCACTATCGACATCAAGGCGAATGGCTTCTATTTCGCGTTTCACATCGCGCAACTCGCTGCAGAGCGTGAGACCCGCCAGCACCATCAAATGACTATCGCCAGCACTGGCATTGTCCTTTTTAATGGCCGCGACATGCGTAGCGAAATCTTCGGCAAGCTGCAAAACCTGCGCCTCATCACCGTCGCGGCACATCACCTGAAACGGACGCGAATTAACTGAGATTGTCATTTCGGCCATTTACGCCTCCCCTAAAACAGTATCGATTTGGCGCATCGCCTTATCAACTTGCACCATGGCGCGTCTTTGATTGGCTTCGAGCGCGGCTTTTTGTTTCTTCAAACTCGATATCTCCCCGCGCAAATGAGCGCACTGCAGTGACAGCGCGTCCAAGTCAGCTTGCGTGTCCAGTTTTTCTAATTTATCGAGCGCGGCGTTAAAGCGTTCCATAGCGGCGTGAATTTTTTGCATGTTCGTCCTCTAAACGCACCATAGAGTCAGGTGCATTTAGCCGTCAATAGCGACAAGTAAAAACGAGACTCGCATATGCGAATCTGGCATTGACTCTAAAAGGTCGCAAGGGCATTGTGCGCCCGATACGGCCTGATATTGGCAAGCTGCATCTGGCGCATTTCAGCTGGGCGGCTATAAGGAATTTAAAATGTCTGAGACTGCGATTTCACTGCCCCTTAACGATATGGCCAACGCCATCCGCGCGCTTTCTATGGACGCGGTGCAGGCCGCTAACTCAGGACATCCCGGCCTGCCCATGGGAGCGGCGGACATCGCGACCGTGTTATACACAAAATTCTTGAAAATCGACCCCCTCGCGCCGGACTGGCCCGACCGCGACCGCTTCGTTTTATCCGCAGGCCACGGCTCGATGCTGCAATATGCGCTGCACTATCTTATCGGCTTTGCAGATATGACTTTGGAAGAGATTAAAAACTTCCGCCAATTAGGCGCGCGCACCGCTGGTCATCCCGAATATGGCCACGCCACGGGCATCGAAACAACCACAGGCCCTTTGGGGCAAGGCATCTCCACCGCAGTTGGCATGGCGCTTGCCGAGCGCATGATGAACGCACGCTTCGGCGATGATTTGGTCGACCACTTTACTTATGTGTTGGCCTCGGATGGCGATTTGATGGAGGGCATCAGCCATGAGGCCATCTCAATCGCGGGTCATTTGCAACTGTCGCGGCTGATTGTTCTATATGATGACAATGATATCTCGATTGATGGCCCGCTCGACCTCACGGAATCGGGCGATGCGCTCACACGCTTTGAAGCCGCAGGTTGGGATGCCGTTCGCATTGACGGCCATGATGCGGATGCGATTGAAAAAGCCATTGCCGCCGCCCGCGAAAGCGATAAGCCAAGCATGATTGCGTGCAAGACCACCATCGGTTATGGCGCGCCGAACAAGCAAGGCACAAGCGGTGTGCATGGGTCGCCTTTGGGGGATGAAGAAATCGCCCTGACCCGCGAAACTCTGGGGTGGTCGTCAGAGCCGTTCGAGATTCCGAGCGAATTGCTCGATGCGTGGCGCGTCGCAGGGCGTGCGCATGCCTCGACCCGCAAAGCATGGGAAGAACGTCTGGAAGCGCAATCGGCAGAAACCAAAAATCGTTTCGAGCGCGTTAATTCAGGCGAATTACCCGAAAGCCTCGACGCGGCTGTCGATAGTTTCAAAAAACAACTGGCCGAAGAAAAACCAAGCTGGGCGACGCGCAAATCATCCGAAGAAGTTTTAAAGGCGATTGTTCCGCATGTGCCAGAAATGATTGGTGGCTCAGCCGATTTGACCGGCTCGAACAACACCCGCACCCCTGAACAAACCACCATTGCGGCGGATAATTTCGCTGGCCAATTTATCCATTGGGGGATTCGCGAGCACGGCATGGCGGCGGCGATGAACGGCATGGCTCTGCATGGCGGTTTCATTCCTTATTCGGGCACTTTTCTTGTGTTTTCTGATTATTCGCGACCGGCCATTCGCCTGTCTGCGCTGATGAAACAGCGCACCATTCATGTACTGACACATGATTCAATCGGTCTGGGCGAAGACGGCCCAACCCACCAGCCCGTTGAACATTTGGCCGCCTTGCGCGTGATGCCGAATGTGCATGTGTTTCGCCCTGCCGATGCTATTGAAACGCTAGAGTGTTGGCAGCTCGCCCTCAAGTTGGACGCATCGCCGAGTGTTCTAGCCCTGACCCGTCAAAACCTGCCCGCCATGCGCGAATATGAAGAGCGAAACGCCTGTGCCAATGGCGCGTATGAATTAGCCGCAGGGGGCAAAAATCCACAAGTGACGCTGATGGCGTCGGGCTCAGAGGTTGAAATCGCCATGCAAGCGCGCGACCTTTTGCAGGCTCAAGATATTCACGCACGTGTCGTTTCTGTGCCGTGCATGGAATTATTCGAACAACAATCGGCCAGCACCAAGGCCGATATTTTGGGCGACACGCCGATACGTATCGCGATTGAGGCTGCCGTCCAAATGAGTTGGGATCGCTATTTGCGCGACCAAGATATTTTTATCGGCATGGATGGCTTTGGCGCAAGCGCACCAGCCGCACAATTATTTCAGCATTTTAGCATCACGGCAGAAGCCGTGGTTACCGCAGCGCAAAACGCGCTCGCTTAATCGAAAGGAATAAAAATGGCAGTGAACGTCGCAATTAATGGATTTGGCCGCATCGGACGCTTGGTTCTGCGGGGCATTATCGAAAGCGGGCGCAAGGACATCAACGTCGTTGCAATCAACGATTTAGGAAGCATCGACGCAAACGCCCACATGCTGCAATATGACAGTGTTCATGGCATACTCAACGCAAAGGTCAGAACCAATAAAAGCGGCATTAACGTCAACGGAAAAACCATCAAAGTCACATCCGAACGCGACCCCGCCAATTTGCCATGGGAAAAACTGGGCGTTGATATCGTACTCGAATGCACTGGCCTGTTCACCAGTCAAGAAGACGCTGGCAAACATATTCAGGCAGGCGCAAAACGCGTTCTGGTTTCTGCCCCCGCATCGGGCGCAGATTTAACCGTCGTATATGGCGTTAACCATACAAAACTGCGCAAAAAACATAAAATCGTCTCGAATGCCTCATGCACAACCAATTGCCTCGCCCCTGTGGCGCATGTGCTGAACAAAACATGCGGCATCGCACGCGGCTATATGACAACAATCCACGCCTTCACCGGCGACCAAAGCACCGTCGATATGCTGCACTCTGACCCACGCCGCGCACGCGCAGCCTCCCTATCGATGATTCCGACATCAACGGGTGCCGCCAAAGCGGTCGGTCTGGTATTGCCAGAACTGGTCGGCAAACTCGACGGCACAGCCATTCGCGTACCAACCCCAAATGTGTCGCTGATTGACCTCGTATTCGAAGCGAAGAAGAAAACCTCGGTCGAGCAAGTCAATGCCGCGATTTTAAAAGCCTCAGAAGGCGCGCTGAAAGGCGTGCTCGGCGTGTGCGATGCGCCCTTGGTCTCTATCGATTTCAACCATAACCCAAACTCATCAACCTTCGATTTAACGCAAACGCAAATCGTCGGCGGTAAATTAGTGCGCGTGCTGAGCTGGTACGACAATGAATGGGGCTTCGCCAATCGCATGAGCGATACCGCCGTCGCTATGGGCAAGCTCTAAGTATGGACGGCTTTAAGACACTCGAAAACCTAGCTGCCGATATTGCAGATGGCGAGGTTATTCTGGTGCGTGCCGACTTAAATATATCCCTCGATGAAAACGGCGCGGTGCGCGATGCCACCCGCCTCGAACGGCTTCTGCCAACGCTGAAGGCACTATCAAGCGGCGGCTATCGTATCGGCATTCTATCGCATTTTGGTCGCCCCAAAGGCCAGCGCGTCGCCGATATGAGCCTCGCCCCCGTCGCCAAAGCCTTGGCCAATCTCCTCGGCCAAGATGTCACTTTCGCCGAAGACTGCATTGGCGATGTCGCCACCTCAGCACTGGCAGATTTGCCCGAAGGCGGTGTTTGCGTATTGGAGAACACCCGCTTCCACGAGGGCGAAGAAACCAATGACACTGATTTTTCTGCCGCTTTAGCACACCCCGCCGCAGCTTATGTCAACGATGCGTTTTCCGCCGCACACCGCGCCCATGCCTCGACCCATGGCATCACCAGACATCTATCCGCCTATCACGGCCTCGCCATACAAGCCGAGTTGGAGGCTCTAGAGTCCGTTCTCAACACGCCCGAACCCCCATTAGTCGCGGTTGTCGGCGGGGCAAAAATATCCACTAAAATCGAGCTATTAGGAAATCTGCTTACTAAAGCGAGTGTGTTGATTATTGGCGGCGGCATGGCCAATACATTTCTTGCCGCCGATGGCCATGATATCGGCAAAAGCCTATGCGAGGACACCATGATAAAGACCGCAAACTCGCTTATGGCTGCAGCACAACAACGTGGCTGCCGTATTTTACTGCCAAGCGACGTTGCCATCGCGCCTGAATTTACCGCAGGGCAAACCCCGACCATCGTATCGGCGGACGCTGTGCCGCCCGAACAAATGATTTTGGACGCAGGACCCGATACCATCGCCGCCATTTGCGCCGCCTTCGACAAAGCCGCAACGCTGATTTGGAACGGCCCGCTCGGAGCGTTTGAAATGACACCGTTTGATACCGCCACCAATAAAACCGCGCAACACGCCGCCAATCTTACCAAAGCGGGCAAGCTCGTGTCTGTCGCAGGCGGTGGCGATACGGTTGCAGCACTCAATCATGCGGGTGCGGGCGCAGATTTCACTTATGTTTCCACCGCAGGGGGCGCGTTTCTCGAATGGCTCGAGGGCAAGCCCCTGCCCGGCGTTACCGCACTCAAACAAAACTAAAAGGAGAGTAAAATGAACAAACAAGCTCTTGAGACAATCGCTCAAGCCATGGTGCGCGACGGGCAAGGTATTTTGGCGGCCGATGAAAGCACCGGCACGATTAAAAAACGCTTCGACTCGATTCAGGTCGACTCGACCGCCGATAGTCGGCGCGATTATCGTGAAATGTTGTTTCGCACGACCGAGGCCATGCAAGCGCATATTTCGGGCGTGATTTTGTTTGACGAGACCATCCGCCAGACATCGGCTGATGGCACACCGCTGACCCAACTGATGCTCGATGCTGATGTTCTGCCCGGCATCAAAGTTGATACAGGTGCTAAAGATTTGGCGGGTCATGCGGGCGAGATGGTCACGGAAGGTCTCGATGGTTTGCGCGACCGCTTGCGCGAGTATCATGCGCTCGGTGCTAAATTTGCGAAGTGGCGCGCTGTCATCAATATCGCTGACGGGATACCGTCGACGGGCTGTTTGACGGCCAATGCGCATGCGCTGGCGCGCTATGCTGCGCTGTGTCAGGAGACCGAGATTGTGCCCATCGTCGAGCCAGAAGTGATTATGGATGGCGACCATTCGGTTGAGCGTTGTTTTGAAGTCACCAGTGCGGCTCTGAGCAGCCTATACAGCCAGTTGGCCGAGCAAAATGTGCATCTCGAAGGCACGATTTTAAAGCCCAATATGATTGTCTCAGGCACGCAAAATGCGACACAGGCGAGCGTCGACCAAGTCGCGCAAATGACCCTTGATTGCTTCAAAAAGCATGTGCCCGAAGCCGTGCCGGGCATCGTGTTTCTATCGGGCGGTCAATCAGACGAAACCGCCACCGCGCATCTCGATGCGATGAATAAAATCGGCGATGCGAAGTGGAAACTTAGCTTTTCATATGGTCGCGCATTGCAAGCTGCTCCTCTGAAAGCGTGGGGCGGCAAGGCAGACAATGTGCCAGCCGCGCAAGCTGCCTTTGCGCATCGTGCCAAAATGAACGGCTTGGCCGCTTTGGGTCAATGGGACGCTTCGCTCGAGGGATAGTCGCTATTCGCCGAGTTTCGCCGCGACCGTATCTGCACCGATGAGCGTGCGTACACTATCGACAATTTGCGCTGCGTTCAGACCCGCCTCATCATACATCGCGTTGGGCGCGTTATGATTGATATAAATATCGGGTAGCGTCAGGCTGCGACATTTCAGGCCGCCATCCAGTACGCCTTGATTGGCCAGAAAATTCATCACATGGCTACCAAATCCACCAATGGCGTTTTCTTCTAGCGTGACCAGAACCTCGTGCTCGCGTGCCATGTGCAAAATCAGCTGCTCGTCGAGTGGCTTCATAAAGCGCGCATCGACAACGCTTGTGCGAAACCCTTGCGCATCGAGTTGGTCGGCGGCAAGTTCAGCTTGCGCAAGCCGCGCGCCATATGACAATAAGCACACGCGCCCGCCCTCGCGAATGATGCGACCTTTGCCTATCTCCAATACCGCGCCATGTTCTGGCAAGGCAACGCCTCGGCCTTCGCCGCGCGGATAACGCAGCGCCGTTGGATGCGCATCGAAAGCCACTTGGGTCGCCACCATATGTTTTAGCTCGGCCTCATCGGCCGCCGCCATCAGCACCATATTCGGCAGCGTCCCCAAATACGCCAAATCGAAAGCCCCCGCATGGGTCGGCCCATCGGCACCCACCAGACCCGCGCGGTCAATGGCAAAGCGCACTGGCAGATTTTGAATGGCGACATCATGCACCACTTGGTCATAGGCGCGCTGCAAAAACGTCGAATAAATCGCCGCAAACGGTTTATAGCCCTCGGTTGCCATGCCCGCTGCAAAGGTAACCGCGTGTTGCTCGGCAATGCCGACATCGAAGCAACGGTCGGGAAACGCGGCGGCGAATTTATCCAACCCCGTGCCAGACGGCATGGCGGCGGTGATGGCAACCACCTTGTCATCGCGGCTTGCCTCATCAATCAGTGCTTCGGCAAAAACACCCGTATAGCTCGGCGCTTGGGGGGTGGCTTTCACTTGCTCGCCCGTCACCACATTAAATTTAGACACGCCGTGATATTTATCATCCGATGCCTCGGCGGGCGCATAGCCATGCCCCTTTTGGGTCACGACATGAATAAGCACAGGGCCGTTTTGCATCTTCTTCACATTTTCCAGAACCGGCAGCAAATGGTCGAGATTATGCCCATCAATCGGCCCGACATAATAAAAACCCATCTCTTCAAACAATGTGCCGCCCGTCATAAATCCGCGTGTGTATTCCTCGATTTGACGCGCCTTTTCGTGCAGACTATCGGGCAGACGCTGCGTCACATCTTTCAGCACACGTCGAAAAGAACGATAAGTCGAGCCAGACAGAATCCGCGCCAGATAAGCACTCATCGCCCCAACAGGCGGTGCGATAGACATATCATTATCGTTGAGAATAACCACCATGCGACTATCCATCGCGCCAGCATTATTCATTGCCTCATAGGCCATGCCCGCACTCATCGCGCCATCGCCAATAACCGCTACAATATTATTATCTTTGCCCGCAAGGTCGCGTGCCGCCGCCATGCCCAAACCCGCCGAGATAGACGTCGAGCTATGACCTGCACCAAACGGGTCGTAAATGCTTTCGCCGCGCTTGGTAAAACCAGACAGGCCGCCGCCTTGTCTTATGGTACGAATATCCGCACGCCGTTCGGTCAAAATCTTATGCGGATAGGCCTGATGCCCAACATCCCAAACAATACGGTCATCGGGCGTGTCAAACACATAATGCAACGCCACTGTTAGCTCTACAACGCCAAGCCCCGCGCCTAAATGGCCACCAGTCTCCGAGACAGCCGACACCATTTCAGCACGCAATTCATCGGCCAGTTGCGGCAGGTCTGCCTTATCAAACTGGCGCATATCAGCGGGGCGATGAACGCGGTCAAGCAATGGTGTGGTCATCCGAAACCTTTCAATTCTTGCGGTGTACCACAAACGTCGCAGCTTGTCGCAATATCTCGGCCTCAGTGTCAAATATATCAAGATGGCCTATCGCGGTCGCAACCAATGCGTGCGCTTTCTCACGTGCTTGCGACACGCCCAATAAAGACGCAAAAGTCACTTTTCCTGTATCGGCATCTTTGCCTGCGGTTTTGCCCAATGCGGCACTCGCGCCTTCAGTATCCAGCACATCATCGCTAATCTGAAAGGCCAGACCGACCGCATCCGCATATTGCAGCAACGCTTGATGCTGCGCCGTATTCGCTTTGCCAAGCAAAGCACCCGCCTCGACAGCGTAGGAAATCATCGCGCCGGTTTTCATCTTTTGCAATCGCGTCAGACCCTCGGCATCCAACTCTAAATCGGGCGATAAAAGGTCAATCATTTGCCCGCCTATCATCGCGTTCATGCCAGCAGCGTGCGCCAATCGGCCTATCAACTGGAGGCGTATCGTCGCATCCGCGTGGGTCGCCGCATCGCTCAAAATCTCAAAGGCCAAGGTAAGCAGCGCGTCGCCCGCCAAAATCGCCGTCGCCTCATCATAGGCCTTGTGCAGACTTGGCCGCCCGCGACGCATATCGTCATCATCCATCGACGGTAAATCATCATGGGCGAGCGAATAACAATGAACGCACTCAATCGCCGCCGCGACGCGCACAGCTTGGGCCTCATCGACATCAAATAACGCCGCCGTCGCCAAACATAAAGCGGCGCGAAACCCCTTGCCATCGCCCAAAGCCGAATAGCGCATCGCTTCGACCAACCGACGTTCTGGCCCGTCGGGTATCGCTAAAACCGCATCTATTTGTGCCGCGATCTTTTCGATAGCGCGCTGGCGCATTTCTTCGAAAGCGGAAAGGTCAGATTGAGGCATTGATTATTCGGCATCGAGAGGCGTCGTGCTGCCCCCTGCATCGGTGATTTTCTCGATACGCGCCTGTGCGCTTTTCAGCTTTTCATCGCAATAGGCGCGTAATTGCGCCCCGCGCTGATAAATCTCGATGGATTCCTCAAGCGCCACATCGCCCGTTTCCAAGCGGTCAACAATGGTTTCCAATTCGCTCAAAGCCTGCTCGAAGCTCAACTCACGAATATCTTCCCCAATCTCGATTTTCTTATCTTGCGCCATGCAGCTCTCCTATTAAGCAGCAGATTGTTGAAAGTAGCATACGCCGTTTTCATCAAAATTCATCGATAAATCGCCGCGATGCACCAAACACATCAAATGCGCCAGACTTTCGCCCGACGCCATGAAAAACACCTCACGCCCGATGCGGCGTTTGAACAAAACCGAAAACACTTTGCCATCAATCGCACGGCGCGGCTCGGCGCACACATCGAGCAAGCGCGCCAGTGATTTCTCATGCCCATCAATCAGCGATTGCAGCCGCGCATGGAGACCATAAAACGGCTCATTATGAGCCGGCAGCACCAACACATCATCAGCGATGGCGGTTTTCAGACGCGCACAGCTATCAATCCAGTCTTGCAGTGGATTGCCGCGCGGCTCGGTCGGAAAAAGCGATACATTAGACGAAATACGCGGAATAACTTGGTCGCCTGAGATAAACAATTTCAGCTCGGGCGAATACAGACACGCATGTTCGGGCGCATGACCCGAGCCGACTTCGATGCGCCATAGGCGGCCATCAATTTCAATCGTGTCATCCTGCTTAATGCGCTGATAGGCTTGCGGCATTTCGTGAATATGCTGTCCAAAACTGCCAAATCGGTCGCGGTAACGGCTCAACGCTTCATCGTTAAAGCCAGCAGCGCGGTAAAACCGAATACCCTCTTCTGGCGCTTTGCGACCCGTATCGCTGGCCATCGCACGGCACATCAGATAATCGGTGCGCGACATATAAAAATGCGAATCAAAACGCTTCACCAACCATCCCGCCAGACCAACATGGTCGGGATGCAAATGCGTCACAATGACTTTTTTCAACGGCCTGCCGCCCATAAAGCCTGAAAACAGATTCTCCCAATGCGCCCGCGAGACATCCATATCGACGCATGTGTCCACCACCGACCAGCCATCGCCATCGCGCAGCAACCATAAGTTAATATGGTCAAGCGTGTACGGCAGCGCCATGCGCACCCAATACACCCCATCGACGATTTCTATCGGCTCACCCATTTGCGGTAATGCCTCAAATGGGTATTCAAGCCCGTGCGCTTGAGCCGCGCCTTTGCGTTTCTCGCTCATATCTATCCTAACCGCCAGCAAATCTGCTTGGCATAAATCTGTCCACTTGCTACCAACATATGGTGATTAGGGTTTGAGTGCAATTCGATGACGATTATCCAACCAAATCTGGCGGGCATCGCGGCATGCGCCGACAAGCTGAGCCAAGGCGAGACCATCGCCATGCCGACAGAAACAGTCTATGGGCTAGCAGCCGATGCGACATGCGCCGCCGCGATTGCCAAGCTCTATGCCCTCAAACAACGCCCCCGTTTTAACCCGCTGATTTGCCACGTTCACGATATGCAAACCGCGCGGCAATTAGGCATTTTCAACCAACACGCAGAACAGCTCGCGGCGCAATTTTGGCCGGGGCCATTGACCCTTATTGTGCCACGCCAACCCGATTGCCCCGTCGATGCGCTGGCCTCGGCGGGTCTGGCGACCCTCGCCATTCGCATACCAGCGCACCCTGTCGCGCAAGATTTACTGCGCACCTTCAAGCATCCTCTGGTCGCCCCAAGCGCCAATCCTTCTGGCCGCTTAAGCCCCAGCACCGCCGCCCATGTCGCTGCCATGCTGCCCTCTATCGATGTGCTCGAGGGCGGGGCGTGTGCCATTGGTTTGGAATCGACCATTATCGGCTGCCTTGACGATAACCCCATGGCCTTGCGCGCAGGCGGATTAGCACGCGATGACATCGAAGCCTGCCTTGGACAATCGCTCGTCGATGTGCCGCCCGAAACAGACGCAAACGCACGCCTCGCACCGGGACGATTGGCGCGTCATTACGCCCCCAAAGCGCCGTTGCGGCTCAATGTAACAGAGCCAACCGCAGACGCGTTACTCATCGGCTTTGGTGCCGACGCGCCTCCTGCGTGCATCGCCAATTTAAGCGCAACGGGCGCGCTACCAGAAGCTGCCGCCAATTTATTCGCCGTGCTACACGAAGCCGATGCGCAAGCCATCGCCCAAAACAAGAGCCTCGCCATTATGCCGATTCCCACGCATGGGTTAGGCGAGGCGATAAATGACCGCCTTATTCGCGCGGCTCATCATGCTGAATAAGCAGCGTCGCCACATCCGCCGCGTGCGATTTCACCGTGCAAACCCGTGTGTCGGGTTTTCGCCCCGCGCGCACCTCTGATACAGAAATCCCCGCATCGCTCATCCGCCGTTGTGCGGCTTCGATGTCATCCGTCCGCAGCGCAAGCCCCCACAAATGGTCTAAATCGGGCGTTTTTTCAGACGCAATCACTTCGACGCTCATCGAATTAGTGCGGAAAAATAACATTTCGCCGCCCCATTCTGGCTTTGATTGCGCCAGTGCCAGACGAATACCCATTTGCTCGCCATAGAATTTGCGTGCCGCATCTGCGCTATTTGTTTGCACCACCACATGGTCAACATCACAAATAGAACCCGTTCCCGTCGCTTCAGCCATAGGCAACGCATCACTATCATCGTGCTGAATACCGAAAGAATAAATCCCCCGCGCCGCCTGCCTATCCCAATGCATCGTTTGCCACGTGCGCGTCGCCCCGCTGAATGTATCAACGCCATGCCCCGCGACAGGCTCAGCCACTTCCAAGCCTGCGCCCCGCGCCTCGGCCAAAAACGCATCGCTATCCTGCGTGCCAAACACCAACGCACACAACGCACCGAGACTTTGCCCTGCTAGCGCCTCCGTCACCATATCCGCCGCCCAGCCTTCGCCATCAGCCGCGAGCAATTCGAGATAGCAATTACCCAGTCGAAACAGCGTGTTCGCACTCCCCAAAGCAGGGTGCGTGCCGTGCCAACTGGCCTTTCGACCCAGCATCAGCGCATAATCATGCGCCGCCTTTTCAAGGTCAGCCACCGCGATAATAATGTGGTCAACAACTGCCATTTTTTGCTCCTTAAAATAAATCCATTTGCTTGAGAGGCGGCGCAATACGACACGCATCCCAAAGCTGTGCGTCATCCTCGCTGACTTTATTCACCCGCTTAGAAATCGGCGTGGCGGTAAAATCAGCTTGCAGCGCATCGCCCAATAAAGGCAACAGACTCGCGCTTTGCGCCTCTGGTGTCGACAGCCATTCTTCGGCCATAGACGGGTCAATAATCGCGGGCATACGGTGATGCACCGCCGCAAGCGTGTCGTTCGCCGCCGTGGTGATAATCGCACAGCTTTCTATTTCGCTGCCATCTGCGCCCTGCCAAATCTCCCAAATGCCGCCCATGAAAAACGGCGCTTCATCGGCACGATGAATACGATAGGGCTGCGTCGTATTGCGGTCCCACTCGTAAATCGCATCGGCGGGAATAAGACACCGTCGACGGCGAAACGCATTCTTAAAACTCGGTTTTTCTTGTATCGTCTCAGCACGAGCGTTTATTTGCGGACGCGCCGATTTATCGCTCACCTGCGCCGCTTTCAACCAAGGCGCTATCAGACCCCACCGCACCAACGCCATTTCTTGTGTCGGCATAGCTCGAATAATACTGATGGGCTGCGTCGGAGCGATGTTATAGCGCGTTGGAAAATTGATGAGGTTAGAAAAATCAACCAATTGGCGTAACGCTTCAGGCGGCGTGGCAAGGGCAAAACGACCGCACATTAAAACGCATACCCCTGCATAGTCAGTCGGTCGCCAACGCCAATATTGAGCCGTGCTGTCTCGCCCGCATTAAGCTCTAGCACCCCGCTTACTTTGGCTATTGATGTCGTCTGCGCATCCGAGCGCGTATCCATGCGCGTCACCACCTGACCGATAATCCCGCCCGGCAAAATGAAAACCATATCCAGAGGTATCAGCGTATTGCGCATCCAAAACGAAGCAATGCGCGGCGGCGCCATCGGAAAAATCATCCCCGTTCTGGCGGGCAAATGGGCGACATGCATCAGCCCTTGCTGTTGGGCGGCGGGGGTGTCTGCGATGCGCACAGTAAAGTGATGCGTTTGGCCATCCAGTGTCGCAATTTGCACGCTGCGCAAAGCATCGCCCGCGTGCGCAGATGTAAGAGCTAAAACCATAAGCAGTAGGAATCGAACCATCGCCGCAGCATATTACCTTAATAGTCCCTTGGCAATTTCCGCCCGCCTTATATACTAAGTGCTAACAGGGAGACGAAACATGACATACCAAGCTTTCAATCTATCGGGCAAAGTAGCGCTCATCACAGGCGGTAATCGGGGCATCGGGCTAGGCATGGCGCTCGCCATGGCCGAAGCCGGCGCCGACATCGCCATCTGGGGCACTAATGAAGACAACAACGCCAAAGCCGTCGACGAAATCAGCGCGACCGGCGTGAAAGCTCAAAGCTGGAATGTCAATGTCGCCGACGAAGACGCGGTCAACGCCGCCATGGCCGATACGGTCGCAAAAATGGGTCGCGTCGATAGCGTGTTCGCCAATGCAGGTATCGGCAAACAGGGCGGCGTATTCGCCGAGCTCGACACGCAAGCCTATCGCGATGTGCTGGCGGTCAATCTTGACGGTGTATTCTTTACCTTACGTGCCGCGGCGCATCACATGGTCGCACGCGCCAAAGACGGTGACGCAGGCGGCTCATTGGTGGGCGTTGCAAGCCTCGCCGCCATCGAAGGGGCTGCGCGCAACCAACATTATGCCGCCACCAAAGGCGCGGTCATTTCGATGATGAAGTCAATCGCGGTCGAGCATGCGCGCTATGGTGTGCGCGCCAACTCGATTCTACCGGGCTGGATTGCCACCGACATGACCGCAGGTATCCAAGGCGATGATAAGTTCGAGCAACGCGTTATCCCACGCGTACCCGCCAAAAGATGGGGACAACCTGCCGATTTCGGCGGCATCGCGGTCTACCTCACCTCAGATGCGTCGAGCTATCACTCGGGCGATATGTTCGTCATTGACGGGGCTTACTCGATTTTCTAGTCAATCTCGACAATCAGGCGACCGCGCGTTTGGCCGGCCAGAATTTTCTGCCCTAAGTCAGGCAAGTCATCCAATTTGACCACGCTGCTCATCGCATCCAGCTTATCCATATCCAAATGCGTCGCCAAATGCGCCCATGCTTGCGCGCGCAAATCAAGCGGTGCCATCACGCTATCAATACCGCGCAAGGTCACGCCGCGCAAAATAAACGGCATCACCGTCGCGGGCAAATCGGCACCTTGCGCCAAACCACACGCCGCCACTGTACCGCCATATTGCGTTTGGGCAATCGCGTTGGCCAATGTATGACTGCCAACGGCATCGACAACGCCCGCCCAATTTTCGCGCCCCATCGGCTGGCCTTTTTCGGATAATGTCGCACGGTCAATAACCCGCGATGCGCCAAGCTGCGTGAGATAATCGCTTTCTTCCATCCGACCCGTCGACGCAACCGCTTGATATCCAAGCCTAGACAGCAACGCCAAAGCCACCGAACCAACGCCTCCTGCAGCACCCGTCACCAGAATCTCGCCTGCATCTTTGGGCGTATCCATCAACGCCATGACGCAGAGCATCGCGGTATAACCCGCCGTGCCGATAGCCATTGCGCGCGACGCTGAAATCGCGTCGGGGCGTTTAATCAACCAGTCGCCATTGACCCGCGCCTTGCCCGCATAGCCGCCAAAATGCGTCTCGCCGACACCAAAGCCGTTCAAAATAACCTCGTCGCCTTCTTTGAAATTGGCGTGGCTCGAGCTTTCAACCGTGCCAGCAAAATCAATCCCCGGAATCATCGGCCAGACGCGCACCACGGGTGCCGCACCCGTCAGCGCCAGACCATCTTTATAGTTCAGCGTCGAATGGGACACGGCGACGCTCACATCGCCTTCCATCAAATCATTTTCGCCCAATTCCACAAACTCGTGGGATTGGCCTTCATCGGTTTTAGTCAAGCGCAGGGCGCGGAACGAAGTGCTCATTTTATTCTCTCCAGAAATTTAAATATCAAAACGAATAGGTTGGCCAGTGGCGGGTGTGACCAGCTCATTTTCCCACATAATCTTTTGCCCGCGTATCATCGTGCCGACCGGCCACCCTTGAATCCGCATGCCCGTAAACGGCGACCACCCGCAGCGCGACGCTACCCATTCCTCGGTAATCGTCTCTGTCCGTTGTAAATCGACAAAGGTCAAATCAGCATGACCGCCTTCGATAAGCGCGCCTTTATCTTGTAAATGAAACAGCTTTTTCGCGTTCAGACTGGTCAGGCACACGAGTTTTTCCAGCGATAATTTGCCCTCCGCCATATGGTTCAGCATAAGCGGCAGCAATGTTTGCACCCCCGGCATACCAGCGGGCGTATCGGGATACGTCTCAGCTTTTTCATCGCGCGTATGCGGGGCATGGTCAGAGCCAACCACATCGACAATCCCCTGCTCCAACGCCTTCCACAACGCCGCACGATGATGCTCGCCGCGAATGGGCGGGTTCATTTGCGCAAATGTGCCAAGCTCGTCATAAGCCTTGGGGGATGCAAGCGTCAGATGCTGCGGGGTCACCTCAACCGTCACAATGTCACGGTTCTCGGTCAATATTTCCATCTCTTCTTGTGTGGTGACGTGCAGCACGTGGATGTTTTTATTGACCGCGCGCGCCAATTTAATCAGCCGACGGGTCGAGGAAATAGCGACTTCCTCATCGCGCCATATTTCATGCGTATGCACATTGCCCGTCTCAGCGAGCGCACGACGCTCGCGCAAACGAAACTCGTCTTCGCTATGAAACGCCGCACGGCGCGTAATATGTTTCAAAATATCCGCCACGCCATCATCATCTGCGACCAATAAATTACCCGTCGAGGAACCCATAAAAACTTTCACCCCGCACACGCCTTCACATTTTTCAAGCACGGGTAATTGCGCGGCATTTTCATGCGTCGCGCCAACATAAAACGCAAAATCGCAATGCATACGGTCGCGCCCGCGCGACACCTTATCGGCAATCGCTTCGGCGGTTGTGGTGGGCGGATTGGTGTTGGGCATTTCGAACAGCGCCGTGACCCCGCCCATCACCGCAGCTAGCGAACCCGATTGCAAATCTTCTTTATGCTCATTGCCCGGCTCACGAAAATGCACTTGTGTATCAATCACCCCCGGCAAAATGGTCAAGCCGCTTGCGTTTAATGTCTCATCAGCATGTGCGTCACCTAACGACCCAATCGCTGCAAAACGACCATCTTTAATGGCGATATTGGTTTCCTGTGTGCCGTCAGGCGTTGCAATCGTGCCGCCTTTGATAAGCAAATCATACGTTTCTGTCATCACCAATCCTATCCATCTGGTTCGCAAGAGCCTTCCACAGAAGAAGACATAGCAGAGCTATTTTCTGTTGTCGTCTTACTTATTGCGGTTTTTTCAATCGCCTCTTGTATATATGTCGCCACCGCACTGGCATCATGGCCAACATAGAGGCCATAGGGTCGCCCTGTCTGTTCTTGTTCAACTCTGTCTAAGCGTAGCACCAAACCAGCCCCAGCATAAGGGGCAAGACGTGTCGCCAACTGGTCAGTGCCGACCAAAACATGCGCACGGCTCATCAAGGCGGCTTGTTTTGCGTAAGGTAAATTATCAAAACGCGTGATTTGCCCCGCTGGAATATTATTCATCAGACCCGTCGCAATCCCACATTCGGGCGTTGCCAACACCACAATATGAGCCTGTTCAAGCGTGCTGACGCAATCGGCCAAACGCCACGCAAGCTCAGCATAGTGCCGCCAATCCCAATCGGCGCATTCGCTTTCTTGCGGCGCGAACAAAATAAGCGGCGTGTCTGGCGCTAATGTTTCGGGCAGTGCCAAATGGAGTTTATCTGGTGTCCATATTTGCGGCGATGTCGCTATATCGGGGCGAAATAAAGATGGCAGCGCATAACTCCCCGACGCAAACCTAAACATATGGCGGTGTCGCGCCCATAGCATAAACGGCAAGCGTACAGGCGCGAGCGCAACGATGCGGTGCCATCTGCGCCCCATGGTTTGCAGCATCAGACCAAATCCCGCTTGCGCATCGTCAGCATAGGTCAGAAATTTCAGCATACCCGGGGCATCTTGAAAATAAGCAACATCGCTCTCGCGGCAGATAATCTCGACCGCCACTTCTGGCTCGGCACTCAGCAAATCGGCCAACACGCTGGTCGCGGTGAAGGCATCTAGCCGATGCGGCGGCGCAATGAACAAAGTTTTGCGAGCAGACATGAGATGAGTATAGGCCAGCCTTACCCAACCGACCAGTGCCGAACGGGGTTGAAAAATACAAATAAAAAGCGCACATCTGGGTATGAGCATTTTTCAGAGCCATTTGACAGATCGCGCTGTTATCCGCCTTGAGGGCGCAGACCGCGTTGATTTTTTGCAGAATTTAGTCACGCAAGAGGTCAGCCATCTGGCCGAAGGAAGCTGCGTGATGGCAGCTTTATTAACCCCGCAGGGAAAACTGCTGCATGATTTTCTGATTTTCAGCGAAGCCAACTGCTTTCTGCTCGATTGCGATGCGACCCAAGCCGATGCTTTATTAAAGAAACTGTCTTTGTATAAATTGCGCGCCGACATAGCGCTCGACATCACAGATTTGCAAGTTCATGCGCTGTGGCAAGAGGATGGACATGCGTGTCCCCCCACGGCGCATTTTATCGACGACCCCCGCCATGAAGGACTTGGTCTGCGCGGGCTGTTTGAGGGCGCGCCTGAATCCCCCCTGCCATCTGCGCCTCTCGCGCACTGGCATGCCTCCCGCATCAAATTAGGTGTGCCGCAGGGCCCAAGCGATATGCCCCCCGGCACTGTGTTTCCGCTTGAATACGGCTTTGCGCAACTCAACGCCGTGGATTTTCAAAAGGGGTGCTTTATCGGCCAAGAAGTCACCTCGCGGACGCATCGCAAGGGGACTTTGCGCAAAAAAATTCATAATTTTCGTTTAGACGGCGCGCCCCCCAGCCTTGGCAGCGATATTTCTAACGGCACGCGAGTGTGCGGACAAATTGTCGCCATTAGCGGCGAAAATGCCATCGCATTGGTGCGCGAAGACGCCCTACACGATGAGCTAACCGCCGAAGGCACAAAGCTATCTCTAAGCGGCAGCATATTTCCCGATACCGCCTAATCAATTTATAGCCAAAACGGTGCAATTCAATATAAGATAAGCCCATGAAACAAGTCGCGATTACAGGTACGGGCTTATTTACGCCGAGCGAATCCATCAGCAATGATGAGCTTGTCGAGGTGCTGAACACATATGTCGAGACTTTCAACGCCGACAACGCCGCCGCCATCGAAGCTGGCGAGGTTGAAGCGCTCACGCCGTCAAGCTCTGAGTTTATCGAAAAAGCATCGGGTATTAAAAGCCGCTACGTGCTGAATAAATCGGGCATTCTTGACCCCGATTTCATGGCACCACGCCTTGATGAACGCTCTAATGACGCGCCAAGTTTTATGGCCGAAATAGCCATTAAAGCAGCAACCCAAGCCCTCGATGAGGCTGGCCTTGAAGCCAATGACATTGATGCCGTTCTGGTTGCGTGCTCCAATTTGCAACGCCCCTATCCGGCCATAGCGGTCGAAGTGCAGCAATTGCTCGGCATTGAAGGCTTCGCCTTTGATATGAACATGGCGTGCTCGTCGGCTACTTTCGGCATTCAAACGGGCTATGACATGGTGCGCTCTGGGTCGGCGAGCCGCGTGCTGATGGTCAACCCAGAAATCTGCTCAGGCCACGCGAATTTCCGCGACCGCGACAGTCATTTTATTTTTGGCGATGCCTGCACCGCCGTCATTGTCGAGGATGCCGAAACAGCCAAAAACAAAGCCGGCTTCGAAATTGTCGATACCAAATTAGTGACCCAATTTTCGAATAATATCCGCAATAATTTCGGCTTTATGAATCGCACCGCCCCCGAAAGCCGCGACGACAAAGACAAGCTGTTCATTCAGCAAGGCCGCAAAGTATTTCACGATGTCGTGCCGATGGTCGCCACCATCATCAGCGAGCATTTGGCGGCGAATAACATGCAAGCCACCGACTTACGGCGCATGTGGTTGCATCAAGCCAACAGCAATATGAACGACTTTGTCGCCAGAAAAGTTTTGGGACAAGAATCGACCGAAGACCTGCAACCCACCGTTCTGGACGAATACGCCAATACCAGTTCGGCAGGCTCTATCATCGCTTTTCACAAGCACAAAAGCGATTTTAAAACCGGCGAAGTCGGCGTGATTTGCAGCTTCGGGGCGGGGTATTCAGTGGGCAGTGTTATTGTACGCCGCGCTGGATAGGTGAGCAAAACCGAAATTCTTATCGATTTATCCACCGCTATTTTGCGGCGGGGCGATAATGCGCTGCAGTGCCGATTGGTGAGCGACGCACAGCCGCCCGCCCTGAAACGTCTGCCACGCGGACCCTTTATGCCGCATCGCCATCGCACGATGGAAATTGGCCTGCGCCAATGGGTGCGCGAGCAAGTCGGTGTCGACTTAGCCCATGTCGAACAGCTTTATACTTTCGCCGACCAAGGTCGCCACACCCATGACGAGGCAGGCCACGTTGTCTCGGTCGGCTATTTGGCGCTTACGAAATCAGAATTGGAATCCGATTCAGGCGGCGATGCAGACTGGGGTGATATTTATCAATTTTTTCCGTGGGAGGATTGGCGCGCGGGTCGCCCTGCTATGTTGGACGCGCAAATCCTGCCCGCTTTGGAGGCGTGGCTTGCGCACGAAACCGATGCCGCCGAACGCGTGCGCGTCGCCTTCGGGCATGAGGGCGCACAATGGGACGAAGAATCTGTACTAGACCGCTACGAGCTGCTCTACGAAAGTGGTCTGGTCGATGAGACATATCATGACGGCCATAACAAAGCGCAACGCATAGAGCCTTCGCTGGGTATCGCGCTGCAACTCGACCATCGGCGGATTCTGGCCACCGCGTTAGGGCGACTACGCAGCAAGCTGAAATATCGGCCAGTGATTTTCGACCTCATGCCCGCAAGCTTTACCCTGCGCGACCTGCAAACCACCACAGAATTGGTCATCGGCGTGACATTGCACACGCAAAACTTTCGCCGACTGGTTGAAAAATCAGGCTTTCTGGTTTCCACTGGCCAAACCAAACGCGCGCGTGGTCGCCCCGCCGAAGTGTTCCGCTTTCGCCACGAGGACAGTATCGAGCGCCCCCTTTCGGGATTGCGCGTCTCGACAGGCCGCAGCAGATAAAGCCCACAAGATTTCGCCTTGCTTTTATCGCGTAAGCGGGGATATGATGAAACTCTAATTATACTCATTTTGAGTATAAAAAAGGATATAACATGTTCGAGCCTAGCACCACGCTGATGAATGACGGCAAGACGGGTTTGCCCGGCCAATCTGGTGCGCGCATTTTGGAAGAAATGGACATTGCCTATAGCGATGGCCTCGCGCGCGATATGGCACCGCTTTATGAAAAAGTAAAATCGGTTATTCCCTCGGTTGAGTGGCCGTTTTTTGCGCCTTATATCAAAGCCATTAACGAGCTGAAACAGCAGCGCGGCGCGATTATTCTGGCGCATAATTATCAAACGCCTGAGATTTTTCATTGCGTCGCAGATGTCGTCGGCGACAGCCTGCAATTGGCCATCAACGCCGCCAATGCCGAGGCAGATGTGATTGTTCAATGCGGCGTGCATTTCATGGCCGAGACCTCGAAGCTGTTAAACCCCACCAAAACCGTTTTGATGCCCGATATGGGCGCAGGCTGTTCGCTTGCCGAATCGATTACCGCTCAAGATGTCCGCGCTCTACGCGAGGCCTATCCTGATGTGCCGATTGTCACTTACGTCAACACATCCGCCGCCGTCAAAGCCGAAAGCGATATCTGCTGCACGTCGTCCAATGCGGTGAAGATTGTCAATAATATGGGCGCCTCACGCGTGCTATGCATTCCTGACGAATATCTGGCGCAGAATATCGCCCGCGAAACCGACGTCGAAGTCATTGCGTGGAAGGGACGGTGCGAGGTACACGAATTGTTCACCGCCGCAGAATTGCAGCAATATCGCGAAGATGATCCGGGTCTGAAAATTATTGCGCATCCTGAGTGCAAGCCAGATGTGCTAGACGAGGCCGACTTTTCTGGCTCGACTTCCGCGATGATTAAATGGGTCAGCGACAACCAACCCGACCGCGTGCTGATGGTCACCGAATGTTCGATGAGCGACAATATTGCCGTTGAAAATCCAGCGGTGAACTTCGTCCGCCCCTGCAATTTATGCCCGCATATGAAACAAATCACATTGCCAAAAGTGCTGGAAGCATTGGTCTATAACCGTACAGAAATCATGGTCGACCCAAGCGTGGCCGATAAAGCTCGCGCCACGGTCGAACGGATGATTGAATTCAGCAAATAGAAATGTCGCACATCCTCTCCCAAACTAGCGGCAATATTATTGATGTCGGCGACATATTGGTGATTGGCGCGGGGCTAGCGGGTCTGTTCACAGCTTTGAAATTAGCACCGCGCCCCGTCACCATTATGGCGGCTGGAAAACGCACAAGCGGAACAGCTAGCCAATGGGCGCAAGGCGGGATCGCCGCCGCGATTGGCCCCGATGACGCGATTGAAAATCATGTGCGCGATACGCTCACCGCAGGCGCGGGGTTAGTCGATGAGACCATCGCCCGCCTCGTCGCCAGCGATGCCCCCGCCCGCATCGATGACCTCGAAGAACTCGGCGTGCCATTTGACCGCAACGAAGATGGTAGCATGGCGCTAGGTCGCGAAGCTGCCCATAGTCACAATCGCATTATCGGTGTGCGAGGCGACCGCGCGGGACGCGAAATCATGCGCGCCCTGATTACCCGCGCCGAAGTCACCCCCTCTTTAAGTTTTCTGGAGGGCTACACTGCCTATGAACTCGCCATTGAAGATGGCCGCGTGGTCGGCGTGTTTGCAAGGCCGGCGCACCCGACTGCCATTTCTGGGCCACTGCTCATTCGCGCGCGCGCCACGATTATGGCAACGGGCGGCATCGGATATTTGTATGGCGTGACGACCAATCCGATGGGCGCGAATGGCGAAGCTCTGGCGATGGCGGCGCGGGCGGGTGCGCATATTGCCGATGCCGAGTTTGTCCAATTCCACCCCACCGCTTTGACGGGCATGGGCGACCCTGCGCCTCTGGCGACCGAGGCGTTGCGCGGCGAAGGTGCGATTTTGGTCAATGCAGACGGGCATCGCTTCATGCCAGACATACATGAGCAAGGTGAGCTTGCCCCGCGCGATATTGTGGCGCGTGCCGTGTTCGACCAAATGACGAAAACCGGCTTTGTCGGTCTTGATTTGCGCCCGCATGGGTTGGCCGAAAACCTCGATGCGCGTTTTCCAACAATGGCCGAAAACTGTCGCAAAAGCGGCATTGACCCAACCAAAGCAGCTTTGCCGATTGCACCAGCCACGCATTTTCATATGGGTGGCATCCGCACCGACGCGACGGGACGCTCGAGTCTGTCCGGCCTATGGGTGTGCGGCGAAGCGGCCTCGACGGGGCTGCATGGTGCCAATCGGCTTGCCAGCAACTCATTGCTTGAGGCCTTGGTTTTTGGTGCGCGCACCGCGCAAGATATCGACCAAATCATACCCCATTCAACAAGCGCGCGCCCCGCGCCGCCGCAGACGCGCATCGATGCCCCCGCCCACGCATTTGCCCCCGCGACCAATAAATTGCGCCAGATGATGAGCCGCCATGTCGGTGTGCTGCGCGATGCGCAGGGTCTCACCCATGTGCTGCACGAATTAAAACAACTGCACCATGCCGCCGCAGGTGTTGCGCCTTTCGCCAATATGGTGCTGGCCGCGCAATTCATCACTTTGGCCGCCCTGCGCCGCGAAGAAAGTCGGGGCGGGCATTTCCGCACCGATTTTCCCAAAACCAACGCGCACGCCGCACACAGCCATTTGACTTTGGCTGACCTTGATGCGGTTTACGCAACCCCGCATGTATCTGATATAAGGAATGCCGTGTGACCAAATCGTCTAAACCAGACCTTGTGCCGTTGCCGCCACTGATGGTGAAAAAGCTCGTCAAAGAGGCGTTGGCCGAGGATTGGGGGCGGCGCGGTGATGTGACGTCGCAGGCTGTCATTCCAGCCGATGCCACCGCCCACGCGGTCATTCGGGCGCGTCAAACGGGTATTCTTGCGGGCGGTGATTTTCTCGAAGCGGCGTTGGTCGCCAATAAAAGCAAGTTGAAAGTCACGCGCCACAAAACCGATGGTGACGCGCTGCAATCGGGCGATGATGTCGCCACCATTGAAGGGGCGGCGCGCGCGCTGCTCGCCGCCGAGCGTGTGGCGCTTAATTATCTTGGCCATTTGTCAGGAATCGCCAGCAAGACGCATCAGTTTGTGCAATTGGTCGCCCACACCAAAGCGCAAATTTGCGATACACGCAAAACCACGCCGAACTTGCGCGCTGCAGAAAAATTCGCAGTGCGCGCGGGCGGCGGGGTCAATCATCGCTTTGGTCTCGACGACGCCATTCTCATCAAAGACAACCACATCGCCGTGGCGGGTAGCATCACCGCGGCTTTAACCGCCGCGCAAAACGCCGCTGGTCATATGCTCGCCATCGAAATCGAAGTCGACACGCTCGACCAACTCGACGAAGCCCTGACTGCTGGCGCGCGCATCGTGTTGCTTGACAACATGGCGCCAGCGCAACTCGCCGATGCGGTGCGCCACACGCAAGGCCGCGCCATTCTTGAAGCATCAGGGCGTGTATCAGAAGACACCGTGGTCGCTATCGCCGAAAGCGGCGTTGATTATATTTCGGTTGGTGCGCTCACCCATTCTGCCGTGACGTTGGATTTGGGTCTGGATATTGATATTTCTTAAAAATCAATCGACTGCTTATCCGCATAGAAAATATGCCGCCCAATTTTAACCAGTTTCACCATGTCATCTGCCCAATAAGGGTCAACATAATCTGCGTGATAATGCGTGGCTTTATGCGTGGGTTTATGCGTGGGTGAGTGCAGGCTTGTCAATTTGCTGCCCGCGATGTGCAATGCCCGTTCCCACAAGCGGTGATTTTTCGGTCGGTCGGATAGCCCATCGCATGCAAATGAGAACTGGCATTGATGGCGGCGATATTCGCCTTGAAACACCACCCCGCAAATCGAGGCGGGATAACGCCGCGACATGGCGCGATTGACAACCACATCCGCGACTGCTTCCCAACCAGCAATCGGCTCAGAGCGTGCCTCAAAATAAATCGCTTGCGCCAAACAACGCTGCGCTTCGGCTAATGTTTCTGGCTTTTGGCTGACTCGCTTGCCCGCATATAGGCTTTCGGTGCGGGTAAAAAGACTCTCTGGCGTGGGCGCGAGCTTTGCCCCTGCTTCATGGCTATTTTGCGTATTGGCTTGCGCCAATTCATAGCCAAAATGGCCGACCAAAACCGCCAGCACACAAATCGCGGTCACGCGCATCATCAGCGCGTAAAACGCTTCTCTAAAGCTGCGCAAATCGAGCCATTCAATCAACCGAAGCATCATCCCCTCCTGCCTGTATCTTTATGTAGCCCGATTCTTATGAATATAAGATTAACGAAAACGGTTAGGATTTTGCGCGCAGTGCCGCTTGCGCCGCCGCCAAGCGCGCGATGGGCACGCGAAACGGCGAACACGAAACATAGTCAAAGCCGAGCGCCTGACAAAAGGCGATGCTTTGCGGGTCGCCGCCATGCTCGCCGCAAATCCCTAATTTGAGATTGGGGCGAACAGCACGCCCTTTTTCGCTTGCCAGTTTCATGAGCGCCCCAACGCCTGCCTCGTCTAATTGCGCAAATGGGTCGCGTGCCAAAATGCCCTCGGCCACATAATGCGGCAAAAAACCACCCGCATCATCGCGGCTCATACCGAATGTTGTTTGCGTCAAATCATTCGTCCCAAACGAGAAAAACGCCGCCTGTTCGGCTATTTTATCGGCCAGCAACGCCGCGCGCGGGACTTCAATCATCGTGCCAAGCTGATACGCACTTTCATCAATATCAAACGCCACCGCGATATCTGGCACCAGCGCCATCATCCGCGAAAGCTCCTGCGGCTCGGCGATAAGCGGGAACATGATTTCGACTTGGCTGACCCCTGCGACATCTTGCATCGCGCCAAAAATAGCGCGCAATTGCATGGCGTAAATATCTGGCGCGGTCATCGCCAGACGACTGCCGCGATGGCCAAGCATCGGATTGGTTTCCGCCATCGCTTGAATCGTCGCGCGCACCCCTTCAGGCGTATCGCCCGAAGCCGCCGCAAGCGGGCTGACATCATCGTCAATGGCAGGCAGAAACTCGTGCAGCGGCGGGTCAAGTAGCCGAATGGTCACGGGCAAGCCTTGCATAATGGTGAATAATTTAACGAAATCGCCGCGCTGTTCTGGTTCTAACGCCGCCAGAGCACTTTCGCGTGCTGCTGCGTCTTGTGCCAAAATCATTTGCCGCACATGGAGAATCCGTTGCGGGTCAAAAAACATATGCTCGGTGCGGCAAAGGCCTATCCCTTGCGCCCCTAACCGACGCGCACGTTCTGCCTCAGCGACGGTCTCGGCATTGGTTCGAATATCCATCGTGCGGGCGGCATCCGTCCACGCCATCAGCGTAGCGAAATCGCCGCTCAATTCTGGCTCTAGCGTTGGCACTTCGCCCGCCATAACACGACCCGACGTGCCATCGACCGTAATCACATCGCCTTCGCGTAACTCAATATCGCCGATGCGCGCTATCTGTGCGTCATAGTCAATCAGCAACTGACCCGCGCCCGAAATACACGGTCGCCCAAGCCCCCGCGCCACCACGGCGGCATGGCTGGTCATGCCACCACGCGAGGTCAAAATAGCCTGCGCGGCATACATGCCATGGATATCTTCTGGACTGGTTTCCATCCGCACCAACACCAGTTTCTCGCCTTGTGCGGCTAATTCTTCTGCCTTATCTGACGAAAACACGATTTTGCCACTGGCTGCCCCCGGCGAAGCAGGCAGGCCTTTGGTCAGCACCTCGACCCGCGCGCGCGGGTCGAGCGTCGGGTGCAAGAGCTGTTCCAGTGTCTCAGGCTCGATTCGCATCACCGCCTGTTCTTCGTTAATCACGCCTTCTGCGACCAAATCGACAGCGATTTTAAGCGCCGCCTTCGTGGTGCGTTTGCCCGTGCGGGTTTGCAAAATAAACAATCGCCCATTTTGCACAGTGAACTCGATATCTTGCATATCGGCGAAATGGCGTTCCAATTTGGCGAACACCCCGACCAATTCGCGATACGCATCGGGCAGCGCTTCTTCTAAAGACAAATCCTGCATGGCGGCTTCTTCGCGCGCGGCCTTGGTCAGAAAAAGCGGCGTGCGGATGCCCGCCACGACATCCTCGCCCTGCGCCTTGAGCAAATATTCGCCGTAAATCACATTCTCACCCGTCGACGGATTGCGCGTAAAAGCAACGCCCGTGGCACTGGTATCGCCCAAATTACCAAACACCATCGACTGAACATTAACGGCTGTGCCCCAATCATCTGGAATATCGTGCAGGGTGCGATAGGTTTGCGCACGCTGATTATTCCAGCTCTCACACACAGCCCCAATCGCGCCCCATAGCTGAGCATGCGCATCTTGCGGAAACGGGCTGCCAGCTTCTTGCTCAATCATTTTGCCAAAGCGCGTGGAAATATCGCGCCAATCATCGGCGTCCAAATCGGCATCCAATGCCAGCGCGTTCTCGAACTTATAATCATCAATGATTTCCTCGAAGGAATCATGCGCAACGCCCATCACCACATCGCCATACATTTGCTGAAAGCGGCGATAGCTGTCCCACGCAAACCGCGCATCTCCCGTTTTTTTAGCCATGCTTTCAACAGTTTCATCATTAAGACCAAGATTGAGCACCGTATCCATCATGCCCGGCATCGAGGCACGCGAGCCTGAACGCACCGACACCAAAAGCGGGTTCAGCTTATCGCCAAACGTCATGCCCATATCGTTGGAAAGACGCGCAAGGGCTTCTTCGACCTGCTGCTTCAAACCATCAGGAAAGACGCCATCATGCGTGTTGTAATGCGTGCAAATATCAGCCGTCAGCGTGAACCCCGGCGGCACGCGCAACCCCATGCGACACATTTCCGCTAGATTTGCGCCCTTACCGCCGAGTTGGTCGCTCATATCAGCGCCCCCCTCGGCAAACCCGTCCGCGAAAGCATAAACAAGTTTGCGCTCGCTCATCACATCCACCTATTCAATCAATTCAAAATCGGCCGCGCGGCGCATCTGCTCAATAAGCGCCCGCAACAAAGATAAACGATTATGCCTGATTTTAGCGTCATCGTCATTGACCATAACCGCGTCAAAAAACGCATCGACCGGCACGCGCAACGTCGCCAGACTATCGAGATAGGCCGCATACGCCGCCAAATCATCGACGGGTGCGCTCGCGACTTTCTCAATCGCGGCGTGCAAAGCGCGCTCGGCATCTTCAACCAATAGGCTGTCATCGACATTCGATGCATCGTGCTTGGCCTTGGTGCAAATACCATGCGCACGCTTAAAAGCCGCTAGCAAATTAGCACCATCATCGCTGCTCAAAAACCGCGCGACATGCTCAGCACGCGTCACAAGCGCCACGACATCATCGCTGCCCAACGCAAAAACCGCGCTCACCACATCATGGTCAATGCCTTGGTCGCGCAAATAGACCTTCAGGCGGTCGGCAAGAAAGCCGAGCAAATCATCGACAGGCGCTTTGCCCTTCGCCTTGTGCAACGAAAAAGCCTTCTCGAACACATCGCGCAAAGCAAGGCGGCAATCCGTTTCGCGCAAAATTCGGATGACCCCCAACGCCGCACGTCGCAACGCATAAGGGTCTTTCGACCCCGTTGGCTTTTCGTCAATCGACCAGAAGCCCGTCAATGTATCGATTTTATCGGCAAGCGCGACAGCGCGACCTTCGGGCGTATCGGGGATAGCATCACGCGGCCCAAGCGGGCTGTAATGCGTGGCGATAGCGTCGGCGACCGTGTCGCCCAAGCCGTCATGGCGGGCATAATAACCGCCCATAATGCCCTGCAATTCGGGAAACTCATAGACCATGCCCGAGGTTAAATCGGCCTTGCACAACGCCCCCGCCTGCGCGGCCAGTTTGGGATCTGCCCCCAGAGGCGCGGCCAATTCTGCGGTCAGTTTAGCGATGCGGTCGGCTTTTTGCGCCACCGTTCCCAAGTCGGCTTGAAACGTAATTTTTTCCAACGCAGGCAAACGGCTCTCCAATGTTTCTTTGCGGTCTTGATCCCAAAAGAAGCGGGCATCCGACAAGCGGGCGCGCAACACACGTTCATTGCCCGCGATAATCGCCGCGCCATTATCGGCTGTCACCATATTCGAAATCGTGATGAAATACGGCGCGAGTTTCCCGTCTTTGCCCCGCAAAGCAAAATATTTTTGGTGCGTGCGCATCACCGAAATCAGCACTTCTTCTGGCACATCCATAAATGTGTCGTCGATGCGTCCCAACAACGGCACCGGCCATTCGACCAGTCCCGCCGTTTCTTGAATAAGCGCCGCATCTTCGACCAAGCTGCACCCCGCCTCTTTCGCCAATGCAAGCGCACCGCGCTCAATCATGGTTTGGCGTGCCGATACGTCGACCAGCACACGGGCTTTCTCGAGCGCCCCCGAATAATCTTTCGCGCGGCTTATGCGCAGCGCGTCGGGTGCCATAAACCGATGCCCGAAAGTCGTATCGCCACTTTTCAGGCCATCGATTTCAAACGGCACAATCGCGCCATCAAAAACGCACAAAATAGCGCGCAACGGACGCACCCAGCGCAAGTCCTTATCGCCCCAGCGCATCGATTTTGGCCATTGGAATCCCGCAATCATCGCGGGCATAAACACCGCCAGTGCGTCAGCCAAAGGCCGTGCGGGTTCATCAATTTCAAGCACGTAAAACGCGCCCTTTTTGTCGTCGCGCACCGACAAAGCCTCGACAGCATCCAAATCATTGGCACGCAAGAAACCCTCAATCGCTTTTTCAGGTGCATCCACACGAGGCCCTTTGCGCTCTTCTTTGCGGGCGGGTAAATCGGTCGGCAAGCCGTCCGCCAAAAGCGCGATGCGCTGCGGCGACACATGCGCCGCCAAATTTTTCGCAGTCACATCGCACTTAGCCAAAAACTTTGCGACATGGCGCTCTAATTGCGCCGCCGCATCCGCTTGCATGCCGGCTGGAATTTCTTCCGAATATAGCTCAATCAGTAAATCAGCCATCTAGCCATGCCTCGGCACATGCTTTGGACAACGCACGCACACGGCCAATATAGGCCTGTCGCTCGGTCACCGAAATAACCCCGCGTGCATCCAGCAAATTAAAATTATGACTGGCCTTCATACATTGGTCATAGGCCGGCAGCGCCAAGCCTTTTTCAACCAATTGCAGACACTCCGCTTCGGCATCTTCAAAATGCCTGAATAAAATATCCGTAGTGGCGGCTTCAAAATTATAATGCGAAAACTCAACCTCAGAGCGATGAAACACATCGCCATAGCTCACGCCCGCGCCGTTATAATCAAGCGCGAAACCATTATCTGTGCCTTGCACATACATCGCCAAGCGTTCCAACCCATAGGTCAGCTCGCCCGTGACAAGCTCGCAATCAATGCCGCCGACTTGCTGAAAATACGTAAATTGCGACACTTCCATACCGTCGCACCAAACTTCCCAGCCCAGTCCCCACGCCCCCAAAGTCGGGCTTTCCCAGTCATCCTCGACAAAGCGGATATCGTGCTGCAACGGGTCAATGCCCAACACTTTCAGGCTTTCTAAATAAAGCTCTTGGATGTTATCTGGCGATGGTTTCAGCACCACTTGAAACTGATAATAATGCTGAAAACGGTTTGGATTTTCGCCATAGCGACCATCCGTAGGGCGGCGTGATGGCTGCACATAGGCCGCCTTCCAAGGCTCTGACCCCAAGGCGCGCAAAATAGTCGCGGGATGAAATGTTCCCGCGCCCATTTCCATGTCGTAAGGTTGCAACACCACGCAGCCTTGGTCGGCCCAATAGCGTTGCAAATCGAGAATGAGGTCTTGAAAGCTCGGCGGCTTTTTGACGGTCATATGTTTTCCATTCCGCGTAACAAAGTCATTGCAGATAATTACCCGCCAGCCTCCGTAAAAGCAAGCATCGCGCCATGGCGCAGCACAGCCTCGGCGGCGGTGCTCGCATTGCCATCGCTATCTTGCAGAACAAACGGCGGCAAAAGCGTCACTGGCGCGCGCGCATCACGCTGCCCTCGAATAAGCACACGCGTCGCCGCGCGCGCAGGTTTCGGCAAAATCGGCAGCACATGCAAATCGCCCAAGCGCTTTTGCATCACCGTCAAAAGCTGCCCGAGCGCATCCGCCCGATGAATAAAAACCACATGACCCTTCGCTTTCGTCAGTGCCGCCGCGCATTTGACCCAATTATCCAACGTGCCTTCTTCGCCAATATGCGCCCGCGCCTTACCGTCATGCGCCAGTTCAGACACCGCGCCCGATTCATAAAACGGCGGATTGGCGATGACCTCATCAAAACTATTGGCAATCATGTGTAACGCGCTAAACGCGCCCGTCACATCGCCGACCTTAAAATGCGCCCGCGCCGCTAAATCATTGGCTTGCGCATTTTCCTGCGCCACAGCAACCAACGCATCATCAAGCTCGATACCCGTCACCTGCGCATCGGGTCGCCGCGCAGCAAAACACAGCGAAGCCACGCCCGCGCCACTGCCCAATTCAGCGATATGCCCATTTTCGGGCGCATCGGCCGCCGCCGCCAATAAAACCGCATCATGGCCTGAGCGAAAGCCATCCCTCGGCTGTTTGAGGCGCAGCCTATCGCCCAAAAACCCATCATGCGTATAGCGTATGTTGTCGTCTTGCTGGTGCATCAGTTTGTCTCGCCGTGTTTTTCTTGACCTTAGAGTCATTTAGCAGATAATCACGCCAGAAAGGCTTATTATGGCAGAAATCATTAACTTTAGCGAGACCGCACACGCCACCGATGATGTACTCGGCGAGCTACAGCTTCTGTTTGCCGATGAATTGAGGGGCGTTGAGGACACCATCGCCAAGCATATGCACTCGGCGGCGACGCTTATTCCTGACATTTCTGAGCATTTAATCGGCGCGGGCGGCAAGCGTCTGCGCCCGCTTTTAACGCTATCGGCGGCGCGGCTTTCTGGACATGAAAAAGACGACACGCACCCTATCCTCATGGCGGCGGCGGTTGAATATATGCACACCGCCACATTGCTGCACGATGATGTCGTCGATGACAGCGATATGCGTCGCGGGCAACCGACAGCGCGCAAACTCTGGAGCAATTCCGCCAGCGTGCTGGTCGGCGATTTTTTACTCGGCCAAGCTTTCCGTATGATGGTCGCGGCGAAAAGCCTGCCCGCGCTCGATATTTTATCCAACGCCGCCGCCGTCATCGCCGAGGGCGAAGTCATGCAACTCGCCGAAATGAACAATGCGCAAATCAGCGAAGACAAATATCTGCAAATCATCGACGCTAAAACCGCCGCCTTATTTGCCGCCGCCGCAGAAGTCGGTGGCGTCGTTGCCGATGCCTCAGCCAATGAGATTGACGCGCTGGCCTCCTATGGACGCAATCTGGGCATCGCCTTTCAGCTAATTGACGATGCACTTGATTATGGCAGCATCGCGCAGACGCTCGGCAAAAATACGGGCGAGGATTTCCGCGAAGGCAAAATGACCCTGCCCGTTATTCTCGCCTATCATCGCGGCGATGACGCGGCACGCCAGTTCTGGGAAGAAGTCGTCGCGCATCCATCCGATGACACGCGCTTTGCCGAAGCCCTCGAGCTTATCCACCAAACCAATGCGCTGGCCGACACGGTCGCGCGCGCGGCGCATTATGGCGAAAAAGCCAAGGATGCCCTCGGCCTGTTCAAAAACAGCGAAACCCGCGCCGTGCTGCTACGCTTGGTCGATTTTTGTATCGCCCGCGCCTATTAGCCGCCCCGCCATCACCCAATCATCGCGCCTTATACCGCGATAGCTCGCCGCGACATCATCGCCCGTGCGCGGCGCACAAAGGCCAAAACAACTCGCACCCGAGCCACTCATCGCGGCATAAACAGCCCCCGCTTTCTGCAAGCTAGCGAGACAATCGCCAATTTGCGGCACTAAAACAGTCGCAGGGGCTTGCAAATCATTGCCTTGCGTGCGCAAAAAATCGCACAAATCCTCTAACGTCGAAAACCCCGCAGGCATCGCTTGTTCGGGCAGCATATTTTCAGACGCGCCCAACGCGGCAAACACATCCCGCGTCGGCAATGGCACATGCGGGTTTACCAGCACAATATCAACCAAGGGCAAATCAGCCAGCCGCACCACATCATGCCCAATACCCGTCATCCAAGACGGCGCAGAGGAAAGACAAACCGGCACATCCGCCCCCAAAGACGCAGCGATGGCGGCCATGTCGGCCTCGGAAATTTCTAGCCCATGGATATGGATGCCCCCCCGCAAAACAGCGGCGGCATCAGCCGACCCGCCGCCCAAACCCGAAGCAATAGGAAGATTCTTGTCCAATTTTATATCGCTCGGCAATGACCGCCCCACCGCCGCCTCAAGCGCGACCATAGCTTGCAGCACCAGATTATCGCCCGTGATGGCATCGCCAAATACCCCTGCAAGCGTGAAGCGTGCCTCGCCTTTTGCCAAATGCAGCGCGTCGCCTATATCGGCAAAGGCGACCAAGCTCTCCAATATGTGATAGCCATCATTCGCGCGGCGACCGCGCACACGCAGGCTGAGATTTATTTTAGCGGGCGCGTGCAGCGTCAGTGTCATTAGATGGCCGTGCCGCCGCGTGGCACATGCGCTTTCGGATTTTTCTTTTCGGGTGCGCCTAGTCCTGTGAGTAATTTGCGCTCAATCTTTTCAATCTCTTCGTCACTTGGGTCGAAAGCCAACGCCTTGCGCCACTGATAGCGCGCCTCAATTTTGCGCCCGACGCGCCATAGCGTATCGCCCAAATGATCGGCAATGACGGGGTCGGCGGATTCAATTTGCGCCGCGCGTTCAAGATAGAGCAACGCTTCGTCATATTTGCCGAGGCGATAATAGCCCCACCCCAAACTATCAATATAAGCGCCGTTTTTAGGGTCTTTCTTGACCGCTTGCGAAATAATCTTCAGCCCTTCATCCAGATAAATACCTCGGTCAATCCAGCTATAGCCGAGATAATTCAGCACATTCGGCTCGTCACCCGACAGCTTACGCGCGCGCTGCAAATCAATCTCCGCCATGTCCCAATTATCCAACTGGTCGCGCATCATCCCGCGCGCGAAATACAAATACCAATCGCGTGCGACAACCTCGTCGCTCATCTCAATCGCTTTATGATAGGCCGCCTCTGCCTCGTCATAACGATGCGCGCTGCGATACACATCGCCGAGCGAGATTAACGTATCGCGGTCTTGCGGATACGCTTCGTGCTGCGCTTTGAGAACCGCAATGGCGGCCTCAGACTGACCCGCCAGAAACAACATTTGCCCGCGCTGGATTTGCGCCGCGTGATACGAAATAGCATCGGGCGCGATGCTGGCGAATTGTTCGGCCGCTTCCAAATGACGCTTTTGTTCTCCTAGCAGCCCTCCAATGGCAAACGCGACGCGGTCATTTTGCGGTGCAAGATACGCCGCCAAACGAAAAGAACTCAACGCCAAATCAAGACGCTGCTCGCTCTGCATAATCTCGGCAATCGCGGCAAAAGCCCCCGCAAGACCCGCTTGCGCGTTGCGTTCTATCGGCAGGGGCGCGTCTTCTAAAAGCTGCGCCTGTGCCGCTTTGATATGGGCGTTCTCAAGATTCCTATCGGCAAAAAATTGATATAATTTACGCGCCTGCGCTGTCTCGCCTTGGCGATGCAAAAACGCGCCATAAGAAAGCGTGAAAAACAAATAACGCGCCCCCCCTGCCCGCACCGCATCGGCGTAGTGGCTCTTGGCGGCCTTGCTGTCGCCGTTCAGCTCCAGAACTTGCGCCGCTTGCGATAGCGGAACAGACGCAAACACCGCACCGCGAGCTAATTGCTCAATCACCCGCGCGACCGCCGCCTCGTCACCCCCCCCAAGCGCCACCCATAAACGGATATTCGGGGTTAGAATTTCGGCGAATGGGCCCGCACGCATCTTGTTCAAATGCGCTGTCGCGGTCTCGTGCTGTCCCTGCTTGAGCGCATGTACGGCGAGCAAAACTCGTGCCGACTGATTGTCTTCTTCCACCTCGATAATGCGTTCCGCCGTATCAATCGCCTGACGGAGCGACCCCGCCAAGACTTGCGCCTGCAAAGCCGAGTGCAACAGTGGCAGCGTATCGGGTCGGCTTCTTAAAGCGCGCAGCCAATAATCCCCCGCAGCGGCGGCATCGTTAATGCGCGTCGCTTGGCTCGCCGCCAGATAAGCCCCCGATGCCCCTTGGTCGGCAATATATTGATTAACCCGCGCCGACAAATAAACCGCGCCGATAGAAATCAGCACGCCGAGCACCGCAAGACCTATGAGAATCTTTTTTCGCAAAATCAATTTACCAACTCCATACAACAACCGACACTAGGTTCTACATATTCGGGTAATTCGGCCCGCCCGCGCCTTCTGGCACAACCCAGTTGATGTTCTGGCTTGGGCATTTAATATCGCATGTCTTGCAATGCACACAGTTCTGCGCATTGATTTGCAAGCGCGGATTATCGCCATTTTCTTCGGCCACAATCTCATACACACCCGCCGGACAATAACGCTGCGCAGGCTCGTCATAATCAGGCAAATTAACATCAATCGGCACGGAAGCGTCTTTTAATGTCAAATGCGCCGGCTGGTCTTCTTCGTGATTGGTCGCCGCCAAAAACACCGACGACAATTTGTCAAAAGACACTTCATTGTCAGGTTTTGGATAATCAATCGGGTCGCATTCAGAAGCCTTTTTCAAGGTCGCATGGTCTGGTTTACCATGGCTCAACGTAAACGGCAGGCCAATGCCCAGAGTGCGCATCCACATTTCTGCGCCGCCCAAAATCGTCCCGACAAAATTGCCGAACCGCGACAGCAGCGGCTTCACATTGCGCACTTTTTTCAGTTCCTTGGCAACGCGCGATGTGTCATACGCCGCCTGATAGGCCTCTAATTCATCGTGCGCGCGCCCCATCGCCACCGCGTCAAACGCCGCTTCAGCAGCCATAATGCCCGTTTCCATCGCGTTATGACTGCCCTTAATGCGCGGCACATTGACAAACCCCGCCGCACAGCCAATCAGCGCGCCACCCGGAAAAGCCAGTTTCGGCACAGATTGATAGCCGCCTTCGGTAATCGCACGCGCGCCATAAGAAACCCGCTTGCCACCTTCCAGCAACGGCTTAATCGCAGGGTGCATTTTAAACCGCTGAAACTCATCATAAGGCGACAAATGCGGGTTCTGATAATTCAGATGGGTCACAAAGCCAATCGAGACGAAATTATCGCCAAAGTGATACAGCCATGAACCGCCACCCGTTTTATTATCCAACGGCCAACCCAATGTGTGCTGCACGTAACCTGGTTTATGTTTCGATGGGTCAACCTGCCATAACTCTTTGATACCAAGGCCGAATTTCTGGTAATCGCTATCCTTATCGAGCGCGTATTCGGCAATCGCGGCTTTCGACAAAGACCCCCGCACGCCTTCGCCGAGCAATGTATATTTAGCCAGCAATTCCATACCCGCCATCCAGCCGTCTTTTTTCTCGCCAGTTTTCGACACACCCATATCGCCCGTGGCAACACCGCGCACCGCGCCGTTATCGTCAAACAGCAATTCGGCAGCAGCAAAGCCCGGATAAATCTCAACGCCCAAAGCCTCCGCCTGTTCGGCCAACCAACGCGCCACATTGCCAAGGCTCGCAATATAATTGCCGTGATTTTTCATCAAGGGCGGCAGCATGAAGTTCGGCAGTGGAAACGCGCTCGTCGCACCAAGCACGAGAAACCTATCTGCGCTCACCTTAGTCTCTAACGGCGCGCCCATGTCTTCCCAATCTGGAAACAAACGCTCAATACCAACGGGGTCGACAACCGCGCCCGATAAAATATGCGCGCCGATTTCAGAGCCTTTTTCCAACACGCACACAGAGACTTCCTGATTCTTTTCAGCCGCCAGTTGCTTCAAACGTATCGCCGCCGACAAACCCGCAGGCCCCCCGCCGACAATCACCACATCATATTCCATACCCTCGCGTTCTTCGGGCGCCAAAGCCCACCCCTGCCGCGCATTAACCTGATTTACTGGTAAATCACTCATTTTATGCTCCGTTACATGTTTTGCTCTATATAGCAGAAAACCGACTTATATCATATCCCAAACTAGATGAGGCGCAATTGACACCCCATATGATGCGATGTCGTGTTACTATTGCCGCAGAGTGAGATTCGGCTCTACTAAGAGAGGGGCAGCAAAATGAGTACACTGACGCAAAATCAGATAATTGATTTTCTGCGCCAGCACATAGAGGCAGGCTGCACCGATGTGCTTGCCGATGCGCCGCTCAATCACTATATCGAGACACCGCCGCCGCCTCCAACCAACATTGCAAAGCCTGCGCCCCCGCAAGAGCAGATGGATACCGATGCCAATGTCGCCGAAGCGCATCAATTAGCCGCGGACGCCGACACGCTCGCTGCCTTACAACAAGCCATGCAAGATTTTGACGGCTGCGCTCTCAAAGCCAGTGCCAAAAACACCGTCTTTAGCGACGGGGTCGCGGGCGCAAAAATCATGCTCGTCGGCGAAGCTCCCGGCCAAGATGAAGACCGCCAAGGCAAACCTTTTGTCGGTGTGTCGGGTCAATTCTTCGATACGATGCTGGCTGCGATTGGCGTAAGCCGCACAGAAAATCTATATATCTCCAATATCGTTGCGTGGCGACCGCCGGGCAATCGTAACCCATCGCCCGAAGAAATCGCCATTTGCAAACCCTTCATCGCACGCCATATCGAACTGGCAAAGCCAGACATCCTGCTGCTGGCGGGCAATATCGCCTGCAAGACACTTTTGCAAACCCAAATCGGCATCACCAGACTGCGCGGGCAATGGCAAAACTACGACCCAGAGGGGCTGAACATCAAAGCCATGCCGCTTTTGCACCCTGCTTATGTCCTGCGCCGCCCCGAAAGCAAGTCAGATGTGTGGGCGGATTTATGCGCGCTGAAAAAGCAGCTGCCCGACGCATGAGAAACCTTTTCATCATCACCATTTTGAGCTGCGCGATTCTCTCGACCCACGCACACGCCGTGCCTACGCCGCTTGCGCGTCCGCACTACGAAGCGCCCGCCAAATTGCCCGACGCGGTTTTGTATAAAAATATATTCGAGCTGCAAGAAAACGCTAAATGGCGACGCGCCGACCGCTTAATCGCGCAACTCGACGACACGCTGCTGATGGGACATGTGCTGTTTCAACGTTATATGCACCCGACAGCCTATCGCGCCCGTTGGACTGAACTGCGCGATTGGCTGAAAAATCATGCCGACCAACCGCGTGCGTGGCAGGTCTACAAACTGGCGAAAAAGCGTAAGCCTCGGGGTGTTTCCATGCCTAAGCGACCGCCCTCGCGTGTCTATTTCAACGAAAAACTGAGCCGAGGCGAAAGCCTGTTCCGCAACCGAACCGCGCGGCGTATCAAAAACGAAGTCCGCAGTCTAGTGCGACGTGAACGCCCGACCCAAGCGCTCAGATATATCAGCGCCCCCGCCCAAGACCTCCGCCTGAGAGCGGCAGAAACTGATTTCCTAAAATCGCTGATTGCGCGCTCTTATTATATTGAGGGCAAAGTACCCGAAGCCTTAAAGCTTGCGCAACAAGCCACGCGTTCGCGGCGCATCGTGCAAAAGGCCGATTGGCACGCTGGCCTTGCCGCTTATCGCATGGGCAAAACCGAATTGGCCATCACCCATTTTGAGCATTTGGCGCATAATCGCACCGCGAGCGCGCGCCTGAGTGCGCAGGCCTCGTATTGGGCGGCACGGATATTGCGCGAGACCGGTGAAGTCGCCCGCGCCGAAGTGCATTTGCGCGCCGCCGCTAGCACGGGCGCACATTTTTATGCCTTACTGGCCATGCAACATATGCGCAATGGTCTGGCGATTGATTGGCGTCGCGCCGATGATAATAGTGGCACTTTGTTTGCCAATCATCCGGCCTTGCGTCGGGCGGCGGCTCTGCGCGAAGCCGAGCAAAACGAGTGGGCGGAGCAGGAATTACTCTATCTGCAAGAGCGCCTCAACGAGCAAGAAGCGCGCGCTTTGCTATCCTATGCCCGCGAGCATGATTACCCCGCCGTTCAACTGGCACTGGCGACACGGCTTGGCGGGCGCATCGCAAATGGCATTCCCCTGCCGCTTTATGAAAGCAATTATCCTTTGGTCAATATCGCCATCGGGCCTGTCGACCGCGCTTTGGTCTATGCCCTTATCCGCCAAGAGAGCCGCTTTAAATCGCGCGCCAAATCGCATGCGGGCGCACGTGGCCTGATGCAAATCATGCCGAGTACGGCAGCATTCATCACGGGCGACCGTTCGCTTTATCGCCGCGCGGGGCGCGACCAACTGCTCGACAATGATTTAAACTTAAAGATTGGCCGCCAATATCTAACCCTGCTGATGAGCAAAAAATATTTCGATGACAGTCTGATTCTGACATTGGCGGGCTATAATGGCGGGCCCGGTAATGTGCGGCGTTGGCAACGCGAACTAAAAGAAGTCAGCGACCCCTTGCTGTTTATCGAAAGCATCCCCGCGCCCGAAACACGCGATTACGTACAAAAAGTCATGGCTAATTTATGGGTCTACCGCGACCGCCTCAGCCAAGACCCCATCAGCCAACGCATATTGGCGGCAGAAAGCTGGCCGCGCTATCAAGCGCAAGACCAACGCGCCCGCGCGCAACCCATCAGTTTGAAAAAATAGAACTAGTTAAGCCGCGTGCCTAATTCGGCGATATTATCATCGACCATTTTTTTGGCGGCCTTCGCGCTGAGACCCGTCGCCACCAACTGCGCCGCCGCCTCGACCGCGACAGAGGTAATCGCGGCGCGGATTTCTTTTTGCAACTGCTCTTCGGCGCGGGTGATTTTTTGTTCGGCCTGCTTGGTACGACGCGCCATCATGGCTTGCATCGCCGTATAGGCTTCAGCCGTGGTGCGCTCGGCGGTTTCTTTCGCCTGAGCGATGATTTCTTCGGCTTGGGCTTCAGCCTGCTTGGCTTGCTTTTCATAATCGGCCAACACTTTTTCAGCCTCAACGCGCAACGCACGGGCGCGCTCTAATTCGTCCGCAATCGCCGATGATTTCTCATCCAATGATGTCAAAACCCGCTTCGGCAGACCAAAATAAATAAACGCCCCGATGACCGTGGCAAAAGCGAGCGCTACAAAAAAACTTTCATCAAACATCAGCAATTATCCTGCGGTTACTTTATCAAGGGCTTTGGTTATGGCCTTTTTATCGGGCGCATCTGCGCCAATCGCGACCATGACATCACCGACAATATCTTGCGCCGCATCGCGCAAACCATCCAATGCCGCGGTGCGCACTTCCATCAAACGTGCCTCGGCAGCTTGCGACTGCTCGGCAAGCTTGGCATCAAGCTCTGCTTTTTGACGGTCAATATCGGCTTGCACCTCGCCACGCATATCCTGCGCCAGCCCTAAAGCACGCGTGCGTGCCTGCGCGAGTGCCTCCTCGTACGCCGCAAGCGCGGTTTCTGCTTTATCGCGCAAGGCTTCGGCTTGCATCAAATCGCCCTCTAGCTGAGCTGCCCGTGCCGCCAATGTATTCGTGATGCGCGGCAAGACAAACACCGCCATCACCAGATAAAGCGTGACGAAGCAAATCGTCAGCCAAAAAAGCTGAGTGTCAAATGTACTCGGATCAAGCTGTGGCATTGACCGCCTCCTTTAACCGCTAAAGTTGCCTAAACAACAAACAGCAGGATAAGGGCAATAATCAGACCAAACAAACCTGTTGCTTCTGCAAGCGCAAAGCCTAGCAGTAGGTTCGGGAATTGGCCTTGCGCCGCGCTTGGATTGCGCAACGCACCTGCCAAGAAATTACCGAAAATCGTGCCAATCCCGATGCCTGCGCCCGCCAGAGCGACACACGCGATACCGGCGCCAATGAGTTTTGCTGCTTCTGCTTCCATGATTTTAACCTCCAAAAATGCCCGTAGGCGTTAGTTAAGTTGAATTGTTATAAATACTAGTGATCCATATGAATAGCTTCATTAAGATAAATACAGGTCAAAATTGTGAACACATAAGCCTGCAAACCAGCAAGCAGGAGTTCAAGACCCGTAAAGGCGACCATCATCGCAAACGGCGCAACGGCCAGCGGCACAAGACCAGCTGAACTCAAGCCAACCACGAAACCGCCAAAAATTTTCAACATTGTATGCCCCGCCATCATATTGCCGAACAGACGTACCGACAGACTAATAGGGCGCGTTAGATAAGAAATAATCTCGATAACCACCAGCAACGGCATCAAAACCATCGGGATGCCCGACGGCACAAACAGCTTCAAAAAGCCAATGCCATGATGGAAAAAACCAACCAGCGTCACCAACACAAACACCACCGCCGCCAGTGCAAATGTGACAATCAGATGACTGGTCACCGTAAAACTATACGGCAGCATGCCGAGCATATTGCAAAATAAAATGAACATGAACAGCGAGAAAATAAACGGGAAATATTTCATGCCTTTCGTGCCAATATTGTCTTTAATCATATTGGCGATAAAGCTGTAGGCCAATTCGCCCATCATTTGCATACGACCCGGCACAATCGATGTGCCACGCGACGCCGCAATCATAAACAGACTAGACAGACCAATCGCCAGCACCATCCATAAAGAAGCATTCGTAAATGTCGTATTTATGCCAGCAATAGCGGGCAGCTCAACAATCGGGTACACCTCAAACTGGTGCATCGGGTCGATGCCAAGGCCACCTTCTGCGTTACTTTCATCCGCCACGCTCTACTCCTCGTTCTCGCGGCGCGCCGCCGCTTCTCTCGCATCCTGCTTACGGCGCATCTCGTTCACCGTGCGGATTGAATTCATCAAACCAGCGCCCATACCAAGCGCCAATAATACCAACATCATGACAGGCTTGGTATCCAACACCTTATCAATCCACCAACCGACAAACCCACCAACGCCAATACCCGCTAATATCTCAATCAGCAGACGATACGCCAAACCCAACATACTGGCATTGGCACCCGCCTGCTGAGAAGGCATCTGCCGTTGCCGTGTCGCGGAAATCTTTTCTTCCAAAGCATCTAGGCGATCGCGCTTGGGCATCGTCCGTCTCCTTCGGATGGATATTTGAAGCGTTAAAATCTTCAAAAACACCCCAAAAACTTAGGGTTTCCGCCATCCAGTTGAGGCGCAGATTAGGTTTAAACGCCGCGAATGTCAAGCGCCCTATAATCAGCTAACCTAATGTTTTAATTGAATCTTTTTCTTCATCTGTGATTTTGTCGCGACCCGTCTCAGCAAATTCTTCTGCCGTTGCCAAATCAACCGATAAAAGCTGACTGACACCGCGCTCCTGCATGGTCACGCCAAACAATCTATCCATCCGCGCCATGCTCAAGGCGTGGTGGGTAATGACCAAAAAGCGCGTGCCCGTTTCGTCAGAAATCTCTTTCACCAGATTGCAAAAACGCTCAACATTGGAATCATCCAACGGCGCGTCGACCTCATCGAGCACACAAATCGGCGACGGATTGGTCAAGAAAACCGCGAAAATCAATGCCATCGCGGTCAGCGCTTGCTCGCCCCCCGACAATAGCGACATCACTTGCGGCTTCTTGCCCGGCGGATGAACAATAATTTCCAAACCAGCCTCCAACGGGTCGTCGCTTTCGGTCAGCGTCAAATTCGCCGTGCCGCCGCCAAATAATTGCGTGAACAAACGCTCGAAATGCCCGTTCACCGTTTCAAAAGCCGCCAATAAACGCTGGCGACCTTCGCGGTTTAATTGGCCGATGCCATGGCGCAACTTATTGATGGCCGTGGATAATTCTTCGTGCTCAGCCGTCATCGCGGTGATTTGCGTCTGGATTTCTTCAGCCTCTTCCTCGGCACGCAGATTCACGCCGCCGAGATTTTCGCGCTCCCGACGCAATTTATCAAGCTTGCTTTCCATATCCTCGGCTTCGGGAAACGGCATCTCTGGGTCATGCCCCGACACCGCCAAAGCTTTATCTGGCTCAATGTGCAACGCTTCGCGGGTGCGCTGGCCGGCCTCTTCAAGGCGTAAGCGATTGGCCTCAAGCGTTGCCTCTAACCGTGCTTGCGTTTCGCGCGTCTGGCCAACAATGGCCTGAATATCACGCGCCTTGGCATCCGCCTCAGCCAATGCGGTTTCCGCCCCCGCCAATTTATCGGCGGCAGTTTGACGCTTGGCCTCGGCAGTGACAATCAAATCGGCCAACTGGCTGCGCTTCTCGACAAGCGACGCAGGAACGTTTTCATAATTAGCGACTTCTTCCGTGACACTGGTCTGGCGCGTCACGAGCGCTTCAATCTGGTCATTGGCCGCCGTGCTGCGCTGCGTCCATTGCGTGATGTCCTCGCCAATCCGTTGCAGCCGCAAATCGCGCGCCTCGCGACGGCTTTTCAACCCATCCAATTCGGCCTGTGCTTGCGCATGCGCCCCACGCGCCGTGTCCATCGCTTCGCGGGCAGCCTCCATCGTCTCCAACAAAGCTGTCTCAAAACCCGCCGCTTGCAAATCTTCATTGGCCGAGGCTTCAGTTTTTTCTATCTCAGCCAAATCCTCTGCAATGCGCTTAAGGCTTGCTTCCAAAGCGGTCAGCTTGGCGTTTTGCGTGGCAACGGCAGCTTCCGCTTCCGCCAAAAGTTTTTGCGCCTCGGCACTGGCAGATTGCCTCTCTTGCGCTACTTGACGCGCTTCATCTTGGCGCGTACTGGCTTGCTCCGCCGCTTCGCGTGTCGCCTCAAGCGTCGCTTTCGTCGTCTCGGCGATTCTTTCAGCGGCGCGAATCTCACCCACCAAATCATCCAGACGATTGCGCTGTGCCAGACGCGTCGCCGCCGCGCTCGGCGCATCCGCCGCCGCGCAATAGCCATCCCAACGCCATAAATCACCCTCTTTAGAAACCAGTTTCTGCCCCGGCAGTAAATCAGCCTGCAAAGCTTCGCCCTGCTGTTGCGTCACCAGACCGACTTGCGACAAAGCCCGCGTCAACAGTGCCGACCCCGCCACATAAGCCGACAGAGCCTCAACGCCATTTGGCAGTTTTTGCGCCACCCCTTCCGCGCCAAGACCATTCCAAAATGCGGGCGCCGCAGCATCAGGCGATGCATCTAGCGCATCGCCCAAAGTCGCGCCCAATGCGGTTTCATACCCCGGCGTCACCGTCACATCATCGACCACGGCGGGATAAGCCGCCCCGTCAGTTTTTGCAAAAAGCCGCGCCAAGGCATCGCGCTCGCCCACCAAACGCTCCAGCGCACCACGCGCTTCTCGCGCAGGCTCGCCCGCCGCCGCATGCGCTTCACGCGCTGTCCGATAAGCCGCCTCAGCGACGCTCACCGCTTGTTGCGCGGCGGCTTCTTTGGTTTGCAAATCTTCGCACTCGCCGCGCCGTGCGATGACATCAAAATCGGCCGCAATAGCATGTTGAATACCGGCCTTGGTATTTTCCGCTTGGGCGCGTTCGGCTTGCAATTTCTCGCGCCGATTTTGATTGTTCTCCACCGCCTCTTCGAGGGCTTGTTTGCGCGCGCGAAACTCAGCCGCGCCTTGCCCCGCTTCGTCATAAGCTTTCTCGCAAATCGCCAACTCACCCGCCGCCATTTCCAAACGCTGCGCCGCGTCGCGCTCGGCTTGCGATTCATCATCAGAAATCGAGGCGCGCATTTCCGTCTCTTCATCCGCCAAGCGTTGTAATTGCTGCTGCGCATCGTCCAATGTCTGACGCTCACGCGCCATATCTTGCGCAATCGTTTCGATTTGCTGCTGCAACCGCGCCACCATCTGACTGGCGCGAGTCGCTTCGGCTTCCAGACTTTCTTGCTCCAACGTCAAACGGCGCAATCCCGCGGCGGCGGCTATTTCATCTTCGCGCAAATCAGGCAAAGCCGCCTGTGCATTGGTTTGCGCCGTGGTCGCCGCTGCCGATTCTATACCCGATTGTGACACAGCTTTGCGCGCATCGAGCAGCAGCGTTTCGCTTTCCTCAACCATATCGAGCGCTTGTTGCCACCGCAGATGCAATGCCAGAGCTTCGACTTCACGAATCTGGCCAGAAATATTTTTATAGCGACTGGCTTGGCGCGCTTGGCGTTTCAGCTGACGCAATTGCGTCTCAAGATTGCTGATGGTTTCGCCCAATTTCTCCAGATTGCTTTCTGCGCCGCGCAGACGTAACTCGGCCTCGTGGCGGCGCGAATGCAAGCCTGAGATACCCGCTGCTTCTTCCAAAATGCGGCGGCGCGCTTCTGGCTTAGAATTGATAATCTCGCCAATTTGTCCCTGCTTCACCAGTGAATTAGAGCGCGCGCCCGTTGAGGCATCGGCGAACATCAGCTGCACATCGCGCGCGCGGACATCGCGACCATTGATACGATAGGCCGAGCCAGCATCGCGTTCGATGCGGCGCGTGACCTCCAGCGCGTCCGAGTCATTATATTCGGGCGTTGCTTGGCGCGCCGAATTATCCAGCATCAAAGCGACCTCGGCATAATTGCGCGACGGGCGGGTATTCGTGCCAGAGAAAATCACGTCCTCCATGCCCGAGCCGCGCATCGACTTATACGATGTCTCGCCCATCACCCACCGCAAAGCCTCCAGCAGATTGGATTTGCCGCAGCCATTGGGCCCGACAATGCCCGTCATCCCTGGCAAAATGTCGAGGTCGACAGGGTCGATAAAAGATTTAAAGCCAGAGAGGCGAAGGCGGTCAAATTTCATCAGTCTATTTTCCTCAATCTATCTTCCTATGGCAGCATCGGTTTGATAATTTTTTCAAAGTTCTTAAGCGGCAGATTGCCTTCGAGCTTCGTCCCATTGATAAAAAACGTCGGCGTCGAACTCACGCCGAGTTGCTCTGCCGCCGCCGATTGCATCGCACGGATGCCTTCCAATCTGGTGCGGTCTCTTAGGCAGACCACAAAATCGGCTTCCGACAATCCCGCTTGGCGCGCATATCCTTGCAACGCGTCCATCGGGTCTTTGCTTTGCAGCCATGTGGCTTGGCGGAGAAACAAGCTATCGAGAAAATGAACCCGCGCGTTCGGCGTGACACATTGCGCCAGCATCGCACCCGCCGTGCCATATTCATTAAGCGGAAAAGGACGGAAGTAGATTTTCATCAACCCCGTATCAACATATTTCTCTTTTAATGTGGGCAGCGTTCCGCGATGAAAATCGCCGCAATGCCCACAAGTCAGCGCACCATACTCAATCATGGTAATCGGCGCATCCGCCGCGCCAAGAACAATCTCGCCCAAAGGATTGGGAGTCTCAAGCGGGTCAGAATTACCACTTGCAAGTGCCGCCACAGCTTGAGCGGTCGGCGAGGCATCATTTTCAACGATTTGTGCCGTGTCGTCCAGACGCGGCTGCAATATCGCTACAAGTCCCCCAATAGCGATGAGAGCTGCGATAGCTACGATGATTTTATTTTGTTGCGACACATAAACTCCCGAATCAAATAGGTGCGTTGATTATACCTTTACTCAAGTGATTCTGCCGTTTTAATCGTACCCTTGTGGAAAACTTATTTCTGGCTGTTGCGGCGTTCCACCCGCGCCCCCAAACGCGCCAATGCATGTTTCAGACGGCTATTTTGAAAACCGTCCAAACTATCTTCCGCCGCCGCCACTTCTGCGTCACTAAGCGGCGTTTCGCGTGCCTGTTGCGCTTTCAGATAATCCAATGGCAACGGCCCCTGAATAATATTAAGCCGCGCCATCGCACCCGCCCCATAATGCTGATTGATACGCTCAAGAATAAGCGGTGCCATATGCTGCACTTCGAGTGCCATAGCACCCTCCACACGCACGGTCAGCACCGCGCCCTCTTCTGTGCCTCTGCCATTGCGCGAAATCCGCTCGGGGCAAGAAAGCGCGGCTAATTGCGCACCGACAATCATCGGCCAATGCGCCAAAATATCTATCTCGCGAAAGCCACGCTTTTTTAACGTCGGCGCAACAATCCGCCCCAACACCGTCCCCACCATGCGCCCTTGAAACCCTCGTGCGGGCTTGGTCTGGGGTATCTCGCGTAAATAATCTAAAAGCTTGGCGATGACTTGCTCCTCTGCGTATTTGCGTTAGCATAGCACGATATGTCTAAGCTCGCGACCCATACTGCTGACACACTCCTTGACTGGTATGACAAACATGCCCGCACATTAGTATGGCGCATACCGCCGCACCGAACCAAGCAAGGCCAACGGCCTGAGCCGTATCACGTTTGGCTGTCCGAGATTATGCTGCAGCAAACCACCGTCACAACGGTCAAACCTTATTTCGAAAAATTTCTCGCATTGTTTCCGAGCATCACCGATTTAGCCGCCGCGCCCGACGAACAAGTCATGGCCGCATGGGCAGGCCTCGGCTATTACAGCCGCGCCCGTAATTTGGTGAAATGCGCCCGCGCCATTGTCGAACACCATGACGGGGTGTTTCCCGATACACAAGACGCGCTTATCGCCTTGCCCGGCATTGGCCCTTATACATCCGCCGCCATCGCCGCCATCGCCTTTAATCAACCCGCCGCCCCCGTGGATGGCAATATCGAGCGCGTTTTGGCACGCCTCTATGCGATGACCACGCCTCTGCCTGCACTCAAAGCCGAAGTGGAAAAGAAAAACGCCGCCCTCGTGCCAATCAAGCGACCGGGAGACTTCGCGCAAGCCATGATGGATCTCGGCGCAAGCCTTTGCACCCCCAAGCGTCCGAATTGCTTGCTCTGCCCATGGCGCGATATATGCGCCGCCCATGCCAAAGGCATCGAAGAGCAATTACCCAAACGCCCGCCTAAGAAACCCAAACCCGAACGCCTCGGCACGGTGTTTTGGCTCGAAAACGCACGCGGCGAAGTGCTGATGGCACGCCGTGCAAATAAGGGACTGCTCGGCGGCATGTTGGTGTTTCCATCCATCGGTTGGGATGCGCCCAATGATTCAAAATTGCCCGATATTTTGCCGCCCGCCACGCAGCAAAAATGGCAACCCCTTGCTGGCGAAGTCGTGCATGTGTTCACGCATTTTCGCCTCACCTTAAAAGTCCACGCCCAAACCGCCCCCAAAAATTGGCGCAAACCAAAAGGCTTTCAATGGGTACACCCGCGCGATTTCTCTGCCGAAGCCCTGCCAAGCGTGATGCGCAAAATAGCCAAGCACACTCTCTTGTAAGTTGACCTCATATCCGCACAGCGTTAGGCTTGTTAGGTCACACGCGTAACAAAAAGAAAAAAGGGGAAAACAATGCTTTTACGCCTCATCATTATCATCCTTATCGTCGCAGGCGTTTACGCCTTCATTACGAAGGATCAGTCATCCGATGACAGCAATGCAACCACCATCGCGCCAGTCTCTCAAGACACGATGCCAAAAATGAGCGCCGCAGAAGAAACCAGCCAATTGGTGGCCGAGCTGAAAGTAATTCCAGCCAGCGAATATGCCGTGAATAAAATGAAGTATGAGCGCCTATTGGAACTCAATCCGGGCAATGAGCGCTATATCCGAAAAGTCGCGCATTACGCGCAAAAAATGGCCGAGAACTAGAGGCTTACATATCGTCGCGTATTTTTTGGCGTAAATTGTCAATCGGAACCAACTTATTGCCATCTTTATAGTGCCAATACGTCCACCCGTTGCAACTCGGTGCGCCTTGCGCCGCCGCTCCCATTTTATGGATGCTGCCCGATGGCGCGTTTTTCTCTTGGCCGAGCTTAACCGACCCATCGGCGCGCACTTTGGCTTTAATTTTGCGCGCAGGCCCAAATAATTGCATGCCCGGTTTCACCAAGCCCCGTTCAACCAATGTGCCAAAAGCAACACGTGGCTGCGTTTTGGCACTCTGCGTCAGCTCAAGCTCGGCATTATCCAATTTTTCAATACGACCAATGCGCTGCATCGCGGCCTCGGCATAGCGCGCTTCGGCCTCAATACCAATAAAATGGCGACCTAATTTCTTCGCCACAGCACCGGTCGTGCCCGTGCCGAAAAACGGGTCGAGCACCACATCATCAACCTGCGTCGACGCCAATAGCACACGATATAACAAGCTCTCTGGCTTTTGCGTCGGGTGCAGCTTGCCGCCTTCATCCAGCTTCAACCGTTCGCCGCCATTGCAAATCGGCAATGTCCAATCAGACCGCATTTGCACATCATCATTCAGCGTTTTCATCGCCTGATAATTAAACGTATAGCCAGTCGCATTTTCATCCGGTGCCGCCCAAATCAGCGTTTCGTGCGCATTGGTAAAACGCGTCCCGCGAAAATTCGGCATCGGATTGGTTTTGCGCCAAATAATATCGTTCAAAATCCAGTAGCCCAAATCTTGCAACGCCGTCCCCACACGAAAAATATTGTGATAAGACCCAATCACCCAAAGCGTGCCCGTCGGCTTCAACACGCGCTGCGCTTCGCCAAGCCACGCACGGGTAAACGCATCATAAGCCGCAAAACTATCAAACTTATCCCACGCATCAGACACCGCATCGACCTTCGTTTGGTCAGGACGGTGCAACTCATTCTTCAACTGTAAATTATACGGCGGGTCGGCAAACACCACATCGATGCTGCTATCGGGCAATTCAGCCAAACGCGCGAGGCAATCGCCTTGTAAAATCTGGTTCAGCGGTAAATCCATGCCGCCACCATGATTCATCGCGCCCTTGCCGTCAATAGGCCAAGGATTCCAATGGCTTATTTATTTTTAGATTTATCCACAATATTATCCACAAGCACTATATATAGTGGTTCAGGACGATTGCGCCGCCATTATCTTGGCAATCGGTGCATAAGAGCGACGATGATGCGGGCTGACCCCCAAAGCCGACAGCCCCTGCTGATGCGCCTTTGCGCCATAGCCCTTATTCGATGCCCACCCATAGCCGGGAAATTGCCCATCCAGTGCCACCATTTGACGGTCACGCGTGACTTTGGCGATAATCGACGCCGCCGCAATGCTCGGCGCGAGGGCATCGCCGCCAATCAGCGCGCTGGCCTCATACGCCCATGTCGGCAAGCGATTGCCATCAACCAAAACATGACGCGGCACACCAATCTCAGCCACTAACGCATCCACCGCGCGGGTCATCGCCAGATGCGTCGCTTGCAAAATATTCAGCGTGTCAATTTCGGCCACGCTCGCCTCGCCGACACCATGCGGCAGGCGCACCAACTCATCAAACAAAGCCTCGCGCCTTTTGGCCGTTAGCTTTTTGCTGTCATTCACCGCCAGAGCAAAATCTGCGGGCAAGCAAATCGCCGCCGCCGTCACCGGCCCTGCCCAAGGCCCACGCCCTGCTTCATCGACCCCAAAAACCAAATCGGTTGGCCACCCATGGGCGCGCTCAAACTGCCAATCCATACTATTCGGCAGCTTTTGCAGCAACATGCGGCGCGTGCCATCGCAGCATCGGCTGACGCGCGGCCAGTGTTTCATCAAGACGACGACGCGGTGCCAATTCGGGCGCATTTTTAAACCGCGCCACCTCGCCCGCTTTTGCCCCGCGCACCAAATCGCGCATCGTCGCGATAAACTGGTCGAGCGATGCTTTGCTCTCGGTTTCCGTCGGCTCGATAAGCATCGCGCCATGCACAACCAAAGGAAAATACATGGTCATCGGGTGATAGCCCTCATCAATCATCGCTTTGGCAAAATCCAACGTATCAATCCCCGTATCTTTCAAGAAACTGTCATCAAATAGAGCCTCATGCATACACGGCGTATCATCAAACGGCGCGCTCATCACATCGCGCAGATTCGCCAGAACATAATTAGCGTTCAGCACCGCGTCTTCCGCCACTTGCTTTAGCCCATCCGCCCCATGGCTCATCATATAAGACAGCGCACGGACATACATGCCCATTTGCCCATGAAAAGCGACCATGCGACCAAACGGGCTATCTTGCGCGTCATCCATATTTTCGACCAACTGCAAGCCATCCGCACCCACGACCACAAAAGGCAATGGCGCAAACGGTGCAAGGCGCTCAGACAAAACCGTCGGCCCCGCGCCCGGCCCTCCGCCGCCATGCGGGGTTGAAAATGTCTTGTGCAGATTAATATGCATCGCATCGACACCCAAATCGCCCGGCCGCACCCGCCCGACAATGGCGTTGAAATTCGCCCCATCGCAATAAAAATAACCGCCCGCATCGTGCAGCGCATCGGCAATCTCGATAATATCGCGCTCAAAAAGCCCGCATGTGTTCGGATTGGTCAGCATAATGGCCGCGACATCATCGCCCAGCTTGTTCTTAAAAGCGGCAAGGTCGACGCGCCCGTCCGCACTGGCAGGAATCTCATCCACCTTAAAGCCCAGCAAAGCCGCCGTTGCAGGATTAGTGCCATGCGCAGATTCTGGCACTAACACACGCGTGCGCGTCGCCAACTCGCCCTTCGCCTCAATGGCTGCGCGAATCGCCATCATGCCGCATAGCTCGCCATGCGCGCCCGCTTTCGGCGACAGCGCCACGCTCGGCATATGGGTGAGCGTTTTCAGCCAATGCGCTAACTCATCCATCAGCTGCAACGCCCCTTGCACCGTTTGCTGAGGCTGTAGCGGGTGAATATCGCTAAACCCCGACAGTCGCGCCATCTTTTCGTTGAGTCGCGGATTATGCTTCATCGTACACGAGCCAAGCGGGTAAAGCCCCGCATCAATCGAGTGGTTTTTTTGACTAAGGCGCACAAAATGGCGCATCGCTTCTGGTTCGGACAAAGCAGGCAAATCGATATCGCCCTCTCCCGCGCAATCGCCAAGCAGCATATCCGTTTGCGGCACGTCCTCTAAATCAACCCCGCAATTATCATAAGCCCCGATTTCGAAAATCAACGGTTCTTCAAGCTGTAAGCCGCGATGACCACTAAATGTTTGTTTCTCACTCATGCCAGCACCTCTTTCATGGCGGCGGCGTAAGCCGCGATATCATTTTCTGTATTGGTTTCGGTGGCCGCGACCACCACCACATCATCTAGTCCTGCATCGGGTGCCAAGCGCGACACTGGCACACCGCCCAGCACGCCCTTGTCGGCCAATGCGTCGATGACATCATTGGCATTTTCTGGCACGCGAATAGAAAACTCGTTGAAGAAAGCTGGTGTCAGCACCTCAACGCCCGACTGTGCGCCCAAAGCTTGCGCCAATTGCACGGCACGCGCATGATTGAGTTTTGCCATATGACGCAGCCCTTTGCCGCCAAGCAGGGTCATATGCGCCGTGAAAGCCAGCGAACACAGTCCCGAATTGGTACAGATATTCGACGTGGCCTTATCGCGGCGAATATGTTGCTCGCGGGTCGAAAGCGTCAGCACAAAGCCGCGTTGGCCATCGGCATCGACGGTTTCGCCGCATAAGCGACCGGGCATTTGGCGCAGATATTTATCCCGCGCCGCGAACAATCCCACATAAGGCCCGCCAAAGTTTAGCCCATTGCCAATTGATTGGCCTTCTCCTGCGACAATATCCGCGCCCATATCGCCGGGTCGCTTGAGCAGACCCAATGAGACAATCTCAGGCACTACCGCAATCAACAGACACCCCTTTTTCTGAACCGCAGCCGCCAATGTGCTAAAATCGGCGACATTGCCAAAGAAATCAGGGTTCTGCACCACAACGCAGCTTGTCTCATCATCAATCAGCGCCAGTAAATCTTCATCGCCTGTGACTTGTGTCTCGGCTTGCGCTATCGCAAAGCCCCCCATTGTCGAGACATTATCGATAACCGCCGTGTAATGCGGATGCAGCCGACCCGATAGCACGGCGCGGCTTTTGCGCGTTACACGATGCGCCATCAAAACGGCTTCGGCGGTTGCGGTCGAGCCATCATACATCGAGGCATTGGCCACCGACATGCCCGTCAGTTCGCTGACTTGCGTCTGGAACTCGAACAAATATTGCAATGTGCCTTGGGTAATCTCTGGTTGATAGGGCGTGTAGCTGGTCAGGAATTCTGAGCGTTGAATAATATGGTCAACGCTGGCCGGCACGTGATGCTTATACGCCCCCGCACCGCAAAAAAACGGCACTGCACTAGCGGGGACATTTTTCGCCGCCATCGCAGAAAGCGCGCGCTCAACCTGCATTTCGCTTTGGTGCGGCGGCAAATCGACAGTGCCATCTTGCCGCGCCGCTATCGGCACATCGACAAATAAATCATCCACCGCGCCGACGCCAATTTGGTTCAGCATCACCTGACGGTCTGTATCGGTTAAAGGTAAATAGCGCATCTTATCAACTCCTTGCTCTCGTTAAGCCAAATCTTCGATGAACGCCTGATAGGCAGCCTCATCCATCAACGCGTCCAACTCGCCCGCATCGGCCAATTTAAGTTTGAAAAACCAACCCGCATTATCAGCATCTTTATTGACCAGTTCAGGGGTCGCCTCCAACGCCGCATTGCCTTCAATAATTTCGCCAGAAACCGGCGCGTAGACTTCCGACGCTGCCTTCACGCTCTCGACCACCGCTGCATCATCGCCCTTGCCAACGTGGCGACCCGCCTCTGGCACTTCGACGAAAACCACATCGCCTAATTGTGTTTGCGCATAATCGGTAATGCCGATGGTAGCAACGTCGCCCTCCACCAAAACCCATTCATGGTCAGTCGTGTATTTTTTGCTCATAGTCTTCACCCCTTTAGATAATTTTGCGGCACAAATGGCAGTGCAGCGACTTGCGCTGGCATCGCTTTGCCACGAATAATGAGTTGCACTTCCGTTTGCGGTGCGGCACATGGCGCGGTGACATATCCCATGGCAATCGGTGCGCCAAAACTCGGCCCAAAGCCACCACTCGTCACAGTGCCAACGCACACGCCGTCCATATTTTGAATCTCAGTGCCTTCGCGCGCTGGCGCACGACCCGCAGGCAAAATGCCGACCCGCTTTTTCTCGACACCATCGCAAATATGCGCGTTCAGCACATCCGCACCCGGAAAATTAGCTTCTTCACGCCGACGCTTCGGCACTGACCACACCAAATCGGCCTCGGCCAATGTCGTGGTCGCGTCCATGTCATGGCCATAAAGACACAACCCCGCCTCTAAGCGTAAACTGTCGCGCGCGCCCAGACCTATCGCTTCGACATCGTCATGCGCCAATAAAACCCGCGCCAAAGCCTCCGCCTTGTCGTGCGCGATGGAAATCTCAAAGCCATCCTCGCCAGTATAACCACAGCGCGAAACCAACACATCCGCGCCCTCCCACTGACACCACGCGCTTTGCATGAACACCAAATCGGCACATTCTGGTATCCATGCCGCCAACACATTCTGGCTCGACGGGCCTTGCAATGCCAACAAAGCACGGTCGGCAATTTCAAGCGTCGCGCGCGCCCCTAATTGCGCTTCGATATGAGCAAAATCATCGTCCTTACACGCCGCATTGACGACCAACCAAAGTGCATCGTCAAACCGCGTGACCATCAAATCATCCAATATGCCGCCGCGCTCATTGGTCAATTGCGTATAGCGCATATGACCCTGCTTCAGCGTCGCAATGCCCCCCGGCACAAGCGTTTCAAACAAATCTGCCGCATCGCCTTGATGCGCCACGAGTTTGGCCTGCCCCATATGCGACACATCAAACAAGCCCGCCTTGGCGCGCGTGTGCAAATGCTCTTTCAGCACGCCGAGGGGGTATTGCACGGGCATTTCGTAACCAGCAAACGGCACCATTTTCGCGCCCCATTCGAGGTGCAAATCATATAGCGACGTGCGCTTTAATTTTGCTTGTGCGTTCACTTAAAAGCTCGCGACTCCGAAAGTTCGCTTTGGCCTATTCCAAAGCTCACCCTCCTCTGTCGCTTGAACCTGAGAGATTTAAAGCGCTGTTTTCGCGCCCTTACCCCGTCGGTGAGGCCACATAAACGCGGCCTGCTTTCCAGAGTGTCATCGCTTCACGGTCCTTTTGCCTGAGAGTTTCCGAGGGCGGTTGCTCCTTCGGCCCTGCCTAAATCAAGTGAGGCAGTGTCTCCCGTGAAGGTCTTCTGTCTGTTTATTTGTAGAGCAGAGTCGCCCAGAGTCAATAAGCCGTAAATGATGGTAGTAAGTCATTTTGGAATTATCTATAGCACATAATCCAAACAATGTTATTTTGTGTACATGAAGCACAAACCCAAACGACCAGCGGATATTAACAGGAAAGCAAAATCCATAGTAGACATTGCTACGGGTGAGGTTAATGAAATCTATACAAAAAAAGAAGAGCGCGCTCGTGCCGCTGGAAAGATAGGTGGACCAGCGAGGGCTAAAGCTTTGCCACCCGAAAAGCGTTCGGAAATAGCTAGACTTGCCGCACAAGCTAGGTGGAGGGAAGTAGACTAAGCCACGTCTTCATCGTCACCCTCGATTCCGTGAGCGATTTTTAGTTCTTCAACATCTTCTTCAAAATCCAAGACTATCTGGATAGGCTCTTCTTCTGAATGGTGATCATTATAGTGGTCAATTTTCATTTGAAGTGCAAAGCAGTCTTGAACGATTGATCTGCGTTCTTGTTGGACATTTTTCTCAACGTGTGCGCGGTCTGCAATATCAATGTCAGCCCACTCGAAAAGTGTTGCTCCCTTTTTTGTCACCCTGACGGGAATGATTGCGCGGTACTCACGACCCTTTTTATCCGTTCTCTTTTGCTCTCTTAGGGCTTGCGCTAAATCATTTGCAAGGCTTTGGGTAATATCAACAGGCCTTGGTTTCCATAGGCCCTTTTTAATTGCCCAAGTTGCAACCGTCGCCAAGTCAACGGGGTCTGAAGAGACTTCTTTTTGATAAGCCTTCCAAATTCCGTTTCTTAATTGCTCTTTGTAATTCGCCATTTTGCAAACTCCTATTTGACATTCACAGGAATGATGTCTCCCCAACCGTCAACCATCATTGCACCAGAAATTATTTCTCTTACTGGCGTCAAGTGCCGACGTAAGAAATTATATTCTCCCATACGCCTGTGTAATTGCCCAACGACTAAGCCTGGGTGAGTGCCCACACGTTTCGCGAAAGCGACCACTTCACGGTCTGCAAAGAATGGTTTCTTGCGTAAAAAGAAAGAGTCCATTTTTTTCGCAGGAACACAAAATTCTGATGCGTCCTGGTTTGCAATTCTCTCTTCTTCAACATCGCTTTCTTCTCCAGTGAGGTCATCATCTATCATAACGTCCTTTTTGCCATGACCATGTAAGACATGTGATAGCTCGTGACGTAAAACGAACCAAAAATTATCAATGCGATTATGTCGCAATGACATACCTACAACAGGCTTTTTATTATCAACCCAAAAACAAACTCCATCAATGAGCCCACTGGATAGCCCTTCAACAATTACAAAGCGGACACCTGCTTCTGATAATATGCGAGGAACTTTGCAGATGTATTCAGGCTTTTCTCTAAGCCAGTCCAACTCCTCAATAGCGTCTCGAAGTTTTTTGATTGAATAGTCTGGAACAACCATTTCTTCTGCGATGCTTTTTACCCTAAACAGCCATGCAAGCTGTTCTGGTGGTATTCGTTTATAATCGGTTTTTTTTGCAGTATGAGAAAGGTGAGGAACTTCGCTTAAGGAACTAACACCGAAGAAACTACAGACTTGATCTTCAACACTAGGGACTGCATTTAGGGCTTTGTCAGGCTCTATAATCCAGCCGCGTTTTATCATTTCACGAATTGGATAATGTGAAACGATTTTTGATCGTGCGGCCACCGCGGGAGATATCGATCCAGAATTTTTTAAATCCCATAGCGCCTGCACCTTTACAAAATCTTCAGCAGAAATACCAAGTGCTGCTGAAAGTAGTTTAGCCATATTTGTGCTGATGCCTCTTTTACCCTTTACAATTTGATTGATTGTAGCAGGAGTTGCATCAATGGTATAAGCTAGCTCCGATTGTGAGAAGCCTTTTTTCGTCATTACTGACGCTAAAAAATCCCCTGGCGATATTTCCGAATCATTGTTCATTTTGACAATTTAGTAGCCTCAATGAAAATGTCAATTATCATTTTTCGCAAAATGTTAAAATGACTAAAATGCTTGACTACTTGAACTAGTCAGTTATAAACTACCTGTGAATAGATTAGATACAAAAGAACGAGCTAAAATCCTTCAAATGCTTTGTGATGGCATGGCTATTCACGCTGTTGCTCGCATTACAGGCAGGAGCAAGAACACCATCACAAAGTTGGTGGTGGATGCTGGACGCATCACTAGCAATTATCAGGACAAGATTTTGTGTAACCTAAACAGTCACCGCATACAGGTGGATGAAATCTGGTCGTTTGGCTACACCAAACAGAAGAATGTTCCAAAGGCCACAAGAACACTGGATAGAGCCATTAATATATGGACATGGACAGCCATTGATACTGACAGCAAATTGGTCATATCATGGCTTGTCGGTGGACGTGATAGCGAATACGCAATGGCATTTATGGATGATTTGATACCTCGGCTTGCAACCAAAGTGCAACTCGCCAATGACGGACATAAAACCTATTTGGAAGCCGTAGAGGGGGCATTTGATGCAGACGTGGATTATGCCCAGTTGGTGAAACTATATGACAAAACGAAAGTACTAGAAAGCAGTTCCAATATATCAGATGTCAGCACATCCTATGTCAAACGACAAAGCCTTACAACGCGGATGCACATGCGCCGTTTTACTCGCCTGACGAACGGATTCTCAAAGAAAATAGAAAAACACGCTCATGCAGTTGCCTTACATTTTATGTATTACAACTTTTGCCGCACACATAAAAACCTTCGTGTGTCGCCAGCCATGGAAGCAGGCGTAACAGACAAGTTGTGGGATATGATGGATGTTGTCGCATTGATTGAGGTTGAAGAAGCAAAGAAACCGCGTGAACGTGGCCACTATACAAAACGAACTGCCTAAATTTCAAAATGACACACTACCTGAATGATGCCTCCTCTATTCAAGACCGAGTTTTTTGCGATATCCCGCCCTATTATCGGCAAGCTGTTGCGCGGTTAGCACAAAGCCAACGACAAGGCGTGCTTTGCGCGTCTCGCCACCGCCCTCCCCATAGGTAATTCTGGGCAGTGTATAGTTAAAGTCATTTTCAGACGGGGTCGTCTTGAACTGGGTGCGCGCGATAATCGTCCCGTTTTGCGCGAGCGCGGCGACAAACATCGGCAATTCGATACCGCTCGCCGTGACCCGTCCCGATAGCGTGACTTGCGCCAATAACGCGCTTTCATCATGGTCGATAAAACAGTCGAGCTTTGCGCTCAGCAATTGCGCCTGCACATTATCGCGCGCCAGCTTATCAGCCGTCGCCAGAACATCCACCGCAGGGCATTGATCCTCAGCCAGCCTATCAACACCAGACGAGGCACACGCCGTCATCATCACGCCAATAACGGCAACAGCTAACAGGCGGCGGTTCAGCATAATCTATCCTTTTGGTCAAAATTGCATGCGACCCAAAATTGCATGCGACATTGCGTGCGACATTATCTAAACTGATGCAGCAGAACAAGAGGCAAAGAGTATAAGATACCAATATGAGTAAAAAATCGCCATTACAGCTCACCCTCGCCAATCCGCGTGGCTTTTGCGCGGGCGTGGACAGGGCAGTGCTGATTGTCGAGCGCGCTTTGGAAATCCACGGCACGCCAGTTTATGTGCGCCACGAGATTGTCCATAATGAACGCGTGGTCAATCGTTTGCGCAAGATGGGCGCGATTTTTGTCGATGAGCTAGACGAGGTGCGTGACGACAGACCGGTTATTTTTTCGGCACATGGTGTGCCAAAATCTGTCCCCGCCGCCGCGCAAGAACGCGCGCTAAACTGGCTCGATGCGACCTGTCCCCTTGTGTCGAAAGTGCATATCGAAACCGAGCGTCATCACGCAGCCGGTCGTCATATTTTGCTCATTGGCCACGCGGGTCATCCCGAAGTCATCGGCACGATGGGGCAAGTCCCCGAAGATGCTATCAGCCTGATTGAAACCCAAGAAGACGCAGAGCGCATCACTTTTCCAAAAGGCGCATTAGCTTATGTCACCCAGACCACTCTATCCGTGGCCGATACCGCCGATATCATCGCTATCCTGCGCCGCCGCTTTCCAGATATTCATACCCCCCATAAAGAAGATATCTGCTACGCCACAACCAATCGACAGCAAGCCGTCCAACATTTGGCCGCGCAAGTCGATTATGTACTGGTCATTGGCGCGCCGAACTCGTCTAACGCACAACGCCTCGTTGAAGTGGCACGCCAAGCAGGATGCCCCCACGCACGCCTTATCGGCGGTGTCGACGACATCGATTGGGCAGCCCTTTCAGCATTGCGTCATGTCGGCGTGACAGCAGGAGCTTCAGCGCCCGAAGAAGTCACACGCGAAGTTATCGCCGCGTTTGAAACCCGCTTCGACATCACCCTAAACGAGCTCGAAGGCGATGAAGAAAATGTACATTTCAAACTACCGCCTGCTTTGCGCGACGCATCATCAAACATATCGGGCGACATCTAATGGCGGTGTTTACTCAAATTAGCACCGAATTGCTCGCCGATTTTATGGCCGATTATGACTTGCCCGAAGTGACGCAGCACAAGGGCATTCAAGCGGGTGTGCAGAACTCTAATTATCTCATCACCACGTCTGAGGCGAAATATATCCTCACCCTTTATGAGGATACACAGACCGGCGTAAACCCCGATGATTTGCCGTTTTTTCTAAATCTGATGACGCATTTAAGCGCCAATGGCTTGTCCTGCCCGACCCCTATAGAACGCCGCGATGGCAGCGTTTTGGGGGCAATGGCTGGTCGCCCCGCCGCCTTGATGCGATTTGTAAATGGTCGCGGCACCATCACCCCCAAGCCCGCCCAATGCCGCAGCGCTGGTGCTGCACTGGCGCGTTTGCATCTGGCGGGCGAGGGCTTTGCCATGCAGCGCGCCAATACGCAAGGGCCTGAAAACTGGCGGCAGCTTTTCGAGATGTGCAAAGCCGAAACCGATAGCGTCACCCCCGGCTTGGGCGCGTTAATGGAAACCCAACTCGCCACCATGCAAAGCGATTGGCCTGATGATTTGCCGCGCGGGATTATCCACGCCGATGCGTTTCCCGATAATGTTTTTTTCGACAAGAGCGACGTGTCGGGCATTATTGATTTTTATTTCGCCTGCAACGATATTCTCGCTTATGATTTGGCGATTATGCTCAACGCGTGGTGCTTTGAGGCCGATGTGAGTTTCAATATCACCAAAGCGCGCAGCCTTCTGGCGGGCTATCAATCGGTGCGCCCCATGTCAGCCGACGAGATAAACGCCATGCCAATATTGGCCGCAGGCGCTGCGATGCGATTTCTAACGTCGCGGCTTTACGACTGGCTCAACCAACCAGAAGATGCGCTTCTCGTGCCGAAAAACCCAGTCGATTATTTGCGCCGCCTGCGCTTTCATCAGCACGTCACCAGTGCCTCCGATTATGGGTTAGATATATAATGTTTATCATTTATACCGATGGCGCATGTTCAGGCAATCCGGGACCCGGCGGCTGGGGCGCGCGCATCGAAGACCCCGACGGGGTTCGCGAAATATATGATGGCGAAGCCCAAACCACCAATAATCGCATGGAATTAATGGCTGCTATCGAAGCGCTCAAAAGCCTCCCAGATGGCGCGACCGTCACGCTGACAACCGACAGCACCTATGTGAAAGACGGCATCACAAGCTGGATTATCAATTGGAAAAAGCGCGGCTGGAAAACCGCCGCCAGAAAGCCCGTAAAAAATGTCGACCTTTGGCAAGCCCTCGACGCGCAATGCGCCCGCCACCAAATCGACTGGCAATGGATAAAAGGCCACGCTGGCCATGCAGGAAACGAACGCGCCGATGAACTGGCACGCCTCGGCATGGCACCGTTTCAAGAATAAACCGCTTTAGCTGAGTTGCGACAGCAGGTTTTCGACCCCGCTTTCAACCGCCTGACCCGGATTGCTTTCCACATTGAGCGTTTCGATAACGCCATCGCGCACAATCATCGAATAGCGCAAAGAACGTGTGCCCATGCCAAAGCCCGAACCATCCATAGAAAGCCCAAGCTTCTCGGTCAGCTCCGCATTGCCATCGCCAACCATCATCACTTTACCATTCGTGCCTTGCTGTTGACCCCACGCGCTCATCACAAACGCATCATTCACCGATAGGCAAACAATCGTATCGACACCTGCGCTGCGCAAATCTTCGGATTTTTCAACAAAACCCGGCAAATGCTGGTTCGAGCATGTCGGGGTGAAAGCCCCCGGCAGCGCAAACATCGCAACGGTTTTGCCGCCAAATAATTCAGCCGTGGTAATCGGAGTCGGCCCCGCATCCGTCATGTGCATCAATTGAGCCTCGGGTATTTTATCGCCAGCTTTTACAGTCATATCTATCTTCCCTTTTTATTTTGTGAGCCGAGGCTCGTTTTGCGTTAGCAACCGATGGTCGCGCACCGTAATCTCTTGTTCAATAGCGCGCATACCATGGCGCACAACAAAACTCAACTTACGCCCAATTAACGGATGGTCAAGCTTTGACCACGCAGGAATCTCAATCAAATACGATGCAGGGTGACGCGCCACGATACGCGGTGGCCCCAAAACATCATGCGGACCCGGCACACTCATGACTCGCGGGTTCACCAGATTCTCTCCCGACACCACTAATTGCAGCGATACGCCATCAAACGTCGCGCTGCTAATCATCAAATCCGCCGACGGTTTTTCTGCTTGCGCGCGCAATATCTCGGTCACGACTTGCTTATGCTCTGAAGCCGCCAGTTTTCCCGTGTCGATTTTCAGCGTGCGCTTCATATCGAGCGGCACGCAAACCTCACGGCACACGCCGATAAGCCCCGTAAAATTCAACGTGCCATCACCGTTCACATCTAGCGGAAACGCAAAGCCCGTCATCATCTCATAGCCATAAAATCCGCCGACCCCATCATCAAAGAAAAACGGTGCGGGAAATATCGCTTTGCCAACATCGATGTTGTCGCTACCAGTAAAGCTAAACTCGGGCGCAATCCCACTCGCCCCCGGATAGCGCCAATATGTGTGCCAAGCTGGCTTTAATTGAATCTGCAACGCGGCATAGGCCTGCCCGTCCACTTGCGCGGCCACAAGACGGTAGCGCACGGGCTTTACATCCACCCAACTGGTTTGCGCCGCATGGGCGGATACCACCAACACGGCCAAAACAGCTTGAATCCATATGCTTAAACGCAACATAGCTTTTTATAGCGTTTTCAAAGACACAAGACGAGACCTGCTTTATAATTGCTTTCATGAATATGGATAGTCTATCTGGCCAATTTCTATTGGCGATGCCCGGCATGGGTGATGATCGTTTTGAGCGGAGCGTGATTTATATCCTCACGCATGACCGCGAGGGCGCGATGGGCTTTATCATCAATCAGCCCGCCGATGGTATGAAGCTTGGGGATATCGCCACTAATCTGCCCGAACAAGTGGCGGCGACGGGCTTGCGCAATTTACCGGTTTTTATCGGCGGGCCAGTGGAAAGTGAGCATGGTTTCATGTTGCACACGCCTGAACCCATAAAAGATAATGCGATGACTGTCGAAGTGACGCAATCTCTGGAGATTCTGCTCAATGCAGCGCGCGCCAAAGGCCCGCAGCATATGCGACTGCTGCTCGGCTATACGGGGTGGGGGCCGGGTCAATTAGAGGGCGAAATTCAAGAAAATGCGTGGCTCACATGCCCCGCCGATATCGCCGATATTTTTGCCCAGCCACACGAAAACCTATACAAAAAATGCGCCGCTAGAATCGGCATTGACCTAGCTCTGCTGAGCCACAAAGGCGGCGAAGCGTAATCGCTAATAGCGCCTATCGGGAATAAAAAACGCGCCTAAGAATATCGTGCCGCAAATCATCGCTAGGGTAATATCACCCATTTCAGATGAAATCAGACCCGCAAAGTCAGGCGAGACGACTTGTAGCGTCCAAAGGCTCGCCAGTGCCAGAAATCCTATATCCGCGATGATAATCACCCGCGTCCAATAATTGCGGTTAATCGCAAAACGAATAACCAAATTGAGATGCGCCACAATACTCATCAACACTCCCAAACCAAAAGCTAGCTGAATGGCTTGCGTGCGATACATTAGCAATCCCGCAAAATCTTGCGGGTCGGGCAACACATCGCGCATCCATAAGCATCCCAAAAGCACAAATAGACTGCCCCCCATCGTCAACGCATACGCCCCACGCCGCGAGCGTTGGTAAATCGTCATCATCAGAGAAAGCGCAAACAATATCGTCAGCAAAAACAAAACCCCCGCATGGAAAGTTTGGCGACCACTAATATGCGCGGCCAACTCGTCGGGCGACCAAAGATAAAGCGCCGTCTTATCTGGATGGTTGAGCAAATAAAAACTTTGCACCACGCTAGGCGGCACAGTGAACACAAGCCCATTGGACGCGCCCGTCAGCGTTGCAAACTCGCGGTCATCCGACGAAAACAGCCGCAAAGCCTGACGACTGCCACCCTGCACCCCTAACGCCACCGCCAAATCATTAAGCGGCGGGCGCACCAACACCAAATTCAGCGTGCTCGAGCCACTATTCTGAATGGCGAACGTCTGACCGCCTTTTTCGGAGGTCGCCATATAAGGCGTGAGTTCTAAAACACGAAAACTATCATCAAGGCGCAACGGGTCAGCCGCCTGCGCGGTGTTTACCATCGCGAAAAAAAACAGCAGGGAGAATAAATATCGCATGCACCTAAGCCCCTCTCGTATTGTCGCGAATAAACGTTTCCACGGCGGGCAGCGCGTTCGGCAAGGTAACAAAATGCTCTGGCTTGTCCATCATATCGACCATCGGCTGCGGCGTGTCGGGGGCAACATCATAGGCTTCCATAACAGCTTTTGGAAACTTCGCAGGATGGGCTGTCGCCAAGCTGACCATTGGCACGCCATCGGGCAAGATAGCCCGCGCCGCCGCCGCCACGCCGATGGCACTATGCGGGTCAATCTGGAACCCAGCTTGCGTGAAAACATCGCGCATCACATTTAACGTCTGCGTTTCATCGACCCTTGCCGCTGCAAACATCGCGCGCATTAAGTGCAGCTCGTTTTCCGACATCTCAAAGCGACCCGATTGCGCCAGCATCCCCATCAGCGCGCGCACACGATGCGCATCACGCCCCGTCACCTCAAACAATAGGCGTTCAAAATTGCTCGATATCTGAATATCCATACTCGGGCTAGAGGTGGCCACCACCGCATCGGTTTCGTAAGCCCCCGTATCCAATGTGCGCACCAGAATATCGTTCACATTGGTGGCAATCATCAGCTGCGCAATCGGCAGACCCATTTGCGCCGCCACATAGCCTGCAAATATATCGCCGAAATTGCCCGTCGGCACCGAGAAAGCCACCGATTTGTCAGGCGCACCTAATTGCGCGGCAGCGGTGAAATAATAGGTGATTTGCGCCATAACCCGCGCCCAATTGATAGAGTTAACCCCCGCCAGAGACATCTCTTGGCGAAACGGCGCATCGTTAAACATCGCCTTCACCAAAGCCTGACAATCATCAAACGTGCCATCAATCGCCAATGTGTGAACATTCGCATCATCTGGTGTGGTCATCTGCTTGCGCTGCACATCTGACACGCGGCCATCGGGAAATAAAATAAACACATCAACCGCTTCGCGCCCACGGAAAGCCTCAATCGCCGCACCGCCCGTATCACCCGACGTCGCTCCAACAATCGTCGCCCGCACCCCTCGCCGCACAAGCGCGTCATCCATCAAACCAGCCAGCAATTGCATCGCAATGTCTTTAAACGCCAAAGTCGGCCCATGGTATAATTCGAGAAAATAATGCCCACCGCCCAAATCCGTCAGCGGCGCGATTTCAGGAACGCTAAACCCCGCATAGGCTTGCTCAACCAAAACCGCAAGGCGGTCACGCGACACATCATCACCCATAAATGGATGCAATACCTCAACCGCCACATGCTCATAAGACGCGCCCTGAAAGCTCTTTAGCATTGCCGAACTCAGACGCGGCCAGACTTCTGGCACATAAAGACCCCCATCAGTGGCCAAGCCAGCCAGCAATGCTTCTTCAAAGCTCAAAATCGGTGCTTGCCCGCGTGTCGAGATATATTTCACCGAGCTGTATCCTCTGTCTGCCTCGCCTTTTTGCGAGATCTATAAAAACCGATGTGCCACAGTCCAGAAATAATCACAAGCACTATAGCAAGGCCAAACCACGTGCCAGCATATTGCAAATGGTTATTTGTAAAAACCATACGCGTCTGCCCGCCGCGTGGCCATGCGTCTGTGGGGCTAGCGATTTCGCCCAGCAGAGGCGGCAGCGCGATATTCCAAAATGCCCCGATGGCTTTCGGGTCGCGCACATAAAACAGATTTTGTGATGGCCTATCCGCATTATCAAAACGCCCGCGCGCATCTGGCCATCGCAAAATAACCGAGAGATTTTGCGCGCCCCCTTGCAGAGCAATATCTTTTAGCCGTGCCGGCACAAAGCCACGGTCAATCAGTAAAGCCGTGCCATCGCGCAAATAAAACGGCGACAAAACATGATAGCCAACCGCATCTGAACGCGGCAGATTTGGCGGTTTATTTTCAATTTGAGTGAACCAGAAAACCGCTTCATCGCCAAAACGTCCGCGCAAAGTCGCCATACGATATTCATCCGACGCTTGCCGCAAGCCTGCAATATCTTGCTGTGTGCTAAGAATAAGAGGCACGGCCAAACGGCGCGCCGCGATGCGCTCGATAAGCGCTTCTTTCCACGCCAGACGTTCAAGCTGCCAAACCCCAAGCCACACCAACACAGCCAAAGCGACAAACGTCGAAACAACCGACCAAAAAGGGGGTCTAGTGCGCTGCACCTGCGCCCAGAATATAAATCACCACAAACAGAAACAGCCAGACAACGTCAACAAAGTGCCAATACCAAGCCGCCGCCTCAAAGCCAAAATGCTGTTGCGGCGTAAAGTGACCACTAAGAGCGCGCAGCAAGCAAACCACCAAAAAGATAGTCCCAACTAAAACATGAAATCCATGAAAGCCCGTCGCCATGAAGAAAGTCGCGCCGTAAATATGGCCAGAAAAACCGAAAGCCGCGTGTTGGTATTCATAAACCTGAAAAACCGTGAACATCGCCCCCAACGCAACGGTCAAAATAAGACCCCATTTCAAGCCTTCGCGGTCGTCATGCTGCAGTGCATGATGCGCCCATGTCACCGTCGTCCCCGATGTCAGCAAAACGAGCGTGTTAATCAGCGGCAAGTGCCATGGGTCAAATGTTTCGATACCCACGGGCGGCCATTGCCCGCCTGTCAGCTCGGCGCGCGACGCTTGAATCGCCTCGCCCGGAAACAGGCTGACATCAAAATACGCCCAAAACCAAGCGACAAAAAACATGACCTCTGAAGCGATAAACAAAATCATCCCGTAGCGATGATGTATCTGCACAACTGGCGTGTGGTCGCCGCCGATAGCCTCTTTGACAACATCGCGCCACCAGACCAACATCGTGTAAAGCACCCCAAGCAAACCCACTATAAGCACCCATGGTGTGCCATTGTGGAAAAACTCCACCGCGCCAATCGACAACACGAAAATGCTTATCGACCCCACAATCGGCCATGGGCTTGGGTCTACCAGATGATAATCGTGATTTTTCGCGTGACTGTCGGCCATAATTCTATCCCCTCGGTAACGTTTCAAAGAATGTATAAGACAAAGTGATGGTTTTGACATCATCCATCTCATGATCGGTCAAAATATCTGGGTCAATGAAGAAACTCACTGGCATATCGGCTGATTGGCCGGGCTGCAAAACCTGCTCGGTAAAGCAAAAACAATCTATTTTCGAAAAATAAATCCCAGCCTCGGGCGGCGACACATTAAATGTCGCTGTGCCGGTTATGGTGCGCTCGGTTGGGTTTTCAGCGCGATAAAAAGCCAAACCCGTCGTGCCAATCGGCAGTGCCACAGATTCTTTCGGCGGCGCAAATCGCCAAGGCATCTTGCGATTAAGGCTCGCATCAAACCGAACAGTGATAAGCCGTTCAGAAACCGCATCGGGTGCTGTTTCGGCGATTTGGGTCGTTCCCCCAAAACCCGTAACACGGCAAAACAAATCATATAGCGGCACCGCCGCATAGGATACGCCGACCATGCTCATCGCCACCAAGGCAGCCCCCATCGCCACTCGTTGATTGGCTCGTTTTGATTTATCGATTGGTTCGCGCATCTATCATCGTCTTTTCTAAAGTGGCCGTGCGGCGACATTGACGCCTAGCTTGACCAGTGTGACCCAGAAAAACAGCCCGACAAAAACCAGTAACGCCACCGCCATAATCGCGGCGCGCTTGCGGCGTTTTTTCAGCAAATCCTCAGTCCATATCGGTTTGTCTTCGTCCATATTAGCCCACCAATTTATCTGCTGGCAAAAGCACAAACAGCAGAAATAAATAGAAGATTGAATAGGCAAATGTCATGCCCGCGATGCGGTTGCGGATGGCCTCGCGGCAAAATGCCAGCGCCAAACACAAAGCCACAAACACGCCGCCCAACACTGCAGCCCCCATGGCATAAAACGCCCCGCTTGTTCCCATCAGATAGGGCAATAGCGAAACCCCAAACAGCACAAACGCATAAGCGACAATATGCGTCAAAGTCGTGCGCACACCCCTGACAACGGGCAGCATCGGCACATTGGCGGCTTTATAATCATCGTTTTTGACAAGCGCCAACGCCCAGAAATGCGGCGGCGTCCAGAAAAAGATGATGGCAAAATAAATCAACGGCTCAAAGCTGATACTATTGGCCGCCGCAGCCCACCCAATGACTGGCGGCAACGCGCCCGCCGCACCGCCAATGACAATGTTCTGCGTGGTCGCGCGCTTCAAGAGCATGGTGTAAATCACCGCGTAAAAGAAAATCGTAAAGCCCAACAACGCCGCGCTGAGATAGTTAATCATCACGCCCATAGTCATAACCGATAGGCCAGAAACCCAAAGGCCAAAAGTCAAAGCAGAAGATTTCGAAACGCGCCCACTCGGAATAGGCCGCTTTTGGGTTCGGCTCATAACGGCGTCAATATCGCTATCATACCACATATTCAACGCCGCCGCCGCACCCGCACCCACCGCGATAAGCGCAAGCGCCGCAATCGCCAGAGCAGGATGCATCGCATCAGGTGCCATCACCATGCCCACCAAAGCGGTAAACACCACGAGCGACATCACACGCGGTTTCATCAAAGCGATATAATCAGCCGCAGACCCCGCATCCTCCGATACGGATGTCTGTAAATCTACCAATGCCTCTTTGTAGGTCTGGGACATAAAAGCTCCCTATTTTATCTTCGGCAAATCAGAGAATTGGTGGAACGGTGGCGGTGACGACAACGTCCATTCTAGTGTCGATGCCCCTTCGCCCCACTGATTGTCGCCCGCAGGGTGCTTGCGCCAAAAGGCATGTGCGACCCCAAACAGAAAGATAAGCACGCCAATCGCTGAAATATACGAGCCGATAGACGACCAGTAATTCCAGTCCGAATAGGCATCGGGATAATCAACATAGCGACGCGGCATCCCCGCCATGCCAAGGAAGTGCTGCGGGAAGAAAAGCAGATTCACGCCAAAAAACGTGACCCAGAAATGCAGCTTGCCGATAAACTCAGAATAAGTGTAGCCGAACATTTTGCCGAACCAGTAATACCAAGCCGAGAAAATCGCAAACACCGCCCCCAGCGATAAAACATAGTGGAAATGCGCCACCACGAAATAAGTGTCGTGATACGCACGGTCAACGCCCGCATTGGCCAGCATCACACCCGTCACACCGCCCAGCGTAAACAGAAAGATGAATCCCAACGCCCACAACATCGGCGTTTTGAACTCAATCGACCCGCCCCACATTGTGGCAATCCATGAGAAAATCTTAATCCCCGTCGGCACCGCAATCACCATTGTGGCGGCCACAAAATAGGCTTGCGCATCAACGCTCATGCCCACCGTATACATGTGGTGCGCCCACACAACAAACCCCACGCCGCCAATCGCCACCATGGCATATGCCATGCCAAGATAGCCAAATACGGGCTTTTTAGAGAATGTCGAGACCACCTGACTGACAATGCCAAAGCCCGGCAAAATCAAGATATAAACTTCAGGATGGGCGAAGAACCAGAACAAGTGTTGATATAAAATCGGGTCGCCACCGCCTGCGGGGTCAAAGAACGTCGTGCCAAAGTTACGGTCGGTCAGCAGCATCGTAATCGAGCCAGCAAACACAGGCAGTGCCAAAAGCAGCAAAAATACCGTCACCAATATCGACCAAACAAATAAAGGCATTTTATGCATTGTCATGCCGGGCGCGCGCATATTGAAAATCGTGGTGATGAAATTGATAGCCCCCAAAATGGACGAGATACCCGCAACGTGCATCGACAAAATAGCGTAATCCATCGCAGGCCCCGGCTGACCACTGGTCGATAGCGGCGGATAAATCGTCCAGCCCCCCCCGACACCATCATTACCCGGCGGGCCTTCGGAAAAAATAGACAACACCAACAGTCCAAAAGCGGCTGGCAGCAACCAAAACGAGATATTATTCATCCGTGGAAAAGCCATATCAGGCGCGCCAATCATCAGCGGCACGAACCAATTACCAAACCCGCCAATCATCGCTGGCATCACCATGAAGAAAATCATAATCAGACCGTGACCCGTCACCAAAACATTATACAAATGATAATTGTCACCCAAAATGCCTTCGCCCGGGGCTTGCAACTCCATGCGCATCAGCACCGACATCGCCCCGCCAATCACCCCTGCGAAAATCGCAAAGATGAGATACATCGTGCCAATGTCTTTATGGTTGGTCGAATAAACATAACGACGCCAGCCCGTCGGATGGTCTTCATGTGCCGCTGCTTCGTTTGCCATCAGTCGCTCTCCTTTAATTAGCGGCGGCGTACATGCCCGCGCTAGATTCGATTTGTGCGTATTCGATTTTGGCCTCTTCAACCCAAGCCGCAAAATCTTCCTTCGACACAACCTCCATGCGAATAGGCATAAAAGCGTGACGAATACCGCATAGCTCAGAACACTGGCCATAAAATGTGCCAATTTTGTCAGCCTTGAACCATGTTTCGTTCAGGCGACCCGGAACCGCATCCATTTTTAACCCCATGGCGGGCATCGCAAACGCATGCAACACATCCGCCGCCGTGACAATCACCCGCACCGTCGTATCAACAGGCACAACCAAAGCCGTGTCGGTGGCTAACAAACGCGGCTGGTCGCCACGCTCTTCGTCGGACAGCATCAGCGAATCATACGCGAAATTGCCATGGTCAGGATATTCATACCCCCAATACCACTGATACCCGACCGCCTTCACCGTGACCTCAGCCTGCGGAATATCGCGCTGAAAATACAACAAACGGAAAGAAGGAATCGCGATAACCACCAAAATAATAATCGGCACAACCGTCCACGCCACCTCGACCACGGTATTATGCGTCGTCTTGCTTGGCTCAGGGTTCGCTTTGGCGTTAAACCGTACCATCACATAAAGCAGCAGCCCCAATACCAGCAAAGTAACCGCAGTCATCAGATAAAGCAGAAAATTATTAAAGTCGGTAATAATCGACATATTTTCAGAAGCGGCCTCTTGAAATCCAAGCTGCCACGGCGTCGGCTGAGCAGCCAGTGCGCTCACATGCGATACACCCATCGCTGCCAGAACAGCCGCGCCGCATTTCGTCACAGACTTAAAAACACCCATATGCCATCTCCATTCCGTATTTGCTTGGTTATTCTATACATAATTCCGTATGATTCCGCATGAGAAAAACGCACCTCACGGGCAAGCTGCGACTTTATGCCCAAAACGGCCTTGCGCCTATGCGCTCCAGACGACATATTATGGGCACCTTAAAGGAGCACACGCCATATGAGCCATAATCCACAAGAGCTATTTTTCAGCCAAGCTGGCCTTGAGCTAGACCAGACCCGTCGCTTTACCGAGCAGGCTTTGGCCGCCGCCGATGATGGCGAGCTATATCTCGAATATACCCTATCGGAGGCCTTTTCATTTGACGATAACCGCCTGAAAGCCGCGAGCTTTGACACAAGTCACGGCTTTGGTCTGCGTGCCGTAAAAGGCGAAGCGGTCGGCTTTGCCCATGCGACTGATTTATCCATGCCCGCCCTCACCCGCGCTGCAGGTAGCCTATCGCCCGTTCTCGCAGGTCATTCGGGTACGATATCGACGGCACCGACAGCAGCAGGGTCGCCGCTTTATATGGCCGACAACCCCCTCGATGGCGCGGCTTTCACCGATAAGGTGAAATTACTGGAAGAAATCAACACCTATGCCCGTGCCAAAGATAATCGCGTGCGTCAGGTTTCTGTGTCTCTCGCGGGCGAATGGCAAGCGGTATGTATCGTGCGCCCCGACACCGGCCCGCTATTTGATGTGCGCCCCCTCGTGCGCCTTGATGTATCGGTCGTGGTCGGCGAAGGCGAACGTCAAGAAACGGGCCATTCAGGACGCGGCGGTCGTGCCAATTATGCGCAATGGCTCGCTCCCGAAAACTGGCAACAGCAAGTGCAAAATGCGCTCACGCAAGCGGTGACAAATCTTGACTCTATTCCTGCCCCTGCCGGCGAAATGGATGTCGTGCTTGGCTCGGGCTGGCCGGGTATTTTGCTGCACGAAGCCGTCGGTCATGGGTTAGAAGGCGACTTCAACCGCAAAAAAACCTCTGCCTTTTCCGACCGCATTGGCGAGCGCGTGGCCTCAGAGGGCGTCACCGTCATTGACGATGGCACGCTGCCGAATCGGCGGGGTTCGTTGACCATAGATGATGAAGGCACGCCCACCACAGAAACGGTTCTTATCGAGGACGGGATTTTGAAAGGCTATATGCAAGACCGCCTCAACGCACGGCTGATGGGCATGACACCCACGGGCAATGGGCGGCGCGAAAGCTTTAATTGTCAGCCAATGCCGCGCATGACCAACACTTATATGTTGGGCGGGTCGCACGCGCCAGAAGAAATCTTGAGCAGTGTGAAAAACGGCGTTTACGCCACCTCATTTGGCGGCGGGCAAGTCGATATCACCAGTGGCAAGTTTGTTTTCTCCTGCACCGAAGCCTATGAGATTAAAGACGGCAAGCTTGGCGCACCGCTTAAAGGCGCGACCCTTATCGGCACTGGCCCTGAATCGATGCAACGCATTTCGATGATTGGCAATGACATGGCACTCGATGAAGGCATCGGCACATGCGGCAAAGCTGGCCAAGGCGTACCTGTCGGGGTTGGTCAACCAACGCTGCGCCTCGACGGGCTAACCGTCGGCGGCACAGCCTAAATCTTAAAAGGCAAGCTCGCGATAGGCATGGCGCACATCGCCCTCCCACGCGCCATGAAACTTCTCAAGCAAAAGCTCGGCAGGCGTTTGGCCTTCGGCGACAATCTGCTGCAAATAGGCAAGGAAAATCGTTTCATCGCCACCCGCGCCGTCTGATTTGGCACGCGCTTTCAACCCCTGCTCGGCCAAGGCAAGAACCTCGCGTGCGACATCTAACAATGTGCCATTGCGAAACGGCGTTTTTAACCCGCTCATCGGCGCACCAAGGCGCAGAGCATCGCGCTCTTCTTGCGTCCAATCGCTGATGAGTGCTGCTACCTGATTTTGCGTCGCGCCATCATAAAGCAGCCCGACCCAAAACGCTGGCAAGGCGCATAAAGACGACCATGTGCCGCTATCTGCGCCGCGCATTTCGATAAACCGCTTGACCCGCGCTTCAGGAAACAGCGTCGTTAAATGGTCTTCCCAATCAGTGGCCGTGGGGCGTTCATTGGGCAGGGCAGGCAGCTTGCCATCCATAAAATCGCGAAAACTCATGCCTAGCGTATCGACAAATTGGCCATCGCGCATGATGAAATACATCGGCACATCCAACGCATAATCAACATATTGCTCGAACCCAAAGCCCTCATCAAAAACAAACGGCAACATGCCCGTGCGCGCGCCATCCGTATCGAGCCACACCAAAGAGCGCTCCGATAAATTGCCCGTCGGCTGGCCGCCTTTAAAAGGTGAATTGGCAAACAACGCCGTCGCCAAAGGCTGCAACGCCAGTGCGATACGCAGTTTTTCAACCATATCGGCCTCTGACCCAAAATCCAGATTGACCTGCACCGTCGTGGTCAAATACATCATCTCCAACCCACGACTGCCCTGCTTGGGCATATATTGAGTCATCAACTGATACCGTCCTTTGGGCATACGAGGCGCGTCATCGACCCCCCAAAGCGGCGCATAGCCTAGTCCCATATAAGACTGACCCAATTTTTCAGCCACGGTTTGCACTTCTTTTAGATGGTCGGCGACCTCGGCGCAGGTTTGGTGGATGGTCTCCAAAGGTGCGCCCGATAACTCAAGCTGTCCACCCGGCTCGAGCGTTACCGAACCGCCGCCCTGCGCCGCCGAGCGCACCAGTCCAATCACCGTGCCGTCCTCATATTTACCCTGCCAGCCAAATTGCATCAGCCCTTCAAGCATCGCCTGAATCCCATCTGCCCCCGCATAAGGCAGCGGCGATAAATCATCCGTGCGAAAGCCGAATTTCTCGTGTTCCGTGCCAATACGCCACGCCTCGCGCGGCTTGGCACCAGCTTCCATCCAAGCTTTTAAATCATCGGCAGATGTCATTATGGTAGGCGTGTCGGGCATCATATCAAATGTAATCTGGTTTGCACATCACGACAAGGGGCGCACCCAATCACACCAATCACCAAGACGCGATTGAACCAACGCCAATGCCGCCACCACAGCCGTATCTGTCCGCAAAATGCGCGGCCCCAATGAGATAGCCAACGTATCCGCACGAGCGCATAGCCGCGTGCGTTCATCATCATCAAAGCCGCCTTCAGGGCCGATAAGAATCGCCAGTTTTTCGCCCTTGAGCGCATCCAATGAAGCAATGCCCGCGCCCGCTTCCGCCTCGCTATCGCAGAAAATAATGCGTCGGTCGGTCGGCCAATCCGCCAAGAGTGCCTCCAGTTTTTGCGGCTCAGACACATGCGGCACGCTCATAATATTGCACTGCTCCGCCGCTTCAATCGTGTTGGCGACCAGCCTATCCATTTTGATGCGCCCGCCCCGTATGCCTTGCGTGCGTTTCGTCATAATCGGCATCAACCGACCAACGCCCATTTCAGTCGCCTTTTGCGCCAGATAATCGAACCGCTCTTTTTTCACTGGCGCGACCAAAAGCCAAATATCGCCGATGTCATCTTGCGGACGGGTTTGGGTTTCCAACCGCAGGACGACCGCTTTCTTGCTTACACTATCGAGAACAGCGTGCCATTCGCCATCGCGCCCATTGAACACTAAAATATCCGCACCCGCCTCGAGACGCAGCACAGCGCGTACATAATGCGCTTGGCTTTCGTCCAATGGCACGATGCCGCCGTGCGCCAAATCAGCCGCAACATAAAGCCTTTGACTCATCCTCTATGCCTCCCATCATCAGTCATCTTTGTGACATGAAAGAGATGCTCTGTTCAATAAGCGTTTTGGGGGTAGCACCCACCCATCAAATACCTTATATATAGGCTATGGATGCGAAACTCACCCTTCAGCCGCAGATGCGATACCCTGCGCGCATGTTGGTCAAAGACCCCGACGTGCTAGCGAAATTGCAGCGGCGCTCCGACCTTATTGGTTTGGCCTTGATTGCCCATGCTTGGGGGCTGATTTTTGCTGCCATGGCACTGTTCTTTGTGTTTCCGAACCCGCTGACTTTTATTCTGGCCATCGTGATTATCGGCACGCGCCAACTAGGTCTGGCGATTTTGATGCATGATGCCGCCCATAATGCGCTGTTCAAAACGCTCAGCTGGAATAATTGGCTCGCCGATGCGCTGTGCGCATGGCCGATGATGGCGCGTACCGATGCGTATCGCCGCTACCATTTGGTTCACCATACGCACACGCAGCAAGAAGATGACCCCGATTTGATTCTATCCAAACCATTTCCCATCACCCGCAAAAGTCTGCGGCGTAAATTAATCCGCGATTTGACGGGGCAAACAGGCTATCAGCAAAGAAAAGCGCAAATTATCAACGCTTTCGGCCCCAAAGGATTGGGCTTTATCGGCTCGGTTAAGCATTTCTGGTCAAAGCTTGGGTCTGCCGTGCTTGCCAATCTGGTGATTCTTGGCGTGTGCAGCGTGGCTTTTCATTGGAGCTATTATCTGATGTTCTGGCTGCTGCCCTTTATGACCTATCACATGATGATTACGCGGCTGCGCAATATTGCCGAACACGCTCTTGTGCCAGATAATAATGATGCCTTTCGCAGCTCTCGCACCACCAAAACCAACTGGTTCACGCGGCTTTTCATCGCGCCTTATTGGGTCAATTACCATGTCGAGCATCACTTGCTGATGCATGTGCCGTGCTATCGGCTGCCGCTTTTGCAAAAAACGCTTATCGCCGCGGGTCTTGGCGAGCGCATGGAGACCGCCTCGGGTTATTTCGATGTTCTCAAGCGTGCCAGTGCGCGTCCCAATGAAGAAGACGAAGCGGGCGACATCGTGCATAATGGACGCGCCCGTGTGAAAGGCAATTTTTCCGAAGGCTTTTCAGACACGCCGCGCTCCTAATTTTCCATCCCCATTCAGCCCCTATCGACAGGACATGACATGTCAGATGCGAATCTTGAGCTAGCGCAGAAAATTATCGACCTCGCTTTGAAGCGCGGCGCGAGTCAGGCCGATGCGTTGGTCAGCGACAGCGCCTCACTGAGCCTTTCGTGCCGCATGGGCGAACTAGAAGATTGCGAACGCGCCGAAAGTCGCGATGTTGGCTTACGCGCCATGATTGGTCAGCAACAGGCTTTTGTTTCTGGCTCTGGTGTCGACGATGATGCGCTCGGTCAATTGGCGACCCGTGCCGTTGATATGGCGCGTGCCACACCCGAAGACCGCTATTGCGGCTTTGCTCCGCAAGACCGACTCGCCGCCGATTTTCCAGACCTCGATATTGCCGATACGCACGAGCCAAGTGCCGATGAATTACAAGCCATGGCGGTGACATGCGAAGATGCCGCCCGCAGCGTCGATGGCATTACAAACTCAGAAGGCGCGGGCGCCGACTGGGGACGCTCGACCACCGCATTGGCCACCAGTGATGGCTTTTCTGGCAGTTATATAAGCACGAGTTTCTCGGCGAGTTGCGCGGTTATTGGCGGCGAAGGCGAGGCCATGGAGCGCGACTATGCGAGCCATTCAGCCCGCTATTTAAGCGACCTCGATGCCGCCGCAGACATTGGCCACCGCGCCGCCCAGCGCACCGTTGAGCGGCTCAACCCCCGCAAAGTCGAAAGCACCAAAACCAATGTGATTTATGCCCCACGCGTCTCGACCTCATTGCTTGGGCATTTGGCCGCCGCGATAACGGGGTCTTCAGTGGCGCGTGGCACATCGTTTTTGCGCGACCAAATGGGGCAGCAAATCATGTCCGAAGCTATCAGCATTTACGACGACCCCTTGCGCCCACGGGGTTTACGTTCCGCGAGCTTTGACGGCGAAGGCGTTACCACCGAGGCACTCACCCCCGTTGTCGATGGCATTTTGCAGTGCTGGTTTCTCGACAGCGCCACCGCCCGTCAGCTTGATTTGGAAACCAATGGTCGCGCCGCACGCGGTATAGGTGGCCCACCTGCGCCCTCGCCGACCAATCTTTATATGCAGGCCGGCACAAAAAGCGTCGCCGATATGATGCGCGATATCGGTACAGGACTTTATGTAACCGAGCTTATCGGTATGGGCGTTAACGGCGTGACGGGCGATTATAGTCGCGGCGCGTCGGGCTTTTGGATTGAAAATGGCGAGATTGCCTATCCCGTCAGCGAAGTGACCATTGCTAGTAATCTAAAAGAAATGTTCATGCACATGACCCCCGCCGATGATCTCGAATTTCGTCGGGGGGTTAATGCGCCAACGATTCTGGTCGAAAATATGTCGCTGGCGGGTTTGTAAGAAACCTACCGAAATGTGCTATAGAATAGAATCAACGCGCCATAAAAATGGGGGCTGCTTTGAGCCAACCAACTGCTAAAGGTGACGACACCGTCACGCACAATCAAAAGCATGACGTGCAAGCCCGTTATCACGCCAGACGTTCGCAAGCACTCGCCCTGATTGAGCGCATGTTGCGCAGCTATTTGCGTCCCTATCTTGGCCTTTTGGCACTGTCTGTCCTCGCCAATATTATCGTCGCGGCCACGGCGGGCGCGATACCTTGGCTTATCCAACTCGCGGTTGATGAAGTGTTCAACAACAAAAACGAAACCATGCTTTTGGTCGTCCCCATTGGCGTGATGGTCGTGTCACTGTTTCGCGGCGGCGCGACTTACATCTCTAATATAATTATGAACTTTGTCGGCCAACGCTCGACCTCTAATTTGCAGCAAGATTTATTCGCACGCTTGGTACGCGGCGACCTCGCTTACGTATCGAGCCAGCATTCGGGCATCTATATTTCACTCTTTATGAATGATGTCACGCGCCTGCGCGACACCCTATCAAACACCATCATCACACTGGCGCGTCACTTGCTCACAATCATCGCGCTCATCATCTTTATGTTCACGGTCAACTGGCATTTGGCACTCGTTTACACACTGATTGTTGTGCCGCTCGGCATTGTCGCTATGGGTCGCCTCGGCAAGGTAACGCGCACCGCATCGCGTCAGGGGCTGGAAGAAACCGGCGAATTATCAACGCTGATTTCTGAAACCCTATCAGGCTTGCGCATCGTAAAAGCCTATGGTCAGGAAAACGAACAAATCAACCGCGCCGCCGCAACCATCAATAAAGTATTAGAACACACCATGCGCGCCCTTCGTGCGCGCGCCACCGCCAGTCCCGCGATTGAAACATTGTCTGGAATCGCCACCGCCATCATTATTTTTGTCGGCGGGTATCAATCCATGCAAGGTAATTTAACAGCCGGCGAGTTTATCGGTTTTATCACCGCCCTGCTGATGGTCTATCAACCGCTGCGCTCGGTCGCCAATCTGCAAACCATCCTACAAGAAGGCGTATCGGCAGGTAAGCGCGTCTTCGCTATTCTCGACCAACAAGACACCATTATCGAAGACCGTGACGCGCCGCTTTTAAAAGTCAGCGCTGGCAAAGTCGTGTTCGACAATGTCCGCTTTCAATATGAAGGCCGTGAATATCCCGCCCTCAACAATATTTCCATTGAAGTCCCCGCCGGCCAAAATATCGCTCTGGTGGGCGCGTCAGGGTCGGGCAAGTCAACGCTGCTCAATCTCGCGCTGCGTTTCTTTGATGTCAACGATGGCAAAATCGAAATTGACGGGCAGAATATCCGCGATGTCTCACTGGAAAGCCTGCGCGACGCTACCGCTCTGGTCACCCAAGACCCGTTTTTATTCGATGATACCATCGCCAATAATATCACTTACGGTAAAGACGGGGTCGCCCAAGCTGATATAGAACGCGTCGCACGCCAAGCCGCCGCGCATGATTTCATCACCGAGATGCCCGAGGGCTACAATACGCGGGTTGGCGAAAGCGGCTTGCGTCTATCTGGTGGCCAAAAGCAACGCATCGCCATCGCGCGCGCCATGTTGAAAGACGCGCCCATTCTGCTGCTTGATGAGGCAACCTCGGCGCTCGATACCGCCTCTGAACAAAAAGTCCAAACCGCCCTCACCGAATTGATGAAAGGGCGCACATCGCTGGTGATTGCCCACCGCCTATCAACCATCATCCGCGCTGACCGCATTTTCGTGCTGCAAGAAGGCCAAGTCGTCGAAAGCGGCACACACGCCGAATTGCTCGCGCAAGAAGGCGTCTATGCCGACCTGCACCGCAAGCAATTCGCCGATGGAGACGCACCATGATTGCGCTGCGGCTATATCAAATCTTTACTTTCCTCATGGCACCGCTTGTGCATCTCGCCCTCATCCGCCGAGTTGCACAAGGGCGCGAAGATAAAGCCCGCCTGCGTGAACGCTTTGGCCGTGCCTCGATAAAACGTCCGCACGGGCATCTGGTCTGGGTGCATGCGGTTAGCGTCGGCGAAACCAATTCCGTGCTGCCCCTCATCGAAGATATTTTGACCACCCGCCCCGCCCAAAACGTGTTGCTCACCACGACGACCGTCGCCTCGGCAAGCGTCGTGGCGCGTTATCAATCCGCGCATCCAGATTTTCGTGGCCGCCTGAAGCATCAGTTTAACGCATTTGACCGCGCCGCTTATGTCGCCGCCTTCCTGACCCATTGGCAACCCGATGCGGCGTTTCAAGTCGAAAGTGAATTATGGCCAAACACCATCACCGCCTGCGCTCAGCGCAAGATTCCGCTGATTATGGTCAATGGCCGCCTGTCGCCGCACAGCGTCAAGCGATGGCAGAAAATACCATCCGCCATACGCTATTTGCTCAATAAGTTTTCAATATTGATAGCGCAAGACACCACCACCGCCGCGCTGCTCGAAGCATTGGGGCTTAAAAATATCAAAACCCTTGGCAATCTAAAGCTCGATGCGCCGCCCCTTAATGTCGACGAGGCCGCGCTTTCTGAATTGCAAGAAACCTTGGCAGACCGCCCACGATTTGTGGCGGCTAGCACGCATATTGGCGAAGAAATCCAGATTGGCGAAGCCCATCGCATGATAAAAGACACACAGCCCAATATGCTGACCCTTATCGCGCCTCGTCATCCTGAGCGCGGCGATAAGCTGGCGGCTGAATTGCGCAGCGCAGGCTTTGCACTGGCGCAGCGCAGTCGGGGCGAGATGCCCGATGCCGATACTGATATTTATCTGCTCGACACATTGGGCGAACTTGGCCTGTTCTATCGGCTGAGCGATATCGTGTTTATGGGGGGCAGCTTGGTGCCGCATGGCGGACACAACCCGATTGAAGCCGCCCGACTGGAATGTACGATTTTACACGGGCCGCATGTCGAAAATTTTCAAGAAATATTCGATGCGCTCTCGGCCTGCAAAGCCGTCACGCCAATCTCGGATGCCGCTACTCTAGCCGCGCAAATCAAAGCTTTCATCCAAGCCCCCGCCAGTGCCAAACAAATCGCCGAAGCAGCGAAAACCTATGCGCATCAGGAAAACGGCGCGCGCGCCCGTACGCTCGATGCGCTGACACCCTATTTATGCGACCCCTCGGCAGACCCCGTCGCGCCGCAAGCCTATGAAGCGCATGATGGCTGAACCGCGTTTCTGGCAATCAAAAGCCCATCCGTTTAGCCTTGGGTTGCTGCCACTGAGTTGGCTTTATAGCGGCGTGGAAAAACTCAACCGCCGCCTGACCCACACGCAGCACCCGGGAAAGCCCGTGATTTGCATCGGCAATTTAACCGCAGGCGGGGCAGGAAAAACACCGACGGTGCAATTGGTCACAAAATGGCTGCGCGATGCGGGGCGAACACCGGCGATATTATCGCGTGGGTTCGGCGGAAGCGTGCGCACGCCTTTGCGGGTTGACCCCGCCTGCCACACAGCCGCGCAAATAGGCGACGAGCCGCTTATGCTGGCCGCCGATTGCGCCGTTTATGTTGGCGCTGACCGACATAAAACGCTGCGACTGGCCGCCCGCGATGGCGCTGATATCATGGTCAAAGATGACGGGTTTCAAAACCCATCCATGGCGCATCATTTTAATCTGATTGTGGTGGATGGAGCGACGGGCATCGGAAACGGACGCTTGCTTCCTGCCGGCCCTTTGCGTCAAAACCTATCGGTTGCGCTCGATAGGCTCGATGCGCTACTGGTCATTGGGCAACCGACGCACGCTAGCCTTAGCGCGCTCATCGCGCGCATCGAAGCATTAGGCAAGCAGGTGTTTTACGGACGCATCATCAGCGACAAAAAAGGCACGGGCGCGGTACACGGCTTTTGCGGCATCGCCAAGCCTGAAAAATTTGCCGCAAGCCTCGCCGCCCAAGGCTATGACGTAGTCGGCTTTACCGCTTTTAAAGACCACCATATGTTTAGCGAAGCCGATGCGGAAAAACTATTGGCCGCCGAACACCCCCTCATCACCACGCAAAAAGATATGGCGCGTTTGGCGGGCGCACCCGAAGGCTCGGCACGCGCGCGCTTGGCGAGGGTCGCGCACGTGCTGCCGATTTCATTAGAGATTGACGACACCGAATCCGAAAAATTACGCGCCCTCATGCACGCGGCCATCACCGCCAAGCAAACCAACCAGCCTTATAAGCTTTATTGAGTGGGCGTACCCGTAGCCACGAGGGCGGGGTCGATGCGTTGGCCGCGCCAGAACATCCGCCAATCAAGATGCGGGCCCGTTGAGCGCCCCGTCGAGCCGACCGTCGCGATAATATCGCCGGCTTGCACAACATCGCCGACCTGCACTTTCAGCGTGTCGAGATGCAAAAACGCCGAGGTGACTTTCAGCCCGTGGTCGAGAAAAATAAGCCCCCCCTCAAAATACATATCTGGCTCTGCCAAAGTGACTTTTCCAGAAGCCGGCGCAATCACTGCTGTGCCGCGCGGGGCGGCTATATCAATGCCGAAATGAGGGCGACCCGCTGCGCCATTATAAAATCTCTGGCTGCCATACACGCCGCTAATGCGTCCCTTCACCGGCCAGATGAAATCTTGCGCGAAACCATCTTTGCGACTGTCAATTTTGCGTGCCGCACGTTTCAGCTTGCCTTGTGCGATAATGCGCGGCAATTCTGACTCGGGCGGCGTGACCAGTGCAGGCGGCAGACCATCAATGCGCTGAATCTTATAGCTGCGCTTTTTTAACGCCACCTCCAGCGTGTGACTTTTCCCTTTGCGGGTGAACGCAAGCTGATGGGAAAGCGCTGCATCGCGACCAAAGCCGAACACGGTATGCTGCCCGACTTGCGGCAAGGCCTCGCCGTTAAGACTGGCGGTCGTGTCTGGTGTCAGCTGCAAAACGACCATGCCGCCTTGGGTCAGCTGCCCCTCCCAATGGGTGACAAATTGCGCGGGCAAATCGAACGCCTGCGCGTTCCCAAGCATCAGCATCAATGCGATACACCATTTATGCATCTTGATTATGCGCCAGTTCGGCTTTCATCGACGCGGTGGCATCAAGATAGGCTTCCTGACGGTCGACGCTCCAATAGCGCAAATCCTCTAACGCGATTTTCTCGCCCGTGACGGCGCACAAAACATAAGCACCCAGCATCAGCACATCGAAATCGCCATCGAGATATTTTAGCTTGGCTTCGCCACCCGTCATAACCATCTCCTATTTGGCGCTACAATAACTGACCCTGACCGCTATCGCCAGTCGGTTTTGGTTTCTTCTTGGGCTTCTTTTTAGGTTGAGGCTTGGATGCGCCACCCTCTTCCACGCGGGCGCGGACGGCTTCGTCGGCGGCCAATCGAATATCGAGCAGGCTGTCAGGGGGGGCTTGCGCGGCACGGCGCAGAGGCTTTCCAGCTTCATCCAAAACAAGCGCAAACCCGCGTTCTAAAACGCTTTCATGGCTCAACAAACGCAATTGGCGTGCGCCTGCATCCAATCGGGCACGGTGACGCTTCAGCTGTTCGCCCGTTTGCAATCGAGCGCGTTGCATCAGCGCATGTGAAGCATCGGTCAAATGAGCCACCCGTAATTTCAGTGCCGTCGGCGTGAGCTGCGCGACAATGCGCTCAAAGCCTGCCGTGTGCGTGTTTATATTCGCTTGCAGCGCGCCGCCCAATCTTTGCCCCCACGTATCGAGCTTTTGTATCGGCAAGGCGAGCATGTCCTCCAATTTGGGAAGCCCCCGCGCCAGTCCCGCGACATGGCTGCGTTCATGCTCCAAGCGACGCGTTTGCGCACGCATCAGGCGCGTGGCAAAATCATTCACCTGCGCCACCAAATCCGCACGCACAGGCACTGCCATTTCAGCCGCCGCCGTTGGTGTCGGCGCACGTTGGTCGGCCGCATAATCGCTCAAAGTGGTGTCGGTCTCATGCCCCACGGCAGAGATTATCGGAATATCCGACTGCGCAATCGCCCGCACCACAATCTCCTCGTTAAAGCCCCATAAATCCTCAAGCGAACCGCCACCGCGTGCGATAATCAGCACATCGGGACGCGCCTCTAATGCGTTAAAACCTGCGATGGCATCGGCCACTTCGGCGGCGCATGTCTCGCCTTGCACCCGCACCGGCCAGACCAGCACATCGCGCGGGAAACGGTCGGATAAGCGGTGCAAAATATCGCGAATGACCGCCCCGCTCGGACTGGTCACCAGACCGATACTCTGGGGCAAAAAGGGAAGCGGTTTTTTGTGCGCCGCATCAAACAAGCCTTCCGCTGTTAGTTGTTTTTTACGCGCCTCGAGCAGTGCCATCAACGCGCCTTCACCGGCTGGCTCCATGCTATCGACAATCAGCTGATACCGCGACTGACCCGCAAACGTCGTCAGCTTGCCCGTCATAATGACTTCAAGCCCTTGCTCGGGCTGCATCGACAATTTCTGCGCCGTCCCCTTCCACATCACCGCAGACAGCACCGCCTTATCGTCTTTGACATCAAAATAGACATGCCCCGACGCTGGCCGCGATACGCGTCCCAACTCGCCGCGCACCCGCACGCGCCCAAAGCTATCTTCGACGAGCCGCTTTATCTGGCCAGATAATTCAGAGACCGACAGCTCTATAAGATTATCCCCCGCCGCGCTCACATCTGCTTTTGTATCACTTTCCATGCGTTTCCATCTTTGGTCATAATATGATAATAACGAAGCACCAATTTATCACGCTCGGCAGCATATTGAAACAAAGGCAATAAAGATGAAACGCAATATTCTGGTTCTGGGGTCGGGGGGGCGTGAGCATGCTCTATGCTGGAAAATCGCCCAAAGCCCGCTTCTCGATACGCTTTACTGCGCCCCCGGCAATGGCGGCACGGCTCAGCTTGCGCATAATATCGCCCTCGACGCAGATACCCATGGCGCGGTGATTGATTTTTGCAAAGAAAAAGCGATTGGACTCGTCGTCGTCGGCCCAGAAGGACCACTGGTCGCCGGGCTTGTCGATGCGCTGACGGCTGAGAACATCGCAACTTTCGGACCAACAAAAATGGCGGCACAATTAGAAGGCTCGAAAGGCTACACGAAAGACTTGTGCGCCGAGGCCAATATCCCGACAGCCGCCTATGGTCGTTTTGATAATGCCCGCGCCGCCCTCGATTATCTCGATACCCAAAGCGCGCCGATTGTCGTAAAAGCCGATGGTTTGGCAGCCGGCAAAGGTGTGATTATCGCCGAGACCATCGACCAAGCCCGCGCCGCCGTCGAGGATATTTTTGACGGGGCGTTTGGCCAAGCTGGTGCCGAATTGGTGATTGAAGAATTCATGACGGGTGAAGAAGCCAGTTTTTTTGTGCTATGCGATGGCGAAAATGCTTTGCCGCTTGCCACGGCGCAAGACCATAAACGCGTCGGCGATGGCGACACGGGCGCAAATACGGGCGGCATGGGCGCTTATTCGCCCGCCTCGATTATGACCCCCGATTTGATTGAAGCCGCCATGGAAACCATCATCAAGCCGACTTTGGCGACCATGGCGCAGCGCGGCGCACCCTATCGCGGCGTGCTTTATGCTGGCCTCATATTGACCGATACAGGCCCGAAACTGATAGAATATAACGCCCGCTTCGGCGACCCTGAATGTCAGGTATTGATGCGGCGTTTAAAAAGCGACATTGTGCCTGCACTGGAAGCAGCCGCTTCTGGCTCGCTCGCAAATCTGGTGCTAGACTGGCACGACGATATGGCGATAACCGTCGTCATGGCCGCGCAAGGCTATCCCAGCACTTATGAAAAAGGCAGCGTGATTAGCGACCTCGACAAAGTAAATGCCGACACCATCGTGTTTCATGCAGGCACGGCGCGTGCCGAAGACGGTACGATAAGCGCTGTCGGCGGGCGCGTGTTGAATGTCACGACGCGTGGCAAAACAGTAGCCTTGGCGCAGGCAAATGCGTATGCTGACATTGATAAAATTACGTGGCCGCAGGGGTTTTGCCGCCGCGACATTGGCTGGCGCGAAGTCGCGCGCGAGCATAAAACGAAAACTGTTTAGGGAGACAGGCTGATGAAAGACGAAGGCGTTGAAAAATTTGGGGGGACGAAAGACGTCGCCGACACCCATAAATTTGACGAAGCAAAGCTAGAGGAATATGCCGCCGCGCATGTCGATGGTTTTGAAGGCCCGCTAGAAGTCCGCCAGTTCAAAGGCGGCCAGTCTAACCCGACCTATCAGCTGATTACGCCCAGTAAAAAATATGTGATGCGGCGCAAACCGCCCGGCAAATTGCTGCCCTCGGCGCACGCCGTTGACCGCGAATATAAAGTCATCACCGCTTTGGGCAAAATTGGGTTTCCCGTGCCGCGCACTTATTGCATGTGCGAGGACGAAAGCATCACCGGCACGATTTTTTATATTATGGACATGGTCGACGGACGCATTTTGTGGGACCCACAACTGCCCGATATCGACACACAAGGCCGCCGCCCCATTTTTGAAGCAAAAATCGCGACTCTGGCGCAGCTACACAATGCCGATTACGAAGCTATCGGACTGGCGGACTTCGGCAAGCCGGGCAATTATTTCGCGCGCCAAATCTCGCGTTGGACAAAACAATATCAGCTCTCCGAGACGCAAAATATCGACAGCATGAACAAGCTTATCGACTGGCTGCCGAACAATATCCAAGGCGGCGACGAAGTATCGATTGTGCATGGCGATTACCGTCTCGACAATATGGTGCTGCACCCAAGCGAACCAAAAGTGGCTGCCGTGCTAGACTGGGAACTCTCAACGCTCGGTCATCCCTTGGGCGATTTCACCTATCACTTAATGCAGTGGTATATGCCCAATGAGGCCGGCAACACAAACACGCTGATGGGCTGCGATTTTGACGCGCTGAACATTCCAGATGCGGCAGAATATACGCGGATTTATTGCCAGCACACAGGCCGCGACGAGATTGAAAATCTCGACTATTACATCGCCTATAATATGTTTCGACTGGCGGGCATTTTGCAAGGTATTGTCGGGCGTGTGCGCGATGGCACAGCCTCCAACGCTCACGCCGCCGCCATGGAAGACCGCGTCAAACCATTATCAGATATGGGCTGGGATTATGCGATGAAAGCAGGTGCCGTATAGCGGCTCACGATAGCGCGAAAAAAATAAGCTGCGTGTCGCCCTTAATCCGCCTATCGACTTCCGTAAAACCCTGCGGTGCGGCAAACGCCGTGCGCTTGTCTTCCTCAACAATCACCAAAGCATCTTGCGCCAACCAATCGCCCACCAAAGCCGCCGCCAAAGCCTGCTCGCCAAGACCTTTGCGATAAGGCGGGTCAACAAACACCAAATCATAGGGTGCATCGCTATTAGCCCCAAGTCTGGTGGCATCGCGCCGCACAATTTTGCTGCACGCCATCGCGTTACAACTTTCGATATTATCGCTCATGGCGGCATGTGCCGAATTTTGCGTTTCGACAAAGAGACAAAAATCTGCCCCCCGCGACAAGGCTTCAAGCCCTAGCGCGCCCGTGCCAGCAAATAAATCAAGCACCCGCAGCGCGTCGAAATCAAGCCGCGAGGTCAATATCGAAAACAACGCCTCACGATTGCGGTCTGTTGTGGGGCGCGTGGCATCACCCTTCGGCGCAACCAAGCGCGTGCCGCGCCACTTACCGCCGACCACGCGCATTCGATTTTTCTTTACTGAGCGTGCCTTCAATCAGCGATTGCCAGTTTTTGCCAAGCTGCTGGCGCAACACACGACGCGGCACTTCTTCGACTTTGCCTTTTGCCAACTGGCCGAGTTGGAATGGCCCAAACGACACGCGAATAAGACGGTTCACCTGCAGATTCAACGCCTCTAACACGCGTTTAATCTCGCGGTTTTTTCCCTCGCGCAACGCCATGCTCAGCCACACATTGTCACCCTGCTGGCGTTCTATTGACGCTTCAATCGAGCGATAATTCACCCCATCAATCGTGATGCCGTGCTTCAAATCTGCAAGACGCGCCGCATCTGCCTTGCCAAAAGCGCGCACACGATAGCGTCGCAACCACCCCGTACTTGGCAATTCTAAATAACGCTTCAGCCCGCCATCATTGGTCAGCAATAACAAGCCTTCCGTATTGATATCCAAGCGCCCCACCGCATTTACCCGAGGCAAACTAGGCGGCAATTTTTGAAACACTGTCTCACGCCCCTGCGGGTCACGCGCCGTCGTCACCAGCCCCTCCGTTTTGTGATAACGCCACAAACGCGGCGGGTCAGGCTCGGCCACCGGCTTGCCATCCACGGTGATATTATCCGCCGCCGTCACATTGAAAGCAGGCGTATCAAGGCGGCGACCATTTACCGCCACGCGACCATCCGCCACCATCCGTTCACCATCGCGGCGCGAACAAAGCCCCGCACGCGCAAGCACTTTGGCGATACGCTCGCCGTCAAATTGAGAGGTTTTTTCATCACTCATCGTTCACCTGTAGCATGCACCGCCGCCGCCATGCTAGTGTCGCCTGCAAGATGAATGATACAGATTATATGAATATGGCACTGGACGAAGCCCGCGCCGCAGCAGAAGCGGGCGAAGTGCCCGTGGGCGCAGTGATTGTCGCCCCCGATGGCACTGTTTTAGCGCGTGCGCGCAACGCCATGCGGGCTACCCACGACCCGACAGCCCATGCCGAGATTGTCGCCATGCGCACGGCTTGCGCCCGCATCAGCAATGAGCGCCTTGTCGATTGCGACCTCTATGTCACGCTCGAGCCGTGCGCCATGTGCGCGGGCGCGATTGCGGCGGCACGCATCCGTCGGCTTTATTATGGTGCGGCCGATATCAAAGGCGGGGCTGTCGATAATGGCGTCGCTTTATTCGCACAGCCGAGTTGCCATCACGCACCGCAAGTTATTGGCGGGGTATGCGAACGCGTCTGCGCCGACTTATTGAGAGATTTCTTTGCGCTACGACGGCCTTAAGTCCATTTTTTGATAGCCATAGCTATCCCTTTCCTCTAAGTTTCTGGCAGAAAATGAAGGAGAAAAAAATGATTTTCGAACATAATGATCGCGCCAAAGAGCTGATTGCTCGTGTTGAAGGTTTCATGGATGCACATATATATCCTAATGAATCAACCTATTACGAGCAAATGGAAGCTTTCCGCGCTGCTGGTAATCCATGGCAAGTGCCGGCCATTCTGGAAGAGCTAAAAGAAAAAGCCAAAGCCGAAGGCCTGTGGAACTTATTTTTGCCAGAAAGCGACCGTGGCTACGGGTTGAGCAATGTTGAATATGCACCGCTTTGCGAAATTATGGGACGCGTCGGCTTTTCCTCTGAAGTGTTTAACTGCTCAGCACCCGACACGGGCAATATGGAAGTGCTGGAACGCTACGGCAATGACCGTCACAAAGAAGAATATATGGTGCCGCTGCTGAACGGCGAAATCCGTTCGGCCTTTCTGATGACCGAGCCTGCCGTGGCCTCATCGGATGCCACCAATATCGAAACACGCATCGAACGCGATGGTGACGATTATGTCATTAATGGCCGCAAATGGTGGTCGTCAGGTGTTGGCGACCCGCGCTGCAAAATTGCTATCGTTATGGGCAAAACCAATCCAGAAGCGGCGCGCCATCAACAACAAAGTCAGGTTCTTGTGCCGTTGGATACAAAGGGCATTGAGATTGTTCGTATGCTGCCAGTCTTCGGCTATGACGATGCACCGCACGGCCATGCCGAAGTCATTTTGAAAGATGTGCGCGTGCCAGCCGAAAACCTATTGCTAGGCGAAGGCCGTGGCTTTGAAATCGCGCAAGGGCGGCTTGGCCCGGGGCGTATTCATCACTGCATGCGGACGATTGGGGTTGCCGAACGCGCCCTCGAGAAAATGATCACCCGCCTGATGACCCGTGTGGCCTTTGGCAAACGCGTCGCTGACCATAGTATTTGGGAACAACGCATCGCGGAAGCACGCACCAATATCGAAATGTCGCGCCTTTTGACGATGAAAGCCGCCTATATGATGGACACGGTCGGCAATAAAGTCGCCAAAAGCGAGATTGCGCAAATTAAAGTCGCAGGCCCGCGCATCGCGCTGCAAATCATCGATGATGCCATTCAGGCACATGGCGGTGGCGGTGTTACGACCGATTTCGGTCTGGCAAAAATGTATGCCGGTATCCGTACGCTGCGTCTGGCCGATGGCCCCGACGAAGTGCACAACCGCACCATTGCGCGTCTGGAAATGAAAAAATACGCCGACCTAAGCCAAGCGACGGACGCCGATATGCAAACGCTCGACGTACCACGCAGCTAAAAGACACCATGCCTGCACGGAAAACCCCGTTGCAGCGATGCAACGGGGTTTTTTTGTCAGCGCCGCCCAAAGAGGCGTTCAATATCTGCCAATTTGAGTTCTACATAAGTCGGGCGACCATGATTGCATTGGCCTGAATTAGGGGTCGCTTCCATATCGCGCAGAAGCGCATTCATCTCTTCAACATTCAGGCGACGCCCCGCGCGCACCGATGTGTGACACGCCAATGTGCCAGCGATTTCTTCCAGTCTTTCCTTAAGCGCTAGCCCTGCGCCAATCTCTTGCATTTCTTGCGCCATATCGCGCAGCAAAGCGACACAATCTGCGCCATACAGCATGGCAGGCACTTCGCGCAGCAGCACGGCGACGCGGCCATCGCTGCCCGGCCCAAAACGTTCGATAACAAACCCCAATTCAAGCAACTCCTCGGCGCGGGTTAAAATCAGCTCGCCCTCTTCCGAGTCCAATTCAGCAATTTCAGGAACCAGCAGAATTTGCCGCGCTATTCCCCGTTCGCTCATTTGTTCTTTCATCCGTTCATAAACCAATCGCTCATGCGCCGCATGTTGGTCGACAATCACAAAGCCATCATGGGTTTGCGATAGCACATACGTCTCGTGCAACTGCGCACGCGCAAGCCCTAGCGGCAAATTATCTGGCGCAGGCGTCGCCATCGCTTCGCTGCCTTGCGGGGTTGAAAGCCATTCGGCAGCAGCATTGGTCATGCTTCTATCTATCGCCGCTTGCCCCGCTCCATCTGGCGCATTATTTGGCATATGAGGCGGTGCTTCGCTTTCTTGTGGCGCGTAAAAATTTTTCGCCGCCGCAAAACTCGCTTGGCTTGTTCCGCCCGTCGCGCCGCTACCGCCTGGGCGAAACGCCGCCATTGTTTGTCCCGCCACCGTCGTTGATGCGCGATGCCCCGCCTCAGCCAGACTTGCGCGTAACCCCCCGACAATCATCGAGCGAATAAGCCCACCCTCACGAAACCGCACTTCGGTTTTGGCCGGATGCACATTCACGTCCAACTCGTCCGAGGGTAATTCGAGAAACAGCGCCAATGCAGGGTGACGATTGCCCGCCAGAAAATCCTGATAAGCACCCCGCACCGCACCATTCAGTAACTTGTCACGAACGGGGCGACCATTGACCACCAAATATTGCTTCTGCGCCGTCGCATGATTGAAGGTCGGCAGACCCGCAAAACCATACAGCCGCACGCCATCGCGCTCGGCCAATACAGGCACGGCATTATCGGCAAAATCGCGCCCCAAAATAGACCTCAGGCGAGATAATTGCGCCGTCTCGCCGCTTTCTGGCGGATAGGCAAAACTCTTGCGCCCATCACTCGTCAGGCTAAAACCAATATGCGGATGCGCCATCGCAAGACGCTTCAGAATATCGCTCACCGCGGTGGTTTCGGCACGGTCAGACTTTAAAAACTTAAGCCGCGCAGGCGTTGCGTAAAATAAATCCTGCACTTCGGCGCGCGTGCCGCGCATCCCTGCCGCGGGCTTCACCGCGCCATATTTACCGCCATCAATGCGTATCTCATGCGCTGTCTCGCTATCATCCGCACGGCTTGTAATCGTCAGATGCGCGACAGCACCAATGCTCGCCAACGCCTCGCCGCGAAACCCCAGACTCGTAATGCGAAACATCTTGTCGCCGCCATCGCCCTCGGGCAATTTCGAGGTCGCGTGACGCTCAACCGCCAATTCCATTTCCGCCGCGCTCATGCCATGGCCGTCATCTTCGATAAGGATGAGATTTTTGCCGCCCGATGCGAGGCTTACATCGACTTGCGTCGCGCCTGCATCGATGGCGTTTTCGACCAGTTCTTTTACCGCACTGGCGGGGCGTTCGACCACTTCGCCAGCCGCGATACGATTGATGGTGTCTTCAGAAAGGCGACGAATACGGCTCATGACGCATCCTCAAGATAACTCTCAAGATAGCCTTGGGCAAGCTGTTTGCCCGCCTCAACCGCAGGCTGGTCAAACGCGTTCACGCCTAAAATATTCGCCGTATAAATTGTCTCTAGCTGAAAGTGCATCATTAACTGACCTATGCTTTCGTCATTTATTATATCTAAAGCAATATGGCGCACGGGACGTTCCACCGCGACCAACGCATCCAGTGTGCCACGCGCTTCAGCGTCAAGCAAGTCGCCCATCGTGCGCCCGACCAATCCGGCCGATGCGGGGTGCATGTCGAAATCATCTGGCACACGCGTGCCACTCCCCCGCGTCATATGCGTTACGAAGGTGTAAAACTTATCGTCGGGACCCTCCAGATAAAGCTGTAATTGGCTGTGCTGGTCAACCGACCCCAGAGCATTTATCGGCGTAGACCCGCGGCCTTGCTTGCCGAGGCTCTCAGCCCAAAGCTGGCGATACCAAACCGAAAACCGCTCAAGACAATCGGCATAGGCCATCATCACATTCATATTGCGGCCTGCTTCGATATGCGCCGCGTGTAGTGCGGCTCCCTGAAGCGGTGCAAAATCTTGTGCCGCGCCTTGCAAATCCGCCATCACTTGGCTCGCTCCTGCGCGGACGGCCATCGGGTCTGCGCCCGCCCAAATGGCTGGCAACAGGCCAACATTGCTGAATGCCGAAAACCGCCCGCCAATCTCGTCTTCATGGTCGAGCAGCGCCACTCCGTAATGCGCTGCCACCGTGCGTAACGCATTGTCCCCGAGCCCCGCAATGCCCGCAATATGCGCCGCAGGGTCGAGGTCAGCAGCCTTTAAAGCCAATAGCGCGCCGCCTAATTGCATCATGGTTTCGCTCGTATTGCCCGATTTGGAAACGACAAAAAAGCGCGTGGATTCCAACTCATCGGCCAATAGGCGCGCATAGGTTTGCGCGTCCAAATTATCGACAAAAATTAACTGCGGCCCGCTTTGCTGACCCGCCAATGTGCGCACGCCATGGACTTGCGCCAAAACTTGCGCACCAAGGCTCGACCCGCCCGTCCCCAAAATCAAAATCCGCGCCGCACCCTTTGCCAGTGTCTTTGCCATCGCTGTCATCGCGGCGACATCATCAGATTTTTCCGCCAAGGCCATCATCGGCAATTTTGCTTGCTGATATTGCTCATGGTGAACGCGTAATCGAGCAAGCGCTGCTTCGTAAAGCGGCGTGCTGGTCGCACACAGAGCTGTATCAAGAGATTGTTTCATCTGTCCCCTCTGAAATCAGTGTATCAGCCCCGCCAAATAATTACCATGTCACCGACGTGTTCCGCTTGCACTTCAAACGCTAATCGCTAGATTAAGCACCCATGGAGCCAGTAAATAATAAAGTGGATAATAAAAAAGCGGCCACCTATGAACGCCGCGCGCGCTATGTATTGCTCGGCGGCGCGCTGCTAGGTTTGTTTATTGCTTTGGTCACAGCCACCCCCACCCGTCAGCATCGCTTGTCAGAGGCCGGCGCTATCGCCAAGGTGAACGACCGCCATATCGACCGCACCGAGTTTGCCTCGGCCTATCAGGCGCTTCTGGCCGATAAAAGCAAAGCGCCCACCGCCGCCGATAAAGCCCTCGTGCTGAGCCGCTTAATAGAAGAAGAATTGCTCGTCCAACGGGGGCGCGAAATCGGCCTGCTCGAGGGCGACGCGCAAGTGCGCAAGACAGTCGCAACCGCCGTCATCGAGTTTGTGCTAGCGCAAAAAAACGCAGCCGCCCTAAACGACGAGGCTTTGCGCCGCTATTACAATACCCATAAAGCGCGCTTTACCCCATCTGCTCGTTTGCAAATCGCGCAGATTTTTGTCCCCTTTGGCGACACCCCGCAAGCTCCCGAGACCATCGCGCAATTAGACGCCATCCGCACCGCCTTGCGCAACGGCGAAGACTTCGCCACAGTGGCCGCAACTTATGGCACTGAAGTGCTGCCCGAACTGCCGCGCATTATGCTGACCCCCGCCAAAATGGTCGATTATCTCGGCCCCGACTTAACCCGCGCCGCCGCACGCATCCCGCAAGGTGCGATTTCCGATGCGCTCGCCGGCGCAACAGGCTGGCATTTTTTGCGCGTCATTCGCAATCAGCAAGCCCGTCCCCCCGAATTCGAAACCGTTCGCGAACAAGTCATCGACGCCATCCGCCGCGAGCGCGACGATAAAACATTGCGCGAATATCTCGATTGGCTACACAACCGCGCCGATATTATTCTCGCCCCCGATGCGCCCACAAAAGATGCGCGTAACTAATGCGCCGCGTCGCTGCTCTTTGGTGCGTATTGGCTTTGGTCGTTTTAGGGGTGGCCAGTGCTGCTGCGCATAATAAAAGCCTCAGTTTTTCAACATGGATATGGGACGGTAAATATCTGAACGTCACCTTCACCACCCCCATGCGCGATGTCACCCTGCTGCCAGAAATGGCCACCAACCCCGATTTAAGCTCGACTTTGGCCGCCCATGTGAACCGACATTTGCGCCTTCGGCAAGTCGATACGCCGTGCAAACTCGACACGCCCTTTGTCGGCAACACCGCGCGTGTCGGCTATACGCAAGTCACGGGGCGATTTGCCTGCTTCAGCGAAACCGCCGCCCTGCAGATTGAAAACCATGCATTCTTTAATCTCGCCCGCAGCCATGTGCATTTCGCCCGCCTCGCCACAGCCGAGCAAAGCATCGCCAATGCGCGTGAAATCTTATTTACCGCCACGCAACGCCAACACCTTATTCAGCCCAACACGCACGGGCTTATCACCCACGCGACAAGCCTTGGCGACACGATGGGCAGCTATTTCAAACTCGGCCTGACGCATATTCTAACGGGCTTCGACCATCTCGCTTTTCTATTTTGCTTGCTGCTCTTAGCACGCACCCGTCGCCAAGCAATATGGCTGGTCACGGGCTTTACCGCAGGCCACAGCCTCACACTGGCACTGGCAGCCTTAGGCTGGGTCACACCCAACGCGGCCGTCGTCGAAGCTCTCATCGGTGCGTCCATCGCCTTGGTCGCCGCCGAGACCATCCTTGCCCGCAATCAGCTTATGGCACGCACCGGCATGGTGACGGCGGGGGTATTATTCATCGCATCGGGCATTGTCATTTTCACTGGCTCTGCCCTGCCGTTAGGCGCGTGGGCGGGTCTTGTATTATTTTTTCTGTGTTACGGATTGCTTATCCAGACCCCACAAGATGCGCAGAACTATGCGCCCATTATGACGTTGGCATTTGGGCTTATTCATGGTTTTGGCTTTGCCGGATTATTGAGCGATATCGGTCTGCCGAGCCAACATCTGCTGACAGGATTATTCAGCTTTAATATCGGCGTTGAGTTCGGCCAGCTTATCGTGCTTATTCCGGCCTTTATTTTTGCCCCTATTTTGGCCGAGGAATTACCCAAATTGCCCGTGCGGTGGCGCGATATTACGGCGAGCGCACTGACCGCGCTTGGCCTATATTTATTCGTCACGCGGGTGTTTATTTAAGGCAGCAAATCGGCTAGTTTCGCCGCTTATCATAAGGAGAAGTAAATATGAGCAACCGTTTTCTCAGCGCGACAGGCGCAAAATATCCTATCATTCAAGCCCCGATGGGCTGGATTGCCCGCGCGCAACTGGCATCTGCCGTATGCGATGCGGGCGGCTTGGGCATTATCGAAACCTCCTCTGGCGAGACCGAGAATTGCAAAGCCGAAATCGAAAAAATGTTCACCCTGTCAGACGCACCCTTTGGCGTGAACCTACCCATCCTATTTCTAAAAGACGATGCCATGCTGCATTATATTTGCGAGAGCGGCGTGAAATTCGTGACGACATCGGCAGGCAGTCCGGCCAAATTTATCGCCCCCCTGAAAGAAGCGGGCATCACCGTTTACCACGCCATCCCAACGGTTGAGATGGCCATTCGCTCGGTCGAAGCAGGCGTGGACGGGCTGGTCGTCGAAGGCGCAGAAGGGGGCGGATTCAAAAGCCCAGAAGAAGTTTCTTCGCTGGTTTTATTACAAGCCGTTCGAGCCGCCGTTGATGTGCCTCTCGTGGCAGCAGGCGGCATTTGCGATGGACGCGGCATGGCGGCCGCATTTGCGCTCGGCGCAGAGGCCGTCCAGATGGGCACACGCTTTGTCTCATCTGCCGAAAGCCCCGTGCATGATAATTACAAAAGCGCCATTGTCGACGCGCCAACAACCGGCACTTATGTGCTGAATAAAAAATCAAGCCCGTGCATCCGCGCTTTGCGCACCGAGCGTACCCACAAAATCCACGAAGAAGGCACCATGCCGCCCGATACGATGAAAGGTATTCTAGATTTATATTTCGGCGGCGATATGGAAGCCTCGGTCGGCCTTGCGGGACAAACCGCCGGCCTGATTGACGAGGTAAAACCTGTCGCAGAGATTATTAGCGAGATGGTCGCCGAGTTCCACACCATCGCAAACCGCATGGGCGGATTGGCAGCCAATAATAGCTTCTAGCCCCTAAAGCGACAGTTCCTTATCGGCAATCACCACGCCGTCTTCATCGGCATACACCCAGTCGCCCGACTGAATCGTCACGCCCGAAAAGGTCAGCGGTACATCATAAGTGCCAAGGTCGCGCTTCTGGCTTTTCTTCGGATGGCTGGCCAGTGCTTTAATGCCGACATTTTCCGCCGCAAGCTCCGCGCAATCGCGCACGCAGCCATGGATGATAATCCCCGCCCAGCCATTATCGGCGGCAAGCTTGGCCAAATTGCCACCAAACAAAGCGCAATTCATCGAGCCGCCGCCATCGACAACCAGCACATGACCCGCGCCTTGCGTTTCCACAGCCGCGCGCAGCTTGGTATTGTCTTCGAAAGTCTCGAGCGTTTTAACCGGCCCATGAAAGCGCAATCGGCCACCAAAATCTCGATAACACGGTGCCAGATAACGCAATGCGCCTTCATGCGCATCCGACAAATCCGTCGTCATCAAATCAGCAGCCATCACGCGCGTGCGCTCACTAGAACTGGTTCATCGTGTTGTCTTCGCCCGAAGCCAACAGCGCCATATCACCAGAGAAGTATTCTTTGTGGTCATCGCCAATGTTCGAGCCAGCCAAGTCTTGGTGCTTGACCGACGACATGCCGCGACGAATCTCTTTGCGCTGCACATCGCGGACATAAGCCAGCATACCCAAATCACCAAAATAACCCTCGGACAGAACATCCGTCCCCAGTGCCGTATCGTGATAGGTCGGCAAAGTGATAAGGTGGTGGAAAATCCCCGCCTCGCGCGCCCCATCAGCTTGGAAACTTTGCACCAACTTGTCGGCTTCCATCGCCAACTCGCTGTCATCAAACTTAGGATCCATCAGGCCTTGTGGCTCAGATGCAGGGTCAGGATAAGCCGACACATCTTTACCCGCAGACACCCAATCGGCATGCACTTGATTGCGGAAGTTCAGCGTCCAGTTAAAGCTTGGTGAGTTATTGTAAACCAGCTTGGCATTCGGAATGACTTCGCGGATACGGCTTACCATGCCGCCGATTTGAGCAACATGCGGCTTCTCGGTTTCAATCCACAACAAGTCTGCGCCGTTTTCCAACGCTGTGATGCAATCCAACACGCAGCGGTCTTCGCCCGTGTCGTCTTTGAAAGCATAAAGCCCGTTCGGCAACCGAACTGGCTTCATCGTCTTGCCGCCTTGCGTAATCACCTGCTCGCCTTGCTTGATATCAGACAAGTCAGAGATTTCTTCGGTTTGCAGGAAGGCATTATATTGGTCGGCCATATCGCCCGGCTTTTGCGAAACGGGAATCTTCTGGGTCAAGCCCGCACCGAGCGAGTCAGTACGCGCAACAATCACCCCATTATCGACACCAAGCTCAAGAAAAGCGTAACGCACCGCGTTGATTTTCGACAAAAAGTCCTCATGCGGCACAGTGACTTTACCGTCTTGGTGGCCGCATTGTTTGGCATCCGAAACCTGATTTTCAATCTGGATGCAACACGCCCCCGCTTCAATCATTTTCTTGGCCAGTAAATACGTCGCTTCTTCATTGCCAAAACCGGCATCAATATCGGCGATAATCGGCACAATATGCGTCTGGTGATTATCGATAGCCGCCATGGCCGCATCCACATCGCCGCCATTGGCACGGGCATCGTCGAGGTCAGCAAACAAATGGCGCAGCTCGCGCGCATCCGCTTGGCGCAGAAAAGTATAAATCTCTTCAATCAAACCCGACACCGCCGTTTTTTCATGCATGGATTGGTCTGGCAGCGGCCCAAAATCTGAGCGGAGTGCCGCAACCATCCAGCCTGAGAGATAAACATAAGACTTGTCCGTCGTTTTGCGGTGACGCTTAACAGCCATCATCATTTGCTGCGCGGTAAAGCCGTGCCAACACCCCAATGACTGCGTATATTTACTGCTATCGCCGTCATAATCGGCCATATCTTTACGCATAATATCAGCCGTGTAGCGGGCAATATCCAAACCCGTTTTGAAACGGTTTTGCATTTCCATACGCGCCGCATATTCTGGGTTAATGGCAGCCCAAGGCGTGCCACCGCCTTTGATGGTCGCCGCTTTTTGCGCAATCATATCTGTATATTTTGTCATCCCTCAAATCCTCACATTAGAGTTGTCTGTCAGGGTGGGCATACACAAGTGACACGCATTTGTCGAGTGAATCTTAAGCTATTGATTATATTAAAGTAAAAAAGTTTACATAAATTATCAAAAATATTGTAATATATGTAAACATTGTAAACTTTCGAGGCGCAAAACAACCATAAGTCATTGATTCAAGGGACGAAATAATATGACTGAAAAAGGCCGCTTAGTAGAACGAAAATTGTTCGCTGGCGCGCGCGTGCGCCGCCTCCGACGCGACCAACGCCTCACTCAAGCCGCCATGGCCGAAGCACTCGGCATCTCGACAAGCTATCTTAACCTCATCGAACGCGACCAACGCCCGATATCAGCACAAATTCTTTTGCAACTCGTCGACGTCTTCGATATCGACCCACGCGGCCTCGCAGGCGACGAAGAAGCCCGCGCCCTAGCTCAATTGCACGAAGTATTCTCCGATCCGATGTTTCGCGACACGCCGCTTTCCAAAGCCGAGCTGAAGGACTTTGCCGCAGCGAGTCCCGCCGCCGCCGATGCCGTCGCACGCCTCTATCAAGAACTATTACAAGGACGCGCCTCCAACGCTCTTTTGGTCGAGCAGTTAGCCGGCGGCGAAACCCAAGCCAATGCCGGCGCTGTGTTAGCCCTTGATGAAGTGCGCGACTTCATTACCGCGCAGAATAATTATTTCGCCGCCTTAGATGAAGAAGCCGAACGCCTGCATGAGATGGCGATGAGCGCGCATGACGAACCATATCTGGCGTTGCGCGCGCGGCTTGATGAGCATCATCACGTGAAAACCCGCATCGCCCCCGTCGAGGTGATGGACAATACGCTGCGCCGCTATGACCGTCACCGCCAGACGATATTCCTATCGGAACTCCTCGACCAACCCGGGCGTTCTTTTCAACTGGCGTATCAGCTCGCTTATTTTGAGCAAATGGCGATTATCGACGACATCATTGTCACCTCGAGCATGGAAAGCGATGAAGCGCGCACCGTGGCGCGTATCTCATTAGCCAATTATTTCGCCGCCGCCGTGCTGATGCCCTATGATGCGTTTTTGAAAACGGCCGAAGCCAATCATTATGATATCACCTTGCTCGGACGGCGCTTTGGCACTAGCTTTGAGCAAGTTTGCCATCGCCTGACCACGCTGCAGCGACCGGGCGCGCGCGGGATTCCTTTTTTCCTCATTCGCGTCGACAATGCAGGCAATGTGTCCAAGCGATTTTCAACGGGCGGGTTTCATTTTGCGCGCTTTGGCGGCACGTGTCCGCGTTGGCACGTGCATGACGCGTTTCGCATCCCCGGAAAAATATCCACCCAAACCGTGCAGATGGAAGACGGCACGCGCTATTTCTCTGTGGCGCGCACCGTCAGCCGCGATAATTCTGGCTTTGGGGTTCCCGATAATCAGTTCGCCATCGCCATGGGATGCGAAATCAAACACGCGCCGCAATTGATTTATGCCCGTGGCGCGAATCTAGAAAACGATATGGGCGACACGCCTATCGGCGTTAATTGTCGGCTCTGCGAGCGTCGCAATTGCAATCAACGCGCCACGCCATCCATCAATCGCGCCCTGCGCCTCGATGAACATGTGCGCGGCCTTTCACCATTTGACTTTTAAGCGCACACCACGTTAGGAAGAAGCCATGAGCGAACAACCACCCAAAAAACGAGCGAAGAAGCAGAAAAAATTCAAGCCGAAAGCGCGCACCCCGCGTGGGTTTCGCGATATGACAGGCGACGCGCTGCGTCTGCAAAACAATATGATTGCCACCATCGCGCGGGTTTATGAAAATTACGGTTTCGCCGCCCTCGATACATCGGCTTTTGAATATGCCGACGCGCTCGGCAAGTTTTTGCCCGATGACGACCGTCCCAATGAAGGCGTGTTTGCGCTCGAAGATGATGACGGCCAATGGATGAGCCTGCGCTACGACTTGACCGCCCCCTTGGCGCGTTATGTCGCCGAACATTACGATAGTCTGCCCAAGCCGTTGCGTCGTTTTCAGGTCGGCCCTGTTTGGCGCAATGAAAAACCCGGACCCGGACGCTATCGCCAATTCATGCAAATCGATGCCGACACAGTGGGCGCGGCAACCCAAGCGGCGGACGCAGAGATTTGCATGATGGCCGCCGATTGTATGGAAGCGCTCGGCATCGCGCGCGGTGATTATGTGGTGCGCATCAATAATCGCAAAATCATGGACGCGCTGCTGATAAGCATCGGGCTTGACCCGATGGCGGATGATTTTGAACCCCGCCGCCTGACCATTTTACGCGCCATGGATAAATATGACCGTCTGGGCATTGACGGCGTGACGGCTCTGCTGGGGGACGGTCGCAAAGATGAAAGCGGCGACTTCACCAAAGGCGCAGGCCTTGAGAGTGGGCAAATCGCGCGGGTCGCTGAGATGGTCACGATTGCCGCCACCGACCGACAAAGCGCGTTGGCCGATATGGCGCAGCTGATTGGCGACACGGAAATGGGCGCGCAAGGCTTAGCTGAACTGGCCGAGATGGACGCCTTATTCAGCGCACTGGGCTATGGCGTCGACCAATTGGCGATTGACCCGAGCGTGGTGCGCGGCCTCGGCTATTACACTGGCCCCGTCTACGAGATTGAACTGACTTTCGAAGCGCAAGACGAAAATGGCGAAGTCGCCCGTTTCGGCTCGGTGGGCGGCGGCGGTCGTTATGATGATTTGGTCAAACGCTTTAAGGGCGTTGAAATCCCCGCAACGGGCATCTCGATTGGGGTCAGTCGCTTGGCCGCCGCGCTCAGTTTGCTCGGCGAGGGGGCGGCAAACGAGGCAAGCCCGCTTGTCGTGGTGACGGTGATGGACAAACAAACCCGCCCCGAGCTGATGGCATTGGTACGCACGCTTCGCGATGCGGGATTGCGCGCCGAGCTTTATATGGGCGACGGCGCGATGAAAGCGCAACTGCGCTATGCCGATGCGCGCGGGGCGCGGCTGGTGATTATCGAAGGCGAAGACGAACGCGCCGCCGGTGTCGTGACCGTGAAAGATTTGCAATTGGGCGCGGAAATGTCGGCGGAGATTGCCGATAATGCCAAATGGCGCGCCTCTGAACACGCGCAGCAGCAAGTCGCGAAAGAGGGTTTGGCGGCAAAATTGAAAGAATTAATTTCATAAATAATGAATTATGAAGTATTTTTCTTTTAGTTTTTGAAAAATGAACTTCATTTAATATGAATTATATGTTTTTTAACATTATTATTCTTGACATATGAATTCATATTTTATAAATAAACCCTATGGAAGATGTAAACCAAGCTCCAATATCGGCGCGCCTCAGCTCAGCCGATGACGTGATTGACGCTCTCGGCGGCACAAAAAAAGTCGCGCAATTGCTCAATGTCGGCGCATCGTCAGTGTCGAATTATCGCAAAAGCGGCTTTCCCGCCCGCACGCATTTCGCTCTGTCGAAAATCTGCACCGAACACGGCCTCGATGTCGCCGATGCCGTGTTTGGCGGCATCAATTGGGACAAACCCACCACACCACGCGCCGCATCAATGAACACAACAAGTAACGCGGGGGGCATATCTGGCAACGCGCTCGATTTATTCGTGGCAAACGGCTTTACCCCCCTCGACACGCCGATGTTGCAACCCGCCGCCCCATTCATCGACCGCATGGGCGGCGAAATGCAGCGCAGGCTCTACACATTCAACGACCCTGCGGGCGAACAATTATGCTTGCGCCCCGACCTCACCATCCCGACCGCGCTGGACTATATCGCCCAAAAGCGCACGGGCACGGCGCGCTATTGCTATCAGGGAACAGCCTTTCGCTACCAACCGCGCGGCTCTGGCAAGCCAGAAGAATTTACCCAGCTTGGCCTCGAAATCATCGGCGGGGAAAAATCAAACCACGACACATATGAAATTCTAAGTCTTATCCTTGATCAGATTGCCGCTGCAGGGCTTACCAAGATTCAACTGAACGAACAACACGTCACGGATTATGGAATGTTGTCCTCTTTCCTCAATACACTCAGCCTGTCTAAAAATGTCAGAGCCAAAATCAAACGTTATATCAATTCTGTGGATAATCTAGAAGATATAGCACGTCTTTTGGCCGAAGATAGCAAGCGCACAAAATTGGCACGTACCTCCACCCCCTATCTTGACCCGCAACATATTGACCCAGAGAAAATTATTGCTGGCCGTGCAGGCGCAGAGATTAGGCAACGGATGAGCAAAAGAAATACCGATGCGGAAGACATCCCCATTCCAGATGATACGCGTGACCAATTGTTAGAATACATCAGTTCTTTACAAAATAATCGCGACACGAGAGAAACTTGGCTAAGCAACTGGGGAGATTCCTCTAAAATAAAAAATGATACTTTCAGCTCTACCTTCCATAAGAATCTTGAATTCTATGCCACACATGCGTCAATCAACCCTGAGGAATTCAGCACTGAAAACCCACAATTGGAGCAAGTGTTTAATCAAAAACTTGCTTATTACACTGGATTTTCATTCGAGATTCGCGCGACTGCGCTCGGCACAGATAATATCATCGCGACGGGCGGGCGCTATGACGATTTACTGCACAGCCTTGGTGCTGATGCTTCAATTCCTGCTGTCGGCGGGGCGATTATGCTCGAGCGGCTTGCCGAAGCTGTGGCGGCCAGCACATGAGCCAGAATAATCTCATCCTCGCTGTACCCTCGAAAGGGCGGCTCGAAGAAAGCACTGCCGCACTGTTTATCGAAGCAGGTATGGCGCTGACCCGCACAGGCCAGCGCGGCTATACCGGCACGGTGGCGGGCATTGATGATATCGAGGTGCAATATCTCTCCGCCTCCGAAATCGCCGCACGTCTGACCGATGGCAGCTTGCATTTTGGCATTACTGGCGAAGATTTGCTGCGCGAAGAAATACGCGACCTCGAAAGCGCCGTGCAACTCGTGCTGCCTTTGGGGTTTGGCCGCGCCGATGTGGTGGTGGCCGTTCCTGATGGCTGGGTCGATGTGCGCAATATGGCAGACCTTGCCGAAGTAACCGCAGATTTTCGTGCCAACCACGCCAAGCCATTGCGCGTGGCGACGAAATACACCCATTTGACCGCCGACTTTTTTGCCCGTCACGAAATTGCCGATTACATCATGGTGCAAAGTTTTGGTGCCACCGAAGCCGCCCCCCAATCGGGTGCGGCGGAAGTGATTGTCGATATCACATCGACGGGGGCGACTTTGGCAGCCAACCAACTGCGCGTGCCAGATGACGGCATCATGTTAAAAAGCGAGGCCAATTTAGCCGCCGCATTGAAAGCCGACTGGCACGAGACAGCCCGCGGCGCAGCCCGGCGTCTGCTGAGGCGCCTTGACGCGCGCCGCCGCGCCGCCACGCAGGTTCAAGTAACCTTATCAATCGAAAAAGGAGCAGCTCTAGCGCTAAATGCCCAGCAGGATGACATTAGAGATGTGGCCAAAACCTATGGTGCAGTTGAAAGCAATCCCTCAGTCAAAATGTTTGACGATTATTATAGCTTTCAACTGGCACAGAAACATCACGGTGATTTTATCGAATCCATGATGACGTTTGGCTTTACCCACGCCAGCGTGTCGAAATTGGACTTTGTCTATGCCAACCGTAACCCGCTTTATGAGAAACTAATGGGCGCGGTGCGGTAGGCGGCCATGCTTATCACAGGTCTCATTATTGTCGCCACCCTCGCCACCGCCTTTTTGTCGAGTATTTTCGGCATGCTCGGCGGGCTGATTTTAATGGGTATTCTGGCCAGCGTCTTGCCCGTCGGGGCGGCCTTTGTGCTGCACGGGCTTATCCAACTGACATCCAATGGCACCCGCGCATGGCTCAACCGCGCCGACATTAAATGGTCGATTGTCGCCACCTTATTTATCGGCAATGTCATCGCCATGGGAGGCTTGGTGTTTGTGGCCTTTTCGCCCGACCGTATCACCGTGCTGTTGGCGCTCGGCCTCTTGCCATATATCGCCTTTGCCCTGCCCAAAAAAATGGCACTCGATGTCAGCAAACCCCCCGTCGGTATTTTTGCCGGCGCGGTTGTCGTCGCCACGAACTTATTAGCCGGCGTTGGCGGCGCTATGCTTGATGTCTTTTTCCAACGCGTCTCACTCACCCGCCATCAAGTCGTCGCCACCAAAGCCATCGCGCAAAGCTTGGGTCATTTATCAAAAATTATTTTCTATGGCGGCATCGCGCACACAGCATCAGCCGATGATTGGCCGAGCCTCTGGCTGCTCGCCATCCTCATCATCGCGTCCATTATCGGTACAGCCGCAGGCAAGCGCGTGCTCGATGCCATGCAAGACGCCACCTTCTTCATCTGGACGCAGCGCATCATGCTCGCGGTGGGCGCGGTTCTTATCGCCCGCGCCGTCTATCTGATAAGCCTCTAGTTCTCGCGGAACGCAATGCCCGCCGCACGATTGAGCGGTGTCAGAATGTAATTCAACACCGTGCGCTTCTGGCCAATAATATCAACCATAACCGTCATGCCGGGTACAATCTCAATATCCTGATCGCTTCTTGATAGCCGAGGCTTAGGAATCGCAATCATCGTCAGATAATAAGGCGGGAAGTTTTCCTCTTGCGTGGTATTGGCCGCAATGCGTTGCACATAGCCCTCAAGATTACCATAACGCGCCACATCATAAGCCGACAGACCCACTTGCGCCACCTGACCCAAATGCACACTCGCAATGTCTTCAGCCAAAATGCGCGCGCGCACCAAAACCGTCTGCGCATCAGGCACAATCTCAGCCAACACTGTCCCGCCCTGAACAACCGCACCAACCGTTTTAATATGCACAGCAGAAACAATGCCATCCGTCGGCGCGCGCACATCTGCGTGGCGCACTTTGGCACGGAAAGCATCCTCACGCGCACCAGCCTGATGCGCACGGGTTTTCACATCAGCCAATTCACGCGCCGCCTCAGCCTTAAAATTGGCCACAACCGATTCATACTCATCACGGGCGATATTATATTCGCCTTCCGCATCCACCAACGTCAGACGCGCCTCGTGTCCGCCCTCAACAAGCGGGGTAAGAATCTCAATTCTATCTTCTAGGTTTTTAATCCGCCGCTGTATCGAGCTAAGCCGCGTATTGATAGCACTCCGACGGCGTTCAAACACACTGCGCTCACTCTCCACAACGCTCTTCGCATTGCGCGCAAGCCAATCGGGAAATACCAATTCCGTCAAGCCATCCGCCTCTGCTTCCAGACGCACAATGGTCGCAAGCGCCGCCACACGCGTAATCTCATTATCGTCAAAATTAGCAATCACATCTTCATCTTCCAGACGATACAACACATCGCCCTTCTTCACCCGATCGCCAAGCTTGACAGATATTTTAAGCACCGACCCGGGCAAGCGATTCTGCACCATCTGCACAGACGCGGGCGGCACAATCGACCCATCCGCGCGCACCACTTCGTCCAATTCAGTAAACGTCGCCCAAAGAATCGCAATGCCGAAAAACGACGCAATAATAATAAACACCCTATTGCCATGTAATTCAGTCGGGTCTTCGTCAATGTCGATGTTCTCGTTTTGCATCATCATCGCCGCCATCATCGGGTCGGGCGGCGGGCTTGTGAGTTTCTGGTAAATACTGACACCACGCATCCAACGCTGCGCTAAGTTTTGACCCCATTTGGTCGCCAAAGCCTTACGCGCCAAGCGGTCAAGACCCAACAAAACGCTCACACGCCCAAGCACGCGCCATATCTGACCAATAATGCCGCGCAATACTTGCACCATCATCTGCAAAATCGTTTTTACTTTTTCCAATATATTTCCCATGAAACTTCCTCTTAACCTGAAACCGGCTCAGTCGGCGGCGACGGCGGTTGTTGTTGTGGCTGCTGCCCCTCAGCAGCACCTTGCAGACGCTGCAAAACTTCATCGCGCGGACCATTGGCAACAATGCGCCCGCCCTCAACAACCAACACGCGGTCGGCAATTTGCAACATAGAGCCACGGTGGGTAACAAAAACTGTCGTAATCCCCTTCGTCGCGGCATCCAACGAGTTGACCAAAGCCTGCTCCGTACCCGCATCCAACGAGGCCGTCGGCTCATCGAGCAACAAGATAGAAGGCTTCGCAATCAGCCCACGCGCAATCGCCAAAGATTGACGCATGCCTGCCGATAGCTCGCGGCCACGTTCGCTAAGTGGGAAATCAAACCCGCCCGGCAACGTGCCAATAAAACTCTCCGCACCAGAAGCGCGCACACAATCGAGCAAATCTTCATCCGTTGCATCAGGCGCACCCATCAATAAATTCTCGCGTATGGTGCCCGAAAACAAAACCGGATTTTGAAACACAATCGACATATTATGACGCAAATCCGTCGGGCGAATATGGCGCACATCGGCATTATCTACCATCACAAGACCTGTATCAGGCTTGTGCAGACCCGCCAGCATGTTCAATACCGTCGTTTTGCCTGAGCCAATACGCCCCAATATAGCGACGCGCTCGCCCGCCGCAATCTCAAATGAAATATCTTGCAAGGCTGGGTTTTCTTGCCCCTCATAGGTAAAGTGAACATGGCGGAAGCTAATATCGCCGTTCAGTTTTTCCCGTTTCAGACGACCCGCGCGGTCTTCCTCATCGGTTTTTCCTTCTAGCACTTCCGCCAGACTGCGATAGGCCGCAAGGGCTTGGTTCATCCGACCCAAAAGCTGCGTCAGCTGACCAAGCGGGGCTAACGTACGACCCGACAAAATCACGCAAGCAATAAGCTGCCCCATGGTCAAATCACCCGCCGAAATCAGGTAAACCCCGTAAACCACGATACCAACTTGGCTCATTTGCTGACCCAATTGCGTGACCGTCTGGGTCAGTTGACCCGTGAACTTCGTCTTGCGTCCCGCGACCGCCTGATTAACCACCGATTGCAACCAACGCTGGCGTAACATAGACAGACCGGGCAGTGTTTTAATGGTTTCCAAAGATGAAATCATTTCCACCATCACCGATTGCTTGCTGCGCCCTTGCATCATGCCCGACAGGGTGAGGCGGCGCATAACCGGCTGCAAGAGCGCTCCGAAAAGCACCACGCCAAAGACAATCATCGCTGGCACAGCCGCGACCGGCCCGCCAATACCCCACAGGACGACCAAAAACAAAAGCACAAAAGGCAAATCGGCAAACACAGTAAAACTAGCCGAGCCGAGAACTTCTTTAAGGGCTTCGAACTCGCGTATCGTGTTAGAAAGCGCCCCCGTCGATTGTTGATTAAGGCTGACATCATGGCGCGCGATACGGTTGAACAAGCGTTCTGAAATAACCCTATCAACACGCGCGCCTGCCGCATCCACAAACTGACCACGAATAAGCTTCATGGCAAAATCAAACGCCATCACCACCAGCATGATAGACGTCAATGCCCACAAGCTTTCGAGAGCCTCGTTTGGAATAACGCGGTCATAAACCGTCATAATGTAAAGCGAAGACGCCAGCGCAAACAGATTAATCAGCACCGAAGCAGCGATAACCTGACCATAGATTTTGCGGCATGCTAATACAGGCCCCCAAAACCAATGGCGCATATATTCATCAGTGCCCTCATACTTGGCCGCGTCATCCACCGCGCCATTGGCATTTTCTTCACCATCTGGTTTTTTATCTTGGTCTTTACTCTTATCTAACATCCGCTTTCTCCAAGTGAAATGGTCAATGTTCGCGCCAATTGACCCGCTAGCACAAGCGCATCAACGCGCGTGACTTCGGTGCGATATATCAGGGCAATATGCCGCCCTGTTTCATCAGAAAAACGCTGCTCAAGGTTTAACAAAGACAGTAAATTAGACCGCGTTCGGGTTTGTAACAGCCGTTCGCTGGCGATTTGGGTTTCTAATTCCTCGATGCGCGCAAGGGTTTCGGCTAATTGCGTCAATTCGTCGAGCAATTGATCCTGCACGCGGCGGCTTTCGGTATTATGGCTGCGTTGGTGTGCCGCCAATTCAGACTCAAGCCCCAAACGGCGCGCTGATACACCACCGCGTTGTGCGCGATTGGCACCCCCATCATAAAGCGGCACAGAAAACTCAAGCGCACCGATAACCTCATGGGTGCTACAATTTTGGTCGCGCCGATTGGTAAGCCCGTTCGGACCACCTACGAAAATACCTGCATCGGGGTGGGTTGGTTCAACAAAGCTATTGCAACGATTTTTCTGCCCGATATCCCAACCACGCGCCGTGACAACACCTGTAAAACTCGGCAGGCGTTCCGCCCGTAAGCGGTCATCGTCGGATTTGGCTTTATCGATATTATAGCGAATGAGGCGCGCTTGCGGACTTTGCGCTGCCGGCACCATGTCTGGTATTTCAGGGCGGTTTTCAATAAAACTTTGCACGATGGCTTCGGCCTGTTGTGGCGAAACACCAAACTGCGTTTTCATCGCTTGGACAACAAGGTCGCGTTGCCGTTGCGATTGGGTCAGGCGGTTTTCAGCCTCTAGTCCCACCAGTTTGGCCTGACGCGTTTCGGCAAGGCGCGCCGCACCCGCTTTAAAGCGCTCTTCCATGCTATCGACATCTTTATCGATAACCAGCTTGCTATCTGAGAAATGTTTAATCAGATGCTCTTGCTGCATATATTGCAGCATCATACGCATCAGCGTCGACAGTTGTTCGTCAAGTCTTGAGTGTTTCTCGATTTCGGCAATAGACTTATCCTGACGATAGCCTTTAATAACCGAAGCATTGCGTCCCCAATCAAAAATATGCTGACGCAAGGTCAATGTTCCATTGATACCGCTGCCGTCATATTCGGGCGAGCTCGTGCCGCCAAACTCGTCGGCGCGGGTCGTTTGGTCAATCCATTTCGAGCCGCCCGACACGCTTGCATCAAGACGCGGATAGTAATTCGATTGACCCAGCAAAATGCTCCATTGCGCTTCACAAACGCGCTGCTCGGCACTTTTCTGGCTCGGATGGTTTCTCAGCTTCTGCTGTAGCTCTAGCAAATGCGGTGAAAGGACTTTCTCTGCTTCTTTAACAATAGGTGCGACTTCCGATATGATATCAGTCTCTTGCACAATTTCTGGCAGCTGCGGGGCATCATCGACAGCCAACGCACTTTGCGGCACCATCAACAAGGTCGCTGCCAAAGCAACATAAGACACAAACAGATACATGAGACCTCTCCCTCATTCCAGACCGCCCACCATAAGCGCGCGAAAGTTAACAAAACACTTAAACTTTTACTAGATAAAACTCAGTGACTTTCAAATAGGGACTGCCCCGTTCTATTACAAGGGGCGCGCCTCACATTTAAGAATAAAAAGACCGCCTCGTGAGCTTCAGGAAGCGGTCTTTATATTTCACCGTGGCCAGCGCCAAGCTTACATCATGCCGCCCATGCCACCCATACCGCCCATGCCACCCATATCAGGCATCGCAGGAGCACCCGCACCCGCAGGAGCAGGCTTATCGGTCACCATAGCTTCCGTCGTGATAAGCAGACCCGCAACCGAGGCCGCATCCTGTAGCGCCGTGATAACCACTTTGGTCGGATCAACAATACCAGCCGCGATGAGGTCGCAATATACTTCGTTTTGCGCATCAAAGCCGATTTTACCCTTACCATCCAAAACCTTGCCAACAACGATAGAGCCTTCAACGCCCGCATTCTCAGCGATTTGACGCAAAGGCGATTCCAACGCCTTGCGGACAATCTTGATACCCGCCTGAATGTCAGCATTATTGCTCGTCTGTTTATCAATCGCACGCGCCGCCAATAGCAACGCCGTGCCACCACCCGGCACGATGCCGCTTTCAACGGCCGCGCGGGTTGCGTTTAACGCATCATCAACGCGGTCTTTACGCTCTTTCACTTCCACTTCTGTCGCACCACCGACTTTCAACACAGCAACACCGCCCGCCAATTTGGCGACGCGCTCTTGCAGTTTTTCGCGGTCATAATCAGATGAGGTGTTTTCCATTTGCGTACGGATTTGCGAAACACGAGCTTCAATGTCTTTTTTCTTGCCCGCGCCATCGACAATCACTGAATCATCTTTGGTGATATTCACACGCTTGGCAGTGCCCAGCATATCAAGCGTCACATTTTCCAGCTTAATACCAAGGTCTTCAGAAACAACCTGCCCGCCCGTCAAAATAGCAATGTCTTCGAGCATCGCCTTGCGACGGTCGCCAAAACCCGGCGCTTTAACAGCCGCGATTTTCAACCCACCGCGCAATTTATTGACCACCAACGTCGCCAGTGCTTCGCCTTCAATATCCTCAGCGATAATCAGCAAAGGACGCGACGCTTGCACAACAGCTTCCAAAATAGGCACAAGGCTTTGCAAATTAGACAATTTGGCTTCGTGCAGCAAAATCAGCGGGTCTTCCAAATCGGTCGTCATTTTATCCGCATTGGTGATGAAATAAGGCGACAGATAACCACGGTCAAACTGCATGCCTTCAACAACGCTTAATTCGCTGTCCAGACCTTTGGCTTCTTCAACCGTGATAACGCCTTCATTGCCAACTTTTCCCATGGCTTGCGCAATCATTTTGCCGATTTCGGTTTCGCCATTGGCCGAGATAGTCCCGACTTGGGCAATCTCTTCGTTGGATTTTACTTTTTTCGACCGCTTTTCAAGGTCAGCCAATACCGCCGCAACGGCTTTATCAATCCCGCGCTTCAAGTCCATCGGGTTCATGCCTGCGGCAACCGATTTATGACCTTCGCTCACAATGGCTTGCGTCAAGACAGTGGCGGTCGTTGTGCCATCGCCTGCGACATCATTCGTGCGCGAGGCAACTTCGCGCAACATCTGCGCACCCATATTTTCGAACTTGTCTTCCAATTCGATTTCTTTGGCGACTGAAACACCGTCTTTTGTGGTGCGCGGTGCGCCGAAAGATTTATCCAGCACAACATTGCGCCCCTTTGGCCCGAGCGTCACTTTGACGGCATCGGCCAGAATGTCGACGCCCTTGAGCATTTTGTCGCGGGCTTCGGCACCAAAAATTACTTCTTTAGCCATGATTTTCTCCTTTTATTATCAGGGCAATCCAAACGGGGGGCGTTATTTAATAATGCCCAAAATGTCACTTTCTTTCATAATCAGCAGGTCTTCCCCGTCGATTGATACTTCGCTGCCCGACCATTTGCCGAACAAGACTTTGTCTTTGGCTTTCACGTCTAGCGGGGTGAGCTTTCCGTCTTCGCTGCGCATGCCGCTACCGACAGCAACGACGACACCTTGCGAAGGCTTTTCTTGCGCTGTATCAGGAATAATAATCCCGCCAGATGTTTTCGTATCTTCATCGACGCGACGTACCAATACGCGGTCATGCAAGGGGGTAAATTTCATGTGTCAATCTCCTATTGATTGTAGGCTCCCATCGTAAGGTGGAGATAAGGAGAACAAACGCTCGTGTCAAGGCTTCAAGGCAAAAAAGAGAGGCTAAAAAGGCCGGCAGTATAAAACCACCGGCCGCCAACTGGCAGCCCGGGCGGAGGAAAAACGCATGGTAGGTGGGAATAACCAACACGCCTTCCCACAGGCTTAACTAATCAGCACACATTAACTGTGTGCGTTCTATTTCGGGCATGCAAAGACGACTGGCAAGCACAATATTTTTAGATATCTTAATATATTCCAATAAACTCACTAAAGTGAGTTTATCTCTTTTAAGCAATCGTCTGCCCGCCATCAATGACCATTTGCTGACCCGTCATAAAAGCGCCCGCCTCGCTGGCAAGGAAAACCGCCGCCCCTGCGATTTCATCTGGCACCCCAATGCGCCGCATCGGCGTAGAGGCCGTCGATTGCTCTAAAATATCGGGATTATCCCACAAGGCTTGCGCAAAATAAGTTTTAATCAGCCCCGGCGCGATGGCATTGGCACGGATGTTCTTGCTGCCATGCTCGACGGCAATATTGCGCGCCAGTTGAAAATCCGCCGCTTTGGAAATGCCATATGTACCCAGCATAGGTGAGCCTTTAATGCCACCAATCGACGAAATAATCACAATCGCTCCATCCTTGCGCTCTAACATATCGGGCAGCACCATATTGCACAGCCAATGGTTGGATTTCACATTGCTCGCCATGATTTTATCAAAAGCGTCATCGGGACAATCCATGGAAGGCCCGAAATACGGATTTACCGCCGCGTTGCAAACCAGAATATCGACTTGGCCAAAATGCGATTTGGCTTGGTCAGCCAGATTTTGGAGCTGCTCTTTATCGCCAATATTGCACTGCACCGTCAGGGCGCGACCTGCGTGTTTTTCGTTAATCGAGTCCGTCACCTCGTCGCAAGCGGCTGCTTTGCGGCTCGAGACCACGACATTCGCGCCATGGTCAGCCATTTGACGGGCAATCGCCTCGCCAATGCCGCGCGACGCGCCCGTGATAATAGCTGTTTTTCCAGAAAGATCGAAAAGTGTCATTTTGTACTCCTATTATTTTGCCAGAACGCTAACAGAAAACGCCCTTGCGTCAATACGCAACTGACAGGCTCTTGACGAATACACCCGAAACAGGCAGCTTTGCACGGATGAGTTTACCACAAATGCTTTCAGGTCTTTCCGACATCGCAGCCGATTATGACGCGTTGATTGTCGATATTTGGGGCGTCTTGCATAATGGCCAGTCGCCCTATGCGGGGGTCGATGACGCGCTGCAAAGATTCCGCGAAAGCGGTGGCAAAGTGCTGCTGCTATCCAATGCGCCGCGCCCCAGTGCTATGGCGCTCGAACGGCTCGATGCGATTGGCAATCAGCGCAACTCGTTTGACGATATTCTGACCTCGGGCGATGCCACCCGCGCCCTGCTCGATGACCTCGCCAAGCAAGGCAAACGCTGTCGCCATATCGGGCCCGATAAGGATGCGGAGCTGGTGGCGCAGCTGGATATCGAACTCACCAATATAGATAATGACGCTGATGTGGTGCTGTTTTCGGGCATGTATGATGACAGCACTGAAACGCCCGCCGATTACGCCGATATGTTGGCGCAATTTAGAGCGCACAATCTGCCGCTTATTTGTCCCAACCCCGACCGCACCGTGATGACGGGCGATAACATTATTTATTGTGCGGGAGCGGTGGCCGAAGAATATGAAAATATCGGCGGCGAGGTCATCTGGATTGGCAAGCCTTACCCCACCGTCTACACCCGCGCCAAAGCCATGCTAAGCGACCTATCTGGTATGGAAGCGCCGCGTATTCTGGCGATTGGCGACGGCCCGAAAACCGATATAATCGGCGCACAAGCGGCCAACATAGACGCGCTGTTCATAACTGGCGGCCTTGCCCGTGCATCGGGCGTAAAAATCGACACGCCCGAAGATATCGCCGCCTTGCTCGCGGCAGAAAACACCGCCGCGCACTTTGCCATGCTGCATTTAACTTGGTAATAGAGTAACCATGAGCCAACCGCACGCAAAACCCTATCAGCTTTTGAGAAGTCTCGACGACCTGCCCGAGACGCATCGCGGCTGCGTGTTGGCCATCGGTAATTTTGACGGTGTGCATCTGGGGCATCAGCAAGTGATTGCGCAAGCCCACGCCCTCGCCCGCAAACTCGACGCGCCTTTGGGCGTTATGTTGTTCGACCCGCATCCGCAGCAGTTTTTTGCCCCCGATGCGCCGCCCTTTCGGCTGACGCGGCTGGTTACGCGGGCGGCTCTTTTGGCCGATTTGGGGGTCGGCTTCACCCTCGCCTTGCCGTTCAACGCGGCGATGGCGGCCTGCGAAGCAGAAGATTTCATCCGCGATATTTTATGCGACAAGCTGGCCGTGAAAGCCGTCGCTGTCGGGTATGATTTTTGCTTCGGCACAAAGCGGCGCGGCAATTTCGCGATGCTCGCCGAATATGGCGCGCAGTTAGGCTTTGAGGCGCACGCCACCGACGCGGTGCTACAACCAGATAGCACGACGCCCTATTCATCGTCGGCTATTCGTAACTTTCTGCGCGATGGAGAGCCTGAAAAAGCTGCCACGCTGATGGGGCATGCCTTCGCCATTGAGGCCGCCGTGCAACAAGGCGACCAACGCGGTCGCACCATCGGATTTGCCACCGCCAATATGCCGCTTGATGATTATGTATTGCCGAAATTTGGGGTCTATGCGGTGTGCGCCGAGATTCTCGATGGCACGCACAAAGGCCAGACACTTAGCGGTGTCGCTAATCTTGGCCTGCGCCCGACTGTCGGCACAGATAGGCCGCGTCTTGAAACGCATTTGTTTGATTTTGCGGGCGATATTTACGGGGCTAATCTGCGCGTGTCGCTGTTGCATTTTATCCGCCCCGAACAAAAATTTGACGGCCTTGATGCGCTGAAAGCACAAATCGCCAAGGACGTCGATATAGCCCACGACTTGCTGAGCAATTAGCTTGGCACAACACGCGGAGATTGCTACAACCGCCCCCAAAGAGAATATGAGTGAGCATGAGTGAAACCGAAAACGACGCACGCGATTATCGCGACACGCTGAACTTGCCGCAAACCGAGTTCCCGATGAAAGCTGGTCTGCCGAAGCGCGAGCCAGATATGCTTGCCCATTGGGATGCTATCGATTTGCATAACCAACTGCGCACGCAAAGCAAAGCCCGCCCGCCTTTCGTGTTGCATGACGGGCCGCCTTACGCCAATGGCGATATTCATATCGGCCACGCGCTGAATAAAATTCTCAAAGATATCATCGTCCGCGCCCAGCAAATGATGGGCAAAAACGCCGTCTATGTGCCGGGCTGGGATTGTCACGGCCTGCCGATTGAGTGGAAAATCGAAGAGCAATATCGCAATAAAGGTCAGGATAAAGACGATGTCCCCGCCAGCGAGTTTCGCGCTCAGTGCCGCCAATTTGCCGAAAAATGGGTGGCCACCCAATCAGAACAATTCCAACGCCTCGGCATTATCGGCGATTGGCAAGCACCCTACACCACAATGGCCTTTGACGCTGAAGCAACCATCGTGCAGGAGTTTCAAAAATTCGTGATGGACGGCTCACTCTATCGCGGCTCGAAGCCCGTCATGTGGTCCGTGGTCGAAAAAACCGCCCTCGCCGAGGCCGAAATCGAATATGAAGAACACGTCTCGCCAACCATTTTTGTGAAGTTTCCCGTGCAAGGCATGGCCGACACCTACGCCGTTATCTGGACGACCACGCCATGGACAATCCCCGGCAATCGCGCCATCGCCTATGCCGCCCATCTAAGCTATGGCCTATACGAAGCCAATGGCGATAAGCTGATTTTATGCGACAATCTGGCCGCGCAAGTTATGGCCGCCGCCGAGATTGAAGATGTCACCCGCCTCGAGGACATCTCCCCCGAAGGTCTCGTCTGTCAGCATCCGTTTCACGGCCAAGGCTATGATTTTGACGTGCCTGTTTTGGCGGGTGATTTTGTCACCGATGAAACTGGCACGGGACTGGTGCATATCGCCCCCGGACATGGCCAAGACGATTTCGAATTGGGTCTCAAACATAATATTGAAGTGCCGTTTACCGTTGATGAGGCGGGGGTTTACTACGACCATGTGCCGCTTTTTGCAGGCCGCCGTGTACTCAATGAAAAGGGCAAAGACCCGAAAGGCGATGAAAGCGCAAATGGCGGGGTCATCGGCGCTTTGATTGAAGCCAACGCTTTATTGGCCAAGGGTAAGCTGCGCCATCAATATCCGCATAGTTGGCGGTCAAAAGCGCCGCTTATTTTTCGCAACACACCGCAATGGTTTATCTCCATGTCGCAAACGGGCTTGCGCGACAAAGCCCTCAAAGCCATCGACGAGGTCAACTGGTATCCCAAAGCAGGCCGCAACCGTATTCATGCCATGGTCGAAAGCCGCCCCGATTGGGTCGTCTCGCGCCAACGCGCATGGGGCGTGCCGCTAAGTATTTTCGTTGCCAAAGCCGATAACAGCATTTTGCGCGACGCAAACGTCAACCAACGCATTGTCGATGCGGTAAAGGCGCGCGGTGCCGATGCATGGTTCGACACACCGCCGCAAGAATTTCTCGGCGACGATTATCAAGCCGATGATTACGAACAAGTCAGCGATATTCTCGATGTCTGGTTCGATAGCGGCGTGACCCACGCCTTTGTGCTAGAGGCACGCGACGAGTTACACTGGCCAGCCGATGTCTATCTCGAAGGCTCCGACCAACATCGCGGCTGGTTTCAATCATCCTTGTTAGAATCATGCGCCACGCGTGGGGTCGCGCCTTACAAAAATGTCGTCACCCATGGTTTCACGATGGATGAAAAGGGACGCAAAATGTCGAAATCAATCGGCAATGCCGTCGACCCGCTAAAAGTCATTGAGCAATCGGGCGCGGAGATTATCCGCCTATGGACGGTGTCGTGCGATTATTCCGAAGACCAACGCATCGGCCCAGAAATCATCAAGGCCAATACCGATGCCTATCGCAAAATGCGTAATTGCTTCCGCTTTCTGCTCGGCAATCTGACCGATTTTGACCCTGCCGAGAAAGTCGATATTGCCGATATGCCAGAATTAGAGCGCTATATTGCCCACCGCCTCGCCGAATTGGATGACCTCGCGCGCGACAATTATAATCACTTTGATTTCCGCAAAATCTATCAGGCGCTGTTCAATTTTATGACCGTCGATTTATCGGCGTTCTATTTCGATATTCGCAAAGACACATTATATTGCGACCCGCATACGAGCCTTGAGCGTCGCGCCGCCCGCACCATGATGGATATGATTTTCCATTGCCTCACGCGTTGGCTGGCACCCATTTTGAGTTTCACCACAGAAGAAGTGTGGCAATCGCGATTTGGCCAAAGCGATGATAGCATCCACTTGCAGCAATTTATCGATATTCCAGACGCGTGGCGAGACGCTGAACTGGCGGCCAAATGGGAACACATCCGCGCTATTCGGCGTGTGGTGACGGGGGCGTTAGAAATCGAACGCCGCGAAAAGCGCATTGGCTCGAGTCTGGAAGCCGCGCCCGTGCTGTATGTCGCCGACGCGCAAAGTCTCGCCGTGATGGAAGGTCAAAACATGGCCGATATTTGCATCACCAGTCAAATCGACATTCGCCATGAAGCCCCCCCCGCCGAGGCCTTTAGCCTCGCCGATGTGGCAGGCGTGGGCGTTGTGCCGCACATGGCGCAGGGGCAAAAATGCTTGCGCTCGTGGAAAATCTCGCCAGAGGTCGGCTCCGTCGAGGGCTATCCCGATTTAAGCCCTCGCGATGCAGCCGCGGTCGCCGAATATGATGCCAACCACTAACAGCTTCAGCCTTGAGCAGGGGCTCACATGGGCGGCCATTTGGGCAGCGCTCGACCAAACCAGTAAATGGGCGGTCGTGCATGGGATGTCTTTGCAAGAGGCGCAGCCGCACAAAGTCTTACCCTTCATGGATGTGACCCTGATTTGGAACAAAGGCATCAGCTATGGGTTATTTGACAGCTCGGGCGATGTCGGTCGCTGGGTGCTGAGCCTATTGGCCGTCGTCGCGATATTATATTTTTTATGGCTCATCAAAATAGGCGCGTCGCGGCGTATCGGCATGGCCTACGCCCTGATTGCAGGCGGGGCTTTAGGCAATCTGGTCGACCGCTTATGGTATGGTGCGGTCGTCGATTTCATCTCGCTGCACGCAGCTGGATTTTATTGGTATGTATTTAATCTGGCCGATATCTGGATTAGCCTCGCCGTGATTATTCTCGTCTACGATATCATGCGCGGCGAGACCCCCGCCCGATGATTGGCGGCTTTGCGTTGGCGGGTATTTCGGGTATATATGAACCCCATCATAAACGAGGCTTATTGTGAACAAGAAAACAATCTGGACATTTCTTTTGGCATTTGCCGTGGCGGCGCCTTTGGCGGGGTGCGGTGGCGATTCAACCACTCTGGGTTATGGCAAGAACGCGCCAAACGAGTTTAATGTTGTGCGCCGTGCGCCGCTTATTCTGCCGCCTGAGTTTAATCTGCGCCCGCCTTCGGTTAATAGCGCGCGCCCGATAACCCCGACAGGTGCAGAATTAGCACGCCTGATTGTGCTGCCCAACGCACCGCAAACACCTTTAGCGCCGGCCGAGCAAAACCTGCTCGACAAAGCCGCACGCGGTAAAGTTTTTGGCAGTGGTGTGCGCGAAGAATTACAAAATAAAAGCAGCGGCACTGCCAGCGAGAATGCCGCCACAGTCGAGGCCCTCACCAAAGATTTGGCCGAAGACGAGTAAGCGAGCATGGCAAAAATGCGCCGCCTATTTATCAGCCTTATGATAGCAGGGGTTTTTCTCAGCGCCTGCGACCCCAAGCCAACGGGCCCGAAAGTCGAATCCGACAAGCTCGATAATGGGCTGGAAATCATCGTTATCCCCGACCATCGCTCCGATGTCGTCACGCATATGCTGTGGTATAAGGTTGGCTCAGCCGACGAGCCGCGCGGCAAATCGGGCATTGCGCATTTCTTCGAACATTTGATGTTTCGCGGCACCAAAAACATTGCCCCCGGCGCGTTTTCTAAAACCGTCGCCAGACTGGGCGGGCAAGATAACGCCTTCACCTCATATGATTACACGGCTTATTTCCAACGCATCCATCGCGATAAATTACCGACCATGATGGAGATGGAAGCCGAGCGAATGCGCGCGCTAATTATCAATCCCGATATTGTCGCCATCGAGCGCGATGTGATTTTGGAAGAGCGTTCCTTGCGTGTCGATAGCCGCCCTGCCAGTCTGTTAAGCGAAAAATTGCGGGCGCGTCTACATGCCGATGCTAGCTATAGCGTGCCAGTCATTGGTTGGCGCGGCGAGATTGAAGCCCTCAACGCCACTGACGCGCAGCGTTTTTACGACCGTTATTACGCCCCCGATAATGCCGTTTTGGTCGTTGCGGGCGCGGTGACCATGGCCGATGTGAAACCCTTGGCCGAAGCCCATTACGGAAGCCTACGCCCCAGTGGTAATCCGCGTGGCGCGCGCCAAATCGCCACCGATTTACGCGTCATAGACTCTGACAAAGCCGAAATTTTGCGTGATGCGCGGGTACGTCAGCCAAGTTGGCAACGGATTTATCGCCTGCCGCAATATAAAAGCGAAACGAAACGGCTATTTGCCGCCGCCGATGTGCTCGCCGAAATCCTTGGTGGCGGGCTTACGGGGCGGCTTTATCAAACGCTTGTGGTGCAGCAAAAACGCGCAAGCAGTGCTGGCGCATATGCCGATAGCGCGCGGCTTGATAATGGCGAGTTTGCCATTTACGCCACCCTCGCCCCCGATAGCGATTTCGCAACACTGGCGGCGCATATCGATAGCGAAATCGAGAGGCTTAAAACCACACTGCCCACGCAGGCTGAAATCACCCGCGCCAAAATGCAACTGGTCTCTGGTTTAATTTATGCTCAAGACAGTCAGCAAAGCATGGCGCAGATATTTGGCCGCGCCGCCATGCTCGGGCTTAGCCCTGCCGATGTGGTGAGTTGGACAAACGAGATTGAACAAGTCAGCGCGCAGGATGTGCAGCACGCAGCGACGCTTTTGCTAAATCGCGACCATAGCATTACTGGCCATCTCACCCATCAGGACGCAAAATGAAACAGCTGCTGATAGCCCTTGCCCTGCTGCTGCCTTTGCCCGCCATGGCCACCCCGCCCGTGCAAGAAGTGTCACTCGGCAATATGCGCGGTTGGTTGGTCACCGATACCACGCTGCCGCTTATCACCATCGAGCTTGCATGGCGCGGTGGCACGGCCACAGACCCTGACGGCAAGGCGGGATTAACCATGCTCATGGCGCGGCTGATGAATGAAGGCGCAGGCGACATGTCCGCGCAAACCTTTCAAAAAGCGCTTGCCGACAAGGCTATCTCGCTGAGGTTTAATGCGGGACGCGATGCGGTAACGGCGCGATTGCGCTGTCTCAAGACCCATCAAGATACGTGTATGCGCTTGCTCAAATTGGCGCTCACCGCACCGCGCTTTGATGCCGAGGCCATCGCCCGTATGAAGCAAGAGCAGCGCACCGCTATTTTGCAAGCACAGCAAAGTGCAGGTGCATTGGCGGGCGCGGCCTTTATGCAGCTTGCCTTTGGGGCGCACCCTTATGGTCAGCCGAGAAACGGCACGATTGAGGGGCTTGCGCATCTCACACGCGCCGACATCAGGCGGCAATATGTGCGCACTTTCGCGCGCGATAATTTGAAGCTCGCCATTGTCGGTGACATGACCCGTGCGCAAGCCCGACGCTTTATGCGCGATGCCTTGGCGGGTCTGCCTGCGCAAAACACACTGCCGCAACCGCCGCGCATCGCGGCTTCAGATGGCCCGAAAACCCACCATATCGAGCGCAGCGGCCCGCAAACCAGCATCACATTCGGGCATCGGGGCATCAATTATGACGACGCGCTATTCTTCCCCGCCTTCGTTATGAACTCTATTCTGGGCGGCTCAGGTTTTTCATCGCGCCTGACCGAGGAGGTGCGCGAAGCGCGCGGGCTGGCCTATAGCGTCTATAGTTATTTCGCCAATTATCAGCACAGTCAATTATGGCTTGGCGCAGTCGCCAGCGACAATAAAACCGCCCAACAAGCGCTCGATGTCATCCGCGCCCAAATGCGCCTCATAGCCGAAAAGGGCATCAGTGCAGAACGCCTCGAAGCAGCCAAAACCTATATGAGTGGCGCATATGCTCTGCGCTTTGATAGCGGTACGAAAATCGCGCAGCAATTAATCGGCGTTCAATTATCGGGCTGGCCAGTGAGCTATTTTGCCACCCGCAACGCCCATATTCTCGCCGTCACGCAAAGCGACGTCCAACGCGCCGCCCGTCGCCTGATGGCCGACAAGCTGCTCGTCGTCTCGGTCGGCGAAACCCCCGTAAGGCTTGCGCCATAAGGCCAAACAGCCTAACTTTGGGCATGTTCTTTTTGCCCATGCGCGATGATAACCCAACCCAGACGCGACCCCTCATCTCATATTTGATTTTGGGGCTGTGCATCACAATATACATTTGGCAATTCTCGCTCGGGGCTGCCGAACGCGAGGTGATATTAACCTATGGCATGATCCCCGCGCGGCTGTTCGGCGGCGATACATCGCATGGGGTGATGACGATAATCAGCTCGATGTTTTTGCATGGCGGCTGGCTGCATCTGGCGGGCAATATGCTGTATTTGTGGATTTTCGCCGACAATATTGAAGACAGTATTGGGCGGCGTAAGTTCATTCTGTTTTATGTGCTGTGTGGGGCGGCGGCGGCACTGGCGCAAGCCTTGGTTGATATCACCTCGCCCGTGCCGATGATTGGCGCAAGCGGGGCTATCGCGGGTGTGTTGGGGGCGTATTTAATACTCCACCCGCGCGCGAATATTCGCTGCCTTATCGGGTTCTTTATTTTCTTTCGGATGATTAACGTGCCGGCTTTTCTCGTGCTTGGCGGCTGGATTGGCTTGCAATTTATGAGCCTCGGGCAAGTCGGCAGCAATGTGGCATATGTGGCGCATATTGGTGGCTTTATCGCAGGCGCAGTGCTGATTCCGTTTTTCAAAAAGCCGCATGTGAAGCTATTTGCAAAACCGCATAGCCGCGCCTTTCAGATGCAGCCTGTGACCTCTGGCGGGCATATTCCGCAAATTCGCAAAACCGATAAATCCCCCTAAAATCATTTCCTGTATGGCTAAAAAAGAACACTTTTAATGCTATTCTAACGCATTGAATTGGAGTGTTCCCGTTGCGTTTCGTCCTGCGTTTACAAAATTATATCTTCCCGCTCACGATTTTGTTACTGGGCGTTGGGCTGCAATTATCGCAGCCTTATCCCGTCACCTTTGTGCGCAATCTGGTGTTCGACCAATATAATCGCTGGCAACCGCGCCTCGAACAAGGCAGTCCCGTTATCTTCGTCGATATTGACGAAGCAAGCCTGCGCCATATCGGTCAGTTTCCATGGCCGCGCAATATATTTGGCGACCTCATCGCCAAAATGACGGCATATGGTAGCTCGGCCATCGCCTTTGATATTTTATTCGCCGAGCCAGACCGCACCGCCCCCAGTCAAATCCTCCCCGTTTGGAAATCGCTGCGCATCGACCAAAACGCCGATAGCTGGGAAGCGTTACGCGCCAGCATCACGGCGCAAGTCACCAATCCAGATGATGCATTTGCCCGCGCCATGATGGATGCGCCCGTGGTGATGCCCATCGTGATGAGCAATGAGGTCGGCGGACTACCAACCCCCAAAGCTGGCATTGCGATACGCGTCCAAAACCAGCAAGACGACGATGCCGACTTCGACCCGCTACACAGCCTACCGAACAGCACAACCGCCATTGCCAATCGACCCGTGCTGTATGAAAACGCGCTCGGGCTTGGGTCGATTAACGCGCATATTGATGATGACGGTATTATTCGCCGTGCTTCGCTGCTCTATAAGGCGGGAGCGCATGTGTTTCCGAGCCTATCGCTCGAGAGCCTGCGGGTCGCGCAAGGGGCAGGCTCGATTGTGGTGCGCGCCTCCAATGTGCGCGGCGAGGGCATTTACACATCGGGGCTTGGACTATCGCGGCTCAAAGTTGGCAATATTATCGCCCCCATCGAACCAGATGGCAGCATGCGGCTTTATTATGCCCCAAGCGCTTCCATCGAGCGGGTCTCTGCATATGAGATTCTGCGCCCCGACTTCAACGGCCCGCAGCTCGCGGGAAAAATCGCGTTTATCGGCACCAGCGCTGCTGGCATTAAAGATATTCGCGCGACCCCGCTCAGCCAAACAACCGCAGGCGTCGAGGTGCATATTCAAACCGTGCAGCAATTGATTTCTGGCACTTTTTTAAAGCGTCCCATTTGGGTGCAACTCTATGAAGGCGGCGCGACGCTGCTGCTCGGCACTATTCTAACCCTCATGGTGCAGCGATTTTCGATTGTGCCGAGCCTTGTGTTTTTACTCGCAAGCATCAGTGCAGGGGCGGCTATCTCTTGGTATCAATTTTCGATTCATTTTCTGCTCATCGACCCCGCCACGCCGAGCCTTAACGTATTTGCCGCTTTTCTGGTGGCGGCTTTCCTGCATTTTTTGCAAACCGCCCGCGAACGACGCGAAGTGCGCAATGCGTTTCGATATTATCTCGCACCCGATATGGTCGCCCAAATCGCGAACAACCCAAGCAAATTGCAGCTCGGTGGCGAAACCCGTAATCTGACTGTTTTATTCGCAGATATTCGGGGTTTCACGACCATTTCAGAAACCTTCGCCGATGCGCCCGCAAAGCTGACCCATATCATCAATGTCTTTCTCACAAGCATGTCGCAGCTTATTCAGGCGCGCACTGGCACGATTGATAAATATATCGGCGACAATATTATGGCCTTTTGGAACGCGCCTATTGATGTCGAAAATCACGCCTATGAAGCGTGCTGCGCGACATTGGAAATGAAAGCCGCGCTTTGCCAAATCAATCAACGCCTGCACCAAGACCCGCTGCTCGATGGCTGGAACGGCGAAATAGATATCGGCATCGGCCTTAATTCTGGCGCAACACTGGTCGGCAATATTGGCTCAGACCAGAGATTTAATTATTCCGTGATGGGCGACACCGTCAATGTATCGGCACGGCTTGAAAGCCAAACCAAAGAATATCGCTTGATGATTTTAATCGGCGAGGCGACTTATCTTCAGGCACAGGCGACCATCGAGGCTGGCGCAAAGGCGCTCGCGTTTTTGGAAGTCGACTTGATTGCGCTGAAAGGCAAAGCCTTGCCGCAACGCATTTACGCACTTATCGGCGATGCAGATTTTGCCGCCCAACCCGCCTATCGCGCGCTCGTCGAAGCTCAAGCGGATTTACTGCACGCCTATCGCGCACAAAATTGGGACGCGGCGCAAGAACAAGCAAACCACTTGCGCGCGACATATCCTGAACTGGCGGGCTTTTATCAAATGCTCACCACGCGGATTGAATCTTACCGTGCCGTGCCGCCCGCCGATGATTGGGACGGGCAATATAATGCATCCCATAAATGAAACGTCGGAGGAATCCATGCAACTGAACTTTTGGGGGACACGCGGCTCACTGCCGATGAACACACCAGACCATCGTATTTTCGGCGGCAATACGAGCTGCGTCAGCGTGCATCACGGCAAAGATATGGCGATTTTCGATGCGGGGTCTGGCCTCGCTCATTTGGGCGCGAAGCGCGCCGCCCAACATCACATCGACATATGTTTTTCGCATTTCCATAGCGACCATATTTGCGGCCTGCCATTTTTCGCGCCCCTCTTCGACCCAAACTGCACCGTGCGCTTGCATAGTTTTGGAAAGCACGAATTGAAAGACGCGTTAGACCATTATCTCGCGCCCCCGATTTTTCCCATCAAGCTCGATGATTTTACCGCCAAACTCTCCTTCATCCATCACCCAGACGGAGAGGTCGTCCATATCGGGGACATGCGCATCACGACATTGGAGATACCCCATCCGGGCGGCGCACATGCCCTAAAGGCAGAAGCGGGAGGAAAAAGTTTCGTCTACGCAACCGATACCGAACACCAACCCGATGCGCCAAATCAGAGCCTCATCACCTTTCAACACAAAGCCGATATGGCCGTGTATGATTGCACTTTCGACGATAGCGAGTTTGCCACTCGACGCGGATGGGGACATTCGACATGGCAAGAGGGCTTACGTCTGGCTGCCGCCGCCGAGGTGAAAAAATTCGGTATTTTTCACCATGACCCCACGCGCAGCGATAAAGCGCTTCTCGATATCGAACAGCAAGCGCAGAAAAAATTGCCGCAGAGTTTCGTGACGCGCGACTTTATGCAAGTGGACATATAATTTTTGCGTGAAAATGATGACTAAATCGCTTAAGTTGAGCCAATAGGAGTACCCCCGATGGATTTTGCCCTACTCAGTCGCATTTTTAACCGTATGCTCGCCGATAGCGGCCTCGTTTATGGGGGCAGCGCCGCGATTATTCTAGGGCTGCTGCTCGTCATCAGTATTCTGCGTCGGCGCAAAAAAGTGCCTACCGCAAAACCTGCGGATGACATCGCCATGGAAACAATTTCTAAAGACGAGCCCGCTAAAAACGAGAGTGACGATTTAAACATTGTACCCGCCGATGATATCGCCACTTTTAGTTTGGAAACAGACGCACCAAATAATAGTGAGGGCGAAAGTGAGAATGACCTTGATGATATGAGCGATATTACCATCCCACGGGTTGGCGAAGCACCGTCGCCTGAAAAATCTGGGTTTTTCAACACGTCTTGGCTACAAGGCTCATCCACGCCCAACACCGCCGGCACTTCGGCCGCAGAATGTGAGCGTCTGGCCGAAATCGAACGCAAAATGATGGCACTGCGCGAGCTTTATCAGGCAGGGCTTATCGCCCCCGAAGTCTATGTCGTAAAGGCGCGAGAATTTGCTGCTCAAATTGACTAATATCCGCAATCAGGGTTTTTCTTTTACCGAATTAACCACCACGCTGGCGATTATTGGTGTCATCTCGGCGGCGCTGATAGCTGTGATGAATAATCTGAACCAGCAAAGCGAACGGATGAATACGCAAACCGATTTACTCGTGGCAGGCGCGCACGTTTTCAATCTTATCGACCCGTGGGCAGCCTTGGCAGGCGACAAACAAAGCGCCAATGCACTAACCGACGCTGATGCGCTGCGCATTACAAATGACACCCAAATATCGTTTTGCTACGACACATCAACCACCCAGCGCGAGCTGCGCGAGTTTCGCGTGTATGATAAGCGACTGCAAACCCGCACCAAAACCGATGCGACCTGCACGCCAGATGGCACCGATAACAACTGGGAAAACCTCACCGAGCAAGTGGTTCAAGATCTGCGTTTCACCCGCGCCGAGGGCAGCGATTATTCCCTCGATGTGGTGCTAGACCTAAGCCGTTTCGTAACTGGCAGCGATGAAAACGTGACATTGCGGATGCGCAAACGTTTCAATTTGTTTTCACTGGCACGGCTCTAGGGCATGATTATGGATAAGCAAGCTGGCTTCGCGCTATATTTGGCCATTGGTTTTACTGTTCTTATCAGCGTGTTGGTTGGCTCGGTCGGCACGCGCCTCAATATCGCAGCCTTGAATGAGGCACGCACAAATGACGGCCACCGCGCACGTGAAGCCGCCCAAACCGCTTTGTCGCAAGGCTGGCAAGAGCTGAACACGCAATTTGACGCATCGCTCAACCCGCTTTATTTAGCCGCCCATAGCGAAATCTTCAGCGCAGAAACCGCCGCCGACCAAGCAAAATGTATCGGTGCTTATGAAAGTAATTTGGACGGCTATAAAAAATTCCCGCGCACCCCATCAAGCGGCGACCATTACCGCCGTTTTTTCATGAAGCGCGAGGGCAGCACTTATAAAATCTATGGCTGCGGCTTTGACCCCAAATCCACTCGCGTGGCTTTCGCAGCTTATCAAGATGATGGCACGCGCCTATCGCTGACACGCTTGCGGCTTTATTGAGGCACGTTACGGCGTTTTCAAACGACCAAAAAAAGAGCGCCTGCGCGTCATCGTGCGCCCCGTCGGGCTGCGTATCTGCAGCGTCGCATCGGCCAGCCCCCCTGGCAATATATTCGCCGAAAGCGTGAGCGTCGAGGCGTTCGCGCGATAGCCATTATCGGTGAACAAAATCGACACGCCCGCAGGGTCATCCGACCAATCATACACGCCAAGGGCGGGCATCGCCTCGCCACGATGCGCCCGCACCGCCAATTCATTCATCACCCCATCGGCAATCATATTCATGCGCGACATATCCCACGTCGAACTCATCAATGCGCGATTAGCCCCAATCATCGACAAAGTGCCGATAATCCCCGCCGAAATAATCGTCAGCGCGACCATCACCTCAATCAGCGAAAAACCAGCGACCTGCCTATTCTGGGTCATAATAAACGGCAGAGTTAACTGGCAACTCGCCCGCTTTTGGCGTGATAACTTCGGGCGCAAGAAAGATAATCATCTCCTGCGTCTTTAGCGTGTCCGAGGTCGTGCCTAAAACCGATGACAGCAACGGCAGACGGGTCGTCCCCGGCAAGCCATTGCGGGTTTTCGAATTATCCTCCGTGTACAGACCCGCCAACACAATCACATCGCCCGGGGCGGCGATAAACTCTGTGTTAATCTTGCTTTGGATTTTGTCCGAATTGGGACTCGCCGTTAGAAAGAAATCATCATTAAAATCGACCTTCAAGCGCACATGGTCGTTCAACGAATTAATCGTCGGCGTGACCACAAGGCTCAATCTGGCGGCGCGCTCCTCATAAGATGTCGTCGACTCACCCGGCACGGTCTGACCCCCCGGCGTCACCACGGGCGCCGATGTCGACACGATAGGCAAGTAGCGCGTTTCAGATTTCTCAATCGTTGCCTCGCACCCATTCAACGCCAAAATAGTCGGGCTTGATACTTTACGACCAAGACTATTGGTCTCCATAAAATCAATCGTCCATGCTAACCCAAGGCGGAAATTATTGACCGTGAAACTATTTGCCGCCGCCGCACGACTGGCAAAATCAAGCGCACCACGCGCACCGATTAACCCATTATCATGCACCTCAATCAAGTCACCATAAGTGGCGCGGATATTTTCGGGCAGGTTCGCATAATTACTATCAAGTTGGTTTGGCGAACGCAGCGTATTTTGCAGCCGACTTTGTAATTGACGCTGCCAGTCTTTCACAACATTGACCATAAACACCTCGACCAACACCTGCTTATCCGCCTTATCGAGGCTTTCGATGAGCGACGCGGCAAGGTCAACATCATGCTTAAAGCCCGTGACAATAACCGTCTCGGCAACCGAGGTAACGCTCGGGCGACGAAAGCTCGCATTGGTAAAAGCCGCATCTGGCACCACGCTATCATCGACTTCGACAGCTTCGGTTACCTCCTCCGCATCATCTGCTTCATCAGCTTCCTCTGGTGCTGGTGTGCTGTCTGCTTGTTGCAGCGCCGTATCAATCGCTGCCGCGATGGCATCTTCAATCGTCGTATCGGGCGCGATATCGCTTTCCAAATCAACATCTTCGGCCTCAATCTCAGCTTTAGCAATCGCGCGTTCAGCGGCACGCTCCGCTTCTATCAACCCGTCAGGGTAAAGCTGGGTGTAATAATTTTCCAACTGCTCTTTGATTTGCATCACGCGACTGCTCGCGCCCGCTTGCGTATCGCAACTATTCGCGCCTTCGCTATTATAAATCGTGAACTTTTCCGTATAAATCGGCTCGGTGGTTTTCAAATTGGCATCATTTATCACCCGTCCCCGCAACACTTCGGCATCGGGCCCGCCAAGAAACAGCGTTTTGGGAACGGGCGCGGGCGCGGGCTTTTCTACCTCAGGAGTCTCAGCTATCGCGCTCGCCAGTTGCACTTTGGCGGCTTCGGCGGCTTGTATTTCGGTTATTTTGGTTTGCGCGGCGAGTTTGTCTTGCGTCAATAAATCAAGCGCCTGATTGATATCATCGAGCGCAAAGCGCGTGGTTTGGGTCTGCGCAAACTGAACCTGACGCTCTAACGCTTGCGCCAAATCCAAATCGCTCAATCTTTTCTCATTGACCAAGGCGGTTTCTTTAAACTGCACAATCGCAGCTGAAATAAGCGGCGAATGTTGCGTTTCGATAATCGCATCATTGGTCAAAGAGCGCGCCCGTCCGTCATCATCGGGGGATTGAAAATACGCCTGATAGAGCTGACGGATGGCGGCGGTATCTTTTTCAAGCGAGCTGATTTTGCGGTAGTTTCGCGCCCGCCGATTATGCACCTCAGCCGCGGCAAGCGCGTTTGTGACGCGCCCGCCAAACTCTTCGCGTGTATAAAACCGTGCCACCTCCATTTTGCGGTCATAGGCCATGGCCAGCCCGTAATTATCAATCAGAATATCAAAAATATCGAGCGCATCGGCACGCGAAATATCGAGATTGACTTTATTATTCGCCGCCCCGACAGCTGGCGACAAGAAAATCGGCAGACCGATGGAACGCGCCAATGATTTAAGCGCCGTCGGCAAGCGCAGGCCATCCAGATTAACGCTCAAAGAACGGCTGCTCACCTCGCCCGCCAAATCATCCATCCGCCCCAAAGCAACGCCCGTCGTGATATCATTGCCGACAAACAGAAAGCTCTCTTGCAGCGAAACATATTCATCAGGACGCGCCAATTCATTGCGCCCAAACATCGCCAGCAAACCAAACTCGTTATTTTCCGTCAGCCCCAAAATAGTCGCAGGCTCGGCTTCCGCGTGTTGCGCTTCAAGTCCGGCAAGCATTTCCTGCAACATTTTTTCATAAGAGATTTTGAACTCTTGCAATAGCAAATCGCGCGCTTTGGCGTGGCGTGCCTCCAATTGCTCAAGGCGTAGTTTCTCGACATCATAGTCAGACTGACGCGTCCGTCGCTCGCGCATGGTCAGCTCGATACGCTTATCCAAGGCGCGTGCTTGCGACTCGAGCGAGCGCAAATTAACCGTGCCCCCCGCCGAAGTGTTGCCCCGCGTCGGCGCTGAGAAGGGCGCATTGCTCAGCCCCGCGATACTTGTGGCGACCACGCCATCGACAATATCGTCCAGTGCAACGCCCGGCGGCACGCGCACTTGCAACAGCTCGCGCCGTGGCGGCAATGGTTTTACATTCAGATTAAGACGCGCTTGCAGGTCAGCATTTTCTTGCGCTTCGAGTTGTGCGGCGCGCGCTCGGGTTGCGGCACGGCGTTCGTTAAACTTCTGCACGCCCCCTGCCAATGACAAATCGCGCCCAGACAACGCCCCGCAGCCATACACATGCGTACACAACACAACCACAATGATAACCCGCATGAGCTTGCTCAGGGATAAACTTACTTTACGCAACAACACTTACTCCGTTTCGTTTACTTACGCCGTTGAACCTCGTTTGGGCGCACGTGCGAAATCTTACCAATCGCTTCGGTAATCACTTCGCGTGCAATATTCGCCATATTGCGATTAATCCATTCTTCGATAAGGGGACGCGTCACCTCGGCGACCGCGTGGCGAATCGTATCGCGCGAGCGTCCCGTATCAAACACGCTCGAATAGCGCAAAAACTCGGCGCGCAGGGCAATCGTCGCCTCCTCGGTAATCGAGATATCCAGACCTTGCATGTAATGCGCCAAATCGCTATCCGACATCGCATCTTGATGGGCGACATCGCGCGCTTTTAAATCACTCTCGAGACTGGCCTCCGCTTGGCGCAGATAATCTTTGATGGCGCGTTTATAATCATCTTCTGTACGCAAGGTCGACATGACGAATCCCCGTTCTAAGAATCTCTTTCGTTTCTGACTATAAAGGCCTTTGCGCCACAATTGACACAAAAAACATCAATTACGGCAGAGTTTGTAGCGCCTGTGGCGAATATAGCAGCCACACCACAGCCATCGGCGTCAGAAAACAGCCAAAAGGCAGCTGCGCAAGAGTTTGCTTCTCGTCTTGTCGCAAGCGGTGCAGCAAAATCATCGCCATACCGACAAGCGCACCACTCATGCTGGCCGAAAACAAAATCGGCAGCAAGCTCAGCGGCCCAAGCCAAACCCCTAGCATTGCCATCAGCTTGACATCGCCAAAGCCCATACCATCGCGCCCGCGCCATAATTTATAGATAAAATTAATGCTATAAATCAGCGCAAACCCAGCGCCACCGCCAATAAGCGCGGATTTCAAATCGGGCATCCCCGGCGCGCCCAGTGCCGCCAGAACAAGCCCCACTCCCAAACCGCCAAGGCTCGCCCAATCAGGAATGATGAACGCATCCAAATCGGTGAGGAAAATCACCACCATCAAAACCAGAAAGACCATAAACACATAAAACATCGGCGGCATAAGCTGCTGCCACGCCACCAATAACAGCCCTGTCATGGCCAGCTCGACCCATAAATAGCGCGCGGGCAAAACTTCGGCGCAACATGCGCTGCGCCCAGCATGACGTAAATATCCGTAAAATGGCAGGTTCTGCCAAAAGCTCAGTTGTTTTCCGCAGTGCATACAGCTCGACGGTGTGCGTATCCAATCGCGCCCATCAAGACTGCGCAACGCCGCGACATTTGCAAAACTACCAAGACACGCCCCCACAAGGGCAACCAGAAAGAAACTACTCATACTATTTTCCGCAACAATCACACCAAAGCACTAGTATAGACCTCGTTAGCCTAGTATAAAGCCAGAAGTTTTAATGTGTAGCAGTAAGTAATCATGTCTCAAACGCCCATAGCAACCGCAAATAGCGATACATCGGAGAATCCGATTTACGGATATCTCAATGAGTTGCCCAAAAAGCACCGTATCTCAGATTTTCACATGCGCGCGGGCAATCCGCTGGCCATTCGGTCGAATGGCGATATCGATATTCTGGCCGACTATCCGATTACCCACGCCCTGCTCGATGATTTCTTCCGTTCAGAACTGGACGAGGATTCATATAATCACTTCTGCGAAACCAAAGACATCGACTTTGCCGTCACGGTGAACGGCAATCGCTTTCGCGCCAATGGCTATCATACCCTGCACGGTTGGGCGCTCATATTGCGCACAATTGTCTCGGAAATCCCCGATATTGACCAATTAGGTCTGCCCCCTGCCGTGCATGAAGTGCTCAAAGCCAAACAAGGCTTAGTCTTGGTGACGGGTCAAACGGGCTCGGGCAAATCAACATCGCTGGCGGCGATGATTAACAAGATTAACCGCGAGCGCGCAACGCACATCATCACCATCGAAGACCCCGTGGAGTTTGTCCATGCGGGCATCAAATCGATTATCTCGCAGCGCGAGATTGGCCGCGACACAATGAGCTTCTCCAGCGCGCTCAAGGGTGCCTTGCGCGAAGACCCCGACATTATTCTGCTCGGTGAAATGCGCGACTACGAGACGATTTCGCTCGCCCTCACAGCCGCAGAAACTGGCCATCTTGTGTTTGGCACATTGCATACCTCAAGTGCGGCGCAAACCATCAATCGGATTATCGACGCCTTTCCCGCAGAAGAACAATCCCAAGCGCGCTCCATGATTGCCTCATCTTTGCAGCTCGTGATGACGCAGCAATTATTGAAACGCAAAGCTGGCGGACGCATCGGCGCTTTTGAAGTGATGGTCTGCGTGCCTGCCGTGCGCAACCTCATCCGCGAAGATAAAATCCCGCAAATCGCCACGACCATGCAAACTGGCGCGCAATTCGGCATGATCACCATGGATAGATATATCGATGAACTCGAAAAGCAGAAGCTCATCATTCCTGAAGACGAGTAAGAGCCACCACTTCGTCAAGAGTGTGACGATACATGGCCGCACGCTCAGGGTCAAAATAGGCCGTGCGCTGCACCAGTTTCTCTATCCGATGCACATCCCCCGCCTCGGCATAAAGCTGCAAGCTCAAATCCCAAACTGGCGCATGCGCATAAAATCGCACCACATTTTCTTCAAAAGCAGGAATCGCCACATGCTTCAAAAAGCCAATATTCTTTTCGGCCAGAGTTTTCTGCGCCAGTCGCAAATCCGACATCGCGCGCATCCGCCGACCAATAACAGGATGCCCAACGCCCGCGCTTTGGTAGCGTTGCTCAACATATTGCGCAAGCGGTAACGGTGCCGAAGCCACAAACTCAATCGCCGAGCGATAAACCGTCACACTCATAGAAATGGCAATAAAAGCCACCCCACCACAAAACGCCACTATCGACATATAGGCAGGATAACCAATCAAGCGGAGCTTCGCGGGCGCAAATTTTATCTGCCGCACCACCAGTGTGTTTTGTGAGCCCGCTACAAGCGCAATCGCCAACATAAAATAATGCGACCCCGACGCAATATACGGATATTCGGTTTGGCTATGCAGCATAATCGGGCTTACCAGTGCCATAACCAACCAACGATGCGCGCTAAATCGTAAAATCATATAGGCCAAATAAGCAAACGGCGCGAGCAATACCACAGCACCAAACAGACCCGCCTCAGACAATACGTGCAAGACCAAATTATGCGGTATCGTCACCACGGGATGAAACGTCAGATTTTCAGCGATTCCATAACGCGCATAATGCGTCATATAACTCGACAGATAACTGCCAATACCATGCCCAAATAAAGGAGCTTCCAAAAACGACCGCCACGCAATAACCCACATCGTCCAACGGGTGCGCACCGACATGCTATCGCCGCCCCAATCCGTCACCGCAGAGGCTTTGATAAAATCAACCGCTTGCAGCCCAACAACCAGCCCATACGCTGCCGCCAACACAGCTAAATACACCGCGAAATTGCGCCGCGTCTTTAGCGTCGCATCGGTTGCACGCGCCACATGCACGGCCATAAAGATAAGCCCGATAAGCATGCCCAACACACCCGTTTTGCTGTGCATCACTGGAAACTCAAGCGCGTAGAAACCCACCAGAGCCAAAATCGCAAGGCGCATCCAGCGCTGCATGGATAAGAAAGTCGCCGCCCACCCGCCAAGCAAAAGCAAGCATGCGAGAAAAGAGCCAAACAAATTATATTGCCCAAAGCCTGCATATGATTTGGTCAATAAAGGCGGCCAAGAAATAGAAGGACTCATACCCGCAAGAGCCCCCATAAGAGGATGAGTGTGCAGAAAATGCGGCACGTATTGTGACAAAAATGCCGCGAGCGACAGCACAATAAACCATGCCCAGTCATTTTGTTTGAGCGGATGCTGCATCAGCCCGCCGACCAATAAGGCAAAGCCGAGCAACATGCCCGGCAAGAACAAATGCCCTGCATGCAACCCCTCAAACGAGCCGATAATATTGAGTGCCAGAACCCAAAACGCGCCCACGACGGGCATCAGCAGGCTGAACGCGAGCGGGTACGACCAAACCACCGTCCCCATACGCATCGGTTGCCACCACAACAGAGCAACGCCGCCAGCGAGGGCGACCCATGCGAGCAGATTGCGCGAGACATAAGTCTCGCCGAAATCTGGCAAGTGGATATTAAACGCGACGGCAAATAGGCCAAGCCCCACCAAAATAAGGGGCGAAATACGCATAGTCATTTGATTATCTCAAAAAAGAAGGGGTGCTGTGGTTGGCACAACACCCCCCTTCATCATCAGCTCAAAGAGCGACGCCTTACCAATTTGTGATGGTTGCGTCGCGCTTGGTCAGATTGTCTGTATCGTCTGAGCCTCTGGCGCAGAACCAAACATCAATATGCTTAACTGTGCCGCTGACATTAACGATAATGTCGCCTTCTTTGGCACCGGTAAAGGTCGTGTCACAGTCTGCATCGTCGGCGATGGCTGTCGCGATGGCCGCACCGTAAATCGCAGTCGACCCTGTACGAGAGGCATCATAAGGATTTTTGAAACTCTCAAACGGATTTCCTGCCGACGCAAAAGTGCCAAAGCACCCTGCCGAAGCGACCGCGGAGGCGGCTGTTGTGTCACCTGGCGTATTGCCTGCACTGACACCGCAGACGACGGGGTCCATATCAATGCCTGCCGCACGGACTGTCTTGGAATTAATCAACCATTGATGAACGGCTTTCGCATTTGCATCGGTGACTGATTTTTTTGTGCTGTCGATATAACCTTGATACCCAACAACCCCAACGGCTGCTAACACACCAATAATGGCTACGACGACTAACAATTCAATGAGGCTAAAGCCTCTTTCGCTTACTACACGATTATTCATGGGGAACTCTCCTATAACTATACTTACGCTCATACGCAAAACCCAATCTGCAGAGTAAACGTCAAAATTGTCACCATTGCAAGCCAGTTTGGAATAATATGCTGAAGTGTTATATAAAAACCGCTATTGTATCCGTGGTATAGTGGAGTATCGGTAGAGTATAGATATGGCTTTTCAATTTAAACGCGATAAAAGTAACAACCTACTACTTATACTTGTAGGTGACATTGATCTCGAGGTTACGCCCGATATCAAGGCGCAACTTATGAGCCAAATGGAGGATTCCCGCGCCGTCGAGATAGACGCGGCCAATATCAGCTATCTGGATAGCTCGGGCGTTTCAATCTTGATTATCGCCATGCAGACCTGCAAGCAGAAGAAAATCGAACTGCGCATCAGCAAGATAAGCGACGAAGCGCTGCGCGTCTTGCAGTTGGCGAAACTCGACAAAATATTACCTATCGGCGCGGCCACGGGGCCGGCGCAAATGGTCGATATTGATGTTTTCTCGAATGTCGGCAAGGCGGATAGCGCCATCGCCGATACAATGATGGAACCCGCCCCCGCTCTAGATGAAGACGAAGATTTGATTGCGGCTCTATCGAACAGCGAGCCGAGCGGTGATATGGCCGCACCCGAACCAGAACCAACACCAGAGCCAGACCCCGACCCGCCGCAACAGACTGATGATACGGATAGCGGCACGGGCGACTTCACCCCCGGCACATTTAACTAGGATGCCGACCGCCAGTCCCCAGCTTGATATTATCTATCGGATGATGTCTGCCTTTGCCTCTAGTTCCGATATCACCAAGACTTTGAACGAGGGGCTTGATTATATTCGCGAGGAGATTGGCGCGGAGGCGGCGAGTTTTTTCTATCTGAACGAGGCGCGCGATATTTTAAAATGCGAGGCTTGCATCGGGCCGATTGATATTACGGGTCTTGAGGTGCCGGCTGACACGGGCATTGTCGGGGCGGTGACGCAAAGCGATGAGATGCGCTTTGTTCCCGACACCGCCGCCGATAGCGATTTCACTGGCGCGGTGGATGCCGAGACGGGCTTTGAAACCAAGTCGATGATTTGCGTGCCGGTTTCGGGAAATGGTCGCACATTTGGCGCGTTGCAGCTTATCAATCGGCGCGACGGGCAGCTGTTCAGCGAAGCGGACGCGACGCTGGTCTCGGTTTATGGCAAGAGCGCGGCACTGGCACTGGCGAATTCGCAGATGACCCAGCGGATGATTGAGGCGGATGCGTTTCAGCATGATTTGCAGATGGCGTCGCGGGTTCAGGAGAGTCTGTTTCCTGTGCCGCAATATGATTTCATCCATGGGGTGAATATTCCGAAGAAGGGCGTGTCGGGCGATTTGTATGATTATGTCATGCGCGATGAGATGTTGTATTTTTGCATGGCGGATGTGTCGGGCAAGGGCACGGACGCGGCGCTGATTATGGCCAAGACGATTTCGCTGTTTCGCTCGATGAGCCGCGACAAGCCCGAGGTCAACGAGTTGGCGGCGCGCATCAATACCGAGCTGGTCGAGACGGCCTTTAGCGGCATGTTCGCGACCGCGATTATTGGCCGCTACACGCCCGCGAACGGCGCGATGACGTGCTGCAATGCAGGCCACGAACCCGCCCTCCTGCTTGATATGCAGGGCGCGGTGCGATATGTCGAGGCCAGTCTGCATCCCCTCGGTATCGCCGATTTCGCCGCCGCCGATATAGCGGTCGAGCAGCACGACCTCTCGCAGCAACGCTTCTTTTGCTATTCCGATGGCATCACCGAAGCCGAAGTCAACGGGCAAATGCTCGGCGCAGAAAAGCTCGCAGCTATTTTGGTCGCGCAGATGGATATGCCCATCCGCACACAAATCGACCACAGCCTGCAAGCCGTGCGCCAAAAGGCCGAAGTGCTATCCGATGATTTGACTCTGTTGGGTTTGGGCTGCGCACCAATCGAGCGTGATGAAGCGGCGGATGACGCACCGCTATTCAATCTGTCGCTTATCAACGAAGTGCAAGAATTGCGCCGCCTGCGTCGCGAAATCAAACACAGCCTCACCGACACGCCCGCGCAAAACATCATCGCCAATGTATGCCTCGCGGTCGCCGAAGCCACGCAGAATATTATCTGCCACGCCTTCCCATCCCACACGGCAGGGCGCATCGAAATAGCAGGCCATCTCTGCCAAAATCATCTGCATGTCAGCCTGATTGACTCAGCACCGCTTATCGATATCGACCAAATCAAACCAAGAGACCTAGAGGATATACGCGAACACGGCCTCGGCACGCATTTCATTTTGGAAATCACCCAAGATGCCCACTGGTGGCACGATGGCGGACGCAATCGGCTCGATATGACTTTTAGTCTTTAGTTTTAACCGCTGGATCATAGCAGCCTCTGTAATCTTTTGCTTTACATACCTCGGCAAGCTTCTTGGCTTTAGAGCGTTCGACATGGCCCATCGTTTTTATCTTCATCAACTTCTTTCTTGATTTGTCTGCACTCTCATGCCCAGATGATGCGGCAATGTCAAACCACATATACGCAGCGATATTGTTCCGTTGCACGCCTTTTCCGTCGCGATACCTCACACCCAGATTGTTTTGTGCCTCGACATGCCCCTGTTCAGCCGCAAGCTTAATCCATTTTGCCGCCTCCTTATCATTCTGCGGCACGCCCAGTCCTTCATCGTATAACTTACCCAGAAGATACTGAGCATCGACGTTGTCTTGTTTGGCCGCACTCCTGAACTCCATCGCTGCTTTCTCATAATTCCGTGCCACACCTTCTCCGTCGCGGTACTTCACACCCAGAGCGAGTTGAGCCTTGGCGACCCCTTGGTCAGCCGCCCATTCGGTTACAAACTCGTAGAACGGTAGGTATTTGCTCAAGATACCACCCTGTTCGTCATCCCAACTAGAATAAACGCCGGCAGAGATGCCAGCAGAGATAAGGACGGAAACAGAAGTGAGAGCGACCATAATCTTTCCGAGCAGGAAGACGGCCGCTGCCTCTACTACTCCTTTAATGACCAGTTCCAACCCTGCGCGTAGTACGGGGGTTATGTTTTTTATTATTTCTTTCATGGAAAAAAGCTAGCACATTTTAGGCGAGCTGCAAAATTTCCTCGCGCAAGGCGCGAAGTGATAGGTTTTCAGCAGCCTTTGTAGTCTTTTGCGACACACTCACGGGCGAGCTTTTGGGCAACAGAAATGTCAGCACGGGTCATCAGGTCTATCAAATCATCTCTCAATTCAACGGCCGCCTCATCCCCAGATGAAGCGGCAATATTTGTCCACATATGCCCATAAACAGTGTCTTGGGGTACACCTTCCCCTTTGACATAGTTCAACCCCAGATTGTATTGAGCCTTGGCATATCCCTGTTCGGCTGCACGCTTATACCATTCCACCGCCATCTTATCATCTTGCGGCACACCTTGTCCGTTGCTGTACAGCACACCCAGATTATTTTGAGCGACGGCAACCCCCTGTTCGGCGGCAAGCTTGTACCACTTCACCGCCACCTTATGATTCTGCGGCACACCTTGCCCTTTGGCGTACATCACGCCCAGATTGTTTTGAGCACCAGCAAACCCCTGTTCGGCAGAAAGTCTGAACCATTTCACCGCCATCTTATCATCTTGCGGCACACCTTCTCCGTCACGGTACATTTCACCCAGATTGTGTTGAGAATCGGTGTTCCCCTGTTCAGCCGAGCGTCTATACCATTTGACCGCTATCTTATCATCCTGCGGGACACCATGCCCTCTGTCATACATCCAACCTAGAATATACTGAGCATTAGCATCCCCCTGTTTGGCAAGTGGTGTCAATTCGCGCAGCGCGGTAGCGTAATCACCTTTTTTGTAAGCAACAGCACCTTTTCGTAAATTCGCCGCCGAAGCAAAAAACGCAGGCAAGCAAAACGAAATGACGAGGAGTGTGAGGGCTATTTTTTTCATTTTCTAACAGCCTTTGTAATTCTTTTCGGTACATTCACGGGCAAGCCTTTGGGCGGCAACGAGATTGGCACGGGTCATGTCTTCTGCCAACTCATCTCTAGATTCTGCTGCATCTTCATCCCCAGATGATGCAGCAATATTATACCACATATGCGCATAGACAGTGTCTTGCAGCACACCTTCTCCTTCTTCATACATCGCGCCCAGATTGTATTGAGCAAAATCGTTGCCCTGTTCGGCTGCGCGTCTATACCACTCCACCGCCATCTTATCATCTTGCGGCACACCGCGTCCTTCTCCGTACATCACGCCCAGATTGTTCTGAGCCTTAGCATTCCCCTGCTCGGCAGAAAGCCTGTACCACTTCAACGCCACTGTATAATCCTGCGGCACACCTTGTCCTTTGGCGTACATCAGAGCCAGATTGTATTGAGCATCGACATCCCCCTGTTCGGCAAGTGGTGTCCATTCACGCAAAGCCGTGGCGTAGTCACCTTTTTCGTGAGCAGCGAAACCTCTTTCAAAATCCGTATTCCGATTAAGATAAACAGCGACACCAGACAGAATGAGGAACAGTGTGAGTAGTGTGAGGGCTATTTTTTTCATTATTTTTCTCTAGCTTTTCTATTTTTTCACGAGAAAAGCTAGCATGTAAAAACAGAACTGACAAAGAAAACGGGCTAGCACCATCCCGTGCGCGAGCCGCCCGCATAAGGCTGCGCAAGACCTTGCGCCATTAGCGCGTCTTTAAGGCGCGGCGCAGACACGAGCAATCTGCCATATTTGCCCCGTTCACCGGTAATGTGAAACGCCCCGTTTTGCTGCATATAGGCGATTGTCACCGCCTTTGCTTGTTGTGCGAGTGCCTTTTCGTGGCTGCACTTGCCCCTTATTTCGGGGGTATCGAACCCTGCAAAGCGTATCTTTTGCTCCTGCAAAAAAGACGGTGCATTGGCAAAAAACAGCGTGCATGTGTCGCCATCATAGCAATCCAACAGCGTGGCTTCATAGGCATCACTGGCTGCATCTGCGCGTGGCGCAATATGCACACCAAAGAAAAATAAACTAACAACAAATACACTAATTATTCTTTTCATAAGAAAAAACCTTGCATCTTTTATAATGATTCATAAGCAAACAACGAATCTAACGACCAAAAAATGATGGTCAAGCATAAATTTTCAAACAAAAAAGAGTTTTAAGCGCCTCTATGACGACCAATCGCGCGCAAATGCCCCGCCACCCGCCGATAGGAGTCGTTTTTCGAAACACTATGCGGCGCGAACATCATGCGGCAAATCAACACCGCGCAGGCCTCGATTTCTTCGCTAATCTCTGGCGCGTTTGCCTGCCAACGCCGTGCGAAGTCCATCCGCCCTTCATAAACGAAACGCGAAATACCATATTTCCTCGCCCGCCCCTCGAACCTTTGGTCAAGCCGCAAAAGCGGGTCGCGCCTTGCCCACATGCGCCACAAAAGCAGCGGCGCGAGAAACGCCAGACTTGTCAGCAGCCAAAAAGTAACGAATGACAAAAGCCAGCTCGGCACATTGCCCGATAATAATTCCTGACGCGCCGCCTCATCATACAAAACAATATCGCTATTGAGCCGCACGACAAACGCATCGAAGCGTTGCAGCCCCCGCGCCACATTGCCCCGCCAGCCCTGCTGATATTCGATAGTCGCCGCTGCCTGCTGACGCGCCCCAAAGCGCAATCGCGCATCTGGCACAAATTGCGTCGGGTCGAACCTCTGCCACTGACCCGCCGCCATCTCGACTTCCACCCACGCATGCGCATCCGATTGGCGCACGCGATAATATTTGCCAAAGCTGTTCCACTCACCGCCTGCATAACCAACCACCACATTCGCCGGAATACCCGCCGCCCGCAACGCCGTCGCCATCGCCATCGCATAATGGCTACAGTAACCCTGCTTGGTCGCAAAAAAGAACTGATCCAATTTGCGCGAGTCATCCCTGCCCAGCCCCGGCGGCGACAATGTGTAGGTAAACCCTCCACGGCGAAACTGCTCAAGCAAAACGCGCACAAACTCACGACGCGACCCCGCACGCGCATAGGTCTCGCGCGCCCACGCCGCCAGACGCGGCTGGCCATCAATCAAACGATGCGTATCAAGTTCAGCGGCAAACGGATTATCAAGTGCAGCCCGCATCTTCACCTGCTGACGCAGCACAGAAAGCGGTCGCGAGGCCACAAACTCACCCTGCGGATTAAGTCGCGCCTCGGCATCCACATCCGCTTGCATCGGCACACCCAACACCGGATGCCATTTCGGACGCGCCGTCACATGATGCACCACATACTCAATCGGCGTGCTGACCGCCCCCAATCTCGCGGTAAAATTAGGACGACTGCGCGTCTCATTCGCCAGCGGCGCACGCACCCATCGCGCCCCTTGCATATGGGTCAGCACATGCACCCGCCAATACAAATCTTGCGATGTCATCGGCCCCGACACAAACGCGCGAAACGCATCCTCCCCATTCTCAATAACATCAGAAAAACGCCCGATATCTAACTCCTCACCGACCCCGCTAAACGCCGCCTCCTGCTGAAACCCCGGCAAAGTGCTGACATTAAATCGCGGCATCAAAACAAACGCCGTTATCGCAAAAAACAACGACCCGCTCAGCCCCATCAAAATCGGCAACCACCGAACCCGCAATCCCGACAGCGGCATATTATTCATCCGCAAAGTGCAAACCCCCGTCGAAAAAATCAGACTGACCAACAACACCAAAAAAACCAATATATTCGTCGACAAAACCATCACGCATAAGGCGGGAAAAAACACCCCGATAAACGTAAACGCGCCCGGCCGCCCATCATCTTGCACTTGCTCACACGCCGATAAAATCAGCACGCACAGCATAAAAAACGACGCTTGCGGCGGCCTCACCAATTGCCCCAACACCAATAACGCCAACGGTATCAGCGTCACCAATAGACACGTGCGCCACACCGAGCTGCGCATCATCGCCAGTGGCCACATCATCGTATAGATGAAAAACGTTCGCCAATCCGTCAGCAGCGTCAGGCTCATCGCGACCGGCAACGCGCCCACATAAAGCAGCAAAGCCGTCAATTGCGCCTGCGCCGTGCCCGGCAAAAACCCAATCCTACTCATGCGCCACCCCCTCAACCGTGGCAAGAGCATAAAACGCCTGCGCGCGCGCCTGTTGGTCATAAACGCGATATTCCGCACCGTGCAAAATCATCCGCGCCGGCGCACCGATACGCTCGGCCACAAGCAACCCGCCCGACAAATACGACAATCCGCTTTCAAACCCGCCCGAAGGGGCGCGCAAAACCACCTCACCTTGCGTATCTAAACTATGCTCGCGCACCATCGTCTCACGCGTCGCGGCATAGCGTTTCCAGTCGATGCGCGCGGGCGGGTCGCTATTTTGATAATCGCGCAAATGCCCCAACTCATCGGCATAATTATTCTGCTGATGCTTCTGGTTGAGCGTCTGCGCCGCGCTCAAATTCGTGCGCGGATAATACCCCGCCGCTTGTTCGACGGGCTTAGGCACAACCACCAAATCACCCGGCGGCGTAATCCAACACCACGCCCGCGCAATGCCAAACGGAAATAATGTCTGCACTTTAATCGGGCAAAGCCCATACACACCCCGCCCCCTATCACCAACCGGCACGCGCAGGCTCGTCGCCCCTCCCGTCATATTAAGCGGCATCACACCATGCGGCGTGTGTATTTCTATATTAAAAGCCGCGCGGCGTTTCTTGAACCGCAACCAAATGTGATGCGGCTCGCCAGCAAAATAATACGGCGCGATATCAGCCTCGATACGCAGACCTTGCAAATTCCGCACACTGGCAATCAACGACAAAATCAGCAGCAGAAACAAAAATATCACCGCCAGTAAAATAAAATTATTCTGCACTTTATGCCCCATCGCAAAACTGGCGAGCATCAGAAAAATCATGTAAACGCCATAGCGATTGGGCAAAATAAAAATATGGCTCTGCTGGATTTCCCACACACCCTTCAGCCACCGCGCACGCCGCAAAGCAATGCGTGCGCTTATGCGCTCCAGCACAGACGATATATTTTGGTGGCTCACAATACCCGCCAGTCCCCTTAGGGGGCTGCAACCTGTCGCAAAACATCGTTTAGAAAATCAACCGACGTGCCCGTGACCGACCCCAAACGGTGCTGCAAGGCAGGCGCAAACACAGCCTGCACATCCTCGGGCAGACAATAATCGCGCCCCTCAATCATCGCGGTGGCTTGCGCCAGACCTTTGATTTGAATCAGTGCGCGCACCGATAAATTCGGAATACTCGCCGTGCGCAACTGGTCGGCCAGCTGTTGCACATAGGCAATAATCGGCTCCGAAAAACCAATCGCATGACGCTGGCGCAACAACACCTCAAACGCTCCCTTGGCAAACACGGGCGGCATTTGCTCAAAGTTTTCTTCGCCAGATTGCGCATCGCGCAAAATATCCGCCTCCGCATCAAAAGACGGCAGACCAAGACTGAACGACACACAAAATCGGTCGAGCTGCGATTCTGGCAATGGCGAAACACCAACCTGCTCAATCGGGTTTTGGGTCGCGATAACAATAAACGGTGCGGGCAAATTAAAACTCGTGCCATCGACCGTCACCTGACGCTCGGCCATCGCCTCAAGCAGGGCAGACTGGCTTTTCGACGGCGCGCGGTTCAGCTCATCGGCCAATAAAACTTGCGTAAAAACCGGCCCTTGCCGAAACTCAAAATGCCCACTCTGCGAGTCAAAAATATTAACCCCCACAACGTCAGATGGCGTCGTATCGTTGGTACATTGCAGGCGGCTCCAATCGAGCTGCAAATGGTAGCCCAGCGCATGCGCCAGACTGGTTTTGCCCATTCCGGGTGCATCTTCAATCAGCAAATGCCCTCCCGACAACATAGCCGCCAGAGCCAAACGTATCTGTTGCGGTTTATCTCGCACGCTCACCAAAACCGCATCGACCACACTTTCCAATTGACTCAACTCAACTTTACCAATCGTTTCCGCAACACTCATTACTCACTCCAAAAATATACTTTGTTAAAGAATATAGACTTTAAGTGAAAAAATATACAAACAAAACTTGCTTTTCTTTACGTCATATCCCAGTCTAACGCTATGGATGATCCAATTTTTTTACCCCCTGTGGCCTCTATGCCGATTGTACACTGCGCCCATTGCCGCTTTTGGGATGCGCATTTATTGTCGCGCCCAACCCGCACACCCGAAGGCTTATGTCGGCGCAAAGCTCCGCAGCCAACTCTTATCGGCGAGGATATAGATGTTGGCATCAGCTGGCCGCGCACGTTTGAAGATGATTGGTGCGGCGACGGCGAACCACACGCGCCATCTTAACCACCTGCCAAATCGCCCGCCGAGAAAATCGGCAAATATAGCGCGACCACCATCATGCCGATAAGCCCGCCGACAATCACAATCATAATCGGCTCGATGACAGTCGAGAGGCCATCGACCAGAGCGTCAAACTCTTCTTCATAATAAGTGGCGATGGAATTGAGCATTTCTTCCATATTACCTGTGCGCTCGCCAACCGCGATAAGCTGCGAGAGTTCGCTAGGAAAGACTTTTTCCTTGGCGAACAAGCCCGATAATTCCGCCCCCGTCATCACATCGCGTTTGACCCGTCCAAAGGCGTTGATAAATAATGTGTTCGTGGTCACCGTCGAGGCAACATTCAGCGTCTCCAATACGTTCACCCCCGCCGCAAACAAATTGGCCATCAACAGCGAGGCACGCGCCACCACAGCCATCATAATAATCGAGCCAAAAAGCGGCATTCTGAGCAATAGCGCGTGCCACCCATAGCGATAGGGAAGGATATATCTCGCCAACAGCCGATGCGTTGTCAAAAAACCGACAACCACCCCGACAACCCCCAACACATTATAAATATTGGCAATCCACTCGCTTGCATCGACAATCGCTTGTGTTGGACTCGGCAGCGCGATGCCCATCCCCTCATACATTTCCTGAAAAGTCGGCACCACATTGGTCAGCATAAAAATCGAAATACCCACTGACACGGTAATCAGGGTCGCAGGGTAAAACATCGCCGATTTGATACCCGATTTAATCTTCTGCTGCTTCTCCAAAATCTCCACCAGCTTATCGATAAATTTATCCAACAAGCCCGACACTTCACCCGCCTCAACCATATTCAAATAAACATTATCGAAATGTCTATCCTGCTGGCGAAACGCTTCGGAGAGCGGTTTACCATCGTTCAACGCGGCAATCATTTGCTGACATGTGCGTTTCATATTGGCGTTTTTGGTCTGGTCTTCCACCATCATCAGACTGTCCAAAATGGGCAACCCCGCCCGTATCATGGTTGATAGTTTCTTCGTAAATAAAAGTATCTCCTTCGACGGGATAGACCCGAAAGGTCCCCATGTGATTTCAAGGTTAAAGGCGCTTTTTCCTTTTTCTTTAATTTCTTTGATATTTTTCACGCGCACACGTTGTTGCCGCAACGCCGCACGCGCCCGTGCGCTTGATGTCGCGGCAATCTTGCCTTTGACTTTCTTGCCGCCCTGAATGCCAGCATATACAAATTGCGCCATAATCTACACCTAACTGACGACCAGCACCCTTGTGAACTCTTCAACACACAACACGCCAGAGCGCACCAAATCGCGCCCCACTTCTTGCATGGTCATAAAATTATCAAGCCGCGCCGCTGCGAGAATCTCTGGCGGTTGCGCTTGTTTCAAAATCGTTTGTTCGACCTCTGGCGTGATGCGCAAAACTTCGTAAATGCCTTGCCGCCCCTTATAGCCAGTGCCGTCACATTCGGTACATCCGCCGCCGCGACGCGGCTGAAAACCCTCTATTTCTTGCTCGGTGAACCCAACAATTTCCAACGCGCTCGGGGTTACATTCGTGTCGGGTATCAAGCAATTCTGACAATTTTTACGCGCCAAACGTTGCGCCACAATAAGCGATAGGGCGGCCGAAATCATAAAGCTCGGCACACCCATATTCAGCAAACGCGAGATCGTCGCAATCGCATCATTTGTGTGCAGCGTCGACAACAGCAAGTGACCCGTCAGCGCGGCTTTCACGGCAATCTCAACCGTCTCTTGGTCGCGAATCTCACCCACCAGAATAACCTCAGGGTCTTGGCGCAAAAAGGCACGCAAAATAGCCGAGAACGTCAAGCCAACTTTCTCATTGGCTTGCGTTTGACCAAGCCCCTCCAAATAATATTCAACCGGGTCTTCCGCCGTCATAATATTCGTGCCGGGGTCGTTAATATATTGCAGCGCGCCATAAAGCGTGGTGGTTTTGCCAGACCCCGTCGGCCCCGTCACCAACACCATGCCCTGCGGTGCGGTAATCGCCTCGATAAGCTTTTGCAAATCGCTTTCGGTAAAACCAATTTTTTCAATCGACAGCGACGGGTCGCCCTTCAACAAGCGGATACAAATGCGCTCGCCATTCTTGCCCGGCAGCACATTAAAGCGCGTATCAATATCTTGCCCATCGCCAGCCTTAAATGTAATCGCCCCATCTTGCGGCAAGCGTTTTTCAGAAATATCGCAATCGGCGAGAATCTTCAGACGCGTCACAACGGGCAGATAATTATGGAACAAATAATCCCCAAACTGCTCTTGCGTCTGCAGCACACCATTGATGCGAAAGCGAATGCGCGCCGCTTCACGATAAGGCTCGATATGAATATCACTCGCATCGGCGACGATAGATTGCTGCAAAATATCATCCACAAACTTAATCACCAGCGTTGGATTATCGAGGTCATAGGTCGAGCGTTTGCGCGCAGGCTTTTGCGATGCAAGCGGCGGCGCTTCGGTTGGCTTTTTCTTTTCCTTTTCAGCGATGGCTTGTGCGACTTCGGGGCTTTGCATACACGCGTCGAACTCGCTCGGCTTTATCAAAAAAAACTCAACATTTTGATTACTCAACGCCTTGATTTGATTAGCCAATGTCGATTTCGTCGGGTCAACCGTGCCGACGCGCAAAAATCGTCCCTCGCGCGCAAAAGGCAAAATATGCTCCTGCGTTATCATGGTTTGCGGAATGGCCGCCAACGCATCGGGAGCAATCTCAGCTGCCGTAAGCGTTTTGCGGCGCAGCGCATAAGCCCGCGACAACACCGTCATCACCAATTCCTCGTCAACCGAGCCTTGCATCAGCATGGAAAGCGCCCGCCCCGAACGCGATTCAGCCTGCAGCATAGTCTCCTTTAGCTTTTCTGCCTCGAGCTGACCACTCGCCTGCAAAATGCGCAAAACACGGTCGGCCACATCTTTGGAATACTCAATCACTTAATATCCGTCCCCAAAACCTGATTGAGCGCATCAACCGAACGCGCACGGCGTTTAATCTCTTTTTCTTTAATCCGTCCCACCGCGCCTGTATCAACCTCTGCCGCCGCCTCGCCGACTTGCTTTGCCACATTGGCGCCCGCACCCGTGGCCACCGCCGCGGCTTGGGCAATGGCGCGTTGGCGTGCGGCTTCTTCGGCTTTGAGTTTCGCGATGGGGTCGATTTCTGGTATTTTATTCAGCGGCAAAGTGAGTAAATACCCGCTCGCATCGGTTAGCATGATGCGGTCGGGGGTGATTTTCGCAATCGTGCCTTCATTATTGCCAAGCTCTTGCCCCTCGGTGAGAAAATATTCGAGCTTGGTCAATTTCTCCACATCGACAATCGCGCTATTGATTTCATTTTCGTCATCAAAATAAACATAAGGGCTGACCGAGATAACCGCCTGACTATCAAAATTGCGCACGCGCTCTGGCCCCGGCACACGCTCGACCACCAGACACGGCAAATTATCGCGCCGAAACAACGCGCAAAATGCTTCGCCATGGCGCAGCGAACGCAACGGCCCGATATCCATATTATAAAACCGTCGGTTCTTGCTATGGCTGGCACGCTCAAGCCGCAGCACAATATCGCTATCCATAAGCTCGTAATATTTATTGTAAAACTCGCGTGCGCTGCGCAGTGCCTCGGCTTTCGTCTTAAACTGCCCAAGGCGCGCATACGGCAAACGCGCTTGCTCCAAATAGCTCAAATCCAATTTGGGCGGCTGCGGCACCGCCATATTCGAGAGCCTCTCATTGATGGCCTTTTCGCGCACCAGAAATCGCCGTCCGACAACCAACGCCGCACTGGCATCAAGATTATTGCGCACCCGCAGCCGTGCCGCGTCTGTATCATAGACTTTTGCCAATTTAGCCAGCGTATCGCCGCGTGTGATAATATGCGTGAGTGGCCCATTATCGCGCGGCGACACATAAAAGCGTTTTGCATTGGGCAGTTGTGCTACACGCGACACGCCGTTCATCGCCAGCAAATCATCAAGCTGCATCACCAATTTTTTAGCAATCGCGGCAAGCGGCTCGTCAACCAAACGCTCATACACCCAGCGACGCTCTTCGCCCGACCAATATAAAATATTTTTATCTGGCTTTTGCTTTTCCTTATATATGTGAATCACCGGCTCGCTTTGCGGGCGCGATAAAACCAAACCATCAAGGCGATATTTTCGCGCCGCAAAAGCGGTGAAAAAATCAGGGTCGGAAACAAGCCCCGCAGAAATCGCCTCGCCCGTCTCATCCGCGCTAAAAAGCTCGCCGGCCGCCTCGCGCCGCTTGCGCTGCTCCAACTCCAAAGCCCGCCGCGCCAGACTCTCAGCCTCACGCGCCATCCGAAGCCGTTCGTCTAACCGCTGCAGCCCTCGCACAAACGGGTCTTGCGGATTGGCCGCCTGCAACGCAGCCTGCTCTTGCGCCAACGCAAATTGCGGGGTCATCAGAATGGCACTCAACAGAACCGCATAAAACAGATATCGCATCACCCGCCCCCCTCTTTCGCCGTCACACCATCAAGGCCTTGGTCATAGGCGCGCTGCACTGGCACAAGAAATTGGGCATCAATTTTTAAATCTAAGCTGTTCGGAATGGCCATCATGGTTTCGTTGACAACCAAAATATTCTTGCTCTGCTCGACAAAAATGCGGCGAATTTCGGTGTACACATCATAGCGTCCCGTCAGGGCTAAATTGACCAGTTTCGCCTCTTGCACCCTATCGCCGACCACCACTTTGCGCACCTTATCGGCACCAATATTATAGCTCAAAAGCTCGACATCATATTTCTGCAAAGCCAGTAGATAATTATTGAGCAGCCCATCAAATTGGCTTTCGGACATAAACCCATCAATGAGTTGCTTGGCTTCGCCTTGCGACCGCCCGATATTTTTCTGCAAGCTATCGGCAATCTTTTTGTCTTTCTTGCTGCTGGCTTGATAGCTGCTGATTTGGGTCATTTTTCGATTATTGTCAGAAATCTGCGGCTGAATAACGCCCAAATTTATCACCGGCGGCACGGCCGCCACCAACACCAAACCGATAACGCGTAGCATGGTGAACGGAAAGCTCGACGCGCCCGATTGCGCATGATAAGCCGCGCTCGCATCTTTTACGCCAACCAATCGCCCCGCCGCCCCGCGACCTGCTTTATGAAACCGTCCCCATAAAGCCCGCCACCCTTTCGGCGGCTCTTCTAAATCAAAAAACGGGTCATCCTCATCATCAATGTCGTCGCCAATGTCAGTGTCGGCAATTTCTTCATTCTCCGCACGCGGGGCATCTTCCATCTGGTTGAGCAAGTCGATGAACGCCTCAATATGTTCGTCTGTGCGCGCATCTTCAGAGTCTATAGGAGCAGCCTCATTTTGGCTAAATGCCAAATCAGGAACAATCTTGAGACTGGGCGGCGGCGGATTTTCAGCCGCATTAATCTCGGCCAATAAAGCGCGCGCATCTGGCGACAGTAACGCTTCTGGACAAGTATCGAGAGGGGCGCGCATTTCAGACATTACTCTGGCCTCGCCAATTTCATCTGCATGGTGAAATCCCAAATATCGTCATTGCGCTGCAACTCAACCGCTGGGTCGCGGCGGACGAAGCGCTCCGTGCGCAGGCCGTTTTTTATATCCGTGACTCTCTCATTGCTGGTCGCGATGCCTTTAAGAACAACGCCGCTTTTTTCCGAGATTTCCAAACTGTGCAATTCAGCCCCGATAGGCACCAAACTCGGCAGGCTCTCAAGAAACATCGCATGCCCCTGCTGCACAGCATTTTTCTTAATTTGCACAATTGTCTCATTCGCGCTCAGGAGTTTTTTCTCGTTCACCATACGGCGCAAGCGTTGCGTGCTGGCGGTGCTTTCGACCGCCCTATATTGTTTGGCGGCTTCGCGAGTCTGCAAATAAGCCGGAATGGTGCGCGTGCCCAACACACTGCCCGAAAACACAATCACCGCGATAATCGCCAAGGATAAAATGCGATTGAGCACAGCCAGCTGACGATTACGCCGAATGCGCGGTGCGTCTTCTAAAAAATTCATCGAAATCAGCCGTCGGTGCTGATGACCATGGCCTTTGCCTTCCACATTCAGCCCTTGCGTGGCAAGCCCGACAGCCGTTGTAAACACCGACGGGTTGGCAAAATAATCGATATATTTTGCGTGCTGATTGGGGACATCAACATCCTCCATCGCATCGTAAACGACGATGCGGGTCGGTGCCATGCGCGTGCTTAACAGCGCGGTAAAATTGTCGGCTTCTTTATATTCAGAAACCAAAAACACTTTGTCAGGCGACGGAAACTCATAGGTTTCAGTAATAAACGCAATGGCCTGTTTGATTTGCTCGTTGAGCCGAATAGCCACCTCGTCCCAGAAATCACCCGAGACACCTTCCACTTTTTCAAGCTCCATCAGCAGCGCTTCGTCAAAATCAGAAATATTGATTTTCTGGGTCATCAACCGACCCCGCATATGCGCCACCACCAAATTATTGCCGGGGCATAAATGCACAATCACGAACGGCTTATACATATCGTCCGAACTCATCCGCGCATAAATGCCATTGATGAGCGAAAACACCTCATTCTCGATAAATACGGGCAGCAAATTGGCATCCAACATCAGGCTGCGATAGCGGTCTAAATCACCAACGGCAATCGTCGATATCAGCACCGTTTTGCGGTCTTCATTCTCACTGCTATACAGAGTTTGATATTTGACGATGCGGCCTGCAAGATTCGTTAGTTCAGGGTCAAACTCCTCCCAAAACTCCGCCTCTTGCGCTTCCTCGGCTAATTCTTCGTCCGACATATAGGGCAAAGTCAGCGTGCGCGTATCAAATAAACAGGCAGGGATAGAAATACCCGCATCCACGCCATCGACCCCTGCCTCATCAGCAGCGGCTGCAATTTGGTTCACCAAATAAGGATAATTTTGCTCCACTGGCTGGCGACCAATCGACGTGTCCAGCGACCAGCTAACCAAACGATCCATTTTCCAGCTATCTATCGCCGGATGCAACTGCACCACAGAAACGCTGTCAGGGTGGAGTTTGACCGCGACAATGCGCTCTTGCAGCCGCGTCAACGGCCCAGCAATCTGCACGGCACCCGCTAAAAAGGCTTCAGCTTTACTCATATTTACTCATACAATCTCATACCCAACACAACTACGCACACGCAACAATAATGGATTTTAACACAATTCGCCCATAAGGTTTAACACAATTCGTCTCGTAAAATTACCACATCTGGCGGATTTCTGCGAACCATCACCCCCTAACGCGCCTCTTGTCAATATCGCGTCTTAAGGTGTAAGATTTATCTCAAATAAGGGAGAAAGCTATGAGTGACGTGACGGTAAATGCCATTTCGGGCGGCGTCGGGGTTGAATTAGACAATGTAGACCTTGGCGATATGAGCAACCAAGATTTCAAAACCATCCAACAGGCTTTTGTCGATAATGGCCTGATTTTCTTCCGCAATCAGGACATCACGCCCGAGCAGCACATCGCCTTTGCCGAACGCTGGGGCGAGATTAATGTGAACCGATTTTTCCCCAAAATAGACGGCTACGAAAAAATCGCCTCGGTGACCAAAGAAAAAGACCAAATCGTCAATATTGGCGGCGGTTGGCATACCGACCATAGCTACGATAAGATTCCCGCCATGGGCTCGATTTTGCTGGCGCGCGAAACACCCCCCATCGGTGGCGATACGCTGTTTGCGTGTATGTATAAAGCCTATGATACTTTGTCGGATGGGCTGAAGAAAACGCTCGAAGGCATGAAGGCCGTGCATTCAAGTCGGCATATTTTCGGCGACCAATCGGCCTATCGCGACGACATGGATGGTGTGTTTGAAAACGCCGACCTTGCGACGCAAGACAACATACATCCAGTTATCATCACGCACCCCGAAAGCAAGCGCAAAGCTCTGTATATCAACCCCGCCTTTACCATCCAGTTTGAAGGCTGGACGCCTGCAGAAAGCAAGCCGCTGATGGATTATCTATTTGAGCACGCAACTTTGATGGAACACACAACGCGCTTTAAATGGGCGGAAGGCTCTATCGCCATTTGGGATAATCGCTGCACATGGCATTACGCACTGAATGATTATCACGGCGCGCGCCGCGAAATGCACCGCATCACGCTCGAAGGCTCACCGCTGCATTAGCTCTGGTTAAGCAGTTCTTCGATTTGGCCGAGGCGCTCTTTGCCAAAGAAAATCTCGTCACCCACGAAAAATGTCGGGATACCAAAAACCCCCCGCGCGACGGCGTTTGCGGTGTTCTCAGCTAATTTGGCTTTCACCTCGGCTTCCTGCATTTGCGCCATCAGGAGGTCGGCATCAAAGCCAGCATCGAGATAGGCTTGGTGTAAAACGTCAGGGTCATCGAGTTTCAGCCCTTGCTCCCATAGCCCGTCGACCATCGCATCAATATAGGCGGGCAAGAAACCATCTTGTTCAGCCACAATCGCACCGCGCATCAGCATCAATGTCATAACCGGAAAATGCGGATTTATTTTGTACTTCGTCAGCTTATGACGTGCGATGAAACGCTGTATTTCAAGATTGTCATATTCCAGTTTATTTTTGATGTCCCCAAAAGCAATCATCGGGGCTTGATTATTCGTCGCCTTAAAAATGCCGCCCAAAAGACAAAGCGTATAGCTAAATTTTGCGCCCGTGCGCGCCTCTATTTCGGGGACAATTTTATGCACCAGATAAGCATTGGGACTGGCAGCATCAAAAATAAATTCGACTGTCTTACTCATAAAAACCTCCTCTGCTAGAACATCATATCGGCAAGCTTGCGCCGATGATAACGCGTATCGCCATGCAAGGCGCACCCCATAATCGCGCGGCGGCGATAAAGCTGCGCATCGCAATCATAGGTAAATCCAAAGCCGCCATGAAACTGAATGGCGCGGTCGGCCGCAAAGCTATAAGCCTCGCCAGATTCGGCCTTGGCCATGCGCACGGCTATTTCACCCTCGCCTTGCTGGCCGAACAAATAAGCGGCCGAGTAAAGATGCGAGCGCGCCCGTTCATAAGCCTGATGCACATCAACCGCTGTGTGCTTGAGCGATTGATACGAGCCGATAATCTTGCCGAATTGCTGGCGCGTTTTGAGATAATCAAGCGTGTACTCAAGGCATGAAAAAGCCCCGCCGCACATATCCGCCGCCAATAATAAAGCCGCCGCCTGCTCAATATGCGCCAGCGTATCAGAGGCCAAAGACACATCCATCAGGGCATCTTTGGAGATGCTGACCCCTTCAATATTGAGCGCGTAAGTGCGGTGCGTATCATCGATAATTTTTTCGCGCGTCAAACGATTATCCTCTAGCGCATCGCGCGGCATCACCAACAGCGCAGGCGCACCCTCATAGGCCACGCTGACAATAATATGCGCGGCAGTTTGCGCATGTGCGACCAAATATTTTGTGCCAGAAAGCACCAGCTCATCGCCTTTGGCGGTCGCCGTGCAAGACAGGTTTTCCAGATTCCAATCGGCATGGTCTTCGCATAAGGCCATCGTGGCAATCGACCCGCCCGCCAATTGCGGCAATAGCTGTTCTTTTTGGCTCGACGTGCCGCCCTTCAAAATCGCTTGCGCCGCCAATACCGAGCAGATAAACGGCGCGTTCATCATCGCACGTCCCATATATTCAACCAGTGGCACCACTTCGCCCAACCCTAGCCCAATGCCGCCATAATTTTCTGGAATCCCGATGCTCGTCCAGCCAAGCTCGGCTATTTCCGTCCACACGGTGGGGTCAAACCCCATCTCGTCGTCAATCAGGCTGCGGACTTTATCGATAGGCGATTTATCGCGGCAAAACGCGGCAGCGACATCGATAAGCTGCGCTTGCTCTTCCGATAAACCGATGGCTGGGGTAATGCCCGGCCCGACATATGCTGACATCGTAACTTCTCCTGCTTACGTTTTAGCTTTTTGGCAACCCAAGGATATGCTCACCAATAATATTGCGTTGGATTTGCGACGTACCGCCGCCAATCGTCGCCGAAAAACTATTCAGATAACCACGCTGCCAAACGCCATTATCATGCGCGCTTGGGTCATCAACATAGTAGGCCGCACGCGTGCCTTGCAACCCAATCGCAAACGCGTTGAGACGCTGATAAAAATCTGTGCTTGATAATTTGCCCCCCAAGGCCAATGACATCGGACGGTCTTGGGTCAAGGGCGCCAACTTATCGCGCCGCGATGCTAATCCCAACGCACGCGCCTCGCTCATCAACGCGACCAGCTCTTCGCGCACCACAGGGTCATCAATCGCGGGGCGACCATTGAGCTGCGCCGTGCGCGCCAGTTGAATAATATCATTCGGGTCAGACAGCATCATCACATGCCCCCCCGCCTGACCAGAACGCGCCCCGCGCTCATATTCCAACGTCTGCATGGCAATCAGCCAGCCTTCGCCTTCCGCGCCCATCAAACAATCAGCCGAGATGCGCGCATCCTGAAAAAAAGTTTGCGTAAACCCATACTCGCCCGTCAGTTTGCGAATTGGCACGGTGTCGACACCCGCGCCCCGCATCGGTGCAAGAAAAAAGCTCAAGCCCTTATATTTGCTTTCCGCTTCTGGATTAGTGCGCGCCAGTAAAATCATATAATCGGCATAATTGCCCAAGGTCGTCCAAATCTTCGAGCCATTGAGAACATATTCATCGCCATCACGCACAGCACGGGTTTGCGCATTGCCAAGGTCAGAGCCATGGTCAGGTTCAGAAAAACCCTGACACCAAATCTCCTCAGCCGATAAAATGCCTTTAATATATTTATGCTTTTCAGCCTCAGAGCCACGGTCGAGCAGCAAGGGCCCCGTCCAATTCAGACCAATCGCGTTGAGCATAATCGGTGTGCGCGCCAAGGCCATCGCCCGCGTCGCAACATCCTGAAACGCTTTGTCCAAACCGCCGCCGCCATATTCCTTCGGCCAATGCGCGCCTAAATATCCTGCCTCATAAACTTTGTTTTGCCAATCGCGCAGAAAATTAAACTGCTCATCCCGCCCCACTTCCATAAAGGTCAGCGGCAGCATGAAATCCACATCGCGCGGCGCGTTTTCCTTAAACCAAGCTTCGGCCTCTGTGCGAAACGCGTCTAGCTCTTTTTCATCGACATCGGTCATTTATGTATCCCTTTTCAGCTTGGCTCTACTATACGCGTTACAGCGTAATTGAAAAGATGCGATTAAATAACGCTTCCCTGTGGCTGCAAGAGGCGTTAGAAGCGTCTGATATAATTTTGAGAGCCTTTTCATGTCCCTTAGTCCCGCAGAGAATCTTCGCAATATTGCCATTATTGCCCATGTTGACCATGGCAAGACCACGCTCATTGACGCGATTTTAAAGCAAACAGGTCTGTTTCGCGAAAATCAGGCCGTCGATGAACGGCTGATGGATTCTGGCGATTTGGAAAAAGAACGCGGCATTACCATTTTGGCCAAACCAACCTCGGTAAACTGGCAAGACACGCGCATCAATATTATCGACACACCCGGCCACGCAGATTTTGGCGGCGAAGTCGAGCGCGTTCTCGACATGGCCGATGGGGTGATTTTGCTCACAGATGCTGCCGAAGGCCCGATGCCACAAACCAAATTCGTCCTCGGCAAAGCGCTCGCCCAAGGGCTGCGCCCCATCGTCATTATCAATAAGGTCGACCGCCCCGATGGCCGTCCAGATGAGGTGGTCGATGAGGTGTTCGATTTGTTTGTCTCGCTCGATGCGACATCTGAGCAGCTCGATTTTCCTATTCTGTATGCTTCTGGCCGCGATGGGTGGTGCGTCACCGAGCTAGAAGACCCGCGCGAAAATCTGCACCCTCTGCTTGATATTGTATTGACCCATGTGCCGCCGCCCATGGTCGAGCCAGATAAGCCATTCGCCATGCTCGTCACGCTGCTCGATAGCGACCCTTATATTGGTCGTTGCCTGACAGGGCGCGTCTTGCAAGGCACGGCGAAAATCAACTCGCCCGTTAAAGCGATAAATCTTGAGGGCGCACAAGTCGAAACCGGGCGGCTCACCAAATTGCTGCGCTTTGATGGCACGACCCGTGTTCCCGTCGAGGAAGTCAAAGCCGGCGACTTGATTTGCATTGCAGGATTAGCCAAGACCTCGGTGGCCGACACGATTGGTGACCCAAGCATCACCGAAGCGCTGGCCTCGACACCGATTGACCCGCCAACCATGTCGGTGACAATCACCGTGAATGACAGCCCGTTCGCTGGCAAAGAAGGCAAGAAAGTCACCTCCACGATTATCCGCGAGCGTCTGCTCGCCGAGGTTGAAACCAACGTCGCCATCACTTTTGAAGAAAGTGAAAATAAGGATGCGTTTGAAATTGGCGGGCGGGGTGAATTGCAACTCGGCGTGCTGATTGAAACCATGCGCCGCGAAGGCTTCGAGATGAATGTCTCGCGCCCGAAAGTGCTTATCAAAATGCAAGACGGCGAAAAACTCGAGCCCGTCGAAGAAGTCACCGTTGATGTTGATGAGGAGTTTTCTTCAACTGTCGTCGACAGCATGAACCGTCGTAAAGCCAAAATGATGGATATGCGTGCTGCGGGGGCTGGCAAAACGCGGATGGTTTTTCACGCCCCCTCACGCGGGCTGATTGGCTATCAAAGCCGCTTTCTGACACAAACACGCGGCACGGGTGTATTGAACCGCGTATTTTATGATTACGCCCCCTATAGCGGTGATATTCCGGGGCGGCGCAATGGCGCGCTGATTGCCAGTGAAACGGGCACGTCTGTTGCCTTTGCGCTTTTTAATTTGCAAGACCGTGGCACGATGTTTATCGACCCGCAAACGCCCGTCTATCAAGGCATGATTGTCGGCGAACATAGCCGCGACAATGATTTAGAAATCAACGTGCTAAAAGGCAAAAAGCTCACCAATATGCGCGCCTCTGGTTCGGATGAGGCGGTCACGCTCACCCCGCCACGGCGCATGTCGCTGGAAGACATGATGGCCTATGTCGAGTTCGACGAATTACTCGAAGTCACACCGACCAGCCTACGGCTTCGCAAACGCTATTTACTGGAACACGAACGGAAAAAATTCCGCCGCCAAATGGAAGAAAATATCGATTAAGCAGCTTTTCCCAAAACCTTCTGGAGACCATAAGCCGCCATCGCTAGCCCAAGCCCGATAGCATCGCTAAGCCCGCCGCCTGCAATCATAAACAACGCCGCCACTAGTGCCATCACGCGCACCATCGTGTCCGCCCGCGCATTGGCGAACCACCCCTGCACACTCGCCGACAAAAGATAAACCCCAATAATTGCCGTCACACTCGCACGGATAATCTCAGGCCATGTGCCATCCATAAGCAGCGCCGTATTATAAAACAGCATGAACGGGACGACATAAGCCGAAATCCCGATTTTGAACGACGCCACAGATGTCGCCATCGGGTTTGCGCCCGAAATCCCCGCCGCTGCATAACTCGCAAGCGCAACTGGCGGGGTAATCGCCGACACCACCGCAAAATAAAAAACAAAGAAATGCGCCGTCAGCGTCGGGATACCAAGCTGAACAAGCCCCGGGGCAACCACCGAAGCAGCCACAGCATAGGCCGCCGTCGTTGGCATGCCCATACCCAGAAGAATGGCCACACACATCGCAAAGAACAAGGCGAGCAACTGGTTGGCATCGGCAATGTTCAGCAGCACTGACGAAAACCGCGCACCAACCCCCGTGAGCGAAATCACCCCAACGATAATCCCCGCACAGGCACATACCGCGATAATTTGCACCGACATAACGCCCGCCCGTTCAAGTGCGCGCATCACCCCGCCTAAACCCATCCGATACGGGGTCAGCCAACTGACCACCGCCGCCGACACCGTCGCCAATGTGCCCGCACGAATAACCGAATATCCAAGAAACAACGCAATAATCAAAATCAGTATCGGCAGAAAAAGAAACACCCGCCGCAGCATGTCTTTGACCTTGGGCAATTCATCGGCGCGCATGCCGCGCATCCCCAATTTGGCCGCTTCGAAGTCAACCATGAAATAAATCGAGGTGAAATACAAAACCGCTGGGATAATCGCTGCGATGGTAATATCCGTGTAGGGGATGCCCGTAATTTCGGCCATGATAAAAGCCCCCGCGCCCATAATCGGCGGCATAATCTGCCCGCCCGTCGAGGCCGCCGCCTCAACCGCACCCGCCGTCATCGGCTTGTAGCCAATGCGTTTCATCAGCGGAATCGTCAACGACCCCGTGGCCACGACATTGCCCGCAGACGTGCCGTTAATCATCCCCATCAGACCAGAGGCAAAGATCGACACTTTCGCAGGCCCACCTCGTGCGCGTCCCGCAATCGCAAAAGCAAAATTGACAAAATAATCACCCACCTTAGACGCTTGCAAAAAGGCCGCAAATATCACGAAAAGGATAATGTAAGTAGACGACACCGCCGTCGTCGGCCCAAGAATCCCCGCATCCGTATAGAGCTGGCTGAAAAAACGATTCCACGTGATGTCTGGCGCATTCAAAAAGCCCGGCAGCAAATCGCCGACAAACACATAAATAAGAAAAACACTCGCGATGATGACCAAGGCAAGACCTGCGACACGGCGCGTGAGTTCCATGATAAGCGCACTTCCCGCCACCGCCGCAAGGCTCATGCCAATCGGGGCGAAAGAAGTCCCCGTAGAGTTACGCATCAGCGTGCCAAAAATCGTGATGAGATAAATCGCCACCCCAAAGCCGCACACACACAGCACAATATCAGCTGGTGCTATCGATGTACGCATGTGCGGACGCATCCAACCTACACCGATGGCAATCGCACTCGCCGTGAGCAAAGGCACACCGTAGAAATAGATTTCAGCCTCACGAATGCCCGCATCAATGCCGTTCCACAGAGTGCCATCTGCAATATCGGCCGCAAACCCAAGCGCCGTATAGCACGCATAAAGCGCAGGCACACATGCCGCCCAAGCCAATAGGTCAAGCGGGTGATGCCGCCGCGTATCGCTTTCGGCAAACGGGCGCGCCGCATAAAGCAGAAAGCCAAGCGCCAATGCCCCCGCAATATGGACAATCCGAAAATTCCACGTTTCCATAGGAAACACTGGCAGAAAGGGAATATCTATCCCTGTCCACGCCCGCAGCGACCAACCATTGAGCGCCGCGACATGAAAAATCGCATAAAGCGCAGAAAAACCCGCAACCGCCGAAGCGGTCTTGCCCTTGAACGTGCGCTGGTTCGCAGCGAGTGGTTCTTCATCAACAGGTGCGGGCGTCATCATTTAAGCGTCATGGTGATGAGTTGCCAAATATCTGGTCTGGAGCAATGCGCGCGCCTGCGTTTTCGATGAACCATTTGGCCGCCCCCGGATGCCACGGCAAAACGCCCGCGTTCTTGTTCCAGTTTTTCGGCAGGCTCGACACCGCCGCCTTATGAATACGCACCATCCGCGCATTGTCAGACATCACGATGTCAACGATAGCGTTCACAAAACCTTCGGGCAGTTGGCAATTGGCGATGGCAAAGTTCCACATCGCGACCGAGCGCGCATCGCTTTTCAACGTAGTATAGGTGCGCGCGGGGATATCAAACGCAGCCACAGGAAAGGCCTGCATAATCTGCGCCTGCTCTTTTTGCGTGAACTCGATAATGTTCACCTCTGTCTGCACCTCGAGTTGGCTGACAGCTGGCACAGGCACGCCCGCCGCAAAGGCAATCACATCGAGCAAGCCGTCTTGCAGTTGGCTGCCCAAATCATTCCACCCGCCATTGCGACGCTCGAACTTTACGCCCAGCGTTTCCATCATGCGCGGAAAATACGTGTCCGAGGTCGACCCTGCTGGGCCAAATCCAATGCGCGCGCCATCTGGAATATCCGCGATGCTCGTAATGCCCGACGACGACAACACCGTCACCGAAAAAGGCGTCTGATACATCGGGAACATGGCGCAGGCATTTGTCATCCGCAAACCCGGGGCTATGGGATTTGCGCCAGCGATAGAGTCAGCCGCAGGACCCATAGTGGTCATGCCGAACTGCGCGTCACCCGTATGAACCAATGCCATGTTCTGCATCGGCCCGCCGGTCACCTCGCCGCCGCCCGTAATGCCGAGCTCATTGGCGACCAGATTCGCCCAGCCCGACCCATAAGCAAAATATGTGCCGCCTTGCGACGCCGTCCCGACCGTAAAGCTTTCTGGCCAATCATTGGCCACCGCCGCGCTTGTCGTCATAATGGCCGCTATGAAAATACTTGCCGTACGAAATATGTTCATTTTGTTTCCTCAAGACTCACAAAGATAAAAACAGAAAGAAGCCATTAAGCGCCGTCACGACCAACGTAACCTTGGCCTCTGGCGGATGGTGTTTCGGCTTGTCGCCGACGATGCCCTCGCTCTTCGGACTAAACCACATGAACCATGTGTGCAGGGCGCGCTCGATGAGCAGCAGCAACAGCATCACCGGCACGAAAGATTGATAGCGCAGCACGACGAGCGCCATCATCAGTCCCCAGACGAACTGTGTCGCGCCGGCCCACGCAAAGAGGCTGAACACCAAGCCCTTCCTATCGCCGACACTGAGGCCAGCGATGGAAATTGCGCCGCCATCCTCGCGGAACATGTGCACCCACCCGGGAACGATGGTTAAAAGGGTCATCAGCCCCAGATACCAGACTGATAACATTGAGCCAGTGTAGGCTTCGTTCGTGGCGAGAGGAAAAATCATGTGAACGCTCTTCTTTAGGTAAATAAATCTTACACATTTTCAGAAACATTGCCATATTGTAATTATCTAGCCATTCGCAGAGGTAAGAGGATAGAAAAATGTCAACTGGAATAAAAATATCTGACGAAGTTCTTAAATGGATTTTTTGGGGATCTTTAGCTTTTATCGCTTTTCTCCTTGTACGGGCGATATATCAAAAATCTCTGCCCGAATTGCCAGACGAAGTGACATTGTTTCATGAAATTGACACATTGCCCGACCGCACCGATTTTCCAGAAATTGCCTATGAACATCCATTATGTGCGCGTTTATTGTCAGGTAAATACAAGGGCGCGGTCGCACATTTGGAAAAAGCACATCAGTTTTTCCTGCAAAAAGAATATACGAATTCCGTTGTGGAAAGTATTCATGCGGTTGAGAGCATAGCCACACATATTGTGCCATCCGCCAAAACGCTCAGCGACGCATTGAAAAAAATGGACAAGCAGGGGGATGCTCTGGCTCACCCTGCTTTTCGTGCGAGCATGGAGAAGCTTTATGCTTATACGAACGATGAAGCTGGGCTAAGACACGCAAACAACGCATTAGAAGAACCTAATATTGGTGAAGACGAAGCATATTTCTTCCTGAATTCCTGCTTCTCCTCTTCGGTATATCTAGTCAATAAGTCGGAGGCATAAAAATGCCTTACCCCCGCCACATGCGCGCTATCTATCCGCAGAAAAAGCACCCAGAATGTAGCCATCAGCAGGGTCATCACCAGCAACACCGAAAGTGCCGAGAACGCTATTCGGCAAGGCGGTCGCCGTAGCACCATTGCCATAAAACTGTCCGCCCCATTTGCCTTGGTCATAGGTAACGCCCTGATAAGTGGCCGTCGTATCACCCGTGAAGAAGCCGCTATCACTTGCGCCAATATTCGTGCGGCTAAGCGTTACCGAAAATGTCGGGATAATAGGGGTGAGTGATCCATCATCAAGACCAAAATCTGTGATTGTGCCTTCAATCGTACCAAGCGCGCTTGAACTCCCGAAATTCGCCGTTAACACGGCATCATCGGAGGCAATTTCAAGAAGCTCATCACTATTTGCATTCAGATAAAGCCCCGATGCGCCACCATTATAAGTCGCTGTCCCCGTAAGACCTGCGATATTTGCCTGTTCAAATGGGTCATTTCCATCAACAAATACGCCCACTTCACCATCAGCGAGATTGCTTGCATCGTCTGGAACATAAAACCAAATACCCCCAGCGAGGTAATCCGTGTCCCCTGCGCTTTCAATGTCCGTGTAGAGTTTCGTGTATAACTCACCATCAGCCCGTCGCTGATAGGCATACAAGCCCGCAGTATCTACATCAACTGTTTCAAAACGCTCGAAAACATCCACATTACTGGCGGCAGTATTAAAACTTCTGCCATTGAGCGTTACAGAAATATGCGGGCTTCCGTTATTATAAGTGGCACGGGCATCAATCGCACTGCCAATACTGGTGACCGATGTTTGAACGACACTGCCGCTTTGCGGTGTGCTGCTAGCAGCCATAAAACTATTACTTCGTGTAGCCGCAGCGCCGCTAATGGCTACAAAATCAGCGGTCGTTAGCGTCGCAGACCCAGCACCGCTAGAAGTCGATGAAGATGACATGTCATCCTCATCGCCGCCGCCACCGCCGCCTCCGCAAGCTGATAGCATCAGCACAGAAACAAACAATATATTGGTTGTAAAAAAATTCTTTAAGCACATGATTTTCTCCCTTGTTTTTTGTCCTAAAGGCCGACAAGCGTCAGGCTGTGTTAGACGTTCAACAAGAATGAAGAAAATCCTCGCTTATTTCTCGCGAGGAGTATTTTATTGGGCGAGCAACCCGACCAGGGTTACTTGTTGACGTCTAACCCGCACAAGCTATGACAGAAACAAAATGAGCGCAATGACAAAATGCCAACACAAAAATCATCGAAGCCCTACCAAAAGCTGTAAATTTTGGTGCTAACAGGAGCAAATTAGTATCTTGTAATAATTTGTGAACAGATGTAAGGCTTGAAAAATTTGCGAATAAATGACTCAAAAACAAGGGTTTTCAGCTTTTTACCCCCACAAATGCCGTGTAAGCTATTGACTCTAAACAATTTGGCTATTGACTTAAGTTGCGTTCTTCTACATTTTCTAGCCAACGACCTTGGGGATATTTGATGCCCTAAGCGCAAAGACCGTCCTACTTTATGTAGTGACGGTCTTGCATTTTTAGGTGGCAATAATGAATAAGAAACGCCGCGTTATAGCCCTTATTGACGGCTACAATATGTATCACGGCCTTGATGATACGGGTCGTAATCATCTCAAATGGTTAGACCTCCACAAATTGATGACCAATTTCTTAAAGTCCGACCAACAATTAGACGGCGTGTTTTATTTCACGGCATATGCTGACCACCGCTCAAAAAGTAGTGTGGATCGTCACCGAATTTACATACAGGCACTTCGTGCACAGGGCGTTTCTGTTGAATTAGGAAAATTCAAGAAAAGGCAAAAGAAATGCAGAAATTGCGGAGAAGAATTTTCTACGCATGAAGAAAAAGAAACGGATGTAAATATTGCTACGATGATGATTGATGCAGCACACGAGAATTTGTTTGATGATTTGTTTCTGGTATCGGGCGATACAGATTTTAAGCAACCAATTGACCTCATCATGAAAAGGTTTCCAGACAAGCAAATTCACATCTTTTTGCCCCCGAAAAGACGCAATTTTGAGATGCTCCAGATGGGCAATAGGGCAGTCATTTTGGAGAAAAAACACATAAAAAAGGCACTTTTGCCCTCCGTGGTACCCCTTCCTAACGGCAAAAATATCCACCGACCACCAAAATACAATCCGCCAACGAAATAATGATGCGTGAGAAAGAATGGTGCCCAGGGGCGGAATCGAACCACCGACACGCGGATTTTCAGTCCGCTGCTCTACCCCTGAGCTACCTGGGCCTGCAGTGAGCTAAATAACCGCCCAGCAAGCTGACAAACATATAGGCCATGCCAGCCCAACTGTCTAGACGCTGAGCCCGCCCAACAACCATTCTAATGAAGCTTATCCGAAGACCCATCATCGCTCAACGCCTGCTCAAGCTCCGCATCAAAATCATCCGGCGGCTCAACCGCAGGAACCGAATATTGCTCGCCAAGCCAACGATGCAAATCAACATCCGCGCACCGCTTCGAACAAAATGGGCGAAACTGCGAAACACCATCCGCCTGCTTACATATCGGACAACGACCCATTATCCACCCACCTGTCTCATCGATTCGGCAAGCGTCATGTCGCCGCGTCGCCGCGTCATCTCAACCACGCCAAACTCCGACATCGACCCAATCCGCACAGGATTCTTATCGCCCTGAAATCCCGCATCCAGAGCCGCCAACACAGCCTCATTGTCTGCGTCACTATCCATATCAATAAAATCAATCGCGATAAGCCCGCCAATCGCCCGAAGCCGAAGCTGACGCGCAATCACCCCCGCAGCCTCAAGATTAAGCCCACGCGCATCCGCCTCGCCAGAACCCGAATTAACATCAATCGTCGTCATCGCCTCGGTGGTCTCAATCATCAACCATCCCCCAGACGACAAAGCCACACGATTCGACAACGCAACATCCAACTGACCCGCAATATCATAACGGTCGAATAAAACTTCATCGCGCTCACTCTGCGCCAATAGCTCAATCGCCGCAGGCATATGGTCGCGCACAAAACCCTTCGCCGTCGCCAGCGCCGCATCACCCTCAATAACAATACGAACCGTCTCCGCACGCACCAAATCACGCAGAGCCTTTTCAACCGGCCCCAAATCTTCATACAACGCAGCCGGCGGCTCACTGCTCTCAGCACGCGCCAATAAACCATCCCACTGCGCCGCAACATTCGCCATATCAGCCGCCATCGCCGCTCCATCCATACCAACAGCAGCCGTGCGAATAACCCAACCCGCAGAACCATCCATGCCCTCAACATCAATCGCCTCACCATCCGTGCCAGCACGAATAGAAGCCGCTAAATCAGCCAAACGCGTACGCTCAGCCTCGTCCTCAATCTGACGCGACACCGCAATACGATTGCGGCACGGCGCCAACACAACAGCACGACCCGGCAAGGTCACATCGGCGGTAATCTGTGCGCCCTTATCACCCTGCGGCGGGCGCGTGATTTGCACCAAAACAGTGTCGCCCTCCTGAACGCAATCTTCAATCGGCGTCTCACGGTCAGCACCCGACAACAAAGCGCGAGCCTCGCGCGCCCCCAAAAAGCCGCTGCGCTCCATACCAATATCAACAAACGCCGCCTGCAAACGCCCCACCACGCGCTCAACTTGGCCGAGGTAAATCTGCCCAATCAGACGACTATCATCCGCCCCCTTTTGCGCCGCCAAAGGCGTTGCACGAATGCTGCTCAACTGACCATCTTCGACCTGCGCCACGCGCAGCAAGCCGTCCTCAACACTCATCAAAATTTCATGCGACATCACACTCCCCCTATTTTAGCTGATAGCCCGCCCCGCGTAACAAATGAGTCACCTCGTATAATGGCAAGCCTACAATATTGCTATAAGAACCAACAAGACCGCTAATAAAACGCGCCGCACGCCCCTGAATAGCATAGCCGCCCGCCTTGCCTTGCCACTCATCCGAGGCCAGATAATCATTGATTTCACCCGCCGATAGCGACTTCACGCGCACCCGCGTGCTGACGCATTTGCTGGCCGCGCCACCTTGCGAAAGCAAAACCACGCCCGTATGAACCCGATGCCCCCGCCCCGACATCAACTCAAGACATGTGCGGGCATCTTCTAGATTTTGCGCTTTCGGTAAAATCCGCCGCCCGACGCTGACCACCGTATCGGCCGCCAGAATAAGCGTGTTGTCATCTAATCTATCCCCCACCGCGTGGGCTTTTTCGTGCGCCAAACGCTTCGCCAACTGGCGCGGTGTTTCGCGAGGCTTCGGGGTCTCATCAATATCGGCAGGCACGACATCATCTGGCACGATGCCGAGTTGCGCGAGCAAATCGAGCCGCCGTGGACTGGCACTCGCCAGAACAAGCTGCTTATTTATAGCGATAGGTGATGCGGCCTTTGGTAAGGTCATAAGGTGTCATTTCTACCAGAACTTTGTCGCCAGCCAGCACGCGAATGCGATTTTTGCGCATTTTACCCGCTGTATGGGCGATCACTTCGTGGTCATTTTCAAGTTTTACACGAAACGTCGCATTCGGCAGCAATTCGACTACCGTTGCGTTAAATTCCAAAAGTTCTTCTTTGGCCATATGTCTCACTCGTTAAGTTTGGCGCAGATTGGCTAGAAAGCGCCCAGAAATCAACCTTTTTATTTAGCTGCGCATTTGCAGCACGCTTATCAGCGTAAACAGTCGCCGCGCCGTGTCTTCATCGACCTCGACATACGCCGCCAAGCGCGTTTTCAACAATTCAGCGCTTTCATCGTGTAAAGCACGCCGCGCTTGGTCAATCGTTTCGATACGCTCTGGCGTAGCCGTGCGGATGGCCTCGAAATAACTTTCGCAAATCATAAAATAATCCCGAATATTGCGCCGAAACGGGCGCATCGATAACTCAATTTTCTTTAAATCAGCGCCCGCTTCATCGCTCACCGAAAATAAAATGCCCCTATCCACCGAAGACAACACCACACGATAAGGCCCATCTGGCCCGCCCGCCAAAGCAAAATGATTGGCCTCAATCAAGTCGAAAATAGCCACGCGGCGCTCGTGCTCAATATCTGGATTGGGCGCCACCAGTGCCGCATCATCCAAAGAAATATCGACCATGCGCGCGTTTTTCTTATCCATCGTCGTCACGACCTGCATTAAGACGAATGGAAATAGAGCGCCCATGCGCGGTGAGGCCTTCTTCTTCGGCCAATTGCACCGCTGCCGGCCCGATAGCCGCCAGTGATGCCGCATCGCATTTGACCAAAGAAGAACGCTTCATGAAGTTCAGCACAGACAAGCCAGACGCATAACGTGCCGCACGTGCCGTTGGCAGCACATGGTTCGGCCCCGCCATATAATCGCCAATCGCCTCGGGCGTATAACGCCCCATAAAAATCGCCCCCGCATGGCGAATATGTTTGGCCATGGCTTCGGGGTCGTCGACCGCCAATTCAAGGTGTTCGGGTGCCAGCTGATTGATAATATCTGGCGCATCACTGGCCAAATCATTGACCACCAAAATAGCGCCAAAATCTTCCCAACTTTTGCGCGCAATCGCCTCGCGCGGCAACTGCGCCAACATGTTTTCAACCGCGTCTGCCACCGCATCGGCACAGGCGTTATCGTCGCAGATGAAAATCGACTGGGCGGCTTCATCATGCTCAGCCTGACTGAGCAAATCGGCGGCCATCCATGCGGGGTCGTTTTTTGTGTCGCCTACAATAAGAATCTCAGACGGCCCCGCAATCATATCGATACCGACATCGCCGAAAACTTGTCTCTTGGCGGCGGCGACATAGGCGTTGCCCGGCCCGACGATAACATTTACCGCCGCGATGCTGGGGGTTCCATAGGCCAGCGCGGCAATCGCTTGCGCCCCGCCGACACGGTAGATTTCATCGACCCCTGCTTGTTTTGCCGCCATCAGCACCAAAGGATTAATTTGTCCTTTCGGGGTCGGCACGACCATGACCACGCGCGCCACCCCAGCCACCCGCGCTGGAATAGCATTCATCAAGACCGATGACGGATAATTAGCCAATCCACCCGGCACATATAGACCTGCCGCATCGACCGCCGACCAGCGATGGCCAAGCTCAACCCCCGCCGCATCGGTGAAGCGGTCGTCTTGTGGTTTCTGGCGGGTGTGAAAATCGGTGATGCGCGTGGCCGCCAACGCCAACGCCGCGCGCGCCTCTTCTGAGCAAGCCGTGCAGGCCGCCTCGATTTCATCGTCTGAGATACGCAGCGTTTCGGCGGTTAATGTTTGGCCATCAAATTTTTTCGTCAATGCGATGAGTGCCGCGTCGCCATTTGCCCGCACATTTTCAATGATGGCCGCCACATCGGCGTTCACATCTGCTGATTGTTCTCGCTTCATATTTTGCAGCGCAGCAAAGCGCGTCGCAAAATCGGCATCATCGATATGAATGCGTAAGTAACTCATCATTCCTCTATAACATGTTCTGGGCGCGATTGGGCAGCCCAAGGCGCGGTAATGTCTTCCAATATGACGTGACACGCTTCGACCGCCAAACGGATTTCTCCGCCGCCCGATAAAATCACCGTCATCTGTCCAGACGGGGCATCGGTTTGTTCAAAACGCACCGCCAATATCGACACGACACCATCGCGCCGTGTCGGGTTTAAATTCTTCTGCTGAATAGAGCCAACATCAGAAATTTGCAAAGCGCACCGCACCCGCATAGGCGCGGTCTCATATTCCCAACAATAGCGATTGACCAGCATGACAAACCGACGCTCCGCCTTTAAATATGTCATATCGGCGAGCTGCAGCACGCTGTCTTGCACATAAGTCGAGATAACATCTATGTCGGCGGCACTTTCGCCATATAGTTTTAACGGGGGATTGCTCATGTTTTTTCTCGCCAAATACGCGCCCCCGCGCCTGAGAGCTTTTCTTCAATGCGCTCATAGCCACGGTCGAGATGATACACACGCGAAATGCGCGTTGTGCCTTCTGCCATCAGACCAGCAATCACCAGAGTTGCCGATGCGCGCAAATCTGTCGCCATAACGGGTGCGCCAAAAAGCTGCTCAACGCCTGTGACAATCGCCGTATCACCCTCGAGAGAAATATCCGCCCCAAGGCGAGCAAGCTCTTGCACATGCATGAAACGATTCTCAAAAATCGTCTCGCGAATACGCGACACCCCCTCCGCACAACACATCATCCCCATAAAAGGCGCTTGCAAATCCGTGGCAAACCCCGGAAATGGCTCAGTCGTAATGGCAGTCGCCGAGGCGCGCCCCTGCGCACCCATAACGCGCAACGCACCCGCTTCATCGGCAAGCGTACACCCCGCCAATCGCATCGCAGGCGCCAAGGCACCAATAATGCTTTCATCAATACCACTCAGGCGCGCATTGCCACGGGTCGCCGCAACCGCCAGTGCAAATGCGCCCGCCTCGATACGGTCGCGCGATACGGTGTGCGCCGCACCAGATAATCTATCAACACCCGTAATCGTCAAAACGCGTGTGCCTAAGCCGTCAATCTGCGCCCCCATAGATTGCAAACACGCACCCACATCCACCACTTCTGGCTCTGTCGCCGCATTGGTGATAATCGTTTGGCCATCAGCCAGTGTCGCCGCCATCATCAAAACATGGGTCGCCCCCACCGAGACAAACGGCAAGTCAATGCGCGCACCCTTAAGCCCCTCTTTAGCGGTGGCGTTCACATAGCCGCCTTCAATCTCGATAGCCGCGCCCATCGCCTCAAGGCCTTTTAAATATAAATCAACTGGCCGCGTGCCGATGGCGCACCCACCGGGCAATGACACTTGCGCAACACCCGCGCGCGCCAATAAAGGCCCGAGCACCCAAAAACTCGCGCGCATTTTCGAAACCAATTCGTAAGGCGCGCACGTGCTGGTCAAATCAGCGGCATGCACACTCAACCCCTCGCCGCTGCCTGTGCCGAACTCCTCGACCTCAGCACCCAAAGCACGCAACACACCCGCCAGACTATGCGTGTCAGCAAGGCGCGGCGTGCCACCCAAGACGAGCTTCTCATCGCTCAGAAGGCCCGCGACCATAAGCGGCAAAACGGCATTTTTAGACCCAGAAATGGCAATCTCGCCAGCCAGCGGCGTGCCGCCTTCAATAATAATCTCATCCATGCGCGCCGCCCCCTAACCCGTATCCTTATCGGCCATTCGCACGGCGCGTTTGGCAGCCTTGCGGCGCTTTAAATTAGCCCGCAAAGCAGTCGCCAGTTTTTTCTGACGCACGCTTTTTTTGTCGCTGGCTTTCGATGCGTTACTCATATGCTTTCATAACGTTATTCAGCCGATTTGTCATGCATGGGACACCCAACCCACCACACCTAACGTACACGATTGAAAAACTTACAAAATTAACTTCGAATCATACGAATCAGTCTATGATGTACGAAGCCTACGACTAATTGTAACGCATGTTGGTGACGGCAAAATCTTCTTTGTGAGTGATACAGCGTTGCCGATGGGCAGGGCGTGATAATGCGCCGATGATTAAAAATAAAAAGGGAGAGAGTAATGACTCGTTATATAAATTTTGCACTGGCCTTTATTTTAGGGCTTGGTGTTGCAACAGCGCAAGCAGCTAGCATGACTGGCGAAAGCTATGTCGGTGTTTCGGCTGTTTTAGATTCTGAACTTGAAGAGGATGGCAGTGATCTAAGCTTAGAATATGGTTCTGGTTGGACATTGACCTATGGATATAACTTTGCCGACAATATTAGCGGCGAAGTGAATTACACAACAATAGAAGATGTGACCGTAACCGAGGGCTCGGCAAGTGAGACCTTAGAAATGGACACGTGGGACGTCAGCGCCCTTATCCGTAGAGACTTCGGTAGTAATTCAGGCTTTATCCGACTTGGCTATGGCGATGCAGAAGTAACCGTGGAAACAGGGGGAATCACCGCCTCTGGCTCAGAATCGGGCTACATTTATGGTGTAGGTATTGACTTTGGTGTTACCGAAAAAGGCGCTGTGCGGCTTGAATATAACACAGCCGAGTATGATGACCTTGAAATTGACCGCCTGCAACTTGGCACAATTATTAAGTTCTAACATTGTCATAAGATTGGCCAATCGGCTGGTCGATAAGATTGAGAAGGGGTTGCTTCGGCAGCCCCTTTTTAATGCGCGAAATGCCGCTTGCATTGCCCGCCCCCCTATGGCAAACAGCTTTCACGGCTTTGACACAATTTTGATAAGACGCTGCCGTAGCTCAGGGGTAGAGCACTCCCTTGGTAAGGGAGAGGTCGGTGGTTCAATTCCACTCGGCAGCACCACTTAAAAATATCGCATATTTGAAGGAAAACATCATGTCTGGAATCAATGAATTGTTCACCCTAAAAGCGCGCACCGCTATTGTTACAGGTGGCACGCGCGGCATTGGCGAAATGATTGCCACTGGCTTTTTACAGCAAGGCGCAAAAGTCTATATCACCTCGCGCAAAGCCGACGCTTGCGAAGCCATGCAAGAAAAACTGTCAGCCCATGGCGATGTCACCGCCATACCGTCGGATTTGTCGAGCGTCGAAGGCGTCAACGAGTTTGCCGATTGGATAAGCGCGCGCGAAGAAAAAATCGACATTCTGGTCAATAATGCAGGCGCTGCTTGGGGCGATAAAATCGAAACCTTCCCCGAAGACGGCTGGGATCGCGTGATGGACTTGAATGTCAAATCCATCTTCTTCCTGACCCAAAAACTATTGCCGCAATTGCGCGCCGCAGCATCCGCCAATGGGCGCGGGCGCGTTATCAATATAGGCTCGGTTGAGGGCTTCACCATGCCATTGTTCGCCGATAGCTTCGCCTATCCAGCTAGCAAAGCCGCCGTCCATCATCTAACGCGCTCGCTCGCACAGAGCCTTGCGAAAGATAACATCACCGTCAACGCGATTGCCCCCGGCCCCTTCGAAAGCAAAATGACCGCCTTCGCACTGACCAGTGAGCAAGGCAAAGAAGCGATAAATCGAAACATTCCATTGGGACGCATCGGCTCGGCAGCTGACATGGGCGCGCTGGCTGTGTTTTTAGCCGCCCCAGCATCCGACTATATTACCGGCACCACCATCCCGCTCGATGGCGGCTATGTTAACTTGCGGTAGCAGGCGAATAGCAGCCATTGCAAGGAGAATGTCGCCATGACAGAGAAAACGCTAAAGATTGAGGTGGAGTGGTGCGATGATGGCAAGGTTTTTGTTGCCGCCAGCAATGATATTGTTGGGCTTATTTTGGAAGCCGAGACGATTAATGAATTAATCGCAGATATGCAGGAAGTCGTGCCGATATTGCTTGAAGAAAACGGTCAAATTGACCACGCACATCAAGAAAAAGACGTGAGCTTTGCGGTCAAAAGTCAATTGTCTGCACTGCTAACCCCAGCCAACATCAAAAACTGAAGGCCGCAAGTTTACTTCGCGCGGCCTTGTATTTTCTCAAAAGTGCGAAACCCGCCCAACCCCAAAAGTGCAAGAAGAATGGTCATAAGATCTCCAGAACTCGAAAGCGCTGGCAGTTCAGTATCTGACCCAGCGATTTCCAACACCCCATTTATTAACTCATACAATATGAAATTATAAAGAAGCGCCACACCACACACCCAACCAATAAATGGGCGCCATCCAGCGACAAACACACTTCTATGCGCCGCTTCAACCTTATTAATCTCGCTTTGCACCATAGTTGATTGTTGCGCAATGCGTGCCAGAAGCACTTGTTTGTCCAACCGTTCCTCGTCTGAGGTAAACAACTCGTCAAAAACATTACCGAGAGCGGTAACCGAGTCAATAGCTAGCTTGAGCGAAAGAATAGACATAGGCAGAATTGTACACCCCGCCCACAAAGAGTCAAGTGTCTGCGCTGCTAACTTCAGCCAACATCAAAAACTGAAGACACCAAGTTTACTTCGCCATTTACTTCGCGCGGCCTTGTATTTTCTCAAAAGTGCGCAAGCCCCCCAGTCCCAAAAGCGCATAAAGAATGGTCGTCAGCACCTCAAGATGCAAAGGCGGCGGCGGCGGTGTGTCTGTTGCGGTGAGCATCAGCGCCCAGACCATTAAATCGCGCAATATGAAATTATAAAACAACGCCACACCGCACACCCAACCGATAAATGGCCGCCAGCCCGCGACAAACACACTTTTATGCGCCGCTTCGACTTTATTAATTTCGCTTTGCACCATCGCTGGCTGTTGCGCGATGCGTGCCAGCATCGCCTTTTTGTCTAACCTCTCCTTGTCTGAGGTAAACAGCGCGTCCAACACATTACCGATGGCTTCAATCGGTTCGGCAACTGGCTTGGTTAAAAGAGATAGCATGGGCAAAATTATACGCCCCACCCGCAAATGGCTGATAAATATGCAAAAACCCAATCAACACATGTCGTTAGCTTAGTTAATCAAAAGCTTGGTCCCATGTGCCCGCCGTCGCCGCTTTGGCGTATTCGGTCGCGCGGCCTTCAAAGAAATTCATATGCTCAATACCGTTGAGCATCTCGTCCATCCACGGCAATGGGTTTTTCTCAACGTCATAAACTGGCTCCAGATTAAGCTGCGTGAGGCGGCGATTACCAATAAAGCGGATATAATCTTTCACTTCCTGCGGCTCAAGCCCCTCGACACCGCCCATTTCAAAGGCCAAATCAATAAAGGCATCCTCATGGGTAATCACCGTTTCGCACGCCTCGTATAAATCGCGCTTAATCTCATCATTCCAAATCTCTGGATTTTCCTGAATAAATGTGTTGAACAATTTCACCGTCGAATTGGTATGCAGCGTCTCGTCGCGCGCCGACCATGTCACAATCTGCCCCATGCCTTTCATCTTATTAAAGCGGGGGAAGTTCATCAAAATCGCGAAGCTTGCAAATAATTGCAGCCCTTCCGTGAACCCACCAAACACCGCCAGCGTTTTGGCAATATCTGTTTTGGTTTCAACGCCCCATTCTTGCATATAGTCGTATTTATCCTTCATCTCGCCATATTTCATAAAGGCTTCATATTCGATTTCGGGCATGCCGATAGTATCGAGCAAATGCGAATACGCCGCGATGTGGATGGTCTCCATATTGGAAAACGCCGCCAACATCATTTGCACTTCGGTGGGCTGAAAAACCTGCGAATAGTGCTTCATATAGCAATTATTCACTTCCACATCGGCCTGCACAAAAAAGCGGAAGATTTGCGTGAGCAAATTGCGCTCAGAATCGGTGAGCTTTTTATGCCAATCCTTGACATCTTCCGCCAGTGGCACTTCTTCGGGCAACCAGTGAATACGCTGCTGTGTCAGCCACGCATCATAGGCCCATGGGTAGCGGAAAGGTTTGTAGACGATACGTTCTTCAAGCAGAGACATTTGGATACCTTATTATTAGAATGAGATTATTAAAACAGGGGCGGTGCCGATTAACGGTTTATTGGCAAGATAGACATTCCTCATATTCGTTTTCCTCGGCAGCGGCGACCATCGCCTTTTCGATGGCGGCTTTTGTGTCAGAATCATCGTCCTTTTCAGCGCGCTGAATCGACAAAGAACGGCAATAGTAAAGGCTTTTGATACCTTTTTTCCACGCTTGATAATGCACTTGATGCAGCTCTTTTTTGTGAATATTGGCCGGCAAAAAGACATTCAAAGACTGGGCTTGGTCAATCAGCGGGGCGCGGTCGCCTGCCAAATCAATCAACCAACGCTGGTCTAACTCGAAAGCTGTTTTGAAAACTGATTTCTCGTCATCCGACAGAAAGTCAAGATGCTGCACCGAGCCGCCCGATGTGACAATCGACGACCAGACATCATCTGTATTTTGCCCCTTCTCGTCGAGCAATTGGTCAAGATGGCGATTGCGTACATTAAACGAGCCAGACAGTGTTTTATGCGTAAAGCTATTGGCCGCAATCGGCTCAATACCCGGACTTGTGCCGCCGCAAATAATAGAAATAGAGGCCGTTGGCGCAATCGCCGTCTTGTTTGAGAAGCGCTCATTAATATTGCACTCAGCAGCATCGAGACAGGCCCCGCGCTCATTGGCCAACGCCACGGAGGCAAGGTCAACGCCCTCTTTGATATGGGTGAAAATGCGCTTGTTCCAGACTTTCGCCATCACGCTTTCCCACGGAATCATATTGGCTTGCAAAAAGCTATGAAAGCCCATCACGCCCAGACCAACCGAGCGTTCGCGCTGAGCGGCATATTTGGCTTTCGACATTTCGTCGGGCGCACGCTGGATGAAATCTTCCAGAACATTATCAAGAAAGCGCATAATATCTGGAATGAACTGCTTGTCTTTGCTCCATTCCTGAAAATTCTCAGCATTCAGCGACGACAAACAGCACACCGCCGTACGGCTTTGTCCCAAATGGTCTTCACCCGTCGGCAGCGTAATTTCTGAACACAGATTAGACGTTTTGATTTCCAAATCGAGCAGCTTTTGTTGCTCAGGGCGCATATTATTAACCGTGTCTTTGAACACCATATAAGGCTCGCCAGTTTCAATCCGCGCCGTCAACATGCGAATCCACAAATCGCGCGCTTTCAAACTCGCCTGCACCGCGCCATCTTTCGGACTACGCAACGCCCAGTCCTCATCGTTTTCGACAGCCCGCATAAACGCATCAGAAATCAAAACACCATGATGCAGGTTAAGCGCCTTACGGTTTGGGTCGCCGCCCGTTGGACGACGGATTTCGATAAACTCTTCAATTTCAGGATGGTCAACGGGCAGATAAACCGCCGCCGAGCCACGCCGCAAAGAGCCTTGCGAGATAGCCAAAGTCAGGCTGTCCATCACACGGATAAAAGGCACAATGCCCGACGTCTTGCCATTTTGACCAACTTTTTCGCCAATAGAGCGCAAATTGCCCCAATAAGACCCAATGCCGCCGCCACGCGCAGCCAACCAAACATTTTCGTTCCACAGCTCAACAATATCGCCGAGGCTGTCATTCGCCTCGTTCAAAAAGCACGAAATAGGCAAGCCGCGCGCCGTGCCGCCATTAGAAAGAACCGGCGTCGCGGGCATGAACCAAAGCTTAGAAATATAATCATACAGACGCTGCGCATGCGCCTCGTCATCCCCATAATAAGACGCAACGCGCGCAAACAAGTCTTGAAACGTCTCATCTGGCAGCAAATAGCGGTCTATCAATGTCGCCTTACCAAAGGCCGTCAGCAGCGCATCGCGCGACGGGTCGGTTTTAACACGCGGGCGGGCTGCATATTGAACGGCCTGATCCTGACGGTCGAATTCAAGCTGCGGTTCGCTTTGCGACCCCCCTTCAGCACGGCGCGTATTCTGCGCCTTGGCCGCATCATTTTTCAGTGCCTCTTGTTCCATTTCGCCCTGATTTTCCTTGCTCTGGTCTTGTTTGACAGCACCATCGCCAGCTTGCGTATCTCTAAACATCTTCTTCCCCCTCAATACTGCCAAAACGGCAGGAAATAACCCGTCCGGTTTGTCAAAACAGCACTATCTGGAGAGACAGCTTTCCCATTGGCGCACCCAAGAGCGCGCTGGACTCTTATAAAAAGCCTACCACGGGTTGTTTTAACATTTGGTTGTTTCTGACTTATCGGTTCGAACTCTTGTGAACCAAATCAGCACCACCAGACACTACATATAGCGGTGTTTCGCCCTAAGTCGTCAACAGATAGTTGCTATTTTTTATACTTTTTTTTCTCAGCCACCAAAAAATTATTTTTTTCAACGGCTTAGCCCCGTATCTGCCGACCGCAAAATGAGGCGCAAGCAATACACTCATCCACCAACTTATCCACAGAGCGACACATCAGACAAAAAAGCCGCGACCCCCAAATAAGAATCGCGGCTTTTCAGTTTAGCAGGAAAGGCTTATAGAACTTCGAACAGTCCCGCAGCGCCCATGCCGCCACCAATACACATGGTGACCACGACATTTTTCGCACCGCGACGTTTGCCTTCCATCAACGCATGGCCAACAAGGCGCGCGCCTGTCATGCCATATGGGTGGCCGATAGCAATCGAGCCGCCATTAACGTTGTATTTGTCATTATCAATGCCCAGCTGGTCACGACAATAAAGTGCCTGACTGGCGAAAGCTTCGTTCAGCTCCCACAAATCAATATCATCGACTTTCAGGCCAGCGCGTTCCAACAGACGCGGCACAGCAAACACCGGACCAATGCCCATTTCATCTGGCTCACACCCAGCAACGCTAAACCCTTTAAACGCACCAAGCGGTTGCAGGCCACGGCGTTCGGCTTCTTTGCCTTCCATAACCACAACAGCAGCAGCGCCATCAGAAAGCTGCGAGGCATTGCCCGCCGTGATGAACTGGTCGTCGCCACGCACTGGCGAAAGACCTGCCAGATTATCCAACGTCGTGCCCGGACGGTTACACTCGTCGCGGTCAACAACATAATCAACGATAGTCTCTTCGCCTGTTTCGCGATTGACCTCTTTCATTTTGGTTTCCATCGGCACAATCTCGTCTGCGAACAGACCGCTTTCTTGTGCAGCCGCCATGCGCTGCTGACTTTGTAGCGCATATTCATCTTGTGCTTCGCGCGATATTTTATAGCGGTCAGCGACAATGTCGGCGGTTTCAATCATCGGCATCCAAAGTGCGGGATAGCTCTCCAGCAGTTTTTCTTCCGTGATATTGGAATAGTTCGGGCCTTGCATTTGCACCATCGAGATGCTTTCGACGCCCGCGCCAATGGCGACAGGCACTTCTTCATTCAGCACACGGCCAGCAGCCATGGCGATGGTTTGCAAGCCCGATGAACAAAAACGGTTCACCGTCACACCCGATGTTGTGACGGGGCAACCTGCCCAGATAGCTGCAAGGCGGCCAACATTTTGCCCCGTTGCGCCTTCTGGTGTACCGCACCCCATGATGACATCTTCGACATCACTTGGCTCGATACCAGCACGCTCGATTGCGTGTTTAATCGCGTGTCCGCCCATAGCGGCACCATGCGTCATGTTGAACCCACCACGACCCGACTTAGCCAGACCTGTACGTGCGCTCGAAACGATTACGGCTTCTCTCATAATATGCTCCCTTTCTTAGAAACTGGCGCGATATTGCGTCAACAGGTCAGGAATTTCAATGCAAATATAGCTTTTTTTCACAGGCTATAATTTATTCCCCCGATTACTAAAAAATTAACCCTATCGACGTATAGTCGCACCTGTCGCCACAAAAGAAGAATAAGATAGAAAAAGAATAATAATAGGCGGCACAAAAAAGCCATAATTTGGGGTATATATAAATCCATGGAAAATATAAAAAACAGACATGGAACCCTCCCTTCCCCTGCACGCTTAGACGGGCTGCTGATTATGGCGCTTGCTTTTGTTTTGTTAGGCTTCAGCTTTTTGACAGCTTCAGCACAAGATTTTGTCAAGCCGTCCAAGTCTGAGTTGAAACAAACGCTCAGCCCGTTGCAATATGCTGTGACGCAAAAAAATAAAACCGAGCCGCCATATCGCAATCGCTTCTGGAATCAAAAGGATCCGGGCATTTATGTCGATATTGTCTCTGGTGAGCCGCTTTTCTCCTCAATTGATAAATATGATAGCGGCACGGGCTGGCCGAGCTTTACCCGTCCGCTGGTCGCTGACCTCATCGTCGAAAGAAAAGATTGGAGCATGGTTCTGCCGCGCATTGAAGTGCGTTCCAAAGCTGGCGACAGCCATTTGGGTCACGTCTTTGACGACGGCCCCGCACCAACGGGGCTTCGCTATTGCATCAATTCGGCCTCTTTGCGCTTCGTGCCACTGGCCGAGATGGACGCACAAGGCTATGGCGAGTTCAAACGGGCTTTCACGGAAGCAGGCTACTAAAATCTTCGCTTGAGCGCGCGGCTGCTTTTCGGCACTCTGTCACCTTATATATAGGAGACAGCCATGGATGAGGCACAGCTTATCACTGGGTATCAGGGCATCGCGCAAAACTGGGAATGCGATGCGAACGACCATCTGAATGTGTCGCATTTTTTTGGCCGCGCATCAGACCATTCCTTTTTCACGCGCCACGCGCTGGCTATGTCACCACGCCAAATGGTCGAAGACCATCGCGGCACGGTCGCACTAGAAGAACACGCCCGCTTTCATGCAGAAGTCCGCGCTGGCGATTTGATGATAGGGCGCAGCGCACCCGTCGAGATAAATCAAAAAACCATGAGCATCTATTATGAGTTTCGCACCCCCGCAGGCGCGCTGCTCACCACATTCAAAACACTCATCGGCTGTTTTGATTTGAACGCGCGCAAATTAGTGCCGTGGACAGATGAGACTCTAGCGCGCACCCACGCCCTTAAAATCGACTTGCCTAGCCACGCTGCGCCAAAATTCGTCGACGCAGGAAAACCCGTGGCGCACATTTCATTAGCCAACACAAAAAGCGACGGCTTTCAACGCACGGGCGGCAATGGTGTCAATAGTTGGGAATGCGACCAGTTTGGCCATATGAACACAATGTTCTATATCCGTCGCCAAACCGAAGCCATGCCGCATTTCTGGCGGCAAGTCGGCATGGATATGCACGCCGACAATAACGGCTTTGTGGTCGGCGAAATGCGCATCACCTATCTTCAAGAAGCGCGCGAAGGCGATATGGTCGAGATGTGGTCGGCACTGCGCGCCGTGGGAGACAAAACAGCCTTGGTCGAACACCGCATGTATAATGTCGAGACGGGCGCGCTATCAGCCAATACGCTGACCCGCACGGTTTATTTCGACCGCCAAACACGCCGCGCCTGCCCATGGAGCGATACGGTGCGAGCGCGTTTGCAAGCTGCGTGTATCGGCTAGACGCCACCCCGTGCGCAGATTTCTGCCCGCACCAGAGCCGCCCGTTCCATCGGTAAAAAATGCGTGCTGCCCGCCACAATCTCAATCTTCTTGTCAACATCCAGCGCCTCAAAGGGTTTACGAAAATAAGTCGTCGAGCCTTGTTGCGCCATCAATAGCGTAAATGGCACACGCAAATTGGCAATCTCTGGGCGACAATCTAATTGCGGCCCTTTGAAGTTCGCCGCCTCCCAAGTCGGCGCACACGCCAACGTCACGCCATCCCCTTTGGGCAACAACCCGCCTGCAAGATAGGCCGCCAGAAAACCGTCCTCCCATGTCGCAAAAGCGCCGCGCCCCGCATAGGCTTTCTCAACCGTCGCCGCGTCAGGCCAGTCGGCTTTGCGCTTTTTTGCCATATTCGCCAATGCCACACCCGGTCCTTTTGATGCGCGCATCAAAAGACGGCTCAGCCAATTTATATAGGGCGTGATAACCGGGTCTACCAGAACCAATCCCGCGACCAAATCTGGCCGCTTGGCCGCCAATAAAACCGAGGCGCATCCGCCCATCGAATGACCGCCAAGCCAGATTTTCTGCCCCCCTTGTGCGGCCAAATGCGCCACCAACGCTTCCAAATCATCGCGGTAAATATACCAACTCGACATGGCCTGCGGGTCAGCCGATAGCGTGCTGTGCCCATGCCCCCGCGCATCGCACGCATAAACATCAAACTTGTCCTCTAACGGTGCCAATAATGGGTCGTAAGTCTGCGCGTTAAACCCATTGGCATGCGCCCAGTGCAGAATCGGGCGACCCGAAACCGCATCTGGCATATCGCACCAACGACAAACCGAAAGCGCACCTTCGGCAAAAGGGAAATCAAATCTTTGCATAGAGCAAAATATGCACCGCCGTACCAAAAACGCAAGCATTGACAGCACGCGTTCCAGTCGCAAAGATTATTCGAGCCTTACACCGAAATGATTGAAAAGGAAAAAAGGAAAGAAAATGAAACTTGATATTAAATATTTTAAAGAAATTTTAGAGATGATTGAAACAAATGAATCGTCTCTCTGCAGTCTAGGCGATATCATCACAACACTAGGAATTGAGGATGGCGACAATCCCACCCTTGATAAGCTGCGCGGACATTTAGAACTTTTACATGGTTCTGGACTTTTGACTAGCAGCAATACGAATTGTGGGTTTACGCCTATGCAGAACCCCGCCGTTGCGAATCCGAACGTTAATAATATTTTCGCGATGACATTAGCGGGGCATAAACTGCTTGAGGAAAACCGCGATAGGGACTGGTTGGCGGACATAAAAGATATTTTAGATATTATTGGCAAAATTATTATGCTCCGTAACATGCTCTAAAAAACACATCCCAAGCATCTCTACTGCTTATGCTAGCAATTGAAAAAGAAGAAAGGATAGAAAATGAAACTCGATATTGAATATTTCCGCAAAATTCTAGAGGAGATTGAAGGAAACGAAGTGTCCCGCTGCACTCTAGGCGAACTCATCACAGCCCTAAGTATTAATGAGGCGGATAATTCCACCCTTGTTAAGCTGCGCGGGCATTTAGACCTTTTATATGGTTCTGGACTTTTGACTAGCAGTGGTGAGGATTGTGGGTTTTTAAATACGATGGATCTAGCCAGTGCGAGTCCAAACAATAATAATGTTTTCACGATGACGCTAGCAGGGCATAAACTGCTTGAGGAAAAGCGCGATGAGAATTGGCTCGATGACGCACAAGATATTTTGGAGATTCTTTTTAAATTTCTTGTGTTCCGTAGCTTTTTATAAAAAACACATCCTTAGCATCGCCGTTGCTTGTGCCGAGGCGCGTTCGGCTCGCTAGGCAAAATCTGCTTTATGTGCTAGTCAGCAAGTATATTTTACAGAACCCCGCGCCAGTAAATGCAGATATACCTTCCCATCGCTGAAATGAGTGCCAATATCATGACCTTGATTGGCATGGGTGGGCTTGTTGGTTTTATGTCGGGCATGTTTGGAGTCGGCGGCGGTTTTTTGATGACACCGCTGCTGATTTTCATCGGTGTGCCGCCTGCTGTGGCGGTTGCCTCGGAGGCCAACCAGATTGTCGCCTCATCGGTGTCAGGCGGGCTGGCTTATTGGCGACGCCGCGCCATCGACGTGCCGATGGGACTGATTTTGATGAGCGGCGGGCTGGCTGGCTCTTATAGCGGCGTGCAATTGTTCAAATTATTGCGCGCCATGGGGCAAGTCGATTTGCTCATCTCCATATCCTATGTGCTGTTTCTCGGCACGATTGGCCTGCTCATGTTGCGCGAGAGCATTCAACTCATCGTCGCGACGCATCGCGGCAAGCCTTTACAAGTGCGCCGCCCCGGCCAACATAGCTGGATATTACGACTGCCGTTTCGTATGCGATTTCGCCGTTCGAACCTTTATATCAGCGTCATCCCGCCTATCATTATCGGCTTTTTTGTCGGCGTGATGTCGGCGATTATGGGGGTTGGCGGCGGCTTTATTATGGTGCCCGCGATGATTTACATCCTGCGCATGCCGACCAATGTGGTGATTGGCACATCGCTGTTCCAGATTATCTTTGTGACGGCTTCGGTAACGATTTTTCATGCCGTGGAAAACCAAACCGTCGATATCGTGCTGGCGGCCTTGCTGATGATTGGCGGGGTGATTGGCGCGCAAGTCGGTGCAGCCGTCGGCCAGCGTCTGCCCGGCGAACAATTGCGCGCCTTATTGGCATTGATTGTGCTGGGGGTTGGCATCAAGCTGCTGCTAGACTTGGTAAATCAACCAGTGGAACTATTTTCACTGACACGCATCGGGAGTGGCGGATGAGACTCTTGACTATTTTTTCGGGATTGTTTTTTGCGCTTGCCGCCCCCGCGCTCGCCAATGTGCTGATTACGGATGTGTCGAAAGACCAGATTTCCATTCGCTCGAACTTTAACGGTGAGACCTTATTGCTATTTGGCGCGATTGATACCCAACCGCATGGCCCTGCCGATGGTGTCGTGGTGGTGCTGCGCGGGCCCGGCGAGAACATCACTTTGCGCAAAAAACAAAAGCAATTCGGCATTTGGGTGAACGGCGCAAGCTATGATTTGGGGCCACTGCCGAGCTTTTATGCGGTCGCCAGTTCCGCCCCGCTCGATGCGCTCGCCCCGATTGAAGAACGCCAAAAGCTTGGCATTGGCGCAGATGTCTTAGATGCCAACACATTGGGCAAAGAGCTGCTGAAGTCTGAAAAATCTGAGGCTTTAGCGGCCTTTCTGCGCCTCAAACGCCGCGACCATCTCGTCGCAGAACAAAGCAATGCGGTTGAAATCATCCATGATAAATTGTTCCGTGCCGAAATTAATCTGCCTGCTGGTATGCCCGTTGGGCGTTATGTAACTGAGTTTTTCGCTTTCAAAAATGGCCGCCTCATCGGTTATCAAACGGGCGAATTGCCCGTCGATATTGTCGGTGCGGGTCACATATTGCACGAGGCAGCACACGATATGTCGCTCATTTACGGCATCGCGGGGGTCATCCTCGCCATATTTATGGGCTGGTTTGTGGCAATTATTTTTAGGTGGCAATAATCATGGATGGGTTTTTAGCTTCTGCATTCGCAGCCTTTTTCGGAGGCGCACTCAGCTTTCTTTCGCCGTGCGTTTTGCCATTAGTGCCGGGATATTTGTGCTTTGCTGCGGGGGTTCAATTTTCCGACCTCCACGCCCTCGAACAAAAAGGCCAATTAGGCGCACGTGTCCTACCCGGCGCTTTGGCGTTTGTCGGTGGCTTTTCTGCCGTATTCATCGCGCTCGGGGCGGGGGCGAGTGCCATCAACCCGCTGCTCATCGCCTATCAGGGTGAGCTATCGCAAGTCGCAGGTGTCATTATTATGGCGCTCGGTCTGCATGTGATGGGGCTTATTCATATTCCGTTTCTGGCACGCGAGGCGCGATTGCAAAGCACTATGGTTAAAAAATCCAGCGCCCCGCTGATGGCGGCCTTTGTCATGGGATTGGCGTTTGCTTTTGGCTGGACACCGTGCATCGGCCCTATTTTGGCGACCATATTGGCACTCGCCGCCGCGCGCGACAGTTTTGGCGAAGGCGTCACATTGCTGGCGATTTATGCAGCCGGCCTTGGCGTGCCGTTTATTTTGGCAGCCCTCGGGGTTGGTCGGTTTATCGCGGCCAGTCAGCGTATCAAGCAAAATATGGTTTGGGTCGAGCGCGGCGCGGGCGGGCTGTTAATCGTCACAGGTCTGCTTATCATGCTCGGCAGTCTGCAAAGCTTTGCGACCTATTTGCTAGATTGGTTTCCGTTTCTGGCGCAAATCGGCTAGCGACCCACCTAACGACCAAGTAGCCGCGCTAAATCTTGTGCCATTTGAACACATGCCCGATTGGCCGCATGGCTCACCCGTCCCATAATCAAATAGCTATGCGGCAGATTGCTAAAGCAATGATGTATCACCTGATTGCCCGCCGCCAATAAGGCTTTGGCATAATCATTGCCTTGGTCGCGAATGGGGTCGAACCCAGCTGTGCCAATCACTGCGGGTGGCAGATTTTTCAGATTCTCGTTCAGCGCGGGATTGGCATAAGGGTGATCCATATTTTTGCCATCGGGAAAAACCGTCGCGTTGAAAAAATCCATCGTCGCGGTGTTGAGCGGAAAACACTCAGCGCAACTCACAAGCGAGCCAGTCGCCGTCTCTTCGTCAAAATTGGTGGCTACCCAAGGATAAGCCAAACATTGCGCCGCCGGCTGCACCCCGCCTGCATCGCGCAAAACTTGTGCCATGGTCGCACAAATAAGCCCCCCCGCACTATCGCCAGCCAACGCCACACGACGCGGGTCAATGCCCAAATCGGCTGCATTATCCTGCACATAAGCCCATAGCGTCAGCCCATCTTCAATCGGGGCAGGAAAATCGCTCTCAGGACATAAGTGATAATCCAACGAAATAACTTTCGCGTCGCACTCATCGGCCAGCACCGAGCAAAAATAATCATCGCTCAAATGATGCATCACCACAAAACCACCCTGATGAAAAAAGCACACGGCGGGGTCGGCATCGGTGGCATCGCGCGGGCTATAAATACGCGCCTTCATATCGCCAATCATTGTGTCCTCAATCGTCACGCCCGCGCGACGCGGCAAGCCCATCGCATCAAACGCATCTGCGCCCTCACGCCATGCCGCGACCGTCTCGGGCGGGTCGCCTGCGTCGGCGGCGGCCATATTGGCGACAATCTGGATGTTCGCATCCAGCACATTGCCATCAATCTCAAGCGGTGCGCCCGCAATGCGGCGCGTGATAAAATGCGGCATACTGCGTAGCACACCCAAAATAAGATTCTGCAAACTCATAAGAAACCCTCCCCTTTTGAGATTGATGAGACCTATCTAAGCGCAAAACTTGCGGCAAAGCCAATCAAAACATCGCGCTATAAAAACTGCGCCGCCAATTCGGGCGGACGGCAAATCATCGCCTTATCAGAAGACTCCACAAGCGGACGCTCCATCAAAATCGGATGCGCGGCCATCGCGGCAATCAGTTTGGCCTCATCGGTTTCATCTGCGAGGGCTTGCTCTTTATATATTGCCTCGCCCGTGCGCATCATCGCACGGGTCTCAACGCCCATCTTATCGCGCAGAGCGCTAAGCGCCGTTGCATCGAGCGGCGACTTCAGATATTCGACAATCTCCACCTCGGCACCCCCATCGGTTAAAATAGCCAGTGCCGCGCGCGATTTCGAACAACGCGGATTATGAAAAATCGTGACAGACACATGCGCCTCCTATTTATGGTCACTGCCAATGGCATGTTTTATGGTTTCAAAACCATCCTGACGCAATAGCTGCACCAGTTCTTGCTTCATGCGCCGCACCAGACTGGGGCCTTCATAAATCAGCCCCGTATAAAGCTGCACAAGGCTTGCGCCAGCGCGGATTTTCGCATAGGCCTGCGCCGCACGCGCCACGCCGCCAACCCCGATAAGCGTCAATTTACCCTGAGTGGCGGCATAAACTTGCGACAGCATATCGGTGGACACATCAAATATTGGCTGGCCAGACAGACCGCCCTCCTCTGCCATGACTGTGTTGGAAATAATCAGCCCGTCAATATTATTGGCCAGTGCCAAAGCGCCAATCTCGCATGCGTGCGCCATATCAAGGTCGGGCGCGATTTTCACCAATATCGGCGTATTCGGCGCGGCCATTCTGACGCGCTGCATAATCTCAAGCACCGCGTCGGGTGCTTGTAAATCGCGCAAGTTCGGCGTGTTCGGCGATGAGATATTGACCGTCAGATAATCCGCCATAGCACCAAACCGCGCCGCACCCGTCTGGTAATCATCGATACGATTTTGCGCGTCTTTATTGGCACCGATATTCACCCCAACGACCCGTGTATCGGGTCGCGACGTGCGAAACGCCTGCAAGCGGCGCGCCACCCTATCGTGACCCTGATTGTTAAAGCCAAGCCGATTTATCAGCGCTTCATCTTGGGGCAGGCGAAATACGCGGGGTGTTGGATTGCCCGATTGCGGCAGTGGTGTCACCGTGCCAATTTCGGTAAAGCCAAAGCCTGCGCCATGCACGCCCGCCATCGCCTCGCCATCCTTGTCAAAGCCCGCCGCCATGCCAAACGGATTGTCAAACTTTAGCCCCATAAGGCTCTGCGACAATTCGGGCGCCTCGGGCTTATACGTCACGACCGCGCCGAGCATTTGCAAGCCCCGAATCGTTAAGCGGTGGGCGCGTTCTGGCGGCAGCGTAAATAAAAGCGGGCGCATGGCACGATATAGCGACATTACACGCGCCTCGTTATCAGTCTATCAGCCAGCCCATCTTCAATCAGCGTGCAGGTGCGCGTAAGGCCGTAAAGGGCAGCGAAAGAGCCAAAACGCGGCCCTTGCGATTGCCCCAGCAAAATCTCATACAACGCCTGAAACCAACCGCGCAAATTGTCATCAAAATGCGCTTTGCCAACCGCATAGATTTCCGTCTGGATGGTTTCGCCATCGGCATCAGCGGGAAGCGCGCTCAACTTGTCGTGCAAATCCTGCAGCGCGACCCGTTCATCATCTGTGGCGGCGCGATAGGTTTTGTTCGGGGCGACAAAATCGCGATAATAAGTCAGCGCATAATCGGTCAATCGGTCGAGAAACGGATGCGTCTGCGCTGTGACACCCGCTGCATAACTATCGATAAAGCCCCAAAGCACCTGCTTATTTTCAGCATTAGAGGCCGATACGAGATTGAGCAGCAACGCAAAGCTCACTGGCGATGCACTATCTGGCACTTCGCCATTATGGATATGGTAGGCCGGATTGGTGAGCTTTTGGGTATCGTCCATGGCGGCATATTTATCGACAAAGGTAATATATTCATCGACCGCTTTCGGAATCACATCGAAGTGCAGACGCTTGGCTTTGCGCGGGGCTTGAAACATATAAAGCGATAGGCTCTCGGGCGGTGCATAGGTCAGCCATTGCTCGATGGTCAGGCCATTGCCTTTCGATTTGGAAATCTTCTCGCCCTTATCATCGAGGAATAGCTCATACGAAAAGCCTTCGGGCGGCGTGTGGCCGAGCGCTTGCGTAATGCGCGACGATAATGTGACGCTTTCCGATAAATCTTTGCCCGCCATTTCATAGTCAATCCCCAGTGCTGCCCAGCGCATCGCCCAGTCGGCTTTCCATTGCAACTTGCAGTTTCCGCCCGTGACGCTGGTCTCGATAGTCGCGCCACTATCTGGATGCGTGTAGCGCACCAAGCCAGCCGCCACATCTAGCGGCTCGATAGCGACCATCAACACGCGGCCTGTTTCGGGACAAATCGGCAAAAAGGGCGAATATGTCTGGCGACGCGCCTCGCCCAAAGTCGGCAAAATAATCGACTGCACTTTGTCATAATTTTCTAGCACCTTCAAAAGCGTCGCATCAAACGCGCCCGAGCGATACATATGCGTCGCGCTGGTAAACTCATACGCAAAACCAAAGCCATCAAGAAACGCCTGCAAGCGCGCATTATTATGCGCTCCAAAACTATCATGCGTGCCGAACGGGTCTGGCACAGAGGTCAGCGGCATTTCAAGATGCGCCGCCAGCATATCGCTATTGGGCAAATTATCAGGCACTTTGCGCAAGCCATCCATATCATCGGAAAAACAAATCAGCCGCGTCTCGATGTTCGGAGCTAAAAGCTGAAACGCATGACGCACCATCGTGGTACGCGCCACCTCGCCAAATGTCCCAATATGCGGCAAGCCCGACGGGCCATAGCCAGTTTCAAAACAAACCTCGCTCAGCCCAAGCTTCTCGGCACGCGCCACGACTTTGCGTGCTTCGTCAAACGCCCATGCTTTGGTGGTCTCTGCGGCTTGTAAAAGGGACATAAATCATCCTAGCTTATCTTAATGAAAGAGCAAACAGACAAACTCGGTTTATCGCCGCAGGATGCCGCTTTAGCAGCACTCGTGCTGGCGCATCATTTGGGGGCATATGACGCAGCAAGCTTGAGCTTACATATCGCCAGTGCGCCCGCTTTCGATAACGAAGCCGATGCGCGCCTTGAATTCATCGCACCGCTCATCCGCGACATGGCTGCCGCGCCAGAAGGATTTGAAGCGGTTTTGGATGTGATTGCCGCCGCCGTCACGCAGCCCCAAGCGCCCACAGTCTATGCGCTAAGCGCTGATTATATCGCTGTGCATGGTGCTGCCACTCCAGAGGAAATAAGATTTCTTGAGCGTCTTGGCGAAGCCTTACAGATTGGACGGCTCACCCGTGCCGCCCTCGATAGCGCAGCTCTTGCGCGCGCGGGCGACTTGACATGACAGCGATGAGCGCTTTCATCACGGATTACGAAACGCCCTTGCGGATGGGTGCGTTTTTCGGCCTGCTCTTGCTGTTCGGGCTGCTCGAGCGTTTGCGCCCGCGCCGTCGTCAACATGTGGGGGTGCGCCCTTTCGCAACCAGTATGGCTTTTGGCGTGCTAAATGCGGGGCTGTTGCGGGTGGTCGTGCCGGGGGGACTGGTCGTTATCGCCTTCACCTATGGACATAACGGGCTGATGAGTTATCTCACGCTGCCGCTATGGGTCGAGTTCATCGCCTGCTTGGTGCTGCTGGATCTATTGCTCTATTGGCAACACCGCCTGTTTCATAAAGTCGACTGGTTATGGCGATTGCACAGCGCGCATCATGGCGACCGTGCGCTGAATGTATCATCTGCCGTGCGCTTTCACCCGGGCGAAGCCTTGCTGAGCGTTCTCATTAAAGGCGCGGCGATTGTCGCGTTGGGCGCGCCCGTGGCGGCGGTGATTTTATTTGAAGTGCTGCTCAATGGTGCGGCCTTGTTTAACCACGCCAATTGGTCGCTGGGGCGCGCGGATGCTATATTGCGAAAACTCATTGTCACCCCCGACATGCATCGGCTGCACCATTCGCGCGACGATGCCGAAAGCCGAAAAAACTTCGGATTCTTTTTGTCGCTTTGGGATTCCCTTTTTGGCAGCTACAAATCTGACCCTGCACAGCCGCACGAAACCATCGCGCTTGGCATTGACGATATGCCCGATGATGGATTTCTGGCGACACTTACGCATCCTCTTAAATGAAATCACCGCCAATTGTGGGCAGTTTGTGGAAGCTTTGTGCATAAGGGGTCGAAATTCTAGCGCTGCTGTGCGTGCAAAATAGAATTCGGTCTAAAGTTGTTTGTCATCGCCTCACCCCCGCGCCATGATTTTGTATGACCGAATCAACTCATGAACTCATCCATCCGAAGGTTATAGACGCGTCCTTTATTCAGCCCGCCACAGCAGAGCAGACATGTCGTGATGCGCCGCTATATATACCGATTATAGGGTTGGCTATCTTTTTTCTGGTCGGCATGATTGTGTTGCCAAGCGCAAAATATCTATTATTTATCTGCTACGGCCTTATCATCATCGGATGGATACCCGCCATCATTGGCGTGGTTCAATTAGGGTGGGCGCGTTATTTTTCCAAAGCCGCTAAACCACACGACGCACCCGCACCGCCGCCACAAGACTTGCCCTCAATAACAATCCTGCTGCCCGTTCACAAAGAAGAAAACATGCTCGCGCAACTGTTGGACACATTAAACGCGTTTAACTACCCACGCGAAAAACTAGAATGTCTGGTGCTGATGGAAGCCGCCGACCATGACACCATGCAGGCGGCGATGCAGATAGACTGGCCTTCATTTTGTCACCTGATGCGTATGCCTGCCACAGAGCCAACAACGAAAGCCCGTGCTTGTAATTATGCACTCAGCGTGACGCATGGTGATTTACTGGTTATTTTCGATGCCGAAGACCGTCCGCATGTAGACCAGTTACACGAAGCAGCAACGACGTTCATGGCGGCCAATGCGCAAGAAAACAGCAAACTCGCATGTTTGCAAGCACCTCTGCATATCCAAATAGGTGATTCAGAAACTTGGTTGCAATATCAATTCGCGTTGGAATATCGAGTGCTGTTTTATGGCTATTTACCTTGCGTAAGCCATTCCTGTAGCAGCCTGCCTTTGGGCGGTTCATCGAATTATTTCAGCACCGATATCTTGCGCGAACTGGGCGGATGGGATGACTATAATCTGACCGAAGATGCAGATTTAGGTGTCAAGCTGGCACGTAACGGCTATCAAACCAAAATGCTGACACTACCGACGATAGAAAATGCACCCCATAATTATAAGGTTTGGCGTCGCCAACGCACACGTTGGATTTCTGGCCATATCCAAACAGTCTATGCGCATAACGACTCCCCCGATTGGCGTACAAAAGAAGTATGGCAATGGCTCGCATGTATGGTCATTTTATATGCACGTCTGGCCACCGTGCCGACGTATATTTTTAGCTTCATCGTACTCGTCGAAGATATCGTGCGGGATGACTTTGTGTGGCATCCCATCTTATTCGTTCCACTAGCCATTCTCGCCATTTGGTTTGGTATATTGGTAGTATTCGCACCACACCCCACCATAATAGGTCGCATCTGGTTGGCCATCGGCCATATTTTTTACTGGCTGATTGGCCTTCCAGCTTTCTTCAACGCTTGTAAACGTATGGCATTCGGGCAATTAGAGTGGTTAAAATCACCGCATCAGCCTTACCAACTGATACCCAAAACACCGAACCCGCGCTAGCCCCTACAAAAAAACAGGCAGAACAAGACTTGTCAGCACGCCGTTCACCCCCATCGCTAACCCTGCAAAACTACCAACCAGAGCCGAACGTCGCACCGCTTCGGCCATGCCAATGCCGTGGGCGGCAACCCCCAAAGCGATGCCTTGTGCGCGTAAATCAGTAAGGCCAAATAAGCCGAACAAACGCGGGGCGACCAACACGCCAAAATTTCCCGTCAGGATAACAATGCCCATCGCCAAAGCAGGCAGGCCGCCAATTTCTTGCGCGACACCAAACGCCATCGGCGAGGTAATGGATTTCACCGCCACCGTCGCCTGCAACGCGGCATCGAAATCAAGCAGCGCGGCCATCGCCACCGCACAGCCCACCGCAAGCGCCGAGCCAAAAATCATCGCCCCCAAAAACGACTTGGCCGCACGACGAATAACATGGCGATTATCGTAAATCGGCACGCCAATCGAGACCGTCGACAGCGCCAAAGCATAAAGCAACCAATCGCCGCCGCTTTGATAGTGCGCCAACTCAATGTCAAAAATCAGCAGCCCCGCAATAAGCAGCCCCGCCACCCATAATAAAGGTTGCGCCCAACCCGCATCATGAGCCCGCGCGCGCAAACGTACCCCTATAAAATAAAGCCCAATAGTCAGCGCCAGCCAAAACAGCCCTTCGCTCCCGAGCAAATCTGGCAGATTAGTCAGGTGCATGGTCGCTCTTTTCTATAGCAGGGGCGAATTTTTGAAATGCCCACGCCGTCGCCCAAAGCGGCAGCAGTGTCGAGACAATAATAATCAACGCCAATCGCATCCATATATCGGCCAGCAAGTCGCTCACCGCTAAAAGGCTCACCAGCGCAGGGATGAAAAACAACACCATATGCCGCAGCAAAAACCCGCTGACCAAACGAAGCCCCTCAGGCACACGGCCATAAACCATCAGCCCCGCGACCAATATCACCACGCCAAGCACTGGCGCAGGTATCGCAACACCACTCATTGCCTTCAGGATAGCGCCGCCCCAAAGCGGCAATACGAGCAAAGCAACACCACTCAAAAGGTGAAAAATAAAGGTCATGCTATGATTTAAAATGCTTCGACAGCTTGAGACCTTGCGCCTGATAATTCGACCCCAAGCCCGCACCATAAAGCGTCTGCGGCACATCTGTTAAGCGTTCAAAAACCAACCGTCCGATTATCTGGCGATGCTCGAGAATAAACGGCACTTCCCGCGAGCGCACCTCGAGAACAGCGCGCGCGCCCTTACCAGAGTTAGAATCGCCCGCCTCGGCGACGCCAAATCCGGGGTCGAAAAACCCTGCATAATGCACACGAAACTCGCCCACGAGAGGATTAAACGGTACCATTTCAGCCGCATGGCTCGGCGGAATCGTCACCGCCTCGTGCGAGGCAAGAATGTAAAACTCATCTGGGTCGAGAATGATTTGCTGCGCCGCATCATTATAAATCGGCTCCCAATATTGGCTGATGGGCAGTGCGCCCGAACGGTCGACATCGATGAGACCCGCATGGCGTTTCGCACGATAACCAACCAGACCAGATTGCTTATCGCCCTGCAAATCAATAGACAAGCCAAGCCCATGGTCAATATTGGCCGGCCCATCGACAAGGCCGATATCGGCGTGCAAACGCTCCAGCTCGACATCGCCATGCGCCGCCGTGCCACGGCGAAAGCGCAATTGCGAAAGGCGCGACCCTGAGCGCACCAGAATCGGAAACGTCCGCGGGCTTACCTCCAAATAAAGATGCCCCTTATAACCCGACGGGACTTTGTCAAACTCCGTGCCAAAATCCGTAATCAAACGGGTGAACACATCAATCCGCCCTGTCGAACTTTTCGGATTGGCAAAGCCTGCCGTGCGCTCGGGCAAATTGACCGCTTCCATCAACGGCACCAGATAAACACAATCGGTTTCCAGCACCGCGCCATTTTTCAAATCGACCTTGTGATAAGCCAACTGCATGAGCTTGTCGTTTACCGTGCCTTTTTCGCCGGGCAAAAAACTCGCCCGCACCCGATAAGCGACATCGCCCAGTCTCAGGTCGAGGCTTGCCGGCTGTATTTGGTCGTCCAACACCTCGCCGCCCGATGCCCATATCTGTTTTTCACGCACCATATTGGCTATCCCATGCGCGGGCAGAATACCAACCGCATGCGTTTGCCCCTTCGTCATCAGCGGACTTTGCGCTCCCTCTTCAGGAAATAATGGTTCGGTGTGCAGGTCATTACTCATTTTTAGCTCATTTAGCGAATCTCAATGCATGCCCTATCTTATGCGTAAAACATTATATTGTCTTGACGACACGACCATTATTCGACATGTTTCCCCAACTGTGGTGATTTGAGCCGGCTGGCTTGCGGCCACATTAAATAAACAGCTAAATTTGCCGGAGTCGCCGGCCTCTAAAGGTCGGTTTTTTTATGCGATTCGCTAACCACGAGTGCATGAGGAGGAAAAATGACACGCGAGAATAAATGGGCAACCCAGACCCAATTGATACATAGTAGCGATTTGCGCTCACCGTTTGGCGAAACATCAGAGGCTCTATACCTCACTTCAGGTTTCGTTTATGACAATGCCGAGCAAGCCGAAGCCCGCTTTAAAGAAGAAGAGGACGGCTTTATTTACTCGCGCTTTGGCAACCCGACTGTGCGCGCCTTTGAACGCAGAATGATGGCGCTTGAAGGGGCTGAAGATGCCCGCGCGACCGCCACGGGCATGGCAGGCGTGACGGCCTGCATGTTGAGCCAATTACAAGTTGGCGATCATATTGTTGCAGCGCGTGCGCTGTTTGGTTCGTGCCGTTATGTGGTGGAAACATTGCTGCCAAGATTTGGCATTGACTGCACGCTGGTCGATGGCTGCGATTTGGCCGCGTGGAAAGCCGCGATGCGTCCCGAAACAAAAGTGGCGTTTTTGGAAACACCCTCGAACCCGCTTTTGGACATTATCGACATACAAGGCGTGGCTGATATCGTGCATGAAAATAACGCACGCCTCGTGGTTGATAATGTGTTCGCCACGCCCGTGCTGCAAAAGCCTCTGGAGCATGGCGCGGATATTGTTATCTATTCGGCGACCAAACATATTGACGGCCAAGGGCGGTGTCTGGGCGGCATTGTGTTGGGCAGCGAAAGCTATATTCAAGACGAATTGGCCAATTTTCTGCGCCAGACGGGGCCTGCCTTGGCACCGTTTAACGCGTGGGTGATGCTGAAATCTCTGGAGACCCTCGACATACGCGTGCATGCACATTGCGATAATGCCGACCGCGTGGCTGATTTTCTGGACGGTCATAAGCAGATTGAGCAGATTTACTATCCCGCCCATCCGAGCCATCCGCATTATGAGTTGGCACAAAAGCAAATGGCGCGCGGTTCGAACCTTATCGCCTTCGACGTGAAAGGCGGCAAAGAGCAAGCCTTTCAGCTATGCAACGCGCTCGATATTGTGTTGATTTCTAACAATCTGGGCGATGCGAAAAGCCTGATAACGCATCCCGCGACCACCACGCATGCGCGGTTGAGCGATGACGCAAAAGCAGAAATAGGTATCAAGCCCGCGACGCTACGGCTTTCCGTCGGTCTGGAAAACAGTCAAGATTTGATTGACGATATCGACCAAGCCTTGGCAAGCTTAACTAAACATGCGCGATAACCGAACCATATTCTTTATTATTGGCCTGCTGCTCGCCGCCGTCGCGTTCGGTATGCTCTTGCCCGCGCTCGCCGATACCGTCACGGGGCATCGGGACTGGCAGGTGTTTGTCGCAAGCGCTTTGGTCACGGGCTTTATTGCGGGCGCGCTTATTTTGACAAATCGCGGCACGCTGCCGCCGCTATCGGCCAAACAGGCTTTTGTGCTGACCAGCCTGTCATGGTTATCGCTCACCGGCTTTGCCGCCTTGCCATTTGCCTTTTCGGGGCTGAACTTGAGCTATACTGATGCGTTTTTCGAGGCCATGTCGGGGCTGACGACCACTGGTGCGACCATCATCACGGATTTAGACAACGCCCCGCCGAGCATTTTATTATGGCGCGCGCTGCTGCAATGGTTTGGCGGCATTGGGATTATCGTGATGGCGATTTCTGTGCTGCCGATGCTTAATGTCGGCGGCATGCAATTATTCCGCTTGGAAAGCTCTGACACATCCGAGAAAATCTTGCCGCGCACCGCACAAATTGCTGGCTCCATCACGCGGCTTTATTTCGCCATCACTTTGGCCTGCATGTTGGCGTATCTCGCAGCCGGCATGGGCGGCTTCGATGCCGTCACCCACGCCATGACAACCATCGCAACAGGCGGCTTCTCAACCCGCAATGAAAGTTTCGCCGCGTTTGCCCCTTCCGTATCCATCGTCGCCGTGGTGTTTATGCTCGCATCCGCCTTGCCGTTTGTCGCCTATTTGCAATTGGTCAATGGCAAGTTCAACAAATTTATCCAAGACGGGCAAATCCGCACATTTTTATTACTAGTGCTCGCCGCCACCATCGCCATGTGGGGCTATCAGCTTGCCATGCAAGTCACATCCCCCGCCGACGCGCTACTGGCGGCTGCGTTCAACACCACCTCGATTATAACCGGCACGGGCTACGTCAACACGAATTACGACCAATGGGGCTCTTTCGCCATTTCGGTGTTTTTCATCCTCACCTTTATCGGCGGATGTGCGGGGTCAACCTCATGTGGGCTGAAAATCTTCCGTCTGCAAGTCATCGTCAAAGCGGGGTGGCGTTATATTCGACAACTCACCCTGCCCAATGGCGTGTTTGTCATTCGCTATAATGGCCGCCTGCTAGACGACGACGTAGCCAATTCGGTCGTCGCCTTTGTGCTGATTTTCATTCTGTCTTTTGGCGGCGTTGCCATCGCGCTAAGCCTGATGGGATTAGCCCCGATTACCGCGCTCTCTGCGGCGGCGGCATCCATCGCCAATGTCGGACCCGGCCTTGGCCCCGAGATTGGCCCGACCGGCACTTATGCGGGCTTGCCCGATAGCGCAAAATGGGTGCTGTGCTTTGGTATGCTGCTTGGCCGCCTCGAGTTTCTAACTATTTTAGTGATGTTCTCGCCAAGCTTTTGGCGACGCTAATTATTCAGCAGCTTCTTGCGGCGTGGCCGTGCCGCGCAACCGCGCCAGTCGCCCGCGCAAATCTTCTTGCATGCCCAACACGCTCGGGACTAAAAACAACACAATAAGGCTCGCAAACGCTAGCCCCCACGCGATAGTAATAACCATCGGCAATAAAAATTGCGCCTGTACGCTGGTTTCAAACAAGAGTGGTGTCAAGCCCAACACCGTCGTAAGCGACGTGAGTGTGACCGCCCGAAAGCGGTCGCAAATGCCATTAATCACCGCATCGCGCAATTCTTCGCCGCCATCACGACGCTCTTCGATGCGGCTGATGAGAATAATCGAATTATTCACCAAAATACCCGACAGCCCCAACAAGCCGACAATACTTAAAAAGGTCAACTCAAAATTCTGCACATAATGACCTAGCACCATGCCGACCAAGCCAAACGGGATGACCGTCATAATAATAATGGGACGCGAATAACTGGCAAACACAAACGCCAGAATAACGTAAATCATCCCAAGGCCAATCAAGCCACCCGTGCGCAACGATGCCAAAGTTTCGTCTTGCTCTTCGCTGCGCCCGCCAAATCCGAAACCAATATTATATTTGGCCGCAATTTGCGGCAGCGTGGTCTGCTCCATATCCAACAGCACATCATTTGGATTGCCCGCACTATCGGCGTAATCAGCGACCACCTTCACCGTCACCTGCCCATCGGTGCGGCGCACAGAGGCAAAGCCAGGCTTTTCAACAATGTCCACCACCGCCGCAAGCGGAATATACCGCGGCGGGTTGGTGTTCGGGACGGGTAAATCAATATCCGCAAGGCGTTGTGGACTATTGCCGCCACGCGGCTGCAACACCCGAATGGTCACTTCTTCATCACCGCGCGCAAAGCGTTTGGCAATCACCCCTTGCAAAGTGCCACGCGTTAAATTGCCAACCATTTGATTGGTAAAGCCCAAAGCTTGACCGCGTGCGTTCACCTCAATCAGTAATTCTTGCTTATTGTAAAATAAATCATCGCGCGCCCGACTAATGCCCGCATATTGCTCGAGGGCTTGGCGGACTTCCATCGCGGCTAATTTCAACACTTCAGGGTCAGCGTTTTGCAATCGGATATCAATATCGCGTCCGGGCGGCCCCCCACGGCGTTCGCGGACAAATGCATAACGCAAGCCAGCAATGTCGGGAATGTTCTTTTCCCATTGGCTCACAATATCGCGGGTGCGCACCGTGCGGTCTTCACTAGCCGTTAGCTCGGCATAAATCAGCGCGCGCTCATCGCCAAAAGCCGTGCGCGTGCGGCCAATTTGGGTGAACACCACATTGACGAGCTTTTCGCCATCTTGCGCGAGATTTTTCTCAGCCTCAAAAAGCGCCTGCTCGATGCGCCGTGTGCCGGCTTCTGTCGCAGCGCGTTTCGTGCCGGGTTGGAAAAACACATAAGTATTGATGACCTCACCTTCAGGGGCTGGAAAAAACCGAAACGGCACACGTCCCCCCGCCAACAAGCCGATACAAATAACCAATATGGCAAGGCCAACCGAAGCGGTCGTGTAGCGTCGGTCATAGGCCACGCTCACAAAGCGGCGAAATTTACCATCGCGGAAATTATCGAACCCATCCAGAAAGCGTTTTCTGAAACCGCTCGGCGGAGCTTGCGGCTTGGCCAGAGCATGGCTCAAATGCCCCGGCAGCACAAAAAAGCACTCGATGAGACTTGCAATCAACACGCACAACACAACCAAAGGAATGGCACGCACAAATTGCCCCATCACCCCATCTATCAGCAGCATCGGCACAAACGCCGCCAAAGTGGTCAGGGCAGCCGCACTAATCGGTATCGTCATGCGAATGGCACCGCCTTCGGCCGCCGCCCGCGCACTCGCACCGCGTTCGGTCAATGTCGATGAATGTTCGCCCACCACAATCGCATCATCGACAATAATGCCAATCGTCATAATCAGCGCAAAGAGCGACAACATATTGATGGTCATATCGAGATAGAGCATCACGCCAAACGTCGCCATCAGCGATGCAGGAATCCCCGCCGCCACCCAAAACGCAATCCGCCCGTTGAGAAAGAGAAACAAAATGCACAATACCAGCGCCATGCCCGTGACCCCGTTAAACAGCAAAACATTAATCCGCTGGACGATTTTATCGGCAAGCACATCAAAAACCTGCAACTTTAGAGTCGGCGGCAAGGACGGCTCAATCTCAGCGATATAAGCCCGCGCAATGCGCGTCATGTCGAGTGAATCGCCATTTTTAGTGCGCTGAATGGTCAGGCGAATGGCACGGGTCTGGCCAGACCACCCCTCGGCTGTATTGGAGTCGAATGTATCGCTCACATCGGCGACATCGGCGACTTTGATTTGTTGACCCTCGGGCGTGCTGCGCAGGGCAATATTGCTGACATCATCCGCCGTTAAGGCCAAACCGACAGCGCGAATCTGGCGTTCGACCGCCCCGCGCAAGACACCGCCCGGCACATCCAGCGACGAACCAGAAATCTTATTGGCGATATCGTCGGGCGTCATATCATAGCGGCGCAATTGAGCCGCGTGCGCCTCGACCCAGATTTCTTCGTCGCGATAGCCTTCCATCGAGATTTTATCAATGCCCCTTTCGAGCAACCCATCGCGGATTTGCTTGGCATAGGCGCGTAAAGCCCGTTCTTCAAAAGGGCCAGAGACAAGTATCGAGGCGACCGCCTCGAAGAAGCTGCTCTGCGCGATGATGGGTTTTTCGGCATCTTTTGGCAAAGTGACAATCGCGTTGACCGCCGCTTCGACATCGCCCGCTGCGCGTTGTATATCGGTATCGGGGGTGAACTCAATCGTCATCACGGCGATGCCTTGGCGCGATTCAGCGGAGAACTCTTTTACGCCATCGATAAACCGCACCTCTGGCTGCACAGTGGCGACAATGTTTTTGTCGATATCTTGCGCCGAAGCCCCCGGCCACGGCACAGTGACACTGACGGTTTTGATTTCCGTGGTCGGAAAAAACTGCACATTGAGGTTGGCGAGACCAAAAATACCAAACATAATCATCGACACGAATAGCAAGTTCGCGGCGTTGCGGTGACGCGAGAAAAGCTCGACAATCGGTTTGATAGGCGTCATTAGCGCAGCTCCACCACTTTGACAGCAACCCCGGGGGCGGCCTCGTTAAAGCGCGTCAATAAAACGACGCTGCCTTGTGCCAAGCCACTGCGCAGCAAAATCTGTGCGCCATCATCGATAAAATCAGTCACCTCGAACGGCTGCAAGCGGCCTTCTTCGACCAGATAAATCCGCCCCGCGCCATATATCGCATCTTTAGGAATCGCCATGACATCGGGGACGGGTTGCGCGGTCAAATCAACCGTGACAAACGCCCCGCCGCGCAAATTGGACGGCGTGCGACCCTCAACCACCGCATAGACATCTACGCCCCGCGTCGATTGCGAAATCTGCGCCCCAACGCGCTCGATAACCGCTTTTAGCAAAATGCGCTCACCGCCGACTTCCCACACCACATCAATAGGACGACCAATGACATCGCTATTGCGCTTTAAATAACGACCATATTCATCGTCCGACATGTTGAAAACCACTTCAAAATTATCCGAATCGAACAGCACACCCACTTGGTCATTGAGGTTCAGCACACGGCCTTCGCGCGCGCCAATACGCGCCAGATAGCCGTCAAAGGGGGCAATCACTTTGGTGTTTTTCAAATCGCGCTCGGCGCGTTCCACCTGCACGTGTTGACGCTCAACCACCGATTTCTGCTGGTCACGACGCGCCTTCTTAATCGTATGGTCGGTGCGGCGGTCATCTAGCGCTTTTTTCGACACAGTGCCTTTTTCAAACAGTTGCTGAGCGCGCTTATAGTCTTGATAGGCAAGCTGCACCGATGCTTTTCGCTCGCTCAATAAAGCTTCCGCGCCCTTGAGCTGCGCTTGCGCATCGGCCAGACGGGTTCGATAATTAAACGGGTCAATGCTCAACAACACGTCGCCTTTTGCGACCCGTGCGCCATCTTCGAAATTCGTATCGGTCGAGATAACCTCGCCTGAAACCAACGCACGCAAGCTCACTTGCCGACGCGCCCGCAACTCACCAAAAGCCGTGATGCGCGGCTCAATCGTGGTGTAGGCCACATCGCGCCCCACCACCGACCAGACCACTTCTTGGTTCGCAACCGGCTTGGTTTCGGGCTTACTGGATATCAATAAGGCAAAGCAGAAAAACCCTAGCGCCAAAACAAAAAATGGTACAGGCAGCCGAAAACGACGCCCCACCCCGCCCGAAGATGTGCTGTCGCGTTTCAAAAACCGCGTTAGAAAGGTCATTCGCATAGTTCTCACTTTCCAGACATATAACGTTAAATCAAGACAAAAACAGTCATTATTGCGCAGAAAAAGCTTCTGTCGGCGTAAATTGATACTGCTCGTTACAAAACTCGCAGCAAACCTCGATGGTCTCTTGCGCCTGCATCTCGCTTTGATCCTGCGCGGATAAGCCAGTCAGCATATTCTGCACACGCGCCCGCGAACACGGGCAGGCAAATTGTAGCCCACGCGTGTCAAACACCCGCACACCATCTTCATGGAATAGCCGAAAAGCCAAAGTCTCCGCATTCAAATCAGCATCTAGCAATTCGCTATCCTCGGTTGTCTGCAACAAAACCGACAGCCGATTCCACTCATCATCAATATAATCAGGGTCGCCTTCAGGGGGCAGTTCAACGCCGCCCGTGCCGCCTGTCGTCGCGGTTTTCTGCACCACAATGCCGCCTGCGCGCCATTCTGTTTTGCCACCCGCCAACAACAAGGGCGCGGCAGCCAATTTCAACGATGTGCCGATTTGCTCGGAGCGTGCGAAATAACCAAGCGCGGCTTCTTCGAGCGTGTCGCCCTCAAGCGGCACAATGCCCTGATAGCGTTCCATATCCGTGCCTTGGTCAACGGTAAATGCCATATGGCTGCCTTCCCCCAATAGACCAATCGGGCTAGCCCCATCCTTTAGCGCATCGCGGATGGCGTCGGTGTCGAATTTGGCAAACCCGCGCAAATCGCCGCCCGACGCATAATCCGCCATCAGCATCGAAATCGCGCCTGTGCCTTGGAGTTGCAGGATAAATCGACCATCAAATTTCAGCATTGTGCCGAGCATCGCCGCCAATACCAACGCCTCGCCGAGCAGCCGATTGACCGCTTCGGGATAGTCGTGGCGCATCAGCACATCCGACGCAAGGCGGTTCAGCTTAACAATGCGCCCATTGACATTGTGTCCTTCAATACGGAAAGGCAGCACATAATCTTGCGGAGTGTCAGCCATCGAGCTTTCCCATGCAATAAAGCAATATGGCTTTTTGGGCGTGGGCGCGATTTTCGGCTTCGTCAAAAACCACCGAGCGCGACCCATCCATCACTTCTGCCGTTACCTCGCTATCGCGATAGGCGGGCAAGCAATGCAGAAAAATCGGGTCATCGCCCCTATCCATCAGCGCCTTGGTGACTTGATAGGGCTTGAAAGTCGAGACGCGTTTTTTAGCGGTTTTCGGGTCATCGCTCATCGACACCCAACAATCGGTAATCAATGCCGATGCGCCTTCAGCGGCTTCTTCGGCGGTCGCGCAGATGGTGATTTTAGCTCCCTTTGCACGCGCCATATCAATCTCGTCTTGCGGCACGGCAAACGCATCTGGCACAGCCAAGGCCAATTCAAAATCAACCAAAGCAGCCGCTTGCACAAAGGAGACAGCGACATTATTGCCATCGCCAAACCACGCCAAGCGCTGACCTTTGAGCTGGCCTTTATGCTCTTCAAACGTCATCAAATCGGCAATGATTTGACACGGGTGACTATGCGCGGTGAGGCCGTTAATCACCGGAATAGAGGCGTGTTCTGCCAATTCGCACAATGTCTCATGCGGGCCAGTGCGCAGCATCACCACATCGGCAAAGCGCGACATAACCTGCGCCGTATCGCCAATCGACTCGCCCCGCCCCAACTGCATATCCGTCTGGTTCAGCACAATAGTTTGGCCGCCAAGCTGGCGCATCCCAAGGTCAAAAGACAAGCGCGTCCGCGTCGATGGCTTTTCGAATATCATCGCCAGCACATAACCCGCCAGAGGCGCATCGGCATCGACCACACCCTTGGCCTCGCCAACACGCGCCGCCTTACGCGCCTGTGCCGCATCCAGTAAACGGCGCAAAATATCGCTATCAAGGGTGGCTAAATCTAAAAAATCAGCTGTTTGGGTCATATCAACCTTCTGTTTTCTCGTCACGCAAATCAGCGCACGCCATTTCAATCGCTTTGAGGGCGATATCTATATCGGTTTTTTCAACATTCAGCGGCGGCAAAAGACGCAGCGTATTTTCGCCCGCACCAACACTCAATAATTTATGCGTCCGCAGTGCCGCCACCACATCCATATTGGGCATGGCACATTCCAGACCAATCATCAGACCACGGCCACGAGTCCCACAAAAAACATCTGCATTTTCATCGACAAGCCGCGCTAAATGCTGCGAAAAATAAGTCGCCATATCATTGACATGTGCGAGAAAGCCGTCTTCTAGCACCGTTTCGACAACCGCGCTGCCGACCACGCAAGCCAGTGGATTGCCGCCATAGGTTGAGCCATGCGACCCCGCTTGCATCGCCATGCCGACCGCTTTCGTACTTAGCACCGCCCCCAACGGAAACCCGCCGCCAATGCCCTTGGCAACGGCCATCGCATCTGGCGCGATGCCCGCCCATTCATGCGCAAACAGCTTGCCCGTGCGACCCACGCCGCATTGCACTTCATCAAGACCCAATAAAATATCATGCTTATCGCAGAGCGCGCGCAAGCTGCGCAGAAAATCAGTGCCAGCATCGCGCACCCCGCCTTCGCCCTGCACTGGCTCAATGAGAATCCCCGCCGTGGTGTCGTCTATCAGCGCTTCGACGGCTTCGATGTCGAAACTTTGGCATTGCTTAAAGCCATCGGCGACGGGCCCAAAACCTTCGAGATAGTCGGGATTGCCCGCAGCCATCAACGCCGCCAGCGTACGGCCATGAAACGCGCCCGCAAAAGAAATGAGGTCTACTTTTTCTGGCCGTCCATTCACCGCATGATATTTGCGCATCGCTTTCATCATGCCTTCGACGGCTTCTGCGCCTGAATTGGCAAAGAACACCATCTCCGCAAAACTATGAGCGCACAGCGTATCGGCGAGTTTTTCCTGCTCAGGGATTTGATACAAATTAGAGACATGCCACAGCTTAGCCGCTTGGTCTTGTAGTGCTGCGACCAATTTAGGATGCGCATGGCCTAAGCTATTGACCGCCACGCCCGAGCCAAAATCGAGATAGCGCGCGCCCGTATCGGTTTCCAGCCACGCGCCATCACCACGGACAAACCGCAGGGCGACCCGATTATAACTCGGCATAATATGGCTCTCTATATCGCTCATTTTCTTCCTACTGTTCAGCAATAGAAAAAGCCGCCCTAAGGCGGCTTGCTGCGGAACAGTTTACACCAAAATAGGGATTCGGGGCAAGAGTTAGCTTTTGAGCCGCCACCCGCGCATGAGTAACATCTGGCAGCCCACCGCCGAAATAACCGTCAGACTGGTGAGAAAAATCACCCCAACCCATAGCGACTCTTCGGCTTGCCCCGTGAGCGCATAGCGAAAGCCATCAATCATATAAAAGAACGGATTATACTGCGTCACCGTATAGGCAAAATCGGGCAGTTGCTTCACCGAGTAAAAAGTCCCCGACAAAAACGATAAGGGCGTGATGATGAAATTACTCACCGTCGCCAAATGGTCGAATTTTTCTGCCCAAATGCCGCCCACCAAACCAATCTGTGCGAGCCATACTGAGGCGATGGTCGCGTAAAAAATCGCCGCCAGTATATTATGAACCGACAGGTCGATAAAAAACGACATGCCAATAAACGTCCCCAAACCAACAAATAGGCCACGCGTGACCCCGCCCATTATAATCGCAATATTCAGCTCCAATGGCGATAGCGGCGGCATTAAATAATCCACCACAGTGCCTTGCACCTTAGCAACCAACAATGCCGACGATGAATTCGCAAAAGCATTCTGCACCATCGCCATCATAATCAGGCCGGGGGCGAGAAAATTAATAAACGGCACGCCGTTAATATTCGGGCGCAATCCCGCCAGCGCCAGTGAAAAAATCGCCAAAAACAATAAGGTCGTTATCATGGGCGCAATCAGCGTTTGCATCCAGACTTTCAAAAAGCGATGCACCTCTTTGCGATAGAGCGTCCACATGCCGAGCCAATTAAATCGCCCGAAATGCCGCACACCCAATTCAGAATAGCTACCCGTTTCCATGGCCAGACCATAGGCCAATTTGGCGCCGATGGAACTCGAATCATGTGGATAAGCGACAAAAGCTATTGCTCATTCCCCACTATATTTAGTAGAGATATGAACAGAGCCTACTATATATGGCATCTAACTCATTGTTGGGAAACTTAATCTGGAGGGAAAAAATGGCTTGGACCGATGATCGCGTTGAAATGCTTAAACAATTATGGACGGACGGCTTAAGTGCAAGCCAAATCGCCCGCAAAATGGGCGGAGTCACCCGCAATGCCGTTATCGGCAAAGTGCATCGGCTGGGTCTTTCAGGCCGCGCCACGCCAGCGCGGGTGTCAACGGCGCGGGTATCGACGGACTCCGCACGGTCGCGCCCCTCAACCCCATCGCTATCGGGCAATAGTCGGTTTCGCAGCACCGACCTTGACGATATTAAAGACCAGGTCATACCAGAACCCATTTTGAGCGCAGAAGAACGCGCCAGTGTGCTGCACCTGACGGAGCATACCTGCAAATGGCCGATTGGCGACCCGGGCACCACCGAGTTTCATTTCTGCGGCGCGCGCGCCAAAAGCGGCAGCCCCTATTGCACGACTCACGCCGAGCAAGCCTATCAACCGCTTGAACGTCGGCGTAAGCGCAAAACAGTCTAATCCACGAACCAATTTAAAGGAGGCTCATCATGCGCCAATTCAAAGATAAAGTCTGCGTCATCACCGGCGCGGCAAGCGGTATCGGTGCAGCTTGTGCGCGCGCCATGGCCGCCGACGGAGCAATCGTTATCGGCTGCGATTTGCGCATGGATATGCTCGCCGAAGTGGAAAAGCAAGTGCAAGAAGCCGGCGGGCGCATGGAAAGCCATATGCTCGATGTGTCCGACCGCGATGCGATGTTTGCCCTCGCCGACAAAGTCGCGGCTGCCCATGGCGGTGCCGATTTAATCCTCAATAATGCAGGCGTTGCCCATTCCGCCACGGTCGAAGAAATGACGCTCGATAATCTTAACTGGATTATGGATATCGATTTTTGGGGCGTGGTCTATGGCACGCAAGCCTTCTTACCGCAGATTATCGAACGCGGCGGCAATGTCGCAAATGTATCGTCGATTTTCGGCCTTGTCGGTGTCCCAACACAATCGGCATATAATGCAGCCAAATACGCCGTCTTAGGATTCACCGAAGCCCTGCGCCATGAAATGAAAGAACGCGGGGTCGGCGTAAGCTGCATCCATCCGGGCGGCATCAACACCAATATCGTGCGCCATGCACGCTTCCAACAAGGCCCCGACATGGAGGCCGAACGCGAAGAAGCCATCCAAAACTTCAAAAATTTTACCATTACAGAACCAGAAGGCGCGGCCAAAGTCATCATGAAAGGCATCCGCAAAAATAAGCCCCGCATCCTCATCGGCGTCGATGCGCTGATGGTCGATTGGGCGCGCCGCTTGTTTCCCGCAGCCTATATGCGCCTTCTGCCGTTCCTCAATAATATCGGCTCAGACGACTAAGCCATCGACTAAGCCATATCAACGCTTGACGCTTTTGATTGTTCGCCTTATACCCTGCACATAATAATCATTCTTAATTGCAGATAATGAGGCGAGCGTGATACTCAAGATAAAAAGATTTTCGAGTTTAGGGTTTTTGCTGTGGATGCTGGCCGCAAGCGGGGCGGCACACGCAGACCCTCATGTAAATGTATATTCTTATCGGCAGCCTTTTTTAATCGAACCTTTATTCGACAGATTTACGGCGCAGACTGGTATCAAAGTGCGGGTTATCTTCGCCAAAAAAGGGCTGATTGAGCGCGTTAAAACCGAAGGCGCACGCTCGCCCGCCGACCTTATCCTCACCACGGATATTGGTCGCTTGGTGGCGGCGCGTGAGATTGCGCAAGGCCTTGAGTCGCCCATTTTGGCGACCCATATTCCGCCCGAAGCACGCGGCGGTGACAATAAATGGTTCGCGCTTACATGGCGGGCGCGAGTTGTTTTTGCGTCCAAACAACGCGTGCGCGAAAATCAGCTGAGCTTTGCCGAATTGGCCGATGCAAAATGGCGCGGGCGGATTTGCCTACGCTCAGGTCAGCACCCTTATAATATCGCCTTATTCGCGGGTCTGTTGGCGCATATGGGCGAGGCTGACTTTCGCACATGGCTGACGGGGCTGAAAGCCAATTTGGTGGCGCGGCCATCGGGCAATGACCGCGCCCAAGTCCGCCGCGTTTATGGCGGGGCTTGCGATATCGCCATCGGCAATACTTATTATATGGGCAAAATGCAAACCAATGAGAAAAAGCCAGAGCAAAAGGCGTGGGCGCGCTCGGTGAAGCTGATTTTTCCGACTATGCCTGAAGGTGGAGCGCATGTGAATGTCTCTGGAATGGCCATGGCCAAACACGCGCCCAATCGCCAAGCTGCTATCAAGCTGATGGAATTTTTAGTGTCCGATGAGGCGCAAAAAATCTATGCCGAGGTGAATTATGAATATCCTATCCGCGCCGATATCGCGCCGTCTCAGCGCGTGACCAGTTGGGGCAGCTTCACCCATGATAAATTGTCGCTCGACCGATTGGCCGCCTTGCGGATGCGTGCCAGTCAATTAGTTGACGAAACGGGCTTTAATGACGGGCCTTAATGTGGCACAGTTGAGGTCTGATAAGGGAGGCGGCCCATGAAAATAACAGGTGGATGCTATTGCGGTGATATCCGCTACGAAGCAGATGGTGACATGCTGATGAAGGCGGCGTGCCATTGTCGTGAATGCCAATATATTTCTGGCGGGTCGGCGAATTTAATCGTTGGCATGGCCGAGGCCGGCGTTAGCTATACCAAAGGCACGCCTGCAAAATTTATCCGCGATGATATTGACGATGCCGTGGTGCGCGAGTTTTGCGGACGCTGTGGCACACCGATATTAACCCGCACGCCCCAAATGCCCGGCGTGGTTTTCATCAAAATCGGCTCGCTGGATGAGCCGCAAAACTTTGTCGCCCCCGATGTCGCCATCCATACGGATGACAAGCACGACTTCCACCTCATCGCTGAGGGGGTCGCACAATTTGGACGACTACCGCCCGCTTAAGCCATCGCATTGACACAAAACCATTGCGCGTGTTCAATGCCGCCATATCACCATCTTGGGAGACAAAACAATGAGTGACACACAAGAAGAAGTATTAGTCGACGTTTCAGACGGCGTGATGACCATCACCATGAACCGTCCGCAAGCCAAAAACGCCATGAATAAATCTATGGCCGAAGGCATTTCCGCCACGATTGACGAGTTCGAAGCTAACCCCGATATCCGCGTTGCCGTGTTGACGGGCAATGGCGGCACGTTCTGCTCGGGCATGGACTTAAAAGGATTCCTCGCCGGCGAAACACCCTCAGTGGAAGGACGCGGGTTTGGCGGTCTGTCGCAATACTCACCTGCCAAACCGCTAATTGCCGCCACAGAAGGCTACGCCTTGGCGGGTGGTTTTGAATTGGTGCTGTCGTGCGATTTGGTCGTCGCGGCGGAAACAACCAAATTCGGACTGCCCGAAGTCAAGCGGTCGCTGGTCGCAGGTGCGGGCGGCGTTTTCCGTCTGCCGCAACAAATCCCGCAACGCATCGCCATGGAAATGGTCATGACGGGCGACCATTACACCGCCGAGCGCATGTATGAAGTCGGCCTTATCAATGCCGTAACCCCAGAAGGCAAAGCGCTCGACGGTGCCAAAGAATTAGCCGCCCGCATCGCCATTAACGGCCCACTGGCAACGGCTGCCTCGAAGAAAATCATGCAAGAATATGTGACGTGGCCGCATGACGAAATCTGGGACCGTCAGCAGAAAATCATGGGGCCGGTGTTTGCATCGGACGACGCCCGCGAAGGCGCAACTGCCTTTGCTGAAAAACGCGCACCCGTCTGGAAAGGCAAGTAGCCTCCTACTGAACCAAAAGTCCGGTAAAGCCAGACAACCAAAGCGCGATGGTGATCGCGCTCAAAAGCGTGGTCAGCATGATAGCGCTTGAGGCTTCGGCCTGTGCCGTTTCGTATCGCGTGGCAAAAACCGCCGTGAAAACACCCGTTGGCATCGCCGCCAATACGGTGATGGTGGCAACGAAAAGCGGCTCTAGCCCAAACAGATAATGCGCCGCACAAAATACCAATAAGGGCTGCACGCCCAATTTAAACACGGCAATAAATAAAGCCGGCGCAACGCTTGTGCGCCACGCGATATGCGCAAGCCGTCCGCCCACAGCAACCAACGCCACGGGAATCGCCGCAGCACCCAATATCTCAAGAAATCGGTCGATGGGGGTGGCCAATCCCAGTCCCGTCATATTCCACACAACCCCCGCCCCCAAAGCTATCATCACCTGTTGGTCGGACATCGATTTTAAAAGTTTCGGGCCCAAATCGCGCAAGGTCAGCGTCGGATTGGTGGTTATCTCCAACCCGATAAGCGCCACGGTAAATACCAAAAGCCCATGAAAAGCCAACACCAGAAATAGCGGCAAGCCAGCCTCTGAGCCAAAGCCCGTCAGGATAATGGGAATACCAAGCATCACCGTGTTTGAAAAACATGACCCAAAGCCCATAATCACCCGTTCGGAAGGTCTTTGCTGCGGCATCACAAAACGCGCAGCCGCCATGGAAACCGCCATGGCCGCCAACATGCCCCCATAATAAGATGCCCAAAGCCCCCACGGGATAATCTCGGGGAACTCGGTCAGAGCGACATTGCGAAACAATAAAGCAGGGGCGGCCACAACGAACACAAAACGGTTTAATGTGTCGACATTTGCCGCCGATAAAACGCCACGCCGTGCCACGCCAAACCCGACAATAATGACCGCGATAACGGGAATTATGACCCCAAGAGATTGAAACATAGACCACACCTAACAGATTTTTTGGCGAAAAACCATCGCCCGTCTATGCGGTTAAGCATTGAACAAGCGGCCTGCAACGCGATAGACTCAAGCTAAAATAAGGTGAGGGCATAGACGGTGTTTTTATTCGAGACTGAAACAGATACGCATTTTGAGTGTCCGTCCTGCGGCCAACGCGGCAGCGTAGCAACGCAAATACTCGACCAAGCGATAGCTGAAACGCCGCATGTGCGCGTCAGCTGCACAAATTGCTCGACAAAATTTGAGCCCACCAAAACGCAAAACGCGCATGAAGCAAGCCTGCCCGTTTGGTTGAGCGAGACCGAACATCATACGGTTGAACCTGTCGCACCCGACCCAAAACCGCAACCAGCACCAGATGAAGAGCTATTGAGTGTGTCTGACTCTGATACGGATATCGCGCCAAAAGAAAAACCCGAAGCATCGCCGCCCTCCGACCGCACGGGCGGCATACAAGCGATAGCGATGAATATTGCCGCGCTGCTGCTTATTCTAGGCGGGTTTTATTTGCTGGCGGCAAGCTGAGTAGTTACAACCAGCGTCGCACTTTGAGTTTATAATTGCGATATATCTGGCCGAACTCGGCTTCCAGATTTTCTTCTTCTTTGACAATCCAGATGCGCTGCACAGCGACAATAAACACGGGCACGACGCTCAAGCCCCACAGATTTCCCGTCGCCAACCCCGTGCCACATAAAAGCACCGACATGGCGACATAAATCGGATTGCGCGAATACGCAAACAAGCCGTCTTCCATCAATCGCGACGGCTGCCCATCAGGGAGTATCGTTGTCTCTGCCTTGCCGAAATGGCGCGCCACCAACACAATCACCGTAAACCCAAGCGCCATCAACACGACACCCATATATTGCCAAAGCGGCGACAAAATCAGCTGCATCGCCACAAAATAAGCAATCCCTAACTGGCTAAGAATCGCGGCAAGCAGCATGAGGGGCGGATAAAATTTCATGGAAGCAACTCCTTAAGCAGAAACCGACAAGGGCGACCAGATATCGACAATCTTGCCGCGGCGCGATTCTGAGTCAAATATAGCAATTTTCGGAAATTGCAAAAACACCGCCTCGCTTTGATGCGGTCGTAAGAAAACAAAATCATCGGCTTTGAGCTTCAGATTTTTCGGCCCCGCCAATAATTCCTGATTGCTCGAGCGCCCCATAAGCGGACTTGGCGCAAGCCCTTTAGGGTACACAGAAGTCGCCATCCAATAGCCGCCATGGGTGAACACCGTCGTGCCTGCGCTCACCGCATCCACAACCCCGCCCGCCTGCGCGCCCGCCGGCACGCGTATCCCATCGCTTATTTTCAGCACAGGCGTCGCGATAAACGCCGCCGCCACAAATGGCCTCAGCAGAGGCGTATCAAAATCACTCGGTTTCACCAAAGCCGACCCCGCAGCCAACTCATTGGCAAGCTGCGTATCCTTATACAAACGAAAAGTGGGACTGCCCGCCATATTGCGCACCATCGCGGCGACATGCGCAGCACCAAAGTGCTGCGCCGCCTGCTCGCGTGCGTCGCGATAGGCGCGTTGCGTGGCGGTTTTAGCGCGTCGCGGCCACCCCTTCACAGGCGGCAATTTGGTCAGATGCGGCTCATAGCCCATCAGCCCTGAAAGCGTAAGGCGGGGGTTTTGCGCAATTTGCCCAAGTGCCGCATCAAGTGCTGCGCCCGGTGGCATCCCGCCGCGATGCAACCCCACATCAATCTCCAAATTAATCCGTAAATTGAGATTCTGCGCCACCGCCAACGCGCCATATTGCTCAAGCCGCGCGGGCGTATCGACCAGCCATTGCACATTTTGCAGCGCTGATTTTTGGCGACGCGACAATGTTTTCAACATGCTCGCCAACCCCGCCACTGGCACAGGTTTGCCGAGCAACTGGTCACATTGCGGCATCGCCGCCAATAATTGCGCCACCATAAGCGCGTTGAAACTCATCAATCTGTCGGTGCGCGCGCGTTTTGCGATATGCGTCAGAAGCGGCACGCTCGGCAGCGATTTCGCAACAATACGATAGGCCATGCCGCGCGGCATAAAGCTTTTCAATGTGTCGATATTCTGGTTGAGCCGCGCGCGGTCAATCACCAATACCGGCTCGCACAGCCCCGCTTTGGCAAGCGCATCTTGCAGCGTCGCAAAATATTTCTGCGTCATAGGGTTGCGGCTCATGTCGCGCCCGCAAATAAATCGCGCAGATATGGATTCAGCAAGCGTCCTTTCGGGTCGAGTTCGCGGCGCAATTTCGCAAAGTCATCGAGCTTCGGATAGAGCGCGCGCATCTCTTGGGCGTTCACCGAGTTTAATTTCCCCCAATGCGGTCGCCCGCCTGCGCGGCGGAAAATAGGCTCAACTTTGGTGAATAGAAAATCATACGCATCAGGCGCATGCGTATGCACCGCCACCGAAATGCGCGGGGCGTTAAAGGGCGACAACCAAGCCGTGTCAGGCGCGGTCAACCGACACTCAAACGGGAAAAATACATCTGGATGCTCGCGCTCGATAAGCACGCGCACCTCATCCATGGCTTCAAGTCCGCGCTCAACGGGCAAATGATATTCCATCTCGTTGAACGGCACATTGCGCGCGCTCGCCAAAAGTCGCCAGCTCTCGCCGATAGTATTTTCTTCTGGCGCATTCGAAATCGCCCACGCCAATAAGCGTCTGCGCAAGGACGGAAACCACCGCACATAATCGCGCAACGCCTTTAGCTGCATCACCCCATCATCGCTTTCATCGGGGGCGCGTGGCGTGTCAGGCGCGTCGGTCTCATCATGGGCGATGCACATCGCCGTATCAGAAAAAGGCAAATATAAAAACTCAAAATTGCGGTGGCGCGCCCATAAGTTTTGCGCATCCGCCACCACATCCGCGTAAGGAGCAAACCAAACCCGTCGATGCAATTTATGGCGCGGCACAAGCTGCACCTCAATCTCGGTCAACACACCCAGCGCGCCCAAAGCCACCTGAGCCGCAGGCAAAAGCGCCGCATCGCGCGTGCGGCTAATATGCAGCTCTTCGCCCGCCCCCGTAATCATTTTCAGCCCCTGAATCTCTGCCGCCAGACAGGGCAGATTTTTGCCTGTGCCATGGGTCGCCGTCGAGGTCGCGCCTGCAAGCGTCTGCACATCAATGTCGCCCAGATTACGAAACGCCAACCCTTGCGCCGATAATTGCGGCGACAAATCTCTGAGCCGTGCGCCTGCGCCCATCCACGCGGTTTGACGCTCAGCGTCCACCGAGCCGACGGCGTTGAAATGGTCGAGCTTTAAAATGGCGCCATCGGCAGGCACGAGCGGCATCCAGCTATGACCCGCACCGACAGGGCGCACCGCACCTTTTGTGCTGCGCATCAAATGCGCCAATTCGGCGGTGTCTTTGGGCGTGACGATAGCCCCGCGCGATGGCGGCAGCGATTTCGACCAATTCTGCCATCCCATATCAGATGCGCCTCCTTTTTTTGAAGATGCTGGCGTTTGCGCCGCGGCGGGCGTTTCAGCTGACAAAAAACTCACCAAAGCTGACAGCCCCAAAGCCTCTACCAATCGCCGCCTTTGCATATTCCATCCCCCGCAATGATACCTAAAGGCTATAAGCGCGGCGCATGATTGGCAAGAGCTGTCTCATCACTTCTCAAAACTGGCGCACAAATTGTAGTTCACCGCGTGTGCGTTGGTAACTATGGAGTTGCGCGTTTGATTGTCGGTGCTCGTGGATAATTGTCACTTGCGGGCTAAACCCTACAAATGTTAACGCCCGATTATAAAGCGGGGCGCGGATATTCCACGTTTTGTCGCGGCGCGATGCGCCATTCAGCGTAAATGGCGCCCAGTTTCCCTTATATTGCGTCCAGTAATGGGTTGCATGAAGGCCGATTGAAAACCCACGCGGCAAGGTGAACGAAGCACCTGCGCCTATCCGATGGCTTGTGTTGCGGCGCACGAACAATTCAGGGGATTCTCGTCCATGCCCCAAAGTCATCTCACCCCGTATTGTGGGGTTTATCTGCCAAATGCCATGCACGAAGCTTCGCGTGATGGGTCCATCCAGATTTTCGACCCGTTCATAGCTGCGATAATGCCTGTCAAACCGCGCGCGCAAGATGAAGGCACGGCTCAAGCGTTTTTGAGCGAGAAGGCGCAAGCCAACATCTTTGCTTTCAGTATTACCCGAGCGCCAAAACCCCCGCAGATTTGCTAACACGCTGACTTCCGTATTGGCATCTATCAGCCAACGCGGCCCGATATGGGTTTCCAAAAAACTTTGGTCAAAGGCGCGACCCTTATATTCCTTACGCGCAGCATCGAAGCCGACCCGCAAACGATAATCTTTGCCAATCGGGTACTGATAATGACCGCCACCCCAAAAGGAAAATCCGATGCCAGATTGCGGCGCAGCATTACTGTCCAACCGAAATGGCAAATCGCCAATATAAATTATGTTGTCTGTGGATGCTGTATTGATATTGCTATCTGGCTCAATTCTAAAACCGAAATGACCATCCCAACGCTTACGCGCACGTATGATATTCAAAAAACGCTGCACATTAACAATCACGGCTTGTGCGGATGCGCCACCCAAAACGCGTTCAAAATGGCGGCGGGCTAAATCATCTTGGCGGTTTAAGAAAAACGCATGCGCCAATTCAAGCCGAACGCGTTCCAACTCTGGGCGCGTAATTAAAACCGTGTGGAAAGCACTGATAGCCTCTTCCAACAATGCCTGCTTTTCTTCTGCAACATCAACCGATTGCGATAAGCGCATACTCGCCAAACCAACCAGAAACAAAATATCGGTTTGGTCGGGGTGATGTCCCACTAAAGGGCGCAATAAGGCGAGGGCTTGGCCGTAATCTGCTTGGCTAACGCGTTGACGCGCTTCAACCACCCGCCAATCGGTTGACAAATGCGACCGTTCCGAATCGGCGAAAGCCGCTTCGCTGCCAAATAGCAAGGTGAGCAACAGCAAGGCAAAGCATAAAAAATGCTTTAGCCCTTTCGTGCCTTTCATGTTTGGCACGTGCGCCCTAACGATGCGTTTTATGACTTATCTATCCGCAGTGAAAGTACCCAAAATGTAGCCTTCATCGGCGTTATCACCAGCAACGCCGAAAGTGCCAACAACGGTCGTTGGTGCTTCGGTATCCGCTCCATTACCATAAAACTGTCCGCCCCAATGGCCTTGGTCATAGGTCTCGCCCTGATAAGTGAGCGTCGTCTCGCCGGTGAAGAAGCCGCTATCGCTCCCGCCAATATTCGCTTGCTCAAGTGTTACCTCCACTGTTGGCATAATAGTCACGAGCACATCATCCTCATACTGAGCAAACTCTGTGATTGTGCCTTCAATCGTGCCGAGCGCACTTGCACTCCCGAAATCCGCGGTTAACACGGCATTTTCCGAAGCAACTTCAATAACCTCATCGGTACTTGCATTTAGAAATAATGCCGATGCGCCACCATTATAAGTTGCTGTCCCCGTAAGGGCTAAGATGTTTGTGTCGTCAAATGGGTCAGTGCCATCAACAAATGCGCCGACTTCAGCATCCGCGAGATTGTCTGTATCGTCTGGTACATAAAACCAAATACCCCCAACGAGATAATCCGTGTCATCTGCGCTTGCAATATCCGTGTAGAGCCGCGTGACTAAAGTACCATCAGGCAGGTCTCGCGAGGCATACACGCCCGCAGCACCTTCGACTGTTTCAAAACGCCTTCCAAGAGCCGTATCAGAATCGGCAGTGTCAAAAGTTCTGCTATTGAGTGTTACGGAAATATGTGGGCTTCCGCCATTATAAGTCGCACTGGCACCAATCGCACTGCCAATGCCCGCGACCGATGTTTGAACAACACTACCGCTTTGCGGTGCTCTTGTGGCGGCCTCATAACTATTGCTTCGTGCAGCAGGAGAGCCGCTAGCGCCGCCAAAATTCGCATCCCCATCGCTGCTACTGCTACCGCCGCAAGCTGATAGAATCAGCCCAGAAGCAAACACTAGATTGGTTGTAAAAAAATTCTTTAGGCGCATGGGTTTCTCCCTTGTCTTGTTCTACAGATGAAAAGCTAGCACAATGACAAAATGCCCGCACCAAAAATATAGATAAATTTAGGAAGAAAAGTGGCCCGGGGAAGATTCGCAGAGATTTCTATAGTGTTGAATAACATGCAGTTTTCACGTTTTTCAAAAACAATGCCCCCGATTCTGCCCCCATATCGATTTGGTCGTTTCGATAATTAAAACAGGATTCACTTTGACGGATTCTTGAAAATAATATCTAGAATTTTTATTTTATTATTTCTAAATGAGCATTATCAAGCTCAATCCAAACCTTTGCGCCGCAAGAAAGCGGCTTGTCAGGGGAATAGTTTATTATGCTGGGGCCGGTAATCATTATACGATGTGCATACGATACGCCCCTATAAGTACGAATGCAAAGAGGTGGATCGCACGCGCCCGTTTTCGCATTGCGTTGGATAACATGTCGGTTAACGTAGATTCTCGCCTTCATAGCACAAGTGTAAGGGCGGAATTGTTAACGGGGATATCTTTTGGATATTTTCGAAATTGCGTTTAGTGTAATACGAACTTTAATGATAGGGCGAATTTTATGAACACCCAAACAATGAACCGATTGGAATCGATACATGACATTCCAAAATTGAAATTAGACTCAAGGGTAAAGCGTAAAAATGTTTACGACTCGAGCAAAATCTATCCGTTTCAGTATGAAGCAAAATCGCATCAAGAGTTTCCCCATATTGTTAAATTTTCAGGCGGCAAAACAAGCGGCATGTTGCTTTTTACCTTGCTTGAAGCAGGACTTTTAAAAGCAGAACGTGGCGATGCGGTCGTTTTCAATAATACGGCAGCTGAGCACCCGCAAACATACGAGTTTGTCCGCAAATGCAAAGAGATTGTTGAGGGCAAATACAAGATTCCATTTTTCTGGGTTGAGTTTCAAACCTATGAAGATGCGCGCAGCGGCGAATACACGCGCGTGCCATCTTGGCGGCTTGTAAATAGCAATCCTTTTTCCCCAGACAATCCCGATGGCTATAAATATCGTGGCGAAGTCTTTGAAGAGCTGCTTTCGTGGAAAGGCTTTGTACCAACATTCTTCCAACGCATATGCACCAAGAATCTAAAATTAGAAACAACACGCGCTTTCTTAAAAGAATGGCTAGCAAATAAAGAAGCCACCGAACGCTTGGGGCATTTTGGCAATGAAAGTAGAATCGAGGATGACCACGCACACACATTGCACCGCGAAAAGTTTGGCGGCAAAACGCCAAAAGAGATTTTCTTAAAAAAGAAAGAATTCTTAAAGCAATGCGCCTTATATCGTCCGGCTCAAAGATGGGCGGATTTTTCTTCCGTAGCTGTGCCTATAAAAAACAAAATGCTGGAAGGAAAAGCATTCGGACGCAATGCGCAATTTGGCGAAGGCGGCGTTGAATATATCGCTTTTATCGGCTTACGCTATGATGAAAAGCAGCGCATTCATAAAGTGAAGAAACGCAATGCAGGCGGCGAAGACGCGACAGGGTATGAGGGCGAATACGTCTATATGCCGCTTGATGACATGAATATAACAACAGATGATGTTGAAGGTTTTTGGGGTGCGCAAAATTGGGGTTTAGGACTGGATGCCAAAGACAATCTCTCAAATTGCACTTTTTGCTTCTTGAAAGGATCTCAAGCTTTGCGCCGTGCGTATAACGCGGTTGAAGGTGAAAAAAGCAATATGCTCAAAGGCACGCCATGTGATGTGCAATGGTGGGTTGAGCTAGAGCAGAAATATGGGCGCGATTTAATTGCAGAGGAAAGAGAAGTAAAAAGGGCGGTGAAAGACAATTTCATCGGGTTCTTTGGTGCTGATAGTGCATTCACATATGAGCGTTTACTAAAAGATGCGAAAGCCGATACGCCTGATGAGTTCGCCGATGAATTACTCCCCTGTGATTGCACGGACTAGGCACTATGCCGCCTGAGCGCATATATCTTGATAATCAATCCACCACGCCGCTTGACCCCGCCGTGATGCAAGCGATGCTTCCTTATTTCATGGAAGATTTTGGCAATCCGCATTCTGATGACCACGCCTTTGGTTGGCAGGCGGCGGATGCAATAGACCAAAGCCGCATGCATGTTGCGCGGCTGATAAATGCCGATAAGCATGAGGTTATTTTCACGTCTGGCGCGACTGAATCCGTCAATCTAGCTTTGCAGGGGTTAGCAAAAAACGCCCCCAAGGAAAGAACGAGAATCGTCACGGTTGCCACGGAGCATTCATGCGTTCTGGAATGTTGCGATTATCTGGCAAGCGAAGGTTTTGAAATTGTCAAATTGCCCGTGAAAGAAGACGGCTTGCTGGATATGCAAACCGTGGCGCAAGCCATCGATGAGCAAACATTGCTCGTGTCGGTGATGCTGGCAAATAATGAAATTGGGGTTATTCAGCCGCTAAAGGAAATATCGGAGATTTGCAAAAGCACGGGCGCGGTTTTGCATACGGATGCAACGCAAGCCATAGCTAAAATGCCCGTTGATGTCGATGATTTGGGCGTAGATTTGCTCAGCCTGTCAGGCCACAAAATTTATGCGCCAAAAGGCATTGGCGCGCTTTATATACGCAAAGGATTGGCAAAATCTATCGCCCCGCTTACCTATGGCGGCGGGCAGGAAAAAGGATTGCGCGCGGGCACATTGCCAGTGCCGCTTGTCGTTGGCCTCGGTGAGGCGTGCCGTATTGCTGATGAATCTATGGCCGATGATATAAAACACATCACCGCTTTAACCGAAAAACTTGAAGCCGCCTTACGGGAAGCCGTGCCAGAACTTGTCGTTTTTGGCAGCCGCACAGAGCGCGTGGCAGGCAATTTAAATATTGGTTTCCCTCGCATAACAGGCGCGCAAGTGCTCGCCCGCCTCGGCGACAAGCTGGCTATTTCTACCGGCTCAGCATGCGCTTCGTCTTCTTTTGAGCCTTCGTATGTTTTGCAAGCGTTAGGGCTTTCAAAAACCCTTGCCAACACGGGCATCCGCATTAGTATTGGGCGGTTCACGACCGAAGAAGAAATTGAAAAAGCAACGGAGTGGCTTTTAGCAAGCGTGAGGGGATGAGAACATGGTGGGTGATAATCCGCAAAAAGCTGAGAATAAGGAGGTAAAGGCGTGGCTTGCCGATATCACAGAGGGAAGACTTCAATTACCCAATTTCCAACGGCAACCAGCGTGGAAAGAAAAAACCATTAAGAATTTTTTGGCAGCCATATATAATAATAGACCGCTAGGCGTTCTTTTACTGACTGGTTATGACCCAGCGGCAGGTCAAGCCCAATCACAACTTAAACCTCGGCCATTTAACGAAATACCTAGCAAAGATAATATGGAAGTCCAAAGATTACTTCTGGATGGTCAGCAAAGACTTACCGCTTTATGGAAAGTTTTCAACGATGGCGATGATGCCAAAGTGTTTTGTATTCAATTATCTAAAAATACTGCTGGTATTTACTCTGTAAAAGAGGGTGAGGAAATCGCAGCTATCGATAAGTTGGATGCGACTGGGGGAGAAAATTCTGCTTATAAAGACATTATCGGTGGCCCCCAAAAGTGGCTGAATAAAGAAGATAGTCCAAAATTTATTTCCCTAAGTTTTTTTAATCCTGAGAAAAAATCAGCAGATTGGGAAAAAGACATCGGTGATTGGTTGAGTAAATTACCTTCCGAAATTGAATGCCCAGAAAAAGAAGAATTACAGCGTACGCTGAACGAAATACGAAAGGTATTTTCCGACGCATGGATGCCCTATTTTTTGCTTCCAGTTAACACAACTGCAAGCGAAGCTGCGGACATTTTCATGGGTATTAACACGGGGTCGGTTAAGCTAACCGCATATGATATTGCGGTGGCGGATATTGAGAAACAGACAGGAAAATATATAGAAGATATTGCAGACTCTCTTAAAAAGAAGGTCACAAACATAGAAGATATTGACAAAGATGTTGCTGGCGAATTGATACTTAAAATTGCCTGTGTGATTGATGGCAAAAGCCCATCGGGCGCAATGTATACGGAACTCAATTATGAAAATATCATTTTTGGAGATGAGAATGAGACACGAATTATAGAAGGAGTTAACTGGACGGTAGAACTACTCGCTGACCTTAAAATATTGAACGGCAATCAAATGCCATCGGTTATACCGCTTCGTGTATTACCAGCACTACATGAACATTATAAGAAGTACGTAAACGGGACGAACAATAACGGAAAAGAGCGGCGTAAAGCAAAAGCAAACAAATTGATTAAGCGGTATCTTTGGCACGCTTTCTTAACCGACAGATACACGGGCAAAAAACAAGTGAACGACCGCCTTAAAGATGATTACGATGGTTTGTATAAATGTTTTAAAGCCAAGTTAAAAGCGGATGCAAATACTATAGTCCCAATCTTTAAAATGCCCCCAGTAGCAGTGAAATCTGATGCTAAAGCTATTGCAAAAGATAATCGTGAAATGTCTTGGCCTAAAAAAGAAAATATTCTAGCACGTGGTATTTTGCTCGCATGCATTCAAACAGGGGCACACAATCCTATATCAGGCGGAAAGTTAAGAGCTAATAACGTGATGTCATATCACCATATATTCCCCCGAAACAAGTTGAAAGATAAAGACATTAAGGGGGTTAATCCTAATCTCGTGCTAAATTGTCTTTATATACTTGGAACACTAGATAACGAACTTCGAAATGACTTACCAGGGACGGGCTTGGAAAGAGCTTCAGGATCTGACATTAATGAAGAAACAATAAAGGAGCATCTAGATACACATCTACTACCATCTAATTTCCTGATGAGCATTAAAGACGATACTCACAACACCGAAAAAGCTATCAAAGATGCCTATCAAGACTTCCTCGAAAAGCGTGCCAAGCTGGTGAATGCACGAATTAAAAAACTACTCAAAAACGGTGAAATATAATGTTCAATAAAAAGCACGCGGATTTGAAATTTCAGCAGGGCGCGCTAAGTGGATTTGGTGTACTGGCGAAGCAATCGGACTTAAATCCCATAACCATTACGCGCGAGCTCATCCAAAATTCGCTTGATGCCGCACGCGAAGCAGAGCGCGAACCCGCCATTATTCGCTTTGAGGTTGCCAAGCATAAGCCGAGTGATATTCCAGCATTTGACACCTATAAAGCCGCCTTGCGTAGAGCCGAAAAAAATCACAGAAAAAGCGGCAGTGACGAGTCATCAAATACAGCACAAAGTGTGGTGAACGCGATGACCACGCAAACGAAGGCAAAAGAAATCGAAACCCTTTTTGTCATGGATAATGGCATCGGGCTGAATGAAAATCGTATGGCGGCTCTTCTTGCAGAAGGCATTAGTGACAAATCGGCGGCGGCTTCGGGTTCTTATGGCTATGGTCACACTGCCATTATTCCAGCTTCTGATTTGCGTTATATTCTCTATGGTGGTTTATGCGCGGGCAAAAAAATCGCTGCCGGTCATGCTGTTTTGGCATCTTTCGAAGATAAGGATGGTACATTAAAAGGCAAGGATGGTTATTTTGTTTCTGAGATAACCAATAAAATCAAAAAACCCTTCAAATATCCTCAGAACAAAGAAATCCCCGATATTATAAAAGACAAGCTGGATACGATAAAAAAAGAAATGGGCGATTCAGGTTCGGTTGTTGCCATCCTTGGCTTTAACCATTTCCGTGAAGAAAAAAAACTATGGAATGCGATAAAGAAAGCCGTGGCGTGCAATTTCTTCGTCGCGGTCGCCGAGGGAAGTTTGCAGGTGGAATATAAAGAGGGTGAGGAAAAGCACATTTTAGACAAGGGCGCTATCGGTGATATTCTGGAAGAATACAAAGAGCAAAAGCGCGCCAAGGATTTTCTGGCTGGCAGTAAAGCATATAAAGCCTATGAGACTATGGTGGCGGGCGAAAGCTATAGTGCAAAAACCGCGCTAGGTGACATCAAAATTAAGGTGCGCGCCTTACCGCCCGGCGAGCGCTCGCAAATTGATTTATGCCGCAACGGTATGCATATCAGCAATAATATACCGGAATTGAAACAATACCATTTCGCAGATTATGCACCATTCCACTGCTTGATTATGGTTGACGCATCTGACGGTGAATTCCATCGCCTTATCCGCAAAGCCGAACCGCCAGAGCATAATGGTATTGAAATGAAAAAGCTTGATAAGAAAGAGAAGAAAGCACTAAAAGGCGCTCTTATCAACATAAGAGAGTTCATCAAAACCAAGCTTGAAAAATTAGAGAATGAGCAATTTTCAATTTCGGATGTATTAAATTTGAATACGCAGGGCGTTGATACATTAGATGAATTGCCCCCCCGCGTGCGCGCAAGCAGCAATAAGAACGAGGGACACCGAAACCCCAGTAACCCGACATCCCCCGTCGAAACCAAGAGCAGAACTGGGGGATTTAAAAGAGCAGGCACAGCAGTTCTCTTCCACGCCGCAGCAGTGCAAACGGGCAAACGTTCATATGCCGTGCAGCTTGCTTTAAGCGAAAACAAATACGACAGCGAAATTCGCTTTGCCGTAGACGAAAGCCTTGATTTAACATGCGCTGATACAAATGCAGAAGATTTTGTGTCGCTGATAAATGTAAAAATAGACGATAGCCCCGCCGCAGAAGAACAGCTTATCAAAGACGATAGCGGCAATGTTTTGGGCATTAACCTTGGTAAAACCAAAACACAAAGCACGATGAAACTCGCATTTGACTTTGCACTCCCTGACAGCGCAGATGTAAGCGACGATACGCAAGTAAGCTTGCAGGCCGAAATGGTGCAACGTAAACTAGAAAAAGAGGCTTAATCCATGTCCGTGAACGCAAGCCCAATTATTCATGCCTTGCCCTATCCCGCTTTGGAAGCTGGAAATCTTTCCTTTCCAGAAGGCAAATATCTAGCGCCAGCGGAAATGGGAAAAGATGGGCATTCGATAAAAATTGAACATCAAATCTCAGGCGCGCCCTTTTTAAAGGCACTTATTGAAGAAAAAAAAGCCCAATTTGGATGCTTGCTATCAGTGCCAAAAGTTGGCTATCGCCGCCTCTTCTTGTCCGAAACAAAAAAACAAACGGTCGAGTGGGAGGCCACCATTGTTGGTGAACCCCCAAAATTACGCCCAGTCTTAGTTTATACAGGCGAAGAAAAAGAATATGAGTTCACAGGCGAACACGGCGTTGCCGAAATATGGCAAGGCGAAAAAGTTTTTCTACCCAAAGGAGCAAAACTAGCGCGCGCCAGTTTTCTAAATGTGAATACTTCCAAGCATCCATTCTTGCGCCCCGAAAAAGATGACACTCTTGACCCTGGGTGTTTGAGGGTTGAAGCAAACGCGAACGAAGGGTTTTATTTTAGCATACATGCCGCACCAGATGTTTACCGCTTTATCCAAAACCCTGGCACAGAACAGGCATTGCGCTTATCTATTTTGACGGCAGCCGTCAGCCGATGCTTTGAAATTCTTAAAAATGGTTACAAAGAAGATGACGACAATAGCAATGACGCTTTTTCAAATTTGAAAATTCTAAGCGACAAGCTTTGTGATGAATTCGGCAGTGACTGGAATGATGAGAATTTTGACCCTATCCATGCGGCAACGACATTATACCCCATCCATGTGCCAGCATTAGCTGATGAAGAAGACGAATAATGGCTTATCGAGAATTAAATGATGCAGATTATTCTGCTTTGCGAAAACGCCTTATTAAAGAAAAAGGCAGCGCGCTACAAAGAGAATTTCTTGGCGTTCTAAAAGATAGTACGCAATTCATTGCTTGGATAGAAAACGCAACAGAAACCCATGATGAAGGCACTGATTTTGATTTAGTATCAGACAAGCTGAGCGAAGACGAATTCAGAGAATTACCAGCGTCAGCAGAAAAAGACCTATTTGAAAAATGGGAAGCCATAACACCAGCACAAGCTTGTCGCGCAACATTCTGGGGCTATATGACATTGCGCCATATCAAGGAAGGTAAAATTGAGGCGTGCTACTTGGCGGCTAACGGTGGCACACTTCCGAGAGGGCTTGAGCGTATCGACAAAGCCCTAAGTGGCGGCGATGCAAAGGATATAGATAATATCGTGCGCACCGCTATTCGTCGTTTAAGCGGTTTGCCAGAAGCGCGCGGAAATAGAACCGTTTATGTTGATTGCCCTTTCGCACGCGCTTGGTGGCGTGGGCATATAGCACGAGAAGTTTGCGACACAGCTCAAGCAGATTTGGAAAAGGTGACAAAAGTTTTGCGTATCAATCAGGCATATTGGGAAAATCTGATAAATTCGGCTGTATCTAAGAGTTCCGTATTCGGTGATACAAATATAAGAGCCTCTTTAATTTGGGCTTTATCGGATTTGATCGATAACAAAGACAAAAAATCATTATTCGTTGCTAAGACAATAGAAAAAATCATAAAGCGAATTGGTATAAGGCTAGCATGGCAAGAATTATCCGTGTTTTCAGCAGATGAACTAAAAGCTTTATTCGAAAAAGAGTTTTTATCAGAGTAAATGCTCAAATTTACCTATCGATTTTCTTTCACCCGCGCATCAATCCACGCATCAATCTCGCTTTCGAGCCATGCGCTGGCGCGACCGCCAGTGAGTTTTATCGGCGCGGGGAATTTTTCTTCTTTAATCAGATTATGCGCATGGCTTCGGCATATGCCGACACGCATTTGCACATCCGGCCAACGTAAAAACCTCTCAGTCTTAGGCGGGTGATTGTCGTGTTCATCATTAGACATTGTTTGTCCCTTCTGTTCGCTATTGAAAGATGACAGAAAGTAAGATGCGATTGCGATACGCGAAACCATCCCCCATTCCCTATTTTGAATTTATTTCAGGGAAGGTGAACACGGCAGAAAACATGGGTTTTCGGATTAAGAAAATAAAAGTGAAATTATAAGTTCAGAATAATCTAAAACTAAACGATATTTGTTAGATAATGAATTCGGATTAATGAAAAATAGATATGCAAAACCAAGATGACAAAACAGAAATCAAGAAAGAAATTGGTAAAAACATCGCGCACTACCAAACTTGGTTAAATGTTTGGATGCAAAGTCGTATGGAAGTGGATAAAGCTCTTCTGACAATTTCATCACTTGCTTTGGGGTTATTATTTTATAGTAAGCCAGTTGAATCATTAGAGTGTCATATATGGGTTTCTGCTGGGCTGGCTTTTATTGTAACTATCATAGGTGTTTTAATTACGTTTTGGAAAAATGCTGATTACGCTGAGAAGATGCTAGGCGGAAATATAGATGAAATCAGTCAAGGAAATCGTGCATTAAAATATCTCTCTATAACAACATTCATTACTTTCTCAATTGCAGTCATTTTAACTTTTCTTTTAGCTATCTTGAGATAGTTTTACAAAAGAATCGCCGCTATAATCCTTACATGAGCAATCGAGATAAAAAGTCTAACCCGCATAATCGCGAGGCACCCAGTGGACCAAAACTTGAAAAGGGTGCATTTGTTAATAAACCTGTTAGCCAATCTCCAATTACAACGCCTCCAGTATCTGCGCCCAAAACTCCAGAAGACCCGCACCCCAAAAACAGCAAAGATTAACTGCTATTCATCCTTAATTAAACTTTCTTTTCGCAATTCTAGCCACACCACAGTGCCAGTGCTTTACAAATATCATCGGCTTAGGAAGTGGCATACTAATTTAACAAGTCGGGCAACTTAATTGACCAATTTTAAAGACAAGCCAGATAATTGTTACTGAAGCTATAACGACTGGAATACCTAAACCTATTATATATTTGTCAAAAAACGTTAAGCATTCTGCTTTTTCTTTATATGATTTTTCAATTTCTTCTTTTCTTTTTTTGTAATCACAGCTTTCATCTGTAGAATACTTTTCATCGTATTTCTTTTCTGCACTATCGTAATAGTGATTATATCCTCTGGATATACCAATTCGATATATGAGCCGCATGCAAACAAGCGCAGTAAGAATGAGTAAAATATATAAAAATTTCTGTTCCGTTAAATTAACTGTTAAAAAATCAAAAATCGTAATTACCTTTTCTGGGTCTTTTTTATCTGGGTCTTCTTTAAGGCCACCCCCAGCATATAAATAAAACCACGTAAAACCGACGACTATAAAGACACCTCTCTTAATACGTTTATCCAACGTGCGGTCAGCATCCTTTTTTTGATTTAATATATTTGCGGGTTTTGACATATCAATTTACTCCCTTTTCTAAAACAGATTCCCTGCATTCTGTTTTAATTCATCGGGGTAATCCGCCCAAGCTTGCATCATTTCATGCCGCCGACTACCGCACACATCTTCTAATTTTCTTTTCGGCTTTAGCAGGTGATGGGGTGTTACCAGCCCTATTCATAAACGAGGCACGTTTGTAAATAATTCTTGTCCCTTCGCCGCTTCGAATACCTTCAATTATAAAATCAATACTGCCAATATAAGACGTGATGACCCAGCCATCTGCTGTGGGATGACGCAATTTGCTGAGCTGGGTGGGTCTGTCAGAGAAATGACGGATCACGCACGACTCTACTTTCTCAGGGGACAATTTCGTGTGCAAAACAATTTCTGCTTCTCGGTCAAGTACGCCATCCAATGTCGAGCACCCCGCCACAAGCACTGCCATAAGGATAATGGAAACCTTAGTTCGTAAAACATTCATTAGACTCTCCTCTGCGACTTTCCCGCTTTTGTTTTTCTGGCTGACAGGATAGGCGGGTTTTGCACCGCGTGCAAACATTCGTGCCTCTATTTGACAGCGAGAAGCCAAGAAAAACTAGAAATAGCTTTCGTACACCAAAGCCCATTCAGCGATTGAATTTTTCTGATTATATCGTCTATGTTGGTGAAATGAGTTTTTCTGATTATATCGTCTATGTTGATGAAAGTGGCGATCCCTCTCTACCGGGCGACCCCAAATACCCTGTGTTTGTACTCACATTTGTGATTGTCAAAAAGGACACTTACCGCCGGTATATTATCCCCAGCATCCAAGAATTGAAGTTTGAGTTTTTTGGGCACGATACTGTCAATTTACATAGCTACGACATACGCCAAAAGCGTGGGGATTTTACCTTTTTGATGGATGAAGAAAAACACAATAAATTTATAGGAGCAGTCAACGAAATCATGGAAGAGGCGCGATATGTTCTTATTTCCGCGGGAATTAGAAAATCTGAATTTAAGAAAAATTCACGCGATATGTATCATATGGCATTGCAGTTCTGTCTTGAAAGATTGAATGATTTTCTTTTGTTGAATAATCAACAGCAGCGAGAAACTCATGTTATTTTGGAAAGCAGGGGAAAAAAGGAGGATAAACAATTGAGAGAAGAATTTACCAAGATTCTCAACAATGAATATGATAGAAAGCAGACACATAAGCGCGATTACGGTGAGACTCCGCTAACGCTTAAATTCGCGAAAAAACAATCAAACCTAGCAGGGTTACAAATCGCTGATTTAGTTGGTCATCCAATCGGAAGCCATATTTGCTCTCCTAGTCAGAAAAATCGAGCGTTTGATATAATAAACCAAAAATTCTTCCGTAGAGGTAGGAATACCATAGGAAAAAAGATATTCCCAAAAAAATAAGGGCTACCGAAGCACCCCTTATTTCCGACTGAGATTTTTCTCTGTCCACATAGAAATATACACTTTTTTATATATTTTTCAAGTGTTGGTCTAAAACCCACTCGTCGCAAAAAAATCGGCAAAAATTTTGAAGAAAAATGGCGCACCGGGGAAGATTCGAACTCCCGACCCCTTGATTCGTAGTCAAGTACTCTATCCAGCTGAGCTACCGGTGCCCTGAATTGTGCCGTTGTAGTCGGTGCGCAAAACGATTGCAAGCGATAATGAAACCTTAACCGCCGAACTGCTCACGATAGGACGGCATATCCCCCAGACGCTCCGCATGCCAAACGCCGCGCGCCACCGCACGCGCAACGCAATCCGCCGCCAAAGCCCCCAACGTGGCCAAAGCAAGCGGGCGCGCCGCATCGTTCTCCGCTAATTTTTCACGCCCCGTCGCCAACACAAACAGGCAGTCGCCGTCAAAGGGCGTGTGAATCGGGCGCACCGCGCGCGCCAATCCATCTTGCGCCATAATCGCAACACGCTTGGCCTCCGCAACGCTCAAATCAGCCGCCACAGCAACCACGCCAATCGTCGTATTGCCCAAAGCCGTCGCCAGTTTTGAGCCAGCCATAGGATGCGCCGTGCCATCGGCTATCTCCATGCGCCTATCGGCGTGGCCAAACTCGACCTCACCCTCATGCGACAAAGCCAAAGGCTGCGCCCAAAAATGGCCGCCTGCATCAACCACACTGCCCAATGGATTGGCCGAAATCAGCGCGCCGACTTTCACCGTGTCGCCAATTTGGGTGGACGCACTGCCCAGCCCGCCCTTGAGCTGACCCGCTTGCGCGCCATAGCCTGCCCCTTGATTGCCCAATGAAAAATCCTTGCCGCAAGCCTTATAGGCCGTCCGTCCCAACGCCGCATAGGGCGGCGTCTCGCCCCAATTTTTATCGCCACCATTGGCCATATCAAACAAAATCGCCGACGGCACAATCGGCGATGGCAATGGCGCACCAGTTGGAAACCCACGGCCTCCCGCGCCCATCGCCGCGGTGACCCCAGAGGCAGCGTCCAGCCCATAAACCGAGCCTCCCGCCAACACCACAGCATCGGCCTTATCGACCAAAGTGCCGGTCTGCAAAGCATCAGTCTCGCGTGTGCCGGGCCCTCCGCCCGACACGCTTGCCGCAGCCACAGCCGCCGTCTCGGCCATGATAACCGAGACCCCCGTGCGCACGGTTTCATCGACCGCATGGCCGACCGAAATGCCCTCAATATCGGTGATTAAATTGCGCGAACCAGGCGCTAAAATAGGTAATTGTGCGTGTGCCATTTGGCAACAGACCTCGTGTCTAAAGCAAAAGCTGACGCTACTCTTCAACCGACCTATCGTCAACCACAGCCGTATCACGCCGCGCCCCGGGGGTTTGGTGCGGCAGGATAAGTTTGAAATGCGTGCCGTGTTCATCGGCGCGCACCACATCTATTTTGCCGCCATGCCACGACACTAAATCGGTGACAATTTTAAGCCCTAGCCCCGTACTCGTAGGGCGATGCGCGCCGGGCGGCTGGGGCATGAGCAAATCCCCCTGACCATTTTTCGGCAAGCCCGGGCCGTTATCTGAAATATACATCGTGCATTGCTCGTCATCGCTGCGCGCTTCAACACGAATATTTTGCCGCCCTTTTCGACCCTTCATCGCCTGCATCGAGTTCAGCACAAGATTGTAAATAATCCGAAACATCAAAGTCGGCTCCGCCACCACTTCGACATCATCGCCGCATTCATTGATAAGGCGCACGCGGCGGTGCGGGTCGTGCAAGCGCACGAAATCCAACGCGTCTGTAATAATCGGTGCAAGCTTTTGGCGGTCGACATTGAGGTCTTCACGCTTTTTACTCGTATAAAGTGCCGCCCACTCGGTCAGCGACAGAGCTTGACCAATCGCGGCCGATAAACGCTCACCAATGCGACGCTGGTTGGTCTCAGGCATTTGCATAAGCTGTTCCGCATTGAGCTGCAGACTGGCCAGCAAGTTGCGCATATCATGCGCTAAAAAACTCGCGCCTGCCCCCAATGAAGCAAGCCGTGCCTGCTCATCAACATGGCTGCGCATACGCTCTTGAAAACTGGCCAATTTGGCCTGCAATGATTTCTTATCGGTCACCGCATGGTTGGCATCCAACACCGCATTGCCGTAAAGCTGCACAAAAAGATCGTCCAGAGATTGCAACAAAAACCGCTGCAAAACCGTATTAAAAACAATAATCATAATGATGACAATCAACGCCGTTGCGATGAGAACGCGCTGAAAAACAGAATATAAATAATCGTGCCAAATGCCAAAAGATGAGATGGCGTGCACATTTTCTGCCCCGCTAATAGTGCCATTGCGCATGGCAAAAAATTTATCGCGCGGGCAGGTCAGCACCCAAAAAACAAATTTCGCACGCGCGATAATATTAGAGCTTGTTGAATCAACCACTTTCACTGGCGCTTGCGGTGTCGGTGTCGTAATCAGCCAAACCCGCTTGCTTTCCGCATGCGCGGCATGGATGACCTCGAAGCCAGCCAACATCAAGCCTTCAGTCTCGCTATCAGCACGCCGCCCTTGCAAATCATAAATGCCACTCAGCTGCGATAGGCTCGCGGCTTGTTCAACGCTACGGTCGAGCGTGTTTTGAACAACACCGCCCAGATAATATGGCAAAACCACACCCAATTGGGCGGCAATCACGGTCACCAAAGCCAAACTCGTCAGCCGTCGCGGCAAACGCACAACATTAGACCCTTTAAAAAAACGCAACACGCAACTTCCTTCCACGACTTATTTAATATAGTGTCATGAAAAAAACATAACAATATGTATTTAACATACTGAAATTAGGTTAATATAATGTGAATTGCCGCGTGTTTTAGGTTTAGCGTCTCAATTTAGATAAAAGGCCGATGATTTTTCGTGTGCGGGGGCCGAACAAAGTCGGGGTATAATAATCACCTGCGGCACGCTTGGACGCTTCGCCGCGCGTTGGATAAGGCGCGATAACCCCCGCCATGGCCGAGATTGAAAGCCCTTGCGCCAGTGCCATCGTCCATGGGGCAAGCAAATCTCCCGCCCCTGCGCCGACAATCGACGCGCCCAAAATGCGCCCTTTTCGCGTGGTGATGACTTTCACCATCCCCCGCATGTCGCGCTCGGCACGCGCCCGATCGTTTTCTTCAAAAGGCCAACGCAGCACTTTGATGGCTGAAAACTTCGCCCGTGCAGCTGTTTCGCTAAGCCCGACCGACGCTAATTCAGGGTTTGTATAAGTCACGCGTGGCAGGGCTGTATAATTTGCTTTGGCGGGCAGGAAAAACAAGATATTGCGAATGACCAGCCCCGCATGATAGCCCGCTGCGTGAGTGAATTGTGGCCCGCCAGCAACATCGCCAATGGCAAAGATTTTCTTATTAGTCGTGCGCATCCGACTATCAACGACAATATGGCGATTGGGTGTCTGGCTGAGTGTGATGCCTGCTTTTTCGGCATCTAGGCCATCGAGATTTGGCGCCCGTCCCGCCGCGACCAAAAGCGCATCGCCGCTCAATGTACCCTTTTTGCCTGTGTCTTTAACAAATTTGAGGCTTATCTTTTGGACACCCGACACCGCCGTGACTTTTGCGCCCTCAATCAGCTCAACGCCATCGGCTTGTAATTGGTCGCGCACATGGACGCTCAATTCGCTATCTTCGCGCCCCAAAATCTGGCCAGCCTCAATAAGGCTTACCTTGCTGCCAAGACGCACAAAGGCTTGCGCCATTTCAACACCGATAGGCCCGCCACCCAAAATAAGCAAATGCTTGGGCTGGCGCTGCAAATCAAAAATCGTCTCATTGGTCAGATAAGGCACGGCCTCTAACCCAGAAATAGACGGGATGGCCGCCCGTGACCCCGTTGCGATAACAAATCGTTTCGCAGTGATTTTCGTGTCCCCTGCCTTGATGGTTTCGCGATTTATAAACTTGGCTTTGGCCTCGATGGTGCGCACGCCAAGCCCTGCAAAACGCTCGACGCTATCGAGCGGCTCGATGGCTTTGATGGTATCGCGCACATGCGCCATGACTTTGGCAAAATCGACTTTAATCTTGGGAGTCGACAGCCCAAAATCTGCATTATTCTGGCCGACCACCGCGCGGTTCGCAGCCGCCAAGAGTGCTTTTGACGGCACACAGCCATAGTTCAGACAGTCGCCGCCCATTTTATGGCCTTCGACCAAAATCACTTGCGCGCCCATTTGCGACGCGCCGGCCGCGACCGATAGCCCGCCTGAGCCGCCGCCAATCACACATATATCGGTGTTGATATGTTCGCCCATAATCTACGCTTCCTTTTTAAATCGCCGCCAAATGACGGGTGCCAATGAAAGCACAGCCAGCGCCATCAGCGGGAATAAAATTTCAGGGCTGGTGATAAGGCCGAGGTCTGGCTGCTTGCCCGCCTGCAACACAACCGAAATGCCATTGCCGATAGAGGCAAAAACAAACGTGCCCGGCATAATCCCAAAAAATGTGGTGAGCAGAAAGATAGGAAACCGTACGCCGACCAAAGCCGCCCCCAGATTGACGATGAAAAACGGAAAAATTGGCAACAGCCGCAATACCAATAAATAAGATAGTGCATCGCGGTTAAACGCTGCCTCGAATTTTTGAAGCGCCGCCCCCCCGCGTGCGCGCAACGCATCGCCCGCAATAAAGCGCGCAACAACAAACAAGCCGCTTGCGCCCAAAGTCGCGCTCACCACAATCAACAGACCACCTGCCCATGTGCCAAACATCAACCCACCCGCAAGGCTAAGCCACAACGCCCCCGGCAAAGAAAACGCAACGACCGCGACATAAACCGCCAGATAAATCAAACCCGTAAATAGCGGATTATCGGCTACGGCGCGTTTCAGCGCGGCTTCATTCGCAGCCAAGCTTTCATAGCTGATAAAGCTATCGCCATCGAAAGCAAAAAACAGGCCAATCAAAGCGACAAAGCCGAGCAAGGCGGCAAAGCGCGAAACAGGAGATTTGGTTTTAGGCGTTTCAGACATACTTATTCTTTCTGTTAAATTTGGCTTTCAAAGTTGACTTTCGGGCAATTATTAGCTAAATCCCGCGCAAGATATAGATACACAAGCATTTAGCTAAAGACTTCGACAAAAGCAATAAAATTGCCTTTGCCCTCAAAAGTCTTTTAAGGAGCAGACGACGTGAAAAGAACTTTCCAACCGAGCAATCTGGTACGCAAGCGGCGTCACGGTTTCCGTTCTCGCATGGCCACTAAAGGCGGTCGTCTTGTTTTAGCGCGGCGGCGTGCGCGTGGCCGCAAGCAACTGTCTGCCTAAGCCGACCCCATGACTAAGGCCGCCAAGGCACTGTCTTCGCTGCGTGTTCGACGCGACTATCTGGCTGCGGCAAAAGCCGATAAGCAAGTACGCCGCGGCCTTATATTACAAGCGCGCCAACGCAGCCCAGATGAAAACGCCGCAACGCCCATTCGCTTTGGGCTTACCGCCAGTAAAAAAACCGGCAATGCTGTGATGCGAAACCGTATCCGTCGACGTTTACGCACTATCGCGCACAAAATTTTGCCGACCGATGGCCGCGTCGGTTATGATTATGTCATGATTGGGCGTGTCCACACGACCCCGCGCAACTGGACAGCCTTGCAAAATGATTTACGCTCGGCGCTCAAAGCCATCCATAAGTCAAATGCGAATTAGGAGAAACCCAAGGTGAACGAACAAAATAATTTCCTCGTAGCGGTCATCTTAAGCCTTGCGGTTTTGGTGGGCTGGCAGTTTTTGGTCACCGAGCCGCGCATCGCCGCCGACAAGGCTATCCAACAATCGGGCCAACAAGCGGACAAGACAGACACGCCTGTCGCACCCCAAGCAGCACCCCAAGTGACACCGAGTATCACGCCAGAAGTTGCAGCCCCCCGCGCCGCATCGCGCTTTGCATCCACCCCACGCTTGGCCATCGAAACGCCGCAGCTCAGCGGTACAATCGCTTTGATGGGCGCACGCTTTGACGATTTAGTCTTGCGCAATTATAGCGCAACAGCCAGTGCCAACGCCCCGCGCCAGCCTCTGTTTAAGCCTGAAGGCCAAAAGGGTCATTGGCAAACCCACCATGGATTTATCGCAGCCGCCAACGCCAATGTGACGCTGCCCGACGAAAATAGCATCTGGGAAGTCGCCCAAGGCGCAACCTTAACCCCCACCCAACCCGTTACGCTGCGCCATGTCACCCCCGAGGGTCTGGTGTTGGAGCAGCATATTTCCGTCGACGAAAACTTCATGTTCACCGTCACCCAAAGCGCGGAAAATAAAACCGACGCGGCACTAACGCTTTATCCGTTTGGCCAAATTACGCGCTCAGGTCGTCCCGACACCACAGACTTGTTTATCTTGCACGAAGGCCCGATTGGCTTTTTCGGCGAAGAGGGCGAAGGCCTGATGGAAATTGATTATGATGATTTAGCCGATGATGGCCCGATAAAGACCGCCGCCAAGCAAGGATGGCTTGGGTTTACCGATAAATATTGGGCGGCTGCCCTTATTCCGCCGCAAGATGCGCCTTTCACGGGTCGGTTTGTCGTCAGCGCGGATACGGCTTTGCCCGTCTATCGCGCCGATTTTCTGCTCGCAGGACAAGCCCTTGCCATTGGCCAAACAATACAAGCCACGCATCAGTTTTTCGCCGGTGCCAAAACCGTCGAGCTGATTGACGGCTATGCCGATGCTGGTGCCACGCGGTTTGATTTGCTGATTGATTGGGGTTGGTTTTACTTTCTCACCAAGCCGATGTTTACCGCCTTGCATTTCCTTTACGCGCTCATCGGCAATTATGGGGTCGCCATTTTACTGGTCACTGTGCTCATCAAGCTAGCGTTTTTTCCGCTCGCCAATCGCTCTTACGAAACCATGGCCAAGATGAAAAAATTGCAACCCCGCATGCTGCAGCTTCGCGAGGTGCATAAAGACGACCGCCAAGCTCAACAGCAAGAATTGATGAAGCTCTACCGCGAAGAAAAGCTCAATCCGCTAGCGGGCTGTCTGCCTATTTTGCTGCAAATTCCAGTGTTTTTCTCGCTGTATAAAGTGTTGTTTGTGACCATTGATATGCGTCACCAACCGTTTTTTGGTTGGATACAAGATTTATCCGCCCCCGACCCAACGTCTTTATTCAATCTGTTTGGATTGCTGCCATATGATGTGCCAGCCTTTTTGCTGATTGGTGTCTGGCCGCTTCTTATGGGCATCACCATGTTTGTGCAAATGCAGATGAACCCGCCGCCGCCCGACCCGATTCAAGCGCGGATGTTCCAGATATTGCCAATTTTCTTTACCTTTATTCTGGCCGGTTTCCCCGCTGGTCTGGTGATTTACTGGGCGTGGAACAACTTCCTGTCGCTCCTCCAACAAGGCTATATTATGCGCCGCAACGGGGTAGAGATTGAGCTTTTTGCCAATCTGGGCTTGCGCAAAAAATCGGCCTCGAGCGCACAAGATGGAAAAGACGGATAATGAGCATCTGCTGGTAGCTGGAAAATGGCTATTGGCGCAAGGCACTGAGTTTCGACTTGGCGTGGTGGGGCTTGAGCATTTGCCGCCCCCTGACCGCATTGAAATCGCCTTTGCGGGACGCTCGAATGTTGGCAAATCATCATTGATTAACGCCGTCACGGGCACGAAAGGCCTTGCGCGCACCTCTAATACCCCCGGGCGCACCCAAGAGCTGAACTTTTTCATGCTCGCCCCACAGCGCAATGGCGGGGCGGCGTGGCTCGTTGATTTACCGGGCTATGGCTATGCGCGCGAGAGCAAAACCAAAATTGCTGCGTGGAATATATTGCTCAATGCGTATTTGCGTGGCCGTGCTAATCTGCGCCGCGTCTTTGTGCTGATAGACGCACGCCACGGCATAAAGAAAAATGATCTGGCGATGATGGACGCGCTTGATGTCGCCGCTGTGTCGTATCAAATTATTCTGACCAAAGTGGACAAGCTAAAAAAGGGTCAGCTAGAGCATGTTGTCGAGCAAACACAGACCGCGCTCGCCAAACGCCCCGCCGCATTTCCAGAGATTATCGCAACCTCAAGCGAAAAATCGCTCGGCATTAATTTGGTGCGCGCCGCCATTGCAAGTCTGGTTGATTTGACCGAATTGGGATATAAGGCGGGAAGATAAGCTGGAGTTTGCCCATGGCAAAGAAATCAAAACCTAAATCCGCGCCTAAAACCTCGCGGAAAACAAGCAGTTCACAAAACTGGTTGAAGCAAGCGCATGTGCTCACCGAAGCGCTGCCTTTCATGCAACTTTATGACAAAAAAACCGTCGTTATTAAATATGGCGGCCATGCCATGGGCGACGCAGAGCTGTCGCAAATGTTTGCCCATGATGTCGTGCTGCTGAAACAGGCGGGCATTAATCCAGTTATCGTCCATGGCGGGGGGCCGCAAATTGCCGCCATGTTGGCGCGGCTCAACATAAAGTCGACTTTTCAAAACGGCTTGCGGGTCACCGATGCGCAAACCATCGAAGTCGTCGAAATGGTGCTCGCAGGGGCGATTAACAAACAAATCGTCACAGCCCTCAATAATGCGGGCGGCACAGCTGTTGGCTTGTCAGGCAAAGACGGAAATCTGTTGGTCGCGCGAAAAACCAAAACCACCGCCAAAAGCCGCAGGTCGAATGTCGAAAAAGCGGTCAATCTGGGGTTTGTCGGCACGCCGCAAAAAATCAATACGCAGGTGCTCGATACCATGTTGGCCTCGAATATTATTCCAGTGATTGCGCCCATCGCCACGTCGCTCAAAGGCCAGACCCTAAACGTCAATGCCGATACTGCTGCGGGTGCGCTCGCCAGTGCCTTGGCCGCCGAGCGTCTGCTTATGCTGACCGATGTCGCAGGTGTGTTGGACAAGAAAAATCAACTGGTGGAACGCTTGAGTGTGCGCCAAGCCGCCAGCCTGATTAAAAACGGCACGGCAAAGGGCGGGATGATTCCGAAACTGGAAACCGCGGTGAAAGCGGTCAAAGACGGCGTTGGCGCGGCCGCCATTCTCGATGGTCGGGTGCCGCATGCGGTTTTGCTCGAGTTATTTACCGCGCTGGGTGCCGGTACACTGGTTGAGTAATATGCGCGCGCGCTTTTCTCTCTTATGGCTGAGCGTTTTGGTGATGGCATGTGGATTAAGCACGGCACAAGCCAATCTCAAATTATGCAATGAAACATCTTATGTGTTGCAAGTCGCCGCTGCGTATCAGCAAGGCGTCGCCAGCAAAGCCGAAGGGTGGATTAACGTGCTGCCCGGCCAATGCAAAAACGCCTTGGACGATTTACCCAATAACGCGCAAGCCTTTGTGTTTGCCAAATCGGACGTGGCGCATATCGGCGATGGTTTAGTGTTTGATGGCAGCGAGCGATTTTGTGTCGGTGCTGACAATGCCCGCTTCACGGTCGAGGGGCGGCGCGATTGTCGCCGCCGTGGTTATGTCGAAGCCGACCTTGCGCAAGTCACCACCAATTCGGGGCGGCGCACGGTCACTTTTACCGAGAAGAATGATTATGGTCGCCGACGCGCTCGCACCGCCGGCCTGCAGCGTTTGCTATCGGATTTGCAATATGACATCGGCACGATTGACGGTTTTGGCGGGGCGCGCACCCGCGAAACAGAAGCCGCCTATAAGCTGCGCTATGGCATCCCTGCCGCCACCAAAGGCACTAATTTATTGGACAAATTGGTGCGCACCGTGCGCAATGCGGCACGCGAACGCGGGCTGACTTTATGTAATAAGACCAATCATCTGGTGTGGGTGGCCACGGGCATGCTGAAAGATGATAATTTTGAAAGCCGTGGATGGGCGCGACTTTTGGCCGATAGCTGCGCTCAAGTGTATAGCCAAAACCTCACCGACCGATTTTATTTCTACTACGCTGAAGCGGTCGATGCGCAAGGCAATACAGTTATCGAAGCGGGACGACGCAAAGTCTGGGGCGGCGATATCACACTGTGTACCAAATCAACGCGGTTTGTCATTCACAGCAACGAGGCGTGTCGGGCGCGCGGTTTCGACCAGCACGGATTTATCCAACTCGACACTGGCACAGCCCCCAAATGGACAGTTAATCTGGAATAATAATGCAGCATTTTAACACTATCGAGGCTTGGGTATTCGACCTCGACAACACATTATACCGCGCGGGACAAAATCTGTTTGCCCAAATTGATGCCCGCATGACCGCGTTTATTCAAGACGCGTTGGGAATCGACAAAGCCGAAGCCTATCGCGTGCAAAAAGAGTTTCTCGGCGAATATGGCACGACATTGTCAGGTCTGATGAACGTACACCATTTGCCCCCCGACCCGTTTCTCGCATTTGTGCATGATATTGATGTATCGGTTTTGTCCCCCGACCCAGCACTGGCGGCGGCACTCAAAGAGCTTACGGGCCCGAAATATATTTTTACCAATGGCACGCGTGCCCATGCGACACGCGTATCAACGCAGCTTGGTATCGCCGATTTATTCGACGGGATTTTCGATATTGTCGCGGCCAATTATGTCCCCAAACCGCAGGCCGATATTTATCCGCTTATGCTCGCGCAGTTTGGTATTGAGGCGGGCAAAACGGCTTATTTCGAGGATATGGCGCGCAATCTCAGCCCCGCCCATCAGCTTGGCATGACCACCGTGCTTGTCCATGACGAAGGCGAAGACGGCATCGCCAAAATGAATGTGCCAGAGAAATACCGCGCACATAATGCAGCACATATTGATTATACGACGGATGATTTGACGCAGTTTTTAATGACGATTGCCAAAACCGCCACATAAGCTAGATTGACTTAACGTGGAAGGCTGCTAATTTCTGCCTCTATAGTCACCCCAAAGAAAGCGTTTTGAATATGGATATGAACACCGCCGAGCCGCTGATTAATGCCGCTTTTGAAGATATCGCGACAATCTCGCCAGACACGAAAGGCGATGTGCGCACCGCCGTTGATGCCGCCCTCGATGCCCTCGATAGCGGCACAGTGCGCGTGGCTGAAAAATCTGGCCAAGACTGGCACGTCAACCAATGGCTGAAAAAGGCCGTGCTGCTGTCGTTTCGCCTCAATGATATGACCCCCCATGCGGGCGGGCCGCAAGGCACAAGCTGGTGGGATAAAGTGCCATCGAAATTTGACGGTTGGGATAGCGCACGTTTTCAGGAAGCAGGCTTTCGCGCCGTACCAAATTGCGTGGTGCGTCGCTCTGCCTATATCGCGCCCAATGTGGTGCTGATGCCAAGCTTTGTAAATCTAGGGGCGTATGTCGATAGCGGCACGATGGTCGATACATGGGCGACGGTCGGCTCCTGCGCGCAAATTGGCAAAAATGTGCATATCTCAGGCGGCGCAGGCATTGGCGGCGTATTGGAACCCCTACAAGCTGGCCCCGTTATCATCGAAGATGAATGCTTTATCGGCGCGCGCTCAGAAGTCGCAGAAGGCGTCATCGTGCGCGAAGGCGCGGTTTTATCCATGGGCGTGTTTATTTCTGGCTCGACAAAAATCGTCGACCGCGCCAGTGGCACAATTTATCGCGGCGAAGTGCCTGCCTATTCGGTGGTCGTGCCGGGTACGCTCCCCTCGACTGATGGCAGTCCAAACCTAGCTTGCGCCGTTATCGTCAAAACAGTCGATGCGCAAACGCGCAAAAAAACCTCGGTCAACGAGCTGCTCAGAGATTAAAATGGCATCATCCATTCCAAAAATTGATTCGGTGGATTTCGCAGCTAAGCTTATTCGCTGCCCGTCCATCACGCCTGCCGATGCGGGCGCGCTCGATGTGCTGCAAAACGCGCTCGAGGCTTTGGGCTTTGCTTGCACGCGTCTGCCCTTTGAAGAAGACGGCACAGAAGCCGTCGACAATTTATATGCTCGCCTTGGCACGCAAGCACCGCATATGTGTTTTGCAGGTCACACAGATGTTGTGCCTGTTGGCGCAGAAAGCGATTGGCAGGTCGACCCTTTTGCGGGCGAGATTCGCGATGATCATTTATGGGGTCGCGGTGCTGCCGATATGAAGGGCGCGATTGCTGCTTTCGTCGCGGCTACCGCGAGCCATTTGCAAACCCACGGCGCGCCGCAAGGGTCGATTTCACTGCTGATAACGGGTGACGAAGAAGGCCCGAGCATTAATGGCACGCGCAAAATGCTGGATTGGCTCACCCAACAAGGCGAGGTCATCGACGATTGCGTGGTTGGCGAGCCGACCAATTCAGAGATGCTCGGCGATATGATTAAAATTGGCCGACGTGGGTCGGTGAACGGCGTGGTGCGTGTTGTCGGCACGCAAGGCCATGTCGCTTATCCGCATCTGGCCGATAATCCTGTCCCCGCCCTCGTGGGCATGATGGCCGCGCTCAGTACGGCATCGCTCGATGAGGGGTCGGCGCATTTCCAGCCCTCTAATCTGGAAGTCACCAGTTTTGATGTCGGCAATGTCACGACCAATATCATCCCCGCCGAGGCCACAGCGCGGTTCAATATTCGCTATAATGACCATTGGCAAGCCGACACGATTAGCGCGTGGGTCAAAACCCAGCTCGATGCCTGCCAAGGCGATTATGAATTATCGTTGGCGCATACAGGCGATTGCTTCTTGACCGAGCCAAACCCTTTCATCGAGCAGTTGAGCGCGGCGGTTTTGGATGTCACGGGCAACCAAGCGGTTTTGTCGACTTCTGGCGGCACATCCGATGCGCGCTTCATCAAAGATGTCACCCGCGTGGTTGAGTTCGGATTGGTCGGGGCGACCATGCACAAGGTTGATGAGCGCGTGCCAGTCGATGATATTCGCGCCTTGACGCGGATTTACGAAAAGCTGCTCAGCGACTATTTCTCGGCAGGATAATCCACCTTCATAAAAGTAAGACCGTCGGCGGGGGCGACTTGCGCACATGCGGTACGGTCGCAAGCCTCAAGCGCGGTACGGGCATCTTCGGGGCGCCATTTGCCCTCGCCCACCACTTTTAGAACGCCCGCCAGCGAGCGCACTTGATGGTGCAAAAAGCTGCGCGCCGAAGCCGTAATGATAAATAAATCGCCGTCTTGGGCGACATCCAATTGCGCCAGCGTCTTAATCGGCGAGGTCGCCTGACAATGCGCCGAGCGAAACGTCGTGAAATCATGCTTGCCCACCAAATAGCTTGCCGCATCTCGCATGGCTTGCACATCAAGCGGCTTTGGCACGAACCACGCGCGCCCACGGTCGAGTGCCAGAGGCGCGCGCCGCGAGACAAGCCGATATTCATAATGGCGCGCCAAAGCAGAAAACCGCGCATCGAAATCTGCAGGCGCGTGGGTCGCATTGATAATCGCCACGGGCTGCGGCTTCAAATGAAAATTAATCCCCGCCATCACCGCATCGGGCGCAAGCGCCTCGGCCAAATCAATATGTGCGACTTGCCCGCGCGCATGCACCCCCGTATCGGTGCGCCCTGCCCCAAACACCGTCACCTGCTCACCGCAAAACTTTTCAATCGCTGTCGATAAAGCATCTTGCACGCCGCCGCCATCGCGCTGACTTTGCCAACCAACATAAGGCGCGCCATCATATTCAATCACCAGACGATAGCGCGTGGTCATGTTTTTTGGCCTATATCTTGGTTGGGTGTAAGCGTGCGCCCATGCATAAGCGCCTCGCCCGACATCGCCGCTTTGCCCGCTTTTTGCACCTCGATAAGCTGCAACGCGCCCGTGCCACAATAAATTATCGCACCGCTATCTGCCACTGTCGCGGGCGTGCCCTCGTCTTGCAACGCATCGGCGCGCAACACTTTCACGCGCACCCCATCGGCCTCGAACCACGCGCCCGGAAAAGGCGAAAGCCCGCGAATATCGCGCGCTAACTCCGTCGCCGAACGGGTAAAATCAAGCCGCGCTTCGGCTTTATCAATTTTTTCCGCATAAGTAACCCCATCATCGCTTTGCGGCACGGGCTTCAGATTTTCTGCGTCGCGCAACGCCGCCACAATCGCTTCCGCCCCCAAGGCAGCAAGCCTATCGTGCAGACTGGCCGCCGTGTCATCAGCTTCGATGGCGACCTCCCGCTTGAGCAAAACAGCGCCCGTATCAAGCCCCGCATCCATCTGCATAATGCTAACACCGCTATGCGTATCGCCCGCCATAATCGCGCGCTGAATAGGCGCTGCCCCGCGCCATCGCGGCAATAAAGAAGCGTGAATATTCCAGCACCCAAGCCGTGGCACATCGAGCCAGTTTGGGGGCAAAATCATGCCATAGGCCACCACAATAGCGAGGTCTGCGTTAAGTGCGCGGAATCCGTCAAGGGTGGCATCATCTTTTAGGCTCTGCGGTGTCCGCACCTCGATGCCTGCCGCATCGCACGCTTGATGCACTGGCGTTTGGGTCAGCTGCATGCCGCGCCCTTTTGCGGTCGGGTGGCGAGTATAGGCAGCAATAATCTCATGGCCGTTATTCTGGGCGAAATCCTGCACGGCGTTCAAGCCCGTGACCGCAAAATCTGGCGTTCCCATGAAAACAATACGCAAGCCCATATCGTGCGCCTAACTCGCGGCCACGTCGCGCTCGGCTTTGCGAATCTTCTTCAGCACCAAGTCTCGTTTCAGGCGCGATAAATGGTCGAGAAACACAATGCCATTCAAATGATCCATTTCGTGCTGAATACATGTCGCCAGTAAACCGTCGCAATCAATCTCTTGCACCACACCATCATAATCAAGAAACCGCACGCGGCACCGCGCAGGGCGTTCGACATCTTCGTAAAAACCCGGCACAGACAAACAGCCTTCGCTGTAATTATGCGTCTCGTCAGAAGCCCAGACAATTTCTGGATTGATAAAAAATCGCGGGCCTTCTTCCTCAAGCGCCTCGCGCTCCTCACCGTCTTGCGGCGGGGGCGCAGAAATATCCATAACGATAATCCGCTCAGCAATGCCGACTTGTATCGCCGCCAAGCCAATACCATTGGCGGCATACATGGTCTCCAACATGTCGTCCATCAGCGTGCGCGTTGCGTCCAACACCTCGGCCACCGGCTCGGAAATGGTCTTAAGCCGCTTATCCGGCACTTCAATAATCTCGTATATTGCCATGCTCCATGAAATACGCGTTTGCTTTCTTAGCGTCAAGGGACGCCAAAATGAAAAGCCCGAATCGGATATATTCAGCCAATGGATGGATTATTATTTCTTATCGGCGTGGGGGGTCTCGTAACGCTTGGGATTGGGGCTGTGATTTGGCTGAAACGCCGCCCTCAAAACGCGCCAGACACCCAAGACAGGCAAGCCCTGCTCGACCTTATTGATACGATGCGCCAAGAGCAGAGCCAGCTTGCGGGTCGTCTTGGTGAGTTGGCCGACACGCAAGAGCGCGCCCGTGTTGACCTTGCCCGCACCATGACCGAGCAATTGGGTCAGGTGAACAAAAATGTGAACGATAATATCGTGCAAACCCGCGAGAAAACCGCCAAGTCTTTGGGCGATTTGGGCGAGCGTCTATCGCTTATCGACAAGGCGCAGCAAGAGATTACCGCGCTATCGAGCCAAGTGGTCGAATTACAGCATATTCTCGACAATAAACAGGCGCGTGGTGCTTTTGGCGAAACGCAGCTGAACGATATCGTCGCCGATGGCTTGCCCGAAAGTGCCTATGAGTTTCAGCACACGCTCAGCAATGGCAAGCGCGCCGATTGTCTTATCCGTCTGCCGCATCCGCCCGGCCCCGTGGTGGTGGACAGTAAGTTTCCGCTTGAGTCTTACCAAAGCCTGCGCACCGCAGACACCGACGCAGACGCGCAAGCCGCCTTGAAGAGAATGAAATCCGAAACGCTAAAACACGCAAGCGATATTGCCGATAAATATATCGTCTCTGGCGAAACCGCCGATGCGGCGTTGATGTTTTTGCCATCGGAAAGCATTTTTTCTGAGCTGCATCTGCGCATCCCCGATGTGGTTGATAAATGCCGCGCCATGCACGTCTATCCCGTATCGCCCAACACGATGTCGCTCACTTTAAATACAGTGCGCGCGATTATGCGCGATGTGAAAATGCGCGAGCAAGCCGGGCTTATTCAGCAGGAAGTCCACACATTGCTCGAAGATGTCGGCCGCCTGAGCGAGCGCGTCGGCAAGTTGCGCAGCCATTTTGACCTAGCCGAAAAAGATATCCAACAGATTGAAACGTCGAACCAGAAAATCGTCTCGCGGGGGGATAAAATCACCTCGTTAGATGTCGCAGAAAACATCGCTGGAAACATCACCGAGCAAGCCGCGCAAGATTTGCTCGACTAGACTTAACGCCGCGACTTCATCGCCGCCAGCAGCGTGCCATCATCAAGATAGTCCAACTCACCGCCGACCGGCACCCCATGCGCCAGACGCGTCACCGTCAACGGCATGTCAGACAACATATCCGTGATGAAATGCGCCGTCGTTTGCCCCTCGACAGTCGCATTGGTCGCCAAAATAATTTCCTGCACTTCGGGCTTAGCGCACCGCATACGCAGTGCCTCGAGGTTTAAATCTTCTGGCCCGATGCCATCCAACGCCGACAAGCTGCCGCCCAGCACATGATAGCGCCCCCGCAAAGCTTGCGCCCGTTCCAACGCCCATAAATCCCCGACATCCTCGACGACGCACACCACCGCATCATCGCGGCGCACATCAGCGCAAATCGTGCAGGGGTCGGTTGTATCAATATTGCCACACTGGCTGCAGGTGACGATTTTGTCACGCGCCACAGCCAACGCATCGCTCAGCGGATTCAATAGGCTTTCGCGCCGCCGCATCAGTTGCAAAACCGCACGCCGTGCCGAACGCGGCCCAAGCCCCGGCAAACGCGCCAGATATTTTACCAGATTTTCAATTTCAGGACCGGCCATACGCGTCAGTCTTCATCATCTATTTCATCGGGCGCGGCGGGAAGCGCAGTATCGTGCGCGGTGCTGCCAAAATCATCGACCGATAAAATCTCCGCATCTGGAAAAGCAGCCAACGCGGCGACCACAAATGGGTCTTGGCGGGCGGCATCTTCGCGACGCTCCGCAGCCGAGCGTTTCAAAGACCCAATCGTTGCCGCGCCTTGCTCTTTTGACAATGAAACGACCCAGTTTTGCGTCGTCCACTCACGCAATTTGCGCGTTAAGTCTTGCGCGATATTGTCTTGCCCCTCGGCCAAACGAAGCTCGATGCGCCCTGCTCGTTCACCCGCTGCCGCTTCAAACGCCACCAGATGAACGCCATTTTCCAACGCATGTTTCAAACTAATATCGCGCTTGTCGGCGGCAAGGTCGATGACCGCCTGAAAATCTTTCAAGAGGGGCGCGCTATAAGACGTTTCGGGCGCAAGCTGCGGCGCGAGGCCATCGCGCATCGGCGCAGACGACATAAGCGGCGGTGATGAGCTTGCACTTGTGCTTGGCTCTGTACTTTGAGGGGAAGATTGAGGCGTACCTTGAGAAGGAGTTTGAGGGGCGGTTTCAAATTGCTTAATCAACTCGTCTGGCGTTGGTGTATCGGCCAAATGCGCAAGCCGAATAAGCACCATTTCCGCCGCCGCTTTCGCGTTCATCGCGCGCGCTATATCTGCATGACCCGCCACCAAAGCCTGCCAAATACGCGACAAAACGCGTATCGATAACGCCTCTGCCGCCTGTTGCCCGCGTGCGCGCAATTCAGCCGAAAAGGCCAAATCTTCTTGCGCGGCGGCTACAAATTTCAACCGCGTCAACCAATGCGTCAACTCAGCCAAATCGGCCAATATCACCGCCGCATCTGCGCCCATCACATATTGCGCTTCAAACTCCTCGAGCGCCTCGCGCACCGCACCCCGCATCACCATATCGAACAAGTCGAAAACCCGCCCCCTATCGGCCATCCCTAAAAGCGCGCGCGCGGTTTCCTCGTCAAGTGCCGCACCGCCATCCATATGCGCCAAGGCACGGTCAAGCAGCGATAGCCCATCGCGCGCCGAGCCATCCGCAGCGCGTGCCATCAGTTTCACCACCTCATCACTCAGCGTCACATTTTCTGCAGCGCACACTTTCGCGAGCAATTTTTGCGTGTCTTCCATGCTCAAGCGGCGTAAATCAAACCGCTGACAGCGCGACAAAACCGTCACCGGAACTTGGCGAATCTCAGTCGTGGCAAAAATAAATTTCACATGTTCAGGCGGCTCTTCCAGAGTCTTTAAAAGACCATTAAACGCCGCCTTAGAGAGCATATGCACCTCATCAATAATATAAACCTTGTAGCGCGCCGAGGCGGGCTTATAGCGCACATTCTCAATAATCTCGCGAATATCATTAATGCTCGTGCTCGAGGCTGCATCCATTTCGATAACATCAATATGGTTGCCATCCATAATCGCCCCGCAATGGACACCATCTGTTGATAAATCGACACTCGGGCGGTCTTCACCATCCAACTGATAATTCAGCGCGCGCGCGAGAATCCGCGCCGTGGTGGTTTTGCCAACCCCGCGCACACCCGTCAGCATAAACGCATGCGCAATGCGACCCGTCTCAAACGCATTGGTGAGCGTCTGAACCATGGCTTCTTGGCCAATCAAATCATCAAAATTGCGCGGGCGATATTTACGCGCCAGCACTTTATAACTACCAGATGTCTCAAGCTGCGTATCGGCCTCGGCTAAAATATCGAACCCCGGCGCATCATCGGAAAACTCTGGTGCTTCTTCGGGCGACTCAGTTGCTTCATTTTCCATATCATCCGATGCCATAGCGATACCAATCCAGACGTGAGACCCAAAAGTGAGAGACTGGACAGGCAACCCGCACCGACCTCGTTAGGGCTGCTTCCTTTCGGACCTGACCCGGTTGGCGAGGGATGCGTCTGCCGCCAGCCTCTCCCCTTCTTTATAGCAGAGCTAGCCGACCACACCACCCCCTTACGCACGACATTAACTGAATTGTCTGGGACCGAATTGTCTGGGGCCAAATTATTTAGGGCAGGTCTTGCTCGCCATAACAAGCCGTGGCAGGGTAGAATAAAGGGTGTCATAAGGAGACCTCCCCCATGGCCTTGCCAGATAATCCGATTATGTTTGCCAATAACCCGCTTGACCGCGCGGGTAATTTGCGCACCGATGCCGATTGGGTCGCCGCGCAACTGGCCTCAGAGGACGCTTTGATTGTGCCACTTTGGCAGCTAACCCCCTTAGTGCTGCCCGAATTGCAAGCGGGCGATGGGCGCGATGTGGGTTGGTTGCCGAAAACCGCTTTTGAAGATGCGTGGCGCGTGGATATGCCAGTTATCTTTTTGGGCTTGAACCGTCGTGGGAAACCACTCTTTGCTGCCGATATCAGCCATATGAGCAATCCTGAAGATATGGGGCCGTTCAAATCTATGGGGCAATTTGAAGACTTGCGCGTGCTCGCAGCGGCCGGCGATATGGCGCGCACTGAGCTTGCTATTTTGGCGCAAGCCAAAGCGATGCTGGACTGGAACTTGCGCCATCCCTTTTGCGCTCGATGCGGCGGTGCCACACAGAGTGCTGAGGGCGGCTATAAGCGTCAATGCACCGTTTGTGGTGCGGAATATTTCCCGCGCACCGACCCCGTCGTCATCATGCTGGCGACCCATGGGGAAGATTGCTTATTGGGTCGCCAACGCGGCTGGCCCGATGGCATGTTGAGTGCCTTGGCAGGCTTTATGGAACCCGGCGAGAGCATCGAAGAAGCCGTGGCGCGCGAGTTGATGGAAGAGGCAGGATTAGAAATCGCATCGGTCAGCTATTTGGGCGCACAACCGTGGCCTTTCCCCGGCTCGTTGATGATTGGGTGCATGGCCGAGGCGCAAACCCGCGACATTACGGTCGATGAAATCGAGCTTGAAGAAGCGCGTTGGGTTTCGCGCAGCGATATTATTGCGTCCATGGCAGGCAATGGCCCGATTGGCATACCGCCCGAAATGGCGATTGCGCATCAATTGATGAAAGCCTTTGCCGAAGGGGCTTAACCCTCTTTCAGCGCAGCGCGTTCTGGCGCGGCGCGATAGACACCTAAAATATCCATTTCGGAACAATAAAAATTCAGCTCTTCCAACGCCAACCGCACTGGCTCACTATCTGGATGGCCTTCAATATCGGCATAAAACTGCGTCGCCAGAAACCCATTTGGCTGATAGCTCTCAAGCTTGGTCATATTGACATTATTGGTCGCAAAGCCGCCCAACGCCTTATACAACGCAGCCGGCACATTGCGCACCCGAAAGATGAAACTGGTCATCACATCCGCGCCATTCGGCTCGGCATCATCGGGGGTGGCCGACATAACAAAAAATCGCGTGGTGTTGGTTTGGCTATCTTCGATATTCTCGCGCAGCACATCCAGCCCATAAATCTGCGCCGCCAATTTTGAGGCAATCGCGCCATGGTCGGGCGTTTCAGCAGCCGCCAAATCGCGCGCACTGCCCGCCGTATCTGCCGCCACATGCATCTGTAACCCAAGCTCTCCAATAACATCGCGGCATTGGCCAAGCGCCATTTCATGGCTATGCACATGCTTCAACTGATTTTCTTTTGCCCCCGACAAACCAAGCAAGCAATGGTTCACGCGCATAAAATGCTCGCCGATAATATACAAGCCAGACCCCGGCAAGAGCCGATGAATATCCGACACACGCCCCGCCGCCGTATTTTCGATAGGTATCATGGCAAGCGTCGCGTCGCCTGCGCGCAAAGCGGCGAACGCATCGTCGAAAGTCGTGCACGGCAACGGCTCCATATCGGGATAGTGTTCCGCACACGCAATGTGAGAGTTTGCCCCCAATTCGCCTTGAAATGCTATTTTGGCCATGATTATTGTCTCGCTTTCAGCACGTCTTCAGCATGGGCTAAATCTTCGGGCGTATCAACACCTACGGGTACAGTATCAACCACCGCTGCGGCAATCGACATGCCCGCTTCGAGGGCGCGTAATTGCTCTAATCGCTCGCGTTTTTCCAATGGCGACGGCGGCAGGCCGACAAATTGTGCCAAAGCCGCCCGCTGATAGCCATAAATACCAATATGATGATATAGCGGCGCTTCATTCTGCTCTGGCGGTGTGCGGGTGAAACAAAGCGCCCGCCCCGTGGTCGCATCGGTCATTTCCAGAATAGCTTTCACCACATTTGGATTATCATAATCTGCAGCTTCTATTATCGGGGCAACCAAGGTCGACATATCATAGCCATCGAGCAGCGCCAAAGTGGTTTTGACCAAATGCGCCTCCAGAGTCGGCAAATCGCCTTGCAGATTGATGATAGCATCATGCGCACCTTGCGGGTCGATATGCTGGAGGGCGGCGTAAATACGGTCTGAGCCAGACGGCAAATCAGGCTCGGTCAGCACCGCCTCGCCGCCGACCGCCTGTATCGCATCTGCGACTTCCACCTCGCTGGCCGCAACAACAACCCGCCCGCAATCGGCCTCCATGGCGCGATGCCATACCTGCACAATCATCGGCAGACCACAAATATCAGCCAAAGGCTTGTTCGGAAAACGCGTCGAGGCCATCCGAGCCGGAATCAATACAATTGGATTTTGCGCACGCATCAACACTCCTTTCGTCACTGCTTTATTCTTTTCCTAATCTGTGCGACGCTACGCCGCAAGTCTAAAGCTATACAAAGCGCGTAAGCTGCACAAAATTTTAAACCGATTTGGGAAATATCATGGATAGTTTTGAATTTAACAAAATTGCTGGTGCCGTATTGTTCACTTTGCTGGTTTATCTAGGGGTACAGAATCTCGGCGATATTTTGTACGACACGCAACCTGCAAACCCAGACGCTTATATCGTAGAAGGCGTCATCGAAGAAGGCGCGCCCATCGCCGCAGCCGTGGCGACCATAGAAGTGCCGATTGGCGAATTGCTGCAAACCGCCTCGATTGAAAAAGGTGCGCGAACAGCCAAAAAATGTATTTCCTGCCATAGTTTCGAAAGCGGCGGGGCGCATAAAATTGGCCCCGCGCTGTTTGGTGTGGTTGACCGCCCCGTCGCGCAAGCCTCTGGCTTTAACTACTCAGGCGCGCTCTCAGATAAAGGCGGCAACTGGAATTATGAAGCCCTGAACGGCTTTTTAGAAAGCCCTAAAAAATACGTTGCGGGTACGTCGATGGCATTTGCAGGCTTACGAAAAGCCACCGACCGCGCCAATATCATCGCCTATCTCGACAGCCTGCAAAAATAGCCGCACCCATGCACCGCTTTGCACAGCTTATCGCGAGTATCGTTTTAACGCTGATACCTGCGATAGGCATCGCGGCTGAACCAAACTGGCAGCACGGCCTATCTTTATTTGGCAAGCCGGCTCTGGCCAAGGGCTTTGCCCATTTGCCTTACGTCAATCCCAACGCTCCGAAAGGCGGCGAGTTGCGCATCGCAGCGATTGGCGCGTTCGACAATCTCAACAGCTTCACCATTAAAGGCAATAGCGCCGCAGGGCTGGGGCTGCTGCACGACACGCTGATGACCAACTCGTTAGACGAAGCAAGCGCGGGCTACGGCCTTATTGCCGAGGCGGTTGCCCACGCGGCTGATTTTTCATCGGTGCGTTTTAAACTGCGCCGTGCCGCGCGTTTTTCAGATGGCAGTCCGATTACCGCCGATGATGTCGCCTTCTCGCTAGAGGCCTTGAAGAAAGCGCACCCTTTTTACCGCGCTTATTATGGCGATGTGGTGGGCTATGAGATTGTCAGCCCTCATGAGATTGTCTTTCGGTTCGGCCAGACGGGAAATCGCGAATTGCCAATGATTCTCGGTCAATTGCCGATATTGAAGAAAGCCTATTGGAACGCGCAAGGTCGCTCCTTGGCCAATACCACGCTGGAAATTCCGCCGAGCTCGGGGGCATATACAATTTCCAAAATCGATGCGGGGCGCACATTGACCTATCAGCGCGTTAAAAATTATTGGGGCAGAGACCTCAATGTGAATGTCGGAAAGCACAATATTGAGCGCATCAAATATATTTATTTCGGCGATGACACCGTCGCTTTCGAGGCTTTGAAAGCGGGGGAAGTAGATTTTCGCAACGAGTTTTCGTCGCGGATTTGGGCGACAGGCTATGACACGCCAGCGGTAAAAAACGGCGACATGGTGAAAAAAATCATCCAGTTGGAAAACATATATCGCATGCAAGGTTTTGTCTTTAACCTGCGCCGCGCCCGCTTTGACGATATATATGTGCGCGAAGCGTTGAACTGGGCGTATGATTTTGAGTGGACGCAAAAGAATCTGTTTTACGGTCAATATGCTCGCACTGGATCGTTTTTTCAGGGTTCGGAACTCGCCGCGCGCGGTGCGCCCTCAAAAAATGAGCTGGCCTACCTCACCCCTTTGCGCGACCAGATACCGACAAAAACATTTGCCCCCTTGTTTCAAAATCCAGTTACCGATGGCTCGGGCAATATTCGCCAAAACTTACGCAAAGCGCGCGCCCTGCTAGAAAAAGCGGGGTGGCATATCAAAGATGGCAAGCTGAAGAAGGGCGGCGAGGCCTTCACCATTGAGTTTTTATTGGTGCAGCCCGCCTTTGAACGCATTGTCGCGCCCTATATTAAAAACCTCGCCAAACTGGGCATCGACGCCAAGATTCGCACCATCGACCCCACCCAATATCAAAACCGCGTCACCAACTATGATTACGACGCGATTGTGATGAGCTTTAGCCAATCGCTCTCGCCAGGTAATGAGCAGCGCGATTATTGGAGCAGCAGCACCGCCGATACGCCGGGCGGGCGCAATTATATCGGCATCAAAGACAAAGCCGTGGACACGCTGGTCGAGGCGCTTATTTTCGCCAAATCGCGCGACGCGCTGGTCAGTGCCACGCGCGCGCTCGACCGTGTGCTGATTGCCAACCATTATATTATGCCGCAATGGCATGCGCCGTACGAGCGTCTTGCCTATTGGCGCGGGCTAACGCACCCGCAGCCCATGCCCAAGCACAGTCTGGGGTTTCCAACGATTTGGTGGAAACAATAGCCAAGATTCTGAGTTAAAAACTTGCTGCAAATCAAACTCATGTCATAATTTAAGCCTTAGTTACAAACGGGGTTGCAAACGGGAGTATCACCAATGGGGGCTTATATTCTACGCCGTTTATTGCTCATGGTGCCGACCATTTTAGGCATTATGGCGATTAGCTTTGCCATTGTGCAATTCGCACCCGGCGGGCCGGTGGAACGCGTGATTGCCCAATTGCAAGGCCATGATGTGGGTGCCACATCGCGCTTTACCAGCGCACAAGATGGCAGCACGCAAGCCGCCGCACAACAAAGCGTCGCCAATAGTAAATATCGCGGCGCGCAAGGCCTCGACCCCGAATTTATTGCCGAATTGGAAACCCAATTTGGCTTTGACAAACCAGTCCATGAACGGTTTTTCAAAATGGTCGGCGACTATGCCCGCTTCGACTTTGGCAATAGCTATTATCGCGATGTGGCGGTCATCGATTTAATCAAAGAGAAGCTGCCCGTCTCCATCACGCTTGGCTTATGGACGACGCTTTTGACCTATCTCATCTCTATCCCGCTCGGCATCGCCAAAGCGCGGCGCGATGGCAGCGCGTTTGATGTGTGGACATCGGGGGTGATTATTGTCGGCTACGCCATTCCGGGATTTCTATTCGCCGTCGCCCTTATCGTGCTGTTTGCGGGCGGCTCTTATTTCGACTGGTTTCCTTTGCGCGGCCTGACATCAGAAAATTTCGACACATTGAGCCTCTCTGGCAAAGCGCTCGATTATCTCTGGCATATCGCCTTGCCCGTTCTGGCTTTGTCGATTTCGGGCTTTGCGACGACATCGCTTTTGACCAAAAACGCCTTCCTTGATGAGATTAAAAAACAATATGTCATCACCGCGCGCGCCAAAGGATTGAGCGAAACGCGGGTGCTTTATGGCCACGTGTTTCGCAACGCCATGTTGATTGTCATTGCTGGATTCCCCGGCGCCTTTATCGGTGCTTTCTTTACTGGCTCCCTGCTGATTGAGACGATTTTCTCGCTCGATGGGCTCGGATTATTGTCCTATGAGAGCATTATCAATCGCGATTATCCGGTGGTTTTTGCCTCGCTCTATATTTTTGGACTGGTCGGATTGGTCGTAACCCTGATTTCAGACCTGACCTATATGTGGGTCGACCCGCGCATTGATTTTGCCGCACAAGGCAATGGCTAGGGACGCGCCCATGACATTATCCCCTCTCAACCAACGCAGATGGCGCAATTTCAAAGCCAATAAGCGCGGCATGGCGGCACTTTGGGTGTTTGGTGTCATTTTTTGCGTCACGCTTTTTGCCGAGTTTCTCGCCAATGACAAACCATTGCTCATCCGCCATGAGGGTGCGTTTTACATGCCAGTTTTCAAACCCTATGCCGAAACCGAATTCGGCGGTGATTTTGCCACCGAGGCCGATTACCGCGACCCTTATGTCACCGAGCTGATTGAAAGCCAAGGCGGCACGATTATTTGGCCGCCTCTGCGCTATAGCTATAACACGATTAATCTCGACCTTAAGCGCCCTGCGCCCGCACCGCCAAGCGACGAAAACTGGCTTGGCACAGACGACCAAGGCCGCGATGTATTGGCGCGGCTTATTTACGGATTTCGTATCTCGGTGTTGTTCGGGCTGGCATTGACGCTCGCCTCATCGATTATCGGCGTGGCGGCGGGCGCGGTACAAGGCTATTTCGGCGGGTGGGTCGATTTAGGCCTGCAGCGCTTTATCGAGATTTGGACATCCGTGCCATCGCTTTATTTATTGATTATCATCGCTTCCGTCATCGAGCCGGGGTTTTGGATTTTGCTCGGCATTTTAATGTTGTTTAGCTGGGTCGCGCTGGTCGGCGTTGTGCGTGCTGAGTTTTTACGCGCGCGCAATTTCGAATATGTCGAGGCCGCCCGCGCTTTGGGCGTTGGCAATGCAACCATTATGTGGCGGCATCTATTGCCCAATGCCATGGTCGCAACCCTGACTTTCATGCCGTTTATCCTCAACGCCTCGATTGCCACTTTGACATCGCTTGATTTTCTGGGCTTTGGGCTGCCGCCCGGAAGCCCGTCACTAGGCGAGCTATTGGCGCAAGGCAAAGCCAATTTGCAAGCCCCATGGCTCGGTCTATCTGGATTTTTCACCATTGCGATTATGCTCAGCCTGCTGATTTTCATCGGCGAAGCAGTGCGCGATGCCTTTGACCCAAGAAAGACATTGTCATGACACCGCTTCTAGAAATCGAGAATCTGCATGTCGGGTTTTTAAATGACGGGCGCATCAGTCAAGCCGTCAAAAATGTGAGATTCCATATTTTTCCGGGCGAGACACTCGGGCTGGTCGGCGAAAGCGGGTCGGGTAAATCGGTGAGCGCGCTGTCAATTTTAAAACTGCTGCCCTATCCGTCGGCGTTTCACGAAGGCGGCGCGATACATTTCGACGGGCAAAACCTACTGGCACGCGACGAAACATATTTGCGCCAGATTCGCGGGTCAAAAATCTCGATGATTTTTCAAGAGCCGATGTCATCGCTCAATCCGCTGCATTCCATCGAAAAGCAAATATCAGAAATTATCGAGATACATCAAGGGCTTCGGGGGAAAAAAGCGCGCGCCGAAACCCTGCGCTTGCTGACCCGCGTCGGTATCCCAAATGCCGAGACGCGCCTTACTGCCCTGCCGCACGAGCTATCGGGCGGGCAGCGTCAACGCGTGATGATTGCCATGGCGCTGGCCAATAAGCCGCAATTGCTCATCGCTGATGAGCCGACCACAGCGCTTGATGTCACCATTCAAAAACAAATCCTCGACCTGCTGAAAGAATTACAAGCAGAAACCGGCATGGCGATGCTGCTGATTACGCATGACCTTGGGGTGGTCAAAAAAATGGCCGACCGCATTTGTGTTATGCAAGCGGGTAAAATTGTTGAGGCGGGGACGTGTGCGACAATTTTTGACACGCCGCAACATCCCTATACCCGCACGCTCATCAATGCCGAGCCAGACGCAACGCCAACCGAGGCAACCAGCGACAGCGTTTTGGTCAACGCCCAAGACATCCGCGTTTGGTTTCCGATGAAGCGCGGCCTCTTGCAACGCACATATGCTCATGTCAAAGCCGTCAATGATGTTTCATTCGATATTAAAAAAGGCGAGACGCTGGGCATTGTCGGCGAAAGTGGGTCGGGCAAAACCACATTGGGGCGCGCGCTATTGGGCTTACAAGCCGCCACGGGGCGTGCCTTTCTGGGGGATACAGATATTCTGGCCAGCGACCGCAAAGCGCGGCGCAATTTACGCAAAGACATGCAGATTGTTTTTCAAGACCCCTATGGCGCGTTAAGCCCGCGCATGGCCGTCAGCGAAATTATCGCCGAGGGGCTGAAACTACATGAGCCGACGCTTCGTAAAACTGAGATAGCTGAAAAAGTGCGCGCTATTTTGCACGAGGTCGAACTTGACCCTGAAACGGCGCATCGTTACCCGCACGAGTTTTCAGGTGGTCAACGCCAACGCATTGCGATTGCGCGTGCGCTTATTTTAGAGCCAAAATTCATCGTGCTCGACGAGCCAACGAGTGCGCTCGACCGTTCGGTGCAAGCGCAGATTATCGCTATGCTGCGGCGCTTGCAAAAAGACAAGCAGCTGACTTATTTATTCATCAGCCATGATTTGAAAGTCGTGCGCGCGCTATCGCATAAAGTCATGGTGATGCAAAATGGTGTCTGTGTAGAAATGGGCACGGCAGCGCAAGTTTTTGATGCGCCGCAAAACCCCTATACCAAAGCCTTGCTTGCCGCCGCGCTCGATACGAATTAAAGCCGCTTAATCGCGCTGACAGTCCCGATACGCGCACACGCCGTGTCGAAATCTTCTTCGACAGTCGCCATATGAAAAGCATTAGCATGCAGCAAAACATTCGGCGCGCTTAAAAAACCAACATGGCCTTGCCAAAAAACAATATCGCCGACTTCTGGCGTTTTGACCTCGCGCCCCAAACGCGCTTGTTGCATATCGCTATCGCGCGGGGGCGCATGGCCACACGCCGCTAACGCTAATTGCACAAGCGCCGAACAATCAAGCCCGCTGCTTTCGCGCCCGCCCCACAGATAAGGCGCACCGATAAAACGCCGCGCCACCTCAATATGGTCGCTTTCATACGCATCGATAGGCACAATATGCGGCGCATAGATAAACCCACCATCTTGCAGACGCGCAAAATCGTCATCAATATCCGCCACGCACAAAATCGCCCCCATCGACACACCCATGCGCGGAGGTGTTTTAATATCAGCGGCGTTATATATAAAGCTGCGCAACGCCGCCACTTTATGCGTCGGCGTACGCCATTCGCCGATATCATCAGCCATCACATAACCAACATAGTCATCTTGCAGGCTTTGCCCCCACGCCCAGCCATCTTTCACCTCATAGACACAAAACCCCTCGCCATAAAGCAACTGACTATCTTGGGGGGCATCCTCATCGGGGCGGGCGCGCAAAGCACTCGCAGAGGCAATAATTTGTTCTTCTTTGCCCGTCACAAAACGCGGCGCATCGACTTCGCCTTGCAAATGCGCCGCCGCCAAATCATCGCGCCATGGATGAAGTCGCGGGTCGGGTTTTTGTCTATCACGCGCCAAATCGGCTCTCGAGATAATGCTGCACGGCACGCAAAGCCTGCGCCTCGCCGCCAATGGGGCGACCGGCACGCGATTTCATATTCCACGCATAAACATCGCAATGCAGCCACGCCGTACTGGGTCGCACAAAGCGGCTTAAAAACAACGCCGCCGTGATAGAGCCGCCCATAGGTGACGATGAAATATGGTTTACATCAGCGATTTGGCTATCCAGCCAGCCATCATATCCCGCCCAAAGCGGCATCCGCCACATCGGGTCATGCGTGTGCGCGGCCGCCGCCTGTATGGCGTCACCCAACGCATCATCATGGGTATAAAATGGCACGACTTCTGGTCCCATAGCCACACGCGCCGCACCTGTCAGCGTTGCAAAATCAATTATCACTTCAGGGTCTTGGCTGTCTGCTTCTGCCAACATATCGGCAAGCACCAAGCGCCCTTCCGCATCGGTATTGCCAATCTCGACGCTCACGCCTTTGCGGCTTTGAAGCACATCGCCCGGGCGAAACGCATCTGGGCCGATGGCATTTTCAACCGCCCCGACCATCACGCGCAGGCAAATATTCAGCCCTGCATCCATCAGCGCATCCGCCAGTGCAATGGTGATGGCCGCCCCGCCCATATCTTTTTTCATTAAATCCATATAATTGCCGGGCTTTAAGTTAAGCCCGCCCGTATCATAGCAAACCCCCTTACCAATCAGCGTGACTTTGGGATGCGCCGCATCGCCCCATGTCAAATCAAGCAGCCGAGGGCTTTGCACCGCAGCCCGCCCCACCGCATGAATAAGCGGATAATTCTCGGCCAGCAAATCATCGCCCACAATAACCCGCAATTCAGCTTTGTGCTGTTTGGCGAGCTTATGCATCACCGCTTCCAACGCCTCAGGCCCCAAATCGGAAGCCGGCGTGTTAATCAGATGACGCGCTGTGTAAACGGCTTGGTTGACACGCTCAATCTGCGCCCGATTAAGAGCCTTATCGAGCACCAGTTTCGGCCACACGCTGTCGCGCGGCATCGCCTTATATATATCATAGCGATAGCACCCCATCGCCCATGCCAATGGTGCCATATCGCGCACCGCTTGCGGCGCACTATCGTCAAGCCGATAAGCCCCTTCGGGCAGTTGACTTGGAAGCGCGGCTAAACAAAACGGGTCAGGTGTCACGCCAGTCCCAAGCAAAACCGTTTGCACACCACCCGCACCATCGGGCAGCAGCAAAACCTCCCCCGCTGCGGCTGCAAAATGATTGGTTTCTATCCATGCCAGATTCGACCCCGCCAGCTCTTTGCGCCACGCCGCCAAGCCGTCGGGGGTCAGCGCCCGAATAGGACAAGCGGGCTTGCCTTTATCTTGAAGATAAATATCACTGGGTGCAGCTGGAAAAAGCTCATCCATAAGCAGCGTAGACGATGACATGAGGCCAGACTATCGCGCCGTCATCGCGTAATCAATAACCAGCTCAGATCCATTTACATATGAAGAATCGTCCGATGCGAGATAAACCACGCCATTGGCGATATCTTCAGGCTGGCCGGGTTTTCCACCCGGCACAGTGGTCTCCGCCATCATATCAATATTGACCCGATTGCCGCCCGGCGTCATCATGTCAGGATTAGCTTTGGCAAGGCCAGAAATCTCGCGCCCCCAAATATCAGTATCAATAATACCCGGATGCACACTATTGCTGCGCACCGCCAAACCGGCCGCTGCGCATTCACTGGCAAGCGCTTTTGAGAATAATCGCACGCCGCCCTTCGACGCACAATATCCCGTCAAACCCGCCGCCCCGCGCAGACCTGCGACAGACGAAATATGGATAATGCTCGACGGGCCACTTTCAGCCATCAACGGAATGGCATATTTGCAACCAAGAAACACACCATCGAGATTAACCGCATTTTGACGCTGCCAATCCGCAAGGCTCATCTCAAGGATAGAAACGCCAATCGCAATGCCCGCATTATTGACAAGAACATTAAGCTTGCCTTCTTTGTCGCCAATACCGCCTATGATGTCCTGCCAGACAGCCTCGTCGGTTACATCTTGCGCTAACCCGCGTGCCTGCCCGCCCATATCTGTAATCAGCCGCACGGTTTCTTCTGTGCCAGCCATATCAATATCGGTGGCGATAACTTGCGCGCCTGCTTGTGCGAGCGCGACCGCGCAGGAGCGACCAATACCCGCCGCGGCACCCGTAACCAAAGCTACTTTTTGACTGCAATCATTCACTAGTTGCGCACAATCACATTCATTTTGGTGTAGCCCTTAACGAATGAAGAAATATTGCGCGTCGGCTCGCCCACCACTTCGATGCGTGAGAAGCGCTTGAGCATTTCGTCCCATAAAATCTGCAACTGCAATTCGGCCAACCGATTGCCGAAGCAACGGTGAATACCAAAACCAAAAGCGATATGGTTGCGCGCATTTTTGCGGTCGAACATCAGCACATCTGGATTGTCGAATTTTCTCTCATCGCGATTGCCCGACGCATACCACATAAGAACTTTTTCGCCTTTTTTGATGGTCTTGCCATGCATTTCGACATCTTCCAACGCGGTACGGCGCATATAAGCCAGAGGCGTCTGCCAGCGAATGATTTCCGCCACCGTATTCGGAATAAGCTCGCGATTGGCTTTGACTTTGTCCCATTCAGCAGGGAAAAGATGCGAGCCATAAACCGAAGCCGACATAGAATTACGCGTCGTGTCATTGCCCCCGACAATCAACAAAATGAGATTGCCGAGATATTCCATCGTATCCATATCTTTGGTTTCTTCGCCATTGGCTAGCATGGTAATCAGGTCATGCCCGTCTTTGCCAACGCGCTCCTGCCATAGCCCCATGAAATATTCGACACATTCCATCAACTCGGCACGGCGTTGCTCTTCGCTCTCGACAATGCCCGTTTCTGGACCTGCCGTCGCCACATCCGACCACCGCGTCAGTTTCGCACGGTCTTCAAATGGAAAGTCAAACAACGTCGCCAACATCATCGTTGTCAGCTCAATCGAGACAGTTCTCACCCAGTCAAATTCTTCGTCAATCGGCACGCTATCAAGCACCTGATTCGTCCGTTCGCGAATCAGAGTTGACATCTCAGCCAAGCTCATCGGCGAGACAATCGGTGCAACCGTTTTGCGCTGCACATCATGCTTAGGCTGGTCCATCGCAATAAACATAGGCAGCTGAAAATCTTCCGCTGGGTCTGGCAGCGCAATGGCGGGTTCAGACGAAAACCGTTTATGGTCTGTATCAATCGCCATAATGTCATCATAGCGCGTCACCGACCAATACGGGCCAACAGGCGTATCATCAATGCGCTCACCTGATTCCCACGCAGCTTTGCAATAATGCAACGGATCCTCATCACGCATGCGCTCAAAAATCGGCCAATATTCCTCTTGTGGCCACAATAGCGGGCATGACGGGTCTAAATCTTCTAGCGCTGTGCTATAGGCATATTCAGCGCCGGGGCGCATATCTTGTTTGACGGCTTCGCTCATAACTTCTCTCCCAAATCCATCGATAATCTAAGGGTTTTTCAAGTGTAACCACAGCTTGAGAGCCACGACAAGCTTTTTCCCACTCATGCACGGTTTTTTTGCCCCCGTGACTTGCCTATAAAGCGGTAGAAATCTACAGTTAGCGGGCATATCCATAGAAAAGGTGAAGAAAAGGCGAAACTCATGTCCCAAAGCAAATTTTCGCGCGAAGACGCCCGCGTCGATGACGCGTCCATCGGAGCGTTACCCAATAGCGAAAAAGTCTACATCACTGGCTCGCGCGATGATATTTGCGTGCCCATGCGCAAAATCTCGCAAGATGACACGCCGACCGATATGGCACTTTCAGGAAAGACCAGCGAGGCAAACCCCGCGATTTACGTCTATGACACATCTGGTCCCTATACCGACCCGAATGTAAATATCGATATTCGCGATGGGCTTGCGCCCCTGCGCAGCGCATGGATTGACGCGCGTGAGGATACGCAATTATTAGACGAGCCGAGCTCGGATTATGGCAAGACGCGGCTCAATGATGCCAAACTCGCCGCCTTGCGGTTTAATTTGCAGCGCACCCCCCGACGCGCCAAAGCGGGTAAAAATGTGACGCAAATGCACTATGCACGCCAAGGCATTATCACGCCAGAAATGGAATATATCGCCATTCGCGAAAACCAAAACCGCGCCGCCTATCTCGAAAGCCTGAAAGCCACTGGCGAACAAGGCGTGCGCATGGCCGAAATGATGGGCACACAACATAAGGGCGAAAATTTCGGCGCGCATTTACCGCTCGAAATCACCCCCGAATTCGTGCGCGATGAAGTCGCCCGAGGCCGCGCGATTATTCCCGCCAATATCAACCATCCAGAAAGCGAACCGATGATTATCGGACGCAATTTTCTTGTCAAAGTTAACGGCAATATCGGCAATAGTGCCGTCACCTCATCGATTGGCGAAGAAGTAGACAAAATGACATGGGGCATTCGCTGGGGTGCCGATACGATTATGGATTTATCCACGGGCAAGCATATTCACGAAACCCGCGAATGGATTTTGCGTAACTCGCCCGTCCCCATCGGCACAGTGCCGATTTATCAAGCTCTGGAAAAAGTCAACGGCAAGGCCGAAGAGCTAAGCTGGGATATCTTCCGCGACACCCTTATCGAGCAAGCCGAACAAGGTGTCGATTACTTCACCATCCACGCAGGCGTCTTGCTGCAATATGTGCCGCTAACGGCAGAGCGCATGACGGGCATCGTGTCACGCGGCGGCTCGATTATGGCCAAATGGTGCTTGGCGCATCATAAGGAAAACTTCCTCTACACGCATTTCGAAGATATTTGCGCCATCATGAAAGCCTATGATGTGTCCTTCTCGCTGGGCGATGGTTTGCGTCCCGGCTCGGTGTGGGATGCAAATGACGCGGCGCAATTGGGCGAGCTGAAAACGCTCGGCGAGCTGACCCAAATCGCATGGCAGCACGATGTTCAAGTGATGATTGAAGGCCCCGGCCATGTGCCGATGCAGCTTATCAAAGAGAATATGGACAAACAGTTGGACTGGTGCGACGAAGCCCCGTTTTACACGCTTGGCCCCCTGACCACCGATATCGCGCCCGGCTATGACCACATCACCTCAGCCATTGGAGCGGCGCAAATCGGCTGGTACGGCACAGCGATGCTTTGCTATGTCACACCGAAAGAGCATCTCGGCCTGCCAAATAAAGAAGATGTAAAGACCGGCATTATTACCTATAAGCTTGCCGCGCATGCAGCGGATTTGGCCAAGGGGCATCCCGGCGCACAAATCCGCGATAATGCTCTGTCAAAAGCGCGTTTCGAGTTTCGCTGGGACGACCAATTTAATCTCGCCCTCGACCCCGACACAGCGCGCAGCTATCACGACGAAACCCTGCCGAAGCAGTCGATGAAAGTGGCGCATTTTTGTTCCATGTGCGGGCCACATTTTTGCTCGATGAAAATCACGCAAGACGTGCGCGACTATGCCGCCAAGCTGAATATGAAACCCGAAGACGCACTCGAAGCGGGGATGCAAGCAAAGTCGACCGAGTTTCGCGTCGGCGGGGCGCAAGTTTATAAGAAAGTTTGAGCCTATTTCCAACCACGCGGGTTTTCAGAAATATCACGATTGCGCGCCTCTAGCGCTGCCTTCAACCGCGCAACAATTTCTGGATGACGCATCGATATGTCGTAAGATTCGTCAGGGTCGGCCAGCAAATCATGCAGCCACGGGCCTTGGCTTGGCCATATCGGAATAGAAACAGGGTCGGTTGCATAAATCACTGGCTTGCGCGCGCGATATTTATACCGCCCATCGCGCACCGCCATCAACGTGCCTGCCGCATAATAATAGACCACATCATGCGGCGATTTCGCACCGCGCCACGTCGCTTTTAACGAACGGCCATCTAGCACGCGGTCGTGCGGCGCAGGCAATCCTAACTCCGCCAGAATACTCGGCAGTAAATCCGTCCCCATCGCCAATGCAGGCGAGCGCATCGGTGTCAGTTGAGCAGGCCAATGCGCCACAAAAGGCACATGCACCCCGCCCTCAAAACTCTGCCCCTTGCGCCCCCTACCAACAGCGCGGCCCTCCCACCAAGGGCCGTTATCACTGGTGATGATAAGCAGCGTGTTTTCTAGCGTGCCGCGTTTTTTAAGCGCTGCCACCACACGACCGACCGTGTCGTCCAAGCCTTGCACCACATCGCCATATAGACCCGCCTTTGAACGGCCATGCTCATGCGCTGCGACGTGCAATGGCACATGCGGAAAATTATGCGCAAGGTATAAAAATAGCGGCTTATCGGTCGGTGCTGCGGCGATAAAGGCTTCAGATTTTTGCGCGTATAATCCGTTCAGCTGCGACTGGTCAACGGGGGCGGCAACGGCGATGGTCTCGCGCTTTTGCGCCGAGCCTTCGACCAGATTAAACGGGTGCATATCATTGGAGTGATACGTGCCGAAAAATTCTTGAAAGCCGAACTCTGTCGGGATGGATTTATCATGGTCGCCCATATGCCATTTGCCGACCATGCTGGTATGATAGCCGACTGATTTCAGCACATCGGCGATGATGATTTCTTCGCGCGGCAAGCGCACGGGATTGTCAAAAAAGCGGTTGATGCGGTCAACCAGATGGCCGCTCGGAAACGGCACGGCGGTCAGCAAATTGCGCGACGCTAAGCGCCCCGTCAACATGGCCGCGCGCGATGGCGAACAGACAGGCGCAGGCGCATAATAATTATCCAGCACCACGCCATTTTTGGCGAGGCGGTCGATATGCGGCGTGGCAATCAGCCTATTGCCCGTAAAACCAACATCGCCATGGCCTAAATCATCGAACAGAATAATCACAATATCAGGATTATCGGCACTTGCCGTGGTGGCGATGCTGTCGAGATAGGTCTGCTTGGAGCGCATATGCGCGGCATCATCGGGTTGCTCGTATAGCGCAATCGTTGCGACGACATAAAGCGCGCCGATAATGATAAGGCCAACGGGCAGCGACAAAGCCCAAGCCGCGCGTCGGCTCCATTTTTTTATGTGCGAAATCATGCGCACCTCCTAAAGCCCCAGATTAACCTCAAGGTGCGAGATTGCATTGACGAAATTATTAGGCGCGTGCGCTTGCTTGCCCGTCCAGTGGATGTTGGGGTAGCGGTCGAGAATACGCTTATAAGCCGTCTCAAGCTGCATGTTGGCGATGCGCTGGCCGAGGCAAACATGCGCGCCCGTGCCGAACGCCAAATGCTCGCTGGTATTATTGCGGTGGATGTCCATGCGGTCTGGGTCGGCGAATACGTCTGGGTCGCGATTGGCCGCGCCATAATACATAATGACTTTCTCGCCCGGCAAAATGGTCTGACCCGAAAACGCGGCCTCCGCCATCGCCGTGCGGCGCATATACATCACCGGCGACACCAAGCGCAACGCCTCTGGCACCATTTGCGGAATAAGGCTCGGCTGCTCGATGAGCATTTGCTTCTGGTCGTCAAATTGCGTGAGCAGTCGCATCGTGCCCGATAGAGAATTGCGCGTCGTGTCATTGCCCGCAAAGACAATCAACAGCCACGACCCATCCAGATAGGATTGGTCTAAAAGCTCATCATCGACTTCGGTGGTGGCAATCACCGTCAGTAAATCATCGCGCGGATTCTTGCGGCGGTCTTCAAGGACTTTTTGGCCATAGCGAAACATTTGGCGGATATTCCACAGGAACTTGGCGACAAACCACGGCGTTACTTTCGAGTCTGGGTCGCCGATAACATAGCCCGCCAATTCAAGATAATGCATCCAGCGGACGATTTTAGGGCGGTCTTTTTCATCAATGCCAAGCATTTCGCACAAAGTATACATTGGCAGCCATTCGGAAAAATTCGTGACCATATCAACCTTGCCATCATTTTTTTTGGCAATGGCCTCCATATTATCGAGCAAGCGGTCGACCTCGCCTTCGACACGGGTCTGCAAATTCGCAACATAATCTGGCGTAAAGAACGGGCGATGCGCCATGCGCAGCGGAATATGCCACGGCTGGTCCATATTAATCATCGAGTCAAACGTCGCCGCACTGAGGCGTTTGGGGCCACGGGATTTCGCACTAAAGCCCATCAAAATGCCGCCCGCCCCAGACGAAAACGTCTTAGCGTCAAGGTCGCATTTTTTGACATCCTCATAGCGGGTCAGCGCCCAGAAGCCTGCGACATCGGTGGTGTCGGGCGGCTGCCACCAACTGACAGGGGCTTGCTCGCGCAGTGTGTGGAAATAGTCGTAAGGCTGTCCGTGGTCGCGGAACATCATCATATCCATCAAATCAAAGCCCTCTGGCGTTTGATACTGGATATGCGGCGGACGATAGCTATTGTCCTCTGGTTTAATGGTGGCAGCTAACGACTGCATATCTGTCTCCCTCAAGCGTAACGCATCGGCGCAAGAATACGATAGGCAAACAAGCGGGCGAATGCAATAATTAGTGCTTCGCTTGATAAGTGTTTTTAGCGCAAGGAGAGGTGCCAGAGTGGTTGAATGGGGCGGTCTCGAAAACCGTTGAGCGTGCAAGCGTTCCGAGGGTTCGAATCCCTCTCTCTCCGCGCTAAAAACACTTAGCGAACGCAGTGAGCTTTAGTGTGCCTTGCGCCAGCGCAGCCTTGCTTTAGCAAGGCGAAGTCGGCAGCGATAGTGCGCCAACACAGCGTCGCAGTGCAACCCGAAGTCGGCCAGCATAATAGGCAGCTAGAAGCTACTTTTTATCAGACGGCGGCGGCGGCGATTTATCAGACGGCGACGGCTTAGGGGGCGATGGCTTTAGCTCGTATATTTCTCTAAGACTACCATCATATTGCTTCGACCCTGGTAGTGAGGGGGGATTTTTCTTTGTCATATTATTATTCTCCTAAGGCTTATTCCAAGATATGCCTGCACTTTGTCGGCGGCTAAAACTACTTTTTATCGGGCGATTTAGATGGCGGTTTACTGGGTGGCGACGGCTTTGGTGGCGACGGCTTTAGCTTGCCTACTTCGCCAAGGCTATTACCTACCAATGATGAAGGGGGGTTTTTCTTTGCCATGTCATTATTCTCCTAAAGTTATTCCGAGACACGCTTGCAGCGTTGGTATTTCTATAACGACAGTCACGGCTGTCAGGAAACCGCCAACTATAAAGGCGGCCAACCCATAACAATCAAGCTTCCCCAACGCTAGGTTATGAGCTTTTTGTTTTTCACTGTCTTTTCCAAATGTTGCTTCAATATGCTTTGAGTTCAGATAAAAGACACGAAACATTATCACAATGGCAAGCAAAAATGCTAATGCAGCAAGAACCCAAATTCCCGCGCTCACTGTGTGAGCAAGCCTGTTGCTAAATTGAGCCAAAAGTCCGATGCCTAAACTCGATAGAAGTATTATCTGTTTATCGATTTCCATCTTGTTGCCTACCCAAGCGGCAACACGCTCTTGATAATAAGCAACCTCCTTGTCCCAGTAAGCTTGGGTTTCGTAATCTGCCTCAGTTTTGTCGTTCGTCTCGTTTACCATAATGTCCTCGCAACTTTCTTACACTTCGTGCCTAACAATAAAATTACGGTTAAGTGATTCCCTCGTGGCTACCAGAGGGAATAAATATTTTTACGGTTTTATCCACACACGATAAAATCTAGCCTTCGTTTTGCCGCCCTTGCCCCACCATCATAAATCCGCTTAACTCGTGGCAATAAAATAAAAGCGATAAGCAACAGGACATCACATCGACATGACCGATATCGAGCAAGAGTTTATAAAAGACCCTTCTAAGGCGGGCGATAAATCTGTGAAGCAAATTGTTTCTATCTTTGCCGATGGTAAACTGACGGACAAAGGCGAGACAGCGCCTGCTTTTCGAGAGTTTCTTAACAATGCAGAAATCGAACAACTCGAACGATATACTAACGAAATGGTTACCGAAGCGACAGACGGTAAGATTCTTCAAGATATTGTGAATACCGTCGGGCGCAAGATTGGATTCGAGGTTGAGCATGGTCTTTACCAAGGAAACGCGAAGGCTATAGGGTTTGATGGTTATTGGTCTTTGGATGATATAAATCTGATAGTCGAATGCAAAACGACCGATGCTTACCGTATCTCAACTGACGTTCTTCTAGGGTATGCAAAGAGACTAAAAGATGAGCGCAACCTCCCGAAAGAGCCGCCTATACTGCTTGTCGTTGCGCGGATTGACACTGGCGATATTGAGGCTCAAATTCGTGGTAGTCGTGCGGATGACCGCATCAGCGTCATTGGCGTTGAGAGCCTCCTGAGTTTAGCAAAAGCTGCTAGCGAACTGTCCGATGGCCCCGCGACTGAAAACCTAAGAAAGATTCTATTGCCCAAAGACTACACACGCTTAGACGGTTTAGCCGCCCTCATCACCAATGTTATCAACGAGGCGCAGCAGACTTCGCAAGATCAGTCTGAAATTAACCAGACGGCAAGTGCAACCGAAGCCGACATAGGGTCAAGGAGGTCAACAGATGTTCTCAAGTCAAAAATAATACATTCCTTATCGCATGAGCTAGGTGACTTAGAGCAAGCATCCTCTCGTTCCAAAGCGCAGTTCGCCACCCAAAAAGGCGAAGTGTTTTTCGTCTTGACCTCTAAACGTTATGCAACATCATATCAACAATTCTGGTTCGCAATTCGGGACACTTGGAAGCCCATATGGGAGGAAAAAGGCGGCGGTCTAGTTTTGGGGTTAGAAGGTAAGCAACATTTTTATCTTATCAATTATAAGAAAGTGTTGGAATGGACAGCTTCTCTACATGCGACAATTGACCCGAATAGAGGCCATCATTGGCACGTAACACTAAAGGAATCAGATGATAAAATAGAGCTGATTTTAAAGAAATCTAAAAGTAACCAAGACCTAGTTGAGTACAAGAAGGATTTGATAGTTTAAAGCCTAGCCATAGCCTAGCGTCTTAAAGAAAGTGTAAGGAGAAATAAAATGCCGTGTAGAGTAGGAATGACATCTAACCCAGCTGCAAGAAAAGCATATTGGAAAAGCCAACATCCAAAAATGCGTAATTGGGATATTATAGCGAAGAAACTTACCTATAAGGAAGCTCACGAAAAGGAAAAGGCGGCAGCGAAACGGTATCGTTGTACAGCACATTCAGGTGGGCTAAAGAAAAGAGGAAAAGTCTATAGCGTGTATCGTTTCGATTATTGATGCGGCTATCCCGCCGCCAAGCGCCGCTCAATCGAGCGTATCCAGCGGAAAGCATCTTCGGCCAAATCATCATCAGCCCCAGCCTTACGAAAGGCGCGGATGGCCGCATCGTATTTCTCAAGCCGCGTGCGAGAAATGCCCAATAATAACCACGCATCCGCCGCCCGCGCCAAGCCGCCCTTATCCAAAGCCTGAACCAACGCCGCTTCGGCCTTCGCCCATTGCTCGTCTTGCACATAAGACTGCGCCAATTGCTCGTAAAATCCGCCCGTCTCAGACTTCTCCGCCGCGTGAAGTAACGGCGGAATCGACTTTTTCCACTCCCGCGCGTGCCGATAGGCTTGCGCCAATAAGGCGTAATTCTTTTCGGTTTTTTCAATCGTGCCGTCATCCATGCCCGATTGCAGAATCGCTGCCGCTTTAATCGGCACATCGTGATATAGATAAAGCTGCGCCATGGTAGACAGCTCCTGCGAGCTGCTCAACAAACCTTGAACATGCATGGCTTGCTGCGCCACAAAGGCAAGCTGCTCCTCATCGGCCTCATAATAGACCAGTGTTAATTGTTGCCAGAAGGCTTTGACGTTAGGCCATCGCGTGACGGCATCTTCAAGAATCGGACGCGCTTCGGCGTAGCGTTCTTCTTGCAGCAGGACAGCCAGTAAAATGCGCACCCAGTGCTGCTTCGGCGGCTTGGCCTTACTCAAGGCGGTGCGAATTGCGGTCTCGGCGGCGCGCCATTGCTCTAAGCGCAGATGCACTTGCGCTTTAAATGCTAGGGGCGCGGCACTCGGTGGGGTCTCAAGCGCGGCGAACCATTGCTCTAATAGTTCCAAGGCTGTGTCGGGGCGGTTTTGTGCGAGGTTAATCTGCGCCAAATTATACGTCAGGTCGCTGACCACGCGCGGCGGCAAATCGCCCGTCGCAATCGCACGCGAAAACATCTCGATGGTGCGCGGCCAATCGCCTTTGCCCGCATACACAAAGCCCATGGTCTGAAGCGCCACGGCTTTTTCATATGGCTTGGAATCCGCGCCATCCACGAGTGCCTGCAAGGGCGCAAGGGCGGCCTCATATTTTTCTTCCGCCAGAAGATTTTGCGCTTGCTCGATACGTTGAAAAGCCGTTTTGCCCAAAACTTCCGAGCGTCGCGTTTTTGGCTTCTCAGGCTTTTCGCGCTTTATCGTTTGCGCCTCAGCCCGACCCGCCCCGTCCGCCAGTCCAAAGGCCAGACACAAAGACAAAACAGTCAAGCCAAAACACTTCATCGCATATCCTCTGGTCATATCTTAGGGCGCAATCTCAAAACTGATTAACTGGCGCACGCCCGTGCGCATGGTCGGCTGGCCGTTCTCAATCATCGGGCGATACTTCCAGCGGCGCACGGCGCTCACCGCGGCGCGCTCGAATATATCGCGCGGGCTCGCATCAATAACAATCGGGTCGATGGCCTGACCAACCGTGTCGATGGTGAACTCCAACAAAACCCAGCCCTCAATCCCACGCGACAACGCACGGCTCGGATAACGCGGCAACACGCGCACAATCGCCAACGCGTCGCCATCCACTGGCGCGTGCAAATCCACACCCGCCAAATCAAAATCACCAAAATCAGCCCCCACAGCAGCCTTATCTATATTAGGCCGCGGCGTTTGCGATAGCCTCGGCGGCGGCGGTGGCTCATCCGACAACGCTTGGGTAGGACGCTTCAAAGCGCGCGCCTTCGCACGCACATCCTCATCGCGCGCAATCCGCAGAAAATCAATCTCAAGCGCCGCAGGGGCTTCTTCAACCCGATAATCTTGCCCCGTCACCAAAACTTTCATCGTCAAAAACAACGCCATCGTCGTGACCAAAGCCAGAACCCCCGCGCCAACAAATCGCACGCGATGCCGCGCCGCACTCATTTTTCCTCCGCAGCGATAGAAATAGAGCCGACCCCCGCAAGCCGCACCTGATCCATAACCTCGACCAGAACCCCCGTATGCGCATTCTTATCGGCTTGGATAACCGCCCCACTCTGAGGATTTTCCGCATGCAAGCGTTCAACCGTCGCACGCACCGCCGCGCGGTCTATCTGGCGACGGTTAATCCACACATCATTATTATCACGAATAGCAATGAGAATGCCGACCCGCGATTGCGGCGTCGCCGTTTCCGCCGTCGGGCGCGTCACCTCAATGCCGCTTTCTTTCACGAACGTCGCCGTCACGATGAAGAAAATCAGCATGATGAACACAATGTCGAGCATCGGCGTCATGTCGATGGCGGTGTCTTCTTCGGGGCGAGCGTGTCTGCGGCGCATATCGTCTCCTAATCCGCCAGCTTCAACTGGTCTGCCAACTGCGCAACCGAGCGCTTCGCTTTACGCTCAAGGCTGGTCGCAAAAAATACGCCAGACAAAGCCACCACCATGCCAGCCATGGTCGGCAACGTCGCCTTGGAAATACCCGAGGCCATCGCGCGCGCGCTGCTAGAGCCTGTCATCGCCAACACATCAAAAACCTCAATCATCCCCGTCACCGTCCCCAACAACCCCAAAAGCGGCGCCAATGCCACCAACAGCTTGATATAAGCCATATGCGCATCGGCCTGCAATTTGGCATCCGACACCATCATCTCGCGGATGCGCTGCGCCGCCCAACTCTTACGCTCAGTGCGAGCCGTCCATTCGGCCTTTCGCTGCGCACATAGCAGCTTAAAATCACCGCGCAAAAAGCTGAAGCGCTCGTAAATCAGCCCCCACAAAACCAACGTCACCAGCATGATGACCACCAACACATCGCCGCCCAATTCGAGAAAATCGCGCACCCCCCGCACCGCCTCAAACGGATTTAAAAACAGCCAGAGAATATCGCTAAAATCCACGCCCGCCTCCGCTATTTATTTTCCGCATGGGTGGCCATCATACCAACCGCCTGCTCTTCAAGAATCTGGACAATCATCCGCGACCGCGTCGCCGCCACCGAATGCAGCAGCAAAATCGGAATCGCCACAACCAATCCCAAAACCGTGGTGACCAAAGCTTGCGAAATACCCCCCGCCATGGTTTTGGGGTCGCCTGTGCCAAACACGCCAATCGCATCAAAGGTCAGAACCATCCCCGTCACCGTGCCCAACAACCCCAAAAGCGGTGCCACACCCGATAAAAGTTTCAGCAAAGTCAGATGCTTTTCAAGCGCGGGCATTTCTTTCAAAATGGCGTCATCAAGTTTTAATTCGAGGGTTTCTGTATCCGCCTTTTGGTGTGCGTGATACGCCGCCCATACGCGGCTCAATGGTGTCGGGGGCGTATCACCCGAAATCTGACCATCGCCCAATTGCGACTTAACCCTGCGCGCGGTTTGCGTCAGACGCACAATACGTTCCCCCCCAAGGCCAATGCCAAATACGCCGAGCAGCAAAATAATATAGCCAATAATGCCGCCTTGATGGATACGTTCGCGCAGGCTTGGCAGCTGCACATAGAGGTTTAAAAGACCGCCGCGTGACGGGTCGACGGGGGCGGCGACCATCTCGCCGAGGCGGCCATCCATGGCATCATCGGCGACATCGCCGAAACGCGCCGGCGGTTGGCGCGCCAAATCCGCATAGCGATGATTGCCCGCATAGCGCACAAATTGGCCATCCGCTAAGACTGTGAAAGGCCCAATGCGCAAAATCTCGGCGCGGCGCAAACTGCCATCAAGGTTCACCACATCGCCTGTAAAGCGTTTCACTTCGCCTTGCGCGGTCATTTCTTGTTGCAAGGTAAACCAGAGATATTCGAGCTGTTCGGTCGCGGGCAGCCCTTTGGTTTTCGCCAAAACACCAAGCGATGCGGCGCGCTCTTTCAACTCGCCCGAAATCACGCTTTCGTCGATTTGCGCTTTGGTTTCGCCTGCCACTTGGCGGACAACGCCGAATAGCTCGCCAAACACGCCGAGGCGTTCATTGAGCAGCCCTTCCAATTCGGCCAGTTTTAATTCGTTTTCCGAGAAGCTTTTTTCCAACCGCGCCGCGCGCGCTTCTTCGCGTTTGATATTGGCTTGCGTGCGCGCCAAGATGGCTTGTTGTTGGTCACGGGTTTGGCGAAATTCGCTTTCACGCTTTTCGAAATCGGCATTATCGCTCACGCGCCCGCTGCGTATCTGGTCGAGCAATTGCTGCAAGCTAGCGGCTTCTTGCGCCATCGCGGGCGTCGATAAAACAAGCATAAAACAAATAGCCATGACAATTTTATGTAAAGCGTTCAGCATGTCGCCCCCTATTGCCCGATAGTCACTGGCACGACCAATAGCTCAGCGCCAACTTGTTGCTTGGCCACGCGTAAAGCCGTGCGCACTTCACGGTCAAAATCACCATCCAAATCGACAAACGCCTTTGTCTTTTGGCTCCATACGCCGCTTTCTGCGCCATCCAGCGTTTGGTAAATCAATGCCACCCGACCAATGCGCAAAAACGCCACACGGCGCGCCTCGCCTCGAATATTCATGTCGCCCTCATAGGCCTCAATGGTGCGGCCATACTCATTTTCAATTTCATAGGCTTCGAGAATCTTGCGGTATTTTTCAGCCGCAGTCGCATCTGCGCGGTCCATCAGATGGCGCAAGTTTTGCACCCGCGCACGGCGCACATCGCTAAGAAACGGCACATCCAAAGCAACAAATTGGTCAAGCGCCTCAATCATCCGAAACATGAGCGGCACAATCGTGCGGTCGACATGCGTGACATCTTCGATTTGCTGACGCACCGACACCATCTCGGCTTTTTGCGCGGTAATCAGCTTTTCCAATTGCGCATTATAGGCACGCAAAGATGTCAGCTGCTTGAGGGCTGCGCGATAATCGCGGGTCAACTGGTCGGTTTCATCATCAAGCTTATCAATGCGCGCCTGCGACGTCACACCATCGGATGTCGCAGCTTGTGCGGTCTCTGCAACATTATCCAGCGATTGCGCCCATCCCGTCTGCGGAGACGCGCTGGCAAGCACCAGCATGAGAACGGCATGACTAAAATATTTCATTGTTTTTCCCTTAAAACGCCCCCTGTTTTACCCTATTTTTATTTGTGCATCTTTTTTTTATTTGTGCAAATATTGAAAGCAGGAGAATTTGCTCATGAAAGCTCTGATGGTGAGCGACCTGCTGGATGATTTTGCAGGTTGCGCAATCCAAGATATCGCCAGCCCCAAAGCCCCACCCGACCATGTGGTGGTGCGGGTGAAAGCGGCGACGCTCGGCTTTCCCGATTTATTGATGACGCATGGCGGCTATCAGCACAAGCCCGACGTGCCGTTCACGCTTGGCATGGAAGGTGCGGGCGAAATCATCGCGCTCGGGGCAGATGTCAAAGAGTGGGCGTTGGGCGATAGGGTCGTGATAGGTGCGCTTGGCACCATGGCCGAAGCGGTTTGTGTGCCGGCGCAATTTTTGCGCAAAATACCTGAAAATCTCGACTTTGCGACCGCCGCCGCCACTGGCTCGGCTTATTTAACCGCTTATGTGTCGCTGGTGCGGCGTGCTTATTTGCAAAAAGGCGAATGGCTTTTGGTGCATGGCGCGGCGGGCGGTGTTGGGCTTGCTGCGATTGATTTGGCCAAACAAATGGGCGCGCGCACGATTGCCACCGCCTCATGCGATAAAAAGCTCGCCATCATCAAAGACAAATACGCCCCCGACGCGATTTTGAATGTGAATGATGGCTTCCGCGAGCAGGTAAAACAGATAACCGATGGCGGCGCGGATGTCATTTATGACCCCGTGGGCGGCGATGTGTTCGACGAAAGCGTGCGCTGCATTGGCTGGGGCGGACGCTTGCTCGTGGTTGGCTTTGCGTCGGGGCGCATCCCTGATATCTCCGTCAATATGCCGCTGATTAAGGGGTTTTCGGTGGTTGGCGTGCGGGCGGGCGAGTTTGGCCGCCGCGACCCTGAAAAGGGTGCAGAAAACCAAACCGCGATTTGGGATTTGGCCGCACAGGGCAAAATATCGCCGCATGTTCATGCGCACTTGCCGCTCGATGCGTGGCGCGATGCTTTTCAGATGATGCAAGCACGCGAAGTGGTCGGGCGGATTATTCTCGACCCATCTTAAACAGCAGCAACGCCGAGCAAATATTGCACGATTTTTTGCGCCGCTTCGGGCGCGCTCATCTCGGTCGTGTTCACGCGGATTTCTGGATTGAGCGGCGGCTCATACGGGCTATCAATGCCCGTGAAGTTTTTCAACACCCCCGCACGCGCCTTTTTATACAGACCCTTCACATCGCGGTCTTCGGCAACCGCCAAGGGCGTGTCGACAAACACCTCGATGAACTCAGCCTCTGGCAGCATCGCGCGCACCATATCGCGCTCCGCCCGAAACGGCGAAATAAACGCCGTCAGCACAATCAGCCCCGCATCCGTCATCAGCTTAGAAACCTCGCCAATGCGGCGAATATTCTCAACCCTATCCGCATCGGTGAACCCTAAATCCTTATTGAGGCCATGGCGCACATTATCGCCATCGAGCAAAAACGTATGTCGGTTCATCGTGTGCAAAAGTTTTTCCAACTCATTGGCAATCGTCGATTTGCCCGACCCCGACAGACCCGTAAACCAGATAAGAAACGGTTTTTGATTTTTCAGCCGCGCATGTGCTTCGCGATTAATATCGGTCGCCTGCCAATGAATATTATGCGCACGGCGCAAGCTGAAATGGAGCAATCCAGCCGCGACCGTCGCGTGGCTTACTTTATCAATCAGCACGAAACTGCCTAAACTGCGGTTTTCTTCATATGGCGCGAAGCTGATTTTTTCTTCCGTGGAAATCTCCACCACACCGATAGCATTCAGCTCCAATGTCTTGGCCGCCATATGCTCCATCGTGTTGATGTTGACCTGATATTTTGGCTCCTGCACGCATGCCGCAACACTTTGCGTGCCAATTTTCATCTCATAAGAACGCCCCGGCAAAAGCACCTGCTCGTCCATCCACACCAATGTGGCTTCAAACTGGTCGGCCACAGCAGGCGGATTATCTGCACTTGCAATCACGTCGCCCCGCGAGCAATCGATTTCATCGCTCAAAGTCAACGTCACAGATTGACCCGCCACCGCCTCATCCAATGTCTCTAATGTTGCGTCTGAGGCCATCGTCACAATCGATTTAATGGTCGCATTTTTACCCGAAGGCGCAATCCGCACCTTGTCGCCCGCGCCCACACGACCCGACGCAATCTGGCCGCTAAACCCGCGAAAATCCAGATGCGGGCGATTGACCCATTGCACCGGCATAGCAAAGCTTTGCTGTTGCGCGGCCTCTTGCACAAGCGCAACATTTTCCAAATGGTCAAGCAATACAGCGCCCTCATACCACGGCATTTTATCTGACCGCGCCGTTATATTGTCGCCCGCCAATCCCGATATCGGAATGGCCGTAAAATCATCAATCCCTAGCTTGTCGGCAAAGTCGCGATAGGCGCTGACGATTTCCGCAAAATGGCTTTCGCCATAATCAACCAAATCCATTTTATTGACGGCCAGCACAATATGGCGAATGCCGAGTAAATGAACCAAATAAGAATGCCGCCGCGTTTGCGTCAAAATGCCTTGGCGCGCATCCACCAGAATAATCGCAAGGTCAGCCGTCGACGCGCCCGTCACCATATTGCGGGTATATTGTTCGTGACCGGGGGTGTCGGCGACGATGAACTTGCGCTTTTCGGTTGCAAAAAACCGATAAGCAACATCAATCGTGATGCCCTGCTCGCGCTCGGCCGCCAAGCCATCGACCAGTAAAGCAAAATCAATCTTCTGGCCTTGCGTGCCGAGCTTCTTACTATCCGCCTCAAGGCTTGCAAGCTGGTCTTCAAAAATCATTTTGCTGTCATAAAGCAGCCGTCCAATAAGCGTTGATTTGCCATCATCGACGCTGCCGCAAGTGATAAACCGCAGCATGGATTTATTGCGATGCCCCTCAAGATACGCGTCGATATCTTGCGCGATAAGCGTGTCGGTTTGATAAACAGGATTGGATATATCGCTCATTAGAAATACCCCTCCTGTTTTTTCTTCTCCATGCTGGCCGAGGCATCATGGTCAATCGCCCGCCCCTGACGCTCAGACGTGGTGGTCAGCAGCATTTCTTGAATCACATCAGACAAATTGGCCGCCGTGCTTTCGACCGCCCCCGTCAAAGGATAACACCCCAAAGTTCTAAATCGGATGGAACGCATCTCAGGCACTTCATCGGGTGCCAGCACAAATCGCTCATCATCGACCATCAATAACAGGCCATCGCGCTCGACCGTCGGACGCGGGGCGGCAAAATAAAGCGGCACAATTTCGATATTTTCCAGCTGAATATATTGCCAAATATCCAACTCCGTCCAATTAGACATCGGAAACACGCGGATGCTTTCGTCTTTCGCCGTGCGCGCATTGTAAATATTCCACAATTCTGGCCGCTGATTTTTCGGATTCCAACGATGATTGGCCGCGCGAAAAGAAACCACACGCTCTTTGGCGCGCGACTTTTCTTCATCACGACGCGCCCCACCAAAGGCCGCATCAAAGCCATATTTATCCAATGCCTGCTTCAGCCCTTGCGTCTTCCACATATCGGTATGCAAAGCGCCATGGTCAAACGGGTTGATGCCTTTTTCTTCGGCTTCTGGGTTTTTATACACCAGCAATTCCATGCCCGCTTGTTTGGCGGCTTTCTCGCGCAGCTCATACATCGCCTTAAATTTCCATGTGGTGTCGACGTGCAAAAGCGGAAATGGCGGCGGTGACGGAAAAAAGGCTTTCTTGGCAACATGCAGCATCGCCGCGCTATCCTTGCCGACCGAATACAGCATGACGGGGTTTTCGGCTTGCGCGGCAATCTCGCGCATAATGTGGATGCTCTCAGCTTCCAGTCTTTGTAAATGGGTCAGCACACGCATAGTTCATACGCCTTTGTTAAGAACTTTAGGGTTTGATAATGCAATGAACAATTAAAATCAAGGGTTTATCTCTTATATTACACAATTTTTCGGATTTGATTTTATTTTACATTAATTTATGTACTTAGTTTTGACTTTACTCTTGACTTGGAGGGTTTCCCTTGTATATTCGCCGCTTAGCAGCCGAAAAGAGCCTTTTTTGGCATGAGTTTATGGATTTGAACCATGTATGCAGTCATCCGCACGGGCGGCAAACAATACCGCGTCGCTAAAGACGATATCATCGCCATTGAGCGTGTCGCTGGTCAGGCTGGCGACAAAATCAAGTTCGACGATGTGTTGATGCTCGGCGAAGCGGGCAAAGAACCCAAAATTGGCGCGCCCATTGTAGCAGGTGCTAGCGTGACTGCCGAAGTGCTTGAGCAGGGACGCGGCGATAAAATCACTGTGATTAAATTCCGTCGGCGGAAAAACTATCACCGCACGAAGGGTCACCAGCAGCAAGAAACCGTGCTGAAAATCACCGATATTTCGGCTAAAGCAGCGCCGAAAAAAGCCGCTTCTGAAAAGAGCGAAAAAGCCGCACCAAAAACAACCAAAAAAGCAGCCCCGAAAAAGAAGGCCGCCCCTAAAGCGAAAGCAGCGCCTAAAAAGGCCGCAGCTAAAAAAGCAGCCCCTAAAGCGAAAGCAGCGAAAAGCAAGGAGTAGATAAATGGCTCATAAAAAAGCAGGCGGTTCATCCCGTAACGGACGCGACTCAGCGGGTCGTCGTCTTGGTGTCAAAAAATATGGCGGCGAGCATGTTATTCCGGGCAATATTATTCTGCGCCAGCGCGGCACAAAATGGCACCCCGGCGACAATGTCGGCATGGGCAAAGACCACACGATTTTCGCCATCGTTGAGGGCAATGTATCGTTCAGCCAAGCACGCGGCGGACGCACAGTGGTGTCGGTGGCACCATCGGCTGACGCAGCTGAATAAACGGGCATAAACTGCCCTTCAAAAAAAGGGTGGCCATACCACATAGAATACCGAAAAGAAGATGGCCTCGAAAAGGCATCTTCTTTTTTTGTTTTCGGCTAAGCTAAGGGTGTAAGAGGATTTAGAGCGATGAAGTTTTTGGATCAGGCTAAAGTCTATATCCGCTCTGGCGATGGTGGGGCGGGATGTATCTCGTTTCGGCGCGAAAAATATATCGAGTTTGGCGGCCCTGACGGTGGCGATGGTGGCGCGGGCGGCGATGTGATTGCCGAATGCGTTGATGGGCTGAACACGCTTATCGATTATCGCTATCAGCAACATTTTAAGGCTGGCACGGGGACGCATGGCATGGGTCGCAATCGCACGGGCGGCGATGGGGCGGATAAAATATTGCGTGTGCCTGTCGGCACGCAGATTTTTGCCGCCGATAATGAGACCTTGCTAGCCGATTTAACCGAGATTGGCCAAACCATTGTGCTGGCCGAGGGTGGCAATGGCGGGTTTGGCAATACGCGTTTTAAGGGGCCGGTGAACCGTGCGCCGCGCCATGCAAATCCAGGTCAAGAAGGCCGCGATGCATGGATTTGGCTGCGGCTGAAACTGATTGCCGATATCGGCCTTTTAGGTCTGCCCAATGCGGGAAAATCGACGCTTTTGGCCAATATCACCCGTGCCAAACCGAAAATCGCCGATTATCCGTTCACCACTTTGCACCCTAATTTAGGGGTGGTCGGTGCGCGCGGGCGCGAGTTTGTTATGGCTGACATCCCCGGCCTCATCGAGGGAGCATCGCAAGGGGCGGGTCTCGGCCATCGTTTTTTAGGCCATGTCGAACGCTGCACCGCGCTATTGCATCTTGTCGATGCGACGCAAGACAATATCGGCCACGCCTATACCACCATCCGCAATGAGCTGGCAGCCTATGATGATAAATTGGCCGACAAAACCGAATTGGTCGCGCTGACCAAATGCGATGCCCTAACGCCCGATGCGATAGAGGCGCAGAAGGCCGAATTGACCAAATACTGCGACAGCCGTATCCTGCCCATCTCATCGGTGGCAGGCCATGGGCTTGAGGCTTTACATGACACAGTTTTGCAGCTCATCGATACGTCATATATGCCACCGCGCATGGAAGAAGACGCGCACATCGCCAAAGCAAAATGGCATCCTTTGCAGGAGGACGAGTAATGCGCCAAGAAGTCGCAGATGCAAAATTATTGGTTATCAAAATCGGCTCATCGCTGCTGCTCAAAGACGGCGAGATGGATAGCGCATGGCTGGAGAGCGTCGCCGAAGATATTGCCGCCGCACATGCAGGTGGACAAAAAATCATCATCGTCACCTCTGGCGCGGTCGCGTTGGGCTGTGCAGCGTTACAGTTAGAACGCGGCGACATGACACTGGCACAAAGCCAAGCGGCAGCCGCCGCAGGTCAAATTGAGCTGATGCGCGGCTGGCAAGAAGCCTTGGGCGCGCATGGGCTAAAGGCTGCGCAAATATTGCTCACCCACGAAGACACTGAGCAAAGGCGGCGCTATTTAAACTCGCGCCAGACACTATCTGCCCTGCTGGATATCAACGCCATACCAGTGATTAATGAAAACGATACCGTGGCCACGCAAGAGTTGCGTTTCGGCGATAATGACCGTTTGGCCGCCCGCGTGGCGGCGATGATTTCGGCTGATTGCCTGCTGCTATTATCCGATATTGACGGGCTTTACACAGCCAACCCACACAAAACGCGTGATGCCGCGTTTGTCGATATCGTCGAGACCATCACCCCTGAAATTGAGGCCATGGCTGACGGCACAGGCTCGAGCCATAGCTCGGGCGGCATGGAGACCAAATTACAAGCCGCGCATATGGCGCAAATGGTCGGTTGTCATATGGTGCTGGCCAGTGGGCGCGACCCGCATCCGCTTAAAAACCTAGCGCAAGGGGCGCGTGCGACTTTATTTCGCGCCGATGCTAATCCTTTGACCGCGCGCAAAAATTGGATTGCGAGTACGCTGCACCCTGCTGGAAAATTACATTTGGATGACGGTGCTGCGCGTGCGCTCGCGCAGGGAAAATCACTTTTGCCCGTCGGCGTGCGCGCGATTGATGGCGATTTCGACCGTGGCGATTGCGTCAGCTTGGTCGCACCCGATGGCACCGAATTAGGCCGCGGCCTCACCGCTTATACAAGTGCCACCACACAGCTTATGATTGGCAAGGATACAGCAGCCAATACAAGCCTCATCCAGTCGGGGCGGGCTGAATTGGTGCATCGCGATGATATGGTATTGAACGGAGTCTCAAAAGAGCCTGTGTAATCTATGGAGAAAAAAATGGACAAAGCCTTACAAGATATGATGCTGGATTTAGGCATGAAAGCAAAGAACGCCGCGCGCGCGCTCGCCATGGCCAGCAGCGACCAAAAAAATAGCGTGCTGCAAAATGCAGCGAATGAATTGCGCGCCGATGCCGCCAATATTATCGCCGCCAACCAAGAAGATATGCGCCTTGCCGAGGCCGAGAATGTCGGTGCGGCACGCCTTGACCGTATCATGTTGGATGAACCCCGCCTTGAAGGCATCGCTGCCGCCCTCGAAGCGATTATCGAGCTAAACGACCCCGTCGGCGAAACCACGGCCAATTGGCAAGTCGAGAGTGGGCTGGATATCTCGCGTGTGCGTGTTCCCTTAGGTGTCATTGGGGTGATTTATGAAAGCCGCCCAAACGTCACCGCCGATGCAGCCGCCTTGTGCCTGAAATCTGGCAATGCCGTGATTTTGCGCGGCTCGTCTGAGATTCAAAACTCGGCACGGCTCATCCATGCGTGCTTTAGCCGTGCGCTCGAAACCGCAGGGCTGGACATGCATTGCGTGCAAATTGTCGACACGCCCGACCGCGCCGCCGTCGGTATGATGTTGAGCGGGTTGGATAACACGCTAGATGTGATTGTGCCGCGCGGCGGTAAAGGTTTGGTCGCGCGCGTGCAAGAAGAAGCGCGCGTGCCGGTCTTTGCCCATCTCGATGGTGTCTGCCATGTATATGTCCACCAAGCGAGTGACCTTGATATGGCGCAAAGTGTATTGCTCAACGCAAAAATGCGCCGCACAGGGATTTGCGGTGCTGCCGAAACGCTGCTGGTTGACGCAGCTTGTGCCGAAACGCATCTGCACCCTTTGGTAAGCACGCTGTTAGAGGCCGACTGCGCCGTGCGCGGTGATGATGCCACCCAAGCCACCGACCCGCGCGTCAGCCCCGCCAGCGAGGCCGACTGGTATGAGGAATATCTGGATGCGATAATCACCGTCAAACTGGTCGATGGCATAGACGAGGCCATCGACCATATCGCCCAATATGGCTCTGGCCATACCGAAGCCATTGTGAGCAATGATGATGCCGCGGCCACGGATTTTCTAACGCGCGTCGATAGCGCTATTGTGATGCATAATGCCTCCACCCAATTTGCCGATGGCGGCGAGTTTGGCATGGGCGCAGAAATTGGGATTGCCACGGGGCGGTTTCATGCACGCGGGCCCGTCGGGCTAGAGCAATTAACCAGTTTTAAATATACGGTGCGCGGCACTGGTCAGACGCGTAAATAGACCGCGATGGGTGGATTTTTCTTCAGCCACGGCCAATCAATCGCCCTGTTCGGCGGCAGTTTTGACCCGCCCCATGACGGCCACAGACGCATCGCCGAGGCAGCACTGAAAGCCCTCCACGTCGATTTCGTCTGGTGGTTGGTGTCGCCGCAAAACCCGCTTAAAAATCACCCCGCCAGCAAACTCAGCACACGCCTTGAGGCTACCCGTAAGCTGGCGGCTCATCCAAAATTTATTGTCAGCGACGAAGAGACCCAGCTTGGCACGCGATTTGCCATCGATACCGTGCGCGCGCTTAAAAGCCGTCACCAACAAGTCAATTTCATCTGGCTTATCGGTGCGGATAATTTGGCGCAACTGCACCAATGGCACGACTGGCAAGGCTTGATGCGCGACGTGCCCATCGCCGTTTATCCGCGCCCGCACGACACCACAAAAGCGATGTTTAGTGCTGCGGCGCATCGCTTTGCGCCATACCGTCTTGATGCGCGCGATGCCGCCTTGTTGAAACACCAAACCGCCCCCGCTTGGGTGCTGCTAGACGGCAAGCAATCGGATTTATCATCCACCGATTTGCGCAAAACCCCAAAATCCTGCTAGACTAACCCATCAGGCATTGCGCAGCAGTGCTGTTTTAAGTGGTAAAATGAGGAAACTCTCCTGAGCGACGTAAAACCAAAAGACCTAAGCCCCGCCCTAAGTCAGAGTGCGCTTCACGAAATGGTTCTGACCAGTCTCGATGATGATTTGGCGCAAGATATCGTAAGCATTAATTTGAGCGGAAAATCAGCCCTTGCCGACCATATGGTCTTGGCCACGGGACGGTCTAAGCGCCATGTCACCGCACTGGCCGACCATTTGCTGCGCAAGCTGAAAGAAGCAGGCTTCAAAGATGTGCGCACCGAAGGCCAAGCCACGGGCGATTGGGTATTGGTCGATACGGGCGATGTGATAGCGCATATTTTCAGGGCGGAAGTGCGCGAGTTCTATGGTCTTGAAAAAATGTGGGCGCCCGACCATATGCCGCAAACCAGTCAGTCTGAAGCGCCATGAAGCTTTCGCTTTTGGCCGTTGGTCATATACGCGGCACTGACGAGGCGGCTTTATTTGACACTTACGCAAAACGCATCACCCAAAGCGGTCGCCAACTTGGCCTAGACGGATTGCACGTCACCGAAATCAAAGACCAAAAAACCGCACCCGCCAAACTAAGCGCGGTTCTTGAGACCACGCACGGCTTGGTCATTGCGCTTGATGAGCGCGGCAAGATGCTAGACAGCCCCGCCTTTGCCGAGAAGCTGGGGACATGGCGCGACGATGGCACACGCGAGGTGATTTTTGTGCTGGGGCCTGCCGATGGCTTGTCTGATGCGGTGCGCGCGCGTGCCGATTTGCTGATGGCGTTGGGGCCAATGACATGGCCGCATATGTTGGCGCGGGTTTTGCTGAGCGAGCAAATCTGGCGGGCTATTTCAATTTTGGGCGGACACCCTTATCATCGCGCCTCATGACATATGACAAACGATATCTGAGCTGCTTGTGTGTGTGCGCCTTGCTTGTCTTTGCGCCGCCTGTTTTTGCACAAGACAAGCAACAAAAAATCGAGGCGCTATCCGACGAGATTGAAACCCGCAAAGCCCGACAAGCCAAATTGCAATCCACCGCCGAGGCGTTGCAACAACAGCAACGCGCTTTGCGCCAACGCATTATTGCGCTGGCGAAAGATTTGCAAAATATCGATACAGAGCGCGACCGCCTTGAGACGCGGCTGAGCGAATTGGCGGTCACCGAAAACCAATTCGATGAAGATTTACAGCACGACCGCGCCGCCCTATCGCGCCTCTTAGCTGGGCTGCAAGCCATGCAAAAGCAACCCGCCCCTGCTTTTGCTGTCCATGCCGATGATGCGCTTGCCGCGGTGCAAGGCGCGCTTGTTCTGACATCGGTTGTGCCAAGCATGCAAGCGCGTGCCGATGGGTTGCGCGACCAGCTTACCGAATTATTGGCCATTCGGCGGCGGATGGATAAGCAATCAGCCGCCTTGGTGGTCGCCGAACGCGATGCGGCGACAGCACGCGCCGATTTAAACGCGGCTATGGCGGATAAAGCACAGGCGGAGAAAAAAGCACGCGCCGATGCTGCCCGCGAAGCCCAAGCCATCCGCAAACTGGTGCGCGAAGCGCGTAACTTGCGCGATTTAACCAACCGCCTAAATCGCCGCTTAAAACAGCGTGCCAAACCCGCCCCCGCCCCCACAGGAAATTTTGGGGGGGCGCGCGGCTTGTTGCCACTGCCCGTATCAGGCCAAGTCACGGGACGCTATGGCGAGCGCAATGAAAACGGCGTGGCACGCCAAGGGCTGTCGATTTCGGCACGCCCGGGCGCGCAGATTACCGCCCCTTATGACGCACAAGTGCTGTATAGTGGGCCGTTTCGCCAATATGGCGGCATCGTGATTTTGGGCGTTGCAGGTGGATACCAAATGATTCTGGCCGGCCTCAACCAGACCCAAAGCTTTGTCGGGCAAGAAATCCTTGCCGGCGAACCAGTCGGTGTTCTGGCCGATAATACCGACAATCATGACGAATTGGGGGTTGGGTCGTCGGGGCGTAGTCAGCTATATATGGAGTTGCGCTATAAGGGCGAGCCAGTTGACCCAACGCCTTGGCTCAGAAAAGGCTAGCGCAGAGGCAAAGGACGCGCCACAATATAGCCACCTAAAGACCCGTAAAATAGAGATGGAAAAAATGCGCAAAAATATCTGTATGAAGACCCTGTTTGTCATGTTTATCATGGCTTTTCTGACATTCCCGCTATCGCCACCCGCCTTGTCTGCCGCTGCAAACGAGCAAAATCTCTACGAGCAACTCGAGCTGTTCGGCGATGTGCTCGAGCAGGTACGGCGCAATTATGTCGATGCGCCTTCAGACAAGGAACTCATCGAAGCCGCCCTATCGGGGATGATGAGTTCGCTCGACCCGCATTCGTCTTATTTGCCGCCGAAAAACTTCGAGGACATGCAAGTCGAAACCAAGGGCGAGTTTGGCGGCTTGGGCATTGAGGTTACGATGGAAAATGGCTTGGTGAAAGTCATTGCCCCGATTGATGAGACCCCTGCGAGCCGTGCGGATATGCGCCCGAATGACCTCATCTCTGAGCTCGATGGCAAGCCCATTTTAGGCCTCACCCTGTCGCAAGCAGTCGAGCTGATGCGCGGTGAAAAAGGCAAACCCATCACGCTTACCGTCTTGCGCGAAGGCGAAGACGAGCCATTGGAAATTACCATTGTGCGCGACATCATCCGTATTCGCGCGGTGCGTACACGCGTTGAAGGCCCGCAAAACAACATCGCCTATATTCGCCTGACGACTTTTAACGCCCAAACCACGCGCAATCTGAAAAAAGCTTTCAACCAACTGCCCGCAGAAATCGGCAAAGATAAATTGGCCGGCTATATTATTGACTTGCGCAATAATCCGGGCGGGTTGCTGCGCGAGGCTATTTCGGTTTCTGACACAATGCTCGACCGAGGCGAGATTGTCTCAACGCGCGGGCGCAATGGCGATGATAGCTCGCGCTATAGCGCAAAGCGCGGCGATATGGCACGCGGGCTGCCCGTGATTGTGATGATTAATGGCGGCTCAGCCTCGGCTTCTGAAATTGTGGCGGGCGCACTGCAAGACCATCACCGTGCGGTGATACTCGGCACGCAAAGTTTTGGCAAAGGCTCGGTGCAATCCATTGTGCCGCTACCCAACTCAGGCGCTTTGCGGATGACCACAGCGCGTTACTTCACCCCATCGGGACGCTCCATTCAGGCCAAAGGCATCACGCCAGATATTATCGCCGAGCAAGAAATACCCGACGATTTGAAACGGCGCAAAGGGCGGCGCGAATCCGATTTACGCGGCGCGCTCGATGGCAAAAATATCGATGGCAAATCCAACCAAGACACAAAGAAAAAACAACGCCGCAACGCGATTGCTTTTATTCCGCCCAAACCAGAAGACGATAAGCAATTGCAAAAAGCGATTGAGTTGCTCATCGGCCTCGAAGACGCTGCCGCCAATCAGTCGCAGCCACCACCGCCCGCATGAGTTACGCCGTCCCCCATTTTCCCGCCGACCACCCAGCGCATCGCCTCGCCTATCGACCGTGCGCAGGGCTTGCTTTGTTCAACCGCGACGGGCTGGTGTTCACCGGACGGCGGCGGCCAGACAAGCTGCCCGCCAATGCTCCGCCATGGCAGTTGCCTCAAGGCGGGATTGACGCAGGCGAAAGCCCGCTCACGGCTGCCTTTCGCGAACTCGCCGAAGAAACTGGCGTGACGCAAGCCAAGCTGATTTACGAGTTGCCCGATTGGTTGTGCTATGATTTGCCCGAAACCCTTATCGGGGAAGCACTCAAAGGGCACTTTCGCGGGCAAAAACAAAAATGGTTCGCCATGCGATTTTTGGGCGACGATAGTGACATTGATTTAGCCGCCCACACGCAAATCGAGTTCGACGATTGGGCATGGCGTCCGCTTGCCGAAGCCGCCGAGATGGTCGTCGATTTTAAAAAACCCCTTTATGCCGCCCTCCAGCAGCGGCTTTCTTTCTTGAGTCAATAACAGCGATGCCCCAATTACCGATTATTGATTTTACGACTTTCGGCACAAATGCCATTGGGGAGGCCATTGGCGAAGCGTGTCGCAGCCGAGGGTTTTTTCTATTGGCCAATCATGGCCTTGACGCAAAACTTATCGACATGGCGTTTGCCCAAGCTAAGGAATTTTTCGACCACCCCGACCTTGAGAAACAAAAAATAGCGATTGAGAAATCGCCGTGCCATCGCGGTTGGTTTGGGGCGGGCGGCGAGGTGCTAGATGGCGTGCAGCAGCCCGAAGGTGACGATAAACAAGGCATCAAAATTGGCCGCGATTTGAGCGCGGCGCATCCGCGTGTGCGCGAAGGACTTGCCCTGCACGGTGCCAATCAATGGCCCGACCCAGATGTTTTTCCTGATTTTAAGCCGATTATGCAAAGCTGCTATGACGCGTGCGAGACCTTGTCGCGTCAGTTAATGCAAGGCTTTGCTCTGTCGCTTAATCTAAAGGGCGATTATTTCGAGCCATGGCTCACCTTGCCGATGGCCACGCTCACACCATTGCGCTATCCGCCGATGCGCGATGCCACCAAGCTCGGTGCGGGGGCGCATACTGATTTCGGCTGCCTCACATTATTGCTGCAGCACGATGAAGCTGGCCTCGAGATACAGGCCGAAAATGGCGATTGGTTCGGCGTGCCAGCGACGCCCGATTTGGTGGTCGTCAATATCGGCGATATGATGGCGCGCTGGACGAATAATATCTATGCCTCGACGCGTCACCGTGTTGTAAATCGCTCAAGGTCCACGCGTCACTCAATGGCGTATTTTTTCGACCCCGACCCCGACGCACCGCTTGCCCCCTTGCCCGGCTGCTTATGCGACGGGGCGACACCTATTTACGAAGACACCAACGCCCTTGACCATTTATTGCAAAAAATCGAAGATAGCTTCGCATACCGACAGGATTCGAGCCAATGAGCCAATTTATACTAACGCTATCATGCCCCGACCAACCGGGGATAGTCGCGGCCGTGACCGAGATTCTGGCGCGCGAAAAGCTCAACATTGTTGAAAGCCAACAATATGGCGACCCTGAGACGGGTCAGTTTTTCATGCGCATTGGGTTTGAAGGCGACACTCAAGCTGATATGTGCAGCGCTTTATTTGACGACACGCAACGTGATTTCCAAATGCAGCTGAGCATTGTCGATGCCGCACATCGCCCGCGCGTTCTGATTCTTCTGTCCAAGTTTGACCATTGCCTTGTCGATTTGATTTACCGCCAGCAAGTTGGCAGCCTCCAAATGGATATCGCTGCTGTCGCCTCCAACCATGAAACGGGTCGCCAGTGGGCCGAAAGTGCCGATTTATCCTATCATTTACTGTCCGATGAGGCGCAATTAGAGGCACTGATGGAAAGTGAAAATGTCGATTTAGTGGTGCTGGCACGCTATATGCAAATCCTGAGTGCCGACTTTGTGGCACGCCATGAAGGGCGCATCATCAATATTCATCATAGTTTTTTGCCCAGCTTTAAAGGCGCAGAGCCTTATTCGCAGGCGCATTTGCGCGGTGTCAAAATTATCGGCGCGACCGCCCATTTCGTAACGGCTGATTTGGACGAAGGCCCGATTATTACGCAAGGCGTCGAGGCCGTGCGTCACGATATGGATGTCGCCCGCTTTATCGATGTCGGGCGCGATACCGAACGGCGCACCCTCGCGCGTGCGGTGCGGCTGTTCATCGAACGGCGGATTTTTATGAACGGCGATAAAACCGTCGTTTTCGATTAAGCGTCGCTACTTTCACCAAGTCCATCACTGAGAACCGTCACGCCTTGCGGGGTCACATCGACAAAGCCGCCGCTTAGTTCGAAACGCTGCACATCGCCATCATTTTCAACCACCAACGTCCCCGGACGGATGAGCGCCATGACGGGGCTATGGTTCGGCAATACGCCAAAATCGCCCTCGGCACCGGGGATTTGCACCGCATCGACTTGTGCAGAAAAAAGCAGCTTTTCAGGGCTAACCAAATCAAATTGTAGCTTATCAGCCATTATGCCGCCTCAGCCGCCATTGTTTCGGCTTTGGCCACGGCATCTTCAATCGTGCCGACCATGTAGAACGCGGCTTCTGGTAAATGGTCATAATCGCCAGCGCACAAGCCTTTAAAGCCTTTAATCGTGTCCGCCAAATCGACCAACACACCGGGCGAGCCAGTAAAGATTTCGGCCACGTGGAAAGGCTGCGACAAGAAACGCTCGATTTTACGTGCGCGATTGACAATCAACTTGTCCTCTTCCGACAACTCATCCATGCCCAAAATGGCGATGATATCTTGCAGCGATTTATAACGCTGCAAAATCTCCTGCACCTCACGCGCAATCGCATAATGCTCTTCGCCAACCACCCGTGGCTCAAGAATACGACTGGTCGAATCGAGCGGGTCAACGGCGGGATAAATCCCTTTTTCCGAGATCGCCCGCGACAGAACCGTCGTCGCATCCAAATGCGCAAACGAAGCCGCAGGCGCAGGGTCTGTCAAATCATCGGCGGGCACATAAATCGCCTGCACAGAGGTAATCGAGCCTTTGGTCGTCGTCGTGATGCGCTCTTGCAGTGCGCCCATATCCGTTGCCAATGTGGGCTGATACCCCACCGCAGACGGGATACGCCCAAGCAGTGCCGACACTTCCGAGCCAGCTTGGGTAAAGCGGAAAATATTATCGACAAAGAACAACACGTCTTGGCCTTCATCGCGGAAGTTTTCTGCAACCGTCAGCCCCGTCAAAGCCACACGCGCACGCGCGCCCGGCGGCTCGTTCATTTGGCCATAAACCAGCGCGCATTTCGAACCCGCACCGCCTTTTTCAACATTCACCCCAGATTCAATCATTTCCCAATATAAATCATTGCCCTCGCGGGTGCGCTCGCCGACGCCTGCAAACACCGAATAGCCGCCATGGGCTTTGGCCACATTATTGATAAGCTCCATAATCAGCACTGTTTTGCCAACGCCTGCGCCGCCGAACAGGCCGATTTTACCGCCCTTGGCATAGGGTGCGAGCAAATCGACGACTTTAATCCCCGTGACCAAAAGCTCAGACTCGGTCGATTGCTCAACAAATTCTGGCGCTTCTTGGTGAATGGCACGCGTCTCTTTGGCCTCGACAGGCCCTGCCTCATCGACTGGCTCGCCAATAACATTGATGATGCGCCCTAGCGTTGCTTCGCCGACCGGCACACGAATCGCCGCGCCCGTATCCGTCACGATTTGGCCGCGCACCAGACCCTCGCTCGAGTCCATCGCAATCGTGCGCACTGTGCGCTCGCCCAAATGCTGTGCGACTTCCAATACCAGACGATTGCCGCCATTATCGGTTTCCAAGGCGTTGAGAATCTCTGGCAGTGCGCCGTCAAACTGCACATCCACCACAGCCCCGATAACCTGACTAATTTTACCTGTGATTTTCTTATCTGCCATAATCTTATCCTCGTGCTTTCTGTTTTTCATCTAAAGCGCTTCTGCGCCTGAAATAATTTCGATTAATTCTTTGGTAATTTGTGCCTGACGCGAGCGGTTATAAGTAATGCTCAACTCATCAATCATTTCGCCAGCATTGCGTGTGGCATTATCCATCGCGCTCATGCGCGCGCCTTGCTCGCTGGCCGCGTTCTCAAGCAATGCGCGCAAAATCTGCACCGCAATATTGCGCGGCAAAAGCGCATCAAGAATATCGTTTTCTTCTGGCTCATATTCATACGCCGCACCGGCCAAGCCATCGCTCGCATCGCCGTTCATATCATCTGGCTCATGCGCTTCAATATGCGCCGGAATAATTTGCAAACCCGTCGGCACTTGCGTGATGACGTTCTCATAGCGCGCATAATACAATGTGCAAATATCAAAATGTTCCGCCTCAAAATCGGCAAGAACGCGCTCGGCAACCTCTTGGGCTTGCGCAAACCCAAGGCTCTTCATGCCCTGATAGCTAATCGGTTCGAGCAATTCGTCAGAGAAATAACGTTTCAGCACATCTGCGCCTTTGCGACCAACGCACAAGATTTGCACCTGTTTGCCTTCGCTTTGCAGACGCATGGCATCGCCTTGCGCAAGGCGCGCAATCGATGCGTTAAACCCACCGCACAAACCCCGCTCAGCCGTGGCAACAATCAGCAAATGTTTTTGTTCAGAGCCTGTGCCCGCCAATAAGCGCGGCGCACTCGCTATATCGGTAATGCCCGCCGCCAAATTAGCCAGAACAGCCCCCATGCTATCGGCATAGGGGCGGGCTGCCTCGGCAGCTTCTTGTGCGCGGCGCAATTTCGATGCCGCAACCATTTGCATGGCACGCGTAATCTTTTGCGTTGCCTGCACGCTGGCGATTCGGTTGCGTAGCTCTTTCAAAGATGCCATATCGACCCTCGCTTAACCCGTCATCTATCCGCTTTAGGCGAAACGCGCGGCGTATCCATCCACGACTTTCTTAAGCGCGGCTTCGGTTGTGTCCGACAGCGCTTTTTCTGCGCTAATCGCCCCCAGAATTTCACTGTGCTTATTATGGACAAGCTCCAGCAAGCCGCGCTCAAAGTCGCCCACCTGACTGGTCGTAATGGCATCCAGATAGCCATTCACGCCTGCGTAAATCACCACAACTTGCTCTTCCACTTTCAACGGCGCAAACTGCGCTTGCTTCAGCAATTCGGTCAAGCGTTCCCCACGGCGCAGCAATTGCTGGGTCGAGGCATCGAGGTCAGAGCCAAACTGAGCAAAGGCTGCCATTTCGCGATATTGCGCCAACTCGCCTTTAATTTTACCCGCCACCTGCTTCATCGCTTTGATTTGCGCCGATGAGCCAACCCGCGACACTGACAGGCCAACATTCACCGCCGGGCGAATACCTTGATAGAACAAGTCTGTTTCAAGGAAAATCTGGCCGTCGGTAATCGAAATCACATTGGTCGGGATATAGGCCGACACATCATTGGCTTGCGTTTCAATAATTGGCAGTGCGGTCATCGAGCCGCCGCCAAACTCATCGTTCAATTTCGCCGCACGCTCGAGAAGCCGTGAATGCAAGAAAAACACGTCGCCCGGATACGCCTCGCGCCCCGGCGGACGACGCAGCAATAATGACATTTGACGGTAAGCCACCGCTTGTTTCGACAAATCATCATAAGTGATGAGCGCATGCATGCCATTATCGCGGAAATATTCCGCCATGGTGCAGCCCGTAAAAGGTGCCAAAAACTGCAATGGCGCAGCTTCAGAAGCGGTCGCGGCAACCACGATGGAATATTTCATCGCATCGTTTTCTTCGAGCGTTTTCACAATCTGCGCCACTGTCGAGCGTTTTTGGCCAATCGCCACATAAACGCAATATAGTTTTGCGCTCTCATCGTCGCCTTCATTAATCTCTTTTTGGTTTAAAATGGCATCAATCGCGATAGCTGTCTTGCCGGTTTGGCGGTCGCCAATAATCAACTCACGCTGCCCACGGCCAACAGGGATAAGCGCATCGACCGCTTTCAGACCCGTTTGCATCGGCTCATCAACCGATTTACGCGGGATAATGCCGGGGGCTTTTACATCGACTTTCATATGCGCATCGGCGTCAATCGGGCCTTTGCCATCGAGCGGATTGCCGAGCGGGTCAACCACGCGTCCGAGCAGACCTTGGCCGACAGGAACAGACACAATATCGCCAGTGCGCTTGACCGTGTCGCCTTCGCGAATCTCACGGTCAGAGCCGAACACCACGACACCCACATTGTCTTCTTCAAGGTTGAGTGCCATGCCGCGCACGCCGCCCGGAAACTCAATCATTTCGCCCGCCTGAACATTGTCGAGACCATAAATCCGCGCAATGCCATCACCAACGGAAAGCACTTTACCAATTTCAGAGACCTCCGATTTTTGGTCAAAGCCTTTGATTTGTTCTTTGAGAATGGAAGAAATTTCCGATGCTTTAATATCCATCAGTCTGCCTCGCTTGTAAGTGCTGTTTTAAGAGAATTCAATTTGGACCGCAGCGACCCATCAACCATCTGACTGCCCATTTTGACAATCATGCCGCCGAGCAGGGTCGCGTCGGTTTCCGCTTCAACGATAATATCTTTGCCGTATACTTTACTTAACGCACCTTTCAGCGCCTTAACTTGGCCAGTGCCTAAATCATGCGCCGTTGTCACTTGAGCCACCATCTCGTCGCGTGCCGCTGCAATAAGCGCGCTGTAATGCGTTGCTATATCGGCCAAAACGGCGGCACGGCGCTTGGCCACCACGAGGCCTACGAAATTTTTCACAAGCGGCTGTGCGCCCGCCTTATCCAAAACCGCCCCCAGCGCCGCCGACTGGTCTTCGGCGCTGATGATTGGGCTTTCAATCAATTTTTGTAAATCGGCACTGCTATCAATGAGGGTTTTCAGACCAGCGACATCGTCTATCACGCGGCCACGTTGTGCTTTGGGAAGTTCCTCGGTCAATTCGAACAGCGCAACCGCATAGCGTCCAGCCGTTCCCCCAATTTCACTTTTATCAGCAGACAAGAGATTATCCCATTCCGTTAAGCAGTTTATGACGGTTTTCAAGTGCGTTTCCGCCCATCCACGGTGTTGGAATATCACGTCAGACAGATACTGGCAACACCCCATTTGGGGTTCTTTCACAACTGTACGCCGCGTGCGTTTATATCGCTATTTTAGAGAAAACTATAAGGGTCAATATCTATCGACAGCCGCAGCGAACCACGGGTTTTCACCGAGGCCAGCCATTGGCTGACAAAGCTCTGCATGGGCGCATTTTTAGACCCTTTGAGCAAAAAACGAAACCGATAACGATTGCGAATCCGCGCCATCGGCGCAGGCGCGGGCCCAAGCACACGAATATCGCGATGCGTCGGTATCTTGCCCGCCAAATGACGCACAAATGACAGCGCCTCATTGGCACTATGCGCCGAGACAATCAGCGCCGCCAAGCGTCCATAGGGTGGCATTTGCGCCAATTCGCGCGCCGCCATTTCGCGCTCAAAAAACCCGTCGCGGTCGCCCTGCACCAAAGCCTGCAAGACGGGATGCTCGGGCATATGGGTCTGCAACATCGCCAAACCCACCGCCGCAGCCGACCGACCCGAACGCCCCGCCACCTGACTCAATAACTGATAGGTGCGCTCCGCCGCCCGCAAATCGCCATTGCCAAGCCCCAAATCAGCATCGACCACGCCGACAAAACTAAGCTCGGGAAAATGGTGGCCTTTGGCAACAATCTGCGTGCCAACGATAATATCTGCATCACCCGCCGCAATTTGGTGAATCGTATCGCGCAAAGCCGTCGCCCCGCCTTCCATATCCGAAGATAAAACCACCGTGCGCGCAGCAGGAAAATGCGTCATCACCTCCTCCGTGATGCGCTCGACCCCCGGCCCACAGGCGGTTAATTTATCTGCTTCACCACAAGCCACACACACATGCGGGACGGGTTCTACATGCCCACAATGATGACATTGCAACTGCTTACGGAAACGATGCTCGACCATCCACGCATCGCAATCGGGGCAAGCATAACGATGGCTGCAGCCGCGACAAATCGTCAAAGGGGCATAGCCGCGCCGATTTAAAAATAGCAGCGCCTGCTCGCCGCGTTCCAGTGCTGCGGCGACACCTGCAACCATTTCGGGCACCATCCATTGGCCGCGCGGCGGCGGACTGGCACGCATATCGACCAATTGCATTTGCGGCATCGACGCGCCTCCATGGCGCGTGGTTAATTTATGTACCTCGTAACGCCCTTCGCGCCCATTGACGAAACTCTCCAAAGACGGTGTCGCCGAGGCCAAAACGACAGGGCACGCAGCAAAACGCGCGCGCACCACCGCCATATCACGGGCATTGTAAATCACCCCTTCTTCTTGCTTAAAACCGCCATCATGTTCTTCATCGACAATAATCACCCCCAGATTATCCCACGGCAAAAACAGTGCCGAGCGCGCCCCCACCAACACCTGAACGCGGCTTTCGGCAATCTCACGCCATGTGCGCCGCCGCTGTGCGGGACTAAGACCCGAATGCCACAGCGCAGGCGCGCAACCAAAACGCGCCTCGAAGCGCGCCAAAAATTGCGTCGTTAAAGAAATCTCTGGCAAAAGCACCAAGGCCTGCCGCCCCTCACGCAACGCTTGCGCAATCGCTTCAAAATAGACTTCTGTTTTGCCCGAGCCCGTCACGCCATCAAGCAAGTGTGTGCTAAAAGTCTTTTCGCCCACCGCACCGCGCAAAGCACCCGCCGCCTCGCGCTGTGCCCCTTCAAACTGCCGCTGGCTGAAATCTGCCGCGGGCGCAGCAAACGGCTTATCCCCCGCCAGCTCATAGCTTTGCAAAAAACCGCCCTCGAAAAGCCCTGTGACGACAGACACACTGACATTGGCACGCCGTGCCAAATCGGCACGCGTGAGGTCAGCCATATTTTCCAACACATCAAACACGCGCATACGCGCAGGCGTCATCTTCGGTGGGCGTTGTGCCGTCGCACGATAAGCTATCAACGGCTTGGGCGGTTCAAACGCCGCAGGCACGCGCATCACCTGACGCAAAACCGCCCCCGATGGCGACATCACATAGCCCGCCACCCAATCGACAAATTGACACAATGGCTCAGACAAGGCGGGCACATCGAGGCGGGCGATAATCGATTTTGTTTTTTTCGGGTCGAAACCTTCAGAATCTTCCGCCCACACCACGCCATTGACCTCGCGACGCCCAAGCGGTACACGCACAAAATCGCCTTTGCGCACGCTCAAATGCTCTGGCACAGCGTAATCATAGGCCTTCGGTAAGTTAAGCGGAATCAGCACAGAAACAATTTGCATCTACATACTGTCTAACAAGACTTGCCGAATGGCAAGCTGTGGTGCATTTTGATATAAATATAAAGGAGACTCTCATGCAGTTTTTTGTCGATAGTGCCGATCTGGATGCCATTAAAGACCTCGCCGCCACGGGGATGGTCGATGGCGTGACCACCAATCCCTCTTTGGTGGCCAAGTCAGGGCGCGATTTCAAACAGTTGATTGGCGAGATATGCGATATCGTCGCCGGCCCCGTTTCCGCCGAGGTGACCGCCCTCGAGACGGATGCCATGCTCAAAGAAGCCGACGAGCTTTTGGCCATTGCCGAGAATGTCTGCATCAAAGTGCCGTTGACATGGGATGGGCTAAAAGCCACCCGCGCGCTCGCCGATAAGGGCAAGATGGTCAATGTCACCTTGTGCTTTTCGGCCAATCAGGCCTTGCTCGCGGCCAAAGCGGGGGCTGCTTATATCTCGCCCTTTGTCGGACGGCTCGATGATATCGGTGCCGATGGCATGGGGCTTATCGCCGATATTCGCCAGATTTATGACAATTATCCCGATTTGGGGACGCAAATTCTGGTCGCCTCGATACGCAGTCCCGAGCATATGCGCGCCTCGGCAATGATTGGTGCCGATGTCGCCACCCTGCCGCCCGAAATATTGCGCGCGCTTATCGCCCACCCGCTCACCGATAAGGGGCTAGAAGCTTTTTTGAATGATTGGCAAAAATCAGGCCAATCGATTACATAGGGGCTATTACCTAATATGACCAAAGGCAGCAAATCCTCGCACCCGTTTGACGCGCTGCCGCTTGACCAAGACTTGCGCACGGCTCTGGGTCAATGGATGTCGGTATTGCGCGACCAACAGCGCGTCAGCCCGCACACATTTGCGGCCTATCAGCGCGACGCGCAGCAATTTCTCAGCTTCATGGCCACGCATTTAGGCGGCACGGTTGAGCTGCGCGTGTTCACGGATATTAAATTGCGCGACTTGCGCGCCTTTATGGCAGCACGCCGTGCGGACGGTGTCGAAAGCCGTTCGCTTTTGCGTAACCTATCGGGCGTGCGCAGTTTTGTCGCTCATTTGGCCGCACAAGACATGACCATAAGCGATGCCTTTTCGCTGATAAACCCGCCGCGTGCCGAAAAAAGCCTGCCGCGCCCCGTCGCTGCCGATGATGCGCTGCGCCTTATCCAACTGGCATTGGTCACGCCCGCCAAAGGCTGGATTGGCAAGCGCGATGCCGCCCTTCTCACCCTGCTCTATGGAACGGGTTTGCGCATTTCCGAAGCCTTGAGCCTGACCCGTGGCGATATTCCGAGCGACCCGAATGGCGGCCTTAGAGTCACTGGAAAGGGAAACAAAATGCGCGACCTGCCGCTATTGCCGATGGCGCATCACGCGCTGATAGATTATCTGACAGACGCACCTTTTAGCTTTCGCCATGACGACGCTTTGTTTCGCGGTGTCCGTGGGGGGGCTTTTTCGCCGCGCCAAGCACAGATGATGGTCGCGCATTTGCGCCGCGCCCTCAACCTGCCCGACACCGTCACCCCGCACGCGCTGCGCCATAGTTTTGCGACCCATTTGCTCGCAGCGGGGGGGGATTTGCGCACCATTCAAGAATTGCTCGGTCACGCGCAATTAAGCTCGACGCAGATTTATACCGAGATTGATAGCAATGCGATTATGTCGGCCTATGAGGCGGCACACCCGCGTGCCACCAAAAATTAATTACATATGTAGCGCGCGCCCATCGACCGCAAGGGCGGCTTCTTTCACCGCCTCGGTCAATGTAGGATGCGCATGACAGGTGCGTGCAATGTCTTCTGCGCTCGCCGAAAACTCCATCGCCACCGCCGCCTCGGCAATCATATCGCCCGCATTTGCGCCCAATATATGCACGCCCAACACCTTATCAGTGGTGGCATCGGCCAGAATCTTCACAAAGCCCTCCGTCGTGCCATTGACCTTTGCGCGCCCATTTGCGGTAAACGGAAACTTGCCCGCCTTATAAGCAATGCCCGCCTCTTTGAGCTGCTCTTCGGTTTTGCCAACCCAAGCAACTTCAGGTGCTGTGTAGATAACGCCCGGAATAACATCATAATTGACATGCGAAGCCCCGCCCGCCAAATATTCGGCCAAGGCCACGCCTTCATCTTCCGCCTTATGCGCCAACATCGGCCCCGCAATGACATCGCCAATCGCGTAAATGCCAGCAATATTGGTTTTGAAATGCGCATCGGTTTCAATCCGCCCCGCTTGGTCACGGGTCACGCCGACAGCTTCTAGCCCTAGCCCATCCGTATAGGGACGGCGGCCAATCGCCACAAGCACACGCTCAGCACTCAAAGTCTCCTCTGCGCCCTCACCAGAAGCCGCCGCGATGGTCAGCTTCACCGACGCTTTCAACGCCTTAGCCGCCGTGACTTTCTTGCCAAGCATAAAATTAATGCCCTGCTTCTGCAAAACCCGCTGAAAGTTTTTCGCCACATCCGCATCCACCCCCGGCGTGATGCGGTCGAGAAACTCAATCACCGTCACCTCAGCCCCCAAGCGCCGCCACACCGAGCCAAGCTCTAGCCCAATCACACCCGCGCCAATAATCGCCAAATGTTTCGGCACGCTGTCTAATTGAAGCGCACCCGTCGACGACACAATCTGCGTCTCATCAATCTCGATACCCGACAAGGGCGTGACTTCCGAACCCGTCGCGATAACAATATTCTTTGCCCTCAAACTGCGCTGTGCGCCATCCAACAGAGCCACATCGACTTTATCGGGCGCGCTCAATGTCGCCGCCCCTTGAATCTCCTCGACCTTATTCTTCTTCAGCAAAAAGCTCACACCTTGCGTATTGCCATCAATGCCTTCCTGCTTATAGGCCATCATTTTTTTCAAATCGAGCTTCACCGCGCCAAGCTTCACGCCCATTTGGTCAGCATGATGCGCTTCTGCAAAAACCTCAGACGCATGCAAGAGCGCCTTTGACGGGATGCATCCAACATTTAAACATGTGCCACCCGGCGCGCCGCGCTTGTCGATACACGCCGTTTTCAAGCCAAGCTGCGCTGCCCGCAACGCGCACACATAGCCGCCGGGCCCTGCGCCAATAACCACTAAATCAAATTGTTCATCACTCATTTTATATCCTAAATATCAAGCAGCATCCGTTCAGGTGTTTCGAGGCACTCTTTCACCCGCACCAAAAACGTCACAGCTTCTTTGCCATCGACAATACGGTGGTCATAAGAGAGCGCCAAATACATCATCGGGCGCACCTGCACCTCACCATCAATGACAACAGCGCGGTCTTGAATCTTATGCATGCCGAGAATACCCGATTGCGGCATATTCAAAATCGGCGTGCTCATCAACGAACCATACACCCCGCCATTCGACATGGTGAACGTGCCGCCTTGCAAATCATCAATCGTCAATTTGCCATCGCGCGCTTTGCGTCCAAGCTCGGCAATGGCCAACTCGATTTGCGCCAAGTTCATATTCTGCACATCGCGCACCACTGGCACGACCAGACCCTTTTCCGTGCCGACCGCAACACCCATATTGATGTAGTTTTTATAGATAAGCTCATCATCGGAAATCTCGGCATTCACCGCTGGAATCTCGCGCAATGCGGTCACACAAGCGCGTGCGAAAAAGCTCATAAAGCCAAGCCGTGCGCCAAACTTCTGTTCGAATAATTCTTTATACTCGCGCCGCAATTGCATCAACGCGCCCATATCGACCTCATTAAATGTGGTCAATTGGGCGGCGGTGTTTTGGCTTTCCTTCAAACGCGCAGCGATGGTCTTTCTAAGCCGCGTCATTTTCACGCGCTCTTCGCGCACGCCGCCATCTGGAGCTGACATTGGCGTTGGTGACGCAGATGGGGCGGATGGGGCAGATGTCGCACCACCTTTTACCGCCGCCAGCGCATCTTCCTTCGTCAAGCGACCGCCCTTGCCCGTGCCGATAATATCGGCGGGATTAAGCCCGTGTTCTTCGACCACACGGCGCACGGCGGGCGATAAGTCACCCGTCGCTTGACTCGGGGGTGAGGTTGGGGCTTGAGCCGCGGGGGTAGGGGTCGGTTCAGCTTCAGCTTGCGCGGGCGCAGGTGCTGCCGTGCCGTCGCCTTCTCCAATAGAGCCTAACAGCGCGCCGACCTCGACCGTTGCGCCCTCCTCGACAAGCACTTCGGCCAGCACACCCGCACTTTGCGCAGGCACTTCAACCGTCACCTTATCGGTTTCCAACTCGCATAGCGGTTCATCAAGGGTTACGGCATCGCCGGGTTTTTTATACCATTGTGCAATGGTGGCTTCGGTGATTGACTCACCTAATTCTGGCACACGGATTTCATTCGACATAAGGTTCTCCACTCAATCGATAGGGTCACTTAGCGCTGCTTTTACAAACGCATCGCGTTGTTCTAAATGGCGGCTCATCAAACCGCTTGCCGTTGAGGCCGCCGCTTCACGCCCCGCATAAGCCGGCCGCGTATGGGCACTGCCAAGGGTTTTCAACACATTTTCCAACTCTGGCTCAATAAACCGCCACGCCCCCATATTGCGCGGCTCTTCTTGACACCAAACCATTTCAGCATGCGCATATGGCTCAAGTTCGGCAAGCAGCGGCCCGACAGGGACGGGATAAAGCTGCTCAACGCGCATCAGATAAACATCATCAAGGCCTGCGGCTTCGCGCGCTTCTAGCAGGTCATAATATACTTTGCCCGAACACATCACCACGCGGCGTATGTTTTTCGCCGACGCTAATCCACCCGCAAGGCGTTCATCATTATCATCCCACAAGACGCGATGAAAAGACGAGCCCGTCTCCATATCGGCCAATGTGGACACGCATTTTTTGTACCGCAGCAGAGATTTCGGCGTCATCAGAATAAGCGGTTTGCGGAAATTGCGTTTTACCTGACGCCGCAGGATATGGAAATAATTGGCGGGCGTTGTGCAATTGGCGACTTGCATATTTTCTTCTGCACAAAGCTGCAAATAGCGCTCAAGGCGAGCTGACGAATGCTCTGGCCCTTGGCCTTCATAGCCATGCGGCAGCAACATGACCAAACCAGACATGCGCAACCATTTAATTTCACCCGAGGCGATAAATTGGTCGATGAGGACTTGCGCGCCATTTGCAAAATCACCGAATTGCGCCTCCCACAGCACTAGCGTTTCTGGCACGACCAGCGAATAGCCATATTCAAAACCCAACACGGCGGCTTCCGACAACATAGAGTTAATCACTTCGAAAAGCGCTTGCTCTTCGCGGATATATTTCAGCGGCTTGTAGCGTTTCTCATTTTCTTGGTCAATCCATGCCGAGTGACGCTGCGAGAACGTCCCCCGTTCGCTGTCTTGGCCAGACAGGCGCACGGGATTGCCTTCCAGCAAAAGCGAGCCAAAAGCTAGCGCTTCAGCGGTTGCCCAATCGAAGCCCTCGCCCGTTTCGAACATTTGGTCTTTGGCTTTTAACTGGCGCGTCAGTGCTTTGTGCAGATGAAACCCTTCTGGCACACGCGATAGGCCGCGCCCGATTTCCAAAAGCACATCGCGTGCCACACCCGTTTCACCCCTTACAAACTCGCTGCTTTTTCTTTCCAAGCCAGACCATTTGCCATCTAGCCAATCGGCTTTATTGGGTTTGTAATTATTCGCCGCCTCAAAAGCGACATCCAAAGTCGCACGATAATCAGCCTGCGCTTTTTCAATACCCGCCTCATCCAAAAGGGCTTCGTCAATCAGGCGGCGGCCATATTTTTGCACCACCGTCTCATGCCCTTTGATTTTTTATACATGGTCGGCTGCGTGAAAGCCGGCTCATCGCCTTCATTATGGCCGTAACGGCGATAGCAAAACATATCAATGACCACAGGCTTTTGAAATTTCTGGCGAAACTCCGTGGCGACTTTAGCGGCAAAAACCACGGCTTCGGGGTCGTCGCCATTGACGTGAAAAATCGGCGCTTCCACCATTTTCGCCACATCGCTTGGATAAGGCGACGACCGCGAAAAGCGCGGATTGGTCGTAAAGCCAATCTGATTATTCACAATAAAATGAATAGACCCGCCCGATTTATGCCCGATAAGACCCGACAGACCCAAACATTCAGCGACAATGCCTTGGCCTGCAAAAGCCGCATCCCCGTGCAGCAGCAGGGGAATGACTTTTGTGCGGTCGGCCATGGCACGCGGGGTTTCTTTATATTGGTCTTGCTTTGCGCGTGCTTTGCCAAGCACCACAGGGTCGACCGCTTCCAGATGCGATGGGTTGGGCGACAAGGATAAATGCACCATATTGCCATCAAACTCGCGGTCCGACGACGCGCCAAGATGGTATTTCACATCGCCCGAGCCTTCAATATCATCGGGGTTGGACGAGCCGCCCTTAAACTCATGGAACAGAGCCTCAAAGGGTTTTCCCATCACATTTGTCAGCACATTCAAACGCCCGCGATGCGGCATGCCAAGAATGATCTCCTCGACCCCCAAATTACCGCCGCGCTTGATAATCTGTTCTAATGCGGGAATCATCGCCTCGCCGCCATCCAGACCAAAGCGCTTCGTGCCCGTATATTTCACATTTATAAACTTCTCGATGCCCTCGGCTTCGACCAATTTTTGAAAAATCGCCAGCTTCCCCGCTTTGGTGAACGCCACTTCTTTATCAGGACCTTCGATGCGCTCTTGCAGCCACGCTTTTTCTTCTGGGTCAGAAATATGCATGAACTCAAGCGCCACTGTGCCGCAATACGTGCGGCGCAAAATCTCTAACATTTCACGAATCGTCGCGGTCTCAAGCCCAAGGACAAAATCGATAAAAATTGGGCGGTCGAAATCATCCTGCGTAAACCCATAAGATATCGGGTCAAGCTCAGGGTGCGTGCCGGGCGGCTCGATGCCCAGAGGGTCGAGCGCGGCGGCCAAATGACCACGGAAACGATACGCCCGAATCATCATAATCGCGCGCACACTATCTAGGGTCGCAGCGCGCACATCCGCCTGCTCCGCACCGTTGAGACGCGCGCCTATTTTTTCGCCCAATTCTGCCGTCTCAGGCCAATTCGTGTCTAAAGCCGCCGTCAGCTCACCGTTTATTTGCGGCGGCCAATCGTCACGCTGCCAGCTTGGGATATGCGGCGGCGGGGCGGGTGTGCCAGCTTCCATGGCCGTAAAATAGCTGACCCAATCGGCGGATAGGCTTGCATCATTCGCTTTAAAGCGCGCATAAAGCTGCTCGAGATAAAGCGCGTTCGAGCCATCCAATAAGCTTTGCGATGCGTCTTCTGACATTCACTCTTTCCGATTCATCCGCTTCCGATTCACCTACTATCATACGCGCTTACGCAAAAGCTGCAACGAAAACCGTGGCCTTTAGCTTAAAACCTCGACCAGTGTTGTCCCCAAAGAGGCCGGCGACGGCGACACATTAATGCCGGCTGAGCGCATGGCTTCGATTTTGTCTTCTGCACCGCCTTTGCCGCCTGCGATAATCGCGCCCGCATGACCCATACGTCGCCCTGGAGGGGCAGTAACGCCCGCGATAAAGCCGACCATTGGTTTTTTCACCTTCGATGCTTTCAAAAAATCGGCGGCTTCTTCTTCTGCCGTGCCGCCAATTTCGCCAATCATAATGATGGATTCAGTCGCATCATCAGCCAAAAACAGCTCCAAACAATCGATGAAATTAGTGCCATTAACTGGATCGCCACCAATCCCAATACAAGTCGATTGTCCCAGACCCACGGCGGTGGTTTGTGCGACCGCCTCATATGTCAATGTGCCAGAGCGCGACACAATACCGACCGACCCGCGCTGGTGAATATGCCCTGGCATGATACCGATTTTGCATTCATCTGGGGTAATCACGCCCGGACAGTTCGGCCCGACAAGGCGCGTGGCCGAGCCTTCCAGCGCGCGCTTTACTTTGACCATATCCGTGACTGGAATACCCTCAGTGATGCAGATCGCCAATTCGACGCCTGCACCAATCGCTTCCAAAATAGCGTCACCTGCAAAAGGCGGCGGCACATAAATCGCCGAGGCCGTCGCGCCCGTCTTTGCAACGGCATCGGCCACTGTGTCAAAAACTGGCAGGTCAAGATGGGTCGCGCCACCGCGCCCCGGCGTTACGCCGCCGACCATTTTCGTGCCATAGGCAATGGCTTGTTCAGAGTGAAAAGTGCCTTGGCTTCCCGTAAAGCCCTGACAAATAACTTTCGTATTTTTATCAACGAGGACAGACATTATGCAGCCTCCTTCACAGCAGACACGATTTTTTCTGCCGCATCGTTCAAATCATCAGCCGCGATAATCGGTAGCCCCGAACTCGCCATAATCTCTTTTCCCATATCCACATTTGTCCCTTCAAGGCGCACCACAAGCGGCACTTCAAGGCTCAGCTCCTTGGCCGCAGCCACAACCCCCTCAGCAATAATATCGCAGCGCATAATGCCGCCAAAAATATTCACCAAAATACCTTCCACATTGTCATCCGACAAAATGATTTTAAACGCCTCTGTCACTTTCTCTTTGGTCGCCCCGCCGCCCACATCAAGGAAATTGGCCGGCTCAGAGCCATATAATTTGATAATATCCATGGTCGCCATCGCAAGACCTGCGCCGTTCACCATGCAGCCGATTTTGCCATCCAGCTTGATATAGCTAAGGTCATGCTTAGACGCTTCAATCTCGGCGGGGTCTTCTTCGTCCAAATCGCGCAATTCGACAATATCAGGCTGGCGATACAGCGCGTTGCTGTCGAAGTTCACTTTCGCATCAAGGCAAATAATATCGCCCGCCCCCGTCACCACCAGCGGATTAATCTCTAACAACGACATATCCTTTTCAATAACCGCACGATACAAATTTGCAATCAGCTTGGTCGCCTGTTTGACTTGGTCGCCTTCAAGCCCTAACGCAAACGCAATTTGGCGTCCGTGATATCCACAAATACCCGTCGCGGGGTCGACCCCAATGGTCAGAATTTTTTCTGGCGTTTTCGCAGCGACTTCTTCGATATCCATGCCGCCCTCGGTCGAAGCGATAAAAGAAAGCCGCGAAGTCGCACGGTCAACCAAAGCCGAAAGATATAATTCGCGCTTAATGTCCGAGCCATCCTCGATATAAACCCGACCCACTTTTTTGCCCTCAGCCCCAGTTTGCGGCGTGACCAGCGTCATGCCCAAAATGCGGTCGGCTTCTTTGCGCACATCGTCAATCGATTTCACGACGACGACACCGCCGCCTTTACCACGCCCACCTGCATGGATTTGCGCTTTCACAACCCATATCGGCCCGCCTAAATCTTCGGCCACTTTCACAGCCTCATCGGCACTAAAGGCGACCCCGCCGCGCGGCACGGGCACACCAAATTCCTTTAAAACCTGCTTGGCCTGATATTCGTGGATGTTCATGTTCTTCCCGCCTCTCGTGAAACTCAAGTCAGCAAACCTAACTTATGCAGCAGGCCGCCTCAACCAAAATCAGCTAGCGATTGACAATCACATCCGTGGTGTTGAGCGGCAGCGTGATGCGCGTGCCATCGCGCGCGGCCAACACGCCATCAGGGCGCACATCGCTGACACCGCGCATGAAAATACGGTCCATCAGCCCGTTCTGCGGCACTGGCGCATAATGATAAAACGCCAATAATTTAGCATTCGCCGCTTCGGCCACTTGCGCAGCTTGCACCGGCGTTGTGTGGTAATCCAGCGTGTCGGTAATCAACTGGCTCAACGCATCAAGCCCCGCCTGCTTTATCGCCTTGGCGGTTGCTTCCACCATTTCATCTTGCAACACTTCATGGATGAGCACATCGACATTTTGCGCAGCTTTTATCAAATTATCGTTCTTGGTCGTGTCGCCGCTAATCAGCACCGAGCGCCCCTGATAGTCAAAGCGATACCCATAGGCTGGCTCAATCGGCGGGTGCGTGACCGTAAACGATGTGACTTTCACCCCGTCACGATTGTAAATCACACGGTCAGCGCCCACAGTTCGCGCCACCAACCCCGCATTTTTCGATGGCACAATCTCTTCGCCATGATGGCCTGTGCGATATGTATAATCCTGCCCATAGGCCATGTTGAACCCGTCGACCACTTGCGCCACGCCGAAACCACCATAGACATCAAGCTTGTGAGGCCGTCCGCGTACCCAACTGTTCAAATGCATCTCGCCCAAGGCAGCGATATGGTCGGAGTGGAAATGCGTTAAGAATACGCCGTCCAACCGCCCCATCGGAAGCCCAAGCGCGACCGCCATATCTGCCGAGCGCGCGCCCGTATCAACCAGAAAAAACTTATCGCCCGCAAACACCGCGACGCAACTTTGCGCCCCGCCTTGCCCCATAGGTGAGGCCGTGCCGCAAAACACAACATCAAGATTATCGCCGCCAAAACTTGATGGCGTAGCCCCTAATCGCGCCGCCAGTGCGCGTTCTACGAAGCGGTCTTGCATAGCGGTATTATTCATCAGCAGCGCGAAAAACCCACCCCCCAAAACAAGCAAGATAAGTGCGAAAGAGATAATAATTTTTTTTATTTTTGACATAATCTTTATGCTCCATACAAAATGATGTTAGTTGATGGGATTGGCCGCGATGAAGTTGTTAATGGCTTGCGAAAAGGCCTCTGGCTGCATTTCTTGCAGAAAATGCCCGCCGCCTTTAATCGTCACATGAGCTTCATGCGCAGCCCCCGGCACACGCGCCAAAAAGGTCGCATCACCACCCTTGGTGACAGGGTCATCGTCAGAAAAGGCGAGCAAGACAGGGCGTTCAAACGCCTCCAGCCCTTGCCAAGCTTGCGTGTTAATCTCGCGCTCTGGCTTATGGCGCGGCAGCAATGGCACTAAAGATGGGAATTGGCGCGCGCCTGCCATATATGCCTCATCGGGAAAAGGCGCATTATAGCCATCCAAAACCGCGGGGTCTTCAATTCCCGACAGCATTTCAAACACATTGCGCGCCGAAAAATCCGTCGCTTCGCCAGCAAACTTCACCCAATAGAGAAACGCATCGGGTGCGCCTTCGCTAAATTTTGCCGCAACCATCGCCGCATCTGGCACGGGCACATTATCTTCCATGCTCCCAAGCAGCTCCGATACTTCATCGGATATACCGACCGTATCGGGAAGTCCTGTATTGGCGATGACCAGCCGCGCAAATCGCTCGCTGTGAAAGCCCGCAACGCGCAAGCCCAAAAGCCCGCCCCAATCCTGACACACCAGTGTTATGTTAGATAAATCGAGCTTTTGGATAAATTGCGTGAGCCAATCGACATGCGCCTGATAGGTGTAATCGCTGCGCGCCGTTGGCTTGTCGGATTTGCCAAAGCCGATGAGGTCGGGCGCGATGACGCGGTGACCCTGAGCCACCAAAGTAGGTATCATTTTACGATATAAATAAGACCAACTCGGTTGCCCATGCAGGCACAAAATTATGTCGCCCGTGGACGCGCCTTCATCGAGATAATGCATCCGCAAGGGCGTATCATCTGCGGCTGTCAGCTCGATGTAATGCGGCTCAAAATCATAGCCGTCGAGATTATGAAATCGGTCTTCTGGTGTGCGGATAATATCCATGGGGATTCCCCTTATTTAAGTTTTGGATTGATTTTTTGACACGCCTTCAGCAAGCCCTTCACCGCGGCGGTCGATTTGCGGAACATGGCTTTTTCTTTTGCGTCCAGTTTAATCTCGACGACGCGCTCTACGCCCTTGGCACCAATCACCACTGGCACGCCGACATAAAGATTTTTCTGGCCATATTGACCGTTCAAATGCGCCGCACATGGCAGCACACGCTTTTGGTCTTTCAAATAGGCTTCCGCCATTTCGATAGCCGAGGCGGCGGGCGCATAAAACGCCGAACCCGTTTTCAACAAGCCGACAATCTCAGCACCGCCATCGCGGGTGCGCTGAACAATCTCGTCGATTTTCTTCTGCGTTGTCCATTTCATTTTCACCAAATCGGGCAGCGGGATGCCTGCCACGGTTGAGTACCGCACAGACGGCACCATCGTGTCGCCATGGCCACCCAGCACAAAGGCAGTGACGTCTTTAACCGAGACGTTAAACTCGGCAGCCAGAAACGTGCGGAAACGGGCGGCATCAAGCACGCCCGCCATGCCGACTACTTTATTTTTCGGCAGACCAGAAAACTTCTGCAACGCCCACACCATCGCATCCAGCGGATTGGTGATACAAATCACAAACGCGTTCGGCGCATATTTTTTAATGCCCTCGCCGACTTGCTGCATCACCTGCAAATTAATGCCAATCAAATCATCGCGGCTCATGCCGGGTTTGCGCGGCACGCCTGCGGTCACAATCACGACATCTGCGCCCTTGATGGCCGCGTAAGATTTCGAGCCTTTCAGATTGGCATCGAAATGGCTAACGGGTGAGCTTTGCAAAAGGTCGAGCGCCTTGCCTTGCGGCACGCCATTGACAATATCAAAAATGACAATGTCGCCCAATTCCTTAAGCCCCGCCAGATGGGCTAATGTGCCGCCAATTTGGCCGCCCCCGATAAGTGCAATTTTGTTCCGCGCCATATGATATCTCCCTTTCGGCAATTTATTTCATCTTGAGCAAACGAGTTAGCGCGTTTAAGCGTTGAAAGCAAGCGCACCCATCACATCTCAGGTGGCAAATGCGGGAGTGCCAGATAGGCATGGCTCTGCATTTCCATCAAACGCGACACGGTGCGCTCAAACTCAAAAGCCTCCGCGCCCGTGCGATAAAGCTCTTGCGGCGAGCCATCCGCCGACACAAGCAGCTTCACCTTCGCCTCATACAACGCATCAATGAGAGTCACAAAACGCACCGCTTCGTTTTTCTTTTGCGCCTCAAGTATCGGAATATTGTCAATCATCACCGTATGAAACTGCGCGGCAAGCGCCAAATAATCCGCCGCCCCCCGCGCGCCCATGCACAATTCATCAAAGCTCAGCCGCGCCACACCGCCTGCCGCTTGGCGAATGGCAAACATCCGCCCCTGCAACGCAAGCTCTACGGGCGCGCGCACGACACCCTCGGTTAGGCTATCAAAACGCTCATCCAAAGCCTGACGCGCCGCCACCCCACACGGGGTAAACCACACAGGACGCGCCTGCAAGCGCGCCAGTCGATAATCGGTCGCCGAGCTCAACTCGTGGATATCAAGACGCGCCTTCATCAACTCGATAAACGGCAAAAAACGCTGCCGATTAAGCCCGCCCTTATAAAGCGCATCAGGATGGCGATTGGATGTCGCCACCACAACAAGCCCCGCATCCAACAACAACGAAAACAATCGCCCCAGAATCGACGCATCAGCGATATCTTTAACTTGGAACTCGTCAAAACAAAGCAGCGTCGCATCGCGGGCAATCTGTTTGGCAATGGCAGGCATCGGGTCGCCCGCTTTCGGGTGCGCCTGCCGATACGCATGAATCCGCGCATGGGTTTCTTGCATAAACGCGTGAAAATGAACGCGCCGCTTTTTCGCCACTGGTGCCATCTCGACAAACATATCCATCAGCATGGATTTGCCACGCCCAACGCCGCCATAAATATATAGCCCCGTCGCGTTTGACGTTTTTTGGGGGGCTATCTTTTGCCCCAACTTGCCCAACAGCCGAATTGGCAAAGGAGTCTTGTGCTGCGCCAGTGCCGTGTAGAGGCGGTCGAGGGCGGCCGCCGCTGCAAGCTGTGCGCTATCTTCTGTCACCTGCCCCTGCGCGACCCATGCGCGATACTGCTGGCTGACGGGTGTTAAACCTTCTGCATCCATGCTTGAGATTGCTAAAGCCCCAAAGCGGTTTTGGCAAGAATATTGCGCCTCTTTATAATTTGAGCACCCCAAAGTGCGTGAAAATAGGTATAGAAACAAAAAAAGAACACTCGTAAGTTGCGTTAAGCAACAAGGAGAGACGATTCGTGCGCCATAAAATCCGCCCGAACCATTATTCGGACGAAAAGCCCGACCAGAATCAGACGTCAAAAGATGCCATCATCTACGACATTGCCGATTCTGACGTACCACCGCGCCCTTTTGTTAAATGGGTCGGCGGCAAACGTGCATTGCTTGCGCAATTAGACAAGTTACTGCCCCCCACAATTAGCAATTATTGGGAACCATGCGTTGGTGGCGGTGCTGTTTTCTTCCATATCCTTAAAAAGCATCGGCGCTTTAAAAAAGCCACCCTGTGCGATGTGAACGCAGACCTCATTCATGCGTGGCAAGCCATTCGAGACGAGCCTGACGCTTTAATTTCTGCGCTTAGAAAACATACAAAAGAACATGACGAGCAATATTATTACAAAATCAGAAATCAGCACAAATTAAGAAACCCGATTAATATTGCGGCGCGTTTATTATATCTGAACAAAACCTGTTTTAACGGTTTGTGGCGGGTAAATAGCAAAAATAGATTCAATGTCCCCATCGGCACTTTGAACACGGGCGGCATTATGGATGTCGAAAATATACGCGCCTGCCATTCAGCCCTTCAAAACACAGAAATTAAAACGCAATCTTTCGAGAAAATCAGTCCGCCCAAGGATGCGTTTGTTTATATTGACCCGCCCTATGACGAAACGTTTCGTAATTATGCGGTAGGTGGGTTTCAAAAAAATGACCAAGCTGATTTGCGCGATGCCGCTTTAAAGTGGCACACAAACGGTGCGCAAATTATGATTTCTAATTCTGATACTGAAAATATTCGCGCACTCTATAGCGACAAAATATGGAACATCACCGAAGTCCACGCACCGCGTGTTATAAACTCAGACCCAAATGGCCGAGGGCTTGTCACTGAACTGGTCATCAGGAATTTCAAATAATGAGCGACACAGGCGGAGCAAAGGCTAATAGAACAGGACAAAGTCTTGAAGAATTTGTCTCTGACACACTAAAAAAACACGGTTACCAGAAGATAAATGATAAAAAGGTTTTCCGCCAAGCACACAGAGGTGCAGACCCTATATTCGCTTCTCAGTACCCTTTAGGAAAAACAATTTATGGCACAGAACATAAATGTGACTTCATTCTTTATCATCCCGATAAATTTCCTGATAACCTTGTTATAGAGGTAAAATGGCAGCAAACATCTGGGACTGTGGACGAAAAATATCCATATCTTGTAGAAAATCTACGCAAATATGGCAATGCAAGTATCATTATCTTGGATGGTGGCGGATATAAACCAGGTGCGGAGAAATGGCTACGCGACCAAACCGATGACAAAGATATTCTTCATGTGTTTAATATGAGCGAATTTCAAACTTGGGCAAATAACAGGAATATTTAAACGTGTCGCTCGAGCATCATTTTTTTAATCTCTGAAATCGCTTTGGCCGGTGACAGACCCTTCGGGCAGGCTTTCGCGCAATTCATAATCGTGTGGCAGCGATAAACGCGGAACGGGTCTTCCAACTCGTCAAGCCGCTCGCCAGTTTTCTCGTCGCGGCTATCGGCCAGCCACCGATAGGCTTGCAGCAGCACGGCGGGCCCAAGATATTTGTCCGAGTTCCACCAATAGCTCGGGCAAGATGTCGAGCAGCACGCACATAAAATGCACTCATACAGACCGTCCAATTGTTTGCGGTCTTCGCTGCTTTGCTTCCACTCGGTTTGCGGCTTCGGCGTGTCGGTTTTCAGCCAAGGCTCAATCGATTCATATTGCGCATAAAGCGTGCTGAGGTCTGGCACTAAATCCTTGATAACGGGCAAGTGCGGCAGAGGATAAATCGTAATGTCGCCTTTCACCTCGTCGATACCTTTGGTGCAGGCAAGCGTGTTTTGGCCATCAATATTCATCGCACAAGAGCCGCAAATGCCTTCACGACAAGAGCGACGAAAAGTCAGGGTCGCATCGACCTCATTTTTCACTTTAATCAGCGCATCCAGAACCATCGGCCCGCACGCATCGGCATCAATCGTATAGCTATCGACGCGCGGATTGGCTTCATCGTCTGGATTCCAGCGGTAGATTTTCAGCGTTCGCGGGTTTTTCACCCCACCCTCACTCGCATGAACCACGCCTTTGCCAATCTTCGAATTGGCCGGAAGTGCAATTTCAACCATTAAATCTACCCCTTTAATAAACCCGAGCCTTCGGCTCGATATAGCTGACCTCATTGGTCAATGTATAATTATGCACGCCGCGATAGTCGATTTTGGCTTTGCCTTTCGCATCGACATAAGCCAGCGTGTGCTTCATCCAATTTTCGTCATCGCGCTCGGGGAAATCTTCGCGCGCATGGCCGCCGCGACTTTCTTTGCGCGCATGCGCCCCTTCCACCGTGGCAATCGCCTGAACCATAAGATTGTCGAACTCTAGCGTCTCGATGAGGTCGGAATTCCAAATCAAAGAACGGTCGCTGACCCCTATATCGTCCATCGCGGTGACGACTTTCTGTATCCGCTTACAGCCCTCGGCCAGCACATCGCCTGTGCGAAACACCGCGCAGTTTTCTTGCATGGCACGCTGCATATCGAGGCGCAACGCCGCCGTTGGCGTTGCCCCCTTGGCATGGCGGAAGCCATCAAGACGCGCCACCGCCGCATCACCCGCCGTTGCCGCAAGAGGTGCTTGACGCGCCCCCGCTTCCACCGTTTCAACCGCACGCATAGCTGCCGCACGGCCAAACACCACAAGGTCAATCAACGAGTTCGAGCCAAGGCGATTTGCACCATGCACCGACACACACGCCGCCTCGCCAATGGCCATCAGACCCGACACAATGCGCTCCTCATCCTTCGCCGTCGGGTGCAGCACTTCGCCGTGATAATTGGTCGGAATACCGCCCATATTATAATGCACCGTCGGCAGCACAGGAATCGGCTCTTTGGTCACATCAACACCTGCAAAAATACGCGCACTCTCAGAAATACCCGGCAAGCGTTCCGCCAAAACGCTCGGGTCGAGATGGTCAAGGTGCAAATAAATATGGTCATTATTCGCACCCACACCACGGCCTTCGCGAATCTCAATCGTCATCGAGCGCGACACCACATCGCGCGATGCTAAATCTTTGGCAGACGGTGCATAACGCTCCATAAAACGCTCGCCCTCAGAGTTAATCAAAATACCGCCTTCGCCACGCGACCCTTCGGTAATCAAACACCCCGCACCATAAATACCGGTCGGGTGAAACTGGACAAACTCCATATCCTGCAACGGCAATCCTGCGCGGCTCACCATGGCAGAGCCATCGCCCGTGCATGTATGCGCCGACGTCGCCGAGAAATAAGCCCGCCCATATCCACCCGTCGCCAAAATAACCTGCTGCGCCTGAAACCGATGCAGCTTGCCCGTCGCCATTTCAAGTGCCGTCACGCCCACACAGCGCCCCTCATCATCCATCAGCAAATCAAGCGCGAAATATTCGATAAAAAACGCCGTGTCATAACGCAATGACTGGCCGTAAAGCGTGTGCAAAATCGCATGACCTGTCCTATCAGCCGCCGCGCATGTGCGCTGCGCAATGCCCTCGCCGAAATTGGTCGTCATGCCACCAAATGGGCGTTGGTAAATCTTGCCTTCTTCGGTGCGCGAAAACGGCACGCCGAAATGTTCTAACTCATAAACCGCCTCTGGCGCGTTGCGGCACAAATACTCAATCGCATCTTGGTCGCCCAACCAGTCTGACCCCTTAACCGTGTCATACATATGCCAGCGCCAGTCATCATCGCCCATATTGCCAAGCGCTGCCGAAATACCCCCTTGCGCCGCAACCGTATGCGAACGCGTTGGGAATACTTTAGAAATACACGCTGTTTTCAACCCGCGCTCGGCGCACCCCAAAGCCGCGCGCAGGCCAGAGCCGCCTGCGCCAACAACAATCACATCAAATTGGTGGTCAATGAACTCGTAACTCATAAATCTCTCCAGCTCTTTCAGCTTAATCGGACTAGCCAATAACCAGTTTCAGCACAGCCAAAGCACACGCGATACCAATGGTCAGGGCGAAAAACTGATTGGCAATCAAGGCCAATATTTTGGTTGCTTCGCCATGGATATAATCTTCAATAACCACTTGTAAGCCAAGGCGCATATGATACACGGCAGAAACAATCAACACCAACATGACCACACCCACAAACGGGTGGCCAAGAAACGCTGTCATGGTTGTGTAATCAGCGCCCGCATGGACAACCAGTGCGCCAACCAAAAACAACGTCAAAGGAATATTCGCCAGTGCCGTGACGCGCTGCATGAAAAAATGCCCCGTCCCTTTTTTGGCCGAGCCGTGTCCCCGCACACGCGATAAAGGGGTTCGCATATCAGACATTAAAACGCTCCCAGATAAGCATAGGCTGCCACCCATACACCAAGGGTCAAGACGGGCGGCAGAAAGCTCGTGACGCGTGCAAGAATCTCGACATGTTTAAGCTCGAAGCCACGACCCGTATCCCAGATAAAATGGCGCACTCCGCCCAACATATGGTGGAACAAAGCCCAGCTATAGCCAAACAACACCAAGCGGCCATACCACGCCGAGGACACAGCTTGGACTTGCGCATAAGCCTCAGGCCCTGTGGCAGCGGCGAGCAACCACCATGCCAACAACACCGTGCCTGCATAAAGCGCGATGCCCGTTGCGCGATGCAAAATCGATAACAGCATGGTCAGCGTCCAGCGGTAAATCTGGATATGCGGCGATAAAGGTCGCGTATCCTTGCTTTGGTTGGTCATTCGAAAATCCCTCATTTCGTCTTGCGCGCAAACACGACTATACACAAAAACCATTTAACGCACCATATACGCCCACACATCCAACTCCAGAATAATCGTATCAAGGCGGTCGCCCGCGCCATCATAATGCGGAAAATCCTTGGCCGTCTGGTTTTTCAACAAGATTTGTTTCAGCCGCAACGCGCCTACATCTGTCCGCCCCGCTATCTCAGCCTTATCGATAATCTCCGACCAGCCATAAATCGTGTCACCTGCAAATGCGGGGGCGGTATGCGTACCCCCATTCAGCGCCGCGATGGAGCCGATATTCTCCAGCCCATCAAACCGCATCGCCGTGGCATGAGAAATCATATGCCCACCATAAATCAGCCTTCTGCCAAAGCGACTATCGGCTTGGCGCAAAGCATCAAAATGCACATGCGCGGTATTCTGATAGGCACGAGTTGCCATCATATGCTCGGCTTCTTCCAAAGTAACGCCGCTATCGCTAGCGATTTTTTCGCCAACCGCATAATCGTCAAAGCGGCGTGTGCTGCCCGCGCTTTGCGTGTCCCATGCGGTAAAATCAGCATATGGCGCGGGCAATTGGTCGCCCGCCACAAAAGCGGCAATCTCTGGCCACACAGCTGGCGCAGATGCCGCGCCCGTATCGCGTTTCTTCACCATCACCCAGCGCACATAAGACAGCACCGTTTCGCCGTGCTGATTGACGCCCGTGGTGCGCGCCATCACCAACCCCGTGTCGCCCTTTTTGGTCTCGCGCAAGCCAATAATCTGTGAGCTTGCCGATAGCGTATCACCGACAAAAACTGGCCGCCGAAACACCCCCTCGCCATAGCCTAAATTGGCCAACGCATGGCGCGAAATATCGGGGACAGATTTGCCAAAGACGATATGAAAAACCAACCAATCTTCGAGCGGGCGGTCTTTGAGGCCAAGGCTTTGGGCAAAAGGCGCAGAAGAATGCAGCGCATTGCGCCCGCCATAAAGGGCTTGATAAAGTGCCGCATCGCCATCGCTGAGCGTGCGTGGCGTGGCGTGGATGATGGTTTCATCCAGTGTGAAATCTTCGAAAAATCGACCTTGTGGGAAATCAGTTTTGCTCATAGCGGCGATGATAAGGATTTAGTCCCGCGATGCAATCCCATCAGCAATCGCAAGAGTGCGCAGTGCGCTATCGCGGTGCAATAGCTCGCTCATTTTACCGTTCACGCGCAGCACACCCTTGCCCGCATTTTCAGGGTCGGCGAAAGCAGCCACAATATCACGCGCCTGCGCCACGTCTGCCTCGGAAGGCGCAAAAATATCATTGCACGGGGCAAGCTGGCTCGGGTGAATCAGCGTTTTTCCATCGAACCCCATATCCGCCCCCTGCTGACATTGGGCGCTAAAGCCATCGGCATCGGCGATGTCATTATAGACGCCGTCCAGAATAATCAGCCCATATTGACGCGCCGCCAGCAACGCCAAAGTCAGACTGGTCATCATCGGCGCACGCGCCTCACCCAGTGTGGCGCGCATTTCTTTGGCCAAATCATTCGTCCCCATAACAAAAGCCGCCAACGCTGTTTGCGTGGCACGCGCGCCCAAGTCTTGCAGATTAAAAATGGCCTGCGGGGTTTCTATCATAATCCACAAATCGCACCCCTCTGGAAGTTTGGCACAAAGCGCGTCGATGTCGTCAGGCGTTGATATTTTCGGTGCTAGAATCGCCTGCGGGCGCACCGCCGCATCCAGTCCCGAAAGGGCTGCTAAATCATCCGCACCCCATGGCGTATCCAACGCATTGATGCGCACCACCACTTCGCGCGCACCATAGCCGCCTTGGGTCAGCGCTTCGCACACATCCCTGCGCGCTTGCGATTTCGCATCGGGTGCCACAGCGTCTTCAAGGTCAAACAATAAGCAATCGGCATCTAGCGTGCGGGCTTTATCGAGCGCACGCGCATTATCACCCGGCATGTAAAGCGCACTGCGGCGCGGGCGAATGGTTTTTTCAAACGTCATTTGACACGGCTTTGCGACAGATATTTCTCGATGAGCAATTCAGCAATTTGCACCGCATTAAGCGCTGCCCCTTTGCGCAAATTATCAGAGACCACCCACATGTTAAGCCCATGCTCTACGGTCGGGTCGATGCGCAGGCGCGAGATAAACGTCTCATATGCGCCAACGCACTCAACTGGCGTGACATAGCCTTCATCCTCACGGCGGTCGACCACCAACACACCCTCGGCCGCCTCAAACGCATCATAGGCTTGGGACACACTCAAAGGGCTTTCAAACTCGATATTCACCGCTTCCGAATGGCCTACAAAAACCGGCACACGCACGCATGTCGTCGTCATGGCAATATGCGGGTCGAGTATTTTGCGGGTCTCAACCACCATCTTCCATTCTTCTTTGGTCGCGCCATCTTTCATAAACACATCAATATGCGGAATGACATTGAACGCCATTTGCTTGGTGAACACTTCGCGTTTCAGCTCATCATTGACAAACACCGCGCGGGTTTGGGTGAATAATTCATCCATGCCGCTCGCGCCCGCGCCCGAGACCGATTGATAGGTCGCGACCACAACGCGCTTGATTTTCGCGATATCGTGTAATGGCTTTAGCGCGACCACCAATTGCGCGGTTGAGCAATTCGGATTGGCGATAATATTGCGTTGTGTATAGCCTGCCAAATCATCTGGATTGACCTCAGGAACGATAAGCGGCACATCGTCCTCCATGCGATATAGCGATGAATTATCAATCACAATGCAGCCGGCTTTCGCAGCCATCGGGGCGTATTCTTTGGTCGGGCCAGACCCGCAGGCAAACAGCGCAATATCGGCTTTGGAAAAATCATAAAACTCCAACGCCTGCGCCTTTAGCGTTTTATCGCCAAAGCTGACTTCCTTGCCTTGGCTCTTGCGCGACGCAACCACATCGACACGCGCCACAGGAAACTTGCGCTCGTCCAAAATAGTCAGCATTTCGCGCCCAACACTTCCCGTCGCGCCAACGACTGCAACAACATAAGACATGACTATTGATCCTCTAATGCGGCAAGCACCGCATCGCCCATGCCACTTGTGCCAACATTTTGCATACCGTCTTGCATAATATCGTCTGTGCGTAGCCCTGCACCGAGAACAGCGGTTACCGCATTTTCGAGCACATCCGCATCCGCGCCACGGTCGAAACTATAGCGCAACGCCATCGCAAAGCTCATAATCGAGGCTATCGGATTGGCTTTGCCTTGACCCGCAATATCAGGTGCCGAGCCATGCACCGGCTCATAAAGCGATTTCGCACGACCTGTTTCAGCATCGGGCGCACCCAATGAAGCCGACGGCAACATGCCCAAAGAGCCCGTTAACATCGCCGCAATATCCGACAAAATATCGCCAAATAAATTATCGGTGACCAGCACATCATATTGCTTCGGATTGCGCACTAATTGCATCGCGCAATTATCCGCCAACACATGCTCCAGCGCCACGTCAGGAAATTCAGCCGTGATGGTTTTGGTCACTTCTTCGTTCCACAACAGCCCCGATTCCATGACATTGCGCTTCTCAGACGAGGCAAGACGCTTCGAGCGTTTCATCGCCAAATCACCCGCCACGCGCGCGATGCGCTCAATCTCATATGTTTCGTAAACTTGCGTATTCACGCCGCGACGCTGACCATTGCCCAAATCTTCGATACCGCGCGGCTCGCCAAAATACACCCCGCCCGTCAGCTCGCGCACAATCATAATATCAAGCCCTTCCACCAACTCGCGCTTGAGCGATGACGCATCGGCCAAAGCCGGAAAACAAATCGCAGGGCGCAAATTGGCAAACAGCTCAAGGTCGGCACGCAACCGCAAAAGCCCCGCTTCAGGGCGCGCCTCATAAGCCACATTATCCCATTGCGGCCCGCCCACCGCACCGAGCAACACCACATCGGCATCCATCGCTTTTTGCATCGCCGCGTCAGAAATCGCCGCCCCATGCGCCTCATAAGCACAGCCGCCGACAAGGTCTTCGTCAATATTGGCTTGAAATCCGCGATGTGTGCCGAACCAGTCAATCACACGGCGCACCTCGCCCATCACTTCGGGGCCAATGCCATCGCCCGGCAGAATGAGAATATTTTCCATTATTTTGTTCCTAAAATTAACGCCAGGGTTGCGCCGTAAGACCCGCCTCATAATTATCAATCGACGCTTCTTTTTGCAATGTCAGGCCGATATCATCAAGCCCTTCCATCAGGCATTGTTTGCGAAACGCATCGACCTCAAAAGCAATCTCGCCGCCATCTGGGCCTTTAATGGTTTGCGCCGCCAAATCAATGCTCAACGTGGCATTCGCACCGCGCTTTGCGTCATCCATCAGTCTGTCAATCTGTTCTTGCGGCAGCACAATTGGCAAAATGCCGTTTTTAAAGCAATTATTGTAAAAAATATCGGCAAAACTCGTCGCGATAACGCAGCGAATACCAAAGTCCAAAAGCGCCCAAGGAGCATGCTCACGGCTCGACCCGCAGCCAAAATTATCGCCCGCAATAAGGATTTGCGCCGCACGATACGCTGGCTGATTAAGCACAAAGCTTTCGACTTCTGCGCCCTCTGGCGTGTAGCGCATTTCGTCAAACAGGTTTTTGCCCAAGCCCGAACGCTCGATGGTTTTCAAGAACTGTTTCGGAATAATCATATCCGTATCGACATTCATAATATCGAGCGGGGCGGCAACACCGTCTAATTTGGTAAACTTTTCCATATCCTAGCCCTCCGCTTTCAAGTCACGAATATCGGTAAATCGACCCATCACAGCCGCGGCGGCAGCCATTTCTGGCGACACTAAATGCGTGCGACCGCCGCGCCCCTGACGACCCTCGAAATTACGATTTGACGTTGACGCACATCGCTCGCCCGGAGCTAATTTATCGGCATTCATCGCCAGACACATCGAGCATCCCGGCTCGCGCCATTCGAAGCCCGCATCGATGAAGATTTTATCCAAGCCTTCTTTTTCGGCTTGCTGTTTGATAAGCCCTGAGCCCGGCACAACCATCGCCGATACGCGTGCTGCGACTTTGCGGCCTTGTGCAATTTTTGCCGCCGCGCGTAAATCTTCAATGCGGCTATTCGTGCATGAGCCGATAAACACACGGTCAATCTCAACCTGCTGCATCGGCGTGCCAGCCACCAACCCCATATAATCGAGCGCACGCTCGGTTGCACGGCGGCGGCTTTCGTCTTTAATCTCGGCAGGGTTCGGCACATCGCCCTCGATGGACACAACATCTTGCGGGCTTGTCCCCCACGTCACCAAAGGCGGTAAATCGCTCGCATCAATCGTAATCTCTTTGTCGAAAACCGCATCATCGTCAGATTTCAGCGTCTTCCAATAAGCGATGGCCGCGTCCATATCCGCCCCTTGAGGCGCTTTGGCGCGACCCTTTAAAAACGCGAATGTTTTTTCATCAGGCGCAATCAGGCCAGCGCGCGCACCAGCTTCGATGGACATATTGCACAAAGTCATGCGACCTTCCATCGACAAGGCTTCAATCGCCGCGCCTGCATATTCCAGCACATAGCCCGTGCCGCCTGCCGTGCCAATTTCACCAATAATCGCCAGCGCAATGTCTTTTGCCGTCACATGGTCAGGCGCATCGCCGCACACATTAATGCGGAAGTTTTTGGCTTTCGATTGAATAAGCGTCTGGGTGGCTAGCACATGCTCGACTTCCGATGTGCCAATGCCATGCGCCAACGCACCAAACGCACCATGGGTTGAGGTATGGCTATCGCCACAAACAATCGTCAGACCCGGCAGCGTAAACCCTTGTTCGGGGCCAGTGACATGCACGATGCCTTGGCGAATATCATCCATCGCGATATATTCAATGCCGAACGCGGCGCAATTTTTTTCCAACGTCTGGATTTGCAACTTGCTTTCTGCATCTTCGATAGCCTCAACCCCGCCTGTGCGGTCGGTGGTCGGGATATTATGGTCGGCCAAGGCAAGGGTTTTTTCAGGCGCGCGCAACCGCCGCCCCGCCATACGCAGACCTTCAAAAGCCTGCGGGCTGGTGACCTCATGCACCAAATGGCGGTCAATATAGAGCAGGCAATTACCATCATCCTGCGCATCGACCAAATGGGCGTTCCAAATTTTATCGTAAAGAGTTGTCCCAGTCATAACTATTGCCTTTTTTGCTCCGAGGTCCCAGTGTTTAGGGGTGGCTGCTCGGGGGAGACTTAGGCGTCAGTTTCGACGCTGGGTTCCTCCTGAGCCGCCGCTTGCGGTGTCATTTCTGTTTTCTCAGCTATCTTTGATGATGATTTCGTACGACGCTCAACAATACGCGCTGCCTTGCCCGTTAGCCCGCGCAGATAATATAGTTTTGCACGGCGCACACGACCACGGCGCACCAAATCAATGCTATCGACCAAGGGTGAGTAAATCGGGAAAACCCGCTCGACGCCTTCGCCATAAGAGATTTTGCGGACGGTGAAATTCTCGTTCAAGCCGCCGCCAGCACGCGCAATGCACACGCCCTCAAAAGCCTGAATCCGCTCACGCGTACCCTCAACGACTTTCACATTGACCTTGACCGTATCGCCGGGCTGAAAATCTGGTATGGTTTTCTCAGCCGTCAGCTCAGCCATATGCTCGCGTTCTAAATCTTCAATCAAGTTCATCTGCCGTCACCATTAGATAGAGCCTGTGCAACACGTCGCACAGTGATGGGGGGATTTACCATGCAAAAACAGCTCTGTCACCCCCTAATTGCGCTTATTCGTCGGCATCGGTGGTTTTATGGGCGCGCCATAAATCGGGACGCCTTTCGCGCGTCAAGGCTTCTGCTTGCTGCTTGCGCCATGCGGCCAGCTTCTCGTGGTCGCCCGATGTGACAATCGGTGGAATATCAAGCCCCTCAAAGCTTTGCGGGCGGGTGTAATGCGGATATTCCAACAAGCCACCCGCCATTTTAGAAAAACTTTCCTCTTGCCCGCTTTCATCGCTGCCCATCACCCCAGGCAAGAGGCGAATAATCGCATCCAGCATCACCATCGCGGCAGGCTCGCCGCCCGATAAAATATAATCGCCAAGCGATACTTCAAGCGGCGCGCGCGTATCGATAAAGCGCTGGTCGATGCCCTCAAAGCGGTTGCAAAAGAAAATAGCCCCCTCGCCTGCCGCCAATTCTTCCGCCAAATCTTGCGTAAACAACCGCCCGCGCGGGCTCGGCAGGATGACGGGCAGCATATGGTTTTGTGTGACACTATCGAGCGCGGCTGCTGCGACATCAGCCCGCAGCACCATACCCGCACCGCCGCCCGCCGGCGTATCATCGATTTGCTTGTGCTTGCCCTCACCAAAGCTGCGCAAATCATGCGTCGCCAATGACCATATCCCCGCCGCCAAAGCACGCCCCGCAAGGCTGTCGTCTAGCCCACCCGGAAACATCGCAGGAAAGCCGCTAATGATATGTGCCTGCCAACTCATTTGGCAGGTTTTGGGGATATTTGTTCAGGTGGGTGCGCTTCATTTTCGACTGGCGGCACTAAAATTAACCGCCCCGCCGCAATATCAATCTCAGGCACGACTTGTTTGGTAAACGGGTAAAAAAACCCGTCGATTTCCAACACATCCCCCGCCCCAAAATTATGACATGCCGCGACGCGCCCTAGCATCTCGCCATCGGGAGTCACCGCCGCCAACCCAACCAAATCAGCATGGTAAAACTCATCTTCTACCCCTAAGGCTGGCAGCCTATCACGCGCCACATAAAACTCAGTCCCGCGCAATGCCTCGGCAGCGTCGCGCGTCGTCACGCCCTCTAAGGTGATGCAAACGCCCACCTTATCAAGACGACAACTCGTCACCGTAAAGACGCGCTCACCGCTCTTGTCGGTCAGCGACCCATAGGCCGCCAAATCAAGCGGCGACTGGGTAAAGGTTTTCACCTTCATCGCACCCCGCACACCATGCGCTGCCGTTATCACGCCCAGACAAACAGCATGGGGTTTTATTTGGGGAGGGTGTGCGCGTTCAGCCAATTACGCTTTCTCTTCAGTTTCAGCTTCGGCTTCGGCTTCCTCTTCAGCGGGAGCTTCCTCTTCTGCAACTTCTTCCTCAGCAGGAGCTTCTTCTTCCGCAGGCGTCTCTTCTGCAGCAACTTCTTCCTCAGCAGGGGCGGCTTCCTCAGCGGCTGCTTCTTCTTTAGGAGCTTCCTCTTCGGCGGGTGCTTCTTCTGTAGCCTCTTCCTCGGCAGGAGTCTCTTCTTCTGTAGCCGCTTCCTCTTCGGCAGCAACCTCTTCCGCAGGTGCGGTTTCCTCAGCAGCTGCTTCTTCGGCAGGCGCTTCCTCAGTAGGCGTTTCTTCCGCAGGTGCTTCTTCGGTAGGCGCTTCTTCCTCAGCAGGGGCGTTTTTGGCTGCTTCTTCAGCCTCTTTTTGTGCTGCCAGACGCTCTTGCGCTTTTATCCCCGGCTTGCCCTTATTCGGATTATTGCGCGCTTCCCGTTTCCACAGGCCAGCATCGTCAAGAAAACGCGAGACGCGGTCAGACGGCTTAGCGCCTTGGTCGAGCCAATGCTTTGCGCGCTCTGTGTCGAGTTTCAAGCGTTCGCCATCATCTTTGGGAAGCAACGGGTTATAAGTGCCGAGACGTTCGATATAGCGACCATCGCGCGGCATGCGGCTGTCGGCGACAACAATGCGATAAAACGGACGTTTCTTAGAGCCGCCACGCGACATACGAATTTTCAAAGCCATTTTGATTTCCTTTCCATAAACAGCATATTAAGGGCTTACTTCTTTTTAGGAGGCAGTCCCAATTCCTTTAATAAATCTGGCGGCACATTATCTGCGCCGCCGCCCAATCTATTCAAATCTGGCATTTGCGGTGTCTCTGGTAGCTGTGCGCCGCCCATCAGGCCAGAGCCCATATTCAGCAGGCCTTTCATGCCGCCTTTGCCGAGTTTTTTCATCATATCCGCCATTTGTCGGTGCATTTTGATGACTTTATTCACATCCTGCACGCTCGCGCCTGCGCCTGCGGCAACACGACGTTTACGGCTTGCATTGAGCAATTTCGGATTTTCGCGCTCTGGCACTGTCATCGACGACACAATCGCTGCTTGGCGTAGCAATTCGCGCTCATCCATGCCCAAGGCGGCGACTTGTTTTTTCATTTTGCCCATGCCGGGCAACATGCCCAACACGCCCGACATGCCGCCCATTGCTTGCATTTGTTTTAATTGCGCCGCCATGTCTTCTAGCGTGAACTGGCCTTTTCGCATGCGCGCGGCGATTTTTTCAGCCTTTTGCGCGTCCATCGTCTCGGCGGCTTTTTCCACCAGACCGACGACATCGCCCATGCCCAAAATGCGATTGGCGATACGCACGGGGTCGAATATCTCAATTTTGTCGAGCGTCTCGCCAACACCCAAAAATTTAATCGGCACACCCGTGACATGGCGCATCGACAAAGCCGCACCACCGCGACCATCGCCATCGGCACGGGTCAGCATAATGCCAGTGAGGCTCACGCGCGCGCCAAATTGCGCCGCAATCGTCACCGCCTCTTGCCCCGTCAGACTATCGGCGACCAACATCACTTCTTTGGGCGCAGCCGCTTTTTCAATCGCCACCATTTCGGCCATCAGTGCTTCATCGACATTTGTGCGCCCTGCTGTATCCAGCATCACCACGTCAAAGCCGCCTAATTTACCCGCTTGAACGGCGCGTCTGGCAATATCGACCGGCACGTCGCCTTCGACAATCGGTAGTGTTTCAACGTTAATCTGCTCGCCCAGCACTTTTAATTGCTGCATGGCGGCGGGGCGCTGCGTATCTAGTGACGCCATCAGCACTTTGCGTTTTGTGTTTTCACCAATCCATTTGGCAAGTTTTGCAGTCGATGTGGTTTTACCTGAGCCTTGCAAGCCGACCATCATAAAAACCGCCGGCGGCACGGTCTCAAAAGAAAGCGGCTGCGCCTCGCCCAACATATCAACAAGCGCATCATTGACGATTTTGACGACTTGCTGACCGGGGGTCACCGACTTTAAAACATCGGCCCCAAGGGCTGCGGGGCGCACTCTATCAAGAAAGGCACGCGCCACAGGCAGCGCGACATCGGCTTCCAATAAAGCTGTGCGAATCTCGGCAAGTGCCGCGTCGACGTCTTTTTCAGACAGCGCGCCACGGCCGCGTAAGCGGTCGAAAATAGACCCTAAATTATCGCTCAGCGTGTCAAACATGTGGCACCCTATTTGCCTCAACCAAAAATGCACCCGTGGGCAAAGCTTGCTGACGGGTGGCGATCTCGCCCCACTGGGCTAAGACCAAGTTAAATATCGCTTCGTTTAAGAAGTGTCGGCAAAATAGGCAGATGGTATTCGAAAGTCAAGCGGCTGGTGTTTCCCCACCCAAACGCTTATATAAGCAGCATGGATGAAAACACCTCTAGCACCACACGCGCGTTCACCAAAATGAACGGGCTCGGCAATGAATTTATCATCATCGATGCGCGCACCGAACCGCTCGCTTTATCGGGCGACCAAGTGCGCGCATTGGCCGACCCCGCACATGAAATAACCAAAGGCTGTGACCAAGTGCTGATTATTCACCCGCCCCGCCCAAATGAGATAGGCGCGGCTTTCATGCAAATCTTCAATGCCGATGGCGGCGAAGTCGAAGCCTGCGGCAATGGCGCACGCGCGGTGGCCGCCTATCTGGCGCAAACAGACCAAACCAACACAACACACTTGCAAAGCTTAGGCGGTACATTGGCGTGTCAAACGCAGCTACAAGACAATCATGCACACGTGCGCATCGAGATGCCAGCGCCCCAGCTCGACACACCCATAGAGCTGCACAGCGATTTACCGCCTGCCTTCAGAGTGAATATTGGCAATCCGCACGCGGTGATTTTTGTCGACGGTGAAACCAAAAAATATGCCGAGGATTTCGGGTCAAACCTCACCCATCACGCGGCCTTTCCAGACGGGGCGAATATTAATTTTGCCACAGTGACTGACCTGAACACGCTACGGCTCGACACTTTCGAACGCGGCGCAGGCTTAACACTTGCCTGCGGCACGGGCGCGTGCGCCGCCGCCGTCGCTAGCGTCGAAAGCGGATTATGCCAAGCGGGAACAGTCACCATTCGCCCGCCCTTTAACACAGATGATAATGACGCAGATGTGCTGCACATCACCTACCAGACTGATAAATCTCTATTCATGGCGGGGCCCGTCGATTTTGAGTTTACTGGTGAGGTGGCCTTATGAGCGTCAAAGTCGAGAGCTTCGGCTGCCGCCTAAACGCCCTCGAGGGCGATAGCGTGAAAGCTCTGGCCGAAGCCGCAGGGTTGCAAAACACCACCATCATCAATGGCTGCGCGGTCACCAGCGAAGCCATGCGCCAAACGCGTCAAGCGGCACGCAAAGCAGCGCGTACCCCCGATGCGCGTATCCCCAACGCGCGTATCATCGTGACGGGGTGCGCCGCCCAAGCCGACCCCAAGCAGTTTCACGATATGCCCGAAGTCGACCATGTAATGGGCAATGAAGAAAAATTAAATCCCGCCTCTTATACAAAGCACCCCCCGCCCGCGCAGGTCGCAGATATTATGACGCAGACCCACGCCACACCCTTGCCGCCCGCCCCGCAGCCGCGCGCGCGTGCTTTCGTGCAAGTGCAGACTGGCTGCGACCATCGCTGTACGTTTTGCATTATTCCTTTCGGGCGCGGCAATTCGCGTTCCGTGCCAATCACGCAAGTCATCAGCCGATGCCAACAATTGGTGGATGACGGGCATAAAGAAATTGTGCTGACGGGTGTCGATGTGACATCCTATGGGCCAGATATTGGCGAAGCGGGACTGGGCGCGTTGGTGCATGCGATTTTGGCAGCCGTGCCAGACTTGCAACGCTTGCGGCTTTCTTCGATTGATGCGGTCGAAATCGACCAAAACCTGTTGGATATGGTCATTCACGAGCCGCGCCTGATGCCGCATTTGCACCTGTCTTTGCAATCTGGCGATGATATGATTCTAAAACGGATGAAGCGCCGCCACACCCGCGCCGAGGCCATTGATTTTTGCGCGCATGTGAAAGCCGCCCGCCCCGACATCACCTTTGGCGCAGATTTGATTGCGGGCTTTCCGACCGAAACCGAGGCGATGTTTGACAACTCGCTGAAGCTCGTCGACCAATGCGCGTTGACATGGCTGCATGTTTTTCCTTATTCACCGCGCCCCAACACAGCCGCCGCACGGATGCCGCAACTCGATGGCACGATTATCAAAACCCGCGCTGCTGCTTTGCGCAAAGCTGGCGACACCCAACGCCAACGCTGGTTGGATGCGCAGAATGGGCGCGAGATAAATGTGTTGGTTGAAAAGCAAGCCGCGTCATCGAGCGAGGGGCGCAGCGAAAACTTCGCCCGTGTGCTTGTGCCGCAGCCCCTTAAAAGCGGCACGCTGGTACACCTTCGGGTCACCGCAAATGACGGGGTGATGCTGCACGGTGAGCTGATATGAGTGGATTTTTCGCCCGCCTCAAATCTGGTCTCGCCAAATCAACCCAAGCCCTTGGCGATAATCTGTCGGGCATTTTGGGCGGGCGCAAATTATCAGCAGAAGCTCTAGGCGAATTGGAAGACGCACTGATTATGGCAGATTTGGGTGTCGCCACGGCAAGCCACATCGTCGATAATTTACGCGCCCGCCGCGACTTGGCCGAGCTAGATGATAGCGCCGTGCGCCGCGCCTTGGCCGATGAGATTGCCGCAATATTGCAGCCTGTCGAAAAGCCTTTTGTGTTGCCTGATGCGTCGCGCCCCAAGCCGACGGTTATTTTGATGGCGGGCGTGAATGGCGCAGGCAAGACCACGACAATCGGCAAATTGGCGCAGCGTTTCAAAGACGAGGGAAAATCCGTCATGCTCGCGGCAGGCGATACGTTTCGCGCCGCCGCAGGGGAGCAGCTGCAAGTTTGGGGCGCACGCGCGGGCGTAGAGGTCGTCAGCGCGGCTGCTGGCACTGAAGCCGCAAGCCTTGCCTATCAGGCACTCGAACGCGCCCAAAGCGAAGCGATTGATGTGTTGATGATTGACACGGCGGGGCGGTTGCAATCCAACGATAATCTGATGGCGGAGCTTGAAAAAATCACCCGCGTCCTCGCCAAGCTAGATGAGGCCGCCCCGCATGAAAGCCTGTTGGTGTTAGACGCCACAACGGGGCAAAACGCCATTGAGCAAGCGCAAGCGTTTTTAAAAGTCGCGAAAATTTCGGGTCTGGTGATGACCAAATTGGACGGCACAGCACGCGGCGGCGGATTGGTGGCCATCGCGCAAAAACTGGCGCTGCCGATTTATTTTATCGGGGTCGGCGAGCAGGTCGACGACTTACACCCCTTTAACGCGCAAGATTTCGCGCAAGCCCTCACTGGAGCAGAAATGGCGGGAGTAGAGATATAATGGCAAATTGGCGCAAAATAATCGAAGAGTTTGGCCCTCTGGCGGTGTTTTTTATCTTGAACAGTCGCGGCGCACAATGGTTCGACCGCCCCGCGAGCGACGCGCTGTTAATCGCCACAGCGGGTTTTATGCTCGCCATGGTCGCCGCTTTGGCCTCTACCTATAGCCGTGGCAAAAAGCCCAATAATATGACGTTGGCCTCGGCAGGGTTTATTTTTATTTTTGGCGGCATCACGCTGATTTTGCGCGATGAGACTTTCATCAAAATGAAACCGACGCTGATTTATATTCTCTTTGCGATGATTTTGGCGATTGGTCTGCTGCGCCGACAAAGCTATTTGCAAAAACTCATCGGCACGATGCTGCCAATGGATGATGCGGGTTGGTTGATTTTGACGCGCCGTTGGATGGTTTTCTTTTTGTGTCTTGCCGCGCTCAATGAAATTATCTGGCGCACCCAGACCACCGATTTTTGGGTGAGCTTTAAAGTGTTCGGTATTTTGCCGCTGACCTTTATTTTCATGCTGCTGCAAGCGCCCTTATTGAAACAGCACGGCGCCATCCGCGATTAGACTATTTAGAATAACGCGCGCGCAAAGCCTCGAACCCCGGCGTGTCCGCCCAATTCTCAGGCTCAGAAAACGGTGCGAAATTATGCTTGTCGCGGGTTTCATAATAATGCTGCAGCGCATAATAAATCGTTGGGAAGGCAAGCTCATCCCACGGAATATCCTCCCACGCCATCAGTGCAACTTCGGCACTTTCAGGCCCTGCCGCAATATCAGGCGCGCGCAACCGACCGCGATAAAACATCTGCACCTGACTGATACCCGCAACATTATATATGCCAATCAGCGCATCGGTCTCCACATCAGCGCAAGCCTCCTCTTTGGCCTCGCGCACCGCCCCTTGCGCCGTGGTTTCATGCTGCTCCATAAAGCCTGCAGGTAATGTCCAAAATCCTTTGCGCGGCTCAATGGCACGGCGGCACATCAAAATCTTATCCTCCCATGTCGCCACCACCCCAGAAATGATTTTCGGATTAACATAATGAATCAATCCGCAATGATTGCACACATCGCGCTCAAAACTATCGTCATGCGGCACGCGCTTGGCAAAAGATATATCCTGCTTGTAGGCTTGCGATTTATCGCGAAAGGTCATCGTGGCTTTCCCCTGCTTGAGAAATAAGGCAAAATCTTTGTCGTCAAAACATCCTCCGTCAGCGCACCGACATGGCGCAACACCACGCGCCCCTCGCCATCCAGCAAAAATGTTTCTGGCACACCATAAACCCCCATATCAAGCGCTACCTGACCATTTTTATCAACCCCAATGGCGCGATACGGATTGCCAAGCCGTCCCAAAAACCGCCGCGCCGCCGGCAGATTGTCTTTATAATTAAGCCCAAAAATAGCCACGCCTTGGTCGGCTAAGTGCATTAGCGCGGGGTGCTCTTGCCGACAAGGTGCGCACCAACTCGCCCAAATATTCACCAAAACAGGCGAGCCCGTCGCCAACATGTGATGCGTAAGCGGCTCATTTTTGCCAAGCTGCGGCAGCTCAAACGCTGGCAGGAGTTTGCCCTCATAGGCCGATGGCAAACGCGACGGGTCGCCCAAAAACAAGCCAGCAAAAAACAGCGCGGCAAAAATCGCCGCCACCACCAGAGGCACAAATCGCACGCTAGAGCGCATCGGACGACTCGTCTGAGTTAAGCGCTACTCGCGCCGCACGCCACTGGCGAAAACTAATCACCCCCAAAATCCCCAAAGGCACGAATGTCGCCGCATAGCTCATATAAATATATCCATCATACATGCGAGGAGTCCTCTCCCTCATGAGTAGCTTGGCGCATCCGACGACCGCGCAGCTTCTGCTGCAAAACTTGCGTCTGCATACGGGTTAAGGTAAGCGCGATAAAAATCAGCAAAAACGCCACGCCCATAATCAGCAACGGATAGAGAAAATCCGCATGCAGGGCGGGTTGTGCCAAACGCGATACGCTCGCGGGCTGATGCAAGGTCTGCCACCAATCAACCGAGAATTTGACAATCGGGACATTGATAAACCCGACAATCGCCAAAATCGCCGCCGCGCGCGCCGCACGGGCAGGTTCGTCAATCGCCTGCCATAGGCTGATATAGCCGAGATACACAAAAAACAGCACCAAGACCGAGGTAAGCCGCGCATCCCACACCCACCATGTACCCCACATAGGCTGTCCCCAAAGACTTCCCGTGAGCAGGGCGATGAGGGTAAATGTCGCGCCCACAGGTGCTGCCGCACGCGCGGCAACATGTCCCAAAGGATGGCGAAACACCAAAGCGGTGACGCTCGCAAAAAAAATAAAACTATACCCAAACAAGGCCATCCACGCTGACGGTACATGCACAAACATAATTTTGACCGTCGCGCCTTGCTGATAATCATCTGGCACATGCATCGCCCGAAACAGACCATAAGCCAGAACCACAAAAGCCAGCCCCCAAAGCGGGGCGTGGATGCGCGACGCTAACGCCATAAAGCGATGCGGATTGGCGTAAATCGCCGAGATATTTTCAAGCGCCTTCAACATGTTCCATTCCTCTCCTATTCCTATGCTCCTCAAGCATATAAAGCAAAACATTAACGCAGCGCCGCCCGCAACGCTGCCGCAATCGCTACGGGCGCGCTCACCAAGCTCGCCAGACTTATCAGTGCTAAAATAATCAGCCGTATCGCGTTTACCTCGCCGTCCAAAGCATCACGGCTGGCGGCGGCACCAAAAATCATCACCGGCACATAAAATGGCAGGCTCAGCAGAACACTCAGCAATCCCCCCCGCCGCACCGAAACCGCAAGCGCTGCGGCAAAACCCCCCAGCAAAACCAAAGCCGGCGCGCCCAAAGCCATCGCGGCCATCAATCCTAATAAATGCGCGGGCGCAATATTGAGCAATAATCCCGCCACCGGTATGGCCAAAATCAACGGCACAACAAGCGCGCCAAAATGGCCAAGCAATTTCGCCAACACCGCCAATTCCAACGCCAGCGGCATCAGCACGAGTTGGTCAAGCGCACCGTCTTCGTAATCGGCCTGAAATAATCGGTCGAGCGAGGTCAGCAAGGCCATCACCAACACCACCCAAAGCAGACCGGGGGCAAGCGCGCGCATGAGTTTCAGCTCGGGCCCCAATCCAAACGGCATCAAAGTGACCGCGATAAATAAAAACGCCACCGCAAGACTGGTATGCCCCCCCCGCCAAGCCACCAACATATGCTGACGGCAAATCGCCATAAACACGCTCATGCCGCACCTATTTTGGCCAAGTCAATTTGCTGGTCGGCAAACGCCAAGGGGGTATGGCTTGCCGCGATAATCATGCCATTGGCCGCCAGATGGTCTTTTGCCATCGTCGCGATTAAATCACGCCCCGTCTCATCCAAAGCCGTCAATGGCTCGTCGAGCAGCCATAACGCACGCGGGGCGACAATCAGCTTGGCCAAAGCCAAACGTCGCCTTTGCCCCGCCGATAAATCGCCGACCATGTGCGCCCCCGCCCCGCCCAAACCGAGCTGCGACAACATCTCGGTCGGCTTATGCGGGAGGAGCGCGCGCGCGTGCATCAAAGTTTCAAAGTGCAGCGTCTCGTCAAGGCTTAGCGTAGCTTTAAGGCCGTCCGCATGGCCTAGAAAATGCGTGTCGATATGCTGGCGGTCAATCTGGCCTTCGTCGCAGGGGAGAAATCCGGCAATCTGGCGCAAAAGAGATGTCTTGCCACTGCCATTAGGACCATAAATCGCCAGAGCTTGCGCTGCCCCCAATCTGTGCGACAGGCCTTCAAACAACCGTCGCAAGCCACGCGTGCAAGCCACTCTTTCAATTTGCAAAAGAGCCTTTTCGGGGTGGTGTACCCCATCGAAAAAATTTTGTCGCTCTGCCATGGTATTTTTTGCCATAACTCTTTATAACGCACTTAATAGAACGGCCTACCGCTAACAGCAGGCCGCCAATTTATGACCCTATTTCGTAACTATTGCAGGAGCGTCCCTAATGCCACAAGCTAAAAAAGTCAAACCTCAAAAGCCAGCCCGCAAAAAAGCCAATCCTAAACTGGCAGCAAACCGACACCCTAATAGTTTTAAGGCGCGCAAAACCCTGAAAATAGGCGCGAAAACATATGTTTATTACAGCCTCAAAGCGGCTGAGAAAAACGGCCTGCGCGGCATCTCCAAGCTGCCGAATTCGATGAAAGTTTTGCTGGAAAATCTGCTGCGTCACGAAGATGGCCGCACGGTGACGGCTGACGATATCAAGGCCGTGAAAGGGTGGCTGACAAAGCGTAAGTCATCCCGCGAGATTGCCTATCGCCCGGCGCGCGTCTTGATGCAAGATTTCACCGGCGTTCCCGCTGTGGTCGATTTGGCCACCATGCGCAATGCGATGGAAAAAATGGGCGGAAACCCGAAAAAAATCAACCCGCTAACACCTGTCGATCTGGTGATTGACCACTCGGTGATGGTCGATAAGTTCGGCACCAATCAAGCGCTGAAGCAAAATGTATCGCTGGAATATGACCGCAATGGCGAACGCTACGAGTTCTTGCGCTGGGGCGCGCAAGCGTTTCAAAACTTCCGCGTTGTCCCGCCCGGCACGGGCATTTGTCATCAGGTTAATCTTGAGCATTTGGCGCAAACCGTCTGGACGAAAAAAGCAAAACAAAACGGCAAAACAGTCGAACTCGCCTATCCCGACACATTGGTCGGCACCGACAGCCACACAACCATGGTCAATGGATTGGCCGTGCTTGGTTGGGGCGTCGGCGGCATTGAAGCTGAAGCTGCGATGCTCGGCCAGCCCGTTTCCATGGTGCTGCCCGAAGTCGTCGGCTTCAAGCTAAGCGGTAAAGTGCCCGAAGGCGTCACCGCCACAGATTTAGTGCTGACCATTGTCGAAATGCTGCGCAAGAAAGGCGTGGTCGGCAAATTCGTTGAGTTTTACGGCCCCGGCCTTGATAATTTATCGCTCGAAGACCAAGCCACGATTGCCAATATGGCGCCCGAATATGGCGCAACATGTGGCTTCTTCCCCGTCGATTCAGACACGCTGGCTTATTTAAAAGCCACAGGCCGCAAAAAAGCGCGCATCGATTTGGTCGAAAAATATGCCAAAGCACAAGGCATGTTCCGCACCAGAAACGCGCCCGACCCTGTGTTCACCTCGACGCTCAAACTCGACATGAGCAAAGTCAGCCCGAGCCTTGCCGGCCCCAAACGTCCGCAAGACCGCGTGCTGCTCGAAGACATGGCAAGCGGCTTTAAAGACGCGCTCAAAGAACAAGGCGTCAAAGCCAAAAACGCCAATAAACGCTTTCGCGTCAAAGGCACCAAACACGATATCGGCAATGGCGATGTGGTGATTGCCGCGATTACCTCATGCACCAACACATCCAACCCAAGCGTTATGCTCGGGGCTGGTCTGGTGGCACGCAACGCACTCAAGCTCGGGCTGAATGTGAAGCCTTGGGTGAAAACATCGCTCGCGCCGGGTTCGCAAGTCGTGACCGAATATTTGAAAAAAGCGGGCTTGCAAAAACATCTCGACAAGCTCGGCTTTAACCTCGTCGGCTATGGCTGCACCACCTGTATCGGCAATTCAGGCCCACTCGCGCCAGCGATTGCCAACGCCGTTCACAAAAACGATTTGGTCGTCACCTCTGTTTTGTCGGGCAATCGTAATTTTGAAGGCCGTGTCAGCCCCGATGTGCGCGCCAATTATCTGGCCTCGCCCATGTTGGTTGTGGCCTATGCGATTGCTGGTTCGGTGAATGTCAATCTGGCCACCGAGCCGCTCGGCACGGACAAAAAAGGCAAGCCCGTTTACTTAAAAGACGTGTGGCCGAGCAATCAAGAAATTGCCGAAACGGTGCGCTCTTGCGTGACCCCTGCTATGTTCCGCGCCCGTTACGCCGATGTCTTTAAAGGCGACACGAGCTGGCGCAAGGTGAAATCACAAACCGGCCAAACCTTTAATTGGGATGCCAAATCGACCTATGTGCAGAAGCCAACTTTCTTTGATGATGTGGCCGCACAGCCCGAACCCCTCGGCGGCATTGAGGGTGCGCGTATTTTGGCCTTGCTTGGCGATAGCATCACCACCGACCATATTTCACCCGCAGGCTCTATCAAAACAGACAGCCCCGCTGGCCGATATCTTGGCAAAAGCCGCGTGAAGCCGCTTGATTTTAATTCCTATGGCGCACGGCGGGGCAATCACGAGGTTATGATGCGCGGCACGTTTGCCAATATTCGCATCCGCAATCAAATGGTCGCGAACACAGAAGGCGGCGTGACCAAGCATCAGCCATCTGGCAAGCTTATGTCTATTTATGATGCGGCGATGGAATATGCCAAAAAGCAAACCCCGCTCGTGGTCTTTGCGGGCAAGGAATATGGCACAGGCTCGAGCCGCGACTGGGCGGCCAAAGGCACGCGCCTTTTGGGTGTGCGCGCGGTTATCGCCGAAAGCTTTGAGCGTATTCATCGGTCTAATTTGGTCGGCATGGGGGTCGCCCCGTTGCAATTCACTGGCTCAGATAGCTGGGCTAAATTGAAATTGAACGGGACAGAAACCATCACGATTAAAGGTCTGGGCGGCAAGCTGCGCCCACGTGCCAAATATGAAATGCTAATTACCAACGCCAAAGGACGCACCCGCAAAATTAAATTGCAAAGCCGCATCGACACCGCCGATGAAGCCGAATATTTCCTAAATGGTGGTATTCTGCACTATGTGTTGCGCTCACTCGTAGCTTAGTTTGGCAGCTTAATTTTGTTCCAGTGCCGTGCGGGCAGGCAAAAGCACGCCCGCACGCTCGGTACTAAAGCGCAACGCCCAGCCATCATAGCGCGCGTTTATCTCGGCAGCCAAGGCGCGCGTCTCTGCGTTGGCTGTCTTTTTTGTGCGCGCTGATATGCGCGCCCAAATAACCGTCGCCGCACCAACGCTTTCATAAACCAACACCAAGCCATCGCTAAAGTGCAGCACCATGGGCTGGGCTGTCGCAAAATTGATGTCATCGGCACGCGTTACATCATCAGGGCGCAGGCGCGTGAAATCCGCCGCCCACTCTGCGCCACCGCCCATCGACCAGCTATCATCGCCCGCCCGCACCATAGTAAATTGCCGCGCGCCCTTGCCAAACCGTACGCTTTCGGGCAAATGCGGGGTGTGACGTGCCACACGCGCATCTATCCATGCGGCGACATTCGGATTGCGCGGAATCCGCCCACGCGCCAACCAACTCTGGTCGCTATCGGCGCGGCGGACATAAAACTGACGCAATTCAGGCCCGTAGGTTTTGACATCCTGCTTGGCCTCGGCTTCGCTTTCTTGCTCATTGCCGAGCAGCAATTGCGCCAAGACCTCGCCTTGTGCATTGCGCACGCTAAAGCGCACAGCGCGGCCTAAATCTTCAGGCACAACCAACCCCAAGGCGCGGTGCCATTTTGCTTTGGCGGTGCGCGCCTCAAGCGTCTTTACATTGGCCAGTGCCAATAATGTCTCGGTCACCAATTCTTGATTGGCCGGATAATCGTCGCGCTGCGGCAGCACCCATTGGCCATTTTGAAACCGCAGTTTAATATCGCGCACACCAGAAATCCCTAGCCCATGGGTGATATCCAATGTGCGCGACTCATCAAGGCGGGCGGCGTAATCAGCCAATAATATTTGCGGCGGGGCGAGCGTGTTGACCTGTCGGTCGGTCACCAGAGCCAGCACAGCCAAAGCAAGGCTAAACATAGTCACGATAAGCAGCGGTTTCATCAAGCGGAGGACATCCATCAGGCACTCTCCTTAATCAGGCCGCCCGCTTTTTGGGTCGCCAAACGGCGGCGACGTTGACGATAGGCAAGCACAAACGCTGCCAAACCAACCAAAAGCGGCATGATGATAATATTCGCCCATGTCACACGCGCCTCCAGCGCATCAATGTCGCGGCGCAAATCACCCTGCACACGGCGTAACGCTTTGCGCGCAGACACAAGCTCGCCACGATGCGCCTTGGCGGCCGCCTCGGCATCGCCTAAGCCCGCACCGCTTTTTTCCAACGCATCAAGCTCGTTTTGCGCCGCTTCAATGCGCGCGATAAGGTTTTCTTCTTCTTTCAGATAAATCTTTTCGGTCGCCGCCCGCAATGCCTCAACGCGCGTGAAGGGACGCGCCGCACGCTCGCGCCCGCGCAATGAAATCAAATCATTCGACCCCATGAGATTTTCAACCGCATTGAGCAAAAACTTGCCATTATCAGCAATCGGCACGCCAAATCGTTGGCCGAGATAATTCTGTTCCGACACCCAAAAACGGTCGTCGAAAAAGTCACTATCGGCAAACACGACAATATTGGCCGCCGCGTTTTGGGATTGATGTTTTTCTGCCCGTGCGCGCTCGCCCTTTTCATTGGCTTGCGCGGGTGGGCCATCAGCAAACGCCGTCTCAACCCGCCCCGACAAGCGCGCTGCAATAATATAAGGCGCATCGCCAATGCTGAAGCTGCGTTGTAGCGCATCTGGTGTCGGCGCGCTCAGCACATAATCACGTGTCATCAGCCCCGCCTCATCAGACGATGTCACCAAAGGCGTCAACATGGTCGTCGCCTTATCGGTCTTGGTCAGCACCCCGACAGTGCCAAGATTGAGGCGGTCAATATTGCCGGTGATTAAATCATCGCCATTGACCTCGTCCGTGCCATAGCCCATCCATAAAATATAATCGCTCAGGGCACGGCGGGCATCGCGCCCTGTCGCAACACGCTGGGCGCGCTTGCGGTCAGCCAGAATCATATCGCTATCCATCCGCACACCCCATTGGCGCATCAGCTTAGGCAAATTGCTCTGCTCGCTATAGCCGCGCAATGGCTCACCATTCGGCCCCGCCGTCAGGCTGACCTCTGAGTGCGGGTCGACAAAAGCAATCACGCGCCCACCGCGCATAATAAACTGGTCAACCGCATAGGCCTGAAAATCGTTCAGCGGACGCGGATGCGCCAATAATAAAACATCCACACGCGTCGGGATGCGCACGGTTTGCAAAGGAATAAACTCGACCTCAAAACGGTCGGTCAGCTCTGCATAAATCAGAAATGGCTGCGATTGCCCCCGCATCGCCGCCAGAACACCGCCCGCGCCCGTATCCAATGGCAAATTGGAAATAACCCCAAGGACGGGCTTTTCTGGCTGCGACAAATTATGGATAAGACGCGCCAAATCATATTCCAAATATTGTTGCCGTTCATCTGCGAAGTAAGGAATAATCTCCAGACTATCGACCCTATTCGTGCCAACCAGCCCAAAATAAATCACATCGCCATCGCCTGCTGGTCGTGCCACCAAGCCTTGCGCCACCGCTTGGTCTTCATCTTCGGAAAACGGTTCAGGGTCGACAATCTCTAGCTGGATAAGCCCGTTGGCGTGCGCGGTCATCTCCTCAAGCATGTCGCGCACACGCTGTGCGAAAATGCGGATTTGCGGATGGTCGGCGGCAATATCTTGTGCGTAGTAAAACTTGAGCGTTATCGGCTCATCAAGCCGCGCCAGAATATTGCGCGTGCCTTGGCTGAGCGTGAACAGATTGTTTTGCGTTAAATCAAGCCGCACCGTGCGCAGCGAGATATTAGAAAACAGATTAAGGCTGACAAAAATAATCGCCAATAAAATCAGCGCCAAAGCATGCGGTCGGTGTTTCAAAAAACCCATGGCTTAAGCCCCCTCGCCTTTTTTCATATCGACAACAATAATGGTCGCCACCAGAAACACGCCGATAAGGGTTGCAAAAAACACCACATCGCGCACATCAATAACGCCCGTCGTGATGGCGCGAAAATGGGTCAGCAAAGAAAATGACGCAAGCGTCTCAACCAGTGCTTTCGGCGCCCAGCCTTGAAATAATTCCAACACTAAAGGCGCGCCCGATACGGTAAACAGAAAACAGGCAACCACAGAAATAACAAAAGCGATGACCTGATTACGCGTAAATGCCGACAGACAAGAACCAATCGCCAAATAGCCGCCCGCCAACATGATAGACCCCAGATAAGAGGCCAGAATAACGCCATTATCAGGCACGCCCAAATAATTGACCGTCAGCCAAATCGGAAACGTCAGCGCCAATGCCAAAGACGAAAACGCCAGAGCCGCGATATATTTGCCCACCACAATCGCCCAAAGCGGCACGGGCAACGTCAGCAGCAATTCAATCGAGCCATTGCGCCGCTCCTCCGCCCAAAGCCGCATCGAAATAGCTGGCAAGAAAAACAGATAAAGCCAAGGGTGAAACATAAAAAAATTCACCAAATCGGCCTGCCCCGCAGCAAAATAAGCGCCGAGATAAAACGTCGCCAAGCCATTGGCCAGCAAAAATACGATGATGAAAACAAACGCAAGCGGCGTGGCAAAATAGCTCGAAAACTCACGCCGCGTGATGGTGATGAGGGTATTCATGCGGCTGGACTTTCATGCAAAACACTGTGCGGACGCGCTTTATGGGTGAGCGTGGCGAACACATCATCAAGCCGTCCCGTCTCGAGTGCCAAGGCACGCGGGGCGATGTTTTTGTCATTCATCACGGCGCGCACTTGCGCCAATAAAGCGGCCGCATCGGCGCTCTCTTGGGTTGAAAATATATGCAGACTGGTTTCTTCGCCGCGCGGTGTGACTTCCAAACGCGTATCCGCCATTTCCGCCAAAGCAGCCGTGGCTTGCTCCAAAAGAGGCGTCGCAAGGGTCAGCGTCACCGCGCCATGATAGCGCGAGCGCGCCGCCAACTGGCTCGGTGTGCCATCGGCGACGACCTCACCACGGTCGATAATCATCGCTTGGCTGCAAATCGCATCGACTTCTTCCAGAATATGCGTCGAGATGATAATCGCTTTATGCGCCGCCATTTCTGCGATGGCTTGGCGCACTTGAAATTTCTGATTGGGGTCAAGCCCATCGGTTGGCTCGTCCATAATCAACACATCTGGGTCATGGACAATGGCCTGTGCCAACCCAACGCGGCGGCGAAACCCCTTCGACAAAGTATCAATCGGCTGGTCGAGCACACCGTGTAATTCGGTCATGGCGATGGCACGCTGCTGCGCTTGTCGCGCGGCTGCTTTATCAAAACCCCGAATGCGCGTGATAAACTCTAAAAACGCACGCGGTGTCATGTCTGGCCATGCCGGTGCGCCTTCGGGCAAATATCCCAAATGGCGCTGCGCTTCAAGCGGGGTGGTGCAAATATCCAGACCCATAATCCGCGCCGTGCCAGCACTCGGGCGCAAAAACCCCGTTATCATTTTCATTGTGGTTGATTTACCCGCCCCATTCGGCCCCAAAAACCCCATGACTTGGCCGCGTTCCACGGCAAAATTCAAATTTTTCACAGCGGCAAAGTCGCCAAAATTCTTAGACAATGTATCGATTTCAATCATGACTTATTTCATAAGCGATAGGGCGCAATTTGAGAACACATTTTTATGAAAAGAAAACGCCCGACGCAGCAATCATGGGAGGAGATATGACAATCGCGCGTCGGGCAGGCTCTTAAGCATTCCCTTTATGGCAGCCGAATGCGACCCTACTGTGACCCAATTAAGGCCATTTAATGGCATTTTGCTTGCATCTTGGCGGCTGAAACGTCACGATGGGTTATGGCAAGAACGAGATCTCTGGTGATTGTTGGCAATGCGTTTGAACGCGAACGTCGCCACGCCGCCCAAAGCCCCAAGCGCATTATGTGGACGCGCCCTGAGTTAGGCGCGTTGCTCAACATTTATGGCAAACAAGTCGCCGCCAGCAAGTGGCGCGATTATGCGATAAGCGATGGCACTGAGACCGCTTGTTTTGCGGTGTTCCGCCACGCTAGCGAAGTGCCGCTTTACAGAATCGAGAAAACCCCTGCGCTGCGCCGCAAGCAGGGACAATATATTTTGCGTGGCGCAGACGGGCGCATCATTCGCCGCGGCCACGACTTACCCGCCCTGATGCGGTTTTTCGAACGCAAAAACTTGCGCCTTATCGATTCTATCTAGTCGCGATTGCCGAGAAATTGCAGCAGAAATAAGAACATATTGATAAAGTCGAGATAGAGACGCAGCGCGCCCATCACGGCTTTTTTCTCGGCGACTTCACGCGTATCGCCAGCATAATAAATGCGTTTAATCGCTTGCGTATCATAGGCGGTAAGCCCTGCAAAAATCAGCACGCCGCCTACACTGACAGCAAAATGCAGCGCTGAGCTTTGCAAAAAGAAGTTCACCACAGAGGCCAAAATAATGCCGATAAGCCCCATGAAGAGAAACGAGCCCATGCCCGACAAATCGCGCTTGGTGGTATAGCCATAAAGCGACAAAGCGCCAAAAGAGACAGCTGTCACCAAAAACGTGCGCACCACAGATACGCCCGTATAAGCCAACAACACATAAGATAAGGATAGCCCTGTCAGACCCGCATAGAGCCAGAACATGTTTTGTGCCATCGCCGCGCTCATTTTATGCAAGCGCGCAGACAGATACAGCACCATGCCAAGCGGGGCAAAAATCAACACATAGATAAACGGCGTTTGCGCTAAGCTCAGGTAAATGCCAGAGGCCGCGCCAATATACGCCGCCAACGCCGTGCCCAACAGACCCAGCGCCATATAATTATAGACCTTCATCATATAAATGCGCAGGCCTTCATCTACTTCTTTCGTACCCTGCCGCGCGTGTGCAGCATTCTCGTTTGACCAATTATCCGCCATGGAATCATCCTTTCAAAATGTTAAGCCTAATATCTGTCTAAATCTTGTCATTTTCAAGGCTTATATTTTATTCGCTGCGTAACACAGGCGCTGCGGGCGCGCTCAGCGCCGTATATGTGCCAAACAAGCCCAAAACCACCGTCAATGCGACCGCCGCCGCCACCGTACTACCCAGCGTGACAGGCAAAAAGACAAAATCCGCCTGCATCGGGCCGGTAATCAGCGCATATGCCGCCACAGTGCCAATACTGGCGGCAATAATCGCCGCACCCAACCCTATCAGCGCATATTCAAGAGCAAAAGCCGCCAAAATGCGTTTGCGGGTCGCCCCTAGCACTTTCATCACCACCGCATCGTAAACCCGCACCTTATGTCCCGCCGCCATCGCACCTGCTAGCACCAAAATACCCGCCAACAAAGTAATGGCACTCATGGCACGCACGCCAAGGCCAAGATTATTCAACACATCGCGCATGGCGGTGATGGCTTCTTTCACACGGATAATCGAGACATTCGGATAATCACGCGCCACCATACGAGCAAAATCGGCCTCGCGCGCGGGCGCGACCACAAGGCTCGCCAAATGCGTATGCGGCGCATTCGCCAACGGTGCAGGCGAAAACACCAAAGCAAAATTCATCCCCCCCGATGCCCAATCAACATGGCGCAAATTGGAAACCGTCCCCTTCAACGGACGTCCCAACACATTGACCTCAATCGTATCGCCAATACCAACATCAAGCCCACGCGCAATATTCGCATCCAGTGAAATCAGCGGCGGGCCGGTATAATCATCGCCCCACCATTCGCCCGCAACAATTTGGCCGCCTTCAGGCTGATGCGTCGCATAGGTCAACCCACGGTCGCCGCGCAACACCCACGCCACATCTGGCGTAGGTGTAACTTGTGCAACAGGCACATCTTTAATCGCCAGAATCTGCCCGCGCAGCATCGGCGTGGTTTCTATCTGACTGGCTTGGCTATAACGCCGCGCCTTCGCCATCAGCGGCGCAAGTTGGTCGGGTGCAATATCAAGCAAAAAGAACGACGGCGTACGTTGCGGCAAATCGCTAGAAATCTGCGCGTTAATATTACCATCCACCATGGAAATCGTCGACAGCAACGTCACCGACAGACCAATCGACAACATCACCGCGCGCACTGGCGCATGCGGACGGGTAATATTGGCCAAGGCCATGCGCCATTCAGGCTGATGGGGTCGCCCCGCCGATTTGGCCAGCCAGATAATCAACAACGCCGCAAGCCGCAAAGCGATAAACGATACGCCAATCCCAAAGCCAAACCACAGGGCGATATCACGGCGTTCAGAAATCAGCATCGCAAGCGCGACAAACCCAATAAAACAAAAGCCAATGCCCACCAGATAGCGTTTTGCTGGCACGCCTTGCCCGCCATCTGCGTCAGCTCGAAACAATGCCGTCACAGGCGTTAATTCGACCTTGCCCAACGGCCAGAGCGCAAACGCTGCCGCCGATAAAAGCCCGAAACCCGCCGCTGCCAAAAGCGGTGCAGGATAAAGCTTGATAGCCAAAACAACGGGCAATAAATCGCCCGCCACATATTGCACCAAAAGCGGTGTCGCCGCCCCCAACGCCAAGCCAACCACCAACGCGCCGACCGTCAAAGCCGCGATTTGTGCCGCATAAATGCGAAAGATAAACCGCCCCGACCCGCCGAGCGCCTTGATGACCGCAATGGTTTCGCGGCGGCGTTGCAAATAAGCGCTAATCGCGTTGCCAACCCCGACCCCACCGACCACCATCGCCGTCAGGCCGACAAGGGTTAAAAACAAGCCGAGCTGCTCGATAAAGCGACGCATCGACGGCGAGGCATCGGAACGGTCGCGCACCCGCCAGCCCGCTTGTGGAAAGTTTTGCGCCGCCATCGCCGTGACCGCTTTTACTTGTTCATTATCCGCCGTTGCTGGCAATTTCAACCGATAGTGATAACGCACCAAAGCACCGGGGCTTAATAATTCAGCCGCCTTCAATGTGTCATGCGATATCATCACGCGCGGTGCAAGCGGAAAGCCGCCCGCATTACGGTCTGGCTCAGCCACCAAAACCGCGTTGAGCCGCACCTTAATCGACCCCATGTTCAAAACAGTGCCCGGGGTGATATCAAGCCTATCAAAAAGACCTTGCTCGGCAACCGCGCCATAGACAATCCCGTTTGGCGTTTCGTGCGGAGCAAGTGCTGCGGCCAAAGATATATCGCGGTCGAGCGTCACCGCGCCATAATGCGGATACGCGCTATCGACCGCTTTGGCCTCGGTCAACATTGCCTCGCCGCTATCTTGCAGGCGCGCCATGACTCGCATCGTGGCAATTTCCGAGACAATGGCGGTTTTATCGAGCCATTGACGTTCATTCTCAAAAGCGGCGCGATGCACCAGACGAAAATCAATGTCGCCGCCCAAAATCGACCGCCCCTGCGCCGACATGCCGCCAACCAATGCCGCCGACAGTGACCCAACGCCCGCAATCGTGAAAATACCCAACACCAAGCAAAGTAAGAAAATCCGAAAGCCTGCAAGATTCTTAGCTTCTGGCCCGCCGCGCATTTCGCGCCGCGCAAGCTTCAGCGCCAATCCCCAACCGAGACGCGACGCGCCCATTAGCCTGCGCCCCCATCCAGTTTCCCGTCGCGCATGGTCAGCATACGGTCGCAGCGTTGCGCCAAAGCACTATCATGCGTTATCAGCACCAAAGTTGTGCCACGGGTTTTGGCCAGACCCAATATCAAATCCATAATGGCCGCACCAGTTTTTTGGTCGAGATTGCCGGTTGGCTCATCGGCAAATAAGACCGGCGGGTTTGCCACCAGTGCCCGTGCCAAAGCGACACGCTGTTGCTCGCCCCCCGACATTTGCGACGGATAATGGTCATGCCTATCGGATAGCCCGACTTCGCCAAGCATTTGTGCTGCGCGCGTTTGCGCCGCCGCGTCTCCCGCTAATTCGAGCGGCAGGGCAACATTTTCAAGCGCCGTCATGGTCGGCACTAAGTGAAAACTTTGAAACACAATGCCGACATGCGTGCGTCTGAAACGGGCTAAATCATCTTCGCTCATCGTGCCATAATCATGGCCTGCCACGCGGCACAATCCAGAAGTCGCAGGCTCTAAACCCGCCAACACCATAAGCAAAGTCGTCTTGCCAGAGCCAGACGGCCCGATAAGCCCAACCGTTTCGCCCGCCTTAATCGTCACATCAAGGCCACGAAGAATGTTGACGTCACCTGCGCGACTCGGCAGGGTAACGGTCAAATCTTGCACTTCAATCATCTGCTTGCCTTTGGTTGATAGCTTTATACGGGAAGGTGCGTCTTGGTTATAGTCAAACGTGGAATTTTAGCAAATCTGTCAGCCCTCGGCTTTATTATGGTGGCGTGCGGCCTGTTGGTTTTGATGCCTGCGAAAGCGCAGCAGGGCGACACAATCGAGATTGTCGTTTTGGGCGATAGTTTGACGGCAGGCTATGGCTTGGCACCCAATGATGGTTTCGTGCCGCAATTACAAGCAGCCTTACGCGCGAAAGGCCACGCGATACGCGTGCGCAATGGCGGTGTATCGGGCGATACCAGCTCGGGCGGGCTTGCGCGTCTTGATTGGGTGCTGAGTGCTGACACCAAAGCGGTGATTGTCGAGCTGGGTGCCAATGACATGCTGCGCGGTATCGCCCCTTCTGTGACGCGCAAGAACCTCGAGACATTGGTGCAAAAACTACACGCCAAAAATCTGCCCGTCATGTTGGCGGGCATGGTGGCAGCCCCCAATTTAGGCGCAGCCTATGCTGCCAATTTTAACTCAATTTACCCCGACCTCGCCGCGCAATATGGGCTGATGCTCTATCCTTTTTTCCTTGATGGCGTGGCAGGCATACCCCATCTTAATTTGGCCGATGGCATCCATCCGAACAAACAAGGTATTGCTATTATGGTCGGGCGTATTTTACCCTCAGTTGAAGCGTTTCTAAACACTCTATAATTCCTAAAGGAGACTAAATTATGCAACATCGCCGTCTTGGCCATACTGATATCGACGTCAGTGAAATCTGTCTGGGCACCATGACATGGGGTCAGCAAAACACCGAGGCCGAAGGCCATGAGCAAATGGACTATGCGGTTGAGATGGGGATTAATTTCTTCGACACAGCCGAAATGTATCCCATACCGCCGCAAGCTGGCACACAAGGCAAAACCGAAGAGATTATCGGCACATGGTTTCAAAAAACCGGTAAGCGGCAAGATATTATTCTGGCCACCAAAGTCGCAGGACGCGCGCCGATGGACTGGTTGCGCGATGATGGCTCTGGTACAGAACTTAGCTCTGCGCAAATCCACGAAGCCGTCGATAAAAGCCTTGCGCGCTTGCAAACCGATTATATCGATTTATACCAACTGCACTGGCCAGACCGCCCTATCCGCATATTTGGCGGCTTGGGTCACAAAGAAATGGGCGGCGAGATTAACAAAATCGAGGATATTTTAGGCACGCTGGCCGATGTTCAAAAATCGGGCAAGATACGCCATGTCGGCCTCTCCAATGAGACGCCATGGGGCATTATGAAGTTTCTGCATCATGGCGAGGTCTCTCAAAACCTACCGCGCGTTGCGTCGGTACAAAATGCCTATAATCTGCTGAACCGCATTTACGAGCTTGGCGCATCGGAAATTTTCCACCGCGAGGGCGTCGGTCTGTTGGCCTATTCGCCTCTGGCGCAAGGATATCTGACGGGCAAATATCAAAATGGCGCAAACCCGAAAGGCTCGCGCAGGCAATTATTCGACCGCCTCCAACGCTATGAAACCGAAGGCACAGAGATGGCCATTGATAGCTATCTCGACATTGCCAAAAAATACGGGCTGGATGCGTCGCAAATGGCCAATCAATTTGTCACCACGCGCGATTTTGTCACCTCTAATATTATTGGTGCTACCACAATGGAACAATTAAAACTGGCCGTGACCAGCATCGAGATTGAGCTGACAGACGAGATTCTGGCGGACATAAATACGGTGCATTTGCGCGCGCCCAATATTTGTCCATAAACCCAAAATAGGGGACTTAAATGATTGAAAAGCTAACCGCGAAAGAAAGAAAAAAAGCACTGGCAACGCTCAAAGGCTGGAAGAAAACAAAGGGGCGCGATGGGATTCGAAAAACCTTTGTATTTGCCGATTTCAACGCCGCCTTTAGCTGGATGAGCCGCGTCGCCATGATGGCCGAAAAACACGACCATCACCCCGAATGGCACAATGTCTATAAAACGGTGGATGTCGTGTTGACCACCCATGACGCAGGGGGCTTAAGCGCGCGCGATATCATCATGGCGCGCTTTATGGATAAAACGGCTGGTGCCGCAGGTCGGGTGAAATAGGTGACCCAAGCTCGCAACAGCACTATGCCGCGTTGGCGCGACATGTGGATGTTGGTGTTACTGGCAGCTTTGGCCGCAGGCACAGCCCTCATGCAAGCACAACGCCACGCCACAAGCACCGCCATCAGCAGTGATGATAAGGCCATTCGCGCGGCGATAAGCCAACAAGTCGCCGCCCTGCAAAACAATGACAGCGCGGTCGCGTTTGGCTTTGCCGCCCCCGATTTGCAAACGCGTTTTGGCAATCCCGAACGCTTTATGACGATGATCAAAGCGCATTATCAACCCGTTTACCAAGCGCAAAAAATAGATTTCAATGGCCGCGCCCGCCCCATCAACGGCAATTCTGAGACGCGGCTGCAATTAATCCATCTGGTTGACACACGCGGGAGCAGCTACACGGCACGCTATGTCGTGCAAAAACAGCCCGATGGTGCGTGGAAAATCGCCGGCTGCCAATTGCACCCCTCCAATTTGGTCGATATCTAGCCTGCCCCTAGCGCGGTGCCATGCGGATAGCACCGTCAAGGCGCACATCTTCACCATTGAAATAATTTACTTCGCACATGGTTTTGGCCAATTTGGCGTATTCGTCTGGCATGCCAAGACGCGATGGGTAAGGCACCATCGCCCCCAAGGCTTGGCGCACATTTTCTGGCGCACCTGCAAGTAATGGCGTGTCAAAAATACCCGGCAAAATAGTGTTCACCCGAATGCCTTCGCGCGACAAATCGCGTGCGATGGGCAATGTCATGCCAACGACACCCGCTTTTGATGCCGAATAAGAAGCCTGACCAATCTGGCCATCTTCGGCGGCCACTGACGCTGTGTTGACAATCGCGCCACGGTCGCCGCATGCGAGCGGGTCGAGGCTCATCATGCCCGCGGCTGATTTGGCGATGCACCGAAACGTCCCCACCAGATTAATTTGGATAATCAAGTTAAACGCATCCAGTGCGAAATGCTCAATATCGCCCGTTTCTTTATTGCGCGAGGCGGTCTTGGCGGCATTGCCGGTGCCGGCACAATTAATCAAAATACGCTCTTGGCCGAGGGCATCGCGGATTTTGGCAAAGCCTGCATCGACCTCATCGTCTGATGTCACATTGACTTTTGCAAACGCACCGCCAACGTCTTTTGCGACGGCTTCGCCGCGTTCTTCATTGAGGTCGAAAATGCCACATTTCACACCCTGCTCGGCCAACAACCGAACCGTTGCTTCGCCAAGGCCAGATGCGCCACCAGTGATAATCGCCGTAATATTTGAATCGAGTTTCATATCGTCTCTCCCAAAATAGTAAACCCATTGATGGCGAAACCATATAAACTCGAACCTATGCTGGCAAGCATTGATTATTTGTTGATTATTTGTCGTGTGCAATATGCGCACCGCGCCGCACAATATAAAAACTCGACGCAATAATTATCAACGCGCCAATAATCGCATAAGCATCTGGCACTGTCGCAAAAACCAACCAACCCGCAAGGGCTGCAAAAATCAACCGCGAATAATCAACCGGTGCGATAGCACTCGCCTCGCCCAAAGCAAAAGCGCGAATAAAGCAATGATGCGACAGCGTCGCCAAAGCCCCCATCGCAACCAACATGAAAAGCTCCAAAAGGGTTGGCGTCTGCCAGACAAAATATGTCGGGATGGCAATCAACACAATCGCCACCGCATTAGTGTAAAACATCAAAGTCACCGGCTCATCATAACGCGACGCAATTTTCACCAACACCGTCGCCAAGGCGACCAGAAAAGCATCCCCAAGTGCTGCCATCGCCCCGAGGCTCAACGTCACGCCCGAGCTTAAATCAGGGCGCAGCATAATCAACACGCCGATAAAGCCGACCCCCGTCGCCACAGCGCGGCGCATCCCCACCACTTCGGATAAAATCAGCGCCGCCAAAGGCACAAGAAACAAATTGCGCGAAAAGATAATGGCTTGCGCTTCCGCCAAAGGCAAAGCCACAATCGCGTAGAACCCTAAAAACATCGCCACCGAGCCGACCACGCCACGGGTCAATTGCAAGAGCGGTATTTTGGTCTTAATCCCTGCGCGTATTCCACCATGGCGCGACAAAATCGATAAGACGACCGTCAGCCCGACCACCGCCCGAAAAAACGAAATCTCGAACGGATGCAAGCTCTCGCCCAATGTTTTGACCAAAATATTGGCAAAAGTAAACAAGACAGCCGAGCCCAACAGCCAGAACGCGGCACGTCGATTATTGACCTCGCCGCCCACATTTGGTTGGGACGGCTGGGGCTGCTGAGGTGAAGATGTCACGCTAGCTTTCGTCGCGTCCCATCGTCAAAATCACCTTGCCTTTAACTTTGCGGTTGGCCATTTCATTCAGCGCATCCGCTGCTTGTGCCAAAGGATAAGAGTTCGAAATATGCGGGCGGATTTTGCCGCTATCATACATCTCCATCAATTCTGCTAAATTGGCTTTATTGGCTTGCGGGTCGCGTGCCACAAACGCGCCCCAGAACACGCCAATAATTTGACAGCCTTTCAGCAAGGCCAAATTAAGCGGAATCTTCGGAATAGGCCCCGACGCAAAGCCAATAACCAAATATCGACCTTCCCAATTTGTCGCCCGCAAAGCTGGCTCGGCATACGCGCCGCCGACGGGGTCATATACCACATCAGCGCCTTGACCATCGGTCAGGGCTTTAATCTGCTCGGTAAACGCACGCTGCTGTTCTTTGTCCAACTCGCCCGACGGATAGAGCAGAGTCTCATCCGCACCGTGCTCGACGCATACATCGAGTTTGTCTTGGCTCGAGGCTGCTGCGATAACACGCGCCCCTGCCGCCTTGCCAAGCTCGACCGCTGCCAGTCCAACGCCGCCTGCGGCACCCATCACCAGCAATGTCTCGCCCGCTTGAATATCGGCACGGTCTTTCAGCGCATAATGCGATGTACCATAAGTCAGCACCAAGGCCGAGGCGGTTTGCATATCCATCGCATCGGGGATGGGGATGCACGCGCCTTCGTCAATCGCCAGTTCTTCGACGAACCCGCCATTGCCGCACGAGCCGATAACGCGGTCGCCGATTTTTAAGCCGCGCACCCCTTCGCCCAATTTAGCGACAGTGCCTGCGACTTCACCGCCCGGCGAAAAAGGCAGTGGCGGCTTGAACTGGTATTTATTCTGAATAATCAAAACATCGGGGAAATTAACAGCCGCCGCATGCACGTCCAACACCACTTGACCCTTTTCTGGTTCAGGCGAGGCGATATCCTCGACAACGAGACTTTCGGGTGGGCCAAATTCTTTACATAAAACAGCTTTCATTTCTTTCTTCCTTATTTTGTGCCGCGTGAATTGCGCGCGGGCTCATCATAAGCGACACATGCATAAAAAGCAAAATGCGTGACACTTGTTCCCCAAACCAGATATTGGCAAAGGGGGGCAAATCATCTTATATCTAGTCCATGTTTAAGAACAGGCTCAAAAACGTCTATCATATTGGAATCTATGGCTTATTAAGCTTTCTGGTCGTCGCAAGCATCCCCGCTTATGCGGCCGAACCCTCAAAACCTGTCAAAACCTTTTCGGATTGGCGGCTTTTTATCAACGGCACGGGGGCAGCTAAAAACTGCTATATCGTTGGCGAACCGCGCCGTTCCAGTCCGAAAAATGTCAAACGCGGGGAGACCTATCTGGTGGTCTCGCATCGCCCCGGCCAAGGCGCGCGCGGCGAAGTGTCTTTGCGTATCGGCTATCCATTTTCGGCCACGTCGAAACCATTTGCCCAAATCGGTGCAGATAGCTTCACCTTTTTTACTGGTGTGCAGGCACAAAACGGTGCAGATGAGTGGGCTTGGGTCGAAAATCTGGCCGACCAACCGCGCCTTGTCACCGCCATGAAACGCGGTAATGAGTTGGTTTACAAGGCCACATCGGCGCGCGGCACGTTGACCACAGATAATTATAGCTTGCGCGGGGTCACCGCCGCCATGAAGGCGCTGGACGCGGCCTGCCCAACCCCGTAAAACCACCCTATGGATAGCCACACCCCAAAGACTAGCCTTATTGGGCTGTCGCGCGCCGACATCAGCGCCATTTTAGTGGCCGCAGGTGTTAGCGACAAGCAAGTGCGCATGCGCACCAATCAGCTGTGGAGTTGGCTATATGCGCGCGGGGCGACGCAATGGGACATGATGAGCAATATCTCAAAAGAATTGCGCACGCGTCTGGCCGAGCGCCATACACTCGCCCGCCTTGAGGTGGCCGATAAGCAAATCTCCGATGATGGCACGCGCAAATATCTATTCCGTCTCGATGACGGGCAATTGGTCGAGACCGTCTATATTCCCGAAATGGGGCGCGGTACTTTATGCGTCTCGAGCCAAGTCGGCTGCACGCTGAGCTGCCGCTTTTGTCATACGGGTACGCAAAAACTCGTGCGCAACCTCTCCGTCGCCGAAATTGTCGGCCAATTGGTCGCCGCACGCGACGACCTCGACGATTGGGGACAAGACGACACCAGCAATAGTGGCACGCGCAAACTCACCAATGTGGTGATGATGGGCATGGGCGAGCCGCTTTATAATAGCGCACATGTCGCCGATGCGCTGAACGTCATCAGCGATGGCGACGGGCTGAGCCTGTCGCGGCGGCGCATCACGCTATCGACTTCGGGCGTGGTGCCAGAAATCGCACCGATGGGCGAAAAAACCGGCGTCATGCTCGCCATCTCACTGCATGCGGTGCGCGATGAGTTGCGCGATGAATTAGTGCCGCTGAATAAAAAATACCCGATTGCCGATTTGCTCGCAGCGTGTCGCAACTGGCCGGGGCTGTCCAATGCCAAACGCATCACGTTCGAATATGTCATGCTGAAGGGGGTCAATGATAGCGATGCCGATGCGCGCGATTTGGTGCGCTTGCTTGCAGGAATCCCTGCAAAAATCAACCTCATCCCGTTCAACCCGTGGCCAAATGCGCCTTACGAGTGCTCCGATGCGGCGCGCATCGAAGCCTTCGCCAAAATTGTCAATCGCGCAGGCTATGCCAGTCCCACCCGCACGCCACGGGGGCGCGATATTATGGCCGCGTGTGGGCAATTAAAATCGGCCAGCGTGAAGCAAACCGCAGCCGCCAAGAAAATGGCCGAGCTGGCCGCACGGGGTATTGCGAAAGCGTGATAGTAACGCTAAAACGCGAAAGCACACGGAGCAACATATGAGCGATAAAGATAAAATCAATAAAGTCGTGCTGGCCTATTCGGGCGGGCTGGACACTTCTATTATTTTGAAGTGGCTGCAAGAAACCTATGCCTGCGAGGTGGTGACTTTTACCGCCGACTTAGGCCAAGGCGAGGAGCTTGCACCAGCACGTGCCAAAGCTGAGATGCTGGGCATTAAAGAGATTTATGTCGAAGATTTGCGCGAAGAATTCGTCCGCGACTATGTTTTTCCGATGTTTCGTGCCAATGCGCTATATGAGGGGGTTTATTTGCTCGGCACCGCCATCGCGCGGCCACTGATTGCCAAACGCCAAGTCGAGATTGCCGCCAGCACAAGCGCCGATGCGGTATGCCATGGTGCGACCGGCAAAGGCAATGACCAAGTGCGTTTCGAGCTTGGCTATTACGCCTGCAACCCCGATATCAAAGTGATTGCGCCGTGGCGCGAATGGGATTTGCAGAGCCGCGAAAAGCTTATTGCCTATGCAGAACAGCACCAGATTCCCGTCCCCAAAGACAAGCGTGGCGAAGCCCCGTTTTCGGTCGATGCCAATTTGCTGCACACCTCGTCGGAGGGCAAAGTTTTGGAAGACCCAAGCCAAGCAGCGCCAGAGTTTGTCTATCAGCGCACAGTCGCCCCGCTTGACGCGCCCGACAAAGAGACCCTCATCACCATCGGTTTTGAGGCGGGCGATGCTGTCTCAATCGATGGCAAAAAAATGTCGCCCGCAAAGCTGCTCACCGCGCTCAACGAAGCAGGCGGTGCGAACGGGATTGGGCGGCTCGACCTTGTCGAGAACCGTTTTGTCGGCATGAAGTCGCGCGGCGTATATGAAACGCCCGGCGGGACGATATTGCTGGCCGCCCATCGCGGGATTGAATCCATCACGCTCGACCGTGGCGCGATGCATTTAAAAGACGAACTCATGCCGCGCTATGCCGAGCTGATTTATAATGGCTTCTGGTTCGCGCCCGAACGCATCATGCTGCAAGCCCTGATTGATGAAAGCCAGCAGCATGTGACGGGCGAGGTGGCACTCAAACTTTATAAAGGCAGCGTGTCTGTGGTGGCGCGCAGCAGCCCTCATTCGCTCTACTCAGAGGCGCATGTAACGTTTGAAGAAGATAGCGTATACGACCAGCTCGATGCCGAAGGGTTTATTAAACTCAATGCTCTGCGGTTGAAGCTGCTCGCCCCCCGTAAATAGTCGTCGTAAGTAACTGCTACACCTCAGGCGTATCAAATCCGTTTTGGCGACAAAACACACTCAGCGTGTTTTTCAGCAAACAGGCAATAGTCATCGGGCCAACTCCGCCGGGCACAGGCGTAATAAAACTTGCGTGTGCGACCGCCTCATCAAAAGCCACATCGCCCACCAGACGGGTTTTACCTGCCCCCCGTTCTGGCGCATCGGTGCGATTTATCCCCACATCGATGACACACGCCCCCTGCTTCACCCAATCGCCCTTCACCATTTCAGCAATGCCGACAGCTGCCACCAATATATCTGCGCGCCGACATATGTCGGGCAAATCGATACTGCGCGAATGCGCCATGGTGACCGTGCAGTTTTCGTTCAATAATAATTGCGCCACTGGTTTGCCGACCAATTGTGACCGACCGATAATCACAGCGTGCTTGCCCGTCAAATCGCCCAAGGTCTCTTTGGCCAAAATGACGCATCCCAAGGGCGTGCAAGGGGTCAGCCCCTCCAGCCCTGACGCAAGCCGCCCAGCATTGAGCGGGTTCAGCCCGTCGACATCTTTATCGGGATGGATTGCATCGATGACAGCTTGTTGCGAGATATGCGCGGGCAAGGGAAACTGCACCAAAATACCGTTTACATCTGGGTCTTCATTGAGGCTGCGGACTTTATCCAGCAGCACATCCTGCGGCGTGTCGGCTGGCAGGGTGACCTCTTGCGAGACCATGCCTGCCTCTTTGGTCGCGATGCCTTTATTTTTGACATAGACCTGACTGGCGGCATCTTCGCCGACCAGCACCACGGCCAGATGCGGCACTTTATTGTGCTGCGCTTTGAGCGTTGCCACCGCCGCCCCAATACGGGTGCGCAGTGCCATACTGATTTGGCGGCCATCAATCCGTTTTTTGTCAACTGACTTGATATCGGGTGGCACTCTTAATATCCCCCAGACTGTGCCATAGGGCCGAGAACTTCCCACATCAGATTGCGGATAAATATCAGGCCGAAAATCAAAATCAGCGGCGATAAATCAAGCCCGCCCATATCGGGTAAAAATTTGCGAATCCGCCGATACACTGGCTCCGTCATACGGTTTAGCGCGTCCCCCACAAGGTAAACAAAACGGTTGCGCATATTGATGACATCAAACGCCACCAACCAGCTCAACACCGCCGAGGCGATAATAATCCAGATATAGAATCCGATAAGCTGGCTCACCAGCATCAACACTGCCACCATGGCGCACCCCCCTAAACACGCTAGCTATATCGCGCTTTCGCCATCTGCTTTCATGTAAATCGAATCGCGCGGGCGTTCCATAAGTTTACGCACCATGGGCGCAAAATCTTCCAACGGCATCGATTCATAATTCGGGTCGAAACTCGACTGGTCATATAAATGGCAAAACTGCGCCGTATATTCGAAATGCTCATGACCCCGAAAAGCCTCGCGCGCATCGCGGTCGAGGCCAATATGGTGGAAAAAATAATAGCCCTGAAAAATCCCATGATTTTGCAACATGAAATAATTCTGCTCGGAAATAAACGGCTTCAAAATAGTCGCCCCCAATTCCGCATGGTTAAACGACCCGAGCAGGTCGCCAATATCGTGCAACAAAGCGCAGACGACATATTCATCATCGCGCCCATCTTTATGCGCACGCGTCGCGGTTTGTAGGCTGTGCTCGAAGCGGTCAACCGCAAAGCCACCAAAGTCGCCTTGTAGCATTTTCAAATGTTCCATGACGCGGTCCGGCAAGCCTTTTGAAAACGCGCCAAACGCGGCGGAAATCTTTTCGTAATCGTCTTGCGTGCCATCCACCATCGCGTGGAATTGAGCTTGAGCTTCGTCTGATTTATCATCTAGCATAATAGTCTCCCTTCATGCGTTAGGCTGATTGTGCCGAAATAGCACGCTTTTGGCAATTGCCTTTTACACAAGACGTATTAATCTGTTTTCAAGCATTATTGAACCAAGGGAGAAAACAATGATTAGCTATACGACATTAGGCAGTAATAATATTGAGGTCGCGCGGGCATTTTACACAAATCTGTTCAGCGAAATAGGCGGGCGCGAGATGTTTGATAATGGCCGCTTATATTTTTACGGCATTGATCCAGCCAGCCCCATGATTGCGATTGGCGGACCGTATGACGAGCAAGCCGCCACAGTCGGCAATGGCGTGATGATTGCGATTAACGCAGGCGACGAGGAAACCGTCGGCAAGCTGCACGCCAAAGGCGTTGAACTGGGTGGTACATGCGACGGTGAACCAGGCCAACGTGTGCCGGGCTTTTATGGTGCATATGTGCGCGACCCAGATGGCAATAAGCTATGCTTTTGTAAGCTTGGCTAGGGCTTTCACGCGTCTTTTGGGGCGGGTTTATTGGGCGAGGCATAATTATGCGGCTTAAGGCCGGTATAATTATCGTAAAACGCATAAATCTCGGCCATATCGGCCTCGATATCGCCTTCGGGGTATAAAATCCGAAACGCCCCAATCCGACGGGTTTCGGCGTCTATGGCGGTCAATATAATCGGCACATTGGCCGCCACGGCGATATGATAAAAGCCCTTCTTCCAATGCGTCTGGGGGCCTCGCGTGCCTTCGGGCGTCACCACTAAGTGAAATGTGTCATGCGCGGCGAACTCATTGGCCATCATTTTTACATAATTTTTGGTCGAGCGACGGTCAATCGCAATCCCGCCGCAATAGCGCAAAAGCCACCCCGCAGGGCCAACAAAAAGCGTGTGCTTAATCAACACGCGCACCCGCATATTGAGGCCAAAGACCACAGCTAAGAACAATCCGAAATCCCAATTACTGGTATGCGGGGCAGCGACAAGCACGGATTTTTTTATCGTCTCTGGTGCGGGAGGGCCGGGTCGCCAGCGCACCACAAGAAAAATTATCCACGCTATGAGTCTGAAAAAATGGCGCACCACAGGCGTATCAAAAATTGTCATGGTCGTTTATATCCTCCCCTGCCTAAATCCAGTGGTTAAATCAACGATAGCGCGTCCAAATGCAATGCCTGCCAACCCGACCGTTCGGCCATCACCGCAAACATCTCATCCCCGCGCACGGTGCGCTCGACCAACATGGCAGAAATCAGCGCCATAATAAATCCAGAAAAAGCCGCGCGGCGATAATCTGCCCACGCCGCCTCGACCCCATACCCGCCAACGCAATCACCCAATTGGGCATGATACTGCGCCACCAAAGTCTCTTCATGTGCGGCACGCAAAGACGCATCGGCCAGACTGGTTGAAATACAATAAGCAATATCGCCCATGGGCGGGGCGGCTGAAACAGTCTGCCAATCAAGCAAAACCGGCCGCCCTTCAGCGTCTGAATACAACATATTATCAAGGCGCAAATCGCCATGCGCCAACACAATGGGGGCTTCTTTGGGCGTTATATAAGCCGCAAAGCGTGCCACCAAATCCGCGCCCATATCCAAAATATCGCTATCAATGCGCTCCTCATAACGCGCCCGCCATTCAGGATAAATGGCTGGCACGAGGTCTCGAATAAACGCGCGGCGTTCATCGTCCAAGCTATAAGTCAGCCACGCATGGGTCATCAATTGCGGGTCGTTCCAATGACTTTTGTGCAACGCCGCCGCTTGCCCCAACGCCGCCGTGAGCTGCTCTATCGTGCAGCCATCCATTTGCGCGATTTGCACCGCCGGTGCTAAATCTTCTAGCAATAATAGCCCATCCCCGCTAGCGGCATCGTAATCGGCAAGATAAAGCTGCGGCACACGCGCATCGCAGCTCTGCCCGAAATGGGTATAAAATTGCGTTTCAATCTCATAAAGATGCAGATTGCGCGCCGTCTCGCGACTATCCGCCGCCGCAGCAGGGCATTTGGCAATAACCGATAGGGGTGCATCAATGCCCTCGCGCCAAGCTAATGTGACGCGGTAGCTATCGCCGACCTGCCCCGTGCCAACCGGCGCATACTCAAAGCCGTCTAAGCTATTTTCAGACTGGTCAAATACGCCTGCCAAAAACCCGACATCAAACATTTTGGGATGGTCGCGCAACCCACTCATGTGGTGACAGCATCCAGCAAACCGCTAAACCCGCTCGGGGCATGCGGGCCGATAAATAGCTGCTCGATGACCCCGCGCCCAGTATGGGTTTTGCCATTATGGGTCAGCGTCACTTCGGCCAGACTTTGGATATGCAGGTTTTCTACCTTGCCTGCAGCGAGTGCCGCCTCAGCATCCGCCAACACCATCGCCTCATGCGCCACAGCTAACCCCCCGTGATGAACCCCGTGATTCCATTCAGGATGCATATACCCTAGCCCTTGCATATAGAAAGTGCGGTTTAGCGGCGTATAGCACACCTCCAGACCTTCCGCCGCAACGGTCAGCGTATGAACACGGCGCGTGGCGTCATAATAGCGCGTGGTCAAGCCAACATCGCGCATCTCAAGCTTGCTGCTCGCCGCAAAATCGTCAAACACCGCTTTGCGGTTCCACGCCGCCCCGTCGCCATCATCATTGGTATGGCAGAAAAAAGCACCATCCTCGAAATTCACTGGCGCCCACAACCAATAAAATTGCTGCGGCGCAGGCGGCACATGACTTTGCGGGTCGGGCGCGCCAATCTGGCGTATCCCCCAACTGCGGTCGCGCGTGCCGATACACCCCGTCACATCAAGGCTACGCCCCTGACACTGAATCTCGCCCGACCACGAAACGCTTTGCGTCGCGCGGGTTAAATCCATCATCAGCCGTGTCCCTTGGCGGCGGGTAAAGCGCGGCTCTTCAATCGGAAAGTGCCGCGCCGTCGCGATTATCTTGGCCGTCACACCCCCCTCATTATCGGCAATGGTGATGTGCGTTTCTTCAAGCGGGCGGATAATCTCCAAGGTAATCGGCCCGACCGTCAGGTTCAGGCGGTCGCCAAGCATTTCCTTAGAAGCGCGCAGATTATACTGCGTGCCCTCGTAAGACAGCGCGAAGCTTGCATCCATAATATTGAGCTGCGGATAGACACCCAGCGCAAGGGCGAAAAATATCGCGCCATCCGCGCTATAGCCGTTGAAGAAAAAACGGTCGTAGAAATTGCGGTCGCCGCCCGCAAAAGCCATCGGCTCAGCTGTCTGGTGAAGCGGGTAATCATCAGCCGGTGTTAGCATAAGAGCCTCCTATCGCTACATTTATCGCTACATTGCCGAAATGCCGCCATCGAGCTTTAGCTCGGCACCCGTCATGAACTTGCTTTCATCGCTGGCCAGATAAACCACCGCATAAGCGACATCGTCTGGGTCGCCGATTTCTTGCAGCGGCACTTGGCGCGCGAGCTTACCCTTCAGCTCGTCGCGGCTCATGCCCGCCGCCATACCGTCGATAATCGGCGTATCAATAAAAGTTGGGTGGATGGAGTTCGAGCGGATTTTATAGCCGCGCTTTGCACAGTGCAGCGCCACAGATTTCGACAAGAGCCAAACGCCCGCTTTGGCCGAATTATACGCAGCCATATTATGCCCCGCAATCAGCCCCGCGATGGATGAGATATTGATGATAGAACCCGGCGCATGGGCACGCATCAGCGGGATGGCGTATTTGCACCCCAGAAACACACTATCGACATCAACCGCATGGACACGCTTCCACGTCTCGAAATCTGTGTCCTCGACCGTCGAGCCGCCGCCAATGCCGGCATTATTGAGCAGCACATTCAGGCCGCCCATATCCTCATGGGCCGCGTCTAGTGCCGCTTGCCAATTCTTCTCGTCAGTGACATCCAGATGATACGCAAAAGCCTGCCCTGCGTGGACTTCGTTAATCTCCTCGGCGACCGCGGCAGCACCGTCCGCATTGATATCGCTAATGGCGACTTTCGCGCCCTCTTTGGCCAACATAATGGCTGAGGCGCGCCCCAGTCCCGAAGCGCCGCCCGTGATGAATGCCATTTTTCCTGCTACACGCATGAGTCTCTCCTAATTTTTAGATTTCGATTTAGCCTTTGGTTTCGTAAGGGTTGCACGCACCGCCGCTTTATTTTCTTCAGAGCCAGTAAGCAACGCATATTGCTCGCGATCCATAAACGAGCCAACATAATTGAGCGCATGCGCGTGCGCGTTAATCGCTTGCTTGGTCATCCGCACAGGGATGGGCGGCAAGGCGACAACTTTGGCGGCCAGAGCTTGTGCAGCCGCAAGGCTTTCGCCCGATGCGCTGACCTCGTCAATCAACCCCCACGCCAGCGCCGTCTCAGGCGGCACAGCTTCGCCCAATATCGCCAAATGCTTGGCGCGCGCAGGGCCAACCAACGCCGTAAGGCGCGGATTGGCTTGCCAACTCATATTGATGCCAAGCGGCACTTCGGGCAAGCGTATGTCGCAATCATTTGAGGCCACACGCCAATCACACGCAATCGCCAAAGCCAACCCACCACCAAGGCAATAGCCCTCCATCGCACAAATCGTTACCTGCTCCAACGCCTCCCACGCGGCACACATATCAGGGCCGAGCAACAGCTTCTGGCGTTGCTCAAGCGGCGAAAGATGATGCGTGTGCATCTGCTTGTCTTTTAAATCTGCACCAACGCTGAACACCGGCTCGCCACACAAAATAACGCATTGCGTCTCAATATCGCTCTTAAGCGCGCGCGCCACATCGCGTAAACCCTCCATCACCAAAGCCGACAGCGGATTACGCCCGCCGCCATAATCAGGGCCACGGTTTAACGTCACCGTCGCAACGCCTCCGTCACGCGTCACGCTTAGCCCGTCTGGTAGTTCTGGTATCATGCGTCCCCCCAATATGAAAAAGGGCGACCAAAGGCCGCCCTTATCCCTATTCTAACTCTTTCGAGAATTACCGACCCAAACGACGAACGTTAGCTGGTGTGTAATACTCTGGTGTCAGATAATCCAAGCCTTCGTCCACGATATTAGCAGGACGCTCGGACTTCATAGCAAGACCTATATAACGGCCAGCCAATGTATCATAGACGAACTCGCCACCTGTGGTGAAGCACAGCTGTGAATGCGGACGGTAATCGGGGCCTTGTCCAGCTTCCTGAACGCGCCACAATTCGCCGCGACCATCATATAGTTCGCCGCCCGTGATTTGCCAGCTATCCTCGTCAAGACGCAAGACGCGACGTGAGTAGATGTGGCGGGCAGAGCTACGCAGATTACCCTCGACAACCCATTGGCGACGCAATTCATAACGCAGCGCGTCTGGATTTGCGTGACCCGGTGTTATCAAATCGTCATATGGTGTCAGCACAGCTTTGAAGTTGTTTTGCTGTGAGACTTTTTCCATTTTGCCGCGAACCGTCCAATGATAACGGTCAGGCGCGCCATTATAGCCATCATACTGGTCTGATGTGGCAAGGGCGTCGCCATTGGTTAGTGGATTGTCATAAGCGATGTTTGGCGCACGACGCACGCGACGTGTGCCGGGGCTATATGTCCAGGCTTTGCGACCCTCTTTGGCCATGTTGAGCGTCTCATGCACCAACACAACATTACCCGCACGACGCGCAGGAGCAGATGTGTACGCAACGAAATAAATCGAGATATTGTCCAAATCTTCAGCCCGTGTGTATTGCGGGTCAGAGAATGAGAACACAATCTCATCGCGTGTGTAGGTGAGCGTATAATCGCCACTTACTGTCGGTGCTGCAAAGTTGAAGTCACGCGCAAGACGCAGACCACGATAGCGCAACGTATGGTTCCAAACGACTTCTAGCCCGCTATTTGGGATAGGAAACGGTGAGGCCATAAAGGCTTCGCTAATGCCATTGCCACCATCAGCTAGCTTGCCGACGAGGGCATTGCGTTTTGCACCCTTATAGACAAAGTCTGGCTGCGAGCATGTACGCCGCGATGGATAAACATTGATACGATACGTGTCGCTATAGGTTTCGAGCATTTTCTTCTGCCCGTCGCTCAACACTTTGCTGTAACGGCTCATATTGTCCGCCGTTACTGTGTAGAGTTTTTTGTCACCCGCAAATGGGTCTGGCAAAGCACCGCCCTGATAGCCGGCCAATAAAGCGCTGACTTTCGGAACACCGCGTCCCGTCCATGCAGCAACACCCGACTTAGAGCCGGCTTTTTCAGCCCCCATGGGGGTCAAATCGGCCCCGAGGCGGTCTGCAACGCTTTTGGGCACTTCGGCTAAAGCGGGGGCGATTAAGGCCCCGCTTAGCGTTAATGCCACGCCCAGCGTCAGGGTTTGGTTTGCTGTTTTGGTTTTCATTTCATTTCCCTTCCAAAGTCAATTTGGTTGAACAGGGGCGCGTTTGGGACACGCCCCCGCGACGCTGTTTAAAACGCGTATGAACCGCTCAGTGAATAGAAATCGCGGTCAATATTGCGATTATAAAGCACATCACCATCAAACGCGGTGTAGCCAAGCGATACTGACCACTCCGATTGATAATCAGCCGTAACGCTTAGGTTAAGCGACTCATTATCCTCAATGAACGACCCCGCAGGTGAAGGCGAACGGCCTTCCATACCACGGCGATAGGCAAGCGTTGGACGCAAGCCCCAAGCCGAACCAAACGCATTGTTGTATTGCAGCTGACCGAACAAAACAATGCCATAGCTGTCTTTCGTCGGACGGCACTCATCGGCTGTCCGTGGGTCGAGCGAGAACACCCCACCAAGCGGCAAATCCGAACCAGACGTGCATTGATTAGCAAGCCGTGGCGTCCGCGTCAGATTTGGGTTGTCCTGCTTGTACTCATCCGCATCTGGCATGTGCACATAACCAATCTCCGTCAGCAGAATACCCAAATCGGCCTGAAGCGCACTTATCACTGGATTAGAACGGGTGAACGTCGCCGTCGTGCCAATGTCTACATTGAATACTTCTTCACGAACATAGCCATGGAACACTTCATCAAAGTCACCGCAAGTCGATTCAATGGTCTGACCCGCGTATAGCTGGGCTGCAACTGCGTTGAAGTTTTCCCACGCACACGAAGCACTAAGTGCCACGATAGATATGGAATCGCCATCCAACGCCAGTGGCATATCAGGGCGATAAGCTATCTCACCCTGTACACCCCAACCAAGAAGTGTGGTTGCTGCGCTAAGGCCATAGACTTCGATATCTTCTGGGTATTCCCCAAAAATCTCGGTCTGATAACGTGTGGCGATGGTAGACGCCCCCGTCGGAAGCGCTAATGCCGCAGTGCCCGTCTGTGCCAAAATGCTCACACAGCCTATAACACCGCCTGCAGCAAGCGAGCCAGTGCCAGTATCACTCTGTGGCAAGGCCAAGCCAGCAGCAAGGGCATTACGTATGTCCATTGCCGTTGTCTGTGCACTCGTAGCCATAACCGTCGCATCCGTATTGTAATTAGTCGTGGCCGCCTGAATAATCGTGGCAGTTGCTGGGGTGGCATCAAAACGCGCCACTTCAGCTTCGAAGAATTCACGCTCTGCCGCGCCTATGCCCGTCGGGTCATCTGGATAGATAGTGACAGCCGCAGCGCTGCTAACAAAGCCACCCGTCGCTCCATAAGTCCCTTTACAGCCTGCCGCTGTGAAACCACGTAAGAAGAAGCCACTTGTTGGCGTTGTTACGTTCGGACCCGCGACGGGCGTGCGCGCAATCGACGCTGCATAAGGAATGCGGCTCGTGTATTTTTGATAATACGCACCAAACTCGGTTGAGTTGAGGTTTTCTGCATACCACCGCACAGCCAAACCATAATTGTCGGTATCGCCGATATCGCGTGGGTCATCATCTACACCGCGTGCAAGATAATCAGTGTCGTAAAGCGTATATCCACCTTCACGACGACCATCGGCAACGGTATTGGCAATGGCTTGACGGCTAGCTTCGACATTACCCGCTGCATTTGGCGTGTAAATGTCAACAGCCGAGCCAGCTTGGCACTCGCCAAACACATCGTTGAACAGAGTACCATAGGCAGCTGTCGCAACATTAGTGCTATTATGCGCATTGCAATCACGTTTACCAGAACCGCTATAAGCCCCAGAGCCGACGTAGAAACGCCCAAGAGTTTCTTCCGCACCGCCCCCATTGCCAGCTGAGCCGCCCTCAAAGGAATCTGAATTGGCAAAAGGTGTGCCGCCAACATCAATTTTATAATCATCCCAACCGCCAATATAGGCTTCGATATTAATATCCTCGGTCAGGGCAAAAGAGCCGTAAATGGCTTCGATGGGTAAGAGGGCTTCTTTAATTTCAGCACCGGGGCGGCGAATAGCGTTCACATCAATTGAGTTGAACACGCTATTACCGCCAAGAATAAAGGTTGCTTCGCCCCAGTTAATCACCTGACGACCAACACGGACAAGCAGAGGTCTGCCTGCAATATCGGTATCGTAATCAAAGTAGAAATCGAGCAATTCGGCATCACGGATAACAATGCTATCAGACCTATCGAGCAAAGGACTACGCTCATAGCTGCTTGAATCGGCTAGCACCGCGTCATAAAATCCATTGACACGCGTAAAGAAGCGCACATTGCCGATATCGGCTTCGATATCTGAGGTGATTTTGACTGTACCGCCAGTTAAATCGCCATTGTCGAAGTTCAACCGACCATCATCAGTGTTGATGGAGGCATCATAATTATAGAGTTCAGTCCCACCTGTCATGAACGTATCAAACGCAAGCTGGCCGAACATGCACCTTGAAGGGAATGCCGCTGCCTGACCGGGCAGCGCATTCTGCGCATAAGCGGAAGGGTTAGCTGATGTACCGCAATCGGTGCCCGCAGGAACCACACTATTAGTAATCAGAGTACCCAAGAACGGGTCAAAACCGGGGGTATTATCCTTCGGTCCACCATTGCGCGCAGGCAAGAGCGCTGTTTCGCGGTCTTCTGCACGGATAGAAACACCCGCTGAAACTGTTGTATCAATTTGCACATTAACATCGCCAAGGCGCAGCGTCGCAGCATCCGCAGGTGATGTAATGGTTGTTAAAGAAAGGGCAACACTTAGCCCCAATGCATATGAGCCGAGAAGCCATTTTTTAACTGGGCTGTTGGCTGTAGATGCGTCTTGTGACGCTTTTTGGTTGAACGGTGCCTGAATAGACATGAACGCTCCCCTCCCTTAAGTTTTCAAGGGGTCTTCCGCGTGAGATATACAAACCACTCTACTCTTAACCAATACTCTGGCCAAAAGCGACAATGAATGTGAGGGGCTTTAAAACGCCTAAAGCTTAAGTGCCATTTTGAGCGCATTAACGCTCACCCCTGTCAGTCTTGTCGCCCACCGACCCCACGCTTGGACCCGATTAGCTTATGCGACTTTGCCTCCCCTTGATAGGTAACAAACCCGCAATTAAATACAGACGCGCCCAAAATGGGCAGGCCTAGCGATAACTCAACGAAAAATTAACCCTTGGGTCAAGCAATATATTTTTATTTATGTTCTTGTATTTAACTTATTGCTTATCAAAGATGGGCAAGGCCAGAACCACAAACCCGCCCTATACTCTATATATGGCACACTATATATGTCGCCCTTGCGCCACACACGGGTGTGTGGTGCGCGTATATCATCAGTAAAGAGACTTATTTAAGGCTGTGGACTCTTACGCCCGGGTCGCCAAATAACAGCACTGTGTTATTTTTGCCACTAATGGCGGTCGCAAAACTCAAGCGGTCAGGACGCTCCGTCGCAACAAAGTTCTTGCCGCTATCGCGCGATGTCAAAATCGTGCCAGATAGACCCGTCAGAACAATCCGCCCATCCGCCAACTGCGTGCCACCCGTCAAAGACTGGTCAACATTGGTCGCGGTCTTCTTCCACGACCCGCCATCAGAAGACAAATACGCATTGCCCCGCATGCCATAAACCAACACACCGCCATCAGCCAATCCCATGCCACCCCAAAACGAGCCATCATAACCCGTCTCTAAGGCTTTCCACGTGCGGCCTCGGTCAGTCGACTTATAAACCGTGCCATATTCAGCCGGAATATAGACATTGCCCTTCTTATCAGCAAACAAATCGTTCAAATGAAAATCATCAAAACTGCCCTCAATAAGCGCGCGCTGCGTCCATGTCGCACCCGCATCCTTCGTCTCAAGCATGTAAGCAAAACCACCAATCGCAATGCCGTTCTGCGCATCAGCAAAATAAATCCCGAAAAGCGGCGTCTCCCCGCGACGCTCAGTATGCTGCAACTCCCAATTATTGCCACCATCCGTCGTCCTCAAAATGGTCGCCTCATGCCCCACAGCATAACCCGTCTGATTGTCCAAAAAGATAACACTCGTCAGCGTGTTGCGCGTCGGCACTTGCCCCGCTTGCGTCCAACTGCCGCCCCTGTCATCAGAAAAAATAATGTGGCCAAACTCGCCAACCGCAACCAAGCGCGTGCCAATCTCAACAACATCAAGCAATAACGCCTTCGTCGCCAAATCGCTCGGGGTCGCATATTCGTAAGGCTCTGCGGCCTGTGTCGTTAAAGGCGCAAAAACCAAAGCCAAAACAAAAACCAAAATCAAATTCCGTTTCCGTGTCATCAAATATCTCCCTATCTGGCCATCACCATATGAAAGCTGCGCACGCCTTGCAAGAGACAAAAACGCACACTTAAATATATATACTCTATATATGCACTCTATATCCGATTAACGCCCAAGCCGACGAATGCTCGACGGCGTATAGCGTTTGGCATCCAAATGTGCCGCGTCAAAATCAATCGGCTTCTCCTCATTAATCAGCCCCAACATCAAATACCGCCCAACCACCAAATCATAAACCGTATCGCCCGAGCCACCACACAAAGGCAACTCATACTGCACCCCACCGCCCAGCTCCTGAACACGCCAAAGCTGACCACGACCATCATAAATCTCCGTCGCCACTATGCCCTTCGTGTCCTCGTCAATATAAAATACGCGCTTAGCATACACATGGCGAAAGTTCTCCTTCAACGTGCCAACAACCTCCCAAACACGGTGCTTCTCATACCGCATCAGGCTCGGGTTCGCATGCTTCTTGCCAACCAACTCGCTATACGGCGCCAGCACACGGCGGTAATTATTATACGCAATAAACTTCTCGCTGCGACCCCGCATCGTCCAATCAAACCTATCCGGCGCACCATTATAACCACCAAAACTATCCGACGTCGTAATGCCATCGCTATTCGTGCCCGGATTATCATACGCAATCGTCGGCGCACGCCGCACACGCCGCGTACCCGGACTATACGTCCACGCACGACGCGACTCCACCGCCATGTTCAACGTCTCCTGAACCAACACAACAAATCCCGCCGAACGCGCCGGCGCCTTCGTCTGCAAAAGATACAAAATCGACACGTTCTCAAGATCCTTCGCCGACGACTTCTGCGGGTCAGACCAACGCAAAATCGCATCATCATGCACCGTAATCTCGTAATGGTCGCCCGTCTGATTGACCGGAATAGCCGTAAACTGTCGCTGCAACTTGTAACCGCGATAACGCAACGTATGATTCCAAACAATCTCCAAACCATTATTCGGAATAGGAAACGGCGAGGCCATAATCGCCTTCTCCACGCCATTGCCATCGGCCACCAACTCGCCCGTCATCGCATTCTTCACCGCAGCCTTATAAACATGCGCAGGCTGAGCACACGAACGCCGCGTCGGGTAAACATCCATAAAATAAGTGCTATAACGCTCCATCAACGCCTTCTGGCCGCGCGTGATAAACGCATCATATTTAGCCGCATTCGTCGCATCAATCCGAAACAACGGCTTGTCACCACTAAACGGGTCGGGCAAATGCTTGCCCGCCTCATAGCCAATGCCCTTCGGCGGCGATGTAATACCGCCCGTCCACGCAGGAATAGAGCCATCCGCATTGCCACCCCGCTCAGACCCCAACGGCGTCAAGTCCTCGCTGAGGCGGGCGACTTGCTCAGGCGGCACTTTGGCCATAGCGGGCAAAATCAAGAAAACACTGAAGAAAATACTCGATAGAATGATTGGCAACGCACGCATGGATGTCTCTCCTGTTTCTGTCAAAAGACAAAACCACAGATTGTGCGTGTCTGCAATAAAAACGCCACCGCACCCGCATTTTATGCGCAATTTTACGCTGGACAAAAACCGCGTGTTTGTCTAGGAAAAATGTCTAGAAAAAACCTCCAACAAAGCCGCTTTAGCTCAGTTGGTAGAGCACATCATTCGTAATGATGGGGTCAGGTGTTCGAATCACCTAAGCGGCACCATTTTTCACTTCGCGTTTAGAACAACGCGACCACAAATTGATATTATGATGAATATTTGCATGGATTAAATCCCGCTAAGTATGTTAGCTTTGATTTAGTTTTTGACACTTAGGTTTTTACTTTCAATCTTCAGGAGATACTATGAAACCTCTCATTATCGTCGCACTAGCTGCAACCCTAGCTGGCTGTGCCATCTACCCAACAGCCGAGCAAGAAGCTAGCGCAGACTATGGATTCCAGCCAACCCAAGGACAATGTAGGGAACTAGCTGAGCAAGCTGTTCGTTCTCGACTTAAAGACCCTTACTCAGCTAAAATTAGTTTTGGTCAATGCAGAAAGGGCTACATCTGGGATGATTTTCCTCCGCATAATAACCATGAATTTGGCTTTGTCCAAGTTGGCACTGTCAATGCTAAAAATGGTTTTGGGGCATATACTGGTGATGTAACATTCAAAGTCCACATAAAAAATGGCGTTGTTACAACTACTGCAATTCCGCCTAGCACTATCCGTATGATTGTAATTAAATAGGGATATATTGTCTAACCAACATCTTATAACTACGCTTGGCGTTTAGCTAGAAAGAGCGGCGGGTGCGTCCATATCTTGCGCCGCCAAAGCCGCCCGTCCCCGCACCCCATCAGAGGGCGCGCGCCAAACCACCCCATCCAATTTGCCCGTCACCGGACAAATCGCCTGCCATTGCTCAAGCCGCATGCCGCCCGCCATCCATCCCGCCTCGAGCGGGGCGCGGCGGGCTTTGTCCTGCCAATATTGCGCGTCGGCCATGTTATGAAGCCCCGCTTCGGCCTCGCCAAGCAGGGCGCACAGGCGGCGCGACATCTCTTCTTGGTCTTTTTCTAAATGAGGTTTCAGCAAAAGCTGTGCGACCTGCCACCGCTCGTCATCAAGTGCGACCCGCGCACGCAGGACAAGCGCTTCTAAATGGTCTTTATGTTTGCCGATAAAATGCGACAGGGCGCGTTGGCGACCCGCGAGCGGTTGGCCATCATGGCACGCGACCCACGCGCGCGCCAATTCAGCATGCGGGGCTTTCGCCCATGCCACGCGCAAAATACGCCGCGCTTTTTTTAAGTTGCCGCCCCGTGCCTGTAATTGTGCCGCAAGCGTAATCGCTGGCACAAACCCCGCATCAGCCGCAACCGCTTGTTCGGCTTTTTTGGCGGCTAATAGTGCATCACCCAAACTATCGGGCGCATCACGCGCCAACAGGCTGTGCGCTTCCGCCAGACATAAAACAGCGCGGCGGCGTTTGACATCTGCCCGCGTTCGACCCGCCCGCGACCACCGCCGCAGCCACGCTCGCGCGGCCTCCCAATCCTCAATTTGTACCGCCAACGTCATCAGACCATCCAACGCCCAAACCGTTTTTGGGGCTAACTCCAAAACCTGCAACGCATACGCTCCCGCCATCTCAGCATCGCCTGCTTTGTGGGATATGTAATATAGACCCTCCAACCCCAACACTTTTTGCGTCAATGTGGTGGCGGGCGCGAGCAGCGCACGATAATCCGCCGCCGCCGCGTCATCGCGGCCATCGAGCAGTGCCGCTTGCGCCGCCATCAGACGCGGCAACCCGCCATGCGGTAATTTTTGACGCGCCAATTCGCTCGCCTGACTGGCCGCTGCACCATCGCCACGCGCCAACGCCATGAGCGCCTTGGCCAGTGCCGCCTCGCCATCGCGGCGCTTGGCTTGCGCCCGCGCTGCCTTGAGACGCTGCGGCAGACGATAGATAAATTGTATCAGCGCGAACCCTGCCAAACCAACCACCAGACAGGCAAATCCAAAGCCGACCAAATGCGATAATTTCGTCTCGACCAAATAACCCGATAGGGTGATATGCACCGTGCCAGACAAGTTCGCCATCCACGCGGCCAACATAGCGGCCAGAGCCAACAGCCCAAAACCTACCCCGACCCGTATCGCCCCGCCCATCATAAGCCCGATGCTTCCATGAACTCAGTCCGCAAAATCGCCATTAACGGGGCTATGTCGTGAAGCGTGCGCAAATCGGTATAGAGCGTGTGCAGTTTTGTGCGCAGCGGGTCAACTGCATCATCTGTCTGGTCGACATCGAGGCGTATAATCGTCGTCTGCACGCGCAAGCGCGCGGTCTGAAAATCGCCAATCAATATGGCTTGGTGGATGGCTTGTAAATCGTCGCCCACACCGAGCGTGTCGGGCGGCACAGCTTCGATGGTCAGCAGCCCGCCCGCATATTTGTGCGCCCATTGCAGCATGGCGGGCATAGGTGATGGAGGAGAGGGCGCGGATGGCGCGACACCAGAAAGCGACGCAAGCAACGCCGCGCTTTGCGCCCGTAAACGCGCAGGCGATGGCACACCGACTGGCGCATGCACAGCAAGCACAGCGACTTGCGTAGGTGTCAGCACATTTTTTAACGCGCCCTCTTTTAGTAAACCAGAAAAAGGCGCACCCTCTTGCAGCCGAATGAATAAATCCGCCAGCACCGCGCGCTGTTCATCTTGTTCATTCGGCTCTGGCGATGCGCCGATATTTTGCTGCGCTTCGGCCAAGGCGGCTTGGGTCGCGGCCAGCGATTGCTCCGCCACGCGCTTTGCATGGGTTGCTTCTGCCAACGCGGCCGTCAGCGTCTCGATAGTTTTGCTCTGGTCTTTATAGAGCGCAGAAGATTCTGGCTCACTTATACTATCCAAATCGGGCGAGGGTGCGTCCTGCTGCCACAACTCAGATAGGCGGTCAGATATTTGCAAAAAATCCGTATCGCGCACCTGCCAAAAAGCAACGCCCGCACCCGTCACCACAACCACGACAATCAGCACACTCAAGACACGGCGCAGCCATGCCCGCGCACCCTGCCCATCACCATGGTCAATAAGCGGCGGCATGCGCAGCCTGTCGCCAGCCTCATCAGATGGGGCTTTATCAGTCTTATTCGAGAGCCGTTCACGCATCCGCAAACTATGCCTTTATTCGGTTTTCTTGGCAATTACCCCCGCCAAAGCACGCATTGCATCGCCATCGGGACTCACCGCCACACGCGTCTCAAACCCCGCCTCTTGCATGTGCAAAGCCACCGCCGCAGACAAACAATAGGCGTGCGGGGCTATCGGCGTATCAAGCCCCCTATATAGAGACAAAAATATGTCCGCACTGCGCGGCGAATATAACAACACCGCATCAATCGGCGCTGTCGCATCGCATAGCGCCGCCGCCGCCAGTCGCGTGAACTCGGTCGCAGGCTGCGCATGATATAAAACCGCCTTAACGGTCGCAATATCGGCCGCCGCCAAAAGCCCCGCCAAATCACCCGCCGTCTCGCGCCCCGCAATATGCAAAATCGGGGCTGCTTGGGCGGGGGGGTCAGTGGTGGCGCAAATCAACGCGGCCAGACTTTTTACATCACCCGCCGCCTGACGAATATCCGGCCAGCCGAGCTGCGCCAACGCCGCCGCCGTCTGCGAACCGACCGCATAAGCCGGCTTTGTCGCCCATATTTTATATGCCACTTCATCGTGCAACCGCGCCGCAAGCGCGCGCACCCCATTCGCACTGGTCAGCGCCAACGCACCGATAGTCGCCGCATCGGGCAGTGGCGTATCATTGGCCTCGATATGAATAAGCGGCGAGACGATAACATCATGACCCTGCACCGCAAGCTGCTCCGCCAAGGGCATCGCATCGGCAATCGGGCGCGTGACCAGCAACCGCATCAACGCACCAAATGCGGCGCACGTTGGCGCAAATCTTCGGCTAATGCCCGACCGACCCTATCGGCATCGGCGCGCGCGCCTTCAAGCTGCCCCTCGACCGCCTCCTTGCCATCATCGCTGAGCAACCGCCCCGTCAGACTAATTTTTCCCCCCTGCAGTGTCGCATGCGCCGCAATCGGGGTGCGGCACGAGCCATCCAAAGCGTTCAAAAAAACCCGCTCCGCCGTGACACACGCCGCCGTATCAGCGCAATGCACCGCAGCCAACCAATCGCGCATAGCCGTGTCCGCCGTGCGATATTGCACCGCCAACGCACCCTGCCCCGCCGCCGGCAGCATCTCTTGCGGGGCTAATATCGCCGCCCCTTCAGGCATTATCTGCAGCCGATGAAGCCCCGCCGCCGCCAGCAAAGTAGCGTGCAAATCTTGCGCCTCTAAGCCTGCCATGCGCGTTGCCACATTGCCCCGCAACGGCGCGACATGCAGGTCGGGGCGGGTGTGTAAAATTTGCGCCTTGCGCCGCAAAGAGGCCGTCCCCACCCGCGCCCCTTCGGGCAAATCAGCCAGACTCGCAAAAGCCAATCCCGCCCGTGGCACCAAAACATCACGCGCATCTTCACGCGGCAAAATCGCGCCCAACGCCAAATCATCAGGCGAGACCGTCGGCAAATCTTTCAGCGAATGCACCGCAAAATTGAGCGTCCCCTCACGCAACCCCGCTTCAAGCTCTTCGGTAAATAATCCCTTGCCGCCAATATCCGCAAGCGGTGCGTCAAGGCGCACATCGCCTTTCGTGACTATCGTGGCAAGCTCAATCGTGCTTTCCGCCCAGCCATGCGCCGCGCACAAGGCGGCGGCGACCAATTCGCTTTGGCGCACCGCCAAGGGTGACGCGCGTGTGCCGAGTGTTAATTGCGGGGGGGTGGGGTGCGATGCCACGAAACTTTCCTTTAAACTGGCCTCTAAATCTTACGACTATCTCATCTACCAAACATATAAAGTGATGGCACTGCGTTGACCATAGTATAAGTTAGCCATACTATAATAGTATCATGCCCCCGCGCCACATCACTATTTTGGGATTAGAATCAAGCTGCGACGAGACCGCCGCCGCCGTGGTGCGCTTGACGCTCGATAAGGATGGCGTGGCCATGCCGTCGGGCGACATTTTGGCCAATGAAGTGCTGAGCCAAATCGATTTGCACGCGCCCTATGGCGGGGTCGTGCCCGAGATTGCCGCACGTGCCCATATCAGCCATATGGATAAGCTCGTCGCCCGCGCCCTTGCGAATAGCGAACAAACCCTCGATGCGCTCGACGGTATCGCTGCAACCGCCGGCCCCGGCCTTATCGGCGGAGTGCTCATCGGCTTGACCATGGGCAAGGCACTGGCCTTGGCGGCGCAAAAGCCGTTCATCGGGATTAACCATTTAGAAGGCCACGCCCTGAGCGTTCGGATGACAGAGACGGTCGCGTTTCCCTATTTGCTCCTGCTGGTCTCGGGCGGGCATTGTCAATTATTGGGGGTCACTGGCTTGGGGCAATATCAAGAGCTCGGCAGCACCCGCGACGACGCGGTCGGCGAAGCCTTTGATAAGGCGGCCAAGCTCATGTCATTAGGTTATCCGGGCGGCCCAGAGATTGAACGTTGGGCGCGCGATGGCGACGCGCACGCTTACCCGTTGCCACGCCCGCTGCTTGAGCGCGCTGATTCTTCCCCCGATTCTTTATGTACTTTTTCGTTTTCGGGATTAAAGACCGCCCTGCGCCGACAGGCCGACAGGCTCGCACCGTTAAGCGATGCGCATGTGCATGATTTAGCAGCCAGCTTCCAAGCCGCCATACTCGACTGCTTGGCCGACCGCAGCATCAATGCGATGGGGATATTTCGCCGCCAGCACAACCTTAGTGGCGATATTCCGCTTGTGGTCGCAGGCGGAGTCGCGGCCAATCAAGCCTTGCGCACGCGGCTCGATGCGGCATGCGGCGACCATGGTTATTATTTATGCGTGCCGCCGCCAGCTCTATGCACTGATAATGCCGCGATGATTGCGTGGGCAGGAGCTGAGCGCATAGCGGAAGCGCAACAAAGAGTTTGCGCTAACCAAGAAGCGAGTGCTGATTCTTCCTTTGATCCCATGGCGACAGAGGCGCGCGCGCGCTGGCCGCTTGCCGAAGTGACGCGCTAACTGTTTTTAAAATAAAAAGGCCCCGATGAGGGAGGGTCATCGGGGCCTTGGGTTCGGTCTGGGAGGAGACCGTGGCGAAACCTGTTTGAAGGGGAGGAGGGTTTCGCCAGTGTCTAATTATTACCCCATAATGCGGCGATAATTAGACGATTGCTACGCCTGCGAGTGTTTTGGTCACTAAAGTCAGGCCATAAATAGCAAGGATTCCAGATGCCACGGCAGGGCCAGTGGCAGCTTTACGGATAAGGGCAATTTTCGTTTTCATATTTTCATCTCTACATTTGGTTCAAATGGCCGTGCGGCCTGTTTACATATAAACCCAGTTGGCTCTTTTGGGGCGTTTTGGGTGGTTACACGTATTATATAGCGCATATAAGAACAAAAAACAATAAATAAATTAAGTTTTATTCATTTTATTTCCAGTGACTGTGGCACTAAAAGCGCAAAATAGGCCTAACGCGCTGTTATCCTTAGATAATAAAAATATCGGAAAAAGCAAAAAAGATGCAAAAAAGCACCAAATAAGGGAAAATAACGTAAAATAATGCCGTAAATTATGCGGGCAAGTGCGGGGTTTCTTCAGGAAGTTCCGCAGGAATTTGCGTCGGCAGCCATTTTTCGCCCTTTTTCACCGCCACCACCCCCCGCATGATAAGCGTCAGCACCTGCGCCAACTCGCGCTCCAGCTCAGGCAGCGTCTGATTGGTAAAAAGCTGCGCATAGCGATATTTGATGGTCGCCGAATGCAGCGCAATCGTCGCCGCCGGCACATTATCAATGACAAACTCGCCCGATGCCTTGCCCTCGTGCAAAATACGCTGAAATAAGCGGCGTTCGCGGCGCAGGCTCTCAATTTGGAATTGCGGGCGGTCATTCACCACAATTTGCGCCAATTCGAGCGTTCTGGGCTGATTTTCAAGCAAATGATAGGTCAGGCGCAAATCTGCGAAAATCACCTCTTCCAAACGCTGGCGCGTGCTACGATGCGGACAGGCCAGAACAGCATCAAGCGCATCGACCGCCATCAGCGCTTCGCGGCGCGCAATTTCGACCGCAATATCAATTTTTCCTTTGAAAAAGCGATAAATATTACCCGGCGACATGGCGCAATCCTTGGCCAATTCGGCAATTGTCGTCTTCGGATAGCCATAATGGCTAAACCGCTCACGCGCTGCCACGATAATCTTTTCGCGAGTAGAATCTGCTTCCGACATACGCCCTTTGTACCGCTCGGCGACTGAATAATCAATAAAATATTCAGTCTCACACATACTGACCCGCTAATAATATGGGGGCAATAATATGGGTATAATGCCACAAATAAATCGTAAAACAGCTTCACGACAAGCGCAAAACTTGCATCATGCCAAAACCCTAGCTATGCAGAAGGAAGCATAGAGCGAAGTATAAGGTCGGAGGAAATGATGAGCGACTTTCAAGTCACAACCCCACAATTCGCCGTTTTAGGCGGCGGCGCTTGGGGCACAGCCTTGGCCAGCGTGGTGGCGCAGCGCCATCAGCAAGATGTGTATTTATGGGCGCACGAAGCCGACACCGTCGCCGCCATCAACACGCATCACGAAAACCGTAACTTTCTGCCCGACATTGCCTTGGCCGAGACCATCATCGCCACCACCGAGCTGACTGATATCGCCGCCAACGATATTATTCTCATGGTGGTGCCGTCACAATTTGCCCGCACCATCATCGCTGAGCTCGCCCCGCAGCTAAAGCCGCACGCTAGCCTCGTGCTATGCGCCAAAGGGGTTGAGCGCGACAGCCTGAAATTCATGTCAGAAGTCGCAAGCGATTATGTGAAAAACGCACAAATCGCCGTTCTATCGGGCCCGAGCTTTGCCGCCGATGTCGCCCGTGGCCTACCAACCGCCGTGACGCTCGCCTGTGCCGATACAGCACGCGGGCAATATTTAGCCGACCAAATCGGCTCGTCGGGCTTTCGTCCCTATCTGTCGGACGATATTATCGGCGCAGAAATTGGCGGGGCGTTGAAAAATGTTCTCGCCATCGCGTGCGGGATTGTCGTCGGCAAACAAATGGGCGAAAGCGCCCGCGCTGCCATCACCGCACGCGGCTTTGCCGAAATGCAACGCCTCGGCACAGCCCTTGGCGCGAAGCCCGAAACGCTGAGCGGCCTATCGGGATTAGGCGATTTAATCCTGACATGCTCGAGCGACACATCGCGCAATTTCTCACTCGGTCGCGCGCTTGGCGAGGGCGCTGATGCGGCGCAAATATTGGGCGCACGCACATCTGTATCGGAAGGGGCGATGAGCGCGCGCGCGGTGTGTGGGCTGGCCGATGCCCATAGTCTCGACTTGCCTATTTGTGCCGCGGTTGACGCGATATTATCGGGCGCGGCTGAGACAGACGCTGCCATTTCTGCGCTTCTTGCGCGCCCTTTCACCTCTGAGCAAACATGATTTATCTTAACCGCTAATTATAGGAGCCTTTTATGTATTGTTTGATTTGTATGGATAAACCGAACCATCTTGCTGTGCGGATGGAAAACCGCAGCGACCATGTGGCCTATGTCCTCGGCCAGGCTGACGTCAAGGCGGCTGGCCCGTTTACCTCTGAAAATGGCGACACAATGATTGGCACGCTGATTATTCTCGATGTCGCAAGCCGTGCAGAGGCCGAAGCTTTCGTCAATGATGACCCTTATAATAAGGCGGGTCTTTTCGAGCGCGTCGAGATTCACCCGTGGCAGCATTTGCTTGGCGGCCTATCAGATCCTAACGTTTAAAAAGAGGCAAAGAACAAAATGGCTTTTTGGTTATTTAAATCAGAACCGAACACATGGGGCTGGCACGACCAGTGTAAGCGCGGGGGCAAGGGCGAGCATTGGGATGGCGTGCGTAATTTTCTGGCCAATAAACATATGAAGCAAATGCGGTTGGGCGACCGAGGCTTCTTTTACCATTCGGTGAATGAGAAATGCATTATGGGCACGGTTGAGATTATCAAAGAGCATTACCCCGACCACACTGACCCGAAAGGGCGTTTTGGTATGGTCGATATTCAGGCACTTGAGACAGCGGCCACCCATGTGACGCTTGCCGAGATTAAAGCCGAGGCACGCCTTGCCGATATGGTGCTGGTCAATAATTCGCGGCTTTCGGTGCAGCCCGTGACCGCGCGGGAATGGAAAATTGTCTGCGCCATGGCGGGTCTTGAGCCGACCCGCACCAAAGCCAAGATTGCTGATAATGTGCGCCTCTGATGGTTAAAGAAACATCTCTTGGGCGACTTGCCGAGCTTGCCCCCCAAACCGCGCGTGGCTATCAGCTCGAGCTGGACGGCGAGGCACTCGATTTGATTATTTGGCGGCATAAGGGTGATAGCCTATCTGGTTTTGTCAATCAGTGTCCGCATCTTGGGCTTCCCTTGGAAACTTTTCCTGACCGCTTTCTAACCGCCGACGGCACACGCCTTATCTGCTCGGCGCATGGGGCGCAGTTCACCACAGACGGTGCGTGCATTGCAGGGCCTTGCATCGGCAAAGCGCTCACCCCCGTCGCGCTCGACATTAAAGGGGATGGTGAAAATAAAATCATTGTGCTTAAAGGCCGCGCTCGTCATAGTTAGGGCTTAAATACGCAATAGGAATCTCATATGTCCCAACAACAAGAAGCGACCCACCAAGCCTCGCGCCGTGATTACGCCGTCCTCGGCATTCTTGCCTTTATCAATGTGCTGAACTTTGTCGATAGGCAATTGCTCGCCAGCTTCGCCAATTTTATCGTGCCAGATTTAGAACTCACAAATACGCAATTTGGTCTGCTGACGGGGTTCGGCTTTATCGTTTTCTATTCGGTGATGGGCTTATTCATGGGCGCGCTGGCCGACCGCGTCAACCGACCCCGCCTGTTGGCTTTCGGACTTGCCATGTGGAGCGCCCTGACCGTCGCCTCGGGTGCGGCGCGCAACTTTATGACCTTGCTCATCCCGCGCATGCTCATCGGCGTTGGCGAAAGCGTTGCCACGCCAACTTCCATGTCAATACTGGCCGACCGTTTCCCCGCCCGCCAACTCGGCTTTGCGTCGGGGGTGTACTATCTCGGCGTGCCTGTCGGGGTGGCTATCTCATTGTTGATTGCGGGCTATTTGGGACCGGCCATTGGTTGGCGCAATTGCTTTTATATTTTGGGCAGCCTTGGTCTTGTGGTGGCGGCGGGTCTTTTATTCTTACGCGAAACCCCGCGCCAAGGCGTGCAGCTGACAGATACGGGCGCGGTCGAAAAAATCCCGTTTCGTCAGGTCATCGCTCTATTATTTGCAACTTTGCGAAAATCGCCCGCACTGGCCTGCACCATTGGGGCGGGTGTGGTGTTCCACTTTATCTTGGGCGCGGCCGCCTTTGACCAATTATGGTTTGTCGAAGAGCGCGGCTTTGAACGCGCCGAGATTGCCGTGAAAGCTGGATGGCTCGCCGCCGCGGGCGGCATTTTGGGCAATCTGATGGGCGGGTTTTTGGGCGATATGTGGCAAGCCAGATTTAAAACCGGACGGCCAATGTTTTTGTTCTGGTCGGGATTATTGCTCGCACCCTTCGGCATTGCGTATCGGATTGTTGCAGCAGACCACATGCTGTTTGAAATGGGTATTTTTCTCGGCTTCTTCCAATTGGGTTTGTTTTATGGGCCGACTTTTGCGACCGTTCAGGAACTTGCGCCGGCGAAAATCCGCGCCACGGTTATCGCGTTTTATATCTTGCTGCTGAACTTTGTCGGCCTCGGCATTGGTATTACCGGCGGCGGCATTATGATTGATTGGATGGCAAATCAAGGCCACGCAGCGCCTTACACATTCACGCTGGTTGCCTTCACCTTGATTTCCATGCTTGCCTTGCCGCTTAATTTTGTCGCGGGCAGGCTTTATCATCGCGATAGGGCGCAACTTGCCGAAAACGGATGAGGGGAGAAAATGTCTGAAGAGCTAACCTTTGATGTTACGGCAGAAATCGCTGCCGCTGCCCTTATCGATGAAGCGCGTTATCACGAGATGTATGCCCAAAGCATTCAAGACCCCGATGGCTTTTGGCACGAGCACGGCCAGCGTATCGATTGGATGCGCCCCTATACAAAAGTTAAGAACACCCATTACAGCAAAGATGATGTGTCGATTAAATGGTATGAGGACGGCACGCTCAATGCGTGTGTGAATTGTGTCGACCGTCATTTGCCGACCCGTGCCAGCCAGACCGCGCTTATCTGGGAAGGCGACGAGCCAGACCAGCAAGCCCATATTAGCTATCAGCAATTGCACGAAGAAGTCTGTCGCTTTGCCAATGTGCTGAAAATGCGCGGCATCCAAAAAGGCGACCGCGTGACAATTTATATGCCGATGATTCCTGAAGCCACCTACGCCATGTTGGCGTGTGCGCGCATTGGGGCGGTGCATTCGGTGGTGTTTGGCGGCTTTTCGCCCGATGCGCTGGCGGGGCGCATTATCGATTGCGACAGTATTTGCGTCATTACCGCCGATGAGGGTGTGCGCGGAGGCAAAAAAATCCCCCTGAAAGCCAATACAGATGCCGCCCTTGAAAAATGTCCTGACGTGACGAGCGTTATCGTGGTCACGCGCACAGATGCCGATATCGCGATGCATGAGGGGCGCGATATTTATTACAGCGAGGCGAAATCCCAAGTCGATGCGGATTGCGCAGCTGTCGAAATGGGTGCCGAAGACCCGCTATTTATTCTTTATACATCTGGTTCGACGGGCAAGCCCAAGGGCGTGTTGCATACAACGGGTGGCTATATGGTGTATGCCTCGATGACGCATCAATATGTGTTTGATTATAAGGATGGCGATATTTACTGGTGCACAGCCGATGTCGGCTGGGTGACGGGGCATTCTTATATTGTCTATGGGCCACTGGCCAATGGGGCGACCAGTTTGATGTTTGAGGGCGTGCCGAATTATCCCGACAATTCACGCTTCTGGCAGGTCTGCGACAAGCATCAGGTGAGTATTTTTTACACCGCGCCCACCGCTTTGCGCGCGCTGATGCGCGAAGGCGATGCCCCCGTCAAGGCAACTTCCCGACAAAGCCTGCGCCTGCTTGGCTCGGTTGGCGAGCCGATTAATCCAGAGGCGTGGCTGTGGTATCACAATATTGTCGGCGATGGACGCTGCCCGATTGTCGATACATGGTGGCAAACCGAAACTGGCGGTATTCTCATCACGCCGCTGCCGGGTGCAACACCGCTCAAGCCCGGCTCAGCGACCCGCCCGTTTTTCGGCATTAAGCCCCTATTGGTCGATGCCGATGGCAAAACGCTCGATGGGGCGGCGGCAGGCAATTTATGCATTAGCGATAGTTGGCCGGGTCAAATGCGCTCGGTCTATGGCGACCATAAGCGCTTTATCGAGACTTATTTTGTGCAATATCCGGGTATGTATTTTACTGGCGATGGCTGTCGGCGCGACGAAGATGGCTATTATTGGATTACCGGACGGGTCGATGATGTGCTGAATATTTCTGGCCACCGCCTTGGCACAGCCGAAGTCGAAAGCGCGCTGGTCGCCCACGCCGATGTCGCAGAAGCCGCCGTCGTCGGCTATCCGCACGACATTAAAGGGCAGGGCATTTACTGCTATGTCACATTGAACGCAGGGCTTGAAGGCAATGACGCGCTAAAAGCTGAACTGGTCAGCTGGGTGCGCAAAGAGATTGGCGCGATTGCCACGCCCGACCTCATCCAATTTGCACCAAGCCTGCCGAAAACGCGGTCGGGCAAAATCATGCGGCGTATTTTGCGCAAAATTGCCGAGGACGACTTTTCCAATCTGGGCGACACATCGACACTGGCCGACCCCTCTGTGGTCGACGCGCTGATAGATAATCGACAAAATCGCGCCCCTTAACTTAAGCGCACCATTTGGGCTTTCGGGTTTTATAAGGCTTGGCGAGCCCCCGTGCCAACAGCGCGGCAGATAAAGTATCGCTGTTTTTTCCCGCTTGCTTGTGAACCGTCGCCAAGACGCGCCCCGGAAATGCATCATAGCGCACCCGCCGCAGCACAGACGGGTTTTTGCGCAACCAATCCTTCGTGAACGCCTTGGCTTGACGCGCGCGCTTTTTCGCAGCAGCACAGCGACCGTTTATTTCAGGTGTGTCGATACCCGCTAACCGAATCTTGACCTCTACCGTCTGGCCTAGCCAAATCGTCACCCGTGCGCGAAACGTATCCCCGTCAACGACCTCCACAAGCTCAAAGGCGAACGGCCCATCTAAGATTTGCTTGTTTGAATGATGGGCAGCAGGTGCCGCCAGCACAACTGACGGCAAAAACAAAATCCCCCACCACAAAATCAACCGCATCACGTGACCCCCTTATCTCAAAGTCCGCACATTAAGTCCCCCACATAAGGCGCAGCAGCGCAAGAAAAATCAGCTCTAAAAATCAGAAATAATGCCGTCTTTTTCCCAATCGCCATAGCGTGTCGGCTCGGGCCCTGCTTGCCCGCCCTCCTCATCAGCACGTTTCTTCGTCACATGCGCCGCACGACGCGCACGGGCTTCTTCGCGGGCTTTTTTCTGCGCCGCTTTGCGCTGTGCCGTGGCAATTTTTAAGGCTATCTCTGGGTCAGGCGTTTTCATACCCCTAATATGGGGGCTTGCCGAATGAAAGCCAAGATGGTGTAACCGCGACATGAATACGCAACCAAAATCCGCCCCGCAAGGTAAAAACCGAGATAGGGGCAGGGGAAAAGATAGCACGCGCCGCGTCGCTGCCAATATGCTGGCGGCCATCACCCGCGGCAAAACGCTAGACGATGCCCGCGACCGCCTCGCCGACTTGCCGCCTGCTGAGCGCAATCTGGCCGATGCCATCGCGCAAGCGGCGTTGCGTCACTATGGCGAGATTGATGCGCTCACCCGCCAACATATGAAGCGGCCTTTGCCTTTGCGGCCACATATCGCGCATGCGCTATTGTTTATCGGCGCGGCGCAATTGCTCTATATGAATGTGCCTGCGCATGCGGCGATTAACGAAACGGTCGCGGCAACGGGGCGGCGCGAACAGCCGTTTCGGGGGCTTATCAATGCGGTCTTGCGCCAAATCGAGCGCGGCGAAAAACCGCCTGCCAATGCGGGCGCGAACCTACCCGATTGGATGCACGCACGCTTTGAGGCCGCCTATGGTGACACAGTGCTGGCGGCCATTGCCGCGCAACATGCCCGCACGCCACCGCTTGATATATGCTTTAAGACTTCCGAAAAAGCGGCGGCTTTTGCAAAAAAATATGCAGGTGACCTGCTCACGCCGACGCATGTGCGCATCAGGCCTTCGGGCGATGTGCGCGCTTTGGACGGCTTTGCGGCAGGCGATTGGTTCGTCCAAGATATCGCCGCCAGTTTTCCCGCTATCATGTTACATGAGGCGTTAGGAAAACGCCCGCACAATATTCTCGACCTCTGCGCCGCGCCCGGGGGCAAAACAATGCAACTCGCCAATATGGGGCATCGCGTCACCGCCCTTGATGTTTCGGCGCATCGGCTGCAACGGCTGCGCGATAATCTTGCGCGCACGCAAATGCCCACCGATAGGGGCGATATCATCGAAGCCGATATGCGCGACTGGCAACCAGAAACTCCTTTTGCGGCGGTTTTACTCGATGCGCCGTGTTCTGCCACCGGCACGATGCGCCGCCACCCCGACCTTGCGCTGACGCAGCGTGCTGGGTTTGCTGCCAAGCAAGCCGCCCTGCAAGCCGATATGTTGGCACGCGCCGCGGACTGGGTCGCCCCCGAAGGGCTGCTCTGCTATGCGGTCTGCTCGCTCGACCCGATGGAAGGCGAAGCCCAAGCGGCAGATTTTTTAAGCCGCCACAAAAACTTTACAGCGCATGATAGCGCCCTTGATAGCGCCCTGGCCACATCAAACGCAGAGATGAGGGGGTTTATCCAAAATGGGTTTTTGCGCACCACGCCTGCCGACAATATGGCTCAAGATAGCACTGGTGGGGGCATGGATGGCTTCTTTGCCGCCATATTTAAAAAAACAGGTGAATAAATCACCGCCATCGCGGCGATAGATTGCGGCCTTCACCGAAACCCCTTACAAAGTGAAAAGGCTCAATTTCAGGCGAGACTCTCATGCGCGATATTAAAATTTCACCTTCTATTCTCTCGGCCGATTTTGCCAAGCTTGGCGAAGAAGTCGCAGCCATTTGTGCAGCAGGCGCTGACCTCATTCATATCGATGTTATGGATGGCCATTTTGTCCCCAATATCACCATTGGGCCTGACGTTGTCAAAGCCATCAAGCCGCATGCCACCAAGCCTTTGGATGTGCATCTGATGATTGCACCGGTTGATGCTTATATCGACGCCTTTGCCGACGCGGGGGCAGATATTATCACTTTCCACCCCGAGGCGGGGGCGCATCCGCACCGCACCGCGCAAGCCATTCGCGCAGCGGGCTGCAAAGTCGGCGTGTCGCTCAACCCCGCAACGCCTGTGTCCGCGCTCGACCATCTCATAGACGAGATTGACCTCGTACTGGTGATGTCGGTCAATCCGGGCTTTGGCGGACAGGCTTTTATCGACAGCCAACTCGACAAGATTCGCACCTTGCGCGCGCGCATCACAGCCTCTGGCCGCGACATTGAGCTAGAAGTAGATGGCGGCATCACCCGCAAAAACGCTGGCCAAGTCATCGAGGCGGGGGCGTCTATTCTGGTCGCTGGCACGGCAACATTTAGCGGTGGGTCATCGGCTTATGGCGACAATATTGCCGCGCTACGGACAGCTTCGGGGGGTTAAGTGGGGCGAGTGGGGCGAACGCACAGGCTAACCTCTACATATGAGGCTGTGTCAGCCAGTGCTTCGGCTTTGGGTTTTACCCTAAAAAATGCGGCGCTGCGCGGGCCTTTAGGGCGGCGCTTTTGGCGCGCGCCCGCGGGTCTTGTCAGCCATGATATTCCCGCCAGTCTGTACTCTGGCAATCCAGCACGCGGCGAAGCATGGCTTGCGGGCAATTACACATTGGCCGGCGGCATCGTCCATAATGCGGGCAAAATACCTTTTTTGCACACCCCTCCAAGCCAACAATGGCACGACCAATTACACAGCTTTGAGTGGCTGCGCGACGTGCTGGCCGCCCCCAATGGCGCAGGCACGGCCACCGCCCGCGAGATGATTTTGCATTGGGCGCAAAGCGATTATATCAATCGCAAAAGATTTATGCAGCCAGCTATTATCGCACGCCGCCTGATTAATTGGGGATTTGCCTTGCGCGTGCTCAAGACCAGTTTTGATAGCCAAGAAATGGCGCTGATAAATACCTCTTACACGCATCAAGCGCGCTGGCTTGCGCTTACCGTCCACCAAGCCCCTGACGGTTTGGCGCGGCTATATGCGGTGATTGGTCTGACGCTCGCTGGCTTGAGCATCGCCCAAGAGGGGCATATTTTGCGCCACGGCATGGATCTGCTGATGCGCGAGCTGCGCCGTCAGATTTTTCCCGATGGCGGACATATGAGCCGCGCCCCCGATGTCATCGTGCGGTTGTTGGCCGACCTGATTGCCATTGAAAGCGGGCTAACCGCGCGCCAAATTGCACCGCCTGCGGCGTTCACCCTGACCCTAACGCGCATGCAGGCGATGGTTGTGATGCTGCGCCACCGCGACGGCAAGCTGGCGGTTTTCCATGGTGGTCTGGAATGCGAGCCCGCCGCCATCGCCGCTGTGCTGCCCAAGCGTCCGCCTGCGCCGATGAGTTTTTCGCAAAAAAGCGGCTATCAGCGACTGAGCGCCGATAAGACATGCATCGTGATGGATGTCGGCAACGCGGCCACGGGTGCGCATAGCCAAACAGCCCACGCCGCCCCACTAGCGTTTGAAATGAGCCATGGCAATGACCGCCTGATTGTCAATTGCGGGCCGAATCTCGTCCATGGCGCAGAGTGGCAACTGGCCGCACGTGGGCTGTCGGCACACTCAACTTTGGCCTTTGAAAAAGGTGTGAAAGACCCCTTCACCCGCCACGGATTTGCCGCCAAGCGTTTGGGCGCACGGCTCATCCCCGATGATTGGCAGGTCACCTCGCGCCGCGTCGAAGACAAAAGCGGCATCTGGCTCGAGACCAGTCACGCAGGCTTTGTCGAGAGCCACGGCGTGCGCCATAATCGGCGCTTGTTCATCGACGCACGCGGCGAAGATGTCCGTGGCGAAGATTTTCTATTGGCCGATGCCACCCACCCTATCGCTACAGGCGCGGCGTTTCATTTGCGCTTTCACCTGCACCCGAATATTCATGCCAGCCTGCAAGGCACCGGCAATACCGCTTTATTGGTCACCCCCGGCGGCCATGGCTGGCAGTTTCGCGTCGGCCAAGATGGCGATGCGCATCTGGCCATCGAAGAAAGTGTGTATATGGGTCGCAATGGTGTGCCACAGCGCACGCAACAGCTTGCCATTCGCGCCCATTTGGGACATACCGATACGCTCATACGCTGGGCGCTGCGCTATGCGGGGCGTTCTGGCAGAAAGCGTCCCAATGATTGATTTTATTTTATCGCATAAAGCCCATAGGAAATACCAATGTCTGATGTAAAACCCATTACCCGCGCCCTCATATCCGTATCCGACAAGGACACGATTGTCGCATTTGCCGAAAAACTCGCCGCCAATGGCGTCGAACTCATATCGACAGGCGGCACAGCAAAATTGCTGCAACAAGCAGGGCTGACATGCCGCGATGTGTCAGAGCTTACAGGCTTTCCCGAAATGATGGATGGGCGCGTCAAAACCCTGCACCCGCATGTGCATGGCGGACTGCTTGCCATACGCGATAATCCCGCACATATCGCGGCCATGGACGCACATGATATTGCAGCGATTGATTTGCTGGTGGTCAATCTATACCCGTTTGAGGCGACGGTGAACGCGGGCGGGACTTATGAAGACTGTGTTGAAAACATTGATATTGGGGGGCCTGCGATGATTCGCGCAGCCGCCAAAAACCACAATGATGTCACCGTGCTGGTGGATAGCGATGATTATGATGCGGTTCTTGCAGCCTGCGATGAAGGCGGCACAAGCCTTGCGCTTCGCCAGAGCTTGGCACAAAAAGCCTATGCGCGCACCGCCGCTTACGATGCCGCCATCTCTAACTGGATGGCCGCCCAACTCGATATGGACACACCCGCCTATCGTGCCGTCGGCGGCAAGCTGCAACAAGCCCTGCGCTATGGCGAAAACCCCCACCAACAGGCAGGGTTTTATGTCGGCGACACCCCGCGCATGGGCGTTGCCACCGCCACCCAAGTGCAAGGCAAAGCGCTGTCTTATAATAATATCAACGATACCGATGCCGCGTTTGAACTGGTCGCCGAGTTCGACCCGAAACAGCACGCGGCATGCGCCATTATCAAACACGCCAACCCTTGCGGCGTGGCGTGCGGCAAAGATTTGTCCGACGCGTTTGCCAAAGCCCTGCGCTGCGACCCCGTATCGGCATTTGGCGGCATCATCGCCATGAACCAAACATTGGACGCGCCAACCGCACAAGCGATTGTTGAAATCTTCACCGAAGTGATTATCGCCCCCAATGCCAGCGATGAGGCACGCGATATCATCGCAGCCAAAAAAAACCTGCGGCTATTGCTGACGGGCGGGCTGCCCGATAAAGCCGCGCCGAGGTTGTCGGTGCGCAATGTGGCGGGCGGGTATTTGTTCCAAACCCATGATAATGGTCATGTCGCACAAGAGCAGTTGCGCTGTGTCACAAAACGCGCCCCCAGCACCCAAGAAATGGCCGACTTATTATTTGCGTGGCGGATTGCCAAACATGTGAAATCAAACGCCATTGTATACGCCAAAGACGGTGCGAGCGTCGGCATTGGCGCCGGCCAAATGAGCCGCCTTGATAGTGCGCGTATAGCAGTGCGCAAAAGCCAAGACGCTGCCGACGCATGCGGGGCAGACGCAGCACTGACGCAAGGCTCGGTGGTCGCATCAGATGCTTTTTTCCCGTTTGCCGATGGTTTGTTGAGTGCCGCCGAAGCAGGCGCAACGGCGGTTATTCAGCCGGGCGGGTCGATGCGCGATGAAGAAGTTATCGCCGCCGCCGATGATGCGGGACTGGCGATGGTGTTTACCGATATGCGCCATTTCCGACATTAACTGTACTAACCGCAAGCACCTTTGACGGTTTTTTGCCAATCGCTCAATACGGGAAACGCATCAACCGCTAGCCGCCAATTATCCTCAGCTTGCGGACGTGAAAAGATTTTCGCCCGCATCTCGCAAGCCTGCGCACCGCGCTCAAGCGTAATAAACATCGCCGCCAAGCCGAGCCGTGCGCCCATACCGACAGGGTCGTCGGCAGGCGTGCGCCGTGCCAAAGACGATAGCGCGCGGGCGGCTTCAACACCACGCTGATTGGCCTCGAGCGCGGCAGCACGCAAAAACCATGCCGATGGGCGGCGCGGAAACTGACTGGCCAATTGTTCCGCCGCCGTCAAAGCAGATGCCGTCTGGCCGCGTGCCAAATCAAACCCAATAAGGGTCTCCAGTAAAACCGCTTGCGGACGGCCTTGCAAATCTTCAAGGCCAGTCGATAGCCACGCATAATGCGTCTGCAACGCCGCCGTCTCCGATAAATTTTGCAAATGCGCTTTCCAATGCGCCAAGATAAAAGCCGCGGCGACATCATCGGCAGGCTCTAACATGGCGGCCAATCTTTGGCTGTCTTTCTGGGTAATCAAATACGCGATGGCACGCGGCACAAGCGGGCGCACATCGCCATTTTCCTCAACAAAATTGCCCCACGCCGCGCCAAACGTCGCGCTGTCCAATGTGGCCGATAGCGCAATCTCTATGGCCGCACGATGCACGCCAAGCCGATTGCCCGACACACAATCGGCGAGACAATCCGCCCCGAGCCACAAACGATACAGAGCCATCGCCCCGCGCCCCGTCGCAGAAAGCTGCGCGGGCGTTTCGCCTTGCCCGCGCCGTGCTTTTATCGCCTCGGCCAAAAGCCGCACCCGCATCCCTAAAAATAATCGATAGCCGGGTGCCGCAGGCCCTACGCCCGTGAGCATTTTATCGGCTTCTGCCCAGTTTTTGTTGCCCGCCGCGCCACGCGCCAAAACCACACGAGCGCGCAACGCCAATATCTCGTCCAAAGATGGCGGCGGTTGACTAACACCCGTTTGGGCAATGCCCGTATCAGAAGATGGCAGTTTGGCATTTTTAAACCCACGCGCCAAAGCCAGCGTCGCTTTATCGGGGGCTTGGTCGCGCGATAATTTTGCCAGCGCAATCAGCTTGTCGATACGCGTGGCTTGCGCCCCTTTTGACAGGCTTTGGCGGGCAGCTTGCAAATGCGTGATAGCGCGTTCCAACGCATCTAAATTAAGCAGCGCGACCCCGAGCTGATAATCGACGCGCCGCTTCAGTCCGACAGGCAGATAAGGATAAAACGGCTTCACCCCACCCCAAGCCGTCTGCAAGCGCCCATATTGCTGCTGCTCAAAGGCTTGCTCCATCGCACGCAAAGCAAGCCCCGGCTCATAATCCATCGCATCCAATAGCAGCTGGTCACGCGCCACTAAATCAAGCGCCGCGGCAAGCGTTTCAGGCTGACTATTAAAGGCAGGGCGCAACAGCGCGACAATCTCAGCAGCAGGGCGCGTTTCACGCACCGCTTGGCGTGCCAACGCCAAAGCCCGCCCTGCATCGCCTGCACTTCCACCAAAATCGCGCTCGCCTGCTTGTTTCTCGGGCGTTGCAAAAAGTGCCACAGGCGGGCGGTAATCTGGCGCGGTAATCTGCGCATAAAAATCATCCACCGCCGATTTAAACCCCGCCGCACCACCGCGCTTCAACGAGTCACGCAAACGCTCAAGTGTCGCACGAGCCGTTGCGACATCGCCCGCTTCAATCTGGGTGGTCGCCAAACCATACATCGCCCTCTGCACCAAGACTGGATGCTTAAACTCGAACGTCAGCGCCTGCATGGCGGTGAGCGCATCGGCCAAAGCCTTGGTTTTATCATCAGCCGATATGTGGCGCACAGCCGCTGCCAACTGCCCCCACGCCTGACCATACACCCCCGCAACCCGCAAGGCTTCAATCGTGCGCCAAAGCTCAGACGATAATAAGTCTTCAAACTCAAACTCATTGGCGCGCACTTCATCTTCTGCCCGCAGCCGCAGCGCCGCCATGTTGGCTGCCACCGCATCGGCTTGCGCAACCAGAGGTGCCAACTCCAACGGCCCCAAAGCGGCATCATAGCAGCTCTCCATCTGCACCGAGTATGTATCGGCCGCTGCCAAATAAGGCGCGGCATCAACCCGCAAAGCTGGCAGTAATTTATCGGGGGGCGTGAGCAAGAGCGCAGGCGGTGCGCCACAAGCATATGCCTGCGGCAAAAATAAAACCGCCGCCAACATCCAAGCACTCGCTATTTTAGCCAACATCCCACCTACTCCAAATTGGCCAAGAACGGTGCTAATTCATCGTGGAATCGGTCGTCGAAAATCAGCAAGGCCAAGGTTTTCATCAGTTGGCGTTCTGCGGCAAGCGTTGCCGCCGTGCCGCCGCCAAGACGCGCCAAACGCCGAAACGAGCGCATCGTGCCTTGCTTGTATAAATCGGCATTGCCGCGCGGCGACGCGGTGCGCCCCAATAAAGCGCGATTTGCCTCGACGCGACTATCGAGCAAAGACAGCCGCCCGCCGCGACTTTTTATCCGTTCGGCAATCTCTGCCGCTTCGCGTGCCTCGCGGGGGTGCGGCGGCGCATCGCCAATAATAATCACCACGCGCTGTGCTCCTGCCCGCCACGCAACTTTTGCTTCCACATCGCGCAAGGCTTGCGTGACGGCCTCGGGATGATCGCCGCCGCCAACCGCATCAATGCCCGCCATGAAATCGCGCGCTTTTAAAATATCAAAACTCGGTTGCGAAATCCGCGTGACAAAATCAACATCATTATAATCGCGATACGCCACAATGCCAAAACGCGCCAACGGCACAAGATTGCGCACATAAACCGCCAACTGGTTCATCCGCTCGCGCACCTTGCGATGCACCCAAACCATCGACCCCGTCGCATCAATCGCAAACACCACGTCAATGCCCGTTTTTTGCAAATGCTCGATATAATCGGCAAAACTTTGCGGCACGCCCGATATCAACCCACCACCCGGCAGCGTACGTTGCGTCACCGCCGCACTCGGCAAGGGCATGACGGGTGCAATCGCTGCCATGCTGGCATTATCCATTCTTAAATCGTTAAAATCAGTATCAAGCGGCACTTCCAAAAGCTCAGATAAATCCAGCTCGGCCTCCGCCTCACGCAAAAACTCTGGCGGGGCGGGAGTCTCCAGATTTAAGTCTACATCCTCGGCACCTGTATCACCAGCCGAAATAACCACGCTGTCTTGTGCATCGCCGCCACGCTCGCCGCCAAACAGCAGCAGCAACATCACCCCGACAGCGGCGACATGCACCACAACCGAGGCGGTAAACAGCCCCACCCAGACACGGCGCGGCACAGCAATAAGCCGCGCCCTTAAAGAGCTTAACCAGCCACTTTTCTGCGGGATTTGCGTCATTCGGCCTCTCCCTTATATTCTGTTTTCAAGCGAATCTCGCCAATGCCCGCTTTCGCCATCGCCGCGCGAAACGCCAGTAATGGTTTTGCATGCGCGCGGCGGTCGGCAATCAATTCAATCGGCAGGCCTTGTTCTGCAATGTTTTTTTGCGCGATAAGGGTCGCTATTTCACCCAAAGTAACGGGATTGTCGCGCCCGATATAAAACTGGTCGTCCTGATGCAGCCATACCGACAGAGCCGCACGGGCATAATCTGTGTCTTGCGACGATGTCGCCACCTCAATCTGTTGCGGGTGGTCAGTGGTCGGCCGCCCCGCAATCAACACAAACAAAATCAGCAAAAACACCACATTAATCAGCGGCAGCAAATCAATCGACTTAATCTCGCGGCGGGTGGTTTTTAGCTGCATGACCGCGCTCAAAAATCTGCCAAATCAATATCAAACACATCGCGCTCCAAAGTGATAGACGCCGCCCCTGCATCAACCAATAAATCAAGCGTGTCAGATATTTTTTGCACATTGGCCGCGCCATTTGGCATCAGCACGATTAAATGCTCATCATTGGATTTCACCAAAGCAGCCACACCATCGCTTAATCCTGCAGGCGTAATCGCTGCGCCATTCCACTGCAAGGTGCCATCGGCCGCCAGCGCAACAATCGCGGGTTGTGCGGCACTATCAGCCCCGCCCGTGCTGCGCGGCGGTGCCAGTCGGCTCTGCCCATAGCTGACAAAATCCGAGCCAAGCAGAAAAAATAACAGCAATAAAAAAATCATGTCGATGAGCGGCGTTAAGCCCATTATGGTTGTTTTGCGGCTGGGTCGGGTGATTTGCATCGCGTATGCCTTGCTGCCTTATGCTTTGGTTTCGCTGCGGACTAATATTTCAGTGACCGCGTCCTCCACCAAATCGCGGACATCATCGACGGCATTGTTGAACATCGCCGCCAAAATAGAAAACGGCAGCGCGACACCCAAACCAAACGCTGTGGTCAATAACGCCTCCCAGATGCCTGAAGCGAGCAACGCCGTATCCGCCCCGCTCGCGCCTTGGCCAACGCCTTGAAAAGCGACAATCATCCCCAACACAGTCCCCAGCAATCCAAATAGCGGGGCAGAGGCGGCGATGAGTTCGAGCAGCCAAATGTTTTTGGCCAAATGGCGCACCAAATATTGCGCACGCCGCGTCAGCTCCTCGCGCAAAATCGTCGGGCTCATCGCCCGCCCATGTGCTTGCGTCAGCGCATAGCCGATAAGCGGTGCTGCTGGATGCGCGTAAGCATCGAGTTGCTTGGCAAGCCCATCAATCTTGCCATCGCGATAGCTTGCCAAGGCGGCTTCCAATTGGTGCGGGCGATAAATATCCATCTGGTAAAACTGATACGCCTTAACCCCTGCCACTGGCAGGCCAATGGCGGAAAGCAACGCAATCACCCATGTCACCACGCCCCCTTTGGTAAACAATAACCCCCAAAAGCTCGTGCTTTCTTCGCTGACGGGGGCGGCATCTTGCGCCATCGCGACACCCCCCATAATACAAAACACAATTAAAATAGACATCAAACGTAGCATGACGTTTCCTCTGCTGATTAAGATTTTCTTAAAGCGCGCGCGCCACCAACATGCGCATAATTTCATTCGACCCGCCATAAATGCGCTGCACACGCGCATCGGTATACATACGGCTTATCGGGTATTCATCCATATAGCCATAGCCGCCAAAAAATTGCAGGCATGTATCAATGACTTCGTTTTCGCGCTCGGTACACCAGAACTTCGCGGCCGCCGCGCTATTGGCATCTAGCTCACCGACCATAAGTTGCGCCAATAATTGGTCGACCATGGCGCGTGCCGCCATCCATGTGGCTTTGCATTCGGCGAGTTTATATTGCGTATTCTGATAATCGAAAATAGCATTGCCGAAAGTTTCGCGCGCACGGGTATAGTCTAATGTCAGCTCAAGCGCACGCTCTATCGAGGCCACCGCTTGGCTTGCAATCACCAATCGCTCGGCGGGCAGCTGCTTCATAAGCTGATAAAAACCCTGTCCTTCTTCGCCGCCCAGCACATTATCAGCCGGCACTTTTACATCATCGAAAAACAACTCCGATGTATCAGCCGCGTGCTGACCCATTTTATCAAGATTGCGACCGCGCGCGAAACCATCGCTTTCGTCCGTCTCGACAATCATCAGCGAAATGCCTTTTGCGCCCTCATCCGCATCGGTTTTGGCCACCACCAAAATCAACTCAGCCGTTTGGCCATTGGTGATAAATGTTTTGGCACCATTGATGACATATTGATTGCCTTGCTTGACGGCGGTGGTTTTCACCGCTTGCAAATCAGAGCCAGTTCCCGGCTCGGTCATCGCGATGGCGCAGACCATCTCGCCCGATGCCATTTTCGGCAGATATTTTTCGCACTGTTCTTGCGTCCCATAGGCAAGAAAATAATGCGCACAAATCAGCGCGTGCACCGACTGACCCCAGCCGCCAATGCCCAAACGGGTTTGCTCTTCGGTCATAATAATCTCATGGCGATAATCACCGCCACCGCCGCCATATTGTTCTGGAATAGAGGTGAGCAACAGACCTGCCGCGCCCGCCTTTGTCCAAGCATCGCGGTCGACAATGCCTTGTTTTGTCCATTTATCGACATGCGGCAAAAACTCGTTTTGCATAAATTTGCGCGCCGCATCTTTAAAAATAACCAAGTCTTCCGTCATCCACGGCGATGTATAATTTCCTAGCATATCACTTCCATTTCATTTTGCACGAGACAGCGTTTACCTTAACCCATCCAACGTGCCACGCAAGCCAGACGACACCCTAAAGCTGCATACCACCGTGATAGCCGCCCAGCATAACGCGGCCAATCATTTCATATGTCGCCCCATTGGCAATCATATGCTGGGTCATCGTTTCGCTGTCGCGCAAACAACGCTGAACAGGGCTGGTTTTATAAACCGACGTGCCACCTGCCACATCGTGCATCATGCGCACGACCTCAACGCTCGTGCGCACCGCATGGGTCGAAATCAGCCGCAATTGCGCCCGCTGTTCTGGCGCAAGCGGTGCTTGCGCGCCTTTCTCGTCAAGTGCCGCCCAAATATCTTGCAGCGTTTGCCAATAATAAGCATCGGCACTCGCCCACAAAGCTTGGGCTTGTGCCATCGCCGTTTGCACCGCCCCGCGTTCAGACAGGGGACGGCGGTGTCCCATCGCGGTTTTTTCAGTCGCTAAAGCGATGACATTATCAAGTGCGGTGCGCGCATTGCCCAGTGCCACCGCTCCCACGCCCGTCGCCAAAAGACCAAAATAAGGCATTTTGTAAAGCGCCCCTTCGTCCCACGGGCTTTGCGTCGCTATCGAATAGCTATGCGCCATCGGCACACGAATATTGTCCACCTCGACATCGCCCGAGCTAGACCCGCACAGACCCATGGTGTGCCATGTATCGTGAAAAATCACCGATGCGCGCGGCACCATAAGCAATCTAATTTTATCGCCCGCAGGTGTATCATCTTCGCTGTCGAGTGCCATGCACCCAAGGCCGATATAATCCGCATTGGCCGACCCAGACGCCCACGCCCAACGCCCCGAAACAATATACTCATCGCCATGACATAAAGCACGGCCATTCGGGGCAAAAATGCCGCATGTGATACGCCCTTTGCCGACAAACATGTCGCGTGCAATATCTGGCTCAATATAGGCCGCCCCGATGGACGCGGTCGAGCCAATCATCGCCACCCACGCGCTGGCCGCATCATACATGGCAAGCTTTTGCAGCCGCGCATTCGCCTCGAGCGGGGTTAATTCTTGGCCGCCTATCGCGCGGGGAACATACATTGAAAACAGCCCCGCATCGGCCAACTGATGCGCCAAATCAGCCGCCAACTGACGGTTCGTCTCGGTTTCTTCGGCGCGTGCTTGAGCAGCTAGACACACAGCCTCAAAAGACGCACCACCACTTAAGCTGTCCATCTTCATTTTAAGCCCCTCACTTTAAATCGATATAAATAGGCGCATGGTCGGAAGGGCGTTCCCACCCGCGCGCTTTGCGTAAAACCCCAAACCCGTGCGTCGCAGCCGACAAATCGGGCGTTACCCAAATATGGTCAAGACGACGGCCTCGGTCTGATGCCGCCCAATCCTTGGCACGGTAACTCCACCAACTATACAGCTTTTCATCCGACGGGACAAACCGACGCGCCACATCCTCCCAGTCGAGCGTCGCTTGAAGCTTCGCCAAGGCCTCAATCTCAATCGCGGTGTGGCTGACCACATTCTTGAGCTGTTTAGACGACCACACATCATGTTCGCCCGGGGCAATGTTCAAATCACCCAACAGCACCGTCGCAGGCGCGTTTTTTTGCCGCGCTTGTTTTTTGAAATTCTTCGTCATCTCAGCCAAAAAATCAAGCTTATGGCCAAACTTCTCATTGATCTTACGGTCTGGCTCGTCGCCGCCCGCAGGCACATAAAAATTATGGATGGCCAGCGGCGCGCCGTTAAAATCAACCACTATATGCATATGGCGACCATCTTGCTTGCCGCAATAGGCGATAAAGCTCTGCGCCAGAAAGGGATGGCGCGACAGGGTCGCCACGCCGTGATAGCCCTTAATGCCGTTTTTTGCGATATGCACAAAGCCTGCTTTATGAAACGCTTTTTCAGGAAAGCTCTCATTCGGGCATTTGGTTTCTTGCAGACAAATAACATCTGGCTTGAGCTGCTTTATGAGCTTCTCCACCAGAGGCGCGCGCAAGCGCACAGAGTTAATGTTCCAAGAAACTATTCGCATCGGATATCGCCTTTTCGCTATAGGTTAGAATAAATTGAGCGTCCGCCCCGTCAACGCGACCGGCCAACGCCCCAGCTCAAACAGCCGATAACGCAGCAAAAGCGGGTGGTTGAGCGCTTCTTCGCCAGCCTCGATATCATCCATTTTGGCCGCCCGCACGGCAGCCGCAACCAGTGCCAAAGCCCCCCCATGAGCCGCCTGTTGCGCCGCCCCAACGGCCACGTCACGAATCGTGTCGGGCAATTCATCCGCCATCATCAACGCCTCGTCGATAAGCTCGGGCAGCACCTCGGAAAGCTGTGCGGCCAAATACGCCAACATAACGCTCAAGCCCTCTTCGCTCACCCCTTGCAGCACTTCATCTTGCAGACCCGCACGCAATTGCTCCTCCACCTCCCACGCCTCAGCATTAAGGTCGAGACTGGCCGACGCATCAAGCGCATCATCCCAGTTCATCACCGCAATCGCATCGGCATCAGGGAAACCAAGTTGGTCAAGATAAGCGCGCGCCAGATTATCGGTCGTCGTATCAAACGGCTCGCCCAAATCAGCAAACCAATTAGCCCGCACCGCCCGCTCGGTAAACTCGCGCAAGGCCGACAGCACCGGAATCTCAGCCTCCAGCGCCATCAGATTTTCAGCATCAGGCTGCCAGCCATCAGAATGGCTCATATTTTATTCCTCATCTTCGTCATCATATGTAATCGCAAAAAGCGCATCATCCAGACTTGTCTTTGGCGTGATGGCACTCAAGCGCACTTGCGTCACCAGATTTTGCACATCGACCAAGCGCCACGCATAAAGCGTCATTGTTGGGCGGGTGAAAAACAACGTCGCTTGGCCGGGTAAATCGCCCGACGGGTCGCGCAACGCAACCGACACGATTTGTTCATTTTGTTCAAAGCGTGCGACCATATCTGGCGAGATGCCGTCTTGCGCCGCCGCACGGATAACCGCCAAGGGCGTGACGCTCACAGGAAACCAGTTCGGCTCGCCGCGCGGTGTGTCTTGTATCGCGACAAACTTGCCGCGCACCGTCACCAAAGCACCGCCGCCATCATAAGCAAAGCGCAAGCGGGCAGGCCAATCCATATGATACGTGCCAGCAACGCTTGTGCCATTGGGCAGACGCTGTTCAAATCGACCGCTTTGGGCGGGCAGATTTTTAAGCGCTGCATTGATATCGTCGAGCGTCACAGAAGCGGCTTGCACAGGAGACATCCACAAAACACAAATAATAAAACCGCGTCTTATCATCAGTGCTTCCCAACCAGAATCTCGCGTTTGCCCGCATGGTTGGGCGGGCTTACAACGCCGTGTTCTTCCATTTGTTCGATGAGGCGGGCAGCGCGATTATAGCCAATTTGCAAGCGGCGCTGCACATAAGAGGTCGACGCACGGCCATCGCGTGTGACAATCGCCACCGCTTGGTCATACAGGCTATCGACGGCACTTGCTTCGGCCTCGGACAGCTCTTCAGGCTCTTGTGTCACTTGCTCGATATATTGTGGCACGCCTTGTTTTTTCAAAAAGCTGACGACTTTTTCGACCTCTTCATCCGACACAAACGGCCCATGCACACGCTGCACACGCCCGCCGCCGCCCATGAACAACATGTCGCCTTGGCCTAATAATTGTTCCGCGCCTTGCTCGCCCAACACGGTGCGGCTGTCAATTTTTGACGTTACCTGAAACGAAATGCGGCTTGGAAAATTGGCTTTGATAGTCCCCGTAATCACATCGACCGATGGGCGTTGGGTCGCGGTGATAAGATGCACACCCGCAGCCCGCGCCATTTGCGCCAAACGCTGCACGGCGGTTTCTATTTCTTTGCCCGCCACCATCATCAAATCGGCCATCTCATCGACAACAACAACGATGAACGGCAAGAGCTCGGCCTCAAGGATTTCTTCTTCAAAAATCGCTTCGCCGCTTTCAGGGTCGAACCCCGTCTGCACCCGACGCGATAATACCTCGCCCGTTTTTTGCGCCTCGCTCATGCGCTCGTTAAAGCCGTCAATATTACGCACCCCAATTTTGGCCATTTTGCGATAGCGATTTTCCATTTCCTGCACCACCCACTTCAGCGCCACGACAGCCTTTTTCGGCTCGGTCACCACCGGTGTCAGCAAATGCGGAATGCCATCATAAACCGACAGCTCAAGCATTTTCGGGTCAACCAAAATAAGGCGACATTGCGCGGGCGTCAGGCGATAGAGCAGGGACAAAATCATCGTGTTAATGCCAACCGATTTACCCGAACCCGTCGTGCCAGCCACCAGCAAATGTGGCATTTTCGTCAAATCAGCCATCACCGGCGCACCGCCAATATCTTTGCCAAGCGCCATGCATAATTTATTTTTGCCGCTTTCAAAATCCGCGCTGGAGACAAGCTCGCGCAACGACACCAATTCGCGGGTCTGGTTGGGCAACTCGATACCGATAACATTTGCCCCTGGCACAGGCGCAACCCGCGCCGAGACGGCACTCATCGAACGAGCGATATCATCCGATAGCCCCACCACACGCGACGAGCGCACCCCTGCGGCGGGTTCAAGCTCGTATAAAGTAACCACCGGGCCGGGGCGCACATTGGCAATTTTGCCGCGCACGCCAAAATCTTCCAGCACGGTTTCCAACATACGCGCATTGGCTTCAAGCGCATCCTTGCTGAGGACGTTGGTTTGGCGCGGCGGCTTATGCTCGGTCAACAAACGCAAAGGCGGCAATTCATAAGTGCCAGATTTTTCAAAAGACAGACTTGGTTGCGCCTCGCGCACGGCACGACGGCTTTTTTTCGGGGCGGGTTTTTTCTGCGCCACTTCGACCTCGGGTGTCGTCATCTCATCATTTGGCGCAGCATCGTCTGGTGGGGGCGGCGTTGCAAATCTTGCCCACAGTAATCGCGGGGCTGCCAGAATGGTCGAAAAGTGCTGCGCCCCCTCCCGCATCGCCGACAAAAGCCGCGGCGCGTAAGCCACCGCCCCCACAAGCTGTTTGGTTAACGACCAACTCGTGCGCAGCAATCCTGAGGCAAATAAAGCCAACACAAAGGCCGTCGCCGCGAGCATCGCCGCCGCCACAATCTCGACCTCACGGACGGGATAATATCCGAGCGCCGCAAGGCCTGCCTCTAGCCCATCCGCCATTAACTGACCCAGCGACCCGCCCGCGAAAGGCGCATAGGGCGAGGCCTCGTGTATGGCGACCGCTAGCCCCAAAGCCATCAGCAATGGGGCAAAAACCGCCGCCACAAATCGCCAATTCGGATAGCTTAACGTGACCCCGCGTAATTGGCGCGCCGCCCGCGCCCCAATGGCCAATAAAATAAGCCACGCCGCCGCGCCGATAAATTGCATCACGCTATCGGCGACCAGCGCACCCGGGCGCCTGAACCAATTTTCTGTGGGCGCGCTATTGCTTGTATTCAAGCTCGCATCTTGCGGGTCAAACCCCAAAAGCGCGACGGCGACAAATCCGACAATCAGCAAAACGACGCTCGCGGTAAAGCGCATCCAAAACGCATGCCACGCCCGCACAAGCCGTGGCACTAAGCGTTCTCTTATTTGCGCGCGCAGGCTCATTGTGCGGCCTCATTCATTGAGACCGTAACCCCATGGCTGTCCAAACACGCTTTCACGCGCATCAGCGCTGCCTTGGTTTCAGCCAAGGGTGCGACCAACGCGACCCTAATATAAGGCGCGCCAATATTACCGTGCGCCGTTGATTGGGCAAGATACGCCCCGGGCAAAACTTTCACCCCCGCCTCGCGCCACAATATTTCAGCCGCCTTTTCACCATCGCCCACATTGAGCCATAAAAAGAACCCACCCTCGGGGCGATAAAACCCAAAGCTATCGCCGAAAATCTCCTCGGCCATATCAAATTTGGCACGATAGGCCGCCCGATTATCCTCGACATGCGCCTCATCATCCCATGCAAGCGCAGCAGCCGCTTGGGTAGCGAACGGCGATTGCGGGCCTGCCACCATGCGCAGCTTATGAAACCCCGCCATCACCGTTTTGCTGCCCGCCACAAAGCCCGAACGCAGCCCCGCCAGATTCGACCGTTTGGACAGCGAGTGAAACGCCATCACAGGCACGTCATCATCCATGTTCTCATCCATGACTTGCAGAATAGAGGGCGGGGGGGTCGTGTCATAAATCTCGCTATAGCACTCATCAACCAAAAGCAGAAAGCCATGCGCTCTCGCCAAATCACACACACGGCGCAAATAAGCCATATCAGCAACCGCGCCTTGCGGATTGGCCGGCGAACATAAATATACCGCCCGAAGCCGCGCCAAGGTCGCCTCATCCAGTGCCTCAAAATCTGGCAAAAAGCCGTTGTCACGCGGCGCATCCAAATAAAGCGGCGCAGCACCCGCCGCCAACGCCGCGTGCGCATATACTTGATAAAACGGATTGGGCATCGCCATCAGTCCCCCCTCTTTGGGCAGTGCCTCTTTGGGCGGTGCCATTTGGGCGGCAAGAAACAACCCTTCGCGCGTGCCATTAAGCGGCAATATTTGTGTCGGCGACCACGCATCTGCCGCCACACCAAAGCGGCGCGACAGCCACCCCGTCACCGCCTTGCGCCATGCGGGCGTGCCATCAATCGGCGGGTAGCGACCATAATCAGCCGCCGCATCATCTTGCGTGGCGCGCGCCAAAGCCTCTAGCGCAAATCGTGGCGGCGCATGTTGCGGCTCGCCAAGCGCCAAGGACACGCCCTCATCTCCTGAGCGCGGCGCGTGCGCATCCAACAATTCACGCAAGCGCACAAAAGGCGAGGCAGCAAGGGCATCAAAAAGCCCGTCAGACATATGTCGTCTCCCTATAGACCAGATACAAGCCACACGAACAGGCCACACGAATCAGCCAGTTCTACACTAGCCCAGTGCGACCGCAACGGTCAAAGAATAGAAGTCAGAAGCGACACGTCTTAGCTGCCAAAACCCGCCTCAGGGCTTGCCGCAACTTTGTGGATAGATAAATCAGCCCCGCGATGTTCTTCTTCTGCCGACAGGCGAATGCCGACGCATTGCTTGAGCGTGCCATAGATTATCAGCCCGCAAGCAAGCGCAAACGCACAGCCCGCGCCCGTGCCAACAAGCTGCGTCGCAAAGCTTACCCCGCCAAGCCCGCCCAAAGCCTCTTGGCCAAAAATACCGCACGCAATGCCGCCCCAAGCACCCGCCAGACCGTGCAATGGCCAAACGCCGAGTACATCATCAATTTTCAATTTTTCCTGACAAATGACGAAGAAATAGACAAACAACAGCCCCGCCAACACGCCTGTCACCAAAGCCCCGATGGGGTGCATAATGTCTGAGCCGGCACATATCGCAACCAGTCCCGCCAATGCGCCGTTGTGGACAAACCCCGGATCATTTTTGCCAAACAATAGAGCGGCCAATAATCCGCCGACCATGGCCATTAGTGAATTGACCGCAACCAATCCCGACACGCCTTCCAGCGATTGCGCGCTGACGACATTAAAGCCGAACCAACCAATACATAAAAGCCAACTGCCCAAAGCAAGCCACGGGATGGAACTTGGCGGAAAGGCACGCCCCCTATCGCCATACCGACCAAGCCGCGCGCCCAACAGCACAACCGCTGCCAGTGCCAGCCACCCGCCCATGGCATGCACCACAACCGAGCCTGCAAAATCATGGAAAGCTGCCCCAAAACTTGCCTCGAGCCATGCCTGAAAGCCAAAATTGCCATTCCAAATAGCCCCTTCGAAAAACGGATAGACAAAGCCAACAATAATCGCCGAGGCAAAAAGCTGCGGGCCAAATCGGGCGCGCTCGGCGATGCCGCCAGAGATAATCGCTGGAATGGCGGCAGCAAATGTCAGCAAGAAAAAGAACTTAATCAGTGACAAGCCCTGCGGCCCATAAGTCGCATCCTCCGTGCCGCCGCTAATCACCGATGCCGACGATATAAAATCAACCCCATACGCCACCGCATAGCCAACAAAGAAATACGCCACGGTCGAGACACCAAAATCCGACAGGATTTTGACCATCGCGTTGACTTGGTTTTTGCTGCGCACCGTGCCGACTTCCAAAAAGGCAAAGCCCGCATGCATGGCAAACACCAAAATCGCACCCATAAGAATGAAAAAAACGTCACCACCAACAGCATCAACTTGCATAATATCCTCCAATGAATATATCGAATACTATGCAATAAACGTGCCACAGGGACAGGCGCAAAGAGAGGGCGGGCAGGCAGAGCAAATGGCTCATTTTTGGGCGCGTCATCCCTTGCTGCCTATATTTTGTGCAAGATAGTCGCACATGGAAACGCATATAGACGAAACCAAAACTTTCGGGCAATGTCGGCAGATGAAAATACCGCACCATGATATTTTACTGCACGGCCACGGCAATAGCGCCAAAGTCACCGCCCTTAGCTTGGTCGCGGCAGGGTTTCGGGTTGCCATGGCGATGCCGCCGCCCGCCAAAACGGTAGAAAATGCAGATGATTGGCAGGCGGTACTCGCCCTCAGCCCGTCGGCCAAACGCATGTTGGAGACGCTCGGCGTTTGGTCTGCTCTCGACCAACCCAGCGCCCCCGTCCATGACATGACGGTTTATGGATGCGCCGATGATGTCAGCGCGACGCTGTTACCCGCACGGCTTGGCTTTGGCGACCCGACAGCACCTGCGATATTGGCGCATATTGTCAGCCTCGCAAGCCTTGGGCGCGCGCTCTCAAAAGCCTGCGCTCACGCCATCGACGAAGGCCGCCTTACGCAGCTTGGCGCGCCGATTGTTGATTTTGACACATCCACCCGCACCGCCCAGCTGGCCGATAGCACCAAGGGGGGGACACAATGCACCACAGATTTACTGGTCGACACACAACGTATTGGTGGGGGTATCGGGGGCACCGCACCGCCTTGGCGGCATCGCCAAGCAGCGCGTCCGCTTCGCCATAATTATCAAGCCAGCGCCCTTATTGGGCGGGTTATCAGCGACCGCCCACATGCGGATACGGCGCATCAGTTATTTTTACCAAGCGGCCCGCTTGCCTTATTGCCTCTACCTGACCCGCATATTATGGCGATGGTTTGGACGCTGCCGCACGCGCGGGCGCAGGCACTGGCGCGAGCTGACACGCATGTGCGCGCGCATGAGCTTGCCCAAGCGACCCAAAATCAGTTTGGCACGCTCACCGCACCCGACCCGTTGGGGGTGCAGCCGCTGCAGCTGCATCTGGCCGAAGATTTTGTCGATGGGTCGATTGTTCTCGTTGGCGAGGCGGCACATATTGTGCATCCTTTGGCGGGGCAGGGGTTTAATCTGACGTTGCGCGACAGCGCAACACTTGCCGATATTTTATATGAGGGGCGCGCGCTTGGCCTTGCCATTGGCGAGCGCACAATGCTCGCGCACTATGCCACCGCACGGCGCAGCGATGCGGCGATGGTCGCGGCCACCACGCACGGCTTGGCGCAAGGTTTTGGCAATTCCCGCGCAGGAATGGGGCGACTTGGCTTGACGGCCATGCAGATTTTGGCGCGACAATGGCCGTCCTTGCGCACGCGGCTTACCGCGCAAGCCGATGCGGGATTAGGGGCTGATGTCGCAAGATTGATGCGCGGCGAGGCGTATCCGTCGCGGCCGCTTTAAGCTGTTAGTTTGCGTGCCTCATCGGGCAGCATAATCGGAATGCCATCGCGTATGGGATAGGCCAGATTAGCGTCTTTGGAAATCAGCTCATTGGCTTTTTTGTCATACACGAGCGACCCGCGACTGACCGGACAGACCAAGAGTGCCAATAGATTCGCATCAAGGGTTTCACTCATATGATATTCCTTTATTGCAGCGCATTATCATTTGCGCCCCTTGCGCGGTTCAGTTCGGCCAGCACCATTTCGGTCAGGGCAATCAGGATTTCCGCCCGCTCGGCCAAAGTCATCGCCTCGAGCATAGCCTGTTTTTCCTGCGCCCCATAGGGGCTAATAATGCACAGGCTATTCACCAAGGCTTCATTGCTTGAGCTTTCAATCGCCTCCCAATCGCCTTGCATGCTGTTGGCCTCAAGATAACGCTTCAGCACATCCAGCACGCCCTCGCGATTGACATCCAGCCCGCCGACATCGGCGATAAGGTCGGCTTCATAGGGGCGATAGTCGGCCTTTACTTGGGCGTAAGGGGTCGTCACATCCAATTCGGCGGCGACCCGAAACCGCGCCACGCCCGTCAGCGATACAAGCATCCGACCATCTTCGGTTTCGCTAAACGATGTGATGCGCCCAAGGCAGCCGACTTGGCTCAGTGTAGATGTCGCATCATCTGCGCCATCGCCATGCTGAATCATACCAATCAAGCGACCTCTGCCCAACGCATCGTCAATCATGCGCAGGTAACGCGGCTCAAAAATATTCAGCGGCAAGTGCCCGCGCGGCAGAAGCAGCGCACCGTCCAGCGGAAACACCGCAATCGTTTCGGGTAGCTCGGTGGTGGTCTCAAATTGTGTCATATGCAAATCGGCCTTTCGGGGATATTCAAAATAACATGCCGCTTAGCTAAATAAAAGCGAGGAGAGGCGGCGGCGTGCCGCAACAACCAATTCGTCGCCCGCGCCATAAACATCAAAAAGGTCAACCAATTGCTTGCGCGCCGCTTCATCGTCCCACGCCTTGTCGCGGTGGATAATTTCCAACAGCGCGTCCATCGCCGCTTCGCGCTTATTCTGTCCGTGATAGGCCAAGGCCAAATCAAACCGCGCTTGGTGGTCATTCGGGTCGGCCTCGAGGGCTGCCAGATACCTGCCGAGCGTATCTTCGCCTGCGCCATTTTCGAGCGTTGGTTCTATTTTTTGTGCAAGGGCAAGCCCCGCGCGCGCACTGGCTAATTCAGGGTCATTATTATGCGGCGGGGCGGTCTCTAAGATAGCTCGCGCGTCTTCTATATTGCCAGCGGCCAAATGAGTTTGCGCCAATCCCGCAATCGCCGATACATGCTCTGGTGTGTTTTCGGACGCATGCTCGAGCGCCGCGCCATAACATTCCAGCGCATCGTCAAGCTGGCCTTCGGCCAACGCATCGCGCGCCGTCTCGAGCAGCGCCTCGGCAGGCGACACCCCGAGCGCCCCGTCGCTGTTTTTTTCGATAAATTTTCGCACATCGCTTTCTGGCAACACGCCCATAAAACCATCGACGGGCTGGCCATCTTTAAACGCAAACACCGCCGGAATCGATTGCACCTGCAATTGCTGCGCCACGGCAGGCTCGGCATCAATATCCATCTTGGCAAGGCGCACCGCCCCAGAAGACTCGCCCGCCAGCTTCTCCAAAATGGGGGTGAGCTGCTTGCACGGCTCGCACCATGGCGCCCACAAATCGAGCAGCACGAGCTGGTTCTGCGATGCCTCAATGACATCGGCCATAAAGCTCTCGGTCGTCACATCGACAATAGCCGCATCTGGTGCGTTGTCTTCAGTGGGGGCGGGGGCGGGCGGGGTCATCATATTTTCCATTCTTTCATTCTCGCCTGTTTCATCTTATGTTTCATTTTACCTCCAGACATATATAGGGGGTTCTGGTCTGGTTTAAAACCACCCATGAAAACGACTTGTCAAAGCCCGTATCTTGGTGCATAACTCGCCACGTTGCGCAAAGCGACTTATTTATGTCGCCATGTGGCTATTCTGTGATGCGGGCGTAGCTCAGGGGTAGAGCACAACCTTGCCAAGGTTGGGGTCGTGAGTTCGAATCTCATCGCCCGCTCCAGAAATCTTAACCGACCAATATAAACCTGACGCTTTTCGTGACACTCGTGAGTTTTGCATGTTAGGGTTTGTCCCAAGCTTTATGGAGAAATAAAAATGTCGGGCAACCTACCCAATATGATTTCAAAAGGACACGTATCTCGTCTGTTTCCCTCACTTAGTGAGACAAATAAGGAGATGCGCGCAACATCTACATTCTTGTCCGTGATAAGGGGTGTGCCCGAATTATTGTCGGTTCTCGTCTCATCAATAGGGGTGTCCATAAATGATAGAACGACGCTGCAAGCCTATACTGAGGTAATTCCGACAAAGGGGCTTGATAAAGAATACCGACCTGATGGATTGCTTTACGTAAAAAACAGAAAAGTTTGGAGCTGTTTTATCGAAGCGAAGGTTGGCAAGTCAGAGTTGGAAAGCAGTCAGCTTGAGCATTACGTCAGGTTGGCGAAGCTCAACGGCGTTGACGCGGTCTTGACCATTAGCAATGAGTTTTCTGCGCGCCTAGACCAGTCGCCAGTCGAATTAAGTCGCCGCACACTTGGTAAGATTAGACTTCTACATTTGTCATGGCGCGAAATCCTATCAACTTCTGAGGGGATGCTTTCCTCGGGTCAAAACTTGGATAGGGAAAAGAGGTTTCTTCTGGAGGAATTTGCAAGGTTTCTAAGAGACCAAGGCGTAGGCAATACGGATTTCTCGGCGATGCCAAGGGCATGGGCGGAGTTGAACGATAAAATTTCAGCTAAAACGAAAATATCTCACAGAGACCCGAGCCTTTACGATGTGGCCACCGCCCTACAACAACAATATTCTGAGATGGCAATTATTCTTACTGAACATTTGGGGGTGCAGTGCAAATTGCGGCTTAGTCGGGACGAGAAAAAAGACCGACATAAATGGACTGAAAGGATACAAAAAAATATCGCCTCATCGGGTGTGAGTTATGCCACGTTTGAAATTCCAAATGCAGCAGCAGATTTAAACGTTCAAGTCGATATAGGCAGAGGCTCAATTCGTATGTCAGTTGAACTGTGGCAGCTTGCGCCGAAAAAAACGCCATATGGAAAGGCCGCTTGGGTTGTGAACCAAATTCCAGACATCAATCGGGGCAACCTCCTGATGTCAATACGGTGGAATACCAGAGCAAAAAATTTGGACATAAAGGCGAGCGAGTTATCGCGCGAGGTATTTAAGGGTCATTCTGCGGGCGTTAAATCAATATCTATCAAGAGGGTTACAAGCGACCAAGGAAAATTCAAATCAAGGAAGAAGTTTGTCAAACAGATTGAGCAAGAGCTTACTTCATTTTACGATGATGCAGTCCAACACCTAAAACCCTATGTCGCCAAAGCGCCATCCCCGAAAATGCCCCGCCAATCAAATATCGGCTCAAATATCAGCCAAGGTGCGCATAAGGGATACGAACCCAATATTCCCGATTTCCTTAAAAGAATTTAAATTTGCGCGTTTAGCCCTTCTTCTTGTCGCGAGTCTTGAGCGTCACAAAGTTCGCCGTCGACGACCCCGTCGCCAAAAGCACACCCTCGCTATCATACAGCGCACCCTCAACAAAACCAACCGAGCGACCCCGCCGCACAACCCACCCCACAGCATAAAGCCGCCCGGGTCGTGCCGGTGCCATCATCGATACTTTCAGCTCAAGCGTCGGCGAAATCTGACCCCAGTCCAAATTAAGCCCGATGGCAAATGCCATCGCATCATCCAGCATCGCCGCGACATTGCCGCCCTGAATGCCGCCCCATTTATTGCACAGGTGGTCGCCCGCCTGAAACGCCATCTCAACAATCCCGCGTTCTACATCAACCGCCAATAATTCTAGCCCCAAATGCGCCGAGCTGGGCGACGGCTTATCAGACGCAGCCTTCACATTGGGCGGCCAATCCTCAACCGCCACACGAAACCCATCGCGCGGCGTGCCGAACACGCTGACATCTAATTTTGTGTGATCCATAAGTTACTCCCCCATTCCCCTAAAACATAACCTCTATAGGCCGAGACAGTAGCCGCCCTCAACCGTAAGCAGTAATTGCGCATCCGACGGGTCGGTTTCTATTTTTTGCCGCAACCGATAAATATGCGTCTCCAATGTATGCGTCGAGACTTGGTCGCTATACCCCCAGACCTCGTGCAGCAGCGTTTCACGCGCCACAGCCTGATGCGCCGCACGGTGCAAAAACTTCAAAATATTCGTCTCTTTTTCCGTCAGCCGCACTTTCTCATCGCTGCCGCGTCGCTGCAACGTTTTCACCGCAGGGCGAAAATCATACGGGCCGATGGCCAAGACAGCGTCCTCTGAGTTTTCGCGGCTGCGCAAATGCGCCCGCATCCGCGCCAATAATACGCCAAAACGAAACGGCTTGGTGACATAATCATTAGCGCCCGCATCAAGCCCCAATATCGCATCCGCATCGCTCGCTTCGCCCGTCAGCATGATAATCGGCGTGGTGATTTTCTGTGCGCGGATAAGCTTGCACGTCTCGCGCCCATCTTGGTCGGGCAGGCCGACATCCAGCAAAATTAAATCAAAACTTTCGGCGCGGGTTTTCTCTAGCCCTTGCTTGGCACTTTCAACGCGCAGCAGCTCAAACTCATCGTGCAAAGAGAACTGCTCCTCTAGCACTTCAACCAGATTATCATCGTCTTCGATTAATAAAATTTTGATTCTGGTCGACATAACATACCACCTATTCTCATACACATCCTTTAGGGACGTGCGCACTCTACACATTGCGTGCGCTGGGCGCACTGTGCCTAATTTTCGCACACACGACAAGTTTTAACGCATGCGACACATTGTGTTATGTCGCGTTTTGCTTGCGATAAACCGCAAAGCTAGCCAAGCTATCCCCATGTTTGAGCAAACGATACACGTCACCCCCCAAAAAAGCGCGCGCCATGCGGGCGTGTTGCAATTTGGCACGCATCGCGCACGGTGTGCGCTCGGACAAGGTGGCGTGACTCAAAAAAAGCGCGAAGGTGACCAAAAAACCCCCCTTGGGCGATTTTTGCTGCGCCGTCTCTGGCGACGCGCAGACCGCGTCACGGGTCTTAAAACAGGTTTTGAAATACATGAAATATCGCAGAAAAGCGGCTGGTGCGACGACTCTGGACACACTGCCTATAACCGCGCGATTACCCTGCCATGCGCCGCCCATCACGAAAAATTATGGCGCCAAGACGGATTATACGATGTGTTTTTCGAGCTTGGCTATAATGATACCCCCCCCAAACCCCAAAAGGGCAGCGCGATTTTCTTACATTTACAAAAAAACAATTTTCAGCCGACGCTAGGCTGTGTCGCGGTGAGTTGGAACAGTATGGATTTCATCCTGCACCACGCCCGCCCGGGATGTTTTTTACACATCCACAAATAAGCTTGAAGCAGCCGCATTTCTGCGAGTTTATGTGCCATCGCGCGCGCCAAAAAGCGCCGTCCCGACACGGATATGCGTCGCCCCGAGGCCAACGCCGACCGCAAAATCGCCTGACATGCCCATCGACAATCCCGCAACACCAATTTGCGCCGCGAGCTTGCCCAAAAGAGCAAAATACGGCCCCGCCGCTTGGTCAATCGGCGGGATACACATCAGCCCCTCAATCGTCAGCCCCGTTTTTTGACATAAATCGTGAAATTCCACCAAATTTTGCGGTAAAACACCCGATTTTTGCGCTTCCGCGCCAATATTGACCTGAATATACAAGCGCGGAAACCCTTCTTCATCGGCATATGGCGCAAGACTATGCACAAGCTTTTCGCGGTCGAGCGTCTGAATAACATCGAACAGCGCAACAGCCTGTTTGGTTTTATTGCTTTGCAGCGGCCCCACCAAATGCAGCTCGATATCGCGGGTTTGATTCCCCGCCGCGCGCCTAACATCAGGCCATTTCTGCGCTGCCTCTTGGACGCGATTTTCACCAAAATGGCGCACCCCTAAATCGATAAACGGCTGAATATCCGCCGCCGTCTTGGTTTTTGAAATCGCCACCAAAGTGACATCGGCACGCACACGCCCCGCCCCCTCAGCAGCGGCTTGAATATCGGCCTCAACCGCCGCTAATTTTTCGGCCAGCGTAGAGTCGGGGGCAGATGTGTGGTGCGTCATTTCCATTATGCCTTTTGATATATCGTGTTAGCTTGCATACCAAGCTATCGCCCGCACGCAGACCACACAAGACGGAAAATGCCCCCATGCGACACCTCATGCTTTCAGACCGCCATAAATGCCCCGATTGGCGCGCCGCTTTAGACGCCACATTGTCCACTGGCAACACAGGGCTTGTGTTGCGCGATTACGATGCCCCCAACCGTGCGGGCTTGGCTGCCGCCATGGCCGCGTATTGCGCAGAGCGCCAGATTTATTTTGCCATCGCTGGCGATATTCGCCTCGCCCACGCGCATGGTGCGGCGTTTCACTGCCCGTCTTATTTGCTCGCCCGCCCCGCCGCACGCCTCGCCCCGCCCGCGCCAGATGACAGTGCGGCGGTTCATAATGGCGCAGAAATCTTAGCCGCCGCACGGGGTGGCTTCAGCACTGTTTTTCTATCGCCGATTTTCACGACCAGTAGCCACCCCCACGCCCGCCCGCTCGGCATTTTAGCCGCGCAACGACTGGCACGCACCGCCCGCCGCCTTAATTTGCGGGTCATCGCGCTGGGCGGCATGGATGCACGCAAATTGCATCGGCTTGACCCGAATGGTGCAGTCTTTGACGGCTTTGCGGCGATTGACGCGTTTGCATCTTCTTGAGGCCTCTTTACATTTGCCTGCCATCACCATAATAGTGAACCGATATAAGCTCACGCCCCATCGGGTTTTTAATGGATATACTCATGACCACTTCTTGCTTGCGTTTTTCGTCCCCCACGCCGCTCACCTTATGCGTTGTATTGCTGCTGACCGCCTGCAGCGCGACGATTGAACAAGACTACCCCACCATCGATGAAAGCGGCATCCCCGACAGCGGCTCGGTGCTAGAATTGTTTTCTTGGGGACAAGATGAGGAAACCGCAAATACGACGGGTACCGCCAGCACCCCGCGCGGGATTAGCGTCAATGCTGATATGTGGCGTGCCGCCCTTGATACGATACGGTTCATGCCCCTCAGCAGCGCCGACCCCGTGGGCGGCACCATCATCAGCGATTGGTATAATGACCCCGGCGCGGCAGGCGAGCGCGTGAAAGTCAACATCGTCATCACCAGCCTCGACTTGCGCGCCGATGGCCTGCGTGTGTCGATTTTTCGTGAAAAACAAGTCAATAATCGTTGGACATCGGTTGCGGCTTCGGCGCAGGCCGCACGACAAATGGAAAACATTATCCTAACCCGTGCGCGTGACTTTAAAATCGCACGGCGTGTCCAGCCCTAGTGAGGAGCGCAGATGTCGCGTTATGACCCATCCGAGCACGAAGCTGGTTGGCAAGCCGCATGGGATGATGCCGATTGTTTCGCGGCCGAAGACAGCACCAGCGACAAGCCCAAATATTATGTCTTAGAAATGTTCCCCTATCCATCGGGGCGCATTCATATGGGTCATGTGCGCAATTACGCCATGGGTGATGTCGTCGCACGGTTTAAAAAAGCGCAAGGCTTTAACGTGCTGCATCCGATGGGGTGGGATGCGTTTGGCATGCCCGCCGAAAACGCCGCCATGGCCGAAAACACCCATCCTGGCACATGGACATATGCCAATATTGATGCGATGCGCGCGCAGCTGAAAAAGCTCGGCCTATCGATTGATTGGACGCGCGAGTTTGCAACTTGCGAGCCGAGCTATTACGCCCATGAGCAAGCGATGTTTCTCGACTTTGTCGCCGCCGACCTCGTCGACCGACGCGAAAGCGTGGTCAATTGGGACCCGGTTGACCAAACCGTGCTGGCCAATGAACAAGTGATTGATGGGGTGGGGTGGCGCTCGGGCGCACCCGTTGAGCAGCGACGCTTGACGCAATGGTTTTTGAAAATCTCCGACCATGCGGGCGACTTGCTCGACGCGCTCGACGGGCTAGAACGCTGGCCTGAAAAAGTGCGCACCATGCAAGCCAATTGGATTGGCCGCTCGGAAGGCCTTGCCTGTAGTTTTAGATTTTGCGAAAAAATAGACGGCTTTGAGGCGTTAGAAATCTATACCACGCGCCCTGATACGCTTTATGGGGCAAGCTTTTGCGCCATATCGCCCGACCATCCTTTGGCCATCCAGCTTGCGCGCGAAAACGATGCGGTGGCAGATTTTCGCGCAGCTTGCGCACAGCGCGGCACGTCAGAAGCCGATATCGAAGCTGGCGAAAAACACGGCATTGATACGGGTCTGCGGGTCATCCACCCCCTCGATGACGGCTGGGAGCTGCCCGTCTATATCGCTAATTTTGTGCTGATGGGCTATGGCACAGGCGCGATTTTTGCCTGCCCCGCCCACGACCAACGCGACCTTGATTTTGCCCATAAATACAAGCTGCCTGTGCGCACGGTTGTCGCCCCAAAAGACACACCAGATAAACAAGCTAAAGATTTTAGCGTTACCGACACCGCTTATCTCGGCGACGGGGTGATGATTAATTCGGGCTCGCTCGACGGGCTGACACCGCAAGCTGCGCGCACGAAAATCATCGCGCAATTCGAAGCCGATGGCACGGGTCACAAAAAAATCAATTATCGGCTGCGCGATTGGGGCATTTCGCGCCAACGCTATTGGGGCTGCCCCATCCCGATTATTTTATGCGATACATGCGGCACTGTGCCTGTGCCACGCGACCAATTACCGGTGACGTTGCCCGACGATATCAGCTTTGAAAAACCTGGCAATCCGCTCGACCATCACCCGAGCTGGAAGCATGTGGACTGCCCCGCGTGCGGTGCGCGCGCCTTGCGCGAGACCGATACGTTCGACACATTTATCGATAGCAGTTGGTATTTTGCCCGCTTCACTGGCTTGAACGACACCGCCCCGACAGACCGCGACGCAGTCGATTATTGGCTGCCCGTCGATCAATATATTGGCGGCATTGAACATGCGATTTTGCATCTTTTATATGCGCGGTTTTATACCCGCGCCATGCAAAAAACCGGCCATGTGGGGTTAACAGAGCCGTTTGACGGATTGTTCACCCAAGGCATGGTGTGCCACGAAACCTATCGCGCCCCCGACGGCCAATGGTGCGCACCGCAAGATATTACACACACACCAGACGGTGCGGTGCTGGCCAGTGACGAGACCGTGAAAGTCGACATTGGCGGCATTGAGAAAATGTCCAAATCGAAAAAAAATGTCGTCGACCCAGACGATATTATCGCCTCTTATGGTGCCGATACCGCGCGCTGGTTTATGCTGTCCGACAGCCCGCCCGAGCGCGACGTGCAATGGACGCAAGACGGCATTGAAGGCGCATGGCGTTATGTGCAGCGCCTCTGGCGACTGTTCGATGAGGCGCGTGATTTAGCACCTTTTTCTCAAACGATAGACCCCCCAAAGGGAGAGGCCGCGATGGTGCTTTACCGTGATGTGCAAACGGGCATTGACGCGATAACGCAAGAGCTGAGCGCGCTCGGCTTTAACCGTGCGGTGGCGCGCGCCTATGAGTTGACCAATGCGCTGTCGGGCTTCACGCCACAAACCGATGAAGACAAAAGCACTTATCTTTATGGACTGGCGCAGCTTGCCCATCTCATCTGCCCGATGATGCCGCATTTGGCAGAAAGCGCGTGGCAGATTATCGGCGGCACGGGGTTGCTCGCCGAAGCCGCATGGCCGAAAGCCGACACCGCCGTGCTGGTGCGCGACGAGGTGACGCTGCCCGTGCAAATAAATGGCAAAAAGCGCGGCGAAATTACTATTCCCAAAGATGCCGATAACGCTATGATTGAAGCGATGGCTTTGGCCGAGCCGCAAGTGGAGAAGTTTATTGACGGCAAAGAGATTAAAAAAACGATTATCGTACCGGGGCGGATTATCAATCTTGTCCTCTAGAGGTGCGCTCGTTTTGGTGGTGAGCTTGCTGGTCAGTGCCTGCGGGTTTCAGCCGATTCATAAAATCCACCCGCACAGCAATATATTGGCTAGCTTGCAAATCCCCGATACTGCGTTGGGACGTGCTTTAGACCAAAACCTGCGCCAGCGTTTAGCCCTTGGGCAAGGCGCATGGAACGCGCAGATTTCCATTGAGGAAACCCGCGAAGAAACCCAAATTAACCCGCAAGGCATCGCGCAACGTTGGCGGATGCACCACACTGTGACGCTGCACTTGACCCACACGCCCACCAATAAAACCCGCACCATAAAGTTTAACGAACAGCAATCTATGACGCGCGGGAGCAGTGGCGCAGACGATATCACCCGCCAACGCGCGCTTGGTGAACTGGCAATGCAACGCATCACCGAAAAAATATTGGCAAGCCTCGCCGCCCTGCCAGAAAACCCAACGCCATGAAACTGCAAGCCTATAAGGTGGCTGGATTTGTCAGCACGTTAACACCCGCCACGACACCTGCGCTGATTTTGGTCTATGGGCCAGACCAAGGCGGCGTGCGCGAAACCTCAAAGGCGATTGTCGCAAAGTTTTTGGGGACAGATTACGACCCGCTGCAATATGTCGGCTTCACCGACACGCAACTGGCAGGCCAACCCGGCATGGTCGCCGATGAAGCCGCCGCCCTGCCCATGTTCGGCGATCATAAACTCGTGCTGGTGTCGGGCGCGGGCGGCGCAGCCCCAGAGGCTGCCGAACTTTATCTGGAAAAGGGCGGCGAAATGCCATCTGCCTCACTGGGTGCCTCATTGGTTATTTTTGAAGGCGGCAATTTAAAACCATCCGCCCCTTTGCGCAAACTCGCTGAAGCCCACCCCCACGCCATGGCGCTGCCATGCTATCCGTTGGAGGCACGCGACATTGCCAAATTGGTGCGCGCGTTTTTAGAAAAAGAAAATTACCGCATCGAGGCGCAAGCCCTTGATATGATTGCCGCCCGCCTTGGCACTGACCGTGGCATTATTCAGCGCGAATTAGAACGACTGGTTTTGTTCAAAGGCCCGCTCGATAAAAATGCCACCGCTGGCATGATAAGCGTCGATGATGTCGATGCCGCTTTGGCCGACCAGACGCAGGCTGGGTTCGACCGCCTTATCGATAATGTCGCGTTGGGGCGGCTCGATGCTGCCGACCGTGCCTTGGCACGCCTAAGCGAAGCAGGCACGCATCCCGCCAGTGCGCTTGTGCCGATGCGCCTGCATTTTCAAACTCTGCATTTAGCGCTCGGGCTGATGGAAAAAGGCACGCCGCCAACCCAAGCTTTAAGCGCGTTTAAACCGCCGCTCAATTTTCGACGCAAGCCCATGGTCGAAGAACAATTCCGCCTCTGGTCGGCACGCAAATGCGCCCGCGCCTTAACCATTTTAAACGAAGCCGAGGCCACATGCCGTGGGGCAGCAACGGGGCTGTCGCACGCCCATGCTGGCCAAGCCCTGTTGCGTATCGCACGCGCTGCACGCGCATGAACCCCTCTCGTTAGTGGCGCATGAGGCGGGCGACCAACCCATCGAGTTGCTCGAGCGATTTATACTCAACGCGCAACGCGCCGCCTTTGTCTGCGCCCTTATCATCAATCGACACGGACAGGCCGATTTGCGTGGCGATGGTTTTTTCAAGCGCACGCGTGTCGGCATCTTTTTCCACATTTTTTGCCGCATTTTTTGATTGGGCAAAGCTTGTGCGTGCCGTGTCAGAAGTCGCCGCCTTGGTGTCATCCGCCAATTTTTCGACCGTGCGCACGCTCAAGCCCTCGGCGATAATTTGCTTGACCAAAGCCGACACTCTATCCGCCTTGACGCTTAAAAGGGCGCGCGCATGGCCCATTGAAATCTTACCCTCAACCAGAGCGCGCCGCACAGCATCGGGCGCGCTGGTCAACCGCAAAAGATTGGCAATATGGCTGCGACTTTTGCCAATGGTCTCGGCAAGCTCGGCTTGCGTATAGGCAAACTCCTCTATAAGCCTTTGATATCCTTCAGCTTCTTCGATTGGATTCAAATCTGCGCGTTGCACATTTTCGATAATGCCAATCTCTAAGGCCGTCACATCATTGATGTTTTGCACAATGACCGGAAGCTGATGCAGCTTGGCTTTTTGTGCGGCACGCCACCGTCGCTCGCCCGCGATAATCTCGTAACGCGCACCCCCCTCTATCGGGCGCACCAAAAGCGGCTGCAAAACACCTGACTTGGCAATGGACACTGCCAAGGTTGCAAGCGCGTCATCATCGAAATTTTGGCGCGGCTGAAACCGTCCCGCTTGCAATTGGTCAACACCCAAATAAATCATCTTATCAGATATTTGCGCCCCCTCATGCGCCCCCTCATCTATTGGTGCGACTTGCTCGGCCGTGTCGCCGATAAGCGCCGATAGCCCACGCCCTAAGCCCCGTTTTTTAGGCTGCTTTTTATCTGTCATAATGCTCCTCTCCCTTCGGTTTGGTGTGGCCGCGTTGGCGTTCGCGTTGAATAAGCTCTGAGGCCAATTTCATATAAGCCTGCGACCCGCTGCATTTATAATCATATAGTAACGCCGGCTTGCCAAAACTCGGGGCTTCCGACACGCGCACATTGCGCGGGATGCGCGTTTCGTAAACCAAACCGTCAAAATGGCCGCGCACATCATCCTCCACTTGGGTCGATAAATTATTGCGCGCATCATACATGGTCAGCACGATGCCCTGAATATCAAGCGTCGCGTTCAGGCTATCTTTGACCTGCTCGATGGTTTGCAGCAACTGGCTTAATCCTTCAAGCGCGAAAAACTCGCATTGCAGCGGCACCAAAACAGATTGCGCCGCGACCATCGCGTTCAGCGTCAGCATGTTCAAAGAAGGTGGGCAATCGATAAAAATATACCCATAATCGCGCCCCTCATTGGCCGCAAAAGCATCCAGCTCGTCTTTCAGCCGATGCAGGCGGCGCGGGTTTTCAGCCAACTCCACTTCGACCCCCAGCAAATCCATACTCGCAGGAATAAGCGCCAGCCCCGGCACAACCGTCATATGCACCGCATCGGCAAGCTTGGCCTCGCCGAGCAGCAACTCAAAACTCGTGGTTTTGCGCACCGCCTGCCCAATCCCAAGCCCTGTCGAGGCATTGCCCTGCGGGTCGAGGTCAATCAACAGCACTTTTTCGCCAATCGCCGCCAATGCGGTCGCCAGATTAATCGCCGTTGTGGTTTTACCGACACCGCCCTTTTGGTTGGCGAGACAAATGAACCGTGGCATCTTTTTAGCCGCCGTCTTTGAGGCTTGTGCCTTCATAGATTGTGTATCCATAGCAAAACTCTCCGAAAAGCGGCTACTCCAGCGTTTTTTAGCGCGCTCTTAAATCGCGTAATTCAAGCAATCGCGCGGCCATATCTGTACAACTTTCATGCGCGATATAGTCCAGTGTCCAATATTGCTGGCACTGCGTCAATTCTTCTTGCCACTCGCGCCCCTTATGCAGCAGCGCAATTGTGGATGAATTGAAAAAAGGCGCCATCAGACGCGCCAAATCGGACAATCTGGCGACCGCACGCGCGGTTATCACGTCAATTTGCGCCAATTCAGGCGGTAAATTGTCAGAAAGTGCCTCAATACGCATATGATGCACTTGCGCGGGCGCGCCCGTCTCGCGGATAACCGCACGCAGGAAATTGACCTTTTTGCGGTCGCTTTCGACCATATGCACGTGCGCGTTTTCGCCCAACAATATGCCTAACACCAGACCGGGGAAACCTGCGCCGCTGCCCAAATCAAGCCAGACTTTTGCAGAATCTGGCACGAAGCGCAGAACTTGCGCCGAATCGGCTGCATGGCGCGACCAAAACTGCGTCAACGTCGATGCTCCGACCAAATTGACGGATTGCTGCCATTTCTCCAAAATCTCCCGATAAATAGTAAGCCGCGCCAATGTTTCACGTGAAACATCGAATTGGGCGGCGAAATCTTGCGGGGTCATGTGATGGTCGCCCCGATTAATGCGAAGAGCTGCGCTGATTTTTGCGCGCATGGTGCAATAAAAGCGTCAGCGCTGCGGGGGTCATGCCATCGAGCCGTGCCGCTTGCCCCAAAGTGACGGGTTTCGCGGCGGCCAATTTCTGGCGTACTTCGGTGGCCATGCCTTCCAATGTCAAATAATCCATATTGGTCGGCAGGCTCAACGCTTCATCGCGGCGGAACGCATCAATATCGGCTTGCTGGCGGTCAAGATAACCTGCATAGCGCGCATCGGTCTCAATTTGGGCGCGAATGGCGGGCGTCCATTCGCCCATTTCAGGCCAGATGCGCGCCAAGTCTTGCCATTCAATCGACGGATAGGCCAAGAGCTCAGACATCGAACGGCGTACCCCATCGGCGCGAATATGAAGCCCGTGCTGTGCTGCCTCATTCGGGGTCATCGCCCAGCTTTCAGCTTTTGTCCGCGCTGCCGACAAGGCCGCCCTTTTTGCCCGAAACGCCGCCGCGCGGGGTGCGCCGACCACGCCAATATCAATACCCTTTTCACTCAAGCGCTGGTCGGCATTATCGGCGCGCAAGGAAAGCCGATACTCAGCCCGCGCCGTGAACATGCGATATGGCTCCGACACGCCCTTGGTCACCAAATCATCGACCATAACGCCAAGATAGGCCTCGGCGCGGTCAAACATCACCGCGTCTTGGCCAGCCGCGGCGCGCGCGGCATTCAGCCCCGCAATCAGGCCTTGGCCTGCGGCTTCTTCATAGCCCGTTGTGCCGTTGATCTGACCCGCCAAATATAGCCCCGCCAAAGCCTTCAGCTC